>NZ_JAGGJP010000001.1 GCF_017872975.1 Rubellimicrobium aerolatum
CCGCCAGTGGCGCTTCCAGAACGACCCCGATCACGACTGGATCGCAAAGCGCGACGCAGGGTGAGGACCGCCGGGCTCTCCCTGCGGGCCACCCGTCTCGCGCCGTTCAGGATCAGTCCTGTCCGCCGCAGCTGACCCGTCTGGAAGGCCATGCCGTCAGGCGCCGTGAAGCCTCGCCTTCATCGTCCGGCGTCCCCCACGCGTCCTCGTGCCTCGTTCTCGGTGCTCGCCTACAGGTTCTCGGCCGTTATGATGTCAAAGGGGATGAGGCGATCTGGCGGCCGCCGTGAAGGGTCCTCCATGCACTCCGAAAGGGCGCCGAGGCACTCCGATGCGAGCCGCTGGAGCGGGTGCGCGATCACGAGCGTGAGGGCCCCATCGATAAGGCCGTTCACCGTCGGCTCGATTCGGTCGTAGCCCACGACGACGATGTCCCGCCGGCTCGCCTCCTGGAGAGCCACGAGCACCCCGCTGATCCCGCCTCCCGAGACGAAAAGCCCCGCAAGGTCAGGCTCGCGGGCGAGGAGCTGTGCGGTCATTTCGCGGGCGACCACTTTATCCTCGAACGTGGGGATGGGCTCGAGCACGATGAAATCCGACGCATGCTCGCGCAGGTAGCTGCGAAAGCCCGACTCGTTCATCTCCTGGTTCCGGTAGCGCGGGCTGCCCACGAGGACGCCGATGCGGCCGGGCTTGCGGCAGATGTGGGCAAAAGCCCATCCCGCAGTGCGCCCCACCTTTCGATGGTCGAGCCCGACATAGGTCACACCCGAAGGCGCGGTGAGGGTGGAGATGAGCGCCACCGTCCGAACCCCTCGTTCGGCAAGTCTCTCCACGGCGTCGGTTACGCGTGGATGCTCGGCCGAGACCACTGCCAACGCCTCGACGCGCTGGCCCATCTCGGTCATGCGTGCGGCGACCGCCTCGGGTGAGAGGTCATCGAGATGCTCCACCTCAAGCGCCACGCCCGGATCGGCCGCCGCGGCGTCCCGCAGCGCCTGAGCGACCAGCCGATAGAAGGTGCGGTTCGACTGAAGGAGCAGCACGCCCAGACGCCGGACCGGACGACCCACGCCCAGGCGATCGCGCAGGACAGGCGTGGCGTAGAAGCCGATGGCCTCTGCGGCGGCCAGCACCTTCTCGGCGGTCGCCGGGCGCACCTTGGCGCGGCCGTTCAGCACCCGGTCGATGGTGGAGATGCTGACCCCGGCGGCCTCGGCCAAGTCGTCAATCGTGGCGCGGCGGACCATCCGGGCGCTCCCTGAAAGAACCCTTCAGGCCGGCTTTGGCCCTATGAAGGGAATGCAATAAAAGAAGGCCTTCTCAATCCTTCGTCTTCGCAGGCGCGCCTGTCAACGCTAACACAGGCAAAGACTGATGCCGGACAAAGACGCGGCCCGCGCACGAGAGATTGCCGATAGCATCGCATGGGGATGACGGCCTTGCGCCGTCGACAGAAGGAACGTTTGGCCATGTCACGGCCGAGACGTTCCCTTGGGCGCCACTGGCGACAACGACCCCCACGTGAACCGACCGGCGTTGAGGGAGGCTCGACCATGAACGATCTGGACTACGGCAAGCGCAACAAGCGGGGCGACTTCACCCCGCACGATCCCATCGCGCTGCCGCCGTTCTGGCGGGGCGCCTGGACCTTGCGCGACCTCGGGCGCTTCGTGTTGGATTATGTCTGGCCCTGGAACGCCTTCCACATGGCGACGGCGCTGGCATACTGGTACCTCGTCATCCCCGATGTCGCGACCATGCAGACCCTGTCCTGGGGCTGGGCGCTCTGGCTCTACGCGGTGAACGCGGCGGCGATCTTCGTCTTCTACGGGATCTTCGAGCTGCGCTTCTACGTGAAGCGCGCGCAGGAGACGCGGTTCAAGTACAATGGCAAGTTCCCGGCCGATCAGCCCTCGGACGTGTTCTGGTTCCAGAGCCAGAACATCGACAATTTCCTGCGCAGCTTCTTCATATCGATCCCGCTCTGGACGGCGGTGGAGGTGCTGTTCCTCTGGTGCTTCGCCAACGGCTACGTCCCGTGGCTGAGCTGGGCCGACCACCCCGTCTACCTCGCGCTCCTGGTGCTTGTTGCCCCCGCGATTCACGAGGTGCACTTTTTCTGCATCCACCGGCTGATCCACTGGGGCCCGCTCTACCGCTGGATCCATTCGGTCCACCACAACTCGGTGAACCCCTCGCCCTGGTCGTCGCTGTCGATGCACCCCGTGGAGGCGTTCCTCTACCACGCCGTCGCGCTCTGGCACCTCGTGATTCCCTCGAACCCGATCGTGGCTCTGTTCCAGCTCCACATGGCCGGTTTCGGGGCGGTGAACGGCCATCTGGGCTTCCACCGGCTCGAGATCACCGAGGACACGCTCCTCGATGGCCACGCCTACGCCCATTACCTCCACCACAAGCATTTCGAGGTGAACTACGGCGGCGACGGGCTCATCCCGCTCGATCAGTGGTTCGGCACTTGGCACGACGGCTCCAAGGAAGCCGAGGCCCGCATGGACGCCCGTTTCCAGCGCAAGGTCGAGCGGATGAACCGCAAGAAGAACACGCCGACCCCGGCCGAATAGGTCGGAAACGGGCCGAAGGGACGCGAGGAGGCACCCTCCGGCCCGGCGCGCCCCAGGGGAAGGGGACGCAAGGATCCGCCGGACGCGCCCTGCGGCGCGCCGGCCCAAGGAAGGCCCGCAAAGGGCTGCAAAGCGCCGTCGTACCGACGGCAACAGGGAGGAAGGACTGACATGACCACCAACAAGGGCCTTTGGGCCGCGCTTCTCGCCGGGGCGGCGCTCGTGGGGGCCACGGTTCCCGCCATCGCGCAGGACGGCGCGGACATCTTCGTCATCGGCGGCAAGTCCGACGACCCGTTCTGGTCCATCGTCAAGCGCGGCGCCGAGGATGCGGGCCAGGTCGTGACGGCGCAGGGTGGCACCGTCACCTGGCTCGGGCCACAGAACTACGACAACCTCGGCGCCGACGCGGCCGACCTCATCCGCACCGCCATCAGCCAGAACCCCGATGCCATCGTCGCCCCGAACTGGGTGCCAGAGGCGATGGACGAGGCCTTCAAGGCCGCGGTCGAGGCGGGCGTGCCGGTGATCGTCTACAACGCCGGCGGCATGGCGGCGTCCGACCGCCTGGGCGCCATGAACTACATCGGCAGCGACGACACCGAGGCCGGGCGCGCGGGCGGCGCCTACTTCGCCGAACACGGCGCCACGAACGTCGTCTGCGTCAACACCATCCCCGGTGCCGCGAGCCTCGAAGCCCGCTGTGCCGGCATCGCCGAGGGGATGGCCGCGAACGGCGGCGCGTCCACCCAGCTCCCCCTCCCCGCGAGCAGCTTCGGCAACCCCACCGCCGTCGCCCAGGCGATCAAGGCCGCGCTTCTTGAGGACACGACCATCGACGGCCTGATCACCATCAGCGCGGGCGACGCCGACAGCGCCGCCATCGCGGTCAGCCAGGCCGGCGTGGGCGAGACGGTCGCGCTCGGCACCTTCGACATGAACAAGGGCACGCTCGACCGCATCGCCGCGGGCGACCAGCTCTTCGCCATCGACCAGCAGCCCTACCTCCAGGGCTATCTCGCGGTGTCGCTCCTGAACGGCTACGTCAACTATGGCCTCGACGTGCCCACCGCGCCGATCCTGACCGGGCCCGGCATCGTGGACAGCACCAACATCGCGGCGACCCTTGCCGGCGTGGCGGCCGGCGCCCGCTGACAGGCCGACCGCCGGCCTCGGGTCTTCCCCGGGGCCGGCTTCTCCCTCTCGTCCAGCCCAGGATGCGTCCGTGACCTCTCAATCCTTCATGCCGTTCCCACCGCCATCCCGGCTCATGCGGCTGGGCTTCGTGGGCGGCGGCGCCGGTGCCTTCATCGGGACCATCCACGCCCAGGCCGCGCGCCTCTCGGGCCGGTGGGAGGTCGTGGCCGGCGCCCTGTCCTCCGACCCCGACCGGGCGCGGCAATCCGGCCGGGACTGGCTGCTGCCCCCTGACCGGACCTACGACGACTTCCGCGCCATGGCCCGCGCCGAAGCGGCGCACCCGCAGGGCATCGACGCCGTCGCCATCGTGACGCCCAACCACCTGCACGCGCCCGTGGCCGAGGCCTTCCTGGCCCAGGGCATCGACGTCATCTGCGACAAGCCCCTCGCGCCCAGCCTGGACGACGCGCTGCGGCTCGTGGAGGCGCAGCGGACCTCCGGCCTCGTCTTCGGCGTGACCTACGCCTACGCGGCCTATTCCATGGTCCGGCAGGCCCGCGCCATGATCCGCGCCGGCGAGCTGGGCGATCTGCGGCAGATCCACGTCGAATACTTCCAGGAGTTCGCGGCGACCCTCATCGCCGATGCCGGGGGCCGGCAGCCCTGGCGGGTCGATCCGGCCCGCTCGGGAGGCAGCTTCACCACCGGCGACATCGGGACCCATGCGGTCCACCTCGCGAGCTTCGTCACCGGTCGGCCAGCAACACGCGTGCGCGCCGACTTCCACGTCTCCGGCGAGCCGAAGGACCTGGAGGATACCGCCTTCTGCCAGATGCGCTTCGGATCCGTGCCGGGGACCCTGATGGTGAGCCAGGCCGCCGTGGGCAACCAGTGCGGGCTGCGGCTGCGGGTCTTCGGCACCAAGGCCGCCCTCGACTGGAACCAGGAGCGGGGCGACGAGCTGACCGTGACGCCTTTCGATGCCCCGGCGCAGCGCTACCAGTCCGGCTTTGCTGGCGGCCTGCACCCGGAGGCCCGCCGCCTCGCCCGGATGCCGCGCGGCTGCCCCGAGGGCATCCTCGAAGCCTGGGCCAACCTTTACACAGAGCTCGGCCTCGCGGTGGAGGCCCGCCGGACCGGCCGCGCGCTTCCCGACGGGATGCTCGCCTATCCGACCGTCCGGGACGCCGCCGCCGGCGTCGCCTTCGTCGCGGCGGCGGTGCGCTCCAACGGCTCGGGCCGCTGGGAGGACTGCGGGCTGCACGTCCCGGACCAGCCGGGCCAGGCTCCGGGGCCGAGCGCCGAGCCCGTGCCGGCCTGATGCAGGACGCGATCCCATCGCCTGCGGCCGACCGCGCCGGGTCTGGCCCACAGGTCGCCGGAGCTGTCAAGAGTGTTGCGCGAAGTGCCCCCCGAGCGTTCGTTGCCGACACCCGCCGTCAACCCTTTCCTGCGAATCTGTCCGCACGGGCCGAGAGAAGCCCGCGTGACACCAACCCGAAGGAGACCCGCCCCATGCCCGCCACCGCCGCCCTTGAAGCCCTGACCTGGGTGGACGCCTGCGCCACCGCCGACATCGACGAGGAGGACGTGATCCGCTGGGATCACGACGGCCGCACCTTCGCGATCTACCGCTCGCCCGAGGGCGACTTCTTCTGCACCGACGGGATGTGCACCCACGAGAACGTCCACCTCGCCGGTGGCCTCGTGATGGACCACGTCATCGAATGCCCCAAGCACAACGCGACCTTCGACTACCGCACCGGCCAGGCCAAGCGCGCGCCCGCCTGCGTGAACCTCCGCACCCACCCCGTCCGCGTCGAGGGCGGGCGGGTGCTGGTCGGCCTCTGACCTCCAAGGACCCCGTCATGACCCGCAAGCGCCCCACCGTCGCCGACCTCCGCGCCCTGAAGGCCCAAGGCCGCAAGCTGTCGATGCTCTACGTCACCACCCCCGAGGAGGCCGCCGCCGCCGATGCGGCCGGCATCGACCTGCTGTCCATCGAGGGCCGCTTCTTCTCGCCCGAGATGCGCGAGGCGGCGGGCGGCTGCTTCGTGCAGGTGGGCCTGCCCTACGGCCCCTTCGGGACGCTGGCCACCGCCGAGGACCACCTCCGCGCCGCCTTCCGCTTCGCGGCCATGGGCGGGGACTGCTTCTACTGCGCGGCCTCCCATGACATCCAGAAGGCGCTCTGCGACAACCACCTGCCCGTCGTCGGCCACGTGGGCCTGATCCCGTCGTGTGTCACCTGGACCGGCTACCGCGCCGTCGGCAAGACCGCCGCCGAGGCCCGCCACGTCTGGAACGAGGTCAAGCGGCTGGAGTCCATCGGCGCCTTCGGGGCCGAGCTGGAGGTCGTCCCTGACCGCGTCGCCGCCGTCCTCGCCCGGTCCACGCCGCTTCTCCTCCTCGGCATGGGCGCCGGCCCGCACGCCGACGCGCAGTATCTCTTCGCCGAGGACGTGCTGGGCCACACGGTGGGCCACAAGCCCCGCCATGCCAAGACCTACCGCGACTTCCGCGCCGACTACGACCGTCTCCAGCAGGAGCGCATCGCCGCGTTCCGCGAATTCATCGCCGACGTGGACTCTGGGGCCTACCCCGATCCCCGCCACGCCGTCCCCATCGACGACGCCGAGTTCGCCCGCTTCGTGGCGGGTCTCGACGCCGCCCCGGCGCTCGCCGCCGAATGACCCCCGGAGGAGCCCCCATGACCTTCCCCCTTGCCGCCTGCGCAGAGATGCTCTGGCGCGACCGCCCCATCGACTGGCGCGCGTCGCGCCTCCACGAGATGGGCTTCGGCGTCGGCCTCTGGAACTGGCCCGAGCACGACCTCGCCGCGCTCGAACGCACCGGCGCGACCTTCACCATCATGAACGGCTACCTGCGCGGCCGCCTCACCGACGACGAGGGCGCGGCCGAGCTGCTGGCGACCGCGCGCGAGACGGCGCAGGTCGGCAAGCGCCTGGGCGTCCAGCGCCTGAACCTCCACGGCACCGGGCTCGGCGAGGGCGGCCTGCCCGTCCGGCCCGTCGAGACCGTCACCGGGGCGATGTGGCTCAAGGCGCGCGACACGCTCTGCCGGGTCGTGGACCTCGCCGAGGCCGAGGGCGTGACCTTCACGCTGGAGAACCTGAACCTCCCCGTGGACCACCCCGGCGTGCCCTTCGCCCGCGCCGAGGATACGCTGGCGCTGGTGTCGTCCATCGACCACCCGCGCCTGCGCCTGAACCTGGATCTCTACCACGCCCAGATCGGCGAGGGGAACCTGATCGAGCTGTGCCGCACGTGCCTCCCCTGGATCGGCGAGATCCAGGTCGCGGACGTGCCGGGCCGCCAGGAGCCCGGCACCGGCGAGGTGAACTGGCCCGGCATCGCCCGCGCCCTCGTCGCCATGGGCTACACCGGCCCCGTGGGCCTCGAGTCCTGGGCCTCCGGCGACCCTCAGGCCGCCCTCGAATCCTTCCGCGCGGCCTTCACGGTCGCGGCCCCCCAACGCTCCGCCCAAGCGGCGGAATAAGGAGACACCACCATGATCCGCATCGCCGTCCTGGGCGTCGGCCGCATCGGCCGCATGCACGCCGAGAACATCGCCGCCCACCCCCGCGCCACCCTCGCCGGGGTCTATGACGTGATCGACGCCGCAGCAGCGGACGTGAGCGCCCGGCTCAGCGTCCCCGCCTTCGGCAGCGTCGAGGAGGTCCTCGCCTCCCCCGAGGTGGACGCCATCCTGATCGCCACCTCCACCCCCACCCACGCCGACCTGATCGAGAAGGCGGTCGCGGCCGGCAAGCCCATGCTCTGCGAGAAGCCCATCGACCTGAGCCTCGCCCGCGTGGACGCCTGCGCCCGCCGCATCGCCGGAACGGCCGTCCCGATCATGCTGGGCTTCGTGCGCCGCTTCGACCCCTCGCACCGCGCCGTCCGCGACGCCGTGCGGGCGGGCCGGATCGGCGACCTCCATCAGGTCGTCATCACCTCGCGCGACCCCGGCCTCGCCCCCGAGGGCTACCTCAAGGTCTCGGGCGGCATCTTCCGCGACATGACCATCCACGACTTCGACATGGCCCGCTTCGTGCTGGGCGAGGAGGTCGTGGCGGTGCAGGCCACCGGCTCCCGCCTCGTGGACCCCGCGATGATGGAGCGGCTGGGCGACTACGATACCGTCAGCATCACCCTGACCACGGCGAGCGGCAAGCAGGCGGTCATCACCAACTCCCGCCAGTCCGTCTATGGCTACGACCAGCGCGTCGAGGCGCTGGGCACACTCGGCATGGCGCAGTCCGAGAACATCCGTGCTCATCACATGGTGCTGTCCACGCAGGCGCAGACCGGCGAGGGCGCGCCCTTGCAGAACTTCTTCATCGACCGCTACCGCGAGGCCTTCGCCGCCGAGATCGGCGCCTTCGTCGACGCCGTGGAAACGGGCACGGCCCCCGAGGTCGGCTTCGAGGACGGGCGGCAGGCGCTGGTGCTGGCCGAGGCCGCGCTCCGGTCGGCCCAGGTCGGGCGGACGGTTCAGGTCAGCGAGGCCGCACGGCAATCCGAGCCGGCCTGAACGCGGCTGCCTTGAACTGTGAGAGCTCGAGATCCGAAGCGGGCATCATCATATTAAAGGGCTTCGGCCCGCCGACTCCTTCATAACGGACAGGAGCCTCGTCATTATGAAGGAGAGAACGGCGGACCGCGACTTGGATAGAGCAGATTGGCGAAGTGGGCGACACGGCATGAAAGCGACGGCCTATCTCTTACTCAGCCCAGGGGCAGGCTTGTTCGCCATCGTCCAAATCCTGCCCCCGCAACCAACCGAAACCGACCAGATCCCCCGCCCCAAGCGGGGGTGCCGTCGTCCGAAGCCGCAAACGCAACGCCGGACAAGCTCGCGTCGCCCCCTTAAGGGCTGGCCTGCCCGATCCCTAGCGTCACGCCAATGCGAAACGGATAATCCCAACGTCCCCCGTTTCACCGGACACTCAGGCGGTTGCGGTTTGGGCGGCGATGAACTTGCGAGGCGAGCGCATCGTCAGCCCGGAGTGCGGGTGGTGGGTGTTGGTGTCTTCGAACCAAGTGGGGAGCAATCCGAGACTGAACTGGCCCCCGTTTCGACCGGGCACCTGGGCATGACCATGGAGGCTCAGGGCAGCCCCAAGCACGTGCTTGTGTCTGACGCTGAGATCATCACCGATGGCGGCCGGCGCCGCCGCTGGTCGGCGGCCGAGAAGCTCCGCATGGGTGTATCGGATCATGCAGGCGCACAGCCTCCTGCTGGCCCGCCACTGCACCGAGCGGCCGGGCCTCGCCCACGACGGCAAGGTCATCGCTTGGCGGGCTGTGGCGAACGCGGGGATCGGCGGCTCGGAGGTGCGAAACATGATGCTGGAGGCCGTCGAGACGCGCTTCGGCGGCTGCCGGCCCCCCCCAACTCGTGGAGATGCTCAGCGACAACGGCTCGCCCTGCACCGCCAAGGACACCCGCATCCTCGCCCGCCAGCTCGGCCTCAAGCCCTGCTTCACGCCGGGGAAGAGCCCGCAAAGCAACGGCATCTCCGAGGCCGTTGTGCGCACCCTCAAGCGCGACCACGTCCAGGTGACCCCGCTCCCAGCGCAGAGGTCGTCCTCGGATTGCTCCCCGTCCTGGTTCGAAGACACCAACACCCACCACCCGCACTCCGGGCTGACGATGCGCTCGCCTCGCGAGCTCATCGCCGCCCAAACCGCAACCGCCTGAGTGTCCGGTGAAACGGGGGCCAGATCAGGTCGCGGCTAGCACCTCGTCCAGCGCTTCGGCGGGAGACTTCCATCCGAGAGGCCTCCGTGGCCTGCCATTGAGGGCCGCGGCGACGGCGTCGAGTTCGTCATGTCCATGCTGGCTGAGGTCCGTCCCTTTCGGGAAGTACTGGCGCAGGAGCCTGTTGGTGTTCTGGTTGGATCCGCGCTGCCATGGGCCTTGAGGATCGCAGAAGTCGACGCCGAGCCCAGTCTCGATGCGTAACTCGTCGTGCTTCGCCATCTCGGCTCCCTGGTTCCAGGTCAGCGAGCGGCGCATGTGCTGGGGTAAGGTGGTGATCGTTTGCGCGATTGCATCGCGGACCGCCTCGGCGCCATGGCCGGCGAGCGCGGGACCATTCTTGACCCGCGGCCCGTCCCCGTGGCCGAGCATCCGGGGCAGATGCAGCAGCAAGGTGGAGCACGTGGTGCGCTCGACGAGCGTGCCGATCGCCGAACTGCCGAGCCCGAGGATCAGGTCGCCTTCTCAGTGCCCCGGCACGGTCCGGTCGTGGGCCTCCGTCGGACGCTCGCTTATCATGATCTCAGGTGTCACAAACGACTTGCCACGGCCCTGGACACGCGCCCGCCCCGTGCGCACACAGGCCGTGAGCTCGCGCTTCAGCGGGTCTCGGCCTTGGACGTAGAGCGCCTGGCAGATGGCCTCGTGGCTGACACGCATGGTCTCGTCCTCGGGGAAGTCGAGCCGGAGCCGGCTCGCGATCTGCTCCGGGCTCCAAGCCTTCGCCCATCGTCGATCCTGCCGACGCCCGGCACGCCGACCCGTCCAAGCCACGCTCGCCGGCCGGATCCCATCACCGCCCGGCGCGGCGATCCGGCCGGCGAGCCGATCCTGCACATACTCGCGCAGCCTCACGTTCACCGCCAGCTTCGCCGCCTTTGGCCGACGGGCGGAACGGTCCGCGTGCCGCTGCGCCGTTGTTGCCCGGTACTCCAGACCGCCGCTCCGCGTGTCCGCATTGCGGCACAGCTCGCGGGAGATCGTGGAGGGCGCTCATCCTAGCCGGCGTGCGATCTCACGTGTGCCTTCACCTCCGACGTAGAGAAGCACCATCTCTTCGCGCTCGACGAACGATAGGTATCGCCCTGAAAGCGGCTTCGCCGACGGTGCGAGTTGCGATGGTGGCATGTCGCCAGCCTCCCGGAACCACTTGGCTCCCACAGGCGGCGACACTCCCGCATCCACAGCAGCGTCCTCGCTCGAGCGCCCCGCCAAAACCGCCGACCAGAACACCTGTCGGTGCTCGCGTCGCGCCACGGGAGGCCGGCCCGGTGATCGCATCGCCTCTCGTATCGATCGCGCCGACCGCCTCTTCCTCGTCGTCATCGCAACCTCCCACTTCAGGGGTGTTGAGACAACCGTTTGAGACCCCCCTAGCTCCCCTGATCTGAGTGATGAAGCAAGGCATCGGCCTTCCCTCTTCGCCAGATCGCCATCATTAGCGCGTCCATGACGAGCTGGGCGTCTCGCTCGGCCTTCATCGAACAGCCCGCGATCCGCCGCGGGAAAAGGTCCAACACCACCGCGACGTAGTGCCAGGTCTCAGCCGTCCAGATGTAGGTGAAGTCGGCCAGCCACTTCTGGTTGGGCCGCTCCGCTTGAAAGTCGCGTTCGAGAAGATTGTCGGCAATGACCGAGCGCGCGTCGTCGTCCTTCGGCATTCCTCGGCGCCTCGGCCTGGCTCGTAGTCCGTTCACCTTCATCAGCAGTTCTACGCCATGCAGGCCGCATGCGATGCTTTCGGCCAGGACATCGTGCCAGACCCGGCGCGCTCCTTGGTGCGGTCGCTCCTGTGGAAGCTCCGGCTGATAACCTCTGCTAGCCATTCGTCCGCGATTGCATTAACACTCGCGGGCCGGGCAGCCAAGCATGGAAGCCCGAGCGCGACACTGCCAACGCCTCACAGAGCTATGACACCGAGTCTGAGCTCAATGATCGTAAGCGCTTTGCCGCTCCCCTCCTACCGCTGAGGGTTGAGCCATGCAACTGATCCGTTGGTGGTCATGGCGATGAACGTCGATATGGACGGCTATTTGGATGGCTTTGCCGATCGCCTCGAGGTGATCGAGGGGCGGACCGGACGGCGGCGGTGGACGGAAGCGGAGAAGGCCCGGATCGTGGTCGAGAGCCTGATGCCGGGCGCCCGAGTGGCCGAGGTGGCGCGGCGGCACGGGACGACGCGATGGCATATCTACGACTGGCGCCGACCGCGGACCACGGGCTCGCTGGAGATGCTGCCGAGGCAGGACGGGTGGGCGGCACGTCCATTGCTCCGGTGGTGGTGGATCCGAAGGCCGTCGGACCCGCAATCCCCTACCAGGCGCCGCCGTCCTCCGGCACTGTCATCGAGACAATCGTCGACGATGTAACGATCCGCGCGGTGCCCGGGACTGACGAGGCGCATCTGGCGCGGGTGATCCGATCCGCACGGGCGGCGGCCCGATGATCGCGCCGCATGGGCAGCTTCGGGTCTGCGTGGCGATGCGGCCGATCGACCTCCGCAAGGGCATGGATGGGCTGGCGCTGGTGGTGCAGGAGCTCTTCGAGCTTGACCCGTTCAGCGGCGCAGCCTCCGTTTTCCGCTCCAAGCGCGGGGATCGGATCAAGGTGCTGATCTGGGACCGTACCGGGATGGTGCTCGTTCACAAGCGGCTTGAGGGCGGCAAGTTCGTCTGGCTCCAAGTGCGGGACGGGGTAATGCGGATGTCGTCGGCGCAGATCTCGGCGCTGTTCGAGGGGCTGGACTGGCGGCAGGTCCGGCCTGAGGCGGCGCGGCGACCACAGGCAGCCGGGTAGCTGCGGTGGAGTGACTCGGGGGCGTCGTTCGGCATGGCCTTCGGACTGGCCATGTGCTTGATCCAACATTTGAATGACGCTGCCCTGGCCGAAGAGAACGCCCGCCTGAACGCGCGCCTCGCCGAGACCGAGGCGACATTGGCGGAGGCGATCGAGGCTCGGCAGCGGCTGGAGAGTATCGTCGCCGAGCTGCGCCGCGAGCGCTTCGGGGCCAAGTCCGAGAAGCTCGATCCCGAGCAGTTCAACCTGCCACTCGAGGACGTCGAGATCGCGCAGGGCATCCTGGAGGCGGCACAGGAGAAGGCCCGCCGTGCCCTGAAGGACCGCGCTGTCGATGAGGAGCGTCCTGCCAACCGCAACCGTGGCCACCTGCCCAGGCATCTGCCGCGGATCGAACGGGTGATCGAGCCCGAGAGCACCCTCTGCTCCTGCGGCTGCGGCGAGATGACGAAGATCGGGGAAGATGTCTCCGAGCGGCTCGACATCGTGCCGGCGCAGTAGCGGGTGCTGGTGACCCGGCGTCCGCGCTACGCTTGCCGCCGCTGCTCCTCGGCGATGGCCCAGGCGCATGCCCCCGAGCACGTCGTGCCCGGAGGGCTGCCGACCGAGGCACTGATTGCGCAGATCATCGTGGCGAAGTTCGGGGACCATCTCCCCCTTTGCCGCCAGGCCGAGATATACACCCGGCAGGGCAATACCCTGGTCCGCGCCATGCTTGGCAACTGGGTTGGCCGCGCCTGCTTCCACCTCAAGCCCATCGTCGCGCACATGCGCGAGCATTCAAAGGCCGCAGATCGGATCTTCATGGACGAGACCCGCGCCCCAGTGCTGGACCCGGGGCGACGACGAACGAAGACCGGGTTCTTTTAGACCATCGTCGCGGACGACCGTGGACACGGCGCGGCCAGGCCGCCGGTCGTGATGTTCCACTACGCTCCCGGCCGGGGCGGGACCCACGCCGTGGCCTTCCTCGCCGGCTACCGTGGACGCATCCTGCAATGCGACGGCTATGGCGCCTATGATGCGCTGACCGGCATTGACCGGCCCGAGGGGCCTTGGGTGCTAGTGAACTGCTGGACCCATGTGCGCCGCCGCTTCGTGAAGCGGCTGGAGCACGACGGTTCGCCGATCGCCGAGGAGGCCCTCCGCCAGATCGCCGCGCTCTACGCCATTGAGGCCTCGGTCCGAGGTTTCGGCCCGGATGCCCGTCTCGCCGCGCGGCGCGAGTTCTCTGCGCCGATCGTCGCCGCCTTCCGTCCCTGGCTGGAGGCGCAGCTCTCGCGTCTTCCCAAAGCCTCGGCCCTGGCCGAGGACATCCGCTACACCCTCGGCCTCTGGCCGGGCCTCGGCCGGGTCACTGAGGACGGCCGGCTGGAGCTCGACACCAACCCGGTCGAGAATAAGATCCGGCCCATCGCGCTCACGCGCAAGAACGCCCTCTTCGCAGGCCACGAGGTCGGCGCCAAGAACTGGGCGATGTTCGCCACCCTTATCGCCAGCTGCAAGACGAGCGACGTGAACCGGTCGACCACATCACCGAGACGCTCCGCGCCCTCCTTGACGGCCATCCGAAAAGCCGGATCGAGGAGCTCATGTCGTGGCACCTCAGAAAGACGTCAAGCTGCCCCACATAGGGGGCGGGCGAGGCGCTTACGGTGCTTCGCGATGAAGGCGAGTCTCATGTCGACTCCCTCGCGAAGAACGCGGCCGCCTTTCTAGAATATCACGCTCCGCCTTGAGCCGGGCGACCTCTTTCTTCAGCGCTGAAACTCCAGCCTGCTCGAAGCGCATATGCCCCTGGCCAAGGGAGGCGTTCGCAGGCGCCTCCGCCAACTCCCGCATCCAGCGCCGGAGCGCGCTCTCACCAACATCCAGGTCACGGCAGGCCTGCGCAACCGATACACCGCGCTCCCTCACCAGCTTCACCGCTTCAAGCTTGAACTCGCGGCTGAACTTCCGCCTTATCGGCACTCTCCAGTTCCAAGGTCACGATCTCACCGTCGTGTCCGCGAAACCGGCAGCAGGCCATGGTGCCTTTTACGGTCAGAGCGGTTGTGAGCTTCGCCACCTTCCTTCGGCAGACGTCTGCGAGACCTGAGTGGAGGGCCTCTTCGGTCTCCCTTGCCCGCCCGCCTTGCGCTAGTCTGCCCTTATGCGCGAACTCACTCTCCGACAGGTCGAGGTTATCCGGGCGGTCATGATCGCCGGAACCATCCAAGGTGCCGCGACGCTGCTGGGGGTGTCGGCCCCCGGCATATCCCGCTTGATCAAGCACACCGAGGAGAGCCTGGGACTGCGGCTTTTCGAGCGCAAGGCCGGGCTCTTCGTCCCGGCGCGCGAGGCCGGGTCCATCTTCGAGATGGTGCATCAAGTCCATCGCCAGATGGAGAACCTGAACTTGGCGCTGGGTGCCTTGTCAAAGGGGGAGGACGTCACGCTGTCCTTCGCCTGTGCCCCGTCGATCGCCCAGTTCATCGCCGCGCGGGCCGTACGCAGCATCCGCGGCCGCTTTCCCGACCTGTTCATCGATCTCAACATCCTCAAGGTCGAGGAGGCCATGGACTACCTCCTGCTGGAGCGGGGCGAGTTCGTCATCATGTCCTCGGCGATCGACAACCCGGCGCTGTCGAACGAGCCCCTGGCCCGGGGCCGGATCGTCGCCATCGTGCCGGACGGGCACCCGCTCGCGCGGAAGGACGTCATCTCGGTCCATGACCTCGCGCGCGAGCCCTTCGTGGGGGTGGAGCCGGGCGATCCCTACGGCGCCGCGCTGGCCGCCCCCTTCCGGGAGGCCGACGTCGCGCCGCGCTACACCATGCGGGGCCGATTTGCGCAGACCGTGGTCAGCCTCGTCCGGCACGGGCTGGGTGTCGCTGTCATCGACGAGTTCTCGGTGGCCGAAATCTACATGCCGGGGATCACGCGACGACCGCTGAAGGAGGCGGCCTCGATCACGGCATGGGTCGTGACGCGCGAGGGCCGACCCTTGTCGAGCTTCGCGGACTACGCCGTGACCCGCTTCAAGAAGGAACTGATCGCGGCCACCTCCCGCGCCACATGGGATCCCACGACCTAACCTCGTGTTATGCCAATCGGCATATCCGTATTTGTCGTTAATTCGTTCCACGGTCAGATTGGTCCCGGCCTTCAGTTCGGGAGCGCGCCCATGAGGACGTCCATCGCCACCGTCTCCGTCTCGGGCGACTTCCGCGAGAAGCTGGAGGCCATCGCCGGGGCCGGGTTCGACGGCATCGAGATCTTCGAGCAGGATTTCCTGACTTTCGACGGCTCCCCCCGCGACGTGGGGCGCATGGTGCGCGACCATGGGCTCGAGATCACCCTGTTCCAGCCCTTCCGCGACTTCGAGACGCTGCCCGCTCCGCTGCGCGCTCGCGCCTTCGCCCGCGCCGAACGCAAGTTCGACTTGATGGGCGAACTCGGCACCGACCTCGTGCTCGTCTGCTCGACGGTCCACCCGGAGTCCCTGGGTGGCATCGACCGCGCCGCCGACGACTTCCGCGAACTGGGCGAAAGGGCAGCGGCGCGCGGGCTGCGCGTGGGATACGAGGCGCTGGCCTGGGGCCGACACGTCAACGACCACCGCGACGCCTGGGAGGTCGTGCGCCGCACCGACCATCCGGCCGTCGGCCTGATCCTCGACAGCTTTCACACACTGGGACGCGGCATCGACCCCGACACCATCCGGCGCATCCCCGGCGACCGGATCGCCTTCGTCCAACTCGCCGACGCGCCCGCGATCCCGATGGACCTGCTCTACTGGTCGCGTCACTTCCGCAACATGCCCGGCGAGGGCGACCTCGACGTGACGCGCTTCATGCGGGCGGTGATGGCCACGGGCTACGCCGGCCCCCTGTCGCTCGAAATCTTCAACGACCAGTTCCGCGCGGGCCTGCCCCGCCTCGTGGCGCAGGACGGACATCGAAGCCTCGTCCACCTCATGGACCGCGTGCGGCGCGAGGAACCGGGCCTCGCCATGGACCTTCCCGCCTTCCCGCCGCCCGCCCCGGTCGAAACGGTCGAGTTCCTCGAATTCGCCACCGCTCCCGGCGAGGCCGAGGGGATCGAGGCCCTCCTGGCCTCCCTGAGCTTCGAGAGGGCGGGCGCGCACCTGACCAAGCCCGTCACGCTCTGGCGACAGGGCGGCATCAACGTCCTCGTCAACACCGGCGTCGAGGGCTTCACCCGCAACGCCTTCGCCAGCCATGGCACGACCGTGAGCGAAGTGGGCCTCCTGGTGCCGGACGCCCATGCGGCCCTCGCTCGCGCCGAGGCGCTGGGCGCGACGCGCTTCGACGAGCGCCCGCCCGAGGGCCAGCTCGCCATTCCGGCGATCCGGGGCGTGGGCGGCAGCGTGATCCGCTTCCTCGACCGCGCGGGCGACCTGGGCCGGGTCTGGGAGACGGAGTTCCCTGACGCGGCTCCCGCCTCGGTCGGCGCGGGCCTCGTGGCGGTCGATCACCTCGGCCAGACCATGGCCTACGACGAGATGCTGAGCTGGGCGCTCTTCTACACGTCGATCCTCGATGGCCGGAAAGCTCCCATGGTGGACGTGGCCGACCCCGACGGCCTCGTGCGGAGCCAAGCCGTCCAGTCCGGCGGGCTGCGCGTCACGCTCAACGGGACGGACGCGCGGCGGACGCTGGCGGGGCGGTTCTTCAGCGACACCTTCGGATCGGCAGTCCAGCACATCGCGCTGGCCACGGACGACATCCTCGCCACGGCGCAAGCGCTGGCTGCGCGGGGGTTCCCGGTGCTGGAGATCGGCGGCAACTACTACGACGACGTGGAGGCGCGCTTCGGCCTCGATTCCGCGCTGACGGCACGGCTCCGGGCGGCGAACATCCTCTACGACGCCGACGGGCAGGGAGAGTTCTTCCAGTTCTACTCGGCGGCGCGGCCCGACGGCTTCTTCGTGGAGATCGTCGAGCGGCGGGGCGGATACTCGGGCTACGGCGCGCCCAACGCGCCCTTCCGCATCGCGGCCCAGAAGCGGGCGCTGCGGCCCGCCTCCATGCCGAGGGCCTGAGATCAGGCGGCTCGCGCCGCCTCGCGGGCGATCTCCACGAGGAGGGCCAGGGCCGCGCCTGCTTCGCCTTGCCGAAGCGTCAGGCCCACGGCCCCCGCCAGCCTTCGGGCGTCGGTCGGGATCGCCTGCAACCGCCCCGTCTCCAGTTCCTCGACCACCACCCCGCGCGAGATGAACCACACCGCGTCCGATCCCAGCAGGACGCCCCGCCCGACCGGATGCGAGACGGTCTCGACCGCCGCCCGGATCCCCGCGAGGCCCAGGCTCGCGAGGTAGTCGTCCACCGTGCGCCGGATCGCCGCGCCCTCGGGTGGCAGGACAAGCGGGACGCGCGCCAGGAGGTCGGCGGGCGGCAGGTGCGCCAGCGGATGCCCGGCCCGTGCGACCAGTTCCACCTGCTCCTCGTAGAGATGCTCGAAGGCGAGGCCCGCCATCTCGCGCGGCTCGGGCATCCGCCCGGCCAGAAGGTCGATCCGGCCGTCGCGCAGCAGGCCCACGAGGTGGCCCTGCGGCCCCGTGGCGATCGACAGAGTCGTGTCCGGCCGCATCTCACGGAACCGCAAAGCCACGCAGGGAAAGAAGCGCGTGGCCACCGTGGGCAGCACCCCCACGGACAGCTGCCCCTCGGCTTTCCCGCCCCGGAGCGCCGCCGCCCCCGCTTCCAGCGCCGCAACCCCCTCGGCGGCGTGGCGGCGGAACACCGCGCCCGCCTCGGTCAGCCGCAGGCTGCGCCCCTGCCGCAGGAACAGCGACTGGCCCAGCAGGTCCTCCAGCTCGGCCAGGGTCCGGGACAGGGCAGGCTGGGTGATGCCCTCGGCGCGGGCCACGGCCGATAGGCTCCCCTCTGCCGCGATGGCGAGGAACGCCCGCACATGGCGCAGCTTGATCGCCGGATGCATGACCGGGCGGTTATGGATCGCAGCCTCCTATGCATTTTGCGGGGCGGGACGGTTGTGGCAGATCATGGGTCCAGGGAGGAGCCCATGCAAGTTCTCGAACGCCCCTGGGGGCGGATGCACGTCCGCGTCGAAGGTGATGGGCCTCTCGTGCTCCTCGCCAATTCGCTGGGCACCGACCTGCGGCTCTGGGACGATCTCCTGCCGCTGCTTCCCCCCGGCTTGCGCGTCGCGCGCTTCGACAAGCGAGGGCACGGTCTGTCCGATCTGGGCGGAGCGGTCACGGTCGAGGACCTGGCCGACGACGCCGTTGCCCTGATCGAGTCGCAGGGCGGCCCGGCCGTGGTCATGGGCGTCTCCATCGGCGGCATGATCGCGCAGGCGCTGGCCCTGCGGCGGCCCGACCTCGTGCGCGCGCTCGTGCTGTCCAACACGGCGGCGCGGCTGGGCACGCCCGACTCCTGGGCCGCGCGCATCGCGCAGGTGGAGGGACAGGGTCTCGCCGCCATCTCTGACGGGATCATGGAGCGCTGGTTCGCGCCCGCGTTCCGCGCGACCCCGCAACTCGCGTCCTGGCGCAACATGCTCGCGCGCACCTCGCCCGACGGCTACGTCGCCTGCTGCCGCGCGCTGGCCCGCGCCGACCTGACCGCCGACGCGCCAGCCCTCTCGTGCCCAGTCCTGATGATCGCCGGCACTCAGGACGGCGCGAGCCCCCGCGAGGTCGTGGAGGCCACCGCCCGCCTCATCCCGAACGCGCGTCTCGCGGTGCTGGACGCGGGCCACCTGCCCATGGCCGAGACGCCCGAGGCCTTCGCCGCCGCCGTCTCCCCTTTCCTCAAGGAGCACGCCCATGCCTGACCTGCGCGACGCCGGCATGGCCACCCGCCGCCGCGTCCTGGGTGACGCCCACGTGGACCGCGCCGAAGCCGCCAAGACCCCCTTCGACTCGCCCTTCCAGGCGCTGATCGCCGACGCCGCCTGGGGCCACGTCTGGTCGCGCGGCACGATCCCCTTGCGCGAGCGGTCGATGCTGACCATCGCGCTCCTGGCGGGCCTCGGCAATGACCACGAACTCGCCATGCACATTCGCGCCACCCGCAACACCGGCGCGAGCGAGGCCGACGTGATGGAGGCTCTCCTTCACGTCGCCATCTACGCGGGCGTGCCCCGTGCCAACCACGCGATCCGAATAGCCAAGGACACGTTCGCCGCCATGGCGGAGGAGACTCGATGAAGCCCTTCGAATACATCCCTCGCGACCGCGGGGTTCACCCGCCGGCCTACACGCCCGGCTACAAGACCTCGGTCGCGCGCAGCCCGCGCCTGCCGCTCCTGTCCTTGCAGAACTCGCTGTCCGAGATCACGGGACCGACCTTCGGCCAAGGCGACCTCGGCCCGCTCGACAACGACCTGATCCGCAACTACGCCAAGACCGGCGACCCGGTGGGCGAACGGATCGTCGTCCACGGCCGCGTGCTTGACGAGAACGGGCGAGGGGTGCCTCACACGCTGGTGGAGGTCTGGCAGGCCAACGCCGGCGGGCGCTACCGTCACGTCAAGGACACCTACTTCGCCCCTATCGACCCCAACTTCGGCGGCTGCGGGCGGGTGCTCACGGACGAGCAGGGCTTCTACCACTTCCGCACCATCAAGCCCGGCGCCTACCCTTGGCGCAACGGCGTCAACGATTGGCGGCCCGCGCATATCCATGTCTCGGTCTTCGGGCAGGCCTTCGTGCAGCGCCTCATCACCCAGATGTATTTCGAGGGCGACCCGCTGATCCCCCGCTGCCCGATCGCCGCCACCATTCCCGACCCGAAGGCGCTGGAGCGGCTGATCGCGCCCCTCGACCTCAACGCCGCGATCCCGCTCGACTGCCTCGCCTACAAGTTCGACATCGTGCTGCGCGGCACGCGCTCCACGCTCTTCGAGAACCGGCTGGAAGGGAACTGAGATGCCCCAGACCCTCGACTACCTCAAGGAAAGCCCTTCCCAAACCGCCGGGCCTTACGTTCACATCGGACTCGCGCCGGGAGCGGCCGGCTTCTCGATCTTCGAGCGGGAGCTGGGTCAGGACATCGCCGGTCCCAATGCCGAGGGCGAGCGCATCCGCGTGGAGGGCGTCGTCACCGACGGCACGGGCGCGCCGGTCAAGGACGTGCTGCTGGAGGTCTGGCAGGCCGACGACGAGGGCCGCCATCCCCATCCCCGCGACCCCCGCCACGCCGAGGTGGCCGAGGGCTTCCGGGGCTGGGGCCGGATCATCCCGGACTTCGAGACCGGCCTGTGGTCTTTCGACACCGTCAAGCCCGGCCCGGTCATGGGCCGCCACGGCCGCCTCATGGCGCCGCACATCACCTTCTGGCTGGTGGCGCGGGGCATCAACATCGGCCTGAACACCCGGCTCTACTTCGGCGACGAGGAGGCCGCGAACGCCGCCGATCCCGTTCTTGGCCTGATCGAGCAGGTCCACCGCCGACGCACGCTGATCGCCACCCGCGAGGACCGGGAGGGGCGGGCCGTCTACCGCTTCGACATCCGCCTCCAGGGCGAGGGCGAAACGGTCTTCCTGGACATCTGAACCATGAGCGAGACTTCCACCCCCACGATCATCTGCGTCGCCATTACCGGCAGCCTGCCGCAAAAGTCCGACAATCCCGCTGTCCCGATCACCATCGACGAGCAGGTGGAGAGCACGCAGGCGGCCTTCGAGGCCGGCGCCACCATCGCCCACTGCCACGTGCGCGACGACGAGGGGAAGCCCACGTCCGACCCCGAGCGCTTCGCCCGCCTGAAGGAGGGCATCGAGCGGCACTGTCCGGGGATGATCGTGCAACTGTCCACCGGCGGTCGGAGCGGGGCAGGGCGCGAGCGGGGGGGCATGCTCTCCTTGCGCCCCGACATGGCGTCCCTTGCGGTGGGCTCGAACAACTTCCCCACCCGCGTCTACGAGAACCCGCCCGACCTCGTGGACTGGCTAGCCGCCGAGATGCTGGCCCACGGGGTCAAACCGGAGGTGGAGTGCTTCGACCTCAGCCACGTGTTCAAGGCCAAGGAGATGGCCGACAAGGGCCAGCTCGCGGGCACGCCTTACCTCCAGATCGTCATGGGGGTGCGGAACGCCATGCCGGCGGACAAGCCGGCCTTCGACTTCATGGCCGCCACCATCCAGCGCCTCTTCCCCGGCGCGCCCTGGTGCGCGGCGGGGATCGGGCCGGCACAGATCACGCTCAACGAGTGGAGCGTGGCGGCCGGAGGGCACGCCCGCACCGGGCTTGAGGACAACGTGCGCCTCGATCGCCACACGCTCGCCCCCTCCAACGCCGCCTTGGTGCGGCGGGTGGTGGAGATCTGCGAGCGCCACGAGCGGCCCGTCGCAAGCTGGCAGCAGGCACGCGCGATGCTGGGGCTGGGGCGGCCCTGATGCTTCCCGATGCGGGCAGCCCCCTCTACGCGCAACTCCTGGGCGACACGGCAACGGCGGCGTTCCTCTCCGACCGCGCCGAGATCCGGGCCATGATCGATGTCGAGGCAGCCTTGGCCGAGGCGCAGGGCGCGCTGGGCGTGATCCCGTCCGACGCCGGGTTCGCCCTGGCCCGCGCCTGCCGCGGCCTTTCGCTCGATCCGGGCAAACTCGCCGCGCGAACCGGCGTGGACGGCGTGCCGGTCCCCGCGCTCGTGGCCGCCCTGCGCGACGCGCTCGGGTCGCCCGAGCAGGCGGAGCATCTCCATTGGGGCGCGACCAGCCAGGACATCGTGGACACGGCCCTTGCCCTGCGCCTCCGGGGCCTCCTCGAACTCTGGGACGACCGGATCGGCGCGCTCCTCCGGGCGCTGGCCGACCTCGCCGACCGCCACGCCGACCTACCGATGGCCGCCCGCACCTACGGGCAATCCGCCGTGCCCACCAGCTTCGGCGCGGTTGCTGCCGCCTGGGGGCGGCCGCTCCTGCGCCACCGCGACCGGCTCGGGGCCGTGCGGGGCGACCTGCTGAAGGTGTCGCTGTCGGGTGCCGCGGGGACGCTCTCGGCCATGGGCGGCAAGGGTCCCGAGGTGAGGGCGGCATTGGCGGCCAGTCTGGGCCTCGCCGACCCGGGATGCTCCTGGCACGCCGAGCGCGACGGCGTCGCCGCCTTCGCCGCCTGGATGGCCGGCCTGCTGGGCAGCCTCGGCAAGATGGGCGAGGACCTCCTCCTCCTCGCGCAGTCGGATCTGGGCGAGGTCCGCATCGCCGGCGCGGGCGGCTCCTCGACCATGCCGCAGAAGCAGAATCCCGTCGGGCCCTCGGTGCTCGTGGCCTTGGCCCGCACGGGGATCGGCCTCGCCGCAATCCTCCAAGGCGCCGCTCTGCACCGCCAGCAGCGCGACGGGGCCGCCTGGTTCACCGAGTGGCTGACGTTCCCGCAGCTCTGCCTCCTCACCGGGCGGGCGCTGTCGCTATCGCTCGACCTCGCCGCGCACCTGTCTCCCGATCCCGCCGCCATGGCGGCCCATCTGGAGGCGCAGGCCGGCACCATCCATGCCGAGGCGCTCAGCTTCGCCCTCGCCGTGCGGATGCCTCGCCCCGAGGCGCAGGTCGCCATCAAGGATCTGTCGCGGGAGGCGTTGAGGACGGGCACGCCGCTGCCCGACCTGGTGCGCCAAGCCTATCCCGACCTGCCGATCCCCGCGACCGACCTAGGTCAGGCCCCAGGCGAGGCGCGGGGCTTCGCTCGTGCCGTCCGCGACAGGGCCGGCGGTCAGTAATCCAGCCGCGCCACCTCGCGCAGCTCGGCCGCGTCGGCCGTGCGGAAGCCGAAGAACTCCAAATAGGCCGGGATCATCTCGAAGAGCATGTCGCTGCCGACCTGGATGGCGCAGCCGCGCGCCTGGGCGGCGGCCAGGAAGGGGGTGATCTCCTGCTTCATCACCACCTCGCCCACGAAGGTCGCGGGCGCGATTCGCTCCACGTCCATCGGCAGCGGGTCGCCCGCCTGCATCCCCAGCGGCGTGGCGTTCACCACGATGTCCCAGCCCGCCGGGTCGTTCGAGCCGGTGGCGATCTCCAGATCGGGATAGTGCGTCCGCAGCCGCCCGGCCAATCCTTCCACCACCTCGGGGCGCGGATCGTGCAGCCCCAGCGCCCCCGCCCCCGCCCGCGCCAGCGACGCCGCGATGGCCGAGCCGACCCCCCCCGCGCCCACCACCAGCACCCGCGCGCCCGACACCGCGCGCCCTTTCCGCAAAACGCCGCGCACGAAGCCCTCGCCGTCGAACATGTCGCCCTGCAACCGCCCATCCGGCCCCAGTCGCACCGCGTTGCACGCCCCCGCGATCCGCGCCGTGGGCGACACCTCGTCGAGCAGCGCCACCGTCGTCACCTTGTGCGGCATGGTGACGAGGGCGCCGTGGATGTTCGACAGCCGGAACGCCAGCCGCAGGAAGTCCGGGTAGTCCTCGGCCCGGACCCCCATCGGCACCACCACCGCGTCGATGCCGTGCCTCTCGAAGTAGGGGTTGTAGATCATGGGCGCGCGGAAGGACTCGGTCGGATAGCCCAGATGCGCGATGAGCTTGGTGGTGCCCCGGATCATGGGAGCCTCCTTTGGATGCGGGGCCGGAGGGCCGGTCAGTGATGCGCCAGGATCTCGCCCAGGAAGGCGCGCGTCCGCTCGTGCTTGGGGGCCTTGAAGAAGGCCTCGGGCTCGCCCTCCTCGATGATGGCCCCATCGGACATGAAGATCACCCGGTCGGCGACCTGCCGCGCGAAGCCCATCTCGTGCGTCACGCAGATCATCGTCATCCCGTCCCGCGCCAGCCCCACCATGGTGTCGAGCACCTCCTTCACCATCTCGGGGTCGAGCGCCGAGGTCGGCTCGTCGAAGAGCATGGCCTTCGGCTCCATGCAGAGCGCGCGCGCGATGGCGACCCGCTGCTGCTGCCCGCCCGAGAGCTGCGCGGGATGCTTGTCGGCCTGGTTGCCGATGCGGACCCGCTCCAGATACTTGCGGGCGGTTGCCTCGGCCTCGGAGCGCGAGACCTTCCGCACCCGCATGGGGGCCAACATGCAGTTCTCCAGCACCGTCATGTGCGGGAACAGGTTGAACTGCTGGAACACCATCCCGACCTCGCGCCGCACCGCGTCCACGGTCTTGGGCGTGTTGTCCAGCGTGGTGCCGTCCACCTCGATCCGGCCCGAGCGGATCGTCTCCAGGTGGTTGATGCAGCGGATCAGCGTGGACTTGCCGGACCCCGACGGCCCGCAAAGCACGATCTTCTCGCCGCGCCGGACCGTCAGGTTCACGGCCTTCAGGGCATGGAACGCGCCATAGTATTTCTCGACGTTCTCCATGCGGATCAGGATGTCGTCTTGGGCCATGGGGGCTCCTCCTCAGATGACCACGCGTTGGCCGATGGCGGCGGACCGCTTCACGGCGTCGATGACGTGCAATGTCCGCAGCCCCTCGCGGCCCGACACCAGCGGCGACTCCTCGCCCCGGATCACGGCGGCGAAGTGGCGCACCTGCGCGGCGAGGGGGTCCTCGAGCCGCACGCCGGGGCGGGACAGGTCGAACGGCTCCCACCAGCTCCGCGCGCCGGGGTTGCGTCGCAGGTCCAGCGACGGCAGGGCCAGCGATCCCTCTGTGCCGCCGATCTGGTAGCAGTGCTCGCGCTCCTGCGGATAGGCCGGGTTCTCGCCGGCCGTCATCTCCCAGGACCAGGGCGCGACCGTCGCATCGCAGACCGACGCGGTGCCAAGCGCGCCGGAGGCGAACTCCAGCAGGATCGCCGCCGTCTCCTCGACCGCGAAGCCCCGGACGGCGTTCGACTCGATGGCCTGCACGGCGACGATGTCGCCCAGCAGGAACCGCAGGCAATCCACGTCATGGATCAGGTTGAGATAGACCGGCCCCGCGCCGGCCTCCCGACGCCAAGGCACGTCAAAGTAGTCGTCCGGCTTGCACAGCCAGAACATCGCGTTCGCCACAAGCGGCCGGCCGATGGCGCCCGCCTCGATCAGCGCCTTGGCCTTCCGCATCAGCGGATTGTGCCGCCGGTGATGCCCGGTCAGCAGCGGCACCCCCGCCGCCTCCGCCGCCTCCACGAGCCGCAGCCCCCCCGCGAGATCGTCGGCGAGCGGCTTCTCTATCAGCGCCGGAAGACCCGCCGCCACGCATTCCAGACCGTTCCGCACATGGACCTGGTTCGGGGTGGCGACGATTACGCCGTCGGGCCGATCCGCCACCAGCATCTCCGTCAGGGACGCGAACCACGCAACCCCATGCCGCGCCGCCGCCTCGCGACCCGCCTCCGAGGGGTCCACCACGGCGGACAGCACAGCCTCGGGAGAGGCCGCGACGTGCCCGGCGTGGCGGGCCCCGATCAGGCCCGCGCCCATCACCGCGAGGCGGACCCGACCGGTCACGCGCCGACCAGCGCCGCGATGCGCCGCAGCCCGAGCTGGTAGCCCTGCGTGCCCGCCCCGGCGATCACCGCATCGGCGCGCAGCGACACGTAGGAATGATGCCGGAAGGCCTCGCGCTTGTGGACCTGGGAGATATGCACCTCCACCACCGGTCCCTCGAAGGTGTTCAGCGCATCCAGCAGCGCCACCGAGGTATGCGTCAGCGCGGCCGGGTTGATGACGATCCCGCAGGCCGCCTCGCGTGCCTCGTGGACCCAGTCCACCAACTGCCCCTCGTGGTTGCTTTGCAGCAGCCGCACCTCCAGCCCCAGTTCGGCCCCCAAGGCGGCGCAGTCCCGCTCCACGTCGGCGAGCGTCTCCGCGCCGTAGATCTCGGGCTGGCGCTTGCCCAGCAGGTTCAGGTTGGGGCCGTTCAGGATGAAGACGAGGCGGGACATGGGCTCTCTCGGATTGGGACGGCCCGCCCCCGCCGGGGGACGGGCCGAGGCCGGTCACTGGGCGACGGTGAAGGGCACGCCCTCGACCTCGGTCGGGAACTCCGGCGGGGTCAGCCCCAGCCACTCCTGATAGATCGCCGCGTATTCGGGCGTCGTGATGAACTCCGCGAGGAAGGCGTTCAGCTCGGTGTTCCAGTCGGCCTCGCCCAGCCGGCTCCCCGCGCCGTTGTAAAGAGCGGTCAGCGGGATCTTGTTCTCGTAGGTGCCGGGCGCCTGCGGCTCCAGGCGCTGCACATAGAACTGGTTGCCGCCCACGGCGTCCACCTGCCCCGACAGCAGCGCCTGGATCGTCGCCGCGTCGTCGTCGAAGCGCAGGATCTCGGCGTCGGCGGGGGCCATCCCGGTCAGCGCCTTGTCCTGCTGCGAGGAGTTCGGAACGCCGATCCGCAGGCCCGACAGCTCCTCGGGGCTGGTGATCGTCGTCGCGATCGGGGCCACCACCGAAAGCTGGTTGGCGGCATAGGGGACCGAGTATTGCATCGCCTGCGCCCGCTCGGCGGTCATAGCCATCGTCGCGAACAGCACGTCCACCTGATCGGTCTCCAGCGCCGGAATACGGTTGGCGACCGCCAGCGGCACGAACTCGGCCTCCACGCCCAGGTAGGCGGCGAAGGCCTGGCCCATGGCAGCGTCCAAGCCCGACTGCACGCCCGAGGAATCGAGGAACCCCCAAGGCGGGTTGTCCCCCTGGATGCCGATGCGGATCGTGCCCTCGGCCTTGGCCTCCTCCACGGTGCGCGCCTCGGCGGCCTGCGTCGCGGCCAGGACGGCCAGCGCCGCCATCAGGCTCCGGCTGGCGCCGGTCAGTGTGAATGTGGTCATGTGTGGTCTCCTCCGGGTTGGTCGGTCTTATTGTTGAACGGTGAAGGGCACGCCTTCAACGGCGTCGGGATAGGCGGGCGGGTCCATTTCCAGCCAGCCGTTGTAGCTCGCCTTGTACTCCTCCGAGCCCAGATACGCCTCCAGGAAGGCGTTCAGCTCCGCGTTCCAGTCGGCCTCGCCCAGCCGCGTCGCCGCGCCTTGGTAAAGCTGGCCGATCTCGAACTTGTTCTCGAAGGCGCCCGGCGCGGCGGCCTCGACGCGCTGCATGTAGAACTGGTTCGCGCCGACCGCCTGCACCTGCCCCGACACCAGCGCCTGGATGTTGGCCGCGTCGTCATCGAAGCGCAGGATGTCGGTGCCCTCCGGGGCCTCGGCCGTCAGGATCGTGTCCATGGGGGCCGAGTTCGGCACCCCCACCGACAGGCCCGCAAGGTCGGCCACGTCGTCCATCTCCGTGCCCACGGGCCCGACGACATACAGGATGTTCGACGCATAGGGCCGCGAATACTGGATCGACTGCGCGCGCTCGGGCGTCATGCCGACCGAGGCGAAGAGCACGTCCACGACCCCGGTGGTCAGCGCCGGGATGCGGTTCGCCACCGCCATGGGCACGAACTCGACCTCGACGCCCAGGTGCTCGGCGAAGGCCCGGCCCATGTCGGCGTCGAAGCCGTCCTGGTTGCCGGTGGAATCGAGGAAGCCCCAGGGCTGGTTGTCGGCCTGGATGCCGATGCGGACGGTGCCCTCGGCCTTGGCCTCGTCCACCGACATCCCCTGCGCCAGCGCAGGGAGGGGCAGCAGGGCGAGCGCCGCCGGAAGGCCCCGCCGCAGCAGGCCGAACAGGATCGGACCGGACATGTTTCTCTCCTCCGAGTTGGTTCTTTTTGTTCAGCGGACGCCCAGCGCCAGCCGCCGTTCGATGCGCCCGCCCCAGAGCGACAGGGGCCAGCAGAGCGCGAAGTAGAGGGCCCCCACGATTCCGAACACGAGCAGGGGGCGGAAGACGCTGTTGGACACGATCTGCCCCGACCGGGTCAGCTCGATGAAGCCCACGATGGCGGCCAGCGACGTGCCCTTCAGCAGTTGCACCAGGAAGCCGATGGTCGCCGGCAGCGACAGCCGGAAGGCCTGCGGCAGCACGATGTCCCGCATCCGCGACCCGTAGTGCAGCCCCAGCGCATGGGCGGCCTCGGTCTGGCCTTTCGACACCGCCTGGATCGCGCCCCGCCAGATCTCCCCCAGGAAGGCCGAGGCATGGGCCGTCAGCGCGATGGCCACCGCCGCCCAGGGCGGGATCCGCAGCCCGAACAGCGCGAAGCCGTAGAAGAACACGAACAGTTGCAGCAGCAGCGGCGTCCCCTGGAACAAGGCGATCCAGCCGGTCGCCGTCCAGCGCAGCCAGCGCCGCTCCGCCGTCCGCGCCAGCGCCACGCCGAGGCCGAAGGGGATGCCGCCGCCAAAGCCGATGGCCGCCAGGATCAGCGTCCACATCAGCCCCTTGAGGATGAAGAGCAGCTCGTCCGGGCCGAGGGTCGGGGTTTCCATGGCCGGGCTCCTCAGCGGGTCGGGTAGGCGAAGGCGAGGCGCGCGACGCCCGCGAACAGCACCATCATCAGCCAGGCCACCATCAGGTAGATGCCGGTGATGAGGAAGTAGACCTCGAAGCTCTGGAACGTGTCGCCGTCGATCCGCCGCGCCACCGAGGTCAGCTCATAGGCCGCGATCGACGTGGCGATGGACGTGGTCAGCGTCAGCATCACGAACTGCGAGGCGAGGCTCGGGAACACGGCGCGCAGCGCGGGCTTGAGGATGATGAGCCGGAACACCTCGCCCGGATGCAGCCCCAGCGCGAGCCCCGCCTCGGTCTGCCCGCGCGGGATGCTCTCGACGCCGCCCCGGATGATCTCGATGGCGTAGGCCCCGCCGTTCAGTCCCAACGCCAGGATCGCCGTCACCGTCGGGTTCAGCCGGATGCCGGCCAGCGGCAGGGCGAAGAAGATGAAGAATATCTGCACGAGGAACGGCGTGTTGCGGATCAGCTCCACGAAGGCGATCACCACCGCCCGCCCGAAGGCGTTGCCCGACCGGCGCACCGCCACGCCCAGCACGCCGATGACCAGCGCCAGCGCCATGCCGCCCAGCGCGAGGCCAATGGTGCCCAATGTGCCCCAGACCAGTTCGGGCCAGCGCGCCAGGACGACGCCGAAATCCAGATCAACGCTCACCGACCCCTCCCTTGGCCCGTTTGCTTCCAGCGATCACCGCCGCATCGCGGCTCCCCGATCCACCGAACCGGCTCGGGGCCGCCGCTGCCCGCTTGGCACCCGCGCGATGGCGGCTTCGCCGTTCTCATCCGCTTCGATCCCAGATGCCCGCTCGTGGCAGTAACGTCAAAGATGATTACATGGAAAGCCGGAACATGATGTTAATAGAGACCGGCAGAGCCAGCACCGTCTCCTCTATGCCATCCGGAGGGGCGCAGGCGAACCCTCCCAGGAGCCCAGGCCCGCGCCGCGCTTGACCGAGGGGGCATGGCCCCCGCCGGACCGGGACCGCCGCCAGTACCTCGCCCGGCCGCCGATCCCAGGCAGCGCGACGGACCCATGACAAGAAAAAAAGGCGGCAACCCGGGAGGAGGGCGCCGCCTTGTCACGGTAGGGGCCGGCCCAGGGAGGAGAAGAGGGCGGCCGTTCCGATCCAGTGAGCGACAAGGCCGGGAGGAGGATGGCCCGTCGCGTTACAGGCATCAAGTTAGCGCTAATGCTGCATCTGCACAATCAACGAGGCGGAAGACCAGCCATGTGCACCGGGCATGGCTTGCGTCGGCTCCCCGGACCGGCCGGTCGCGCGACCCGGTTCGCCGCGTCCCGCGCCGGCATCCCCGTCTTCCGTCCTCGGGCGCGGGGATTCCGGACGCCGGTCCCGCCGACACGAAAGGCGGCCCTGTCCAGGCTTGCGGCGTCGCGGATCGGCTTCCGCGCCGCCGTGACGGTTGGTCGGCTCCGCCCGAACACGACCCGCGCGCGGGCCGGACGGCTCCCGCCCCTCGGCCCGCCGATGCGGGGCAGGGCGGACGCGCCGCCCGACTTCGGAACAGGCCCGGCGCAAGCCCGCAGCTATCCGCCAGAGGCATTGCTGCATTGCAGAAATATGGTTTGTGGCGCCACAATCCGAACGTATCTGTGCGTCAGAGCTTAGACAGCAACTCGATACGGAACAGGCCATGCCCGGCACCTTGATCTCCGCGCCTCTCTCCGCGCCGAGGCACCATCTGGAGGAGTCCGAGGACATCGACCTCCTCCGCTCCCACCTGAAGGTGCACTACCGGAGCCTGGGCCCGCGCTCGCGCCGCCTGCGCTTCATGGGCGACCCCTCCGTCGAGGCGCTCGACCGGCTCGCCGACCGCGCCGACCCCGAGCTCGTGCTGGAACTCGTGGAGGAGGGGGCCGTCCGCGCCATGCTCGAGGCCCATGCCTCCGCGCCCGGCCATGTCGAGGTCGCCATCTCCGTCGAGGACCGCTACCAGGGCAAGGGCCTCGGCCGCGCGCTGTTCGAGGAAGGGCTGGTGATCCTCGCCGCGCGCGGCTTCCGCACCGCCGACCTCGTCTGCCTGCGCGAGAACACCGCCCTCCTTCATCTGGTGAGCCGGGCCGGCGCGCGGATGCGGATGGAGGACGGCGAGGTCCAGATCGCCATCGAGCTCGACCACGTGCTCGACCATGTCCGCCTCTCGGCCGCCCCCGCGCCGGCCGCCGGGGCCTAGCGACGCGAACCCGCGGCGATCAGAGGCCCGAGCCCGACCACGCCGCCATCCAGGCCGTCACGATCTCGTCGAGCTCGCCCGTCGCCTTCGCGGCCGGCCTGTAGAGCACGCGGTCGAACTGCCTCGGATGGACCATGCCCGGCACGAAATGCTCGGGCTCGACCGGCTCCAGGTTGTTGAGCACCTTGTGGCACCGCAGCCGCTCGGCCATCGCCCCGATGGGGACCACCGCGCCATCGGTGCCGATCACCACCAGCACGTCGTCCGGCCCCAGCGCGCCGAAGGCCTCGGACATGGGTCCATAGAGCGGTGCCGGCTCGTTGAAGAAGACCACGTTCGGCTTGACCCGCTCCCCCGACCCGCAATCGGGGCAGCGGTCCCGCGCCGGGTCCCAGGCGGTCGCGCCGATGTCCCAGACCGACCCGCAGTCCAGGCACCGCATCTCGGTCAGGACCCCATGGACGTGCAGCACCTCCATCGCCCCCGCCCGCTCCAGCAGGTCGTCGATGTTCTGCGTGATAAGCGTCGTGCGGAACCGCCGCTGCCAGTCGGCGAGCAGGCGGTGCATCGGGTTGGGCGCCACGCCGGCCAGGGCCACCCGCCGGGCGTTGTAGAAGCGGTGGACCAGCTCCCGGTTGCGCTCCCAGGTCTCGAAGTTGCAGACCTCGTCGATGGAATGCTCCTCCCAGAGCCCCCGCGCGCCCCGGAAGGTGGCGATCCCGCTATCGGCCGAAAGGCCGGCCCCGGAAAAGACGACCAGGTGCCGTTCGTGACTCATCGCGCAACCCTGCTGTGACCCTTCCCGGACCCTTCTAGACCCTGGCGGGGCGATGGTCACGCCGTCGCACGGGCGTCCGGGTCGCGCTTGCGTCCGGGCGCGGGCCAAGGCGCCCGCGGCGCCGAACGCGCTTGCGCGGCGCGCGGCCGGTATGCTCCTTGTCGGGCGAGGACGACTTCCGGCCCCGCAGGTGGAACATGGACGACTTGGACGCCTTGATCGTCGGCGGCGGCGCTGTGGGCATCGCCTGCGCGCTGGCGCTCGCCCGGCGGGGCCGGTCCGTGCTGATCGCCGAATCCGAGCCCCTCTTCGGCAGCATGACCAGCAGCCGCAACAGCGAGGTCATCCACGCCGGCCTCTACTACCCGCCGGGCTCTCTCAAGGCGCGGCTCTGCGTCCGGGGGCGCGACCTCCTTTACGCCTTCTGCGCCGACCGGGGGGTGCCGCACCGGCAACTGGGCAAGATCGTCTTCGCCCACGACGAGGGGGAGCGCCCCGCGCTCGAACGGATCGCCCGGCGGGCGGCCGACTCCGGCGCGGGCGATCTGGCGTGGCTCGACCGCCGCGACATCGCCCGGCTGGAGCCCGCGCTCCCCGCCGTGGCCGCCCTCCTCTCCCCCCGGACGGGGATCCTCGATTCGCACGCCTACATGACCGCCATGTTGGGCGAGGTCGAGGCGCGGGGCGGCCAGATCGTCTGCGGCGCCCGCGTCGCGGCCCTGCGGCGCTCCGGCGACGCCTGGTCCGTCTTCATCGAGGGCGAGGCGGAGCCGGTCCTCTCGGCCCGCCAGGTCGTCAACGCGGCGGGCCTCGGCGCGCAGGAGCTGGCCGCCCGGACCGAGGGCTTCGACCCGTCCGCGATCCCCGCCCGCCTCCTCGTGCCCGGCTGCTACTTCGGCTATTCGGGGCCCGTGCCCTTCCGCCACCTGATCTACCCGGTCCCCGTCCCCGGCGGCCTGGGCACCCACCTCACGCTCGACCTCGCCGGCCGGGCCAAGTTCGGCCCCAACGTCCGCCCGCCCATCGAGGCCGAGGACTACGTCGTGGACCCCGCCCAGCACGACCAGTTCGCCGCCGCCGCGCGGCGCATCTGGCCCGGCCTGGACGCCGACCTCCTCGTCCCGGCCTATGCCGGCCTGCGCCCCAAGGTCGCCGTGCCCCCCGGCCAGGAGCCCGACTTCGTGATCTCCGACGCCGCGCGGCACGGCTGCCCCGGCCTCGTGGCGCTGTTCGGCATCGAGTCCCCCGGCCTCACCGCCTCCCTTGCCATCGGCGAGGAGGTGGCCGAGCGGCTGGAGCTGGGCCCCGGCGCCACGACCCTCGACACCGCGGCCTGAGGCCCGGCCCTCAGGACAGCGACCGCCCCCGCGTCTCCACGTCGATCAGGGACACCACGCCGGCGCCGGCCAGCAGCAGCGCCGCGAACAGCGCGACCGCCCCCGTGAAGCTCTGCGCGACCAGCACCGCCAGCGCCGAGGGCGCGAGCAGCCCGCCGAAGCGCGCCATCGCGCTTGCCGCGCCCATGCCCGTCGCGCGGGCCTGCGTGGGGAACAGCTCTGGCGTGAAGGCGTAAAGCGCCCCCCAGGTGCCCAGCAGCGCGAAGCTCATCACCAGGATCGACGCGCCGATCAGCCAGGCGTTCCCCGCCACGACGAACAGGAGGCAGGCCGCCGCGCTCGCCAGCAGGAAGCCCACCAGGGTCGGCTTGCGGCCCCAGGCCTCCACCCCATAGGCCGCGAGCGCGTAGCCCGGCACCTGCGCCAGCGCCACCACCACGAGGAACCCGTAGCCCCGGACGAAGCCGAAGCCCTCCCCGGCCAGGCGCGCGGGCATCCAGGTGAAGATCCCGTAATACGAGATCGACACGAGGAACCAGGCGACCAGCATCGGCAGGGTGCGGCGGCGCAGCCCCGGCGACAGCAGGCGGGCCGGCGCCCCGCCGGCGGGCGCGGCCAGCCGGACGTCCCCCGCCAGCGGCGCGGCCCCGTTCGCGGCCAGCACCCGGTCCAGCACGGCCCGCGCCTCGGCCTCGCGCCCCCGGCGGAGCAGGTACATCGGCGATTCGGGAACCCACAGCCGCAGCCACAGGCCGATCAGCGCCGGCGTCGCCGTCACCGCGAAGATCCAGCGCCAGGCGTCCTCCACCCCCGCGAGGCTCGCCCCCCAGGCGGCAAGGGCGACGACGATGGTGCCCACGGCCCAGAACCCTTCCAGCATCACCAGCCAGCGCCCCCGGTGCCGCGCCGGCAGGAACTCCGCCATCATGGCGTAATCCACCGGAAGCGTGCCCCCCACGGCCACGCCCGTCAGGAACCGCAGCACGAGGAGGATGCCGAAGCTCGGCGCGAAGACCGAGAGCAGCCCGAACACCGCGTCGCAGGCCACCGTGACCAGCAGGACGCGCCGCCGCCCGATGCGGTCGGCCAGCCGGCCAAAGCCGCTCGCTCCCAGCAGCATCCCCAGGAAGAACAGCGTCCCGGTCTGGAGCGCCTGCGGCACCGTCAGCCCGAAGGTCGCGGCGATCGAGGCGGCGGTGAAGCCGACCGCCAGCACCTGCATCGCGTCCGCCGCCCAGACGAAGCCGAACACGCCCAGGAGGCGGCGCTGGAACCGCCCCGCGCCGGCCCGGTCCAGGGCGTCCTCGATCGTCAGGTCCATGCGTCGGCGTCCTTGCTCGTCCTCGGGGTTCAGTCCCCGATCAGGACCGGAACCCGCCCCCTCCCGCAAGCCGTTCCCGCCCCGGTCCGGTTTTCCCCACCGCAAGCCCGCCCGACCGTCGCGATTCCGCCACGGCCTTGGGGCTGGGCGGGGTGCCAGAGACGGAGCGACGGCCGGGAACGACCCAAGGGAAAGGCAGTCTCATATCCCGCGGCCCGTCGTGGCCTCGATCCCGACGCGCCCGTCCGGCCGCAGGGTCTGCCGGCGCGGGCGCGCTTCGCGCAGGTCCTGCGCGACCTCGAGCGCCTGCGCGCCCACTGGGGCGGCGAGGTCCCCGAGAGGCTGCGGAACACCTGGCTCCATCTCCACGCCACGGCGCTCACGCACACGGCCGAGCCGGCCGAGATCGCGGGGCGCGTCGAGGTCATGGCGGCGCAGGCCACCCCCGGCCTGCCGTCGCGGGAGGTGCGTGCCCTCGTCGCGAGCGCTCTCAGGAGGGCCGAGCAGGCCCGCTCGCCCATTCCTGACCAAGATAGCCGCTGCCACTACTCCGGCGCGTGGGTGGCCGAGCTCCTGGGCGTCACCGACGAGATGGCCCGCAGCCTCGGGTGCGAGCAGGTCTTCTCCCCGGCCGAGCGCGCGGCGCAAGGCCGCCGGCGAGACGGCGAGCCGCGCCGGCAAGGGCGTGGTCCGGCGCGAGGCCTACCTCGACGCGCATGACCTCTCGCGCATGAAGCCTTGGGCCGTGGAAGGGGTCTCCCGGGCCACCTGGTACCGGCGGCAGAAAGGGACGGGGCCGAGCGACCCCGCCCCGACCGGAGCGGAGATGGCCGCCCCGAGCCCGTGAGACGGGTGCGTGTCCGCACCAGGGGGGCGCAGCCGCGCCGAAGGCCAAGGCTGGGATCGAAAGATCCCAGCCACCAGCCCCTTCCACCCCCCCCCCCCCGCGCGCAGCCCACCGCCGAGACCCCCAAAACGACGCGCGACGCCCCCGGACCCGAGGGGACCATATCGCCGGTCGCGGGGAGCCGTTCAAAAAGCGGAGTTTCCATGCCGCCCCGCCGCGTCCGCCTCCGGCCCGGCCCCACCCGGTGAGGTCCGGGCCGGAGGCGGACGGGCAGGGCTTCTCCGGAAGATCGATAGCTCGAAGGCGTCGGCGATCCTCGACCGACCTTGCCTGCTGGCCCCGACAAGACCGGTCGCAACGCAGGTTGCCCGACCGACGAACCACCGAAGCCTGCGCTCCCCCCAGATCTGAACCGACGCGCGCCGTCTGCCCCGACGTGATCGGTCGGACGAAGCGCCTGGCCGGTTCGAAGGATTTGGGCTGCAAGGGCGGACCCAGATGCCGCCCTGTCTTGACGCCGCTCATCGGGAGCGGCCCTTCGGAGACCTATCGCATGCTCGACACCCCCACCATGCCGCGTCCGACGCCCCGGACGCCTCTACGACCAGCCCGCTCGCGCTCGCGACCGGCTTCTTCCGCCAACACGGGGAGGCGCTCGCCCAGGCAGCGGAGCTGCTCGGTGGCCGCCCCTGGTGGGGCCGTTGGTGCCGCCTCGCGGGCGACTTGGGGCGAGGCCGCCTCTCGCCCGGCCAGATCCGTCGCGAGCTGAGGGCGTTCTTGGGCGTCCTCCGGCTCGAAGCGGTCGGGGATCCCGATCGCGAGGAGTCGAGCTGCTTCGCCCTGCTCGACCCCCACTCGCCCGAGGTCCACGATCTCTGCCGGCTCACCGACGCCCTGGAGCGGCTCCTCGCCGACATCGACGCGGCGATAGCCCGGGCCAGGGACGGACAGGCCGCGCCGGGCGACGAGTCGAGTTTGGGGCTGGCCTCCTAGCCATCCCGCGCTGCCGGTCCGCCGGCAGTCTTGACGCCGGTCTCCACAGCCCGCCGCACCGGCCGGGCGCCGTTCGTCCCTGGAGAGAGCATGACCGCTCAGCCCATCCTCGCCGCCGACATCCCGTCCCCCCTCGTCCCTGCGGGCAGCCGCCAGTCGTGGCAAGAGGCACCCGCCCGCGAACCGTCCGGCCACGCGATGACCCTTCCTCCGACGCATGCCTCGGACTGCTCGTGCCAGGCCTGCAGGCAGGCGCGGGCTCTGGCCAGCCTCGACGACTGGCTGGAGGAGGAGGGCCCGCAGCTCGAGCGGATCCTGCGCCTCCTCGGCCGGCCCGGCGCCCTCATGGACCTCGCGGCGCTCCAGGCCCTCCATGTCGAGCCGGACGAGGACGCAGAAGGACTGGCCGAGGCGGTCCTTCGCCTGGAGCGGCTGCTCGAGGAGCTTGCCCGGACACCCGTGCGGGCCGACCCCGCCGGACCGATTCCGCTCCAGGATCGCGCCTTCGTCCGAACCCCCGACGCCGCCGTGCGCTGGACCAGCGCGCGCACGCAGGAGACCTTGGCCGCAATCCGGTAGGCGCTCGCCTGATCACGGCCTCGACGTCTGGATGCGCCTTCGATGGCGCTCCTTGGGGGTGCGGCCGACAAGATCATCGTCGTGTCGCCCCTCCATCGAAGCGGCCCGGTCTCGGTCGGGCCGTTTCGTTCCGGCATCGGACCGTGATGAGCGCGCGAGCGAACCCAGGCCGGCCGCGCACGCAGGTCGGTCGATCCGGGCCGGACGCCGCTCACCCCACGAGCCGGAGACCCAGCTCCCCGGCCCGTGCCCGGGCGGCAGAGGGCTTCGTGTCCGCGAAGGGCGAGCGGATCCTGGAGATGTCGACCTTCACCGTGCCGATGCCGACCTGGAGCGCTTCGACCGAGAGGCCCTGGGCGTAGGACGTCTCGCCTTCGTCGAGCGGGGCATGGCCCATGAGGCGCCGCCGGATGGCATCGCTGCAATGGCTGTTCATGAGGTCGGCGTGGAAGGTCGTGCGGAAGGCGTGGAAGTCGAGGCCCAGCCAGTAGACGTCGTTCGCCTTGCGGTAGTAGCCGAACGCCTTGGTGAACAACTCCGTGAAGGTGCCCTTGGTCGCGCCGCGCCCGAGGTTCGGGAACAGGCGGCGCTGTCCCTGGCGCTTGCACAGCTCAACGAGGTGCATGAGGCCCAGCTCGACCAGGTTGGGATGGAGCGGGAGGAAGCGCTCGCTCGACTCGGACTTCACGTGGTTGCCGTCGAGGTTGCGGACCCGCATGTAGGGAATGCCGCGGTCCGTCCCGAAGTCGTCGGGCCCGAGCTGGAGGATCTCCTCCATGTGGCCGCCCTGGTGGCGGGCGATCAGGGGGGCCCAGAACAGGGGATCGCCGGGCTCCTCGGTATGCCCCTGGAACACCGGCGTGCGATACAGGTCGAGGAGGCGGTCGTCCCAGACGGTGCGGGCGCGGGACTCCTCGTTCTGGCGCAGCTTCTTCTCGTCGCCGTCGCTCCAGGTGCAGACGGAGAACGGGTTGGAGTGGATGAGGCCCAGGGTCAGCAGCATCCGCCCGACCGCGTTCGGGAGGCGGGCATGCTTGAGATAGTTGTCGGTCCGGAACCGCCTGACCTTCGCGTCGAGGCGCGCCGCCTCGAGGTCGGCCCTGGTCGGGTTGCCCTTGCGCCGGAGAGCCGCGACCGCGCGGTCGCCCTCGGCCGCCTCGATGGCGTCCGCGCGCTCGATCAGCTCCCGATGGCCGTTCTCCGTCGACCACTTCGGACCCCGGCCATGGTCGCGCGGGATGCGCCAGAGCAGGTCCAGGCCGTCCTGGATCTCCTCGTCCAGATCCGCACGCCGACCTCGACCTTGTTGCCGCTCGACCGGACCCACTTCGGCCCGGTCGTGGGCACGATCTTCTGCTTGACGTGGAACAGGTCGTCGGCGAAGCCCTTGGCCTTCAGCTCGTGGTAGATCCGGAACCCCTCCCTGACGGACGGGCCTTCCGCCCGGAGGGCCGCGGCCTGCGTCTCCGGGCTCAGGTGCTTGAGGTAGAACCGGAACACCTCGTCCTGCCCGGGCGTGCGGCCAGGGCGCGCGACCGGCGGCGTGGCGGGCCGTCCAACGTCGTCGGACCCCGCACCCACCGGAGACAGGTCGGTGGAGCCCGGGAACCTCGGACCGGCCACGAGGACCGGCGCCGCAGGCACGGCACCGACGCCGGCCATGGCGGGCGGCGGCGCGGCGGCAACGCCCGGGCCGGCCGCGACCGCGCCCGGGACGATGGCGGCCGACGGCTGGGCGGACGCGAAGGGCAGGGGCTCGACCGGGGCGGCGACGGGGGCGACCGGAGCCATCCCGCGCGTCGCCGGGACCCGGTCGGCCTCGGTCTCCTCCAGGCCCGCCATCGCGGCCCGGAAGGCCGGGGAGGGCTCCGCGTAGTGACCCTGATCGCGCCGGGCGCGCTCCGCGCTCACGTCGAGCAGGACGCGCGTCGCCTCGACGGCGAGCGCCCGCCAGTCCTCGGCCTCCTCGTCGAGCGCCACGCCGAGAAGACGGGCGACATGCCGCAGCGGCGCGCGGGCCACCTCGCGGTCGCGCAGGAGGAGCGCGCGGCGGAGCGTCTCCTGCGTGGCCGTCTCGCGGGCGAGGTCGCAGGCGGCCGCCTCGGGCGAACGCGTGGGCGCGAGCGCGCGCGTGCGCTCGAACGCCTCGATCTCGAAGCGCGCAAGCGTCATCAGCATCCTCCGTGCTTCTTCGGTCGAAAGACCCATCACCGTCTCCGCCAGCGCGGCGAAGACCTGGTCGCTCATCCGGGACAGGCGGCGGGCCAGCATCTTCGCGTCGCGGGGGACATCCGTCCGGAGCGACAGGACCAGCGAAGAATCGTCGATAGGGTCCAGGCCCGCCGCCACAGCGGTGCGCGGCGGCTGCGGCCAGCGCCGGCGCCAGACGAAGACCGTGCCCCTCCGCTCGAGATGGCGTTGGCCGGTCGGTGACGAGGGCATCCCAAGGCTCCGTGTGCACCACGTTGTGCATCACGAAGTGCCCATAGGAGGGGATCTCCGACTCCGAAGAGCGAAACCCCCACCAGATCAACAGCTTGGGAGAAAGGTGGCTCCGGCGGTAGGGATCGAACCTACGACCAAGCGATTAACAGTCGCTTGCTCTACCGCTGAGCTACGCCGGACCACGGGGCGCTCTCTAGCAACCGATTCCGGCGGCGTCCAGAGGGCAGGGGCCGCATTTTCACCCGACCTTGCGGAAGACGTCATCCTCCGACGACCCTGGCGCCTCGGCCAGCCCGCGCCGCGCGAGGTGCAGCAGATGCGCCAGCACCGTGCGCCGCGCCGCCACGGCGAGCGGGCCGGACAGGCCGGGATAAAGCCGCCCCGCCACCGCCGCCGCGTCCCTCGGGCCGGCGTCCAGAGCCGCCAGCACCTCGGCCTCCCGCGCGCGGCGGTGCGCCAGCAGCTCGCGCAGCCGGGCCAGCCCCTCGGGCACCGGCGCGCCATGCCCGGGCAGCAGGACGCGCGGCCCCAGCGCGATCAGCCGACCGAGCGACTCCAGGTAATCCCCCATGTCCCCCTCGGGCGGCGAGACCAGCGTCGTCGCGAATCCCATGGCGTGGTCGCCGCTGAACAGCCGCGCGCCGTCGTCGAGGCAGATGTGGTTGCCCATGTGCCCCGGCGCGTGCCGCGCCACCAGCCGCCAGCCCGGGCCCTCGACGGCCTCCCCGTCCCGCAGCGCCCGGTCCGGCCGGAAGCCCAGGTCCACGCCCAGCCCGCCCTCGGGCGACGCGCCGTCCCGCAGCCCCGCCCGCGAGTCCCCGAAGGCCAGCACCGGCGCGCCCGTCGCGCGGGCCAGCGCCGGGGCCAGCGCCGAATGGTCCAGATGCGCGTGCGTGACCACGATCGCCGCGACCCTCCGCCCGCCGAGAGCGCCCAGCACCGCCGCCAGATGCTCCGGCGCCGCCGGCCCCGGATCGATCACGCAGGCCCCGTCGTCGCCCAGGACGTAGGTGTTCGTTCCCCCGGCCGTGAACGGCGACGGATTGGGCGCCAGCACCCGCAGGAGGTCCGGCCCGATCCGCGCCACCCTGTCCGCCATGCCGCCCTCCCTCGCGCCCCATGCCAACCTAGCCCCGCCCGGCCCGGGGCCGCCACCGCTTTCCCCCGGGCCCCGCCCGCCCTAGACTGCGGCCATGATCCGCCAATGGCTCCACGACCGGATGCCCCGGTCCCTGATCGCGCGCGTCGCGCTGATCCTGGTCCTGCCGGTCGTCACCCTCCAGCTCGTCGTCTCCATCGCCTTCGTCCAGCGCTACTACGAGGACGTGACGCGCCAGATGACGCACGCCCTCCTCCTCGAGCTGCGCTTCCTGGGCGAGGCCGTCGCCGCCGCGCCCGACCGGCCGACCGCGCTGGCCTACGCCACCTCCATCGCCGCCCCCCTGGAGCTCGATGTCGCGCTGCCCGCCCCCGCGCCCCTGGCCGAGATCCTCCCCCGCTGGGACCTCGCCGGCCGCGCCATGGCCGAGACGCTGCACGAGGGCCTGCCCGACCTGCGCGCCGTGGACCTGTCCGAGCCCCGCCGCGTCGCCATCCAGATGGCCACGCCGCAGGGCGACCTCCGGGTGGGCTTCTCGCGCCGCCGCGTCGCGGCCACCAACCCGCACCAGCTCCTGGTGCTGACGGGCGTGCTGGGCGCGCTGACCACGGCGGTCTCCTACCTCGTCCTGCGCAACCAGGTCCGCCCCATCCAGCGCCTCGCCCGCGCCGCCACCGCCTACGGGCGCGGCCGGATCCTGCCCTTCCGCCCCTCGGGCGCGCTGGAGGTCCGCGCCGCCGGCACCGCCTTCCTCGACATGCGCGCCCGGATCGAGAGGCAGAGCCAGGCCCGCACCGCCATGCTGGCCGGCATCAGCCACGACCTCCGCACGCCGCTCACCCGCCTCCGCCTCGGCCTCACGCTCCTCGACGACCCCGAGGCCGAGGATCTCGTGCGCGACGTGGACGACATGGCCCGGATGATCGACGCCTTCCTGGACTTCGCCCGGGGCGACGCCGGCGACGCGCCCGAGGCCGCGCGCCTGCCCCCCCTCGTCCGCGAGGTGGTGGAGGATTTCCGCCGCACCGGCCACGCCGTCGCGCTGGCCCCCCTGGAGGGCGCGGACCCCGGCCCGGTCCCCCTCCGTCCCCTGGCGATCCGCCGCGCGCTGGAGAACCTGATCGGCAACGCGCTGGCCCACGGCACCCGCGCCCGCGTCGGCCTCGCCTTCGGCGACCGCTCGATCCGCCTGACGGTCGAGGACGACGGCCCCGGCATCCCGCCCGACCGGCGCGAGGAGGCCCTGCGCCCCTTCGCCCGGCTCGACGCCGCGCGCAACCAGGACCGGCCCGGCGTGGGCCTGGGCCTCGCCATCGTCGCCGACATCGCCCGCACCCATGGCGGCACCCTCCGCCTGGGCGAGAGCGCGGACCTGGGCGGCCTGCGCGCCGACCTCGTGATCGCCCGCTGACCCTCCCGTAAACCCCTTGTTAACCATCCCTGACCTACCCTCGCCCGGGTGGTTAAGACTTGATTTGTTCACGTTTCGGTCCTAGATACGGTTACCGGAACAAGACGGGAACAAAAGGCCTGATTGCCGCCATGGGGCGGCTGTGCGACAAGGGTTCAGGACATGGCAGTGGCAGACCTCCTCACGATGACCGACAAGAAGACGGCCGACAAGCAGAAGGCCCTGGAGAGCGCCCTCCAGCAGATCGAACGCCAGTTCGGCAAGGGCTCGATCATGAAGCTCGGCGGGCAGAACCAGATGCCCGAGATCGAGGCGTGCTCGACGGGCTCGCTCGGGCTCGACATCGCGCTCGGCATCGGGGGCCTGCCCAAAGGGCGGATCATCGAGATCTACGGGCCCGAATCCTCGGGCAAGACGACGCTGACCCTTCACGTCGTGGCCGAGATGCAGAAGCTCGGCGGCGTCTGCGCCTTCGTGGACGCGGAACACGCGCTCGACCCGCAATACGCCAAGAAGCTGGGCGTGAACCTCGACGAACTCCTCATCTCCCAGCCCGACACCGGCGAGCAGGGGCTCGAGATCGTCGATACCCTGGTCCGCTCCGGCGCGGTCTCCCTGGTGGTGGTCGACTCCGTCGCCGCCCTCACGCCCAAGTCCGAACTTGAAGGCGACATGGGCGACAGCTCGGTGGGCGTCCACGCCCGCCTGATGTCCCAGGCCATGCGGAAGCTGACCGGCTCGATCAGCCGCTCGAACTGCATGGTGATCTTCATCAACCAGATCCGCATGAAGATCGGCGTCATGTTCGGCTCGCCCGAAACCACCACAGGCGGCAACGCGCTCAAGTTCTACGCCTCCGTCCGCATGGACATCCGCCGCATCGGCGCGATCAAGGACCGCGACGAGGTCGTGGGCAACTCGACCCGCGTCAAGGTCGTCAAGAACAAGGTCGCCCCGCCCTTCAAGGAGGTCGAATTCGACATCATGTATGGCGAGGGCATCTCCAAGACGGGGGAGATCCTGGACCTCGGCGTCAAGGCCGGCGTGGTGGAGAAGTCCGGCTCGTGGTTCTCCTACGGCGACGAGCGCATTGGCCAGGGCCGCGAGAACGCCAAGACCTTCCTCAAGGAGCACCCCGAGGTGGCGACCTCCATCGAGGACAAGATCCGCGCCGCCCACGGCCTCGACTTCACCGCGTCGAGCGAGGGCCACGACGAGGACGGCGACCTCGTGGAGATGTGACCTCCCCGGCGGGGAGGACGGAATCGGGGGCGGGGCCGCAAGGCTCCGCCCCTTTCCGTTCCCCGCCCCACGACCTCGCCCAGCCGATTCGCCGCTCTCGGGCACATGATTAACGCCCGTTAATCCCCAACCCCTTGCGGACCTTCGATCTTCCCGCACCCCACGCAACGCCCGTTGCTGTCGGACCCCGTTAACGCCCCCGTGGCACACTCCTCGCGAACACTGGACCCGGACTCGCGCCGGGGCTATTCCACGCCAACCTGTTGAGGGACCATGCCATGACCAGCCTCGCCGACATCCGCTCCACGTTCCTCGACTTCTACGCCCGCAACGGCCACGAGGTCGTGGCCTCCTCGCCGCTCGTGCCCCGGAACGACCCGACGCTGATGTTCGCGAACTCGGGCATGGTGCAGTTCAAGAACGTCTTCACCGGGCTCGAACAGCGCCCCTACCGCCGCGCCACCACCGCGCAGAAATGCGTGCGCGCCGGCGGCAAGCACAACGACCTGGACAACGTCGGCTACACCGCCCGCCACCACACCTTCTTCGAGATGCTGGGCAACTTCTCCTTCGGCGACTACTTCAAGGAGTCCGCGATCCCCTTCGCCTGGGAACTCCTGACCAAGGACTTCGGCATCGACGGCGACCGCTTGCTCGTCACCGTCTACCACACCGACGACCAGGCCGCCGACATCTGGAAGAAGGTGGCGGGCCTGACCGACGACCGCATCATCCGCATCCCCACCAACGACAACTTCTGGATGATGGGCCCCACCGGTCCCTGTGGCCCCTGCACGGAAATCTTCTACGACCACGGCCCGTCCGTCTGGGGCGGCCCGCCGGGCAGCGCCGACCAGGACGGCGACCGCTTCATCGAGATCTGGAACCTCGTGTTCATGCAGTTCGAGCAGTTCGAGGACGGCGCGCGCCAGGACCTGCCGCGCCCCTCCATCGACACCGGCATGGGGCTCGAACGCATCGGCGCGCTCCTCCAGGGCAAGCACGACAACTACGACACCGACCTGATGCGCGCCCTGATCGAGGCGTCGGCCCACGCGACCAGCAGCGATCCCGACGGCCCCGGCAAGATCCACCACCGGGTGATCGCCGATCACCTGCGCTCCACGTCCTTCCTGATCGCCGACGGCGTGATGCCGTCGAACGAGGGCCGGGGCTACGTCCTGCGCCGCATCATGCGCCGCGCCATGCGCCACGCCGCCATGCTCGGCGCGCGCGACCCGATCATGCACCGCCTCGTCCCCGCCCTCGTGCAGCAGATGGGCGCCGCCTACCCGGAACTCGCGCGCGGCCAGGCCCTCATCGCCGACACGCTCAAGCGCGAGGAGACCCGCTTCCGCGAGACGCTCGACCGCGGCCTCCGCCTCCTCGACGACGAGCTGGCCCGCCTCCCCGACGGCGCGGACCTCCCCGGCGAGGCCGCGTTCCGCCTCTACGGCACCTTCGGCTTCCCGCTCGACCTCACGCAGGACGCCCTGCGCGAGAAGGGCCGGGCCGTGGACGTGGCCGGCTTCGACGCCGCCATGGCCGAGGAGAAGGCCCGCGCCCGCGCCTCCTGGGCCGGCTCCGGCGAGGCCAAGGACGCCGCCGTGTGGTTCGGCATCGCCGAACAGGTCGGCGCGAGCGAGTTCCTGGGCTACGACACCGAGCGCGCCGAGGGCCAGATCCTCGCGCTCGTCGTCGATGGCCAATCCGTCGATCAGGTCGCGGAAGGGCAGGGCGCCTGGGTCGTCGTCAACCAGACTCCCTTCTACGCGGAATCGGGCGGGCAGGTGGCCGACACCGGCTGGCTCCGCAAGCTCGCCGACCACGACGTGACCGCCGCCGTCTCCGACGTCCAGAAGTTCGCCGACGGCCGCATCACCGCCCACCGCGCCACGCCCGAGAAGGGCGGCCTGAGCGTGGGCGACGCCGTGGCCCTCGACGTGGACCACGCCCGCCGCACCGCCATCCGCGCCAACCACTCCGCCACGCACCTCCTCAACGAGGCGCTGCGCGAGGCCTTGGGCGATCACGTGGCCCAGCGCGGCAGCCTCAACGCCCCCGACCGCCTCCGCTTCGACTTCAGCCACGGCCAGGGCCTCGCGCCCGAGGAGCTGGCCCGCGTCGAGCGCGAGGTGAACGAGCTCATCCGCCAGAACGGCGCGGTCGAGACGCGCCTGATGACCCCCGACGACGCCCGCGCCTTGGGTGCGCAGGCCCTCTTCGGCGAGAAGTATGGCGACGAGGTCCGCGTGGTCTCCATGGGCACCCGCGAGGGCTCGGCCAAGGGCGTGGACGGCCGCACCTACTCCATCGAGCTCTGCGGCGGCACCCACGTCGAACGCCTCGGCCAGATCGGCGCCTTCGTGCTCCTGTCCGACAGCGCCTCCTCCGCCGGCGTCCGCCGCATCGAGGCGCTGACCGGCCAGCCCGCGCTCGACCACCTGCGCGCCCGCGACCGGGCGCTGCAGGAGGTGGCGGGTCTCCTCAAGGCCCCACTCCCCGAGGTCGCCGCCCGCGTCAAGACGCTCCTCGACGAACGTCGCACCCTCCAGAACGAGGTCGCCCAGCTCCGCCGCGAGCGCGCCCTCGGCGGCCCGGCCCAGCAGGCGACTCCCGCCCGCGAGATCGGCGGCGTCCCCTTCCGGGCGCAGGTGCTGAACGGCGTCTCCGGCAAGGACCTCCCCGGCCTCATCGACGGCATGAAGGCCGAGATGGGCTCGGGCGCGGTCCTCCTCATCGCCGAGGACAACGGCAAGGCGGCCGTCGCGGCGGGCGTCACCCCCGACCTGTCCGCCCGCCTCTCCGCCGTGGACATCCTCCGTGCCGCCGTGGCGGAACTCGGCGGCAAGGGCGGCGGTGGCCGTCCCGACCTCGCGCAGGGCGGGGCCGCCAGCGCCAGCAACGCCGAGGCCGCCATCAAGGCCGCCGAAGCGGTGATCGAAGGAGTCCTCGCATGACCGCCCTCTGGATCGCCCATGTCGAGGTGACCGACCCCGACGCCTACGGTCGCTACGCCCAGGGCGCGACCGCCGCCATCGCCGCCCATGGCGGGGTCTTCCTCGCGCGCGGCGGCCGCCACGTCCAGCTCGAAGGCCGCGACCGCGCCCGCAACGTCGTCGCCCGCTTCCCGAGCGTCGAGGCCGCCGTCGCCTGCTACGAGTCGGCCGACTACCAAGCCGCCCTGGCCCACGCGAAGGGCGCGGCGATCCGCGACCTCGTGGTGGTCGAGGAGGTCGGCTGAGGGAACCGGAGCGGGGCCATGACGATTCTCCCGCCATGGCCTACGATGCGTCCCCCGCCGCGAACCTCAAGGACAAGGCGCTCGAGGCGCACCGCCGCCTCTGCCGGGCCTACGGCTGCCCGATCGCCTATTTCCACGACCACGACCCGCTGAGCGAGCTCGTCTCCGCCCTCTTGTCTCACCGCACCCGGAACCGTGACAGCCACCGGGCTTTCGAGGCGCTGAAGCAGGCCTATCCGACGTGGGAGGATCTCCGCGACGCGCCCACGGCCGAGGTCCAGTCGCTCATCCCCATGGTCACTTGGCCCGAGCAGAAGGCCCCCCGGATCCAGGCCGTCCTGCGCGCGGTGACCGAGCGGGCCGGGCAACTCGACCTGCGCTTCCTGGGCGACCTTCCCGTGCCCGAGGCCCGCGCCTGGCTCGAATCGCTTCCGGGCGTCGGTCCCAAGACCAGCGCGGCCGTCCTCAGCTTCAGCGACCTGCGCGGCGCGGCGCTGCCCGTGGACAGCCATCACCACCGCGTGGCCCAACGGCTCGGCCTGATCCCGCCCCGGATGGACGTGGGTCCGTCGCACGAGGCCCTCGCCGCGCTGATGCCCCCCGACTGGGACGCCCAGGCCGTCTACGACCACCACGAGGTGCTGATGATCCACGGCCAGCGCGTGTGTCACTGGCGTGACCCGGCCTGCAACGCCTGCGTGCTGCTCGACATCTGCCCGACCGGGCAGGCGCGGATGGAGGCGGAGCCGGGGTCCGTGCGCTTCGGCGCGGTGATCCCCGGCAAGAACGCGTTGCGTTAGGGCCGCCTCAGCCCGCCCGCGACTGCCGCTTGCGCTCGTGCGGGTCCAGGTGGCGCTTCCGCAGCCGGATCGCGCTCGGCGTGACCTCGACCAGCTCGTCGTCGTCGATATAGGCGATGGCCTGCTCCAGCGACATCAGCACCGGCGGCGTCAGCCGCACCGCCTCGTCCGTGCCCGACGCGCGCACGTTGGTCAGCTTCTTGCCCTTGAGCGGATTCACCTCAAGGTCGTTGTCGCGCGAGTGCTCGCCGATGATCATGCCCTCGTACACGGGGTCCTGCGGCACGACGAACATCTTGCCGCGCTCCTCCAGGTTCCAGAGCGCGTAGGCCACGGCGACGCCATTCTCCATGGAGATCAGCACGCCCTGCCGCCGGCCCTGGATCTCGCCCTTGTGGGGGGTCCAGCCGTGGAAGATGCGGTTCAGCACGCCCGACCCGCGCGTGTCGGTCAGGAACTCGCCCTGATAGCCGATGAGGCCCCGCGACGGCACGTGCGCGATGATCCGGGTCTTGCCCGCGCCGGCAGGGCGCATCTCCACGAGGTCGCCCTTGCGCGGCCCCGTCAGCTTCTCGACCACGGCGCCGGTGTATTCGTCGTCCACGTCGATGGTGACTTCCTCGACCGGCTCCATCCGCACGCCGTTCTCCTCCTTGAAGAGGACGCGGGGACGCGAGATCGACAGCTCGAAGCCCTCGCGGCGCATGTTCTCGATCAGGACGCCCATCTGCAGCTCGCCGCGCCCGGCGACCTCGAAGGCATCGCCCGACGGCGTGTCGCTCACCTTGATGGCGACGTTCAGCTCGGCTTCCTTCATCAGCCGCTCGCGGATGACGCGGCTCTGCACCTTCTTGCCGTCGCGGCCCGCCAGCGGCGAATCGTTGATGCCGAAGGTGACCGAGATGGTCGGCGGGTCGATGGGCTGGGCGGGCAGGGGGATGTCGATGCTGGGATCGCAGAGCGTGTCGGCCACGGTGGCCTTGCTCATGCCCGCGATGGTCACGATGTCCCCGGCCTCGGCCACGTCGATGGGCTGCTGGTTCAGCCCCCGAAAGGCCAGCACCTTGGAGACGCGGAACTGCTCCAGCCGCTCGCCGGTGCGCGACAGCGCCTTGACCGTGTCGCCGGCCTTGACGGTGCCCGACTCCACGCGTCCCGTCAGGATGCGCCCGATGAAGGGGTCCGCCGACAGCGTGGTGGCCAGCATCCGGAACGGCTGGTTCGTGGCGGCGACCTGACGGGGGCGCTCCACGTGCCGCACGATCAGGTCGAACAGCGCGTCGAGGTTCTCGCGCGGGCCGTCCAGCTCCAGGTCCGCCCAGCCCGAACGGCCGCTCGCGTAGATGTGCGGGAAGTCGAGCTGCTCGTCGTTGGCGCCCAGCGCCGCGAACAGGTCGAAGCACTGGTCGAGCGCCCGGTCCGGGTCGGCCTCGGGCTTGTCCACCTTGTTCAGCACGACGATGGGCTTCAGCCCCAGCGCCAGCGCCTTGGAGGTCACGAACTTCGTCTGCGGCATGGGCCCCTCGGCCGCGTCCACCAGCAGGCAGACCCCGTCCACCATGCTCAGGATGCGTTCCACCTCGCCGCCGAAGTCGGCGTGGCCGGGCGTGTCCACGATGTTGACGCGGACGCCCTTCCATTCGACGCTCGTGCACTTGGCGAGGATGGTGATGCCCCGCTCGCGCTCAATGTCGTTGGAGTCCATGGCCCGCTCGGCCACCGCCTGGTTGTCGCGGAAGGCGCCGGACTGCTTGAGGAGCTGGTCCACCAGGGTCGTCTTGCCGTGGTCGACGTGCGCGATGATCGCGATGTTGCGGATGTCCATGGAACTCTCTTTTCGGGGATGCGGGGGCGATACAATGCGGTCGCAGAAAAGGCTAGGGGGCGGCCTGGGTGGGCCGCCCCCTTTCCCGTGCGTCATATAGGCACGGATCAGTAGCTGCGGAAGAGGTAGAGCATCCGTCCCTCATCGCGATGCCGGCCGCCGATCCCCGCGCCATACATCGCCGCGCCCAGCGCGATGGCAAAGCCCGCCGCGATCAGGAACCCGGTCAGCACCGCCGCCCGCCGCGCCGCGTCCGCCGCGTCGCGCGCCGCCTGCGCCGCCTGATCGACCCGCTCCTGCGCCTCGGTCCGAAGCTGCGTCACCTGCTCCACCGCCTGATCGATGCGCCCGTTGATCTCCGGCTCGGTCAGCGTCGAGTTCGCGGCGATCTCCTCGACGAGGAGCTGCCGGTTCGCGTCCGACAGTTCGCCCGTCCGCGCCACGTCGAAGATCACGTCGCGCGCCACCGGGGCGATGTCGCTGGCGGCGTCCGGCGCGATGGCCTCGCCCGTCCCGCGCAGCAGCCGGTTGTTGATCGCCGCGATCGGGTCGAAGCCCGACAGGTCGAGCCCGCCCTCGTCGGTCGCCGCGTCCCCGGCCGCCGAGGCCACGCCGCCAACCGCGCTCGCCGCCCCCTGCGCGACCGAGCCCACCGCGCTCGCCGCGCCCTGCGCCACGTTGCCGACCGCGTTGGCGGCGCTGCCGATGACGTTCCCGGCGATCCAGGCGCCGATCAGCACGCCCAGGCCCCAGACGACCATCCCGTGGATGGAGTCCCGCGCGCTCACCTCGTCGGGCGTCGCGCCCTCGTGCCGCCGCCGCATCCGCCCGGCGACATAGCCCCCCGTCCCGTAGGAGACGAGGATCGTGACCAGCGCCCAAAGGCCGGTCAGGATCAGCGACAGCCGCCCGCTGCCCTCGCCCTCCTGCGGCGACACGGCCGACAGCCCCAGCGCCGCGCCGAACCCGGCGAAGACGACGCCGATGGCCGTCGCCACGACCGCCCCCGCGAGGATGGCGGGCCAATCGACGTAATGCCCCTGCGTCCCGCTGGGGCCCGGCGTGATGATCGTGGCCATGGTCAGCGCAGCCCCAACAGCGAGAGGACGGCGAGGACGACGACGACCAGGCCGATAAGGTAGATGATCCCGTGCATGTGTGGCCTTTCCCTTGGCATTCCGCGCGGACCAGGGGGCCTCGCGCTTCCGTGAAGCGCCAACGGAACGGAGCGGGCTTGGTTCCCCGCTTCACCAGGCCATGTAGCGGTCGCGCCGGTGATTGATCGCGATGACGAGGTTCACGACGCCCGCGCCCAGCGCGCTCAGCACCACCACCCGCAGGTCGAGCACCAGGAGCGCCACCCCGAACAGCGCCGCATCGAAGCCCAGTTGCGTCCAGCCCGCCCGGAACCCCGTCCGGTCCTGCACCAGCAGCGCGACGATCCCGACGCCGCCCAGCGACGCCCCGTGCCGGAACAGCGCCAGCAGCCCCGCGCCCGAGCAGAGCCCGAACAGCAGCGCCCCGAACACCGGGTTCAGGTGCGCGAATTCCAGCCACCCCGGCAGCAGGAACGTCAGCCCCGACATCAGCGCCACCGCGACGAAGGTCTTGACCGTGAAGGCCCCGCCCATGCGCCGCCAGCCCAGCCAGTAGAAGGGCAGGTTGACGGCGAAGAACACCGCCCCGAACGGCCAGCCCGTCAGGTAGGACAGCAGCACCGCCAGCCCCGCCGTCTGCCCGGTGATGAGCCCCAGATGCGTCAGGATCGCCACCCCGAACGCCGCCATCACCGTCCCGAACGCGAGCCCCTGCGCGTCGTCCAGAAGGGTGTGGGGCGCGACCACCGCCGCGCCCCGCGCCGCCTCAGCCGGCAAGGGCCTTGCCCAGGTAGTCGTCCACCTTCTCCAGGTAGCCCATCGTCGTCAGCCACTTCTGGTCCGGTCCGACCAGCAGCGCGAGATCCTTGGTCATCCAGCCGTCCTCGACGGTCTGCACCGTGACCCGCTCCAGCGTCTCGGCAAAGCGTTGCAGCGGCGCGTTGCCGTCCAGCTTGGCGCGGTGCTTCAGCCCGCCTGTCCAGGCGTAGATCGACGCGACCGAGTTGGTCGAGGTCTGCTCGCCCCGCTGATGCTGGCGGAAGTGCCGCGTGACCGTCCCGTGCGCCGCCTCGGCCTCCACGGTGTTCCCGTCCGGCGTCATCAGCACCGAGGTCATCAGCCCCAGCGAGCCGAAGCCCTGCGCCACCGTGTCCGACTGCACGTCGCCGTCGTAGTTCTTGGTCGCCCAGACATAGCCGCCCGACCACTTCAGCGCCGAGGCCACCATGTCGTCGATCAGCCGGTGCTCGTAGGTGATGCCCTTGGCCTTGAACCTGTCCGCGAACTCGGCCTCGAAGACCTCCTGGAACAGGTCCTTGAAGCGCCCGTCATAGGCCTTGAGGATGGTGTTCTTGGTGGACAGGTAGACCGGCCAGCCGAGGTTGAGCCCGTAGTTGAACGACGCCCGCGCGAAGTCGATGATCGACGCGTCGAGGTTGTACATCGCCATGGTCACGCCCGCGCCCGGCGCCTTGAACACCTCGCGCTCGATCACCTCGCCGTCCGCGCCGGTGAAGGTGAGCTTCAGCGTCCCCGCGCCGGGGAAGCGGAAGTCCGTCGCCCGGTATTGGTCGCCAAAGGCGTGGCGGCCCACGACGATGGGCTTGGTCCAGCCGGGAACCAGGCGGGGCACGTTCCGGCAGATGATCGGCTGGCGGAAGATCACGCCGCCCAGGATGTTGCGGATGGTCCCGTTGGGGGACTTCCACATCTGCTTGAGGTTGAACTCCTCGACCCGCTGCTCGTCGGGGGTGATGGTCGCGCACTTGACGGCGACGCCGACCTCCTTGGTCTTGTTGGCGGCGTCGATGGTGATCTGGTCGTTGGTCCGGTCCCGCTCCTCGATGCCGAGGTCGTAATACAGCAGGTCGATGTCGAGATAGGGCAGGATCAGCTTCTGCTTGATGAAGTCCCAGATGATCCGGGTCATCTCGTCCCCGTCCATCTCGACGACGGGATTCTCGACTTTGATCTTGGTCATGGGCGTGCCTTCGGCCAGATGTGGGCTCGGAGGCGTCCTAGCCTATCCGGGCCGAGGGGGGAAGGCGGTATGCCGTGGTATGCGGGAACCGCCGCAACCGGGCCGCCCCGCCTCAGGACGCGCTCCGGAAGTAGCCCCGCGTCCGCTCCCGCACCCACTCCCACAGCCCCGGAGCCCCCCGCGCCACCTTGACGCCGACGCGGGCTTCCAGCTGCTCCGCCGTGACGCCGTACGTCACCCACGTCCCCCCGCCGCTCGCGAGGTTCTGCATCACCGGCTGCACCCGGTCGAGGCTCTTGGCGAACACCGCGTCCGGCGTCTGAGCCGCCTCGAACTCCTCCCAGAGCGCGCGGAACTCCGCGCCCTGCGGGTCGGGCAGCAGCCCGAAGATGCGCTCCGCCGCCGCCCGCTCGGCGGCCAGCACCTCCGCCGACCCATGCGCCGCGCCCTCCGACGAATGGATCGGCACGTCGCCCACGTCGATCTCCACGAGGTCGTGCAGGATCAGCATCCGCACCACGCGGTCGATGCTCACCCCCGGCCCGGCCTCCCCGGCCAGAACCATCGCATAGAGCGCGAGATGCCACGAATGCTCGCCCGAGTTCTCCCGGCGCGAGCCGTCCGCCAGCGTCGTCGCCCGCAGCACCGACTTCAGCCGGTCGGCCTCCACCAGAAAGGCCATCTGCGCCGCGAGGCGATCCCCGGGGTTCAGCGCCCCGCCGCTCAGCGCGTCGTCTCCGTCAGCCGGCGCTTCACGTAGGCCTTCACCGTGTCGATCATCCGGTCCATGTGCGGGTCCTCGAAGAAGTGCCCCGCGCCCTCCACCACGTCGTGCGTGATGGTGATGCCCTTCTGGTCGTGCAGCTTGTTGACCAGCGCCACCGTGTCGGCGGGCGGCGCCACCCGGTCGGCCGAGCCGTTGATGATGAGGCCCGAGGACGGGCAGGGGGCCAGGAAGCTGAAGTCGTACATGTTCGCCGGCGGCGACACCGAGATGAACCCGGTGATCTCCGGCCTGCGCATGAGGAGCTGCATCCCGATCCAGGCCCCGAAGCTGAACCCCGCCACCCAGCAGTGCTTGGCGTTGGTGTTCATCGCCTGGAGGTAGTCCAGCGCCGCCGCCGCGTCCGACAGCTCGCCGATGCCCTGGTCGTATTCCCCCTGGCTGCGGCCCACGCCCCGGAAGTTGAACCGCAGCACCGTGAAGCCGATCTGGTGGAAGGCGTAGTGCAGGTTGTAGACCACGCGGTTGTTCATCGTGCCCCCGAACTGCGGGTGCGGGTGCAGGATGATGGCGATCGGCGCGTCGCGGTCCTTCTGCGGATGGTAGCGGCCTTCGAGCCGGCCGTCCGGGCCGGGGAAGATGACTTCGGGCATTCGCGTCCCTTGATTGCGACCGCGAGAGCTTTCTTGACGAAAACCCTCGGTGACCTTAGAACAGTTCTAAACCAGCGCCCCGCGGGGCCTGGCACACGGCACGCAGTTAAGACCGCGCCCCGCGCGCGTCAACGGAGTAGGGCGGTCGATGAAGCTTTCCACCAAGGGACGTTACGCCGTCGTGGCGCTCGCCGACATCGCCCTCCAGCCCCAGGGCGCGCTCGTCAACCTGGGCGAGATCGCCAAGCGCCAGGACATCTCGCTCCCCTATCTCGAACAGCTCTTCGTCAAGCTGCGGCGCGAGGGGCTGGTCGATTCGGTGCGCGGCCCCGGCGGCGGCTACCGCCTCGGCCGCCCGGCGAGCGAGATCCGCGTGGCCGAGATCCTGGCCGCCGTGGACGAGACGGTGAGCGCGCTCCACAAGGGGGCGGCCGCCCAGGGCGGGGCCTCGGGCACCCGCGCCCAGTCCCTCACCAACCGCCTGTGGGAGGGGCTCTCGGCCCATGTCTACGTCTTCCTCCATCAGACGCGCCTCTCGGACGTGGTGAGGAACCAGCTCGCGCCCTGCCCGGCGGTCCCGTCCCTGTTCGAGCTCGTGGACGAGTGACCCCCCGCACCTACCTCGACCACAACGCCACGACCCCGCTCCGCCCCGAGGCGCGGGCGGCGATGCTCGCGGCGATGGACCTCGTGGGCAACCCGTCCTCCGTCCACGCCGAGGGCCGGGCCGCGAAGGCCCTGATCGAGCGGTCGCGCGAGACGCTGGCCGAGGCGCTGGGCGCGACGCGATCGGACATCGTGTTCACCTCCGGCGCCACCGAGGCGGCGGCCCTCGCGCTCGCGGGCCGCGACCTCCACGCCGCCGAGGTCGAGCACGAGGCCGTCCTCGCCTGGGCCACGCCCGACCTCCCCACCGACCCCGACGGCCGCGTGACGGCCGCCGACCCCGCCACCGCGACGCTCCAGCTCGCCAATTCCGAGACCGGCGTCCTTCAGGACCTCCCCCCCGGCCTCGCCGTCAGCGACATCACGCAAGGCCTGGGCCGCGTCCCCTACGCCCATGACTGGTCGGGCGCCGGCATGGCGATCCTGTCGGCCCACAAGTTCGGCGGCCCCAAGGGCGCGGGCGCGCTGGTCCTGCCGCGCGGCCACCACCTCGACGCCCGCCTCAAGGGCGGCGGGCAGGAGATGGGCCGCCGCGCCGGGACCGAGAACGTCGTCGCCGTCGCCGGCCTCGCCGCCGCCGCCCGCGCCGCCCTGCGGGACCTCGCCGACGGCGTGTGGGAAAGGGTCGCCCAGCTTAGAGATATTCTAGAAGCGGCGCTTGAGGCCGAGGACCCCGATACCATATTGGTGGGGCGCCGGTCGCGGCGCCTGCCCAACACCAGCCTGATCCTCACGCCGGGCTGGAAGGGCGAGACGCAGGTGATGGCGATGGACCTCCGGGGCTTCGCCGTCTCGGCCGGATCGGCCTGCTCCTCCGGCAAGGTCCGGACGAGCCGGGTCATCCGCGCCATGGGATTCGACGACGGGCTTTCGGGATGCGCCCTGCGCGTCTCGCTGGGGCCCGACACCACGGAAGAGGAGGTGCTGCGCTTCGCCGACGCCTTCCTCCCCGCACGACGCAAGCAACGCAGCCGGGCCGCCTGAGTCCGGGACGAGAGAGGAAGACGAATGGCCGCCTTGGACAACCGGACCGAAGCTCCCGTCATGGAGATCCGCCCCGACGCCCTCCAGGCGCGCGAGGCCGCGCTCGACGTGCGCGAGGGGGTGGACGAGGCGACCGTCGCCGCCGTCGCCTCGCTCGGCGCCTACAAGTATGGCTTCGAGACCGACATCGAGACGGAATACGCCCCCAAGGGCGTCAACGAGGACATCGTGCGCCTCATCTCCGACAAGAACGGCGAGCCCGCGTGGATGACCGACTGGCGCCTTTCGGCCTTCGCCCGCTGGCAGGAGATGCAGGAGCCCCGCCACTGGCCGCTCCTCGACCTCCCCGAGATCGACTTCCAGGACCAGTATTACTTCGCCCGTCCGAAGAGCATGGCCGTCAAGCCCAAGTCGCTCGACGACGTGGACCCCAAGCTGCTGGAGACCTACAAGAAGCTCGGCATCCCGCTCAAGGAGCAGGAGATCCTCGCCGGCGTCGAACGGCCCGAGGGCGAGCAGCGCAAGGTCGCCGTCGATGCGGTGTTCGACTCCGTCTCCGTTGGCACCACCTTCCAGGCCGAGCTCAGACGCGCCGGCGTCATCTTCTGCTCGATCAGCGAGGCGATCCGCGAGCATCCCGAGCTTGTCCGCAAGTATCTGGGCAGCGTCGTCCCGCCCTCCGACAACTTCTACGCCACGCTCAACAGCGCCGTCTTCTCCGACGGCTCCTTCGTCTACATCCCGCCGGGCGTCCGCTGCCCGATGGAGCTCAGCACCTACTTCCGCATCAACGCCGAGAACACCGGCCAGTTCGAGCGCACGCTCATCATCGCCGACAAGGGCAGCTACGTCTCGTATCTGGAGGGCTGCACCGCTCCCAAGCGCGACATCGCCCAGCTCCACGCGGCCGTGGTGGAGATCATCGTCGAGGAGGACGCCGAGGTTAAGTATTCGACCGTCCAGAACTGGTATCCCGGCGACGCGGAGGGCAAGGGCGGCGTCCTCAACTACGTGACCAAGCGCGCCGACTGCCGCGGCGACCGCGCCAAGGTCATGTGGACGCAGGTCGAGACGGGCTCGGCGATCACCTGGAAATACCCGTCCTGCATCCTGCGCGGCGACGACTCCCAGGGCGAGTTCTACTCCATCGCCATCGCCAACAACCACCAGCAGGCCGACACCGGCACCAAGATGGTCCACCTGGGCAAGCGCACCAGGTCGCGCATCGTCTCCAAGGGCATCTCGGCGGGCCACGCCCAGAACACCTACCGGGGCCTCGTCTCGATGCACCCCAAGGCCAGCGAATCGCGCAACTACACGCAATGCGACTCGCTGCTGATCGGCGACCAGTGCGGGGCGCACACCGTCCCCTACATCGAGGTCCGCAACGCCTCCTCGCGCGTGGAGCACGAGGCGACCACCTCCAAGGTGGACGACGACCAGCTCTTCTACTGCCGCTCGCGCGGGGTGGGCGAGGAGGAGGCCGTGGCGCTCGTGGTGAACGGCTTCTGCAAGGAGGTGCTCCAGGTCCTCCCCATGGAGTTCATGGTCGAGGCCCAGCAGCTCGTCGCGATCTCCCTCGAAGGGAGCGTCGGCTGATGGCCTGGGGCGCGTCCTCTCCCCGGCGGGAGCCCGTCCTGCGCGTCCCCGCCGCGTCCAATCACCCGGGCGAGCCCAGGGTCCGCGCGTCCGAGCCGCCGCTGCGCGACGTGCTGCTGACGACGACCCCCGCCGTCGAGGGCCGCCCCGTCGCGGCCTATCTCGGCGTCGTCACCGGCGAATCGACCTTCCGCACGGAGTCCGAGGCCCCCACGGGCCTCCTCGGCCGCCTGCGGGGCCGGTCCAAGGCGGCGCCCTCGCTGGCCGGGTGCCGCGAGGAGGCGTTGCGCGACCTGCGCGCCCGCGCCGCCGCGCTGGGCGCCGACGCCGTTCTGGGGCTCTCGCTCGCCCATGAATCGCTGGGGGATCAGGTGCTTGTCGTGGCCACCGGCACCGCCGTCCGGCTCGGCTAGGATTCATCCTTCCTTAAACCCACCGTTCGTTGCTGTGACGAACCGTTGACGAAGATCCGCTAGGTTGTCCGCACGCGGAACAGCCCAGGAGGCCAGGAGAACAGAATGCTTGAGATCAGGAACCTGCACGTCGAACTGGAGGAGGGCGCCAAGCCCATCCTCAAGGGACTCGACCTCAGCGTCGGCGCCGGGCAGGTCCATGCGATCATGGGCCCCAACGGCTCGGGCAAGTCCACGCTGTCCTACGTCCTCGCCGGGCGCGAGGGCTACGCCGTGACCGAAGGCTCCGCCCATCTCGGCGACATCGACCTCCTGGCCCTGGAACCCGAGGAGCGGGCCGCCGCCGGCCTCTTCCTCGCCTTCCAGTATCCGGTCGAGATTCCGGGCGTCGGCAACATGGTCTTCCTCCGCACCGCCCTCAACGCCCAGCGCAAGGCGCGCGGCGAGCCCGAGGTCTCGGCCGCCGACTTCCTCAAGCTCGTCCGCCAGAAGGCCCAGGCCCTCCGGATCGACGCCGAGATGCTCAAGCGTCCGGTCAACGTCGGCTTCTCGGGCGGCGAGAAGAAGCGCAACGAGATCCTGCAGATGGCCGTCCTCGAACCCCGGATGTGCATCCTCGACGAGACCGACTCGGGCCTCGACGTGGACGCGATGCGCCTGGTGTCGGAGGGCGTGAACGCGCTGCGCGACCAAGGCCGCGCCTTCCTCGTCATCACCCACTACCAGCGCCTCCTCGACCACATCGCGCCGGACGTGGTGCACATCATGGCCGACGGCCGCATCATCAAGACCGGCGGCCCGGAGCTCGCGCTCGAGGTCGAACGCAACGGCTACGCCGACCTGCTGGCGGAGGCGCAATGACCCTCGCCCGCCCGAACCTCCGCGCCCAGGCGACCGAGGCCCGGCTCCAGGCCCTGACCCTCCCCGAGGGCGGAGCCTGGGCGCGCGCCGCCCGCATGGCCGCGCTGACCCGGCTCCAGGGCCTCGGCCTGCCGGTGCGCCGCGACGAATACTGGCGCTTCACCGACCCCGCGACCCTGACCGCGCCCGCGCCCGCGCCGGCCCAGCCCCTCGCCGACGACGAAGCCCCCGCCTTCGCCGGCATCGACGCCCTGCGCCTCGTCTTCGTGGACGGCCGCTTCGACGCCGCCGCCTCCGACCCGCTCGCGCTGTCCGGCGTGACGATCGAGCGGCTGCCCGACGCCGCCGCCCGCGACATCCACTGGGCCCAAGGGCTCTACGGCGTCCTGGAGGCCGAGGGCCAGCACCCCGTCGCCCGCCCGCTCGCCGCCCTCAACACCGCCTTCGCGACCGACGGCGTGGTGATCCACGTCACCGGCCCCGTCGCGCGCCCCGTCCACATCGTCCAGCGCCACGAGGACCCGTCCTCCGACGCCCTCCTGCACCATCTGGTGAAGCTCGACCCCGGCGCGCGCCTGACGCTGCTCGAAAGCGGCCCCGCCGCCGCGCGCCTCAACTCCGTGATGGAGGTGGAGGTCGCCGACGGCGCCGCGCTCCACCACGTCCGCACCCAGGGCCGCGACCACCAGCGCCGCACCGCGACGCACGTCTTCGCGCGGCTGGGGCAGGGGTCCGACTTCCGCTCCTTCACGCTGACCTTCAACGGCGTCCTGACCCGCAACGAGATGGTGGTGAGCCTCACCGGCTCGGACGCGGTGGCCCACGTGGCCGGCGCGGCGGTGGGCGACGGCGACTTCCACCACGACGACACCGTGTTCATCACCCACGGCGCGGAGGGCTGCGAAAGCCGCCAGGTCTTCAAGAAGGTCCTGCGCGGCGGCGCGACCGGCGTGTTCCAGGGCAAGATCCTCGTCAAGGCCGGCGCGCAGAAGACCGACGGCTACCAGCTCTCCCAGGCGCTGCTGCTGGACGAGAGCTCGCAGTTCCTCGCCAAGCCCGAGCTGGAGATCTACGCCGACGACGTGAAGTGCTCGCACGGCTCCACCGCCGGCGCGATCGACGAGACGGCGCTGTTCTACCTCCGCTCGCGCGGGGTGCCCGCGCGCGAGGCCATGGACCTCCTGACGCTGGCCTTCCTGCGCGAGGCGCTGGAGGAGATCGCCGACGCGGCGCTGGCCGAGGATCTCTCCGCCCGCCTCGAAGGCTGGCTGGCCCGGCGGCGCTGATGGGGGTCGCGGCCGACATCCGGCGGAGCCTCACGGGCGGCCCGCGCCCCGTGGTCCGCGAGCATCTCGCCCGAGGCGAGAGCGAGGCCCACGCGCTGGCCCTGCTCATGCTCGGCTGCGGCCTCGTCTTCGTGGGCCAGTGGCCCCGCCTGATGCGCGTCGCGCAGGAGGAGGGGGACGACTTCGCCCGCCTCGTCGCCTACGCGATGCTCGGCTGGATGATGATCTGGCCGCTGGTCCTTTACGGCCTCGCGGCGCTGACGCACGGCGTCTCGCGGCTGCTGGGCGGTCGGGGGACTCCCTTCGGAGCGCGCCTCGCATTGTTCTGGTCCTGGCTCGCCGCCGCGCCGCTCGGGATGCTCACCGGCCTCCTGGCCGGGCTCTCGGGCAGCGCGGCGCTGGCCAACCTCTGCGGCGCCCTCTGGATCGCCGTCTTCGCCGCCTTCTGGTGGTCCTCGCAACGGGAGGCGGCCCGGGGGCCGCGCGCGCATGGCGTCTGACGGCTCGATCCTCCTGTCCCTGATCCGCGACAGCATCGCGACCCCGCGCGAGGCCGCCGGCCGCCTCCTGGCCCTGCGCCCGCCGTTGGGCGTGGTGCTGGAGGCCGCCGTGCTCGTGTCGGTCCTCGACGCGCTGCTGGTCGGCGTCCTGTCCGGCGGGGCCTTCGCCATCCCCCTGCCGGAGGGTCAGATGGTCCTGTCGCCCCTGATGCACGCGGCGCTGCTCGCGGCTTCCCTGCTGATCTCGGCCGGCGCGCTGCAGGTCGGCGGCCAGCTTCTCGGCGGTCGCGGCCGCTTCGACCAGGCGCTCCTCGTCGTCGTCTGGCTGGAGGTGGTGGCCATCGCCATCCAGCTCGTGGAGCTCGCCGCCGCGCTCCTCCTCGCCCCGCTCGCGCCGCTCCTCGCGCTCGCGGGCCTCGCGCTCCTCCTGTGGTGCGTGGTCCACTTCACCCGCGCCCTGCACGGCTTCTCCGGCTACGGCCGCACGCTCCTCGCGCTGCTCCTGGGCGCCTTCGCCATCGGGATCGCGCTTTCGGCCCTCCTGGGCCTGTTCGGCTTCGGAGGCCCCGCCGATGTATGACGTCCACCGCGTCCGCGCCGACTTCCCGATCCTCGCGCGCGAGGTCCACGGCAAGCCGCTGGTCTACCTCGACAACGGCGCCTCGGCGCAGAAGCCCCGGGCCGTGATCGACGCCGTGACCCGCGGCTACGCCGAGGAATACGCCAACGTCCACCGCGGCCTGCACACCCTCTCGACGCTCGCGACCGAGCGCTACGAGGCCGTGCGCGGCAAGGTCGCCCGCTTCCTGAACGCCCCCACCGAGGAGGAGATCGTCTTCACCTCCGGCACCACCGAGGGGATCAACCTGATAGCCTACGCCTGGGCCATGCCCCGGATGCAGCCCGGCGACGAGATCGTGCTGTCGATCCTCGAACACCACGCCAACATCGTCCCCTGGCACTTCCTGCGCGAGAGGCAGGGCGTCGTGCTGAAATGGGTGGACTGCGACGCGAACGGCGACCTCGACCCGCAGGCGGTTCTCGACGCCATCGGCCCGCGCACCAAGCTGGTGGCCGTCACGCATCTGTCCAACGTCACCGGAACCGTGGTGGACGTGAAGGCCATCACGGACGGCGCGCACGAACGCGGCGTCCCCGTCCTCGTGGACGGCAGCCAGGGCGCGGTCCACGCCCCCGTGGACGTGCAGGCGCTCGGCTGCGACTTCTACCCCGTCACCGGCCACAAGCTCTACGGCCCCTCCGGCTCCGGCGCGATCTTCATCAAGGCCGATCGGCTGGCCGAGATGCGCCCCTTCATGGGCGGTGGCGACATGATCCGCGAGGTCACGCGCGACGCCGTGACCTACGCCGACCCCCCCATGAAGTTCGAGGCCGGCACCCCCGGCATCGTCCAGACCATCGGCTTCGGCGCTGCGCTCGACTATCTCTCCGACCTCGGCATGGCCAACGTCGCCGCCCACGAACTCAGTTTGCGCGACTACGCCCGCGATCGTCTCTCGGGCCTGAACTGGCTCCAGCTCCAGGGCACCAGCGAGGGGAAGGCCGCGATCTTCTCCTTCACGATGGACGGGGCGCACGCGCACGACATCTCGACCGTGCTCGACCGCCGGGGAATCGCCGTGCGCGCCGGGACGCACTGCGCCATGCCGCTCCTCCAGCACCTGGGCGTGGGGGCGACCTGCCGCGCCTCCTTCGCCCTCTACAACACCACGGAGGAGGTGGACGCGCTGGTCTCGGGCCTGGAGCTCTGCCGCGACCTCTTCGGCTGATTTGCGGTTGCGCCCGCCGTGCGCTTGGCCTATCTCCGCCCCAACGCACCCGTAGCTCAGCTGGATAGAGTGCTGCCCTCCGAAGGCAGAGGTCACAGGTTCGAATCCTGTCGGGTGCGCCAGCTTCCAATCATCTCAGGGCCGCCCGGGCCATTCACCGCCCGGTGACGTGGCGCCGCCTGCGCAAGCGCCAAGGCCATCCGCGCGCGGCCGCCCGGGCGCTGGGGCCCCCGACGGGCCGCTGGCCCCCGACGCGGGGCAAGCGTCGGGGGCCAGCGCCGGCCCGTCAGAACGGGATGTCGTCGTCCAGATCGCCGCCGCCGCCGCTCCGCCCGCCGCCGAAGCCGCCGCCCGAGGAGCCGCCGCCCATCCCGCCCCGGCCGCCGCCGTAGCCGCCGCCCTGGTCGTCGTCGCCGTAGCCGCCACCGCCGCCCGAGTCGCCCCGGCCGCCCAGAAGCGTCAGCTCGCCCCGGTACTGGCGCAGCACGATCTCCGTCGTGTAGCGGTCCTGGCCGGACTGGTCCTGCCACTTCCGGGTCTCGAGCTGGCCCTCGATGTAGACCGTCGAGCCCTTCTTCAGGTACTGCTCGGCGATCCGGGCCAGGTTCTCGTTGAAGATCGCGACCGAATGCCACTCGGTCCGCTCCTTGCGCTCGCCGGTGCTCTTGTCCTTCCAGTTCTCCGAGGTCGCGATCCGCAGGTTCACGACCTTGCCCCCGTTCTGGAAGCTCCGCACCTCGGGGTCGCGCCCGAGATTCCCCACCAGGATCACCTTGTTCACCGAGCCTGCCATCGGCCCCTCTCCCTTGTCGCGTCTTGCGTCAGGGCCTTAGACCATGCCACACCGGATAAGGAAAGCGCGCGAGGCCGGGCCCGCCCGGACAGTGTCCCGAAGGGGACCGCGCGCGACGGATCGGTGACGCATCACCGGTCGAACGGGACAGGGAAGGGGGAACCATGCGGGCTCGGACCTGCGCGACCGCCATCTGCGCCGCGACGCTGGCCATCCTCGCGACGGGCGCGGCCCGCGCGGACACGATCTCCACCATGAACCGCCCCGGGCTGCTCGCCTCGCAACTGTCGGTGCTCGACGGGCGGGCGGCCCAGCAATACAACGGCTCCGACCGCCTGCGGCCCCCCCGCGCCGAGGTGCCGCCGCTGCCCGCCATAGCCTATGCCGGGCGCTACGACGGCCCCCTGATCGACGTGGCCCGCGCCGCCGCGCGCCGCCACGCCGTGCCCGAGGACCTGTTCCTCCGCCTCGTGCAGCAGGAATCGGGCTGGCACGCGGGCGCGGTGTCGCCAAAGGGCGCCATCGGCCTCGCCCAGCTCATGCCGGACACCGCCAAGCTCCTGGGCGTGGATCCCGCCGACCCCGAGCAGAACCTCGAGGGCGGCGCCCGCTACCTGCGCCGGCAGTTCGAGAGGTTCGGCACTTGGGACCTCGCGCTCGCCGCCTACAACGCCGGCCCCGAGGCGGTGCAGCAATATGGCGGCGTTCCCCCCTACGCCGAGACGCAGGGCTACGTGAAGGCGATCCGGGGCCGCTAGGCGGCGGCCTCAGCCGGGGACGGCCTCGAAGACCGGCTCCATCCCCGCCAGCGCCTCGTCGGGCAGGTGGCAGCGCACCCGGTGGCCGGGCGCCAGCGCCCGCAGCGGCGGGATCTCCCGCGCGCAGAGGTCGCCCGGCACGGCGTCCTTCCAGCGGCAGCGGGTGCGGAACGGGCAGCCGGACGGCGGGTCGAGCGCCGAGGGCACGTCGCCATCGAGGATGACCCGCCTCTTCCGCACCCGGGGGTCCGCGACCGGGACCGCCGCCAGCAGCGCCTCGGTGTAGGGATGGTAGGGCGGGGCGAAGACCTGGTCCGCCGTGCCGATCTCGACCACGTGGCCCAGATACATGACCAGCACGCGGTCGCTCAGGGCGCGCACGACCGACAGGTCGTGGCTGATGAGCAGCAGCGTCGTCCGCTCGCTCCCCTGGATCTCCAGGAGCAGCCGCAGCACCGCCGCCTGCACGGACACGTCCAGCGCCGAGACGGGCTCATCGGCGAGGACGATCCGGGCCCCCCCCGCGAGAGCGCGCGCGATCCCCACCCGCTGCCTCTGCCCGCCCGAGAGCTGCCGGGGCAGGCGCTCCGCCAGCGCGCGGGGCAGCTCCACGCGGTCGAGCAGCCCCAGCATCCGCCCGCGCCGCTCGGCCCGGGATCGGCCGACCCGGAACGCCTCCAGCGCGCGCAGGATCTGCCGGCCCACCGTCCGCGACGGGTTGAGCGTGTCGGTGGGGTCCTGGAACACCATCTGCACGGCGGCCACCGTCCGGGGATCGCGGGCGCGCACCGGCCGGTCCTGGACCTCCTGGCCCAGCAGCGTCACGCGGCCCGCGCTGGCCGTCTCCAGCCCGATCAGCACCCGGGCGAGCGTGCTCTTGCCGCAGCCCGACTCGCCGACGACAGCCAGGGTCTCACCCTCCCGGACCTCGAAGCTTACCGATTCGTTGGCCCGGACGACGCGGCGCCCCGCCACGGCGTAGCTCTTGCTCAGCCCTTCCACCCGCAGGACGACCGGGCCGGGCTTCACCGGGACGCGTCGGCCGGCCCGGGGCGGCGGCGCGTCCCAGTCGATCTCGCCGTGCCGGAGGCACCGCGCCGCGTGCGGCCCCGGGCCGACCCGCAGCATCGGCACCGCGCCGCCGTCGCAGCGGCCCGGCGCGACGTGAGCGCAGCGGGGGGCGAAGCCGCAGCCGCGCGGACGCTCGCCCGGCGGGGGAGGAACGCCGTCCAGGCCATTGACCAGCAACGAATCCGCCTCGGGACCGATGCGGGGCAGGGACCGGAGCAGCGCCCGCGTGTAGGGATGCCGCGTCCGCGCGAAGACCTCCGCCGTCGGGCCGGTCTCCACCGCCTCGCCGGCATACATCACGCAGACGCGGTCGCAGGTCTCCAGCACCAGCCCGAGATCGTGGCTGATGAACAGCATCGCCGTGCCCTGCCGCCGCCCGAGCTCCCGGAGGAGCTGCACCACCGCCGCCGCCACCGTCACGTCCAGCGCGCTGGTCGGCTCGTCGAGGATGAGGAGCGCCGGCCGCGCCATCAGCGCCATGGCGATCACGATCCGCTGCCGCTGCCCGCCCGAGAGCTGGTGCGGGTAGCTCCGCAGGACGCGCTCCGGGTCGGGGAGCCGCACGTCCCGCGCCATCTCCAGCGCCCGCGCCCAGGCCTCCGCCCCCGAGGCCCCCCCATGGAGCATCGGCACCTCCATGAGCTGCCGGCCGACCGTCAGGGCCGGGTTCAGGGCCGCCGTGGGCTCCTGGGGGATCATCGCGATCCCGCCGCCCCGGAGCCGCCGCAGCTCGGCCGGCGACAGGGTCGCGAGGTCGCGCCCCCGGAACCGCACGGTCCCGCCGACGACCCTCCCCGCGGGGCCGAGGTCCCGGAGGATGGCCGAGGCGACCGTGGACTTCCCGCAGCCGGACTCGCCCACCAGCCCCACCACCTCCCCGGGCCGGACCGAGCACGAGAACGACGCGACCGCCGGAACCTCCCGGCCGCGCGCCCGGAACGACACGGACAGGCCCTCGACCTCCAGGATCGGCTCTGCCGCCTCCAGGGCGGGCGGAACGGGCTCCGGCATCGCGTCAGTCCTTCAGGCTTTCCTCGCGCAGCGCGTCCGCCAGCAGGTTCAGCCCGAGGACGAGGCTGAGCAGCGCGACGGCCGGCACGACGGCGGGATGGGGATGGACCGACAGGAGCCGCCGGCCCGCGTTGATGGTCGAGCCCCAGTCGGGGCTCTCGGGCGGAAGGCCCAGGCCGAAGAAGCCCAGCGTGCCCAGCAGGATGGTGGTGTAGCCGATCCGCAGGCAGCCATCCACGATCAGCGGCCCCCGGGCGTTCGGCAGGATCTCCCACAGCATGACGTGCCAGGACGATTCCCCCCGGGTCTGCGCGGCGGCCACGTAGTCCCGCGTCCGCAGGTCCAGCGTCAGGCCCCGCACGAGGCGGAACACCGTCGGCGCGTTGACGAAGGCCACCGACACGAAGACCGCCAGCAGCCCGGGCGGCAGGTCGAACAGGTCGAGCCGCCCCAGCAGGTCCAGGCGCCCGCCCGCCTCGCCGACCGCCGAGAGGTAGAGCCACCCCATCCCGGCGAGGACCGGCCCCAGCACCGCCAGCGCGCGACCGGGCTCGGTCCGCAGGCGCGACCAGGCCAGCAGGGCGACGAGGACCGGCGGCACGGCGAAGATCCCGGCGGCCAGGGCGGTCGGCAGGCCGGTGGCCAGGATCTCCGGCGTGACGAGGAGATAGAAGAGGAGGATCACGGGAAAGGCGAGCACGAGATTGGCCAGGAAGGACAGCGCGGCGTCCACCCGCCCGCCGTGGTAGCCCGCTGGCAGGCCGAGCAGGACCCCCGCCGCGACGCCGAGGGCCGTGGCCAGCGGCGCGACCTGCGCGACGATCCAGGACCCCTGCACCACGCGCGAGAACACGTCCCGCGCCAGAGCGTCGCCGCCCAGCAGGTAGTGGGAGCCCGGTCCCGGCGCCGCTACCCCGGGGACCGGCGCCCCCGGCGGCGCGTTCCGGAGCCCCGACACCACCGACAGCGGGTCGTGGGGGGCGACCAGCCCCAAGGCTCCGGCCGCCAGCGCCGTTAGCGCCCAGAACAGCACGAGCCCGAAGCCGATCCGCCCGATGGGCGAGCCGATCATCCTGCCGTAGAGCCCGAGCTTCGACCTCCAGGCATATGAAAATATGAGGACAACACCCATCGCGACCCAGACCGGCAGGAGTTGCCGGGCCATCGCGCCGACGATCCCGGCCATGCCCCAGGGCAGGACGACCCCGGCCACGCCATAGGCCAGGATCGCCGCCGCCAGCAGCCCGCCCGCGACCCGGACCGCCCGCTCCGCGCCGCCGACGCGCAGGCCCAGCCGGGCCGCGCCCCTCAGCCCGAGCGCCAGGACGAAGCCCGCCACCGCGAGGGCCAGCGCGGGGTCCAGCACCGCGCCCGCCGCTCCGGTCCAGGTCAGGGGCTCCGGCGGCGTCATCCCCGGCCCAGCCGGATGCGCGGGTTCAGCAGCGCGTATCCCAGGTCCGACGCCATCTGCGTCAGCAGCACGACGACCACCGACACGACCGACACGCCGAGCAGGAGGTCGATGTCGTTGTTCCCCGCCGCCTCCACCAGGGTCCAGCCGAAGCCCTTGTAGTTGAATAGCGTCTCCACGATCACCACGCCATTCAGCAGCCAGGGGATCTGGAGCATCACGACCGTGAAGGGCGCGATCAGCGCGTTCCGCAGCGCGTGGCGCAGCACCACCTGCCGGAAGCTCAGCCCCTTCAGGCGGGCGGCGCGGATGTAGGGGGCCGTCATCACCTCGGCCATGGCGGCGCGGGTCATCCGCGCCACGTAGCCCATGCCATAAAGCGCGATCGTCAGGACGGGCAGCGTGAAGTTCGCCAGCGTCGCGTCCTCCATGGCCGAGGTGGCCGAGCCGTTGAACCACCTCAGCCCCGTCGCCGAGGAGGCGAAGACGGCGACGAGGACGACCCCCGACACGTATTCGGGCGTGGCGGCCGTCAGGACCGCGACTCCCGACAGCGCCCGGTCCAGGCCCGAGCCCTCCCTCATCCCCGCCAGCACCCCAAGCAGGAGCGCGCTCGGCACCATCACCACCAGCACCCAGGCCATCAGCTTCGCCGTGTGCCCCAGGCCGCGCGCCACCACGTCCCGCACCTCGGCCTGGAAGACGCGCGACCACCCCCAGTCCCCTTGCAGGAGGCCGCACCGCGCCGGCGCCTCGGCCGGTTCCGGCCCCGACTCCGGCCCCGACTCCGGCCCCGACTCTGGCCCCGACTCTGGCCCCGCGTCCCGGCCCGCCCCATCGCCCGCCCGCAGGCAGCGCCCCCTCGGGTTGCCGTCCCCGTCCATCCCGACCCAGCCGGGCAGGACGCCCAGCCACTCCCCGTAGCGGACCAGCAGCGGGCGGCCATATCCGTTCCGTTCCAGCCAGCCCGCCACCTCCGCCTCCGAGATGCGGGTGCCGGCCTCCGAGCGGGCGATCCTCTCCAGGTTGGGCGGCAGGTTGGTCAGCCAGAAGACGACGAAGGTCAGCGCGACCGCCGCGCCCAGGAGGACGCCCAGCCGGCGGAGGAGGAGCCGCAGCATCCGGATCGCGTCCCGCCCCCCGGGAGGGCCGCTCAGTTGGCGGGCTCCATCCACCATTTGTAGTGATGGTGCTCGTAGATCGGGTGCTGCTCGGCGCCCCGCACCCGCGGCGTCGCGTGACGGTAGAGCGCCAGCCAGTAGGGCTGGATCACCACGCCCTCGTCCTGAAGGATCCGTTGCAGCCGCGCCATCACCGCGCGTCGCGCCTCGGCGTCGGTGATCGAGCTGGCCTCGGCCAGGGCCGCGTCGAACTCGGCGTTGGCGAAGGCCGTCTCGTTCCAGGCGACGCCCGACTTGTAGGCGAGGTTCAGCGTCTGCACGCCCAGCGGCCGCATGGCCCATTGCGTGGCCGAGAACGGATAGTTCAGCCAGTCGTTCCAGAAGGTCGATCCGGGCAGCACCGTCCGCCGGATGGCGATGCCGGCGTCGCGGATCTGCGCGGCCACCGCGTCGCAGGTCGCCGCCTGGAACGAATCGTCGAGCGAGACCAGCTCGAACTCGGTCGCGCCGTGCCCGGCCGCCTCCAGCGCCGCCCGCGCCGCCGCCGGATCGACGACGGGGGGCGGCAGCTCGGCGTATTCCGGGTGGATCGGGCAGACATGGTGGTTCTCCGCCACCAGCCCCCGGTCGCTGTAGCCCAGCTCCAGCACGACGGCGTTGTCCACCGCCATCTGGAGGGCCCGGCGCACCTCGCGGCTGTCGTAGGGCGGCTGCCGCTGGTTGAACCGCACCGCGAGGGTCGAGGCGGTGATCGCCTCCGACTTCGCCCAGCCCAGCGAATCGTAGATGTCGATGAAGTCGCCGTTGGTCTGGTAGGTGGCGTCGATCTCGCCCGATTCGGCCGCCGCCAGCACGGCGGCGGGGTCGGTGCCGTAGTCGATGTACTCGATCCGGTCGAGCCAGGGGCCCCCATGCACCGCCGTGCCCCACCAGGCGTGGTCCGGGTTGCGGACGAGGACCTGCCGGACGCCCACCTCGTTCACCTCGGGCAGGTAGGGGCCGGTGCCGATCGGGCTCGCGGCCGGGTCGCCGCCGTCGTAGCTCCGGTGCACCACCGCCGCCGGATAGTCGGCCATGTTCGCCACCACGGCGATGTCGGGCGCCGACAGCCGCAGCCGCACCGTCGCCGCGTCCAGGATCTCGACCGCCTCCTCGCGCATCCGGTTCGTCGCCGGGTCCACCAGCCCGGCGAACCGCGCCGCCATGGAGTTGCCCTCCACCGTGCCGTCGCACCAGCGGCGCAGGTTGTGCGCCACGTCCTCGGCGGTGAAGGGGTCGCCGTTGTTCCAGGTCACGCCCTGCCGCACGGACAGCACCCACTCGGTCGCGTCGGCGTTGGCCTCCCAGGATTCCAGCAGCATCGGGCGCAGCGTCCCGTCCGCCTGGTATTCCGCCAGGTAGTCGAGCCAGCCGCGCGCGAAGTTGGCGATCTCGGACCAGTCCCAGGTGCGCGGGTCCTTGAGGGCCCGCGTCTCCATGTTCATCCGCAGCGTGCCCCCCGGCACCGGCGTCGCGGCGTCCTGCGCCCCCGCCGGCGCCTCCAGCCCCAGAAGCCCGTAGGCCGCGCCCGAGGCCACGCCCAGCGCGGTCGCCCGGGTGAGGAACTCGCGCCGGGACAGCCGGCCGGCCCGGACCTCGCCGGCGTGCATGAGGGCGGCCGGATGCGGCGCGCGGGCGGAGGGGCGTCGAGGCGTCATGGTCTCTCCCATCGGTCGCGGTCGGCGCGGTGGGCCCGTCGGGCTCCGGCGCGGCTCCCGGCATTGGGCATTCGCCGGGCCCCGAGGTCAATGCCGGAAGCGCGCCGCCCTCTCACCCCTCCGGCACGGCGACCGCCCGCCACGCCCCCATGCGCGAGCGGAACCAGGTCCGCTGCCTCTTGGCGTAGAGCCGCGACGCGAGCACCGCCCGCGCCCGCGCCTCCTCCAGCGTCAGCCGGCCCAGCAGGTGCGCCCGGATCTCCTCGGCCCCCAGCGCCCGGAAGGCCGGCGCCCGCTCCCGCCACGCCGGCAGCAGCGCCCGCGCCTCCTCGACCGTGCCCCCCTCCAGCATCGCGCCGAACCGCGCCGCGATCCGCGCGTCGAGCCAGGGCACCTCGGGCCGCAGCACCAGCGCCGCCGCGCGCGCCAGCGGCAGGAGCGGCGGCGGCGTGTCGGCCTGCCACTCCGCCAGCCCCCGCCCGGTCGCCCGCAGAACCTCCCAGGCCCGCTGCACCCGCGCCCGGTTGCGAAGGTCGAGCCCTTCGGCCGTCCGCGCGTCCAGCCCGGCCACCAGGACGCCGAGCGGCAGCGAATCCCCCTCGGCCCGCACCTCGGGCGGCACCGGCGGGATCTCGGCCAGCCCCTCGGTCAGCGCGCTCAGGTAAAGGCCGGTGCCCCCGACGATCACCGGCCGCCGGGCGCCCTCCAGCAGCGGCGCGACCTCCCGCAGCCAGTGCCCGACCGAATAGGGCTCCGCCATGCCCACGTGCCCGAACAGCGCGTGCGGCACCTCGGCCTCCTCGGCCGCGCTCGGCCGCGCCGTCAGCACCCGCCAGCCCTCGTAGACCTGGAGCGCGTCGGCGTTCACCACCACCCCGCCGCCCTCGCGCGCGATGCGCGAGGCCAGCGCCGACTTCCCCGAGGCCGTCGGCCCCGCGATCAGCACCGGCCGATCGGGGGGTATCCCGCTCAGGTCCATCGCCGCCTCCCATTGAAACCCCCGGCTCTTTGCGACATTGGGGGCGCCGGTGGAAGCAGGCGGAGGCACCCGGGCATGAACGACGCAACCCAACCCGAGGCCCAGCCGCCCGAACCCGAGGCTCCCGAATTCCAGACGCCCGAGTCCCAGGCGCCCCAGACCCCGGCGCCCCGGACCGCCTTCAAGCGCGTCATGCTCAAGATCTCCGGCGAGGCGCTGATGGGCGACCAAGGCTACGGCCTTCATCCGCCCACCGTCCAGCGCATCGCGCAGGAGGTCAAAAGCGTCCGCGACCTGGGCGTGGAGATCTGCATGGTCATCGGCGGCGGCAACATCTTCCGGGGCCTCCAGGGCTCCGCGCAGGGGATGGAGCGGACCACGGCCGACTACATGGGGATGCTGGCGACCGTGATGAACGCGCTCGCCATGCAGTCGGCGCTGGAGGACATCGGCGTCTTCACCCGCGTCATCAGCGCGATCCCGATGGATCAGGTCTGCGAGCCCTACATCCGCCGCCGCGCCGTGCGCCACCTGGAGAAGAAGCGCGTCTGCATCTTCGCCGCCGGCACCGGCAACCCCTACTTCACCACCGACACGGCGGCCACGCTGCGCGCCTCCGAGATGCACTGCGAGGCCATCTTCAAGGGCACCAAGGTCGATGGCGTCTACGACAAGGACCCCAAGAAGCACCCCGACGCCAAGCGCTACGACCGCGTGGGCTACACCGAGGTCCTGACCCGCAACCTCGGCGTCATGGACGCCTCGGCCATCGCGCTGGCGCGGGACAACAACCTCCCCATCATCGTCTTCTCGCTCGACGAGCCCGGCGGCTTCCGGGGCATCCTCGCGGGCCGGGGCACCTACACGACCGTGCAGGGGTAGGGCGTCCAGGGCCGAGGCCCGGAACCGCCCCGCCGGGGTCGCGGTTGACCGCGCGACCCCAGCAGGGAGGCGGCCCATGGCCCAGCAGATCCCGGTGTCCCCCGACGCCGTCGCCGTGGACGAGGCGCTCGACGCCGCGCGCCACGACAAGACCCACGAGGTCGCCCCCGACCTCGCCTGGCGCCGCCTCGGCCTCGTGAACGTGGTGTTCTGGGGGCCGCCCGGCGCCGGCGACCGGGGCTGGGTCCTCATCGACGCGGGCCTCCCCGGCACGGCGGGCTTCATCCGCTCCGCCGCCGCCGCCCGCTTCGGCGAGGGCGCGCGCCCCGCCGCCATCGTCATGACCCACGGCCACTTCGACCACGTCGGCGCATTGGAGACGCTGGCCGAGGACTGGGACGTGCCCGTCCACGCCCACCCCCTCGAACGTCCCTACCTGACCGGCGCGGCCTCCTATCCGCCCGGCGACCCCACGGTCGGCGGCGGCCTCCTCGCCCGGCTCGCCCCGCTCTTCCCGCCGACCCCCGTGGATGTCGGCGCCCGCCTCCACGATCTGCCGTCCGACGGCTCCGTGCCCTTCATGCCCGGCTGGCGCTGGCTCCACACACCCGGCCACAGCGTCGGCCACGTCTCTCTCTGGCGCGAGGCCGACCGGACCCTGATCGCCGGCGACGCCTTCGTGACCACCGCGCAGGAATCCGTCTACGCCGTCGCCGTGCAGGCGCCCGAGATGCACGGCCCGCCCAAGTATTTCACGGTGGACTGGGAGGCCTCCGAGGACTCGGTCCGCCGCCTCGCCGCCCTGGAGCCCGAGCTCGCCCTCACCTTCCACGGCCAGCCCCTCCACGGCCCCGAGCTGCGCGCGAGCCTCCACCGCCTGGCCCACGAGTTCCGCGCCGTCGCCGTGCCCCCTCAGGGCCGCTACGTCACCGAGCCCCGCCACGCCGCCGACGGCTCGGCCTACGAATCGCCCTGACGGCCCCGCGGGGCGGGGGTCCACCCCCCACGCCCCGCCCGTGCGCCCGTCCCGGGCGGCGCAAGGTGCGTATTTGGGCCAAGTTGAGAGGGCATGGCTCATCGACTTGGCCCAAACACGCGGCGACGGCCGCCGCCGGACGAGCCAGCCGGCCCGCTCGCCCCCGCCCTGATTCGCTGCCGCCTCTCCCTCGCCGGGGGCGTTGCGCGAACCGGGGGCCGAGCGTTCGTTGCTGTCAGGCGGCGTTAACGCCTGCGTGCGACTCTCTCCCCCGCACGACCACACGCAAGCGGCCCCCGTCCGCACGGCCCGGCGCTCCCCAGGGGCGGAGACGCTGGCCCCGACGGCAGGGGGCGGAAAGGAGAGACGAGAGACGAAGAGCAATCCCGGCCCCGACAAGGCCGGGGGCAGACACACGCGATGGGCCAGGAGCGGCCAGATACCCGGCCAGGGAGGCCGAGGCGCCCTACGGGCGTTCTCCCTCGATGCCACTGAGACCCAGCCCGCTAAATAGCGGCCGGTGCTCCCGCTCGCGCGCCCCTGGTCCCCGCGAGCCCGGGAGTGAACCCGGAGGCCTCGCGGGGATTTAGTCTGTCCGGCGATCGGATGCGCGGACGCGCGAGGCAAGGTTCACCCCGCCCTGCGAGGCCACGACCCCGGCCCCTTGGCCCCGAACCGTCCCGATCCGTCCGCGAGGCGGGCAGGGCGGCACCACCCGGCCGAGTCCGGCGGAACGGCCGGTTCTCCGCACCTATACAACGCCGCCGCGTTGCGGCTATAGAGCGGCGAACCCGTGACCGCTACCGGGACGAGCACCCACATGGCCGACGACTTCGAACTCGACACCGACGACCTCCAGCGCCGGATGGATGGAGCGATCGCATCCCTTCGCACCGAATTCGCCTCCCTCCGCACCGGGCGCGCCTCCGGCACCATGCTGGAGCCCGTGCAGGTCGAAGCCTACGGGCAGATGACCCCCATCAACCAGCTCGGCACCGTCAACGTGCCCGAGCCGCGCATGGTGACGATCAACGTCTGGGACCGCGGCATGGTCTCCAAGGTGGAGAAGGCGATCCGCGACTCGGGGTTGGGCATCAACCCCCAGACCAACGGCACGATCATCATGCTCCCCATCCCCGAGCTCAACGAGGAGCGGCGGCGGGAGCTGTCCAAGGTCGCCGCCAACTACGCCGAGCACGCCCGCGTCGCCGTCCGCAACCTGCGCCGCGACGGCATGGACCAGATCAAGAAGGCCAAGGGCAACGGCATCTCCGAGGACGACGCCAAGTTCTGGGAGGGCGAGGTGCAGGAGCTCACCGACCGCTTCATCAAGCTGGTGGACCAGACCCTCGAGGCCAAGCAGGCCGAAATCATGCAGGTCTGACCTGTTTCTTCCCCCGGAGCTCGGCGATGGCCTTTGACAGCAAGACGGATGGCCCTGCGGGCGTCGGCCCGGCCGGACCCCGGCCCGGACCCAGGCACGTGGCGATCATCATGGACGGCAACGGCCGCTGGGCGCAGATGCGCGGGCGCCCGCGCCTGCTCGGCCACCACGCCGGCGCCAAGCGCATCCGCGAGATCGTCGAGGCCTGCCCCGACCTCGGCGTGAAGTATCTCACGATCTTCGCCTTCTCGACCGAGAACTGGACGCGCACCCAGTCCGAGGTGGCGGGCCTCATGTCGCTCTTCCGCCGCTACATCCAGCGCGAGGCGCAGGATCTCTACCGGCGCGGCGTCCGCGTCCGCTTCATCGGCGACCGCATCAAGCTCGACGGCAAGCTCGTCACGCTGATGGACGACCTGGAGCTGCTGACCTCGGGCAATGACCGCGTGCACCTGACCATCGCGCTGAACTATGGCGGCCGCGACGAGGTGACGCGCGCCGCCAAGCGGCTCGCCTACGAGATCGAGATGGGCCGCCTGTCCCACAAGGACGTGGACGCCGAGACGCTGGCCAGGTTCCTCGACACCCGCGTCCTGCCCGACCCGGATCTGGTCATCCGCACGAGCGGCGAGGCGCGGATCTCCAACTTCCTGCTCTGGCAATCCGCCTACGCGGAATACGAGTTCATCGACACGCTCTGGCCCGACTTCAGCGCGCCCGAGTTCGCGCGCATCGTCCGGGCCTTCGCCGCCCGCGACCGCCGCTTCGGGGCGGTGCGGGCTCCCGCGTGAGGGCTCCCGCCGATCCGTCCAGATGGGCGGACCTCGCGCCGCGCGCGGCCTCCGCCGCCGTGATGATCGCGGTCGGCACAGCGGCCGTGGTGGCGGGCGGCGTGTGGTTCCAGATGGTCACGGTCTTCGTCACCGCCGTGATGATCTGGGAGCTCTGGACCATGATCGAGCCCCAGGGCCCGACGCGGGGGATGCTCCTCGCCGCCCTGGTGGCCAGCGTTCTGTCCGGCCAGCTGGAGCTCCAGGAAAGCTGGAGCCTCGCTCTCTTCCTCATCGCCCCCCTCGCCGGCGCGATCACGCTGCGGCGCGAGCGGCTGACCTTCCTCGCCTTCGCCCTCGCCGTGCAGGTGGCGGGCTGGGGCCTCGTGACCTTCCGGCTCGACTACGGCTTCTTCTGGCTCCTCTGGCTGATCGGCGTGGTGGTGGTGACGGACGTGGCGGGATACTTCGCCGGCCGCCTGATCGGCGGCCCCAAGTTCTGGCCCCGCGTCAGCCCCAAGAAGACCTGGTCGGGCACCGTCGCCGGCTGGGCCGGGGCGGCGGGGGTCGGCCTAATCTTCGACGGCCTCGCGGTCGTCGGCCCCCAGATCGTGCCGCTGTCGATCCTCCTCAGCATCGCCTCGCAGTGGGGCGACATCGCGGAAAGCGCCCTCAAGCGCCGCATGGGCGTCAAGGACTCGTCGGCCCTGATCCCCGGCCATGGCGGCCTCTTCGACCGCTTCGACGCCCTGCTCGGCGCGTCGCTGTTCATGCTGCTGGTGACGGCGGCCCTCGGCGTGCCGGGGGTCCGGCCGTGAGGCGCGTGACGATCCTCGGCGCGACGGGCAGCATCGGCCAGAACACCCTCGACCTGATCGCCCGCGACCCCGAAGCCTATCAGGTCGAGGCGCTGACCGGCTCCACCAACATCGACCTCCTCGCCCGCGACGCGGTGCGCCTGCGCGCCCGCCTCGCCGTCACCGCCTGCGAGCCGCTGTATCGCGACCTCCGCGACCGCCTCGCCGGGACGGGGATCGAGGTCGCCGCGGGCCCGGCCGCCGTGGCCGAGGCGGCGGCCCGCCCGGTGGACTGGACGATGAACGCCATCGTCGGCGCGGCGGGCCTCATGCCGGGGCTGGAGGCGCTGCGCCACGGCGGCACGCTGGCCCTCGCGAACAAGGAAACCATGGTTGCCGCCGGCCCCTCCGTGATGCAGGCGGCGCGCGAGAGCGGCGCGACGATCCTGCCCGTGGACAGCGAGCATTCCGCGATCTTCCAGGCGTTGCGCGGCGAGGACGCCCGCGCGGTCGAGCGGGTCGTCCTCACCGCCTCGGGCGGGGCCTTCCGCGACTGGCCGCTGGAGCGGTTGGCCCGCGCCACCGTCGAGGAGGCGTCCTCGCACCCGAACTGGGCCATGGGCCAGCGCATCACCATCGACTCGGCCTCCATGTTCAACAAGGCGCTGGAGATGATCGAGGCGCGCGAGCTGTTCGGCCTGGTCCCCTCGGCCATCGAGGTCGTGGTCCACCCGGAAAGCCTCGTCCACGCGGTCGTGGGCTTCCGCGACGGAGCGATGATGGCGCATCTCGGCGCGCCCGACATGCGCCACGCCATCGGCTTCGCCCTCAACTATCCCGACCGGGCCGAGCTCCCCGTCGCGCGGCTCGACCTCGCCGCCATCGGCCGCCTGACCTTCCGTCCCCCCGAGGACGCCCGCTATCCCGCCCTCGCGCTCGCGCGCCGGGTGATGGAGGAGGGCGGCCTGACGGGCGCCGCCTTCAACGCCGCCAAGGAGGTCGCGCTCGACGCCTTCCTCGCGCGGCGGTTGGGCTTCACCGACATGGCAACGGTCGTGACGCGGGCGCTCGACCGCTTGGCTGGCGACGACGCCATGCCGCGCCTAAGTTCGGGGGACGCCGTGCCAGGCCTCGGGGATGTCCTCGAAGCGGATCGGATCGCCCGCCTCCGCGCGGGCGAGGCCGTGGCCGGCCTGAAGGGGTGAGACCTTGGACGCCACGCAGTTCCTCCCGCAGTTCGGCGGCTTCGCCTTCACGCTCCTCGCCTTCGTCGTGGCGCTCTCGATCATCGTCGCGATCCACGAATACGGCCATTACATCGTCGGCCGCTGGACCGGCATCCACGCCGAGGTCTTCTCGCTGGGCTTCGGCCCTGTGCTGTTCGCGCGGACCGACCGTCGCGGCACCCGCTGGCAGGTCGCCGCGCTGCCCTTCGGCGGCTACGTCAAGTTCCTGGGCGACGCCAACGCCGCCTCGGTCGGCGCCGCCCCGGGCGCGATCCCGCCGGACCGCCGCCGCCAGACGATGCTCGGCGCGCCGCTCTGGGCGCGGGCGGCGACCGTCGCGGCCGGGCCCTTCGCGAACTTCCTGCTGACGATCCTCCTGTTCCTGGTCCTCGGCCTCGTGCAGGGCCGCCCGACCGATCCCCTCACCATCGCCCGCCTCGTGGACCTGCCCGACAGCTACGCCCAGGACCTGCGTCCCGGCGACGAGGTGCTGGCCATCGGCGGCCGCCCGGTCGGCGTCGAGACGCTGGGCGCGGTCATCTCCGACCTGCCGCCCGCCCGCTCGGTCGATTACGCGATCCGTCGCGGCGGAGACGAGCTGACCGTGCAGGGACCGCACCCGTTCCCGCCGGTCGCCGCCTCCGTCTCGCCCGACAGCGCCGCCTGGGACGTGGGCCTGCGCGCCGGCGACGTGGTGCTGGAGATCGACGGCCAGCCGATCCAGGCCTTCGACGAGCTCGTGGACATCGTCCGCGTCTCCGAGGGGCGCCCGCTGGGCGTCCTCGTCTGGCGTGGCGGCGAGGAGCACCTCTTCACGGTCGTCCCGCGCCGCACCGACCTGCCGCTTCCCGAGGGCGGCTTCGAGACGCGCTGGCTCGTCGGCCTCTCCGGCGGCCCCGCCTTCGAGGCCGAGACGCGGACGCCGGGCCTCCTCGAGGCCCTGGGCGACTCGGTGGCGCAGCTCTGGTTCGTGCTGGGCTCCTCGCTGTCGGGCATGGGCCACATGCTCACCGGCGCGATCTCCACCTGCAACCTGTCCGGCCCGGTCGGCATCGCCGAGGCCTCGGGTGCCATGGCCTCGCAGGGGGCCTTCAGCTTCGTGTCCTTCCTCGCCGTCCTCTCGGCGGCGGTGGGGCTGATGAACCTCTTCCCCATCCCGATCCTCGACGGCGGCCATCTGGTCTTCCACGCCTGGGAGGCCGTCACCGGCCGGCCGCCCGGCGACCGCGCGCTGCGCGTGCTGATGGGGGCCGGGCTGTCGCTCCTCCTCACGCTGATGATCTGGGCCGTCGCCAACGACCTCTTCCTCTGCCCCTGATCCGCCGGTGTGGCCCGGCGGGACGCGCCCCCGGCCGACCTCGCCGCCCCGGTCCCGTTGCTTTTGACAAAAGCCCGGGATGCGGCTAGGCCGGAAGCCGAAAAACCAACAAGGCGCGGGCGGTGGAGATGAGCGGATTGCGGTGGCTTGGGCGTCGCTCGGGCATGGGTGGGCGCCTGCTTGCGACGCTCCTCCTGACGGCGGCCCCCCTGGCCCTGGGCGCGCAGACGTTCAGCTTCGGCTCGGTCCGGGTCGAGGGGAACCAGCGGATCGAGGCCGGAACCATCCTCGCGCAGGCCGGCATCGCGCAGGGCGAGGCGGTCTCGGCCGGCCAGCTCAACGACGCCGCCCAGGCGATCCGCGCTTCCGGCCTCTTCGAGTCGGTGGACCTCGTGCCCGAGGGGAACACCCTCGTCATTCGCGTCCGCGAATGGCCCACGGTCGGCCGCATTGCCTTCGAGGGGAACGACTCGATCTCCGACGAGGATCTCGCCATCCTCGTGGGCTCGGTGGAACGGCGCATCTACTCGCCCACCCAGGCCGAGCAGGACACCGCCGCCATCGCCCAAGCCTACGTTGAGTCCGGCCGGGTCAACGCCGTCGTCTCGCCGGCCATCATCCGCCGCGACAACAACAGCGTGGACCTCGTGTTCCAGATCGCCGAGGGCGGCGTCTCCGAGGTGGAGCGGATCTCCTTCGTCGGCAACCGCGGCTTCTCGGACCGGCGGCTCCGCAACGTGCTGGAGACGCGGCAGGCCGGGCTCCTGCGCTCGATCATCGGCAGCGACACCTTCGTCGCCGACCGCGTCAACCTCGACCGTCAGCTCCTCACCGACTTCTACCGCTCGCGCGGCTACGCCGACGCCGTTGTCCAGAGCGTGGACGTCAACCTGACGCGGGAACGCGACGCCTATCTCATCACCTTCAACGTGCAGGAGGGGCAGCGCTTCCGCTTCGGCACCGTCACCGTGACGAGCACCATCCCAGAGGTGGACCCCTCCCTCTTCGAGAGGGCGGTCCGCGTCGACCGGGGGCAGTCCTACTCCCCCGTCGCCATCGACGCCGACATCTCGCGGATCGAGGCGCTGGCGCTGCGGCAGGGGATCAACTTCCTCCGCGTCGATCCTCGCATCACCCGCGACGAACGCGGTCTCCTCCTGAACATCGAATACGCCCTCGTCCCCGGCGACCGCATCTTCGTGGAACGCATCGACATCGAGGGCAACGCCACCACGCTCGACCGCGTGATCCGCTCGCAGTTCAACACCGTCGAAGGCGACCCCTTCAACCCGCGCGAGATCCGCGAATCGGCCGAGCGCATCCGCGCCTTGGGCTACTTCGCCAATGCCGACGTGCAGGCCCGTCCCGGCTCGGCCGAGGATCAGGTGGTGATCGACGTGAACGTCGAGGAGCAGCCCACCGGCTCCTTGTCCTTCGGCGTCAACTATTCCAGCGACGACGGCCCGGCCCTGATCGCCTCCTTCTCCGAGGACAACTTCCTCGGGCGCGGGCAGGAGCTGCAATTCGACATCTCCACCGGCCAGGACAACCGGCGCTTCAACTTCGAGTTCATCGAGCCCGAGTTCCTGAACCGCGACCTCGAAGCCGGGATCGATCTCAGCTACCGCGCCACCGACAACGCCAGCGCGCTCTACGACACCAGCGCCTTCCGCCTCTCGCCGTCGCTCGGCTTCCCGCTCAGCGAGAGGGGGCGGCTGAACGTCTTCTATGCCGCCGAGTTCACCGACATCACGGACGTGGCGGGCGACCGCACGGACGACGCCGACGACCGCGCCTCTCTCATCATCTTCGACGAGGCCGACCAGGGCGGCATCTGGACCAACTCCGTCGGCTTCACCTACAGCTTCGACACCCGCCGCAACAACATCGACACGCCGACGAACTACGCCTTCCGCGCCGGCCAGGAATACGGCTTCGGCGACCGGACCTTCATCAAGTCGAGCGCGCTCGCCTCGGCCGAGACCCGGGTCCTGGGCGAGGACGTGACCCTGCGCGCCACCGTCGAGGGCGGCGTCCTCAACTACACCGACGGCGAGAGCCGGGTGACTGACCGCTACTTCCTCGGCTCCAGCATCATGCGCGGCTTCGAGAGGGGCGGCATCGGCCCCCGCGACGCCGACACCGGCGACGCGCTGGGCGGCAACGCCTTCGCCGTCGCCCGCCTGGAGACCGAGTTCCCGCTGCCGGTTCCCGAGGAATACGGCGTCGCCGGCGGCGCCTTCGTGGACTACGGCTCGCTCTGGGAGGTCGGCAAGTCGCGGGACGACGTGACGATCCTCGGCGACGAGTTCACGCCGCGCGCCAGCGCCGGCCTGTCGCTGTTCTGGACGACGCCGCTCGGGCCCCTGCGGTTCAACTTCAGCCGGCCGCTGATCTCCGAGGACTACGACGAGGTCCAGAACTTCGACGTGACCGTCTCCACGCGCTTCTGATGCGCGGCCGGGCCCTGATCGCGGCCGCCCTCCTGACTCTGGCCCCGCTCGGGGCCGGGGCGCAGGAGGGGTTCGCCCTGGGGCAGGTCCAGAGCCCCGTGCTGACCATCGTCGCCGAGCGCCTCCTGGCCGAGACGCGCTACGGCCGGCGGCTCGCCGCCGACCTGCGCCTCCGCTCCGAGGCGCTGGCCGCCGAGAACGAGCGCCTCGCCGCCCAGCTCACCGCCGAGGAGCGTGCCCTCACCGAGCGCCGCCCCGCCATGGAGATCGAGGCCTTCCGCGCCGAGGCGGAGGCGTTCGACGCCCGCGTCCAGTCCATACGCGCCGCCCAGGACGCCAAGGAAGCCGAGCTTCAGGACGCCGCCACCCGGTCCCGCAGCGTCTTCCTGGACACCGTCAAGCCTGTTCTGGACCGCCTGATGATCGACAGCGGAGCCGCCGTGATCCTGGAGCGTCGGGATGTCTTCCTGAGCGTGGGTCTCGTGGACGTCACCGACGCCGCCATTACCGCGATCGACGAGCAGATCGGCGATGGCACCGGGCGGCCCGAGGCCGCCCCGGTTCAGGATCCCGCGCCCATGGCCGAGGAGGCCGCGCCGCCCGGCGGCGGCTGATCCGGGGGCGCTTGCGGGGTGGGGGCCATCTTGCTAGGCAACCCTCGACCAGCGAGGGGAGACGGGACCATGGATCAGCCGACGGCCGAGGGCCAGCACCTGACCGGGGCCGACCTCCAGCTCATCCAGCGGATCCTGCCGCACCGCTACCCGTTCCTGCTCGTGGACAAGGTCCGCAACGTGGAAGGAACGACCCGCGCCCAAGGCGTCAAGAACGTCACCGCGAACGAGCAGTTCTTCCAGGGCCACTTCCCCTCCGAGCCGGTGATGCCCGGCGTCCTCATCATCGAGGCGATGGCCCAGACCTCGGGCGTGATGATCGGCCTCGGCCTCAACATGCTCGACCAGGGCGCTCTCATCTACTTCATGGGCATCGACAACTGCCGCTTCCGCCGCAAGGTCGTCCCCGGCGACCAGCTCCTCATGGATGTGGAGACGCTGCGCGGCCGCCCCGGCGGCAAGGTCTGGAAGCTCAAGGGCACCGCCACCGTCGATGGCGAGGTCGCGGCCGAGGCCGAGTTCACCGCCATGATCGTCCTGCCCGGCGCATGACGGTCCACCCTTCCGCCATCGTCGATCCCGGCGCGCGGCTGGGCGAAGGGGTCCGCATCGGCCCCTTCTGCCTCGTCGGCCCCGAGGTCGTCCTCGGCGACGGGGTGGAGCTCCGGTCCCACGTCGTCGTCGCCGGCGACACCGAGATCGGCGCCGGCACCACCGTCTTCCCCCATGCCGTGCTGGGCGAGATTCCCCAAGACCTGAAATACGCCGGCGAGCGGACGCGCCTCCGCATCGGCCCCCGCAACCGCATCCGCGAGAACGTGACGATGAACCTCGGCACCGCCGGCGGCGGCGGCGAGACGCGGGTGGGCGAGGGGTGCCTGTTCATGGCGGGCTGCCACGTCGCGCACGACGCGCAGGTGGGCGACCGCGTGATCGTCGCCAACTGCGCCGCCATCGCCGGCCATTGCCTCATCGGCGACGACGTGGTGATCGGCGGCCTCGCCGGCATCCACCAGTGGGTCCGCATCGGCCGGGGCGCGATGATCGGCGCGCTCGCCATGGTCACGCACGACGTGATCCCGCATGGCCTCGTCCAGGGCCCGCGGGGCGAGCTCGACGGCCTCAACCTCGTCGGCCTCAAGCGGCGTGGCGTCCCGCGCGAGGAGATCACGGCCCTGCGCCATGCCTACCAAGCCCTCCGCGACGGCGAGGGCGCCTTCCAGGACCGCGCCCGCGCCCTCGCCTCGGCCGACAGCGCAATGGTGCGCGAATGGGCCGACTTCGTGCTCTCCTCCTCCGACCGCCAGTTCCTGACGCCCCGATGATCGCCTTGATCGGCAGCCCCGGCGCGCTCACCGGGCATCTCGCCGCCACGCTCGGGCGCGAGGGCCGTCCGCACCTCGCCTGCGTCCTTTCCGACCGCACCGACCTCGCCCCTCCGCCGGGCGAGCCGCTGCCGTTCCGTGTGGAGCACCTCGGCCGCCTCCTCGTCGCGCTGCGCGAAAGGGGCGTCACCGGCGTCTGCTTCAGCGGCGGCATCCGGCGTCCCTCCGTGGACCCGTCCCAGATCGACGCCCTGACCATGCCCTTCGTCCCCCGCTTCCTCGCCGCCGCGCGGGCCGGGGACGACGGCGCGCTCCGGGTCATCCTGTCGCTCTTCGAGGAGGCGGGCTTCGCCATCCACGCCGCCCACGAGATCGCGCCCGACCTCCTGCCGCCCGCCGGCGTCCTGACCGCCGCCCGGCCCACCCCGGCCCACGAGGCCGACGCCGCCCGGGCCGAGCAGGTCCACCGCATCCTCGCCCCCGCCGACATCGGCCAGGGCGTCGTCGTCCGGCGCGGACAGGTCCTCGCCGTTGAGGCGCTTCCGGGCACCGATTTCATGCTCGACAGCCTCCGCGACCTCGCGCGGGACGCCTTGTTCTACAAGGCCCCCAAGGCGACCCAGGACCGCCGCGCCGACCTCCCCGCCATCGGTCCCGCGACCATGGAGCGCGCCCGCGCCGCCGGCCTTTCCGCCATCGTGATCGAATCGAACGGCGTCATGGTTCTCGACCGCGCGGCGACCGTGGCGGCGGCGAACGCGGCAGGCCTCGTCCTCTGGGTCCGCGAGCCCGGCCCATGAGGGTCTTCCTCGTCGCCGGCGAGGCCTCGGGCGACAAGCTCGGCGCGGCGGTGATGGCGGGCCTGCGCGAATTGCGCCCCGACGTGGCCTTCGACGGCATTGGCGGCGAGCTGATGGAGGGGCAGGGCCTCCGCAGCCGCTTTCCCATGTCCGATCTCAGCGTCATGGGCCTCGTGGAGGTGCTGGGCCGCTACCCCCTCCTGCGCCGCCGCCTCGACGAGACCATCGCCGCCGTCCGCGCTGCCCGCCCCGACATCCTGCTGACCATCGACAGCCCGGACTTCGGCCTCCGCGTCGCCCGAGCCGTGCGGGGCACCGGCCTCCGCTGCGTCCACTACGTCGCCCCGACGATCTGGGCCTGGCGCCCCGGCCGCGCCCGCAAGCTGCGCGGCGTCGCCGACCACCTCCTCGCCCTCTTCCCCTTCGAGCCGCCGCTCTGGGAGGCGCAGGGCATCCCCTGCGATTTCGTGGGTCATCCCGTCGTCGCCGAGCCGGTGGCGACCGCGGCCGAGGCCCGCGCCCTGCGTGGCACCCTGGGCCTCGGCGACGCCCCGGTGATCCTCGCGCTCCCCGGCTCGCGCCGCAGCGAGGTCGAGCGCCTGTCGGCCCGCTTCGGCGAAGCGCTGGCCCAGGTCGCGGCCAATCGCCCCGACACCCGCATCCTGCTGCCCGCCGCCGCCCCCGTGGCCGACCTGTTGCGCGACCTCATCGCCCCATGGCCCGTCAAGCCGGTGATCCTCAATCCCCGCGCCGACCCCCTGGGGCAGGCCACCAAGCGCGCCGCCTTCAAGGCCGCCGATGCCGCCCTCGCCGCCTCAGGCACCGTCTCGCTGGAGCTGGCCGCCGGCGGGACGCCCATGGTCATAGCCTACGACATGGCTTGGCTCACCTGGCAGGTTGTCCACCGCATGGTCCGGCTCGACACAGCGACGCTCGTCAACATCGTCTCCGCCACCCGCGCCGTGCCCGAGTTCCTCGGCCCCGCCTGCCGCCCCGGCCCCATCGCCGACGCGATCCTCAAGCTGCTGGATGACCCGGGCACCCAGCGCGACGCCATGCGCCTGACCATGGAAAGGCTGGGGCAGGGCGGGGAGCCCCCGGGCCTTCGGGCGGCCCGCGCGATCCTGTCGAGAATGTAGGGCGGACTTCAGCCCGCCAGACCGCCCTCACGCTGCTCGCGCAATCCACCCGCCGCCCAGCACGCGACTGCCCTCGGGCGCGTAGAAGACGCAGGCCTGCCCCGGCGCCACGCCCTCCTCGGGCGAAAGCAGCGTCACCTCCGCCCCGCCCGGCACCGGCCGCAGCAGCGCCGGCACTGGCTGGCGGGTGGAGCGCACGCGCACCAGCACCTCCTGCTCGCCCTCGAAGGCCCCGTCGCCCAGCCAGTTCACCTCGCGCAGCGCCACCGTCCGCGACAGCAGCAGCTCGCGCGGCCCGACCACCACCTGCCGCCGGTCGGCATCGAGCCGGACCACGAACAGCGGCTCCTCCAGCCCCCCGATCCCAAGGCCCCGCCGCTGCCCGACCGTGTAGCGCAGCACGCCGTCGTGCCGCCCCAGCACCCGCCCCTCGTGGTCCACGATGTCGCCCGGCTCGGCCGCGCCGGGGCGCAGCTTCTCGATCACCGCCGCATAGTTGCCCGACGGCACGAAGCAGATGTCCTGGCTGTCCGGCTTGTCCGCCACGGGCAGCCCGTAGCGCGCCGCCAGCGCCCGCGTCTCGGCCTTGGACCCCAGTCCTCCCAGCGGGAACCGCAGGTATGAAAGCTGCTCGGTCGTGGTCGAGAACAGGAAATAAGACTGATCCCGCGCCGGGTCGGCCGCGCGGTGCAGCTCCGGCCCGTGCGGCCCGGCGAATCGCCGGATGTAGTGCCCCGTCGCCATGCAGTCGGCGTCCAGGTCCTTCGCGACTCCCAGCAGGTCGCGGAACTTCACCCGCTCGTTGCAGCGGATGCACGGCACCGGCGTCGCCCCGGCGAGGTAGCTGTCGGCGAATTCGTCGATCACGGATTGGCGAAACACCGTTTCGTAATCGAGAACATAGTGAGGAAATCCCATCGCCTCGGCCACCCGCCGGGCGTCGTGGATGTCGCGCCCGGCGCAGCAGGCGCCCTTCCGCGCCAGCGCCGCGCCGTGGTCGTAGAGCTGCAACGTCACCCCCACGACGTCGTAGCCTTCCTCGGCCAGCATCGCCGCCACGACCGAGCTGTCCACCCCCCCGGACATCGCCACGACGACCCGCGTCTCGGCCACTGGCTTGGGCAGTCCCAGGGAGTTCAGCCCAACGGGGGCCAGGACGGGATCGAGGGGCATGGGCACCGGCTCCGGCCGACGGGTCCGGACGCGGACCCAAGGCATCGTAGAATATAGGAAAATGCCATATATTCACAAGGGCGGGCTTCATCAAGCCTTAAGTCGCCCAAGTGCATCGTCCCCTTCGCGAAGATCGTCAAACAGGGGTGAGCGATGTTTCTACGCAAGGTGGATGGGCCGCGTTCGGTGACGCTGCCCGATGGAACGATCATGACGCGGGCGGATCTTCCGCCCGCCGACACGCGACGATGGGTCGCCTCCCGCAAGGCGGCCGTCGTCCGCGCCGTGGCGGCGGGGCTCATTTCCCGCGCGACCGCGCTCTCGACCTACGGGCTGAGCGAGGAGGAATTCATCCAGTGGGAAACCGCGGTGACCCTCTACGGCGAGGGGGCGCTGCGGACCACCAAGTTGCAGGCCTATCGACAACTATGACGTCAACGGCCACGCTGAACGCGCGCGTAACGGGCAGTTAACTATTTCGTGCCTATACTGGGCAACAGAATCGATAGCGGAGACCAGGGATGCGAATCCTGCTCGTTGAAGACGATCCGACGACGTCCCGCAGCATCGAGCTGATGCTGACGCACGCGAACCTGAACGTCTACGCCACCGACCTGGGCGAGGAGGGGATCGACCTCGCCAAGCTCTACGACTACGACCTGATCCTGCTCGACCTCAACCTCCCGGACATCCCGGGCTACGAGGTCCTGCGCCAGCTCCGCGTCGCCAAGGTCGAGACGCCGATCCTGATCCTCTCGGGCGACGACGACACCGAGAGCAAGCTCAAGGGCTTCGGCTTCGGCGCCGACGACTATCTGACGAAGCCCTTCCACCGGGAGGAGCTGGTGGCCCGCATCCATGCGATCATACGTCGATCCAAGGGCCACTCGCAATCGGTGATCCGGACGGGCCGGATCTCGGTCAACCTCGACACCAAGACGGTCGAGGTCGCCGGCCAGCCCGTCCACCTCACCGGGAAGGAATATCAGATGCTGGAGCTCCTGAGCCTGCGGAAAGGCACGACCCTGACCAAGGAGATGTTCCTCAACCACCTCTACGGCGGCATGGACGAGCCCGAGCTCAAGATCATTGACGTGTTCATCTGCAAGCTCCGCAAGAAGCTGGCGCAGGCCACGGGCGGCGACAGCCACATCGAGACGGTCTGGGGCCGCGGCTACGTCCTCCGCGACCCCGATCCCGTCTACCGCGACATCGAGCGCCTTGCCGTCGGAGCCTGAGCCGGACCCGTCCGACGCCTTCCCGGCCTCCGCCGCGATGCTCGAACCCGGACGGCAGCCCCATCGTGACGGCGCGGCTCGCCGATGATGCGCCGCACCCCGAGGCATCCCGCCAGTGGCCCTTTTCCGCAAGGACCGGACCTTGATATCGTTCCGGGCCCCAGCGTCCGGGCCACGGGACCACGTCCGACCGTCGCGCGGCGGACAAGTCCACCTGCAATGACCAGCTTGCATCCATAGCATCTGCAAGGTTCCGCCGGCGCACGGCCACGCCCGCGCAGCCATCCAACGCTCCCGTTCGCCCGGCCAGCTCCCTCGCAGCGGCAGGTTTGGGCCGTCGTTCGGGAACCTGCTCCTCCATCGCCCTATCGGCACCGCCATCCCGGTGTTGCGGGCGGCTCCGCCTGGCGCTCCGCATCCTGCCGAAGGCCGGCTTGGTCCGACGTCCCGGACCGACCTTCAGCTTCGGATCGCGGCTCCCGTCGGGGCGCACTGGACCCGGCAAGGCGCGCTGCCTATCACTCCGTCGGGCAGGAGGAGGGCAAGCCGCATGGACAGCAGCGATCTGGACGTCCCGCAGGATGTCGCCCTCCTGACCGAGGCGCAGGCCGCGCGGGAGCTCGCCCGTCTCGCCGCCGAGCTCGCCGCCGCGAACGCCGCCTACCACGCCGAGGATGCGCCCATCATGTCGGACGCGGCCTACGACGGGCTCAAGCGCCGCAACGCCGCCATCGAGGCGCGCTTCCCTCATCTCAAGCGCCCTGACAGCCCGACCGAGCAGGTCGGCGCCGCGCCCGCCGAGGGCTTCGGCAAGGTCCGCCACAGCGTGCCGATGCTGAGCCTCGCCAACGCCTTCCGCCCCGAGGAGATCGAGGAGTTCGACGCCCGCACCCGGCGCTTCCTGAACCTTTCCGCCGATGCGCCGCTCGCCTGCGTGGCCGAGCCCAAGATCGACGGCCTCTCGCTCTCCCTGCGCTACGAGGCTGGCCGCCTCGTGCAGGCTGCCACGCGGGGCGACGGCGAGGTGGGCGAGAACGTCACCGCCAACGCCCTGACCGTGGGCGACATCCCGAACCGGCTCCGGGGGGCCGCGCCCGAGGTGCTGGAGGTCCGGGGCGAGGTCTACATGACCCATGCCGACTTCGCCGCCCTCAACGCCCGCGCCGCCGAGACCGGGGCCAAGGTCTTCGCCAACCCCCGCAACGCCGCCGCCGGCTCGCTCCGCCAGCTCGATCCTCGCGTCACAGCGAGCCGGCCGCTGCGCTTCTTCGCCTATGCCTGGGGCGAGGTCTCCGAGCCGCTGTCCGACACCCAGTGGGGCGCCCTCCAGCGCTTCCGCGATCTGGGCTTCGAGGTGAACCCGCTCGCGCGGCCCTGTGACGGCCCGGCGGCGCTCCTTGCCGCCTACGCCGAGATCGAGGCGCAACGCGCGACGCTGGGCTACGACATCGACGGCGTCGTCTACAAGGTGGACGACCTCGGGCTCCAGCGCCGCCTGGGCTTCCGCTCCACCACGCCGCGCTGGGCCGTCGCGCACAAGTTCTCGGCCGAAAGGGCCTGGACCCGCCTCCTCGCCATCGACGTGAACGTGGGCCGCACCGGTGCGCTGGCGCCGCTCGCCCGGCTCCAGCCGGTCACCGTGGGCGGCGTGGTCGTCTCGAACGCCACGCTTCACAACGAGGACTACATCGCCGGTCGCTCCGCCGCGACCGGCGAGGAGATCCGGGGCGGCCGCGACCTCCGTGTCGGCGACTGGGTCGAGGTGCGGCGCGCGGGCGACGTCATCCCGCAGATCGTCGATATCGACCTCGCCCGCCGGCCCGCCGGCTCCGAGCCCTTCGCCTTCCCCGTCACCTGCCCGCAATGCGGCTCGGACGCGGCGCGCGAGGCGGGCGACGCCGTGCGCCGCTGCACCGGCGGCATCGCCTGCCCGGCGCAGGCGGTGGAGAAGCTCAAGCACTTCGTCTCCCGCAACGCCTTCGACATCGAAGGGCTGGGGACCAAGCAGATCGAGATGTTCTTCCGTGACGACATCCTGCCGATCCACGAGCCCGCCGACATCTTCACCCTGGAGGCGCGCGACCGCGCCAACCTCGCCAGGCTGAGGAACCGCCTGGGCTACGGCGAGAGATCGGCCCAGAACCTCTTCCGCGCCATCGAAGGGCGCCGGACCATCCCGCTCGCACGCCTCATCTTCGCGCTCGGCATCCGCCACCTGGGCGAGGCGGGGTCGGCCCTCCTTGCCCAGCACTACGGCTCCTGGGAGGCGTTCGAGCGGGCCATGACCGCCGCGAAGGTGGGCGAGGGGCCGGAATGGGAGGAACTCAACGCCATCGACGGCGTGGGCCGCGTGCTCGCCACCTCGGTCGTGACTGCCTTCCATCAGGGGGCCGAGCGGGCGGCGATCGACCGCCTCATCCCGCACCTCACCATCGAGAACCCAGCCCCCCGCATCGCCGAGAGCCCGGTTGCCGGCCTGACCGTCGTCTTCACCGGCACCCTGGAGCGGATGACCCGCGCCGAGGCCAAGGCCCGGGCCGAGGCGCTGGGGGCCAAGGTCGCAGGCTCCGTGTCCGCCAGGACCGACCTCCTGGTGGCCGGGCCGGGAGCGGGCTCCAAGGCCCGCGACGCCGAGCGGCTGGGCGTCAAGGTCATCGACGAGGCGACCTGGCTCGCCCTCGTCGGAGGTTGAGGGTGGGTCGCTCCCGACCTCCCGAGGAGCCTCAAGGCCCTGCCGCCGCGGAGGTCCCGCCGCCGGAGCGCCGGGACCGCGAATCCCGCCCCCTCGATCCCGTCCGGGACGAGGACGATCCGACATCGCCCGCCGCGACGCCCGACGCCGGCGCGCCCGGTTCCGCCAGCCGGGATCCGTCCGACGCGTCCCTGCGCGGCCGGCCCGAGCTCCTTTGGCCTCTCTTCGGCTCGCTCACCCGGATCAAGGGCATCGGACCCAAGACCGCCCGCGCGCTGGAGCAGGCGGGCCTTGATCGGCCCCGCGAACTCCTCTTCGCGCTGCCGCAGGGCGGCGTGGACCGGCGGCTCCGCGCCTCGATCCAGGAGGTGCCGCTGCCCGCGACCCTGACCGTCGCGGTCCGGGTGGACCGGCATCGACCCCCGGCGGCCAAGGGGCGGCCCCATGTCGTGACCGTCTCGGACGCGCAGACCAGCTTCCAGATCATCTTCTTCCACGCGCCCGCCGACTGGCCCGCCCGCGCGCTGCCCCTGGGCAGCCGCCGCGTCGTCAGCGGCAAGGTCGAGCTCTTCGACGGCCTGGGCCGCATGGCCCACCCCGATCACATCCTCCCCGAGGACGAGGCCGACCAGATCCCCGTCTTCGAGCCGGTCTACCCGCTCATGGGCGGCGTCACGCAGAAGACCATGGGCAAGGCCGCGCGCGCCGCCCTCGCCCTCGCCCCGGAGCTGCCGGAGTGGATAGACCCCGGCCTCCTCGCCCGCGAGAGCTTCCCCTCCTGGCGCGAGGCGCTGGCCCGCGCGCACGCGCCGGACGACGCCATCGCCCTGTCGCCCGACGACCCCGCCCGCAAGCGCCTCGCCTATGACGAGCTGCTGGCCCACCAGATCACGCTCGCGCTCGCCCGCGCCACCGCGCGCCGGGCCCGGGGACGCGAGACGCGCGGCGATGGGCGGCTGCGCGAGCGGGTCCTGCGCGCCTTGCCCTACACGCCCACCGGCGCCCAGCTCCGCGCCGTGGCCGAGATCGAGGCCGACCTGGCCGCGCCGCGCCGCATGAACCGCCTCCTCCAGGGCGACGTGGGCGCCGGCAAGACGCTGGTCGCGCTGCTCGCGCTTCTGGTCGCGGTCGAGGCGGGCGGGCAGGGGGCGCTGATGGCCCCGACCGGCATCCTGGCCCAGCAGCATCTCGAAGGCCTGAGACCCCTGGCCGAGGCCGCCGGCGTCACGGTCGAGCTGCTGACGGGTCGCGACAAGGGGGCGGAGCGGGCCGCCAAGCTGGCCGCTCTGGCCGAGGGGCGCATCGACATCTTGGTGGGCACTCATGCGCTCTTCCAGAAGGACGTGACCTTCCGCGACCTCCGCCTCGCCGTGGTGGACGAGCAGCACCGCTTCGGCGTGGCGCAGCGCATGGAGCTCGGCGCCAAGGGCGAAACGGCGGACGTGCTGGTGATGACCGCGACGCCCATCCCGCGCAGCCTCGCCTTGGCGCAATATGGCGACATGGACCTCTCGGCGCTCGACGAGAAGCCGCCGGGGCGCAAGCCGGTGACCACCGTCCTCGCCTCGACCGAGCGGCTCGACGAGATCGTGGCCCGCCTCCGCGCCGCCATCGCCGAGGGGCGGCAGGCCTACTGGGTCTGCCCGCTGGTCGAGGAATCCGAGGTCAGCGACCTCACGGCGGCCGAGGAGCGGTTCCGCCAGCTCCGCGCCGTCCTGGGCGGGAAGGTGGGACTCGTCCATGGCCGGCTGCCGCCCGGCGAGAAGGACGCCGCGATGCAGGCCTTCGTCGAGGGGCGCACCGCGCTCCTCGTGGCGACGACGGTGATCGAGGTCGGCGTGAACGTCCCCAACGCCTCCATCATGGTGATCGAGCGGGCCGAGACCTTCGGCCTCGCCCAGCTCCACCAGCTCCGTGGCCGCGTCGGGCGCGGCACGGCGCAGTCCACCTGCGTCCTCCTCTATGAATCGCCCCTGGGCGAGACGGCGCGGCGACGCCTCACCCTCCTGCGGGAAACCGAGGACGGCTTCCGCATCGCCGAGGAGGACCTCGCGATTCGCGGCGCGGGCGACGTGATCGGCACGGCGCAATCCGGCCTGCCACGCTTTCGCATCGCCGACCTGGAGCGGCAGGCGGGCCTGATGCAGGTGGCGCAGAGCGACGCGCGCAAGCTCCTGGCCGACGATCCGCGCCTCGAGTCCCCGCGCGGCCGGGCGGCGCGTCTGCTCCTCTGGCTCATGGAGCAGGACAAGGCGATTCGGCTGATCGGCGTGGGCTGACCCCGCCGCTCCGCTTCGTCCCATCCCGCGATGCGGCCAGCCCTTCACGCCCGATCCCCTTTCCCGACCTGTCCAGACAGCCGTCCCGAAGGATCACGGCCGACCGGCGTTCTGTCGCCGGTCCTGCTATGTTCTCATAAAGTTCTTTACAGGCGGTTAAGGGCGTGGGAACAAATCAGCAACGGAAGCCGCGCGACAGGAGGACAGCATGGACGACGACGACAGCCTCATCGGTTTCGCCTGGGGGCTCCTGTCGGATGCCCTGGGCACGCTGGCCCTGCTGGCCCTTCTCCTGGCGGCGCTGCTCTTTCCCGGCCCGTTCTGATCTGCCCGCCCCCTCGTTCCGGCGCCGCCCCTTCGGGACGCGGCGACCCGGTGTCCCGACGAGGGGGTCACTTCAGCCGCCGCGCACCGATCAGGTCGCGGCGGCCTTTTTGCCGTCCCGGGCCTGGTCCAGCGCCTCGATCGTCGCCTCGATCGCCAGCATGATCGAGCCGTGCCGGTTCGGGTGCTCCCGCGCCGGAATCAGCGCCGCGAAGCCGTCCCAGGGCGCCGCCGGAGCCTCGCCCCCCTCGCGCAGCATCGCCCAGAGCGCGTCGCGTCCCCGCCGCACCTCCTCGGGCGTCCGTCCCACGACCGCCGCGCCGACCACCGCCGCCGCCGCCTGCCCGAGCGCGCAGGCCCGCACATCCTGCGCGAAGTCGGCGACGCGTCCGTCCTTCAGCCGCAGCTCCACCCCCACGACCGAGCCGCAGAGCGGCGCCCTGCGGCGCGCGGCCCCCTGCGGCTCGGCCAGGTGCCCGATCCGGGGGATGTCCGCCGCCAGCGCCAGGATGCGCGCGGAGTAGAGTTGCAGGAGATCCCCGTCCGACATGGTTTGCCCTCTCGTCGCGTCCCGCCTAGATAGGCGCGATCCGCCCGCTTGCCAAAGGACTTCGGCCATGGCCTTCGACCCCGCGACGCTGACCTTCAACGAGGCCGGGCTGATCCCCGCCGTCGCGCAGGACCACGCCACCGGCGAGGTGCTGATGCTGGCCTGGATGACCGCCGAGGCGGTTCGGCGGACGCTTGAGACTCGGCGCGCAACCTATTGGTCCCGCTCGCGTCAGGCGTTCTGGACCAAGGGCGAGACGAGCGGCCATGTGCAGGAGCTGGTCGAGATGCGGATCGACTGCGACCGCGATGCGCTGCTGCTGACGGTGCGCCAGACCGGTCCCGCCTGCCATACCGGCGCGCGGAGCTGCTTCTTCACGAAGGTGGAGGCCGGCGAAGAGGTCGTGGAGGCCTAGGGCCGGCTGAGGCCCGCCCTAAAGCCCCACCATCCGGCGGATGTCCCGCGGTGCCGCACCTTCGTCGCGGAAGCGCCGGATCGCCTTGGCGTCCTCGCGCTTGGCGAGCCGCCGCCCGGTGCCGTCCCGGATCAGCCGGTGGTGATGATAGACCGGCGTCGGCAGGCCAAGGAGCCGCTGGAGCAGCACGTGGATCGGCGTCGCCTCGGTGAGGTCCGCGCCGCGCGTGACGTGGGTGATGCCCTGCGCGGCGTCGTCCACCGTCACGGCGAGATGGTAGGACGTGCCGAAGTCCCGCCGCGCCAGCACCACGTCGCCGATCTCGCGCACCAGCGTTTCGGCGGGCACGCTCCGGGGGCCGGGCTGGGTGCCCGTCTCGTGGTATTCAACCGTAACAATGCCTTGCAACGCCATCCTCATGTCGAGCCTGAGCGCCACCCCGCCGGGCAGGGGACCGGTCCGGGGCCGGTGCCGGCAGGTGCCGGGGTAGACCACGCCGTCCGGCCCGATCAGCGGCCCGCCGCCCTCCTGCGGGGCCGAGGCCGCGTCCAGGATGTCGCGCCGCTGGCAGGTGCAGGGATACAGGACACCGCGGGCCCAGAGCGTCGCCAGCGCCGCGCGGTAGGCGTCCAGCCGTCCGGACTGGCGCAGCGGCGGCTCGTCCCAGGTCAGGCCCAGCCACCCGAGGTCGTCCAGCGCCTGCGCCTCCCATGCGGGCTTGGACCGTTGCCGGTCGATGTCCTCGATCCGCAGGAGGAACGCGCCACCCGCCGCCCGCGCCATGTCGTGCGCGACCATCGCCGCGAAGGCATGGCCCAGGTGCAGCGGCCCCGTGGGCGACGGCGCGAAGCGCGTCCTCACTCCGCCGCCTGCGCCACCGTGCCCGACAGCCACGCCGTCCAGTCCGCCTTGGCGCGGTCGGTGTAGCCCTTGTAGCGCTCGGCCCGGCCGCGCCGGCCGCTACGCGCCTCGGGCAGGGGCGGGAACAGGCCGAAGTTGACGTTCATCGGCTGGAAGGTCTTGGCATCCGCGCCGCCGGTGATGTGCGACAGCAGCGCCCCCACCGCGGTCGCGGCCGGCACGGGCGGCAGCGTCGCGCCCTTCGCCTCGGCCGCCGCGAGCCGCCCGGCCAGCATCCCCATCGCGGCGGATTCGACGTAGCCCTCCACCCCGGTGATCTGCCCGGCGAAGCGGAGCCAGGGCCGCGCCCGCAGCCGCATCCGGTCGTCCAGCAGGGTCGGCGAGTTGATGAAGGTGTTGCGGTGGATGCCGCCCAGCCGCGCGAATCCCGCGTCCTTCAGTCCGGGAATCATGCGAAATACAGCCGCTTGCGCGCCATGCTTCATCTTGGTCTGGAAGCCCACGATGTTGTAGAGCGTCCCCAGCGCGTTGTCGCGGCGAAGCTGGACGACCGCGTAGGGCTTCACGTCCGGCGCGTGGGCGTTGGTCAGGCCCACCGGCTTCATCGGCCCGAAGCGCAGCGTCTCGCGCCCACGCTCGGCCATGACCTCCACCGGCAGGCAACCGTCGAAGTAGCCCGCCGTCTCGCCCTCGCGGAATTCGGTCTTCTCGGCCGCCAGCAGGGCGTCGATGAACGCCTCGTAGTGCGCGCGGTCCATCGGACAGTTGATGTAGGCCGTGCGCTCCTCCTCCGTCTCGCCCTTGTCGTAGCGCGACTGCCGCCAGGCCACGCCCATGTCGATGGTGTCGGCGTGGACGATGGGGGCGATGGCGTCGAAGAAGGCGAGGTGCTCGGCCCCGGTGGCCTGCCGGATCGACTTGGCCAGCGCGCCGGAGGTCAGCGGCCCGGTGGCGACGATCCACGACCCGTCGTCGGGCAGCGCCGTCATCTCCTCCTCGACCACCGACACGAGCGGATGCCCCCGCACGGCCGCCGTCACGGCGGCCGAGAAGGCGTCGCGGTCCACCGCCAGCGCCCCGCCGGCGGGGAGGCGGTGCCGCGCCGCCATCTCCATGGTGATGGAGCCCGCCGCCCGCATCTCCCAGTGCAGCAGCCCCACGGCGTTCTGCTCGTGGTCGTCCGACCGGAAGGAGTTGGAGCAGACCATCTCGGCCAGGTCGCCCGTCCGGTGGGCGAAGGTGCCGACCTTGGGGCGCATCTCGTGGATGACGGCCGGAACCCCGGCGCGGGCGCAGGCCCAGGCCGCCTCCACCCCCGCCATGCCGCCGCCGATGATGTGGATCGCGTCAACCATGCCCTGCGGTCTAGGGCGGGACGGCGCGAAGGGAAAGGGGCCGGGCGCTCAGATGAACGCGATCCGCTCCCGCTGCGAGGGGTCGGGGTAGGGACGGTAGAGCCCGACCTCGGCCCGGCCGATCATCTGGTGGAACTGGTTGTAGCGCCGTTCGTCGTCGTCCTCGCCCGAGGCCAGCGCGCGGAAGGCGCTGTCGAGCTGCGACAGCCCCTCGACCTCGATCTCCAGCAGGAAGTCGGTGTGCGGGCCCGAGGCCAGCCCGAACTTGCGCCGCAGCAGCCGCCAGCCGACGATGATGCCGCGCGACTGGAGGCGCGACAGCCAGGCCTCGGCCGCCGCCGAGAAGGCCAGCGCCTTGGCGTCCTGCTTCAGCTCGATCATGCAGTGGTAGAGGTTCATCCGTGGTCTCCCGCCTTTGGGGGCAGGAGACCACGGAAAGCCTAAGATTCCGTGAACGGGTCAGCGGCCGGGCAGGATCTCGAAGAGGCTGCGCGAATCGAAGGTGGTCCCGGCCTTCGGCCCGATGGCGAGCCGCGCGCCGACGGCGACGTAGGTCTTGGGGTCGTCGTCCTCGCTGCGACGGCCCAGCTCGGCATAGAGGGTCGGCCCCATCCCGAGCTGGTATTCCCCGCCCAGCGCAAGACGGCTGCCCTCCACGTCGCCCGAGACGCCTCCGGCAAAGCCGGTCGCCGCGAAGTTGCCGAAGCCGTAGCGCCCAGCGACCGAGAGCATGGCGCCCTCGCCGTCGTCGCCGCCGTAGCCGCCCAGCGCCCCCTGCACGGACCCGCCCATCAGCTCCGTCGCCGCCTCGACGCCGTAAAGGCCGATGTCGCTCTCGTCCTTGGTGTCGCGGGCGATGTAGCCGCCCACCGTGGCGAGGCCCAGCCGGTCGTAGAAGCCGTGCAGCGTCGCGTTGTGGCCGCCCAGGCCGATGCCGCTCGAATTGTGATAGGACAGGTCGGCGGCGGCGCCGAAGCCGCCCCAGACCTCGAACTCCAGCGCGCCGCGATACTCCTTCTCGCCGAGGTCCAGGCCGTCGCCGAAGGCCAGGAGCTCGGCCGAGATCTCGGCGCCGCTGAAGCCCTGCGCGGCGGCCAGGCCGGGGACCAGCGCCAGGAGAGCCGCCAGGGCGGAACGAAGGGGAATGGTCATGCTCGTGCCTCATGTGATGCGGACCTTGAAACGGTCACGTCTCGCTGACGGGCATCCTGCGGCCAACCGGGCGCGGGAGCAAGGGCCACGGCGACGGGGAACGGCCCGGCCCGGCAGGGAACCGCCGGGCCGGGCGAGGGGGATCAGCCCTCCGAATCGCCCTCGGACTGCTCGGCCACCTTGGCGACCGAGACGACCTCCTCGCCGTCCACGTCGAAGACCCGGACCCCCCCGCGCGAGCGCGAGCGGAAGGAGATGCCCTCCACCGGGACGCGGATCGACTGGCCGCCCGAGGTGACGAGCATGATCTGGTCGCCCAGGTCCACCGCGAAGGCCGCCACGATGCGCCCGGTCTCGCGCCCGCGCCGGTCCGACAGGTCCATGGCCACGACGCCCTGGCCCCCGCGCCCGCGCACCGGATAGTCGTGGCTGGACGACAGCTTGCCCACGCCGCCGGAGGTGATGGTGAGGATCAGGTCCTCGGCCGCCGACATCTCGGCGTAGCGCTCGGGGCTGATGGCGCCGGCCGCCACGTCGTCCTCGTCGCTCCCCGCGCCGTTCTCCTCGTCGGTGACGCCCAGCACGGCGCGGCGCATCTTGATGTAGGCGGCGCGTTCCTCCGGGTCGGCCTCGAAGTGCCGCACGGTCGCCATGCTCACCACGTGGTCGCCCTCGTCGCGCAGCATGATCCCCCGGACGCCGGTCGAGTCGCGGCCCTTGAAGACGCGCACGTCCGTCGTCGGGAAGCGGATGGCGCGGCCGTGGTCCGTCACCAGCAGCACGTCGTCCTCCTCCGAGGCGATGCGCGCGTTCACCAGCCGCACGCCCTCGGGCAGCTTCATGGCGATCTTGCCGTTGCGCTTCACGTCGATGAAGTCCGACAGCGCGTTCCGCCGCACGTCGCCCGTCGAGGTCGCGAAGACGATCTGCAACTCGTCCCAATGCTCCTCGGGCCGGTCCACCGGCACGATCGCCGCCACCGTCACGCCCGTGTCGATCGGCAGCAGGTTGACCAGCGCCTTGCCCTTGGCCGTCCGCCCCGCCAGCGGCAGCCGCCAGCACTTGAGCTTGTAGGCCATGCCGTCCGTCGTGAAGAACAGGAGCGGCGTGTGCGTGTTGGCGACGAAGAGCTGGACGATCACGTCCTCCTCCTTCGTCTGCATGGACGACAGCCCCTTGCCGCCCCGCCGTTGCGCGCGGAACTCGCTCAGCGGCGTGCGCTTGATCCAGCCCCCTTGGGTCACGGTGACGACCATGTCCTCGCGCTCGATCAGGTCCTCGTCCTCGAGGTCGGCGGCCCAGTCGATGATCTCGGTCCGGCGCGGCACCGCGAAGAGCGCGCGCACCTCGCGCAGCTCGTCCCCGATGATGCCCATGATCCGCTCGCGCGAGCCCAGGATTGCCAGATATTCCTTGATCTTGCCGGACAGGTCCTGAAGCTCGTTCGTGACCTCCTCCACGCCCAGCTGCGTCAGCCGCTGGAGCCGCAGGTCGAGGATCGCCCGCGCCTGCGCGTCGGACAGGTTGTAGGTCCCGTCGTCGTTCAGCGGGTGCAGGGGGTCGTCGATCAGCCGGATGTAGGGCGCGATGTCCTGCGCCGGCCAGGCGCGGGTCATCAGCCGCTCCCGCGCCTCGGCGGCATCGCGCGAGGATCGGATCGTCGCCACCACCTCGTCGACGTTCGACACCGCCACCGCGAGGCCGCAGAGGATGTGCGCCCGCTCCCGCGCCTTGCGGAGTTCAAACGCCGTGCGCCGCGCCACCACCTCCTCGCGGAAGTCCACGAAGGCGGTCAGGAACGCCCGCAGCGTCAGCGTCTCGGGCTTGCCGCCGTTCAGCGCCAGCATGTTGCAGCCGAACGAGGTCTGCATCGGCGTGAACCGCCAGAGCTGGTTCAGCACCACGTCCGCCGTCGCGTCGCGCCGCAGCTCGATCACCACGCGCACGCCGTTGCGGTCGCTCTCGTCCTGGACGTGGCTGATCCCCTCGATCCGCTTGTCGCGCGCGGCCTCGGCGATGCGGTCGATCATCGTGGCCTTGTTCACCTGATAGGGGATCTCATCGACGATGATGGCCTGCTTGCCGCGGATCTCCTCCATGTGGGTCCGGGCGCGCATCACCACCGACCCGCGCCCCTCCAGATAGGCCTTGCGCGCCCCCGACCGGCCCAGCATCGTGGCCCCCGTCGGGAAGTCGGGGCCGGGCACGTACTGGATCAGGTCCTCGCTCGTCAGGTCCGGGTCGTCGATCAGCGCCAGCGTGGCGTCGATCACCTCGCCCAGGTTGTGCGGCGGGATGTTCGTCGCCATGCCCACGGCGATGCCGCCCGCGCCGTTGACCAGCATGTTCGGGAACCGCGTCGGCAGGACCGTGGGCTCCCGGTCCTTGCCGTCGTAGTTGTCCTGGAAGTCCACCGTCTCCTTGTCGATGTCCGCCAGCAGGTAGGCCGCCGGCTTGTCCATCCGCACCTCGGTGTAGCGCATGGCCGCCGCCGGATCGCCATCCATCGACCCGAAGTTGCCCTGCCCGTCGAGCAGCGGCAGCGACATGGAGAAGTCCTGCGCCATCCGCACCAGCGCCTCGTAGATCGAGGAATCGCCGTGGGGGTGGTATTTCCCCATCACGTCGCCCACGGGCCGCGCGGATTTCCGATACGACTTGTCGTGCGTGTTGCCGGTCTCGTGCATCGCATACAGGATGCGCCGCTGCACGGGCTTGAGCCCGTCGCGCAGGTCGGGGATCGCCCGGCTGACGATCACGCTCATGGCGTAGTCGAGATACGAGGTCTTCATCTCCTCCGCGATGGAGATGGTCGGCTGCGTGGATTTCGGGCTCGTCCCGTCGAGGTCGGGGACGTCGGGCGTGTCGGACATGCGCGGGGGCCTGCTCAATATCTGGGTGCTTGCCTCCATATATACCCCCCAGGGCTGGGGCGCAAAGGGGCCGCGACACCATGGCAGCCGCTCGCATGGATTGCTAACAGGCCGTGTTCATTGACTTTTAAGGGAACCGTGGTTGGCTTTCCCCGTAGGGGAATCAACGCACCACCATAGGGGAGCCTTGAATGCCGAAACCGCCCGCCGCCACGCCCGCCGCCACGCCCGTCTCCGAGACCGAATTGATGCTCCGGGGCTACGGCCTCACCACGGCCGAGCTGTTCTACCGGATGCCGGATTACCGCCATGTCCTCAACAGCTTCGTCTGGCAGGACTACGACCTCGCCCCCGACCACCCGCGCCTGTTCGGCTTCATCGAGTTCTGGCAGCGCGAGATCGAGGGGCCTCTCCATTCGGTCCGCTTCACCCACCGCAAGATGATCGCCCCCGGCGAATGGCGCAACGTGGTGGGCGAGTTCCGGTATCACTGAGGTCAGGGCAGGCGACCCGTCCGCTTCCGTGGGCCGGGGACTCACGCCACCATGTGCCCCGCCCGCATCCGCAGGGTGCGTGGCTCCGGCGCCGACGGCCACGGGTTCACGCTCCATCCACTGCCCGACGGTGCGTGAACCTCCGCGTCCCGCGGAGAACCACGCACCCTACGGCATCTCGGCCCGGGGGGGTGAGATCCCCGCCCTCACATCCCGTTCGCCTTCGCGACGTAATCCACCAGATGCGGCACGTAATCCTCCGGCCCATCCCCTCCGGTCCCCACCGCCAGCGCGTAGGAGTTCTTCGCCGCCGACGCCAAGGGCGTCATCACCCCCGCCGCGTTCGCCATCGACTCCACGTAGCGGAAGTCCTTGTAGGCGTTCGCCAGCGTGAAGCGATGCGCCTCGCGGTTGCCCTCCAGCGCGTAGCCCATGAAGGTCTGGTAGAAGCCGCAGTCCATCCGGCTCCCCCGGATCACGCTGTCGAACTGCGCCGCCGAGATCCCGACCTTTCGCGCCAGCGCCAGCGCCTCGGCGTAGATCGCCCCATAGCCCAGCGACAGGAAGTTGTTCAGGAGCTTCATCCGGTGCCCGTCGCCCGGGCCGCCCACCCGGACGATCCGCCCGGCAAAGCAGCCCAGCACCGGCTCGACCCGCGCGAAGTCCTCGTCCGTGGCCCCCACCATCACGTCGAGGTTCCCCTCCCAGGCGTCCTTGGGCGTGCGCCCCAGCGGCGCGTCCACCAGCCCCACGCCGCGCGCGCGCAGCGCCTCGCCCAGCCGCATCGTGGAAACCGGATCGGCGGTGGAGCAGTCCACCACCACCTGTCCCGCCCGCAGGGCCGGCATCATCGCCCCCACCACCTCCTCCACCTGCGGCGAGGCGGTGAGGCACAGCACGATCACGTCCGACGACTCGGCCAGCGCCGCCGCCGACCCGGCCTCGGTCGCGCCCTTGGCGGTCAGGTCCTCCACCGCCTCGCGCCGGCGATGCGCCAGCACCGCGAGCGGATGCCCCTTGGCCCGGATGTTGTGCGCCATCCCGTGCCCCATCAGGCCCAGCCCCGCAAATCCCACGCGCTCCGCCATCGTCGTCCTCCCGCTGATCGGCCCGGCCAGCATGGCCCGCCCCCCGCCGGGGGTCCAGCCGGGCGGCCGCGAATCAGCGCGGGAGGGTGTTGCGCGAAACGGCCCCGACCGTTCGTTGCTGTCGGAAAGCCTTAACGCCTCCGTGCGATCCTCCTCGCACAGGCCAACGAAAAGGAGACCCGACCCGCCATGATGACCTCGACCCTCGCCATCCGTTCCCGGCTCGCCGACGGCCCGACCGTTCGGACCTCCGCCCGCTCGTCAGGGGTGGGCGCGCATGAGCATCCCGAAGAGGTCGCGCGGGTCGTCCGGGTCCGCGATGAGGTCGAGCCGGTCATGGAGCCCGGTCTCCCGCGCCTTTCCCAGCACGTAGGCCAGCGCCGCGAAGTCCTCGACGGCGAAGCCCACCGAATCGAACAGCGTCACCTGCGCCGCCCCGGTCCGTCCCGGCTTGCGTCCGGCGAGGACCTCCCACAGCTCCGTGACGGGGTGATCGGGGGCGAGCTGCTGGATCTCCCCCTCGACGCGGGTCTGGGGCGGGAACTCCACGAAGATCTCCGCGCGCAGCAGGATGTCGCGGGCCAGCTCGGTCTTGCCGGGGCTGTCGCCGCCCACCGCGTTGATGTGCACCCCGGCCCCGACCATGTTGTCGGTCAGGATGGTGGCGAGCCGCTTGTCGGCGGTCGCCGTGGTGATGACCTGCGCCCCCAGGATCGCCTCCTCGGCGCTCCCGCAGGCGACGACCCGCAGCCCGTGGCCGTCCAGGTTGCGGGCGCATTTCGCCGTGGCGAGCGGGTCGATGTCATGGAGCCGCACCTCCTCGATCCCGCAGATCGCCTTGAAGGCGACCGCCTGGAACTCGCTCTGCGCGCCGTTGCCGATCATCGCCATGACCCGCGCCCCCTCGGGCGCGAGGTGCCGGGCCGCCAGCGCCGACATCGCGGCCGTCCGCAGCGCGGTGAGCAGCGTCATCTCGGACAGCAGCACCGGATAGCCGGTGTGCATGTCCGCGAGCAGCCCGAAGGCCGTGACGGTCTGGAGCCCCGCCTTCATGTTGCGCGGGTGGCCGTTGACGTATTTGAAGCCGTACAGCTCCCCGTCGGCGGTCGGCATCAGCTCGATCACGCCCTCGGCGGAATGGGCCGGGATGCGCGCGGTCTTGTCGAAGCTCTCCCAGCGCCGGAACGCCTCCGCGATGGCCTCGGCGAGGTCGCGCAGCATGGCCTCCAGCCCGACCCGATGCACGAGGCGCATCATCGTCTCGACGCTCACGAACGGGACGAGCGCCTTGTCCGAGGGCGCGGGCTTCGGGTCGAGGAGGGTCGGGCTCAGGGCGTTCATGCGGGTCTCCTGGGGTCAGGCAAGGCTGCGGGTCGGCCGGTCGAAGATGCGTCGCCCGAGGAGCGAGGCGGTCAGGTCCACCATCAGCCCGGCGGTGCGCCCGCGCTCGTCGAGGAAGGGGTTCAGCTCCACGAGGTCGAGCGAGGTCACGCGCCCCGAATCGAACAGCATCTCCATGACGAGATGCGCCTCGCGGAAGGTCGTGCCGCCGGGCGAGGTCGTGCCCACGGCCGGCGCGATGGCGGGATCGAGGAAGTCCACGTCGAAGGACACGTGCAGCAGCCCGTCCGCCGCGTCCACGCGGCCGAGGAACTCGGCCAGCGGCGCGCGGATGCCGTTCTCGTCGATGGCCCGCATGTCCACGAGGTGGATGTCGGTCGCGGCCAGCGCCTCCCGCTCGGCCGGGTCCACGGATCGCAGGCCGATCATGCAGACGTTCTTGCCGGGGATCGGCGCGGGCATGGCCGGGAACGCCCCGAACCCCTCGCGCCCCGAAAGGTAGGCGACCGAGACGCCATGGAGGTTGCCCGACTCGGTGCTCTCCAGGGTGTGGAAGTCGCTATGCGCATCGAGCCAGAGCAGGAACAGCGGCCGCCCCACGCGCGCCGCGTGCGCCGCGACGCCGGCCACCGTGCCCATGGACAGCGCGTGGTCGCCGCCCAGGAAGATCGGCATCCCCTGGCCCATGGCCTCCTCGGCCGCGCGCAGCAGGCTGCGCGTCCAGCCCACCGTCTCGGCCAGGGCATGAAGGCGCGTGTCGTCCGGCACGTCCACGGCCTCGGCCGCGACGTTGCCCTTGTCGGTCACGCGATGGCCCAACCCTTCCAGCGCCTCGCGGAGTCCCGCGACGCGAAAGGCGTCCGGCCCCATGAGGCAGCCCCGCCGCCGCTTGCCGCTATCGACCGGCGCGCCGATCAGGAGGATGTCGCGTGTGTGCATGGTCATGAGGTTCGCCTCGCTGGACGGCAGACAGAAGGGGTGTTCCTGTGCGATGGGAACATTGGTTGATCGGATTGGGCAGCAAGAGTGGACGAACTGGATCATCGCCTCATCGCCGCCCTGCGGCGCGACGGACGGGCGAGCCTGTCGGAGCTGGCGCACGACCTGGGCGTGACGCGAACCACCGTTCGCGCGCGGATGGCGCGGCTCCTCGCCTCGGGCGAGATCGCGGGCTTCACGGTCCTGACCCGCGCCGACGTGGCGACCGCGCCGGTGCGCGGGTTGATGATGCTTCACGTGGAGGGACGGGGGACCGACCGGGTGATGGCGCGGCTTTCGGGCCTGCCGGAGGTCACGGCCTTCCACACCACGAACGGCGCCTGGGACCTGATCGTGGAGATCGGGACGGACACGCTCGAATCCTTCGACCGGACGCTCTTCGCGATCCGGCGGATCGAGGGGGTGACGCGGAGCGAGACCAACCTCCTCCTCAGCACCCGCCGTCCGGTCAGACGACCCGGCTGACGGAGCGCCGCGCCGCGAGGACCCAGAGGACGACGAGGACGGCCGAGAGGATTGCGTTCCACGACGCCATCGACAGGCCCAGCAGCTCCCACGACACCTGGTCGCACATGACGATGCGAGGCCCCTCCACCGCCAGGAGGTCGCCGCCCGCGAGCCCGCCCAGGTCGCCCGAACCCGTGCAGCTCGCCGGCCCCTGCCACCACTGCCGCTCGACGCCGGTATGATAGACGCCGATCAGCGCCGTGGCCGAGGCGGCGATGGAGCCCAGGATCGGGAACAGCGGTCCCCGCACCGCCAGCGCCAGGAGCCCGATCGGGACGGCGGCGAAATGCGGGTAGCGCTGCCACCAGCAGAGCGCGCAAGGCGGATAGCCCAGCGCCTGGAACAGGTAGGCGCCCGCCAGCAGCGCGAAGGAGCCTCCGGCGGCCAGGAGGACAAGGGAGGTGCGGGTCACGGTCGGGTCTCCGGTCGGTCGCGCGCACCCTTTCCGAGACGGGGCGCCGGGGCAAGAGCCCCAATGGGAACCGGCCGGCCCGCTCCGGGCGTTGTGACGACGGCATCGAGAGGATCACGGCCATGAAGTGGCAGGGGCGGCGCGGCAGCAGCAACATCGAGGATCGGCGGCGCATGGGCGGCGGCGGGGCCGCCATCGGGGGCGCCGGCGGCGTCGGCGTCCTGGCCATCGTCCTCATCGGCTACTTCCTGGGCGTGGACCTGACCCCGCTCCTCAACGGCGGCGCGGGCGGGACGATCCAGAGCGGCCCCGTGGAGATCACCGAGGCCGACGAGCAGGCGGCGCAGTTCGCCAAGGTCACCCTCGCCGACACCGAGGAGGTCTGGGCCGGCATCTTCCGCGACCAGCTCGGCCAGGAGTATCAGCCGACGACGCTGGTCCTGTTCAAGGGCGCGGTGCAATCGGGTTGCGGCGGGGCGAGCGCCCAGACGGGGCCGTTCTACTGCCCGGCGGACCAGCGGGTCTATCTCGACACGGATTTCTTCCTCCTGATGGACCGGCAGCTCGGTGCCGGGGGCGACTTCGCGGCGGCCTACGTGGTGGCTCACGAGGTGGGGCACCATGTGCAGGACCTCCTGGGCATCCTGTCCGAGGCGCAGCGCGGCCGCCAGCAGGGCGCGGACAGCGCGGCGGTGCGGGTGGAGCTCCAGGCCGACTGCTTCGCGGGCGTTTGGGCCTATTTCGCGCAGAACCAGCTCGGCACGCTGGAGCAGGGCGACATCGAGGAGGCGCTGAACGCGGCCGAGCGGATCGGCGACGACACGCTCCAGCGCGAGGCGGGGCAGGCGGTGCGGCCCGACAGCTTCACCCATGGCACCAGCGAGCAGCGGGAAAGGTGGTTCTATATCGGCTTCCGGTCCGGCGACATCGGGCAGTGCGACACGTTCCGTGCGACGACCCTTTGACGAGGATCGCCCGGGCGGGTTAGAGCGTCGGGGCGGCCCGCAAATCGCGGGCCAGGTCGGAAAGCGCCGCGGGGGTGTGGCGGAATGGTAGACGCGTCTGACTCAAAATCAGATTTCGCGAGAAGTGTCGGTTCGAGTCCGACCACCCCTACCAGCGCTTCAGTCCGGCCAGTCCCGGGATCGCGCGCCCGGTGAAGCCGGTAGCCCGGCGGCCCGGGCGGGAGCCTCATCACAGGGGCCTCGGGCACGACGGCCTGCGTCGGATGGCCTTCGGCGTCCTGGGTGGGATGCCAGGGAACGGGGCGGGTCATGCGCCGGCCTCGTCCGATCCGCCATCCGACAGGAAGAACCGCACCATCTCGCGGCTCGCGTCGGGGCCGAGGGGGTCGGTGTAGGAGCCGGCCGGGCTGCCGCCGGACCAAGCGTGGCCCAGCCCGTGGAGCGTCCACTGCTCCAGCACGGCATCGCCGTCGTCGTCGCGGTGGACGGCGCGGGTGTAGGCCACGCCGCCGGGCGAGCGGCCCCGCGTCACCTCGGCCTGGTGGGGGAGGCCGGCGCGGGCCTGGGCCGCCACCTCGTCGGCGTTGACCGGGTGCACGGTGCCGTCGCGGTCGCCGTGGAAGACGATGGTGCGGGTCGGGCGGGTCCGGCCGCCATGGCGGGCCGTGTCGGGGCCGCCGCCCTGCCGCATCGCCGCGAAGGCCGAGCCCATGTCGCGCGCCGCGCCGCAGGCAAGGCCGGAATGGACGCCGACGGCGGCGAAGAGATCGGGATAGGCTGCGCCCATGATGGCGGCCTTGGCCCCGCCCGCCGACAGGCCGGCGACGTAGACGCGTCCCTCGGCCACCGGCAGCTCGGCCATCACGGCGCGGACGATGCCGGCGATGAGCGACGGCTCGCCCCGGTCGCGCTGCTGGTCGGCGGCGTTGAACCAGTTCCAGCACCGCTGCATGTTCGCGGCCTGCGTCTGGCCGGGATAGGCGACGAGGAAGCCGATCTCCTCGGCCAGCTCGTTCATGCGGGTTCCGGCGGCGAAGTCGTCGGGCGACTGCGTGCAGCCGTGCAGCATGACGATCAGCGGCAGGGGCTGGCCGTCGAAGGTCGAGGGCACGTAGAGCTTGTAGGGCCGCGCGCCGGCGGCGTTGGCGAAGCTGCGCTCCTCGAAGCGCGCGCCGGGGGGCAGGTCCGCGCGGCCCGAGGGGACGGGGCGCGGCAGGCCGTCGCGCAGGTGCGGCATGAGGTCGTCGAGGCCGGCCGGGCCCGTCATGCGGCCCATGAGGGCGCGGAGCTGCTCGGGCACGGCGGGGGGCTCGGCCGGGGGCTTGGCCGGGGGCGCGGTCCAGGGGCCGGTGGGGTCGCCGGCGGGCGGCACCATGTCGATGGGACGGGACGCACCGGCGCGGAAGGCCGGGGCGCGGCCGGGCGCGGGGTCGGGCGCGGGGTCGGGCGCGGGGTCGGGCGCCGGGCGGGCCCGGCCTTGCAGGAGGGCCATGGCCTCGTCGAGCCGGCCTTCGCGGGTGAGGCGCGTGGCCTCGGTCATGTCGATCCGGGGGATCGTGGGCATCGGAAGGGCTCCTTCGCGCGGGCCCGCAGGCCGATGGGGGGAGGCCGCGCGGGGCGCGACGGGGAGAGTGTCGGAACGGGGCGGCAGGGGGACGCGGATCAAGACGGGGTCAGCGCAGGCGGTCGGCGAGCGCCGCCTTGACGGCCGGGGAGGCGGAGAGCGCGCCCAGGACGTGCAGCGAGGCGATGGTGCGCCGCGCCAGGTCCGGCGGCACGTCCGGGGCGATCACGGCGAGGCCGAGGACCTGGATGTGCAGCATCTCGCCCGCCGCCTCGGCCGTTTCGAGGTCGGCGCGGGTGTAATGGCGCAGGCCGAGGTCGAGCTCGTGCCGGGCGACGGACTGCCGCACGGCGTCGTTCTGGCGGTCGAGCTGGTTGCGGATCGCCGTGCGGATGAAGTCGGTGCGGTTGGAATAGAACCCCTCGCGCACCAGGAGGTCGATCTGGCCCAGGTCCACGTAACCGAGGTTGATGGTGATCTTCTCGGAGTCCGGCAGGCGGGGCCGCAGCTCGTGAACCTTGCCCATGTCGTTCGCCATCCTCTTGCCATCCATGTGGATGGTAAATTGTGCCGCAGCGCGGCGAAGGCAAGAGGGGCGGCGGGGGCGTGACGTGGCGGAACGGGCGCGGGCCGGGGCGCGGGGCCCCGGGGTCGGGGTGTCGGGGAACGCGGCGCGGGGGGCGTCGGGTCCGGTGTCGTCGGATATGGTCGTCATGGTCGCGGCCCTCCTGTCCTGCGTTGCTCGGGTCCGGGGCCACGCGAGCGGGGCGCGGCTGGTCCGGTGCGATCAAGGTCTCACGAGGGCCTTAACCGAGTCTGACAGCTACGAACGATGGGTGTTGCGCGGGAAAAGTCTTTCCTGGCCAGCGGGTTGGCGGGGAAGGTCAAGAAAGGATGAAGGCCGAATCGGGCCCCGGCCCGGTGCTTCGGGCAGGCGGCGGGGCGGGGCCGGCCCCGGAATCAGGGGATGATGCGGGTGTACTTCGTGCCTTCGACCGTCGCGCCCATGCGGAGGCCGGACTGGGCGAAGACCACGGCGATGACTGGGGAGAGGGTCGTCGTGGTGTCGGCCCGCAGCACCTCGCCCTGGTCGATCACGGCATAGTCGAGGTCGGCCCCGGCGACCCAGCCCGCCGAGGCGCGGAACGCCGCGAGGGCGTCGGGGGTCATGAAGAACAGCGCGTGGCTGTATTGCTGCGCGCCGATCTGGAGGCCCGCCGAGGCGGCGGTGGCCGAGTAGTAGTCCACGGAGGTGTTGCCGACCCGCAGCGCGCCGGTCCCGTAGGAGCCGCCGAGGCCGAGCCCGACCTCGGTCACGACGGGCATGACGAGGATGCCGGAGGCGCGGCCCGCGAGGTCGCGGGTGCCGGGATAGGTGGAGTAGAGGAAGCTCAGCGCGCTGTCCACGCGGGCGTCGATGATGGCCGCGCCGCCGGAGCCGACGCCGTTGGCGCAGCCCGCGAGGAGGGGGGCCGCCGCCAGCGACAGGAAGGAGCGCCTGGAGAGAATCGTCATGGTCACCGCCCGATGCTTCGCCGGCCTTGTTCCCGGCCGTTGGGCCGGAGTCTAGCCCGCTTTGGGGGCGGCTGTCACCGGCCGATTCCGGGGGTGGGCGGATCGGCCGATCCTTGCGCGGCGGGCGGGGCGGCGGGGGCCGTGCCCCCCGGGGCGCGAGGGAGGCGATGGCGGGCTGAAGCCCGCCCTGCGTGGCCCGGTCGGCGGAAGGCGCCTCCCTGCGGGGGCGGGACGGGCGCGACGGCGGGTGGGGCTTCACCCCGCCATGGCGACCGTGGCTCCGGGCGGTGCCGTGGCATGGTGGGGTGGCCCCCATCCTACGGAGGCGTCGGGCGTGGGTCCGGGCGTCGGGCGGCGGGACCGCCCGACGCCCGGACCCGTCAGCCGTTCAGCGCGCGCGCCGCCTCGGGGGCGTAGTAGGTGAGGACGCCGTCGCAGCCCGCGCGCTTGAAGGCGAGAAGGCTCTCGATCATCACGCGGGGGCCGTCGAGCCAGCCGTTGGCCTCGGCGGCGCGCAGCATCGCGTATTCGCCGGAGACCTGATAGGCGAAGGTCGGCACGCCGAACTCGTCCTTCACGCGGCGGCAGATGTCGAGATAGGGCATCCCCGGCTTGACCATCACCATGTCGGCCCCTTCGGACAGGTCGCGCGCCACGAGGCGCAGCGCCTCGGCGGAGTTGCCGGGGTCCATCTGGTAGGTCTTCTTCTCGCCCTTGAGGGCGGCGGTCGCGCCCACGGCGTCGCGGAAGGGGCCGTAGAAGGCGGAGGCGTATTTCGCGGCGTAGCTGAGGATCGTGGTGTTCTGGAAGCCCTCGGATTCGAGCGCCCGGCGGATCGCGCCGATGCGGCCGTCCATCATGTCGGAGGGGCCGAGGATGTCGGCGCCGGACGCGGCCTGGGCGAGGGCCATCCTCACGAGGGCGTCCACGGTGCGGTCGTTGACGATCTCGCCGTCCTCCACGAAGCCGTCGTGGCCGTCGATGTTGTAGGGGTCGAGCGCGATGTCGGTCATCACCGCGACCTCGGGCACCGCGTCCTTGATGGCGCGGATGGCGCGGTTCGTCAGGTTGTCGGGGTTCCAGGCCTCGGAGCAGTCCGCCGTGCGATGCTCCATGGCGGTGTAGGGGAAGAGGCACATCGCGGGGATGCCGAGCCTGCGGGCCTCCTGCGCGGCCTCCACGGCGCGATCCACGGTCAGGCGGTGGACGCCGGGCATGGAGGGGACCGGGACGGATTCGGCGGTCCCCTGCATCAGGAAGATCGGCCAGATCAGGTCGGAGGGGGTGAGCGAGGTTTCCCGCACCAGGGCGCGCAGCGCGGGGGTGGCGCGCAGGCGGCGGAGGCGCGCGGTCGGGAAGGGGGCGGGGGCTTGGGTCATGGCGGTCGCCTCGGGTCCGGGGATCGGGTTTGGGGTGGCACGATCGGGGCGCAAGCTCAAGGCGTTGAGCGGGACTAGGCGCGGGGCGAGGGCTGGGCTAGGGTCGCCGGGTTGGATGAAGGACGGACCGGCCGGCGCGTGGATTGGACGAGGATACTGCTCGACGCGATCGACCTGCGGTCGTTCTCGAACGTCTGGTTCTGGATCGTGGTCGCCGTGGCCTGGTCCTCGGCCGGGCATTGGGTGCTGGGCGTCCCCTACGACATGGTGCTGCGGGCGCGGCGCGAGGGCGGGCAGGCGCTTGCGGACCTGCGGGACCTGACGCGGTTCATGGCGGGGCGGATCGCCGGTGCGGCGCGGGGGGCGGGGCTCTGGCTCGCGGGGGTCGGGGCCTTCGCGCTGACCGGGCTGGCGGTGATGGGCTTCTGGTATGGCGCGGAGTTCGCGCAGGCCCTGTGCTTCCTGGGGGTGCCGCTGGCGGGGGTGGCGGGGCTGACCGTCCGGGCGGCGCAGCGGATCGAGGCGGAGGAGCCGGAGGGCGAGGAGCTGGCGCGGCGGCTGTGGCGGCTGCGGGCGGCGATCCAGGGGATCGGGCTGGTCGCGATCTTCGCGACGGCGACCCATGGGATGGCGCGGAACCTGCTCGCCTTGCAGGGGCTGTGAGGGGCGGCGTTGACACCGCGCGGCGGCGCGGTAGGTGAGGCCCCATGCGGCAGAACCCCAATCACATCACCGTCGGCGGCGCCCCCGAGGGGCATGACGCGCGGCTGGTCCTTCAGGAGATCGAGCGGGCGGGCTGCTGCGTGCTGCACGTCGCGCGGGATGACCGGCGGCTGGCGGCGATGCAGGCCGCGCTGGCGTTCCACGATCCGGGGCTGCCGGTGTTCGTGTTCCCGGCCTGGGACGCGCTGCCCTTCGACCGGGTGTCGCCCAACCCCGAGATCGCGGCGCAGCGGATGGCGACGCTGGCGGCGCTGGTGCACGGGATGCCCGAGCGGTTCGTGGTGCTGACCACGCTGAACGCGGCGACGCAGCGGGTGCCGGCGCGGGACACGCTGCGGGACGCCGCGTTCTCGGCCCGCGTGGGGGACCGGGTGGAGGAAGGGGCGCTGCGGGGATTCCTGTCGCGCATGGGGTTCAGCCAGAGCCCGACGGTGACGGAGCCGGGCGACTACGCGGTGCGGGGCGGGCTGATCGACGTGTGGCCGCCGGGGCATCCGTCGCCGGTGCGGCTCGACTTCTTCGGGGACACGCTGGACGGGGTGCGCCGGTTCGACGCCATGACGCAGCGGACGACCGAGAAGCTGTCGGTGGTGGAGTTCGCGCCGGTGTCGGAGGTGATCCTCGACGAGGCGGCGATCACGCGGTTCCGGCAGAACTACCGCATCGAGTTCGGGGCGGCGGGGACGGACGATCCGCTGTATGAGGCGGTGAGCGCCGGGCGCAAGCACGCGGGGATGGAGCATTGGCTCGCGTTCTTCCACGAGCGGCTGGAGACGCTGTTCGACTACCTGCCCAAGGCCACGGTCACGCTGGACGACCAGGTCGAGCCGGCGCGGGAGGCGCGCTGGGCGGCGATCGAGGACGCCTACGAGGCGCGGCGGACGGCGCTGCACGAGCGGGGCCGGATGGATTCGGTCTACAAGCCGGCGCCGCCGAAGCTGCTCTATCTCGACGAGGCGGCCTGGGACGCCGCGCTGGCCGACCGGCGGGCGCTGCGGTTCAGCCCGTTGAAGGTGCCGACCGGGCCGGGGGTGATCGACGCGGGCGGGCGGATCGGGCGGGACTTCGCGCCCGAGCGGCAGAACGAGAAGCTGTCGCTGTTCGGGGCGCTGAACGCCCATGTCCAGGCGCGGCTGGAGCACGGGCCGGTGGTGATCGCCAGCTATTCCGAGGGCGCGCGCGAGCGGCTGATGGGGTTGCTGGAGGACGAGGGGGCGGGGGAGACGATCCCCGTCACCGACTTCTCGCGCGTCGGCAAGCGGGGCATCCATCTGGCGGTCTGGCCGCTGGAGCATGGCTACGAGGCGCCGGGGCTCACGGTGGTCTCGGAGCAGGACGTGCTGGGCGACCGGCTGATCCGGCAGACGCGCCGGAAGCGGCGGGCCGAGAACTTCCTGACGGAGGTGAACGCGCTGACGCCCGGCGACCTCGTGGTGCACGTGGATCACGGGGTCGGGCGCTACCTGGGGCTGGAGGTGCTGCGCGCGCTGGGCGCGGCGCACGAGTGTCTCGCCATCGAATACGCCGAGAACTCCAAGCTCTACCTGCCGGTCGAGAACATCGAGCTGCTGTCGCGTTTCGGGCACGAGGAGGGCCTTCTCGACAAGCTGGGGGCCGGGGCGTGGCAGGCGCGCAAGGCCCGGCTGAAGGAGCGCATCAAGCTGGCGGCGGAGCGGCTGATCCGCACGGCAGCCGAGCGGGCCTTGCGGAAGGCCCCGGAGCTGGAACCGCCTGACGGCATCTGGGAGCAGTTCCTGGCGCGGTTCCCCTATGCCGAGACCGATGACCAGTTGCAGGCCATCGAGGACGTGCTGGGGGATCTGGATTCGGGCAACCCGATGGACCGGCTGATCTGCGGCGACGTGGGCTTCGGCAAGACCGAAGTGGCGATCCGCGCCGCCTTCGTCGCGGCCATGTCGGGGGTGCAGGTGGCGGTGGTCGCGCCGACGACGCTGCTGGCGCGGCAGCACTACCGCACCTTCGCCGAGCGGTTCCGGGGCTTCCCGCTGGAGGTGCGGCCCCTGTCGCGCTTCGTGAGCGCCAAGGAGGCGGCGCAGACGCGGGACGGGATCGCCAAGGGGACCGTGGACATCGTGGTGGGCACCCATGCGGTGCTGGCCAAGGGGGTGAAATTCGCGAACCTCGGTCTGCTGGTCATCGACGAGGAGCAGCATTTCGGCGTCGCGCACAAGGAGCGGCTGAAGGAGCTGCGGTCGGACATCCACGTGCTGACGCTGACGGCGACGCCGATCCCGCGGACGCTGCAACTGTCGCTGTCGGGGGTGCGCGACCTGTCGGTGATCGGGACGCCGCCGATCGACCGGCTGGCGATCCGCACCTATGTGAGCGAGTTCGACACCATCACCGTGCGCGAGGCGCTGCTGCGCGAGAGGTATCGCGGCGGGCAGAGCTTCTTCGTGGTGCCGCGCCTCTCGGACCTGCCGGAGATGGAGGACTGGCTGCGGCGCGAGGTGCCGGAGGTGTCCTTCGTCGTGGCGCATGGGCAGATGGCGGCGGGCGAGCTCGATGACCGCATGAACGCCTTCTATGACGGGAAATACGACGTGCTGATGGCGACGAGCATCGTCGAGTCGGGGCTGGATATCCCCACCGCCAACACGATGGTCGTCTGGCGGGCCGACATGTTCGGGCTCGCGCAGCTGTATCAGATCCGGGGGCGCGTCGGGCGGGCCAAGACGCGGGCCTATGCGTATCTGACCACCCGGCCCCGGCAGAAGCTGACGCCGCAGGCGGAGCGGCGGTTGCGGGTGCTGGGGAGCATCGATTCGCTGGGCGCGGGGTTCCAGCTCGCGTCGCAGGACCTCGACATCCGGGGCGCGGGGAACCTGCTGGGCGAGGAGCAGTCCGGGCAGATCCGCGAGGTCGGATTCGAGCTGTATCAGCAGATGCTGGAGGAGGAGATCGACCGGCTGCGGTCGGGGCAGGGCGAGCTGGTGGAGACGGACGGTCCATGGGCCCCGCAGCTCAACCTCGGCGTGCCGGTGCTGATCCCGGAGGAGTATGTCCCGGACCTCGACGTGCGGCTGGGGCTGTATCGGCGGCTGTCCGCGCTGTCGACCAAGGTGGAGCTGGAGGGCTTCGCGGCCGAGTTGATCGACCGCTTCGGGGCGCTGCCGCGCGAGGTGAACACGCTGCTCCTCGTGGTGCGGATCAAGGCCATGGCGCGCAAGGCGGGCGTGGCGCGGCTGGATGCCGGTCCCAAGGGGGCGACGGTGTCGTTCCACAACGACAAGTTCGCCTCTCCGGCGGGCCTCGTGGACTACATCCAGGCGCAGGGGGGCCAAGCGCGCATCAAGGACAACAAGATCGTCGTCCTGCGCGATTGGAAAACCGAGGCCGACCGGATCAAGGGAGCCTTCGCCATCGTCAAGGACCTCGCCGAGAAGGTGGCCGAGGCGCAGCCGGCCAAGGCGAAGCGGGACGGCGGGGGCAACGATGCGTCGAAGCCCGCGAAGGTCGCCGAGCCGGCGCCGTCCCCGGCCAAGGTGGCCAAGCGCGCCCGCTGAGGGGCTTTGCGCTCGCCGGAGCCCGGTGCTAGGCCCCGCCACGGGGCAATCGGGCAAGGAGGTTCGGGGTGGGCCGAGGTCAGGATGCGCGCTGGATCGGCGTGTTCGCCGCCTACTTCGCCCTTCAGGCGCTGTCGCGCTGGCTCCTGGGCGGCACGTCGCTGAACTGGGACGAGGCCGAGGCCTTCTTCTTCGCGCGCAACCTCGCCTGGGGCTACGGGCCGCAGCCGCCGCTGTATTTCTGGATGCAATGGGGGGTGTTCCAGCTTCTTGGCGAAGGCGTCCTCGCGTTGACGGCGTTCAAGAACCTGCTGCTCCTCGGGGGGATGGCGCTGCTGTATCGGTTCCTGCGGCGGGAGGTCGGCCCGGCCCCGGCCGGCGTCGCCACGCTGTCGCTGGGGCTGGTCGCGCCCCTGGTCTGGGAGATGCAGCGGGCGCTGACCCATACCGCTCTCGCCATGCTGGTCGCCGTGGCGGCGCTCTGGCTCGCGGTGCGGGCGCTGGAGCGGGGGCGCTGGGGCGACTACCTGCTCCTGGGCCTCGCGGTGGGCTTGGGGACGCTGTCGAAGCTCAACTTCCTCGTCTGGGCGGCGGCGCTGCTGCTGGCGGCGCTGGCCTTGCCGGAGTGGCGGGGGCGGGTGCGGTGGGTCCGCGTGCTGGGCGCGGCGGCGCTGGCGGCGGCGCTGAACGGCCCGGCCGCGCTCTGGATGCTGCGGAACCCGGAATGGTCCACCGTGGGGCTGCAACGGCTGGAGCCCACGGCGGACGGGGGCTGGGCCGCCCGGCTGGAGGGGACGGGCGCGCTGGCCGTCGCGGCGCTGAACCTCCTGATCCTGCCGCTCCTCGTGCTGGGCGGCTACTGGTGGGTCGCCCGCCGGCGGCCCCGAGGCGAGGGCCTGCCGCCGGGCGTGAGGCTTTATGGCCTCGCCTCGGCCCTGACGCTCGGGCTGCTCTGGGCGATGGTGCTGGTCACCGGGTCCACCGAGATCGACCATATCTGGCTGATCCCGCTGGCCTCGGGGCTGGTGCCGGTGGCGGTGCTGGCGCTCTGGCCCCGGTTGAGCGGGCGGGGGCGACGGGGGCTGGCCGGCGCGGCGGCGGGTCTGTGGCTGCTGGCGATGGTCGGGCTGCCGCTGTCGGGGGTGGTCTCGCCCAGCACGAGCAACCGGGGGCTCGACGTCGGGCCGCTGGCGGCGCGGCTGGGGGTGCTGGAGGCCGAGGGGCGCGTGGTGGCGACGGGGAACGTGCATCTGGCCGGGAACCTCGTGCTGCGGGAGCCGGGGCTGGGGCTGCGGATCCTGCGGCCGGGGGCGCGGGACCTGCCCGAGGGGCCGGCGGCGCTGGTGGGACGGCCGAACGATCCCCTGCTCGAATCGTCCGAGGTGCTGCGCCGGATGGAGGGGACGGAGATCTTCGAGCTGCTGCCCGGCGTCGAGGCGCGGCGGCAGGTGGTGACGCGGCTCGCGCCGCGCTGAGTTGCGGGGCGGGCGGGCGGTCGTGTAAGGAGCGCCATGGCCGGACAGGACCCCCGCACGCTCATCCGCATCGCCCGCGCCGACGGCTCGGCCGACCACGCGGCGCCCATCGACCTCGGGCAGCGCGTGAGGGAGCTGCGGCGGGCGCGGGACTGGACGCTGGAGCAGGCGGCCTCGCAGGCCGGGCTGGCGCGGTCCACGCTGTCCAAGATCGAGAACGGGCAGATGTCGCCGACCTACGACGCCCTGAAGAAGCTGGCGGTGGGGCTGGGGATCTCGGTGCCGCAGCTCTTCACGCCGGCGCCGCGGGCGCAGGTGAACGGGCGCATGGCGGTGACCAAGGCGGGCGAGGGGACGGCGCACCTGACGACCACCTACGAGCACGAGCTGCTGGCCGACAGCCTGAGCCGCAAGCAGATGCTGCCCTACCGGGCGCGGGTGCGGGCGCGCAAGCTGGAGGAGTTCGGCGGCTGGGTCCGGCACGAGGGGGAGGAGTTCCTCTACGTGCTGACGGGGGCGGTGCGCCTTTACACCGAGTTCTACGAGCCGGTGGAGATGCGGCGCGGCGACAGCGCCTATTACGACGCCGCGATGGGGCACAACGTCGTGTCGATGAGCCAGGACGACGCCACCATCCTGTGGGTGACGTCGCTGGCATGACGGCTGCGGCGGCGGACTGAGCCCGCCCCGCGGCATCGGGAGGCAGGTCCCGGCGCGCCGATCAGTTGGCGGGGTCGCGCGGCTCCCACCACCAGACGTCGGGCTGCCATCCGGGCCAGTCGCCCATCAGCGGCAGGCGGTCGGGATGGCGCAGCGAGGCCGAGTGCGCGATCAGCGCGGCGTTCCACTGGTAGAAGGGGACCACGTAGCGGCCCGCCGTCAGCACCCGGTCGAGCGCCTGGGCCGTGGCCACGAAGTCCTCGGTCGATTCCACGGTGAGGAGGCGCTCGATCAGACCGTCGATGGCCGGGGACCTGACGCCCATCAGGTTGCGGCCGCCGGGCTCGTCCGCGATGGCCGAGCCCCAGTAGAGCGCCTGCTCGTTGCCGGGCGAGAGCGAGACGGCGCGGCGGAAGTAGGTCATGTCGAAGTCGTAGCCGTCGGTGCGCTGCTTGTACTGCGCGGGATCGACCGAGTTCACCGTCACCTGCATCCCGAGCCGGCCCAGCGCCTCGACATACATGTCCACGATGGAGGCCACCTCGGAGGAGCCGTTCTCCAGCAGGATCTCGAAGGCGAAGGGCTGCCCCTGGGCGTTCCGCAGCACGCCGTCGTCGGCGACGACCCAGCCGGCCTGCATGAGCGAGTCGAGCGCCCGGCGGGTGCCGGCGCGATTCCTCTCGCCGCCCTCGGCCACGGGCAGGGCGTAGCCTTCGAGCGCGTCGGGGGGCAGGGAGGCCTCGTAGGGGGCCAGCGCCTCGGCGACGCGGCCCTCGGCGGGGCCGGAGGTCATCCCGAGGGGGCTGTTGGCGAAATAGGACGTGATGCGGGGCTGCTCGCCGCCGGTCATCGTGTCGTTGATGAACTCGAAGTTGAAGGCCTGGATCATTGCCTCGCGCACGCGGAGGTCCGAGAAGATCGGCTGCCGGGTGTTCATCACGAGGCCGGTCATGCCGGTCGGTCGCTGGTGGGGGATCTCGCTCAGGACGACCCCGCCCTCCCGCGCGAGGGGGAAGTCGTAGGCGGTCGCCCAGCGCGCGGGGTTGGTCTCGCGCATGATGGTGACCTCGCCGGTCTTGAAGGCCTCGAAGGCGGCGGTCTCGTCGCCGAAGAACTCGAAGCGCACCTCGTCGAGGTTCATCGTGCCGCGCCGGAAGGGGATGTCGGCACCCCAGTAGTCGGGATCGCGCCGCAGGGTCACCGAGCGGCCGGGGTCCACCGCCTCCACCACGTAGGGGCCGGAGGTGACGGGGATCGTGTCGAACCCGTCCGAGCTGGCGAAGTCCAGCCCCTCCCATTGCGCCTTCTTGAGGATGGGGCGCAGGCCCGCGAGCATGGCGAGCTCGCGGTCGGGGGCGTTGAAGGCGATGCGGACGCCACGCTCGCCCACCGGCTCGATGGACTTCACCTTCCGCCAGAAGGTGAGGTAGCGGGGATGCCCCTCGGTGCCGATGGTCCGAAAGGACCAGATCACGTCCTCGACGGTGACGGGGCTGCCGTCGGAGAAGCGGGCGTCGGGGTTCAGCGTGAACTCCACCCAGCTCCGGTCGGGGGCGGCCTCGACCGATTCGGCGAGGAGGCCATAAAGGGTGAAGGGCTCGTCGAGCGAGCGGCCCAGGAGCGATTCGCTGGTCAGGAAGGTGAGTTGCCAGGGGACGGTGCCCTTGAGGATGTAGGGATTGAGGCTGCTGAAGCTGCCCAGCTCGGCGGAGACCACGGCGCCGCCCTTGGGGGCGTCGGGGTTGGCGTAGGGCAGGTGGTCGAAGCCGGGCGGGAGCGCGGGCTCCCCGTACATGGCGAGGCCGTGGGCGGGCTCGGCCGAGGCCGCTCCGCCCAGGAGGAGCGGGAGGAGCAGCGCCCTCCAACCGAGACGTGTGGCGAGGGACGGTGACATGGCGAAGGCTCTCCCCTGGTGCCGTGCTGCGGGTCCGAGGGACGCTACGCGCCGGGGCTTGCGAAATCAAACTTTTGGCTAGCGGAGCGACTGCGGAACGCTTATAAGGAAGTCACTGCTCGATAGGTTTCTTGCCTGTATGAAACCTGCCTCAACAACTCAACGCCCGCCCTTTGGCGGGCGTTTTTTTGTGCGCCGGGCCGGGCCTCGGCACGACTTCATCTGATTCCTGAGGATTCCGTGGGATTCCCGTCGTGATGGTCGGTTCGCCTGGCCAGCGGCGGGGTGTGGCGTGCTCTACAACGAAGCGGCGAATCACGTCAAGGCGAGCCGTGAAGGCCGAGTCGCCGCCGGTGTTTGCCCGTGCGCGCAACGGCTTGGGACGGCCCGCTGCGGCGCTGCGTCAGATCGACGGGCCGGCGGGAACCTGCCGATCAGCCTGGATTGGATGAGCCATTGCCGCCGCGCCGCCGTCGCCTAGGATGCCGCGGTGCAACAGGAAGGAGGCTCCCATGGAAGCAGCGCGTCCCCTCGTCGGTCGCAGGGCGGTCGTGACCGGATCGACCTCGGGGATCGGGCTTGGCATCGCCCGGGCCCTGGCCGGGGCCGGGGCCGAGGTGGTCCTCAACTCCTTCACCGATGCGGAGGCGGATCACGCGCTGGCCCGCGAGATGGGCGCGGAGTTCGGGGTCGCGGCGAGCTACCGGCGGGCGGACATGGCACGGGCCGAGGACTGCCGGGCTCTGGTGGCCGGGGGATGCGACATCCTGGTGAATAACGCGGGCGTGCAGCACGTGGCGCCTATCGACTCCTTCCCGCCCGAGGCCTGGGACCGGATCATCGCCATCAACCTCAGCTCGGCCTTCCACACGATCGCGGCGGCGCTGCCCGGGATGCGGGAGCGGGGCTGGGGGCGGGTCGTCAACGTCGCCTCGGCGCATGGCCTGACGGCCTCGCCCTACAAGTCGGCCTACGTGGCGGCCAAGCACGGGCTGGTGGGGCTGACCAAGACGGCGGCGCTGGAGACGGCGGGGCAGGGCATCACCGCCAACGCGATCTGTCCGGGCTATGTGCTGACGCCGCTGGTCGAGGCGCAGATCCCCGACCAGATGGCCGCGCATGGCATGGACCGCGAGACGGTGATCCGCGAGGTGATGCTGGCGCGGCAGCCGTCGCGGCAGTTCGCGACGGTCGATCAGATCGGCGGGACGGCGGTGTTCCTCTGCTCGGAGGCGGCGGCGCAGGTGACGGGGACGACGATCAGCGTCGACGGGGGGTGGACGGCGCTGTGATCATTCGGCGGCGCGGGCGGGCTCGGGGGGCGGCGCGCCATCCACGATCCGCAGGGCCCCGCTTTCGCCCGGGTAGACGAGGCCCGCCGAGATGACGAGCTTGGCCGCGTCCTCGAGGCTCATGTCCAACTCGATGATCTCGCTGCGGGGGACGAAGATGACGTAGCCGGTGGTGGCGTTGGGGGTGATCGGGCGGAACAGCGACACGATCTCCTCGCCGGGGCTGCGGGCCATCAGCTTGTCGCGGATCTCTCCCTTGGGGGGGGCGGAGATGAAGGCGAGGGACCAGGAGCCCTTGCGCGGGAACTCCACGAGGCAGGGACGGTCGAAGCGGACGTCGGACTGTGTGAACAGCGTCTCGGAGAGCTGCTTCACGGCGTTGTAGATGGAGCGGATGACGGGCACGCGGCCGACCATGTTCTCGCCGAAGCGGAGCATGGAACGGCCGACGAGGCCCTTGGCGATCCAGCCGATCAGGAAGGTGAAGACGAGGAAGACGACGACGCCGACGCCGCGGATGTCGAGGTCGATCCAGTCGGCGCTGTCGCGCGGGTTGCCGAGCCAGCGGTTCACCATCGAATCGGGGTGCCAGTAGTTCGGCACCAGCGGCATGACGACGTTGTCCACCCAGCCGACCGCCGTCCAGATCAGCCAGACGGTCAGGCCGATGGGGGCGATGACGACCACGCCGGCGAAGAAGTTGTTGCGGAGCGCGCCGAGGATGCGGGTGATGAGCCAGTGCTGCTGGCGAGGCGGTATCTTCGGCGGGGGGTTCTTCGGCGGGGGGTTCGTCTGCGGCGGGCGCATGGCGGGAGACCTTTGGCTGTCGCCAAGGTTCTAGGCCACGGCCGGGCCGGGGGGCAACACGCCGCTTGGGCGGGTGGGCGTCAGGCGGGCAGGGTGCCCAGTTCCACGGCGATGCGCGCCGCGAGGCGGGCGTTGTTGAGGACGAGGGCGATGTTGGCCTGGAGGCTGCGACCCTCGGTCAGCTCGAAGATGCGTTGGAGGAGGAAGGGGGTGACGGCCTTGGCGGCGATGCCCTGCGTCTCGGCCTCGCGCAGAGCCCGGGCGACGTGGGGGGCGAGCGTCGCGGCCGGGATCTCGTCGGTCTCGGGTATCGGGTTGGCGACGAGCTGGCCGCCGGGGAGGCCGAGGGCGGCGCGCATCCGGTGGGCGCGCGCGATCTGGGCAGGGTCGTCCATCCGCAGGGGCGCGCGCAGGCCGGAGGAGCGCGACCAGAAGGCCGGAAGGTCGTCCTGGCCGTAGGCGATGACGGGGACGCCGAGGGTCTCCAGCACCTCCAGCGTCCGAGGCAGGTCAAGGATCGCCTTGGCCCCGGCGGCGACCACGGTGACGGCGGTCTGCGCCAGCTCGGACAGGTCGGCGGAGATGTCCATGGTCGATTCCGCCCCGCGATGGACGCCGCCGATGCCGCCGGTGGCGAAGACGGCGATGCCGGCGAGGCGGGCGGCGATCATGGTGGCGGCGACGGTGGTCGCGCCGGTGCCGCCGCGCGCGAGGCAGGCGGCGAGGTCGGCGCGGGACAGCTTGGCCACGTCGCTGGATCGCCCGAGACGGGTCAGGTCGTCATCGGCGAGGCCGACATGGAGCCGGCCTTGCAGGACGGCGATGGTGGCGGGGGTGGCGCCCTGGGCGCGGACCTCGGCCTCGACCCGGCGGGCGGTTTCGACGTTGCGGGGCCAGGGCATTCCGTGGGTGATGATGGTGGATTCGAGGGCCACCAGGGGAAGGCCCTGTTCGCGCGCCGCGTGAACCTCGGGGGAATAGACGATTGAGATCATGTGGGCGTGTCCCCGGAGACATAAAGGGCGGCGGCGTGGAGGGCGCGGGCGAGGGCCGCCTCGCGCGGGGCCCCCTCGCGCTCGGCGGTGAGATGGGCGGCCAGGAAGGTGTCGCCCGCACCGGTGACGCGGGTGACGAGGACGGCGGGCGGCTGGAGCGTCAGCAGGCCGTCGCGGTCGGCGTCGGAGACGGAGCGGGCCCCGTCGGTGACGATGACGCGGCGGGCGCCGCGTTCCACGAGGCCGCGCGCGGCCTCGGCGGAGGTCTGGAAATCGCGGTGGCCCAGGATGCGGGCCTCCTCCAGGTTGACGTAGATCGTCGCGCCGGGGTGGCCGAGGAGCGGGAGAAGACGCTCGGCCTTGCCGGGGCTCGCGGGGGCGAGGCGGAGGTCGGCGCGCGAGACGAGCGGCGAGGCGGCGATGCGGGCGAGGAGGTCGGCGGTCAGGTTGCCGTCGAGGACGATGGGGCCGGGCCAGGGCGCGGCGGGGGTGCCCAGGCGGCCGTCCTCCAGCGGGCGAAGGATGCGGTCGCCGGCAGCCTCCAGTGAGTGGGCATCGGCGATGGCGGCGACGAGGCCGTTGCCGCCCTCGACCGCCATGTAGCGATCGGTCGGCAGGTCCTCGGAGCGGTAGGCGAACCCGGTAAGGAGGCCCATGCGCGCGGCCTCGGCCACCAGTTGCTCGCCCTCGGGGTCGCGGCCGATGGCGGTGAGGAGGGCCGGGCGCAAGCCGAAGCGGCGGAGCGTCATGGCGATGTTCATGGCGACGCCGCCGGGAATGCGGACGATGCGGCCGGGCACGTCCGCGCCGAGGCGGAGATGCGACGGCGTGCGGCCGATGATGTCCCACAGGACCGAGCCGATGCAGAGGATGTCGGGAACGGGCGTGTCGGGGGCGGGGGTCATGGCCCCGGCAGTTGCCCCGATGCGCCGTCCGGGGTCAACCCGGCCTTGCCCTCTCAACTTGGCCCAAATACGCAGCGACGCCGGCCACATGGCGCGCCCCTTGCAATCCGGGGCCATTGCGGCTAGATGCCCCCCACTTCGCAGGCGGAGGCGGGCGTTCGGGGGAGACATCCCCGCGCGTCCACCGGTTGGGGGAAACCCTGAGACCCTCCGCCGAGGCTCAAACCGGAAAGGATACGAGCATGGCTCTTCCCGAGTTCTCCATGCGTCAGCTTCTTGAAGCGGGCGTGCACTTCGGCCACCAGACCGCGCGCTGGAACCCGCGCATGGCGCCGTTCATCTACGGCTCGCGCAACGGCATCCACATCCTCGACCTGACGCAGACCGTCCCGCTGCTGGACGAGGCGCTGCGCGTCATTCGCGACACCGTCGCCCGCGGCGGCCGCATCCTGTTCGTCGGCACCAAGCGCCAGGCCCAGAAGGGCATCGCCGACGCTGCCGAGCGGTCGGCGCAGTTCTACATGAACCACCGCTGGCTGGGCGGCACGCTCACCAACTGGCAGACCGTCTCGCAGTCGATCGCGCGCCTGAAGGCCATCGACGAGGCCGCCGAGCGTGGCTTCGAGGGCCTGACCAAGAAGGAGCGGCTGGGCATGGAGCGCGAGCAGGCCAAGCTCCAGGCCACGCTGGGCGGCATCCGCGAGATGGGCGGCGTGCCCGACCTCCTGTTCGTCATCGACGTGAACAAGGAGGATCTCGCCATCCAGGAGGCCCAGAAGCTCGGCATCCCGGTCGTGGCGATCGTGGACACCAACTGCTCGCCCAAGGGCGTGGACTACGTGATCCCCGGCAACGACGACGCCGCCCGCGCGATCCAGCTCTACTGCGACCTCGCCGCCCGCGCCGCCCTTGAGGGCATGAGCGCCCAGCTCGGCGCCGCCGGGGTGGACATCGGCGCGATGGAGCAGCTCGGCGAGGAGACGCTCGAGGACGCGGCGACCGCCTGATCGGCCTGTCCGATCGAGACTGTCGCGAAACCGATACCGGGCGGGTGCGATACCCCGCCCGGATTTCCATTCAAGGAGACATGAGATGGCTGTCACCGCGAGCATGGTGAAGGAACTGCGCGAGACCACCGGCGCCGGCATGATGGACGCCAAGAAGGCGCTGACCGAGACCGACGGCAACATGGAAGCGGCCATCGACTGGCTGCGGACCAAGGGCCTCGCCAAGGCCGCCAAGAAGTCCGGGCGCACCGCCGCCGAGGGCCTGGTGGGCGTCGCCGTCGCGGGCGGGCGCGGCGTGGTGGTGGAGGTCAACTCCGAGACCGACTTCGTGGCCAAGAACGCCGAGTTCCAGGCGCTGGTGCGCGACGTGGCGCAGGCGGCGCTGAACGCCTCCGACCTTGACGCGCTGAAGGCGCAGGACATGGGCGGCCGGACCGCCGAGACCGCCGTGACCGAGGCCATCGCCCGCATCGGCGAGAACCTGTCGCTCCGCCGCATGGCCGCGCTGGAGGGGGAGACGGTCGTCTCCTACGTCCACAACGCCGCCGGCGAGGGCCTGGGCAAGATCGGGGTGCTGGTCGCGCTGTCGGGCACGGACAACGGCATCGGCCGGCAGATCGCCATGCACGTCGCTGCCGCCAGCCCGGCCGCGTTGGACGAGGCTGCCCTCGATCCGGCGCTGGTCGCCAAGGAGCGTCAGGTCCAGTTCGACATCGCCAAGGAGTCGGGCAAGCCCGACGCCGTGATCGAGAAGATGCTCGTCGGCCGGATGAAGAAGTTCATGGCCGAGTCGACGCTGATGGGTCAGGCCTTCGTCGTGAACCCCGACCAGACCGTCGCCGAAGCCGCCCAGGAGGCCGGCGTCACGGTCACGGGCTTCGTGCGGCTTGCCGTCGGCGAGGGCATCGAGAAGGCCCAGGAGGACTTCGCGGCCGAGGTCGCCAAGATGAACGCGGGCGCCTGACGCCCCGGGCGCCGCCGCGTCCGCGCGGCGCCCGTTCCCCCGTCTAGTCGGCGCTCAGGCGTCGATCGTGAACATCTGGTTGTAGAACGCCGCCTTCAGCACGGCCTGGGCGGTGGTCTCCACGTCCAGGGCCTCGCGGGCGAGGCGCAGGTGCTTCTCCACGGTCGCGGCGGTCAGGCCCATGAGCAGGGCGATGTCCTGCGCCGTCTTGCCGTCCCCCACCCATTGCAGGACCTCGCGCTGCCGCTGCGTGAGCTGGCGCGCGCCGCTGTAGGGCAGGGTGAGCAGCTTGAGGTGGAAGACGTTGTTCATCACCGTGATGGTGGGGCCGTGCTCGGCCCAGAGCGCATCCACGTCCTGCTGGGTCAGGCCAGGCCGGGCGCAGAGGCCGATCCCGCCCTTGGCGCGTTGCGAGACGGAGCGGAAGCTGATCGTGTAGCCGCAGGTCACGCCGAGCTGGCGGTTGAACTCCATGGTCCTGATCTCTCCGGCGCTGAGGCCCCCGCGCGCGGCTCGGCCGGCCAGAACGGACCAGGAGCAGGCGCCGTCGTTCTCCAGCGCCCAGCGGACCATGGGGCCGTCGGCATAGAGGCCGTCCTCGATGTAGGGACGCATGTAGGAGGCCGGCATGTTCGTCAGCAGGACCCAGTCCTGCGGGTCGCCCAGCGACCGGCCGCTGCGGTAGCGGGTGTAGCCATAGAGCAGGCGGTCGAAGCCGAAGGACGACATCGCGTCCAGGTGCAGGCGCCACAGCGACTCGACCGAGGCCGCGGTGTTCACGCGATCGAGATGGACGATGAGATCGTGCATGGGCCCGAGGATACCACCTCCGCCCCTGGGCGCACACGGTTTTCGCGCCTTGGCGTGCGGCCTCAGTCGTCGGCCGCCGCAGGGACGGATGCCACCGCGCGCTCGACCGCTTGCGCTAGCTGCACCTGCGAGAAGGGCTTGGCGAGGCGGGGCAGGTCGCCCAGCTCGGAGGCGGCGAGGTGGGCGAAGCCGGTGATCAGCAGGGCGGGCAGGCGGGGATGGCGCTGCCGCGCGGCGGCGACCAGCGCCCGGCCGTCCAGGCCCGGCATGGCGAAGTCGGTCACGAGCAGGTCGGGCGCCGCTCCGTCCAGGAGGTCGAGCGCCGCCGCGCCGGAGGCGGCCTCGGCCACGGCGTGGCCCAGGTCCCGCAGCATATCCGCCACTCCCGCCCGGACGAGGGCGTCGTCGTCCACCAGCAGCACCGTGCGGGCCGGGCCGGGCCGGGGCGGCTCGGGCGGCGGGACGGGGAGCGGGGCAGGGGCGGCCTCGGCCTCGGGCAGCAGCACGCTGACGGTGGTGCCCTGGCCGGGGGCGCTGTCGATCGCTAGGGCCCCGCCGCTCTGCCGCGCCAGCCCCTCGGCCATGGACAGCCCCAGGCCGGTGCCCCGGCCGGGCGCCTTGGTGGTGAAGAAGGGCTCGGCCGCGCGGCTGAGGATCTCGGGCGCCATGCCGATGCCGGCGTCGCGGACGCGGAGCCGCAGGTAGCGCCCCGGGGCCAGGTGCGCGCCGGGCACCGCCTCGGCCTCCACGGCGTCGAGCCGGATCGAGAGGGGGCCCGCGCCGGACATCGCGTCCCGCGCGTTCACGCACAGGTTCAGGAGAGCCATCTCGAGCTGGTTGGGATCGACGCGCGCGGGCGGCAGGCCGGGCTCGGCCTCGATCGCCAGATCCACCATCGGCCCCACGGCGCGCGCCACGAGGTCGCCCAGGCCCGCCACGAGGCCAGCCAGATCGACCGGCCGCGCCTCCAGGTGCTGCCGGCGGGCGAAGGTCAGGAGGCGGCTGACCAGGAGCCGCGCGCGCTCGGCCGCCTCGGCCGCGCCAGCGACCAAGGCGGCGTTGCGCGCGTCGAGCGCGGCCCGGCGCTGGAGGATGTCCAGGCAGGCGACGATCGGGGTCAGCAGGTTGTTGAAGTCGTGGGCCACGCCGCCGGTGAGCTGGCCCAGGCTCTCCATCTTGCGGAGCTGCACGAGCTCGGCCGTGCGCGCCTCGACGCGGGCTTCCAGCTCGGCGTTGAGCCGGGCCAGCGCCTCGGCCGACGCGCGGGCGCGCTCGCGCTCGGCCAGCAGCTCGCGCTCGTAGGCGCGGCGGTCGGTGGCGTCCACCACCATGAAGCGATGGCCCAGGAGCGCGCCGCCCGGGCCGTCGATCCGCCGCCATTCCACCAGCCCCGGCAACCGGCTGCCGTCGCGCCGGCGCAGGTCGAGCGCGATCTGCCGCAGCGCCGGCTCCACCCGGAGGATGGGCGCGCAATGGGTTTCGTAGAAGATGCGCGAGCCCGGCGTGAGGATCTGCTGGAGCTTGCGCCCGAGCAGCTCGGTCATGTCCGGGAGGCCCAGCCATCCCGCCAGGGTCCGGTTGCCGCGCAGGATCGTGCCGTCCGCCGCCAGCGTGAGGTAGCCGACCGGGGCGTCGTCGTAGAGCTCGTCCGCCGTCTCCTCGGGTATGCCGCTCCGATCTGGCATGGCGTCTAGCGGTCCAGGAAGCGGCGGATCGCCTCGCTCGTCTCGCTGGGGGCGCTCATGTGCGGGCAGTGGCCGGTCGCGGTCATCAGCACCAACTCGCTGTCGGGCAGGTGGCGGTGCATGAAGTGGCCGACCTCGACGGGCGCGATCATGTCCTGCTGGGTCTGCAGCACCAGCGACCGCGTGCGGCACCGGGGCACGTCGGCGCGGTGGTCGGACAGGAAGACGACGCGGGCGAACTCGCGGGCGATGTCGGGATCGGTGCGGCAGAAGCTCGCGCTCAGGGTGTCGCCCAGCTCGGGCCGGTCGTCGTTGCCCATGATGGTCGGGGCCATGGCGCGCGACCAGCCCAGGAAGTTGCTGTCCAAGACCTCGAGCAGGCCCTCGATGTCCTCGCGCGTGAAGCCGCCCCGGTAGTCGCCGTCGTCGATGAAGCAGGGCGACGGCGCCACCAGCACGAGCGACGAGAACCGCTCGGGCTGCCGGATCGCGGCCAGGAGCCCCATGTTGGCGGCGGCGGAATGGCCGACGAAGGCGACCTCGGTCAGGTCGAGGGCGTCCAGCACCTCCAGCACGTCGTCCACGTAGCCGTCGTAGCTCGCGTATTTGCCAGACACGTAGGCCGACAGGTCGGAGCCGCCGGACCCCACGTGATCGAAGAGCACGACGCGATGGTCGTCCTCGAAGGACGGGATCACGTCGCGCCAGGCATTGAGATCGCAGCCGAAGCCGTGGGCGAAGACCAGCGGCCGGGTGCCGCGACCCAGAACCTTGACGTTGTTCCGCCGCAGCAAATCCATGGGGCCGCCTCCTTGCCGTTCGGTTGTAGTTCCTTAATGCCTCGTCGAGCGGACAACCGCCATGGGCCAGTGCCGCTTTCCTGAACCTGCGGTTTTTGACATAATATATATTATGCGATAATAACGTCCCGTGACGACACCCTCCCTGACCGGGCCATCCGCGTCCCGGAACCGTCGTCCCATCGCCGTCACTCCACCGGCAGCACGACGCTGAACCGACTGCCCTTGCCGATCTCGCTCTCGATGCGAAGCCGGCCGCGGTGGCGGCTGACGATGTGCTTGACGATGGCGAGGCCGAGGCCCGTGCCGCCCACCTCGCGCGAGCGATGCGTGTCCACGCGGTAGAACCGCTCGGTCAGGCGCGGGACATGATGCGCGGCGATGCCGGGGCCGCGATCGGTCACGCTCAGGCGCACGCCCAGCCGGCGCAGGCCCGGCTGCGGCTCGGGGCTCGACAAGGCGACCTCCACGATCCCGTCAGGCCCGCCATACTTGATGGCGTTCTCCAGGAGGTTCGTCAGCACCTGCCGGAGCTGGCCGGGATCGCCCGGAACCCAGGTCTCGCCGCCTGGCAGGTCGAGCCGCAGGACGCAGCCGGACCGGGAGGCCAGCGGCTCAAGCGCGGCCGCGACCGAGGCCGCGAGGCCCGCGAGGTCCACCCGTCCGGTGGGACGCCGCCGCTCCTCGGCCTCGACGCGGCTGAGGGACAGGAGGTCGTCCACCAGCCGCGCCATCCGCCGGGCCTCGCGGGCGGCGATTCCGAGGAAGCGGTCCCGCGCCGCCGGGTCGTCGCGGGCCGGCCCCTGCAGCGTCTCTAGGAAGCCCAGGAGCGCGGTGAGCGGCGTCCGCAGCTCGTGGCTGACATTGGCCACGAAGTCCCGCCGGATCTGGCCCGCTTCCTCCACCGCCGTGATGTCCTCGAAGGTGACGATGATCCGGCGCGGCTCCAGCGCGACCTCGCGGGCGACGGCCCGCCAGGTGGTGTCGCGCCCCCCGTCCGAGCCGAGGTAGCGCGCCTCGCGCGGCTGGCCGTCGCGCAGGACGCCTTCCACGATGTCGAGCGTCGCCGGCTGGCGCAGCACGGTGATGTAGTGCCGCCCCGTGCCGTCGTGGCCGAACAGGCCGGCGGCCGCCGCGTTGGCCGCCTCGATCCGCTCGGTGCCGTCGATGAGGACCGCCGGGAACGGCAGGGCGGCGACCAGGGCGGGGATCTCGGGCGTCATGGTGTGACCGACTTAGGACGGTTTGTCGCTGGATGAGGGACAGTGGGTGGCGGTCGTTGTGACCGATCGCACAATGTCATAAGCACGACCTGGGGCGACGGACCGGCCGAGAAGGCCGCGCCTCGCTGCGTCCATCGTCCGGGGTGGTCGTCCCGGAACTCGACACATGGCGACAAGGATGTTCCCCTGGAATGATTCTCGTGATCGGAGATCTCGAAAGCTGGGAGCGCGAAGGTCGTCCCGTTCCCAGGATGGACGGCTTCCGCTTCGCGACCTTCGCCAAGCTGACGGGACCTCTCCTGGAGGAGACGCGGCCTGAGATGGTGCTCTCGCCGCTGATGGGCGACGGGTTCGACGCCATGGACATCGCGCGGCGCCTGGTCGAGGCCGGGTTCCAAGGCCGCTATCGCGCGCTGACGGACGATCTGCCCGACTCGGAGGCTGTCCGGGAGGAGATCCGAGAGATCGCCCCGGACCTCGACTTCGACCTGTTCCTCATCCGCCCGTCCCTGGGCCCGTCTGGCTGAGGTTCGCCGGCCTGAGGTTCGTCGAGAATCGGGCCGCGTTCTCGGCATAGCCTCGCGCGGACCGCTCCAGCGCCGCCACGCCCGCGTCGTCGAGCGAACGGACGGCGCGGGCCGGGCTGCCGACGATCAGGCTGCGGGGCTCGAAGGCCTTGCCCTCGGTCACCAGCGCCGCCGCCCCCACGAGGCTGTCGCGCTCGATCCGCGCGCCGTTGAGCACGGTGGCCGACATCCCGACCAGCGTGTTCGGCCCGATCGCGCAGCCGTGCAGCATGGCGCGGTGGCCGATCGTGCAGCCCGCGCCCACCGTCAGCGGGAAGCCCCAGTCGGAATGGAGGCAGGACAGGTCCTGGATGTTGGTCCCCTCGCCCACCTCGATCCATTCGTTGTCGCCGCGCAGCACCGCCCCGAACCAGACCGAGGCGCGGGGGCCGATGCGGACGCGGCCGATCACCTGCGCGTCCGGGGCGATCCAGGCGGTCGGGTGGATCTCGGGCCCCTCGCCGTCCAGCGTCCAGATCATCGCGCCTCCTCGAACTCGCGGGCCAGCCCCCGCACGAAGTCGTTCAGCCAGGGCTGCCGCTCGCGCCGCAGCCGCTCCACCTCGACGACGTGGCGCACGCGCGCCTCGGTCTCGTCCAGGTCGCGGTTCACCAGAACGTAGTCGTATTCGGCCCAGTGGCTCACCTCGGCCATGGAGCGCGCCATGCGGCCGGCGATCACCTCGGGCGAGTCCTGCCCGCGCGAGCGCAGGCGCCGCTCCAGCTCGGCCAGGGAGGGGGGCAGGATGAAGACCGACACCACCTCGCGCCCGAGGGGCGAGTTGCGGACCTGCTGCCCCCCCTGCCAGTCGATGTCGAAGAGCGTGTCGCGTCCCTCGGCCATCGCCGCCTCTATGGGCCGGCGGGGCGAGCCGTAGAGGTTGCCGAAGACCTCGGCGTGCTCCAGCAGCTCGCCGGCCGCGATCATCGCCTCGAACTCGGGCCGGGTGACGAAGTGGTATTCCCGCCCGTCCACCTCGCCCGGGCGCGGCGGGCGCGTGGTGGCCGAGACGGAGAAGCCCATGGCCGGGTCGGCGGCGAGGAGCCGGCGCGCGATGGTCGTCTTGCCGGCCCCGGATGGGGAGGAGAGGATCACGAGCAGGCCCCGCCGGCTGGGCACGTCCTGGGCCGTCATGCGTCACTCCACGTTCTGGACCTGCTCGCGCATCTGGTCGATGGCCGCCTTGAGGTCAAGGCCGATGCGGGACAGGCCCGAGGAGCCGGACTTGGACAGGAGGGTGTTGGCCTCGCGGTTCAGCTCCTGGGCGAGGAAGTCGAGCCGGCGGCCGACCGGACGGGGGTCGGCGACCAGCTCGCGCGCCTGCGCGACATGGGCGCGGAGCCGGTCGATCTCCTCGGTCACGTCCGACCGGACGGCGATCAGGGCCAGCTCCTGCGCGAGCCGGGCCTCGTCCATCTCGGGCATGGCCTCGGCCACGCGCCGCAGCGCTGCCCGCAGCTCGCCCCGGGATTCGTCACGCCGCGCCTGGGCGAGCCGCTGGGACTCCTCCACCAGGGATTCGATGCTAGCTATCTGATTCGCCAAAAGAGTCTCCAGCGCGGCCCCCTCGCCCTCCCGTGCCGCCATGAAATCATCAAGGAGCCCTTCCAGGTCCGCAAGCAGCGCCGCCCGAAGCCCCTCCTCCTCCGGCGCCACCGCCGGGACCGCCACGCCCCTCTGCGCCAGCACGTCCGCCGCCGTCGCCTGCCCGAGCGTGACGCCCAAGGCGAAGGCGCGCTGCTGCACGTGCTCCAGGGCGTGCAGCACGCGGTCGAGCTGCGCCTCGTCGATGGCGAGGCCCCCCTCGCCCGCGCCGCGCGACAGCCGCAGCGCCAGAGACACGCTCCCCCGCGACAACCGGGCCGAGAGGGCGGCGCGCACCCCTGCCTCCAGCCCCTCGATCCCCTCGGGCAGGCGGAGCCGCAGGTCGAGCCCCCGCCCGTTCACGCTCCGCAGGTCCCAGTCCCACACGATCGCGTCCAGGTCGCCCCGGCGGCTGGCGAAAGCGGTCATCGAACGGATCATCGGTCCTCCTGGCGGGCGACGACGGCCGGAGCGGCCTTAACCCTTTAACACTTTAGTAACGGACATCGGCCGGAAGGTCGCTATTTTAAGAAACAGGAAACGATCATCCCGTCCCCGTCCAGCCCGCCCGAGGAGAGCCCCATGTCCCGTGACGATCAGCCCAGCGATCTCCTGGCGAACCTCGGACCGACCGGCCAGCGCCCTCTGTCGCCGCTGTTCCGCAAGGTGCCGGAAGGCCGGGCCGCGATGACGCTCCTCGAATCCTACTGGCGCGAGCTGGGCGGCGACCGCCGGCCGCCGCGCCGCCGCGACCTCGACGCCAGCCGCATCGAATCCGCCCTGCCCCACGCCTTCCTTCTGGAGCGCATCGCGCCCGGCATCGCCCGCTTCCGCATCGGCGGGCAGGAGCTCTGCAACCTCGCGGGGCTGGAGCTCGCCGGCCTGCCGATCTCGTCGCTCTTCGCCGGTCCCGGCCGCCAGCGGCTCCGCGTCTGGCTCGACCGCTGCTTCGACGACCCGGCCCTCGTCGATCTTCCGGTGAGCGGCTGGCGCGGCGTCCTGCAACCGCCCCTGACCGGCCGCCTGCTGCTTCTGCCGCTCGCCGACCGGGAGGGGCGGGTCACGCGCGCCGTGGGCGGCCTGTTCCTCGACCGGCCGTCCCGGCTCTCCCGCGTGCGCCTCGACATCCTGGAGGACGAGACGCTGCGGATCGAGAAGGTCGGGCCCCCTGCCCCGCCCATCCCGGCGGTCCCAGCCGCGGCCGGCCCCGCCCGGTCGGCGCGGCCCTACCTGCGCCTCGTGGTGTCGAACGACTGATCGGGGGCGGCGGCCCGCCGCCCCCGGCCCGGCCCGGTCACACGGCTTCGGCCCGGCTCAGGTCCGCGCGCCGGCCCGACAGCTCCTCGGCCACGAGGAAGGCCAGCTCCAGCGCCTGGCTGGCGTTGAGGCGCGGGTCGCAGGCGGTGTGGTAGCGGTCGGAGAGGTCCTCGTCGGTGACGGCGCGGACGCCGCCGGTGCATTCGGTCACGTCCTTGCCGGTCATCTCGAAATGCACGCCGCCAGGGATCGTGCCCTCGCCGTTGTGGACCGCGAAGAACTCCCGCACCTCGCGCAGCACCGACTCAAAGGGCCGGGTCTTGTAGCCCGACGACGACTTGATCGTGTTGCCGTGCATCGGGTCGCAGGACCAGACGACGTTCGCCCCCTCCTCCTGCACGGCACGGATCAGGCGCGGCAGGTGCTCGGAGACCGTGCCCGCCCCGAAGCGGGCGATCAGCGTCAGCCGCCCGGCCTCGTTGCGCGGGTTCAGCCGCTGCATCAGCGCCTTGAGGTCCGAGGCCCTCATCGACGGCCCGCACTTGAGCCCGATGGGGTTCTGGACGCCCCGGCAGTATTCGACGTGCGCCCCGTCCGGCTGCCGCGTGCGGTCGCCGATCCAGATCATGTGGCCCGAGCCCGCCAGCCATTGCCCGGTGGTCGAATCGACCCGAGTCAGAGCCTCCTCGTATTCCAGCAGCAGCGCCTCGTGGGAGGTGAAGAACTCCACCGTCTCCAGCGCGTGCGCGGCCTCGTCGTCGATGCCCATCGCCGCCATGAAGTCGAGCGTGTCGGAGATCCGGTTGGCCAGCTCGCGGTACTTCTCGGCCTCGGGGCTGGCGGTGAAGCCCAGCGTCCAGGCGTGGACCTTGCGCACGTCGGCGTAGCCGCCAGTCGAGAAGGCGCGCAGAAGGTTCAGCGAGGCGGCGGCCTGGAGGTAGGCCTGGAGCATCCGGTCGGGGTCGGGCAGCCGCGACTCGGGCGTGAAGTCGAAGCCGTTGATGATGTCGCCCTTGTAGGACGGAAGCTCGACGCCGCCCACCGTCTCCAGCGCGGCCGAGCGCGGCTTGGCGAACTGCCCGGCCATGCGGCCCACCTTCACCACCGGCACCTTGGCGCCGTAGGTCAGGACCATCGCCATCTGCAGGAGCACCTTGAAGGTGTCGCGGATGTTGTCGGCCGAGAACTCGGCGAAGCTCTCGGCGCAGTCGCCGCCCTGGAGGAGGAAGGCCTCGCCGCGCGAGACCTTGGCGAGATGGGCCTTGAGCCGCCGCGCCTCGCCCGCGAAGACGAGCGGGGGATACGAGGCGAGCCGCGCCTCGACGCCGCGCAGCCGGTCCGCGTCGGGATAGTCCGGCATCTGCACGCGCGGCAACCTGCGCCAGTCGGTCTTCTGCCAGTCTCCCATGGTCGCCCTCCTCGGCCGTGACGGGGAAACGGAGCCCCCAATTGCCGGCGCTTATCCCCTCGGGCCGGGCAAGTCCATTGCAAAACCGCCCGAACGGCCCTCTGGACATCCCTTCCGCGACATCGCCGTGTCGCATCCGAGCGCCCTTGTGGCGGATCGGGGAACCTGAGAATGTCGCTCCCAGGCGATAAGTCGTCGCCCGGGGTATCCTCATGAACATCCAGCCCCAGCTCGTCGAGCTCGACAGCCCTGGCCCTCGCGCCCGCCGCTTCGTCTTCGTGCTGCTGGACGACTTCACTATGCTCAGCTTCGCCTGCGCGGTCGAATCCCTGCGGATCGCCAACCGCATGGCGGGCCGGACGCTCTACACCTGGGTCCTGGCCGGCGAGAGCGGCGAGAGCGCCACCTGCTCGAACGGCAGCGTCTTCCGGCTCGACATGGACCTGGGCGAGCTGTCGCGCGACGACACCTTGATGGTCTGCGGTGGCCTCGACGTGCAAGCGGCGACGACGCGGACCCTGGTCAACTGGCTCCGGCGCGAGGCGCGGCGCGGCGTCGTCATCGCCGGCCTCTGCACGGCGGCCCACAGCCTCGCCAAGGCGGGGTTGCTCGACGGCAAGCGCGCGACGATCCACTGGGAGAACCAGGACTCCTTCCTCGAGGAGTTCGAGGAGGTGGACCTCACCCGCTCGGTCTTCGTGATCGACGGCAACCGCATCACCACCGCCGGCGGCACCGCCTCCATCGACCTGATGCTCAAGCTCATCGCCGACGACCACGGCGAGGAGCTGGCCAACGCCGTCGCCGACCAGCTCATCTACAGCTCCATCCGCACCGGCCAGGACACGCAACGCCTGTCGATCCCCACCCGGATCGGCGTGCGCCATCCCAAGCTCTCCCGCGTCATCCAGGTCATGGAGCAGGCCATCGAGGAGCCGATCTCCCCCGCGACGCTGGCCCGCGACGTGGGCCTCTCGACCCGCCAGCTCGAACGCCTGTTCCGCCGCTACCTCGACCGCTCCCCCAAGCGCTACTACATGGAACTCCGGCTCCAGAAGGCGCGCAACCTGCTCATGCAGACCGACATGAGCGTCATCAACGTCGCGCTGGCCTGCGGCTTCGCCTCGCCCTCGCACTTCTCCAAGTGCTACCGCGCCCATTACGGCACCACCCCCTACCGCGAGAAGGGCACGCAAGGCGTCGTCCGCCAGCCCGCCTGACCCCGGCCCGCGCTGCCCTTGGAAGGTGCCTTTCCTTTCGGCAGGTGCGCGTCTAGCCTGCCCGCCGGAATGAAGAATCCGTCAGGGAGACGACGCATGAAGAACCTCCTCCTGGCCGCCTCGGGCCTAGCGCTGCTGGCCGGCGCCGCCGCCGCGCAGGACGCCGCCGCGCCGAAGATCGGCATCCTCCTGGGCTTCACCGGCCCGCTGGAATCGATCATGCCGAACATGGCCACCGCCGCCGAGATCGCCATCGCCGAGGTCAACGCCGCCGGCGGCATCCTCGGCCAGCAGGTCGCCTCCGAGCGCGCCGACTCCACCTGCGTCGACTCCGCCGCCGCCACCGCCGCGGCCGAAGGGCTGGTGAACGGCGGCGTCAACGCCATCATGGGCGCGGACTGCTCGGGCGTGACCGGGGCGGTCCTGGCCAACGTCGCCGTCCCGAACGGCATCGGCATGATCTCCCCGTCGGCGACCTCGCCGGGCCTGTCCACCGCCGAGGACAACGGCCTCTTCTTCCGCACCGCCCCCTCCGACTCGCGGCAAGGCGAGATCCTGGCCCAGGTGCTGACGGAACGCGGCACCACCGACGTGGCCCTGACCTACACCAACAACGACTACGGCAAGGGCCTGTCGGACTCGTTCACCCAGGCCTTCCAGGCCCAGGGCGGCACCGTCTCCATCACCGTCCCGCACGAGGACGGAAAGGCCGACTACTCGGCCGAGGTCGGCTCGCTCGCCGCTTCGGGGTCTGACGTTCTGCTGGTGGCGGGCTACACCGACCAGGGCGGCCGGGGCATCGTGCAGAACGCGCTCGACACCGGCGCCTTCGAGACCTTCGTGTTCCCCGACGGCATGGTCGGCCAGGACATCGTGGACGCCCTGGGCGACGGCCTGTCCTCCTCCTTCGGCACCCTGCCCGGCTCGGACAGCCCCGGCGCCACCCGCTTCCAGGAGATCGCCGCCGCGCAGGACCTCGACGGCACCTCGGTCTACACGGGCGAATCCTATGACGCCGCCGCGCTGATGATGCTAGCCATGGCCGCCGCCGGCTCGACCGCCGGCGCCGACTGGACCGCCCAGGTCGAGGCGATCGCCAACGCCCCGGGCGAGCAGATCCTCCCCGGCGAGCTGGGCCGCGCGCTGGAGCTGATCGCCGCCGGCACGGACATCGACTACGTCGGCGCCACGGCGGTGGAGATGATCGGCGGCGGCGACTCGGCCGGGAACTTCCGCGAGGTGGAGTTCGGCACCGGCTCCATCGAGACCGTCCGCTTCCGCTGACCTCAAGTTCCGATTGACGGACTTGCGCGGCCCGGGGTAAGGCCCCGGGCCGTCGCGTATCCAAGGGACCCGGCCCAGGGTCCTTTCCCCAGAAGGGTCCCCCGCATGATCGAGGTCCACGACCTCCACAAGCATTTCGGTGGCTTCCACGCCGTGGACGGCGCGAGCCTCCGCATCCGCAAGGGCTCGATCACCGGGCTGATCGGCCCGAACGGCGCGGGCAAGACGACCCTGTTCAACGTCATCGCCGGGCGGCTGCCGCCGACCTCCGGCCGCGTCACCATGGCGGGCGAGGACATCACCGGCCTGCCCCCGCACGCCTTGTTCCACAAGGGCTTGCTCCGCACCTTTCAGATCGCGCATGAATTCTCCTCCATGACGGTCCGCGAGAACCTGATGATGGTCCCCGCCGCCCAGGCGGGCGAGAGCCTGTGGAACGCCTGGTTCGCCCGGGGCCGCATCCGGCAGGAGGAGGCCGCGCTCCGCCGCAAGGCCGACGAGGTGCTCGACTTCCTCACCATCGCCCATGTCGCCGACGAACGGGCCGGCAACCTGTCGGGCGGGCAGAAGAAGCTGCTCGAACTCGGCCGCACGATGATGGTGGACGCCAGGATCGTGTTCCTGGACGAGGTGGGCGCGGGCGTGAACCGCACGCTCCTGAACACCATCGCCGACGCCATCGTGCGGCTGAACCGCGAACGCGGCTACACCTTCTGCGTCATCGAGCACGACATGGACTTCATCTCCCGCATCTGCGACCCGGTGATCGTCATGGCGCAGGGCAAGGTGCTGGCCGAGGGCTCGGCGCAGGAGATCCTTCGGAACGAGGCGGTGATCGAGGCCTACCTGGGCACCGGCCTCAAGAACAAGGTCCCGGCATGACCGACACCCATGATCCCCTCCACGACGACCGGGGCAACAACGACGCCTCCATCGTCAAGCCCGGTGGCGGCGGCCTCCACGTCGCCGACAACAGCGGCACCCGGCCCGCGCCACGGCTGACCGACGCCTTCCTCGTCGGCGAGGGGATGGTCGGCGGCTATGGGCGGGGCCCCAGCATCCTGAACGGCTGCACCATCGCCGCCGAGAAGGGGCAGATCGCCGTGATCGTCGGCCCCAACGGCGCGGGCAAGAGCACCGCCATGAAGGCGGTCTTCGGGATGCTCGACCTCCGCCAGGGCTCGGTGCGCCTGAATGGCGAGGACATCACCCGCCTCAGCCCCCAGGCCCGCGTCGCCAAGGGCATGGCCTTCGTGCCCCAGGTCCGCAACATCTTCGCCTCCATGACCGTGGAGGAGAACCTGGAGATGGGCGCGTTCCTGCGCCGCGACGACATCCGGGGCACCATCGAGCAGATCTACGACCTCTTTCCCATCCTCAAGGCCAAGCGCCGCCAGCCCGCCGGCGAGCTGTCGGGCGGCCAGCGCCAGCAGGTCGCCGTGGGCCGCGCGCTGATGACCCAGCCTTCGGTCCTGATGCTCGACGAGCCCACGGCCGGCGTCTCCCCCATCGTCATGGACGAGCTCTTCGACCGCATCATCGAGGTCGCGCGGCAGGGCATCACCATCCTGATGGTGGAGCAGAACGCCCGGCAGGCGCTGGAGATCGCGGATCGCGGCTACGTCCTCGTGCAGGGCGGGAACGCCTTCACCGGCACCGGCAAGGAGCTGCTGGCCGACCCGCAGGTCCGCAAGAGCTTCCTGGGAGGTTAACGATGCGCCGCCCCGTTAACTTCGTGGTAAACCCACCGTTCGTTGCTGTCAGGATTCGTGAACCCGGCTCGTGGCATTCTGCCGCTCCGATTCCCAGCCGCCGGAGACCCTGATGGACCTGCTCAACGCCCTCGTCACCTTCCTGAACTTCGTGTTCATCCCGGCCGCCGCCTATGGGGCGCAGCTCGCGCTGGGCGCGCTCGGGGCGACGCTCGTCTACGGCATCCTGCGATTCTCCAACTTCGCGCATGGCGAGACGATGGCCTTCGGGACGGCGGCGACGATCCTCCTGACCTTCGGGTTGCAGGCGCTCGGCGTGACCTTCGGCCCGCTGCCGACGGCGCTGCTCGCGCTGCCCTTGGGCATCGCCGCGACGGCGCTCCTCGTGCTGGGCACCGACCGGGCGGTGTATCGCTTCTACCGCGTCAAGCGGGCGGCGCCTGTGATCTACGTCGTCGCCTCCCTGGGCGTCATGTTCATCATGAGCGCGATCACCCGCTTCCTCGTCGGCGTGGAGGACATCCAGTTCACGGACGGCGCGCGCTTCGTGATCAACGCCCGCGACTTCCGCGACTGGTCGGGGCTGGAGGAGGGGCTGGCGCTTCGCTCCACCCAGCTCATCACGCTGGTGGTTGCGGCGCTCGCGGTGGCGGCGCTGTTCTGGTTCCTGAACCGCACCCGCACCGGCAAGTCGATGCGGGCGTTCTCGGACAACGAGGACCTCGCGCTGCTGTCGGGCATCAACCCCGACCGTGTGGTGGCCGTGACCTGGATCATCGTCGCGGCGCTGACGACCACAGCGGGCGTGCTCTACGGCCTCGACAAGAGCTTCAAGGCATTCACCTACTTCCAGCTCTTGCTGCCGATCTTCGCGGCCGCCGTCGTGGGCGGCCTCGGCAACCCGCTCGGCGCCATCGCCGGCGGCTTCGTGATCGCCTTCTCCGAGGTCATGGTCACCTATGCCTGGAAGCAGGTCGTGGCCTACGCCGTGCCGGGCGACTGGGTGCCGGCGGGCCTGCTGCAACTCATGACCACCGAATACAAGTTCGCGGTCTCCTTCGCGATCCTCATCATCGTCCTCCTGTTCAAGCCCACGGGCCTCTTCAAGGGTCAATCGGTATGACCACCCTCCCCGACGCGACCCTAGCCAAGCCCATCGCCCGCCCGGACCACCTCCGCGCCGTCCTGCTTTATGCCGGCATGGCGGCGCTGATCGCGGTGACCGGCGCGGCGATGGGCTGGAACTACGCGCTGACCGTCGTGAACATGGGCCTGATCTCGGCCATCATGGCGCTGGGCGTGAACCTGCAATGGGGCTTCGCCGGGCTCTTCAACGTGGGCGTCATGGGCTTCGTCGCCCTGGGCGGCCTCGCCACCGTCCTGGTCGCCACGCCGCCCCAGCCGGAGGCCTGGAGCGCCGGCGGCCTGCGCGTCATCGCAGGCCTGGCGCTCGGAGCGCTCACCGTCGTGGCGCTGGTCGTGCTGCGCGGGCGCATGACGGCGGGCCGTGGCCGGGCGCTGGCCCTGGTCGTCGTCGGTGTCCTCGGCTTCCTCGCGGCCCGCTGGGTCCTCGACCCCGGCGTGCTCGCCGTCGAGGCGGTGAACCCCTCGGTCAGCGGCAACCTCGGTGGCCTCGGCCTCCCCGTCCTGCTCGCCTGGCCCGCCGGGGGGCTGCTCGCCGCCGGCGCGGCCTGGATCATCGGCAAGACCGCCCTGGGCCTGCGCTCGGACTACCTCGCCATCGCGACGCTGGGCATCGCCGAGATCATCCTCGCGGTGATGAAGAACGAGGACTGGCTCGCCCGGGGCGTCAAGAACGTGGTGGGCCTGCCCGCTCCCGTGCCGCAGGAGATCGCGCTCCAGACCGACCCGGCCTTCGTCGCCCGCGCCGCCTCGCTGGGCCTGAGCGCGGTGGACGCCTCGACGCTCTGGGTGAAGGTGCTCTACCTCGGCCTCTTCGCCGTGGTCCTCGCCGGGCTCCTCCTCCTGGCGCAGCTCGCGCTGAAAAGCCCCTGGGGCCGGATGATGCGCGCCATCCGCGACAACGAGGTGGCGGCCGAGGCGATGGGCAAGGACGTTACCGCCCGGCATCTCCAGATCTTCGTCCTGGGGTCGGCGCTCTGCGGCATCGCCGGGGCGATGATGGTGACGCTCGACGGCCAGCTCACGCCGGGCTCCTACCAGCCGCTCCGCTACACCTTCCTGATCTGGGTGATGGTGATCGTCGGCGGCTCGGGCAACAACTGGGGCGCGGTGCTGGGCGGCTTCCTGATCTGGTGGCTCTGGGTGATCGTGGAACCGGTGGGCAACGCGCTCTTCGGCGCCCTCGCCACCGTGCTGCCACCCGATTCGCCCATCGCGTCGCACCTCCAGGACGCGAGCGCGCATATGCGGCTGCTGACCATGGGTCTCGTGCTGCTCCTGATGCTGCGCTTCTCGCCACGGGGCCTGATCCCGGAACGCTGAAGGCGGGCGGGCTCCCGGTCCGCTCCCTTTAACGCCGCAGCCTTTTGATGAGGCTCGACGTGTCCCAGCGCCCGCCCCCCATGGCCTGCACGTCGCCGTAGAACTGGTCCACGAGGGCTGTGACGGGCAGGCTCGCCCCGATCTCCCGCCCGGCGTCGAGGCAGATGCCGAGGTCCTTCCGCATCCAGTCCACCGCGAAGCCGTGGTCGAAGCGGTCCTCCAGCATCGTCCCATGCCGGTTCGCCATCTGCCACGACCCGGCCGCGCCTTGGGAGATCACCTCGACGAGCGCCCGTCCGTCGAGCCCCGCCTTCTCGGCGAAGGCCAGCGCCTCCGACAGCCCCTGCACGAGCCCCGCGATGGCGATCTGGTTCGCCATCTTCGCCATCTGGCCCGCCCCCGCCTCGCCGAGCCTCCGGCAAACCTTGGCGTAGGGTGCCACGATCGCCTCGGCCTGTGCGTAGTCGCCTTCCGCGCCGCCGCACATGATCGAGAGCTGGCCCTTCTCCGCCCCCGCCTGCCCGCCCGAGACCGGCGCGTCCACGTAGCCGATCCCGCGCCGCGCGGCCTCGGCGGCCAGCTCACGCGTGACCTTGGCGCTGACCGTGGTGTGGTCGATGAAGAGCGTTCCTTCCGCCATTCCCGCGAAGGCCCCGTCGGGGCCAAGGCAGACGCTTCGCAGGTCGTCATCGTTGCCCACGCAGGCCAGGACGGCCTGGACCGCTTCCGCCGCCTCGCGGGGCGTGGGCGCGCTCCGGTGCCCATGCTTCGCCACCCAAGCCTCCGTCCTGGCGGACGTGCGATTGTAGACCGTGACCGATGCGCCGGCGCGCGCCAGATGCCCGGCCATCGGTCCGCCCATCACGCCCAATCCCAGGAAGGCGAGCCGTTCCCCCGTCCTGTCCGCCATGCGCTTGCCCCCTTCGCCAAAGCCTGCCAAACGGTTGCCCGCACCTTCCGACCGCGTCAACCAAGTCTCCTGGAGCCCTCCCTTGGTCATCCTCTTCCGTTGGCTGTTCCGGGCGACGGTGGCGCTCATCGCCTTGGGCGTCGCGGGCTTCGGGCTGGCTTACTGGCTCGCCGCGCGCTCGCTGCCCGACTACGACGCCACGGCCGAGGTCGCGGGCCTTTCGGCCCCGGTCGAGATCGTGCGGGACCATTCGGACGTGCCGCACGTCTTCGGCGCGACCGACGAGGACGTGTTTTTCGGCTTGGGCTACGCGCAGGCGCAGGACCGGCTCTGGCAGATGATCCTGCTGCGCCGCACTGCCCAGGGCCGCTTGTCCGAGATCTTCGGAGAACGGACCCTGCCCATCGACCGGCTGATGCGACGGCTCGACCTCTACGCCCTCGCCACCCGCTCGGTCGAGGCGCAGGACGCGGAGGCGCGGCGTGCCCTCGACGCCTATAGTGCTGGGGTGAACGCTTGGCTGGCCGAGGTCAACGAGGGCGCCCGGGGACGCGGCGCGCCCGAGATGTGGCTCTTCCCGCAGGCGATCGCGCCCTGGCAGCCGGCCGACTCGCTGGCGGTTCTCAAGCTGATGGCGCTCCAGCTCAACGCCCAGATCGACGCCGAGGTGCTGCGAGCCCGGGCCTCGCTCGTCCTCGCCCCGGAGCGCCTGGCCGACCTCCTTCCCGACATGCCGGGACCCGGCGTGGCCGCCCTGCCCGCCTATGCCGAGCTTGTCCCCGGCGCGCGACCGAGCTTTGCCCAGGCGGCGCCGCGCGACCCTCTGTTCCCCAACGCCGGCCTGCCCTTCGCCGGAGCCTCGAACGCTTGGGCGGCGGGGGTGGCGCGCTCGGCCTCGGGCGCGACGCTTCTCGCCAACGACCCGCATCTCGGGTTGACCGCACCCTCGCTTTTCTACCTCGCCCGTCTGGAGCTGCGGAGCGGCGGCGTCATCGGCGGCACCATCCCCGGCCTGCCGCTGATCCTGTCCGGCCGCTCCGCCGACCTGGGCTGGGGCGTCACCTCCAGCTACCTCGACGACCTGGACATCCATGCCGAGGAGGTGAACACGGAGGACCCAAGCCAGTATCGCACCCCGGACGGCTGGGCGGCCTTCGTGACCCGCGACAGCATCATCGAGGTGAAGGACGCGCCTGCCGTCACTATTCGGCTAGAATGGACGCAGAACGGCCCCGTCCTTGGCCCGGAAGACTTCGACCTCGGCCTCGTCCGCCCGGCGGGCCACGTCATGTCGTTGTCGTGGACGGCGCTCTCGGACCGCGACACGACGTTCAGCGCCGGCCTGCGCCTGATGCGCGCCCACGACGTGGAGGAGGGGCTGGCAGCGGGGCGACTCCTCGTCGCGCCGTCGCAGAATCTCGTTTTGGCCGACCGCAACAGGATCGCCATGACGACGGTCGGCGCGATCCCCGTCCGCGATGCAGGCCACGAGAGCCAGGGCCGGATGCCGACGCTGGGTTACAAGCCGCAGAACCGCTGGAAGGGGGTCCGCCCGGCCTCGGCCAACCCGGTCTTCCTCGATCCCCCGGGCGGCCTCGTGGGGAACACCAACAACAAGATCCTCGACGCGCCCTTCCCGGACCACCTGTCCTTCCTCTGGGGCGACAGCCAGCGCATCCAGCGGTGGCAGTTCCTGATGCAATCGCGCGAGCTGCACAGCCGCGACAGCTTCGTCGAGGCGCAGCTCGACACCGTGTCCCCCGCCGCGCGCACCCTCCTGCCGCTGGTCGGCCGCGACCTCTGGTTCACCGGCGACGCCGCCCCCGACGGCACGCCCGAGCGGCAGCGCCAGCGCGCGCTCGAACTCCTGGCCGAGTGGAACGGCGAGATGAACGAGCACCTTCCCGAGCCCCTGATCTATTCGGCCTGGATGCGCGCGCTGCAGGAGCGGCTGATCCGCGACGAGCTGGGGCCTTTGGCCGACCCCTTCACCCACATGGAACCGCTGTTCATCGAGCGGGTGTTCAGGGACATCAATGGGGCCTCGGTCTGGTGCGACGTGCGGCAGTCCGCCCCTGTGGAGACCTGCGACGACATCGCCCGTCAGGCGCTCGACGACGCCCTGGTCGCAATCGCCGAATCCCGCGGGGCCGCGCTTGAGTCGCTGCGCTGGGGCGATGCCCACGAGGCGGCGCACAACCACCCCGTGCTCGGTGGGACGCCGCTCCTGTCCTGGTTCGTCAACCTCCGCCAGTCCACGAGCGGCGACGATCACACGCTGAACCGCGCCCGCACTCTCGGCACGGGACCGAACCCCTATCTCAACGTCCACGCGGCGGTCTATCGCGGCGTCTACGACTTCGCGGACCCGGACTCGTCGGTGTTCATCGTCTCGACGGGCCAGTCCGGCCACCCGCTGTCGCGCCACTACGACGACCTGGGCGAGCTCTGGCGGCGGGGCGAATACATTCCGATGTCGCTCGACCCGGCGCTCGCGCGCGCCGCGGCGGTGGGGATCACGGAGCTGGTGCCGGAGGCCACGGCCCCATAAGGGGGACCCAAGCCCGCCACCATCGCTCCGGGCAAGGCCGAGGTCCGTCCTACAGCGTCAGGAATCTATCCTTCTGCCGCGCGGTCCAGCGCACCCGCATCCGCGTGCCGCGCTCCTCCTCCTGCTCCGACAGCACGAGCCGGTTCTCGTGGAGCCAAGCCCGCAGACGCCCGGCGGCGAAGGGGACCACGATCTCCTCCTCCTCCCGGGGCTCATCGAGCCGCCGCGCAACCTCGGCCAGGAGGACATCCAGCCCCTCCCCGCTCAGCGCCGAGACGGGGAACACGGCAGGCTCTCGGTCCCCTTGGACCTGCACGGCCGCGCGGCCCCCCCCGTTCAGGAGGTCGATCTTGTTCCAGACCTCGATCAGCGGCGTCGCCTCGGTCACGCCGAGGCTCTGCAGGATCGTCTCCACGTCCCGCGCCTGGGAGTCGGTCTGCGGATGGCTGATGTCGCGGACGTGCAGGATCAGGTCGGCGTCCAGCACCTCCTCCAGCGTGGCGCGGAAGGCCGCGACCAGTTCCGTCGGCAGATCGCTGATGAAGCCCACCGTGTCCGACAGGATCACGTCCAGCCCCGCAGGGAGTCGCACCCGCCGCATCGTCGGGTCCAGCGTGGCGAAAAGCATGTCCTTCGCCAGCACCTCGGCCCCGGTGAGGCTGTTGAAGATCGTGCTCTTGCCGGCGTTGGTGTAGCCCACCAGCGCCACCACCGGGAACGGCACCTTGGCCCGCGCCGCGCGGTGCAGCGTCCGCGTCCGCGCCACCCGGTCGATCTGCCGCCGAAGCTTGATGAGCTGGTCGTCGATCGCCCGCCGGTCGGCCTCGATCTGCGTCTCGCCGGGGCCGCCGACGAAGCCGAAGCCGCCACGCTGCCTCTCGAGGTGGGTCCACGATCGCACCAGCCGCGTGCGCTGGTAGCTCAGCGCCGCCATCTCGACCTGCAACACGCCCTCGCGCGTCCGCGCCCGGTCGGCGAAGATCTCCAGGATCAGCCCTGTCCGGTCGAGGAGCTTCACGCCCCATTCCTTCTCGAGGTTGCGCTGCTGCACAGGGCTCACCGACCCGTCCACCAGAACCAGCTCGACCTCATGAGCCTGGAAGCGGGCCTTCAGCTCCTCGATCTTGCCCGAGCCGAACAACATCCCTGGATGGACCCGAGCGAGCCGCACCACCTCCGAGCCCTGCACGTCGAGCCCCGGGAGCGCCGCCGCGAGCGCCACCGCCTCGGACAGCGCCGGATCGGCGGGCCGGGCGTCGCGGTCGCCCTTCACCTCCGGATGGATGACCCAGGCCTTGGTCGCCTTGTCGCCCCGCTCCAGCAAGGACTACTCGTCCCCGTCGTAGAGGTTGATCGGCTGCGCCGGCATGATGGTCGAGATCGCGCTCTTGTAGACGAGCTGGGACTGGCCGTCCCGGCGCAGCAGCACGCAGAACGAATCGAACCACGTGATGACGCCCTGCAGCTTGACGCCGTTGATGAGGAAGATGGTCACGGGAACCTTGGTCTTGCGGACGTGGTTGAGGAACGCGTCCTGAAGGTTCTGCTTGCTGTCGGCCATGCCGGCTCCCGTCTTGTTCTTGCGGCCCTGCATCGGCGAGCCGTCCCCGTCAGCCTCACTATGCCGCGACACGGCCGGGGACTCCATCCCGGTGGAAGGCACTGGCGCGACAACTGTGGCGGGTTTGCCCTGGGTGGCGGCCGCCCTGGTGGCGGCCAGCCCCAGGACCCGCCGCGGCGCCGGACTCTGACCTTCGTCGTTCGACATCACCCTTCCTCCGCATAGACGAGTCGCGGCGTCGTCTTCAGCCCGGTCACGACCCCGAGAGACTTCAGCTTACGATGTAGCGCGGAACGTTCCATCCCCACGAAGGCCGCCGTGCGAGAAATGTTGCCGCCGAAGCGGTTGATCTGCGTCAGCAGGTATTCCTTCTCGAAGAGCTCCCGCGCCTCGCGGAGCGGCAGCGTGGCGAGGCCGCCCGACAGCACCACGCGGCCCTCCTCGGTGGCGCCCTCCTCGGGCGAGGGCAGCTCCCTGGCGCAGATGTCGCCGGAAGGCTCGCCCAGGATCAGCACGCGCTCGATCACGTTCCGCAACTGGCGGACGTTGCCGGGCCAGAGCATCGTCTGGAGGAGAGCCCGCGCATCCTCGCCAATCCGCCGCAGCGGCAGGCCCTGGGTGCGGTTGAGAAGCTGGACGAAATGCTCGGCCAAAAGCGGGATGTCCTCCCGCCGCTCCTCCAGCGAGGGCACGGCGATGGGGACGACGTTGAGCCGGTGGAACAGCTCCTGCCGGAAGCTGCCCGCCGCGATGGCCGCCTGCAGGTCGCGATTGGTCGAGGAGATCACGCGCAGGTCCACCTGCACCTTGTCGCCGCCACCGACCCGCGTGAACTGCTGATCCACGAGCACCCGCAGGATCTTGGACTGGGTGCCCAGCGGCATGTCCGCCACCTCGTCGAAGTAGATCACCCCCCCGTGCGCCTGTTCCATCAGGCCTTTCTCGACGCCCTTGCCGGCGCTCTCGCGGCCGAACAGTACCTCCTCGAACCGCTCGGGCGCGATGGAGGCGGAGGAGACCACCACGAAGGGGCCGCCCGCGCGGTTGGAGTTCGCGTGGATGTAGCGCGCCGCCGTCTCCTTGCCGGCGCCGGGCTCGCCGGTCAGCATCACCCGGCCGTTCGACTTGGTCACCTTGTCGAGCTGCGAGCGGAGCTGGCGCAGCGCCGCCGACTCCCCCAGCATCTCGGCCTTCTGACTGTCGCCGCGCTTGAGCGCGATGTTCTCGCGCCGCAGCCGAGAGGTCTCCATCGCCCGGCGGATCACCACCAGGAGCTGCTCGATGTTGAACGGCTTCTCGATGAAGTCGTAGGCCCCCTGCTTGATCGCGGCGACCGCGATCTCGATGTTGCCGTGCCCCGAAATGATGATGATCGGGATCTCGGGATGCTCGCGCTTGACCTGCTTGAGGATGTCGATCCCGTCCATCCGGCTGTCCTTGAGCCAGATGTCGAGGATCATCAGCGCCGGGACCTCCCGCGCGATCTCGGCCATGCACTGGTCCGAGGTCCCGGCGAGCCGGGTCGAATAGCCCTCGTCCTTCAGGATGTCCGAGATCAGCTCGCGGATGTCGCGCTCGTCGTCGGTGATCAGGATGTCGCCCATCTCTTTAGACCGCCCTTCTTGCCTGTGCTGTTTCTGCTGCTGCTTCGATGTCGTGCCGCGCCTTGATCGGCAGCCGGAGGACGGCGCGAGCCCCCCGACCTTCGCCGTCCTCGAGCGCCAGCGTTCCGCCGTGCTCCTCGATGATCTTCTTGACGATGGGAAGGCCCAGGCCCGTCCCCTTCGCTCGTGTCGTGACGTAGGGCTCGAACAGCCGGGCGCGATCCTCGGGCAATCCGATGCCGTTGTCCTCGATGGCAACCCGCGCCACGCGGCCCTGCACGGTCAGGGCGACGCGGATGGTGGGCACGAACCCCTCTTCCGGTCCCTGCTCCTGCCGGCTCTCGATGGCCTCGCCCGCGTTCTTGATGAGGTTGGTCAGCGCCTGCGAGATCATCGTCGGATCGACCTCGGCCGGGACCGCCTGCGCCGGCAGCACGGTCTCGAACCGGACGCCGGGCTGCCCCGCCTCCTGAAGCGTCACGGCATCGCGCACCAGCGCCGTCAGGTCCGAGTCGCGCCGGTCGGGCTCGGGCATCCGCGCGAAGCGCGAGAACTCGTCCACGATCCGTCGCAGGTCCTCGGTCTGGCGCACGATCACGTCGGTCATCTGCTCCAGGTCCGCCGCCTCGTCCCCGAGCCTGCGGCCGAACTTGCGCTTGATCCTCTCGGCCGACAGCCGGATCGGCGTCAGCGGGTTCTTGATCTCGTGGGCGATGCGCCGGGCCACGTCGCCCCAGGCCGCCATGCGCTGCGCCGACACGAGGTCCGTCACGTCGTCGAAGGCCACCACGTAGCCTTCCAGCGAGCCGTCGTCCGTCCGCCGGGGCGACATCCGCACCAGCAGCATCTCCTGCTTGCCGCCGCGCACCAGCGCGACCTGCTCCTGCACCGTCTCGCGCCCCTCGCGGCGCAGAGTCTGGAACAGAGGCTCGAACTCCGGCACGGCGGCGACCAGCGCCGTCTCCGTCCGCACCCCCTCCACGTCGAGCAGCCGCAGCGCCGAGCGGTTGGCGAAGGTCACGCGCCCCGAGGGATCGAGCCCCACCACCCCCGACGTCACCGAGGACAGCACCGAGTCGAACAGCCGCCGCCGCCGCTCGATCTGCCCCGTCGTCTCCAAAAGCGTCTCGCGCTGCGCCTTGAGACGGCTGGTCATCTGGTTGAAGTGCCGGCCCAGCGCGGCGATCTCGTCGTCGCCGTCCTCCTCGATCACCCGCACGTCGAGGTCGCCTGCGCCCACCCGCTCCGAGGCGCCCAGCAATCGTCCGATGGGCTTGGACAATCCTTCCGCGAACCATAGCCCCAGCCAGACCGCCGCCAGGATCAGGATCAATGCGAAGCCGAGGTAAAGAAGCCCGAACTCGAACAGCAGCCGCCCCTTGTCGCGGTCGAGCTGGCGGTAGAGGTCCACCGTCTGCTGCGTCTCGTCGAGGAGAGACAGGATCTCCCCATCCACATGGCGCGTGACGTAGAGATAGCGGTCGAGGAACGACGGCATCGGGATCAGCGCCCGGAACTCGTTGTTGCCCCAGTCCTCGATGATGCGGACACCCTCGGCCTCGGCGAGCCGCAGGTCCTCGTCGGTGGGCCGCTCGTAGCCGAACTCGTAGCTGCGCGCTCCCCGCGCCCGGATCTGGCCCGAGCCGTCGATCACGAAGGCCTCGGTCAGCCCTCGCTCGATCTGGCCCTGCATCCGCCCCAGCGCCTGCCGCAGGTCGCCGTCCGACACCGCCAAGTTGGCGCGCTTCTGCTCGTCGAGATAGCGGGCGAGGCTGCGCCCGTCGCGCTCCAGCTCCTGCCGGTGCTCCTCCTTGTAGGCCTGCGCCGCCTCCAGCGACGAGGACACCACCTCGCGGACGCGGGAGGAGAACCAGCCCTCCAGTCCGACATTGATGGTGAGGACCGAGAAGATGGCCACCAGAACCGTCGGGATCAGCGCCAGCGCTCCGAAGACCCCGACCAGCCGCAGATGGAGCCGGCTCCCGGCCGATCGAGCCCGTCGCGCCGCGACCATGCGCCCGGTCTCGCGGAACACCAGCGTCGCCACGACCAGCACGTAGACGAGGTCCGCCAGCAGCACGAGACGCAGGGTTCCCGACGACTCCCCCTGATCGAGCGGCCCGAGCACAACATAGGTCAGGGCCGCCAGAACGGGGCCAAGGACCACGAGGCCCAGAGTTCCGGCGTTGCGGACCCGGCGAAGGCGCGCCCAGCGGCCAAGCCGCGTCAAACCCCTGCCCGCCAGCCCTCGCTGCACGCTCGTCGCCTCATGATGGGGCCCCTGCGGAACCCATGACCGCCCTCGCCGCGGTCCCCCGCTTGCGCGAGGGCCACGGTTCTGTGGCGGTTTTACATCAACTTCCGACGACGTGTCACGCGAATATCGAGGTCGGTGATCTTCTTCCGCAACGTGTTCCGGTTGATCCCCAGGAGGTCCGCGCAGCGGGCCTGGTTGCCGGCAGTGGCGTCCAGCGCGATCTCGATCAGCGGGACCTCCACCTCCCTGAGGATGCGATCGTAGAGCCCGACCGGCGGAAGCACTCCCCCGTGCAGGTCGAAGTAGCGCCGCAGGTGCTTGGCGACCGAGCCCATCAGCCGTTCGCCGTCGCCACCGCCGCGCAGCGGCTCCATGGCGGGCTGGTTGCCCAGGACCGACTCGACCTCGGCCTTGGTGATCTCCTCCTCCGTGGCGGTGACTACCATGCGCCGGATCGCGTTCTCCAGCTGCCGCACGTTCCCCGGCCACGAATAGCTCCGCACCAGTTCCAGCGCCCCCGGCGACAGCCGCCGCGCCGCGGCGCCCTCCTTCTCGGCCCGCGCCAGGAAGTGCTCGGCCAGGAGAGGGATGTCATCCACGCGCTCCCGCAGGCTGGGCACCACGATGGTGACGCCGCCCAGCCGATAGAACAGGTCCTCGCGGAAGCGCCCGGCTTCCATCCGCGCCATCAGGTCGGCGCGCGAGGTCGCCATCACGCGGGGGGCGCCGTCGCCCAGACCGTCGAGCATCCGAACCAGCCGTCCCTGCGCCTCCTCCGGCAGGTCGCCCACCTCGTCGAGAAGGATCGACCCGCCCCTGGCCCGCGCCACCACCGTCGCCGGTCCCTCCACCCCCTGCAGGTCGGCCGCCGAGACGGTCACGAAGGGCTGCCCCCGCCGGTCCGAGAAGTCGTGGATCGCCCGCGCGATCAGCGACTTTCCGGTGCCGGATTCCCCCGTGATCAGAACGGGAAGCGTGGTGTTCATCACCTTGGCCACGAGCCGGTAGAGCGCCTGCATCGCCGGGGTCCGCCCCACCAGCGGCAGGTCGCCGCCCCGCGACTCTCCCTCCGCCATGGGCTTCGCCATCGGTGCCGCGCGGCGCTTCACGTCCAGCGCCCGCGCCGCCCGCTTCATCAGGTCGGGCAGGTCGAAGGGCTTGGGCAGGTAGTCGTAGGCCTCGGCCTCGGCGGCCTGGATCGCCGTCATGATGGTATTCTGCGCCGAGATGACGATCACCGGCAGCCCCGGCCGCGCCGCGCCGATCTTGGGCAGCTGCTCGATCCCGTTCCCGTCCGGCATGATGACGTCCGAGATGACCAGGTCGCCCTTCCCTTCCTCCACCCAGCGCATCAGCGTCACCAGCGAGGAGGTCGCATGGACCTTGCAGCCCGCGCGGGTCAGCGCTTGGGTCAGCACGGTGCGGATCGTGCGGTCGTCGTCGGCGACAAGGACGGTGCCGTCCATTCAGCGTTCTCCTTCAGGGGGTTCGGGGGCGTCCTTGGGGGCGAGAGGCAGCGAGACGCGGAACACCGTCTTGCCCGGCACCGACTCGACCGAGATCCAGCCGCCGATGTCGCCCAGGAGCTTGGAGACGAGCGCAAGTCCCAGCCCCGTTCCGTTCTCGCGGCCCGAGACGAAGGGCTCGAAGATGTCGGCGGCGATGTCGGGCGGCAGCCCCGGCCCGTCGTCCACGATCTCGACCTGCAAGGGCAGCCGCGCCTGCGTCCCGTCCTTGCGCCGCAGCCGAAGCGAAGGCTCGTAGAAGGTCCGCAGCCGGATCGTGCCGCCCGGCTGGCCCGCCTCCGAGGCGTTCTTGATGAGGTTCAGGAAGACCTGCACGAGCTGGTCCGGGTCGGCCAGGGTGCGCGGCAGCGAGGGGTCGTAGTCCTCCACGAACCGCATATGCGCGCCCCAGCCCACGGCGGCCGACTGCCGCGCCCGGTCGAGGATGTCGTGGACGTTGACCGCCCGCACCGCCGGGGGCCGCAGGTTGCCGAACTGCTCCACCTGCTCAAGCAGCTTCACGATCCGCCGGCTTTCCTCGACGATGAGGTCGGTCAGCTCCAGGTCCGCGCCGTCCAGCCCCATCGACAGGAGCTGCGCCGCCCCAGTGATCCCGGCGAGCGGGTTCTTGATCTCGTGCGCCAGCATCTCGGCCATGCCGATGGCCGACTTCGCGGCCTTCTGGCTGCCGACGTTCTGAGTCATCCGCGACGCCATCTCGCGCGGGCCGATGAGCATCAGCATCCGGCCCTCGCTCCGCACCAGCGGCGCGAAGTGGAGGTTGCACTGCAACGGCGGCCTTTCGCCCGAGCCCACGTCCACGTCGTTGACCGACAGCGACGACCTCTGGTCCCTTGCCCGGCGGAACGCCTCTTCCAGGGGCGCGTCGATCATCACCTTGTCGAAGACCGGGGCGCCGAGCAGCGCCTTGGCCGACAGGTTCAGGAACAGCTCGGCCGCCGGGTTGGTGTCGAGGATGCGGTCGTCCGGCCCGAGCAGCAGGGCAGGTACGGGCAGCGAGGCCCAGAGCGCGTCGTTCTCGATCATGCCGCCCGCGCCTCTTCGGGCACGTCCATCAAGGCGCGCGGCAGGAGGCGCAGCACCGCCGAAGGCTCCGGGGCGGTCAGCACCAGCGCCCGCAGGTCGCACGGCGTGCCCGCCGTGTCCATGTACCAGCCCAGGTGCTTGCGCGCGACCTTGGCGCCCAGCGCGCTCCCGTAGAACGTGAGCATCGCCTCGTAATGTTCGCTCGCCATGTCGGAAAACGCCGTTCTGATCGGCACCTCCGGCGCAGCCCCGCCCGTCAGGCCAGCCGCCACCTGCGCGGGCACCCAGGGCCTCCCCTGCGCCCCACGACCGATCATCACCCCCTGCGCGCCCGAGCGCCGCAGCGCCTCCCGCGCGGTCGGCAGGTCCACGATGTCGCCGTTCGCGATCACCGGGATCGTCACCGCCGCGCGGAGGCGCCCGATCGCGTCCCAATCGGCACGACCCTTGTAGAACTGGCACCGCGTCCGGCCATGGACCGTCACCATCCGCACGCCCGCCGCCTCGGCCCGCCGGACGACATGGACCGCGTTCCGGCACTCGTCGTCCCAACCGAGCCGGGTCTTGAGCGTCACCGGCACCTTGACCGCGCCGACCACCGCCTCGATCAGCCGCAGCGCGTGGTTCGGCTCGCGCAGCAGCGCCGAGCCCGACCAGCCGTTCGTCACCTTCTTGGCCGGGCAACCCATGTTGATGTCGATGAGCCGCGCGCCGTTGGCCTCGACCATCCGCGCCGCCTCGGCCATCCAATAGGGGTCGCGCCCCGCGATCTGCACGGCGGTATTGGCCTGCCCGAACCCGAGCTCCGCCTTCTCGCGCACGCCCGGCTTGGCTTGCACCATCTCCTGGCTCGCCACCATCTCGGACACGACCCAGCCCACGCCGAACCGCGCCACCAGCGTGCGGAACGGCAGATCGGTGATCCCCGCCATTGGCGCCAGCGCTACGGGAGACGCCAGGCCGAGGCCCGGAAGGTCAAGGTCGGCGAGGTCGGACATGGGCGTGCTGCTTCCTTGGACATTTGCCCGAAATTAAGGCTTGCGCCGGTCCTACATGGAACGCCCCACCACCACAACGCGGCGATCCGTCCACCGGGCAGCCGAAACTCCGGTTGCTCAAAGTTTCATCATCAATGGCCCGGAAGCGAGGCGGTTTGCGCCGCCCCGCCAACCGCGCTAGGGACCTGCCATGGATACGGGCAAGCGCGTGGCAGGGATCGTCGTGGCCGGAGGCCGAGGCTCGCGCCTGGGCGGCCCGCCCAAGCAGTGGCGCGATCTCGGGGGGATGACCGTCGCCGGGCGGGCCGTCGAGGCTCTGGCCCGCGCCGGCCTTTCGCCCCTGGTCCTCGTCCATCCCGCTTCCGAGGCCGCCGAAGCCGCGCAACTCCGCCCCGGCCTCCTCCTCGTGCCCGGCGGCGCGACCCGCTCCGACAGCGTCCGCGCCGGGCTGGAGGCGCTCGCCGCCGATCCCCCCGACCTCGTCCTGATCCACGACGCCGCTCGCCCCTGCGCCACGCCCGCGCTGATCGCGCGGGTCGTCGCGGCGCTCGACGACAGCCCCGGTGCCGCCCCGGCCCTCCCGGTGACCGACGCCCTCTGGCGCGGCGGCTCCATCGTCGAGGGAACCCAGGCCCGCGACGGACTCTGGCGCGCGCAGACCCCGCAGGGCTTCCGCTTCGACGCGATCCTCGCCGCGCACCGCGCCCATCCGGGCGGCGCGGCGGACGACGTGGAGGTGGCCCGCGCCGCCGGGCTTGCGGTGGCCATCGTCGCGGGCGAGGAAGACAACATCAAGGTCACGCATCCGGGCGACCTCGAACGTGCCGCCCGCATCCTGGAGCAGCGCATGGACGTCAGAATGGGCAACGGCTACGACGTCCACGCCTTCGGGCCGGGCGACCACGTCACCCTCTGCGGCGTCCGCATCTCCCACTCGCAGGGCGTACTCGCCCATTCCGACGGCGACGTGGGGCTCCACGCGCTGACCGACGCGATCCTGGGCGCGCTGGCGCTCGGCGACATCGGCCAGCACTTTCCGCCCTCGGACCCGCAATGGAAGGGCGCCGACAGCACCCTCTTCCTCCGTCACGCCGGCGCCCTGGCGCGCGAGGCCGGCTACCGCGTCAGCAACGTGGACGTGACCGTGGTCTGCGAGGCGCCCAAGGTCGGCCCCCACGTTCCCGCCATGAAGCAGGCCATCGGCCAGAGCCTCGGCCTCACCCCCGACCGGGTCAGCATCAAGGCCACCACCTCCGAGCGCCTCGGCTTCACCGGCCGGCGCGAGGGCGTCGCGGCGCTGGCCACCGCCACCCTGGTGAGCGCATGAGCCGCCTCGTCGCCTCCCTTTTCGGCGTGGGCTTCCTGCGCCCCGCCCCCGGCACCTGGGGCTCGCTCGCCGCCCTGATCCTCGCCTTCCCGATCCTGCGCCACCTGGGCGCGACCGCCTTCGTCCTGCTCCTTATCGCCGTCATCGCCCTCGCCTTCTGGTCGATCCGCGACCTCCTCGCCAAGCTGGGCGAGCCCGGTCCCCACGACCCCTCCTGGGTCGTCATCGACGAACTGGCCGGCCAGTGGATCGCGCTCCTCCCCGTCGCCTTCGGCGCGGCGGCGCGCGGCGTCCCCGTGGAGCGTCTCTGGCCCGGCTGGATCGCCGCCTTCCTGCTGTTCCGCCTGTTCGACGTGTGGAAGCCCTCGCTCGTCGGCTGGGCCGACCGACGGCCCGGCGCGGGCGGCGTCCTTCTCGACGACCTCATCGCCGGCCTCTTCGCCGCCCTCGGCGTGATCGTCCTCGCCGCGATCTCCCACGGACTCCTGATGCAATGACCGCCGACCAGCTCCTCCGGGCCGCCCGCGCCCAGGGCCTCCGCCTCGCCGTCGCCGAAAGCTGCACCGGCGGCCTCCTCGCGGGCGCGCTGACCGCCCCGGCTGGCGCCTCGCTGGTCTTCGAGCGCGGGTTCGTCACCTACTCCAATGAGGCCAAGCAGGACCTCCTTGGCGTCCAAGCCGCCACTCTCGCCGCCCACGGCGCCGTCTCCGAGGAGGTCGCGGCAGAGATGGCCGGGGGTGCGCTCGCCCGCTCCCGCGCAGACCTCGCCCTGTCGATCACCGGCATCGCCGGCCCCGGCAGCTCCGACCACAAACCCGAGGGCCGCGTCTGCTTCGGCCTCGCCGCCCGCGACGGCACCCGGACCGAGACCGTCGAGTTCGGCCCCCTCGGCCGCGACGCCGTGCGCGCGGCTTCCGTCCAACACGCCCTCGCGCTCCTCGTTCAGGCGGTGGAACGCGCCCCGTAAAGCTGCTGCGCCCGCTTCTCGAAGGCGCGGACGACCTGCTGCATCGCCTGATGGAAAAACACCCCCGCCGCGTGCTGGAGCAGGCGGTTGCGGAACTCGAAGTCCGTCGCGAACGACACCTCGACGCCGCCCGGCACGTCGCGGAAGCCCCAGACGCTTTCCATCCGCTTGAACGGCCCCTCAATGTATTCCGTCTCGATCCGCTTGGGCTCCGGGAACAGCCGCACCCGACTGCCAAAGCTCTCGCGGAACAGCTTGAACGACACCACGAGGTCCGCCAGCATCTCCTGATGATCCCCCCGGTCCTCGACCGACCGGATGCGCGCCCCGGCCGTCCAGGGCAGGAACTCGGGATAGCGGGCCACGTCCGCCACGAGGTCGTACATCTGCTGCGCCGTGTAGGGCAGCACGCGGGTTTCGGAATGGCGGGTCAACGGCGTATCCTGACTGTTCGCGGCGTCATGTCGGACAGGACGGCCCCGGGATCAAGGGGCCGGGCCGCGAATAGCCCTTGAGTTCCCATTCGCGCGGCGCGACGACACGCGCGCCAGACCCCCGAGAGAGCCATGCCCCAGCGCCCTTACGCCATCGACCAGCTCATTTCCGCCAAGGCCATCGCCGCGCGGATCGAGGACCTCGCCCGCGAGATCGCGGCCGAGTTCGCGGGCACCGACAAGCTGGTGGTCGTGGGCCTGCTGCGCGGCTCGTTCGTGTTCATCGCCGACCTCGTGCGCGAGATCGACCTGCCGGTGGAGGTCGATTTCCTGGAGGCCTCCTCCTACGGCGACGCCACCGAGTCCTCGCGCGAGGTCCGCATCCTCAAGGACCTCCGCGCCGCCATCGAGGGCCGTGACGTGCTGCTGGTCGAGGACATCGTGGACACCGGCCACACGTTGAACCACGTCACGCGCTACCTGCTCACCCGCAAGCCGCACCGGCTCAAGACCATCGCGCTCCTCGACAAGCCGTCCCGGCGCGAGGTGGACTTCAAGGCCGACTGGATCGGCTTCTCCATCCCCGACGAGTTCGTGGTGGGCTACGGCATCGACTTCGCCCAGCGCAACCGAAACCTCCCCTACATCGGCAAAGTCCGCTTCAGCGAGGACTGATCCCGGCGCGCTTCGCTTGGATCAAAACGCCCCGTTCCGCGTTGGGAGCCCGGCAGGTCGCGCCACGGGCGGCCACAACGGAGGACTGCACAATGTCGATCATCGCCTGGATCATTGTCGGCATCATCGCTGGCTGGATCGCGGAGAAGATCATGGGCCGGAACGACGGCCTGCTGATGAACCTCGTCATCGGCGTCGTCGGCGCGCTCGTCGGCGGCTGGATCTTCGGCGCCTTCTTCGACGCGGGCGACGCGACCAGCGGCGGCTGGATCTGGAGCATCTTCGTCGCCGTCATCGGCGCCGTCGTCCTGCTCTGGATCATCAACATGGTCCGGGGCCGCAAGGCGCGCTGACCGTGCCGACCCGGACGCGGCCGGAGCCGCCGGCTCCGGCCGACCCGATCCCCGCCGCGCCATGCACCGAGCCGATCGGACCTTGGTCCGACGCGCAGCGCAGTGTGCGTTTTTCGGATTGGGACAACGGCGCGTCCGCCCTTAGTCTGCCCACACAGCCACCTCCAGCCAAGGAAGCCCGTCCGATGCGCCGTCTCACCAAGATCGCCTGCCTCGCCGCCACCGCGCTGACCGCCACCTCCGCCCTCGCCCAGGACCAGAGCCCCGAGCAGACCGCCCTGGAGATCCGTCAGGGCCACATGCTCAACTACGCCGCCAACCTGGGCGTCGTCGGCGGCATGGCGCGCGGCGATCGCGAGTATGACGCCGCCGCCGCCCAGGTCGCGGCCGACAACCTCCTGCACCTCGCCTCGATCAATCAGTCCTACTACTGGCCCGAGGGCACATCGAACGCCGACATGGAGGAATCGCGCGCCCTCCCGGCCATCTGGGAGAACATGGCCGACTTCGACGCCAAGCAGGAGACCCTTCTCCAGGCCGTGACCGCCCTCCAGGCCGCCGCCGGCACCGACCTCGCCACGCTTCAGGGCGCGATGGGGGCCGTGGGCCAGTCCTGTGGCGGCTGCCACGAGGACTACCGCGAATCGGACGAATGATGCGACGGGCGCTGACGGCCCTGGGTGCCTTGGCCCTCGTGGGCGCTGGCGTGGCCTGGTGGCTGACGGCGCCCGACCCTCTCCCCGAGGAGGAGCTCGCCGCGTTGCAGGGCGACGCCGCGCGCGGCCGGACGATCTTCGCCGCCGCCGGCTGCGCCTCCTGCCACGTCGCCCCCGACAGCCCGACGACCGACGCGCCCGTGCTCGCCGGCGGCCAGCGCTTCGTCACCCAGTTCGGCACCTTCGTCGCGCCCAACATCTCGCCGTCGCCGCAGGGCGTCGGCGACTGGACCGACGCGCAGGTGATGAACGCCGTCCTGCGCGGCGTCTCGCCCGAGGGGCGGCACTACTACCCCGCCTTTCCCTGGAACGCCTACAACAAGGCCGATCCGCAGGACGTGGCCGACCTCGTGGCCCACCTGCGGACGCTCCCCCCCTCCGACGCCGAGAGCCTGCCGCACGAGGTCCCCTTCCCCTTCAACATCCGCCGCTCGCTCGGCGGCTGGAAGCTCCTGTTCATGCAGACCGACTGGGTGATCGCAGGTGACCTCACGCCCGAGCAGGAGCGTGGCCGCTACCTCGTGGAGGCGCTGGGCCATTGCGGCGAATGCCACACCCCGCGCAACATCCTGGGCGGCCTGCGCACCTCCGCCTGGCTGTCCGGCGCGCCCGATCCCTCGGGCACCGGCCACAACCCCAACATCACCCCCGCCGGCCTGCAATGGAGCGAGGCCGACATCGTCGCCATGCTCCAGTCCGGCTTCACCCCCGACTTCGACGTGGTCGGCGGCGAGATGTCCGAGGTCGTGGCCAACACCGCCCAGCTCACGGACGAGGACCGGCAGGCCATCGCCGCCTATCTCAAGGCCGTCCCGCCCATCGAATCCGCCGCGCCCGAGCCCGGCACCGGCGACTCGACCGCCGAGGAATAGCTCCACCTCGTAGGGCGGGCCTCAACCCGCCACCGGCGCGACAGGGCGGGCTCGGGCCCACCCTTCACGCCAGCTTCGCCTCCCGCGCCGCCCGCAGCTTCGCGAAGTCGTCTCCCGCATGATAGCTCGACCGCGTCAGCGGCGAGGCCGAGACCATCAGGAACCCCTTGCCTCGCGCCGCCTGCTCGTAGTCGGCGAACTCCTCGGGCGTCACGAAGCGATCCACCCGGTGATGCTTGGGGCTCGGCTGGAGATACTGACCGATCGTCAGGAAATCCACGTCCGCGGCCCGCATGTCGTCCATGACCTGCAACACGCCCTGCCGGTCCTCGCCCAGGCCCACCATGATCCCCGACTTGGTGAAGGCCCCCGGCCAGATCTCCTTGGTCCGTTGCAGCAGCCGCAGCGAATGGAAGTAGCGCGCCCCCGGCCGCACCTCGGGATACAGCCCCGGCACCGTCTCGAGATTGTGGTTGAACACGTCCGGCCGCGCCGCGAGCACCACCTCCAGCGCCTCCGGCCCGCATTTCAGGAAGTCGGGCACCAGCACCTCGATGGTCGTCGCGGGCGACCGCCGCCGGATCGCCCGGATCGTCATGGCGAAATGCTCCGCCCCCCCGTCCGACAGGTCGTCGCGGTCCACGCTGGTCACGACCACGTGCGACAGCCCCAGCTTCGCCACCGCGTCCGCCACCCGCCCCGGCTCGAAGGCGTCGAGCGCCGACGGCCGCCCCGTCGCGACGTTGCAGAAGGTGCAGCCGCGCGTGCAGATCTCGCCCATGATCATCATGGTGGCGTGGCCCTGGCCCCAGCACTCGCCGACGTTGGGGCAGCCCGCCTCCTCGCAGACCGTGGTCAGCCGATGCTCGCGCATGATCCTGGCCGTCTCGCGATAGCCCTCCGAGGTCGGCGCCTTCACCCGGATCCAGGCGGGCTTCCTCGGCTGCTCCTGGTCGGGCCGGTGCGCCTTCTCGGGATGCCGCTCCCCGGGGATCGTCAGGTCGCGCATGATGGCCCTCTCCGTGCTGGCGTCTCCCGCCCTAGATAGGCGTCCGCGCGCCCGGACGCCAGCGCCGCCGGCCCGGCCATGCGACCCCGCGCCGCGCGACCGCCCCGGGCATTGACGCAGGGGCCGTTCCCGCCCATGTCGCTCCCGCCATGACCCCGATCGAGACCGCCCTCGCCATCTGCGCGCTCCTGGTCACGCCGGGGCCGACCAACACGCTCATGGCCATCGCCGGGGCCGAGAGGGGCTGGCGCCGCGCCATCCGCCTCGTTCCGGCCGAGCTTTGCGCCTATCTCGCCACGACGCTGCCGCTCGCGCTCCTGGGCGCCGCGCTCCTCGCGCGGGCGCCGCAGGCCAAGGTGGCGGTCACGGCGCTGGCGGCGCTCTGGGTCGGCTGGCTCGCGGTCGCCATGTGGCGGGTGCCGCCGGCCCGCGCGGGCGTCGTCACCGTGACGGCCCGGCGGGTGGCGGTGACCACCCTCCTCAACCCCAAGGCGCTGATCTTCGGTCTCGTGCTGCTGCCCGGGCCCGATGGAGGGCTCGACGGGGGGCCCGATGGGGCCCGGCTCGGGGCCAACGTCGCGATCTTCGCCGCCGAGGTCGTGGCGGTCGCGCTGCTCTGGGCCGGGCTCGGCGCGGCGCTGCGCCGGGGCGGACGGCAGGAGCCCGGCCTGCCCGCGCCGTGGCGGCGCGCGGCCTCGGTCTGGCTGGGCGCGCTGGCGGTCTACCTCATGGGGCGGGTGGTGGGCCTGGCCTGACATCATCGCCCCTCCTCAGCCGATCGTGGGCACGTCGAGCCGGTAGTGCTGGCCCAGCCGCTCCAGCGCGATCCGCAGCACCACCTTGCCCGACCGCGCCGACCAGCCCAGCCGCTTCTCGACCTGCTCCAGCCCTTCCAGCAGGCAGCAGGCCCGCAGCGCCACGTCCGCGAGGCCGGGGCCGAGGTCGGCCAGCGCCCTTTCGATGCGCGCCCGCGCCGCCTCGGGGCCGGGGGCCTGCGTGGCCGGGGGCAGGGCCTGGAGGTCCGGCAGCCGCTCCAGCAGGGCGTCCCAGTCCTCCAGGCTCGGCCGCAGCTCCTGCGCGATCTCGAAGTCCTCGCGCAGCCGCTCCCCGGCGGCCACCAGGCCGCGCGGCAGGAAGGGCCGCCCGTCCTCGTCCCGCCGCCGCGCCAGCGCGCAGAGCGGGCTCTCGGCCAAGGCGGACCTCATGTGCCGGAGCCGGGCGTCCTCCACGACCTCCTCGGACGCGACGGCGCCCAGGAAGGCCGCCGGCCCCTCGGCCAGCCCGCCCTGCCGCCGCCCGTCGAGGAGGCGGCGCAGCATCGCCCGGCCCGGCGTGGTGATGCGGTAGCGGCGGACCCGCGAGCCGGGGTCCGGGCAGGCGATCCAGTCGCGCAGCGCCATGGCCTCGGCCAGCCGGCGGCTCACCACCGCGAGCCGCGTCGGCTCGACGCCCGGCACCTCGCGGACGATGATGCCCTTGTCCATGTCGCGCGCCACGGCCAGGACCGAGCCCGCCTCGGCGAGTCGGCGCAGCACCGGCATCGCCTCGCGCGCCAGGAGCCTCTCGCCGACCTTGGACAGCGCGGCCGGCGCCGGCGCGGCCAGGGCCGTCCCGGCCGGGACCGGCTCGGGAGTCGCGGCCGGGTCCGTTCCCGGCGTCGAGGCCGGGGCCGCCCTCCGGCCCGGGACGGGCGCCGGGCCGAAGGACACCGCGTCGGGCGCGACGGGAAGGGGTGCCCCGTCCGACAGCCGCCGCAGCACCGAATCCACCAGCGGATCGTCGCGCAGCGACTCCATCCGCCGCACGCGGCGCAGGATCGTGGACGGATGCACCCGCGAATCGCGCGCCAGGGCGCGGATGGCCCGCCCGCCCTCCGTGTGGGCCAGGTAGTCGCGCGCCGCCGAAGGCACCCAGTCCGGGAACGCCTCTCCCCGATCGGGGCCGCCCACGAATTCCGCACCCTTCTGAGCCACTTGCTCGAACATCGCCATCCGTCTCTCCTTCCTCGCGACGCGGCCTTGCCGCCGTCCGTCGCCCTCGGGCCAATCCTGTGGCCGTCGCGGGAAAGCACGGCGGCCGTCCCCAAGGATGGTTGCCAGTCCCTAAACATCCCTGACAGCAACGAACGCTCAGCCCCCGATTCGCGCAACACCCCCCAAACTCGTGAGAAAGTGTCGGCATCGAACGCGCGCCAACAGGGAAGGGACCGGATATGCTCGATGTTTTGGGGATGATCGCGACGCTGCACCGGCCGGGGCTCCTGGTCCGGGCCGCCCGCTTCGGGGTCAATGGTTACGACAGGGTAAAGCACCTGCCCCGCCTGCTGCGGCTGGCGCGGGCGCCCCGGCACGGGGACGCGATCCTGCGCCTGCTGGAGCTCGAAGCGGTGCTGGAATGGCGGCGGGTCCACCGCGCGGCCGGCTACCGGCACGGACGGCACGTCGCCGTCCTGAGCGCGCTGCTGGGCGAGGCGCGGGCGCTGCGCGCGGCCTCGCGGCCGGTGGCGCCGTGACGGCCCCGGCGCGCAGCACCCGGGGGACGGACGGGCCGCGCGGCGTCGCGCGGCCCGTCCTCCCGCCGTCAGAGGAAGGCGTCGGGCACGGCGGCCTTCTTGCGCGCCACGTAGTCGTCGAGCGACTCGCGGATCGCGGGGTCAAGGTCGGGCTGGCGGTAGGTCTCCAGCATCCGCTTGACGCGCGCCGAGGCCAGCGCCTGCGTGTCGCGGCCCCCTTCCTCGTCCCAGGTCTCGAAGGGCTTGTAGTCGAGGAGGTCCGAGCGCCAGAAGGCGTCCTTGAAGTTGGCCTGCGTGTGGGCGCAGCCGAGGAAGTGCCCGCCCGGCCCGACCTCGCGGAGGGCGTCCATCGCCTGCCCGTTCGCGTCCATCGCCACGCCGCGCGCGAAGTGGTGCAGCGCGCCGAGCTGGTCCGCGTCCATCACGAACTTCTCGTAGGACGACACGAGCCCCCCTTCGAGCCAGCCGCAGGCGTGGAGCATGAAGTTGACGCCCGACAGCAGCCCCATGTTGAGGCTGTTGGCCGATTCGTAGGCCGCCTGCGCGTCGGGCAGCTTCGATCCGCAGAAGCCCCCCGCCGACCGGTAGGGCAGGCCCAGCCGGCGCACGAGCTGGCCGGTGCCGTAGGTGATGTGGCTGGCCTCGGGCGTCCCGAAGGTCGGCGCGCCCGAGTTCATGTCGATGGAGGTCACGAAGGCCCCGGCGATGACCGGCGAGCCCGCGCGGACGAGCTGGCTGTAGGAGACGCCCGCCAAGATCTCGGCCAGGACCTGCGTGAGGGTGCCCGCGACGCTGACCGGCGCCATCGCGCCGCCGACGATGAACGGGGAGACGATGCTGGCCTGGTTGTTCGCCGCATAGACCTCGAGCGCGCCCATCATGATGCCGTCGAAGGTCAGCGGCGAGTTGATGTTGATGAGCGAGGTCATCACGGTGTTCGCTTGGACGAAGTCCGCGCCGAACAGCAGCGACGCCATGTCCACGCTGTCCTGCGCCCGGTCCGGCGCGGTCACGGACCCCATGAAGGGCTTGTCCGACAGCGTCATGTGGGCATGGAGCATATCGAGGTGGCGCTTGTTCACCGCGATGTCGGTCGGCTCGCAGACCGTCCCGCCCGAGTGGTGCAGCCACTTGCTCATGTAGCCGAGCTTCACGAAGTTGCGGAAGTCCTCGATAGTGGCGTAGCGGCGGCCCCCTTCGGCGTCGCGCACGAAGGGCGGGCCGTAGACGGGGGCGAAGACCAAGGCGTTGCCGCCGATCTCCACGTTGCGCTCGGGGTTGCGGGCGGCCTGAGTGAAGCGGCCGGGCGCGGTGGAGCAGAGCTTGCGGGCGAGGCCGCGCGGGATGTGCACCCGCTCGCCCCGCACGTCCGCGCCGGCGTCGCGCCAGCGGACCAGCGCGCCGGGGTTCTCGACGAAGTTGACGCCGATCTCCTCCAGCACCGTCTCGGCATTGGCCTCGATGATCTGGAGGGCCTCCTCGTTGAGGACCTCGAAGTTGGGGATGTTGCGCTCGATGAAGCGGGCGGTCTCGACGCTGACGGCCGTGCGCTCGGCCCGGCGGGCGGCGCCGCCCCCGCCCCGCGCCCGGCGTCCCGTTCCAGCTTCGGCCACGTCAGCCATGGTGCATCTCCCTCGTGCTTTCCCGCCTCATACCGGGGCAACCCCGACGGCCGGAAGGAGGATGCGCCCCTTCGCGCCCAAAAGCGACATCCGGAGCGCTTGCGCCGCTGCGCCTGCCGTCCTATGGCCCGCCGCATGACCCTTGACACCGCCCAGATCGCCGCCGCCGCGCACCAGCGCCTGCTCATCATCGACTTCGGGAGCCAGGTCACGCAACTGATCGCCCGACGGTTGCGCGAGCTGTCGGTCTATTGCGAGATCCACCCGTTCAACGCGGTGACGCCGGAGTTCATCCGCGATTTCGCCCCGCAGGCGGTGATCCTGTCGGGCGGACCGGCGTCGGTCTTTGCCGAGGGGGCGCCGCTGCCGCCGCGCGAGGTGTTCGAGCTGGGCGTGCCGGTGCTGGGCATCTGCTACGGCCAGCAGGCGATGATGCATATGCTGGGGGGCAAGGTGGAGTCGGGCCACGGCACCGCCGAGTTCGGGCGGGCCTATGTGACCCCTGGCGACGACACGCTCGACCTCCTCAAGGGCTGGTTCCTGGAGGGGCGCGAGGAGGTCTGGATGAGCCACGGCGACCACGTGAGCCGCCTTGCGCCGGGCTTCCAAGTCTATGGCACATCGCCCAACGCCCCCTTCGCCATCACGGCGGACCCGGAGCGGCACTTCTACGCCGTGCAGTTCCACCCGGAGGTGCACCACACGCCGAACGGCCGGACGCTGTATGCCAACTTCCTGCGGCTGGCGGGATTCCGGGGCGACTGGACCATGGCCGGCTACCGCGACGAGGCGATCCGCAAGATCCGGGAGCAGGTGGGCGACGCGAAGGTGATCTGCGGGCTGTCGGGCGGGGTCGATTCGTCGGTGGCGGCCGTGCTGATCCACGAGGCGATCGGGGACCAGCTCACCTGCGTCTTCGTGGATCATGGCTTGCTGCGGAAGGGCGAGGCCGAACAGGTCGTGTCGATGTTCCGCGACCACTACAACATCCCTCTCGTCCACGCGGACGAGTCCGAGCGGTTCCTGACGGCGCTGGAGGGGCTCGACGACCCCGAGCAGAAGCGCAAGACCATCGGGCGGCTGTTCATCGACGTGTTCCAGGAGCACGCGAACGCGGTCGGCGGGGCCGAGTTCCTGGCGCAGGGGACGCTGTATCCCGACGTGATCGAGTCGGTCAGCTTCTCGGGCGGGCCGTCGGTCACGATCAAGAGCCACCACAACGTCGGCGGCTTGCCTGCGAAGATGGGGCTGAAGCTGGTCGAGCCGCTGCGCGAGCTGTTCAAGGACGAGGTGCGGCAGCTCGGGCGCGAGCTGGGGCTGCCCGAATCGTTCATCGGACGGCATCCGTTCCCCGGCCCCGGCCTCGCGATCCGCTGCCCCGGCGTGGTCACGCGCGAGAAGCTGGCGATCCTGCGCGAGGCGGACGCGGTGTTCATCGACCAGATCCGCCGGCATGGCCTGTATGACGAGATCTGGCAGGCCTTCGCCGCGATCCTGCCGATGCGAACCGTGGGCGTGATGGGCGACGGGCGGACCTACGACTACGCGCTGGCGCTGCGGGCGGTGACCTCGGTGGACGGGATGACCGCCGACTACTACCCGTTCACCCACGAGTTCCTGGGCGAGACGGCGACGCGGATCATCAACGAGGTCCGGGGCGTGAACCGGGTGTTCTACGACTGCACGTCGAAGCCGCCGGGAACCATCGAGCTCGAATAGCGGCTCCCTCTGGCCCCTGCCCTCGGTCCGTGCTTCGTTGGGGCGCGTCGCGTAAAGGGGGGAGCGCCATGCAGGCAGGCCGTCTGATCGAGGTCGGGCAGTTCGAGGTCATGGAGGTGCCCGAGCCGGTGCCCGCCCCCGGCGAGGTGCTGGTCCGGGTCGCTGCCGCCGGGATCTGCGGGACCGACCGCCACCTGCTCAGGGGCGAGTTCCTGGGCACGCCTCCGGTGGTGCTGGGGCACGAGTTCTCGGGCGTCGTGGAGGCGCTGGGCGAGGGCGTGACGGGTCTCCAGGTCGGCGACCGCGTGGCCTGCGATCCCAACATCGCCTGCGGGGCCTGCCCCTCCTGCCTGCGGGGCCGGATCAACCTGTGCGAGCGGCTGGTCGCGGTGGGCGTGAACCGGGACGGCGGCTTCGCGGAGCTTTGCGCCTTTCCGGCGCATCGGGCGGTGCCGCTGCCTGCCGGCCTTGGCCTGCGTGAGGCGGCGCTGTCGGAGCCGCTGGCCTGCTGCCTCCATGCGCTCGACATCGCCGCGCCCCGACCGGGCGAGCGGGCGATCATCCTGGGCGGCGGGGTCATCGGGCTCCTCTGCCTCCAGCTCTGCCGCCTCGCCGGGGCCGAGGTCCTGCTGGTGACGCGCTCCCCCGACCGGCGACGGATCGCGGAGGGCCTGGGCGCGCGGACCGTCGCCTTGGCCGAGGAGGCGCGGGGCGTCTGGCCGCGCGGGGCCGACCTCGTGCTCGAATGCGCGGGCGTGGCCGAGACGGTGGCCGAATCGCCCCGCCTTGCGGCGCGCGGCGGGCGGGTGGTCATCGTCGGCGTGCTGGCGCGGGGCGAGACCGTGGCCATCGAGCCCTTCGACCTCCTCGTGCGCGAGGTGGATTTGCGGATGGCCTTCGTGAACCCCTTCACGCAAGGGCGCGCGGTGCAGCTTTTGGCCAGCGGCGCGATCGAGGCCGACCCCCTCATCACCCGCGAGGTCGGGCGGGAGGAGCTGCCGGGCCTGCTGGCCGCGCGGCCCGGCCCCTCCGAGGTCAAGGTGCTGGTGACAGGGTGACAAGGTGACGAGATGACGGGCCGACACGGCGGGACGGCCGTCGCCGCCGCCTGGATGGCGGGGGCCATCGCCGCCTTCTCGCTCCTTGCCGTGGCGGGGCGCGAGGTCAGCCCCGAGTTCGACACCTTCGAGATCATGCTCTGGCGCAGCGGATTCGGCCTTTTGGTCGTCACGGCGCTGATGGTCGCGCGGGGGCGGCTGGCCGACGCGCGGCCGCGCCGGCTGGCGGTCCATGGCGCGCGGAACCTCATCCACTTCGCGGGCCAGAACCTCTGGTTCCATGCCCTGGCGGTGCTCCCCCTCGCGCAGGTCTTCGCGCTGGAGTTCACCTCGCCGCTCTGGGTGCTGCTGCTCGCGCCGCTGCTGCTGGGCGAGAGGCTGACGCGGCGGGGGCTCCTGGCCGGGGCCGTCGGCTTCCTCGGCGTGCTGCTTGTGGCGCGGCCGGGCGTCGTCGCGATCAGCCCCGGCCTCCTCGCCGCCGCGCTCTGCGCCGTCTGCTTCGCGCTCACCTCCATCGTCACCAAGCGGCTGACGCGGACCGAGCCCGTGACCGCGATCCTGTTCTGGCTTTGCCTGATCCAGCTCGGCCTTTCGCTCCTCGTCACCGCGCGCGACGGGGTGGTGCCGGTGCCCGGCCCGGACCTGCTGCCCTGGTTCGGGGTGATCGGGATTGCGGGCCTTGCCGCGCATTGGTGCCTGACAAGCGCGCTGAGCGCCGCCCCGGCCTCGGTGGTGATGCCGCTCGACTTCCTGCGTCTGCCGGTGATCGCGGTCGTGGGCTGGGCGGCCTATGGCGAGGCGCTGGACCCGCTCCTGTTCCTGGGGGCCGGGCTGATCCTGGCGGGGAACCTCCTGACGCTCCGCCCCTCCTCGTGACGCGCCGTCACGGACGAGGTCGCGCGTTGACGCAAGGCCGTCCGGGCCGTGATGCTTCCTCCAAAGAACGATTGAAAATCGCGGGAGGAATCATGAAGAGCATTGCATGGGGCACCTTGGCCCTGCTGGCCGTCCCGACCCTGGCCGGAGCCGGAGCGCTCGACCGCACGGGCCAACCCGTGAGCATCCTGTTCGCCGAGGGCACCTATGCCGAGCTGAGCTTCGGCTGGACCGACCCGGACGTGCAGGGAGCAGTGGTGGGCCTGAGCTCGGGCGACGTTGCGCCGGGCTATGCGCAGGCGGCGCTGTCCTTCAAGACCGACCTCGGCCCGCGCTTGTCGGCGGCGCTGATCCTCGAGGCGCCGTTCGGCGCGGACGTGGATTACGACGAGACCGATCCGGGTTATCCGATCGCGGGGTCCTCGGCCAAGATCGACACCTCGGGGATCACCGCGATCGGGCGCTACCGGATCAACGACGCCTTCAGCGTCCATGCCGGGCTGCGGCGGGTCACGGTGTCCCCCGATCTGTCCGCCAGCGTGACGATCCCTGGCTCGGGCGGGATCATCGGCTCCTACGACGGCGACTTCGAGAGCGATTCGGACACGGGGTATGTCGTGGGCGCGGCCTACGAGCGGCCGCAGATCGGGTTGCGCGTGGCGCTCACCTATTCGAGCGAGACCTCCTTCTCCAACGAGACCGCCTATCGCGTCGTCAACCTGCCGGGTCCCGCCGAGGCCGAGGGACTCTCGACGGACTACACCCTGCCGCAGTCGGTGAACCTCGACGTGCAGACCGGCATCGCGGCGAACACGCTGCTGTTCGGCTCGATCCGCTGGGCCGACTGGTCCGAGACCGAGGTCGTGGTGCCCGGTCCCTACCCGTCGAACCCGGTGGTCAGCTACGAAGAGGACATCGTGACCTACACGCTGGGAATCGGACGGCGGATCTCGGACCGGCTGTCGGGCTCGGCCTCGGTGATCTACGAGCCCGAGACGGGGAGCGACTTCGACCCGGCGGTCGCGGGAAGCGGCGTGTCGAACCTCGCGCCGACGACGGGGCAGCTCGGGCTGCAACTGGCGGCGAGCTATGCCGTGACCGAGAGGATCGAGGTCGGGGGCGGCATCCGCTACACCCGGCTGGGCGACACCACGACGCGCGGCATCGGTGCGGAGTTCGAGGACAACGACGCGCTGTCGCTGGGCCTGCGGGTGGGCGTCCGCTTCTGAGGCGCGGGGTCCGGGCTTGCGCCGCCCGCCGCTTTGCGGTGATTGGGCGGCGCGAGCGGCTGAAGGGGACCCCCGCGCGATGATCTTCAAGACGGCGGAAGACTGGCTGAACGCGCCGGAGCGGCATGTGGTCCTGTTCGGGATGTCGGGGCTGGGCAAGACCCATGTCGCCAAGGCTCTGCGCGAGGCGGGCGGGTGGTTCCACTATTCCATCGACTACCGCATCGGCACCCGCCACATGGGCGAGCTCATCGCCGACAACGCCAAGCGCGAGGCGATGAAGGTCCCCTTCCTGCGCGAGCTGCTGCTCAGCGATTCGATCTACATCGGTTCGAACATCACCTTCGATAACCTCGACCCGGTCTCGACCTACCTGGGCAAGCCGGGCGACCCGGCCAAGGGCGGCCTGCCCTTCGCGGAATACCAGCGCCGGCAGGACGAGTTCCGCGAGGCCGAGGTCGCGGCGCTCCTGGACACCGGGCGCTTCATCGAGCGGGCGCGGGCGCTGTATGGCTACCCGAATTTCGTCTGCGACACAGGCGGGTCGATCTGCGAATGGGTGAACCCCGACGATCCCCGCGACCCGGTGCTGACGGCGCTGGCCGCGCGCTGCCTGATGATCTGGATCGAGGGGACCGAGGCCCACACGGCCGAGCTGGTGCGCCGCTTCGACAAGGCGCCCAAGCCCATGGCCTACCGGCCGGACTTCCTGCTGCGGATGTGGGGCGACTACCTGGCGCAGCGAGGGGTGGCCGAGGACGAGGTGGACCCCGACGACTTCATCCGCTTCACCTACGCCAAGGCGCTGGCGCACCGGCAGCCGCTCTATGCGGCGATGGCCCGGAATTGGGGCGTTCGCGTCCGGGCCGAGGACATGGCCCGCGTCAACGGCGAGGCCGCGTTCGTGGAGGTGGTGGCGGAGGCGCTGCGGGAGCGAATGCGCGGCGCGGCATAGCCGACCTGCCAGGGGCGCGCCTTGCGCCCCGGCCTGCCTTCGCCTAAATCCCCGGCCTTCCCGAGGTTTCCGCCATGCCGATCAAGCTGCCCGCCGACCTGCCCGCCTTCGACATCCTGACCCGCGAAGGAGTCATGGTCATGTCCGATACGCGCGCGGCCCGGCAGGACATCCGGCCGCTGCGGATCGGCCTCCTGAACCTCATGCCTCGCAAGATCCAGACCGAGACGCAGTTCGCGCGACTCGTCGCCTCCACGCCATTGCAGATCGAGCTGTCGCTCATCCGCATGACCGAGCACGAGACCAAGAACACCGCCGCCGAGCACATGGCGCAATTCTACCGCCCCTTCGCCGAGGTGGCGGAGTCCGGCGAGAAGATCGATGGCCTGATCGTGACCGGCGCGCCCATCGAGCACCTGCCCTTCGAGGAGGTGACCTACTGGGACGAGCTGCGCCGGGTCTTCGACTGGACTCAGGGGCACGTCCATTCCACCTTCGGCGTCTGCTGGGGCGGCATGGCCATGGCCTACCACTTCCACGGGGTTCAGAAGCACCCCTTGGAGGAGAAGGCCTTCGGGCTCTTCAAGCATCGCGCCCTTGCCCCGGCCTCGCCCTTCCTTCGCGGCTTCTCGGACGAGTTCGTGGTCCCCGTGAGCCGCTGGACCGAGATGCGACGCGAGGAGACCGAGGCGGCGGGCCTCCGGACGCTCCTGCACTCCGATGAGGTCGGGCCGTGCCTCGTGGAGGACGGGGGCCGGCGCGCGCTCTACATCTTCAACCATCTTGAATACGACAGCGACACGCTCAAGCAGGAATACGACCGCGACGTGGCGGCGGGGGCGCGCATCCTGCTGCCGCGCGACTACTTCCCCGAGGACGACCCGAAGAAGGCGCCGCCGAACCGCTGGCGGAGCCACGCGCATCTTCTCTACGGCAACTGGATCAACGAGATCTACCAGACCACGCCCTACGATCTCGCCGCCATCGGGACGGCCGAGTCGGCATGATCGGCTGGGCCGCCCTCGGCCTCGCGCTGGGCGGCCTCGCCATGACGGAGATCCGCGCGGCCCGGCGCGAGCGGGCGGCGCTCGCGGCCTTCCCGCCCGACGGGCGCATCCTGGAGGTCGGAGGACGGCGCGTCCATGCGGTGACGCGGGGGGTCGGACCGGACGTAGTGCTGCTCCACGGCGCGTCGGGGAACACGCGCGACATGACCTTCGGCCTCGTCGGCCAGCTCGCCGGGCGCTACCGCGTCACTGCCTTCGACCGCCCCGGCCTCGGCCACACCGGCCGCGTCCGCGACGGGCTCGATGGCCCATTCCGCAAGGACTGCGAGAGCCCCGCCGAGCAGGCGGCGCTCCTGCGCGACGCCGCCCGGCTCCTTGGGATCGAGCGACCGATCGTGCTGGGCCACTCGCTGGGCGGCGCGGTGGCGCTGGCCTGGGCGCTGGACGACCCCAGGGGAACGGCGGCCGTCGTGGACGTGTCCGGCGTGACGATGCCCTGGCCCGAGCCGCTCGACCTTCTTTACCGCCTGAACGGCCGGCTGGTGGGCGGGGCCGCGCTGCCGCCCCTCATGGCCGCCTATGCAGGCGACGGCCTCCTGCGCCGCGCCTTGGCGGCGATATTCGAGCCCGACCCGGTGCCGCCCGGCTATGCCGAGCACATCGGCCTTCCCCTCGTGCTCCGCCGCGCCTCTCTCCGCGCCAACGCCCGCCAGATCGGCACCCTGCGCCGCCACGTCGCCGAAATGTCCCGTCGTCACGGGGAGCTGCGGCTCCCCCTGGAGATCGTCCACGGCGAAGCCGACATCATCGTGCCGCCCGGCATTCATTCCCTGCCGCTGTCGCGGATCGTCCCCGACGCGAACTTGGTGATGCTGCCCGGCACCGGCCACATGGCCCATCACGCCCATCCCGAGGCGGTGGTCGCCGCCGTGGACCGCGCCCATGTCCGCGCGACCTCGGGTGGTTGAACCCGCCTGCCCCGCCTCCATAGTATGTCGGAGGAGGATGCGACCATGGACCTGCCGCTCGACGGGGCGATCTCCCGATACTACCGCGAGGAGGCCCCGCCCGACGTGCGCCGCCTCCTCGACTCGGCGGACAAGGACGACATCGCCAACCCGCGCTTTCCCTATCCCGAGCAGATGAAACGCCACGCCTACGAGGAGGAGATGGCCCGCCTCCAGGCCGAGCTCGTGCGCTTCCAGGCCTGGGTCAAGGACGCCCGCGCCCGCGTCCTCGTCGTTTTCGAGGGCCGCGACGCCGCCGGCAAGGGTGGCTCGATCAAGGCCTTCAGCGAGAACCTGAACCCGCGCGGCGCCCGCGTCGTGGCGCTGGCCAAGCCGACCGAGATCGAGGCGGGCCAGTGGTACTTCCAGCGCTACATCGCCGAGCTGCCCACGGCGGGGGAGATCGTGCTGTTCGACCGGTCCTGGTACAACCGGGGGATCGTGGAGCACGTCTTCGGCTTCTGCACCCCCGAGGAGCGGACCCACTGGTTCGAGCAGGTCGGCCCTTTCGAGGATATGCTGGTCAACGAGGGCATCCATCTCTTCAAATTCTGGCTGAACGTCGGGCGGGCCACTCAACTCGAGCGCTTCCTTGACCGCGAGCGCGACCCCCTGAAACAGTGGAAGCTGTCCTGGATCGACGCCGAGGGGCTGGCGAAGTGGGACGACTACTCGGCCGCCATCGCCGAGACGCTGATCCGCACCCATTCCGCCCGCGCGCCCTGGCGGGTCCTGCGCGCCGACGACAAGCGGCGGACGCGGCTGAACCTCATCCGCTCGGTGCTGACGCCCATCGACTACGCCCACAAGGACGCCCGCGCCATCGGCGCGCTCGACCCCAAGATCGTCGGCGGCCCCGAGGTCGTGACCGTCGGTGGGGGCGCGTGACCGTGCTGAAGCGCGGCTACCACCATGGCAACCTTCGCGAGGCACTGGTGGAGGCCTGCCTGCGGCTCATCGCCGAGAAGGGACCGACCGGCTTCACGCTGTCCGAGGCGGCGCGGGTGGCGGGCGTGACCCCGGCCGCCGTCTACCGCCACTTCGAAGGGCGCGAGGACCTGATCGCCGAGGCGGCGCGGCAGGGCTATGAGATGTTCGCGGACCTGCTGGAGCACGCCTGGGGCAAGGGACAGCCCTCGGCGCTTGCCTCCTTCGAGGCGACGGGACGGGCCTACCTCGCCTTCGCGCGAAAGTTTCCGGGGCATTACGTGGCGATGTTCGAGTCGGGCATCAACGTCCAGCGCACGCCCGAGCTGATGATGGCGGCCCGCCGCTCGCGCGAGATCATGGAGCGGGCGGCGCGGGACCTCAGCGAGCACATCCCGCCCGAGAAGCGCCCGCCGCCCGCGATGTTCTGGGCGCATATCTGGGCGCTGTCGCACGGTGTCGTGGAACTCTTCGCGCGGGGGACGCCCGGCACCCGCAGCCCGTTCCCGCCCGAGGACCTGCTGGAGACGGGGATCGGCGTCTATCTGCGCGGCCTGGGGCTCATCCCACCGGACGAGTGACGGCGCGCGGGAGCCTGTCCCGCGCGCCCCGGAACGCTTACTGGCTTGCCGTGCCGCCGCTCATGTCGATGCCGAGACCTTCCGCCCGCGCCTGGTCGATCTGGCAGACCGCGAGGGCGAGCATCGGGTCGCCGCCCGCAGCCGAGGTGTCGGCGGCGGTCGGCTGCGCATTCTCGATAGTGCCGGTCATGTCCGAGCCCGAGGCATCGGCCGTGGCCATGTCCGTGGACCCTGCCGCGCCTGCCGCGTCCGAGGCAGCCGCCGCGCCGGCATCTGCGGTGGAAGTCGCGCCGGTGTCGGCTGCCATGCCGGACATGTCGCTACCGGCGGCTCCCGCGTCGGCGGAGGCCATGTCACCGGACGCGCCGGTGTCCGCCGCCATTCCCGAAGTGTCGCTGCCCGTCGCCGTCCCGGCGTCGGCGGCGGCCATGTCTCCGGCCTGCCCCATCTCGTCCGCCATGCCGGCGCTGCCCGCCGCCGCGCCAGCGGTGCCCGCGTCCGCCGTCGCCCCGCCGGTCGCGCCGGTGGTGTCCATCGCGCCACCCGTGGCCGCCGCCGCCGCGTTGTTCATGGCGCCCACGGCCCCCGCGACCGGCGAGCCTTCGGCGCTGGCCGAGTCGGTGCCCGTGCCGGAAGCCATGTCGGTCGCGCCCGCCATCTCGCTGTCGGCCATGCCGGCGTCACCGGTCGCCTCCGCCGAGGCTGTCTCGTTGCCCAGGCCATGGACCACGGCCGGGTCCATGCCGCTCTCCGCCAGCTTGGCCGAGGCCACCTGCTGGACGGTCGCCTCGTCCATGGAGCAGGCCTCGGCGGCTTGGGCGGCCGAGACCTGGACGGCCATGCCGTCCACGTCGAGGTAGACGTTCTGGAGGTTCTGGTCCGTGCCGCTCTCCTGCGCCACCAATGCGGTCGAGGAAAGCAGGAGAGCCGCCGTCGAGGCAGTCAGGTGCAGGAATTTCATGTCATCTCCTCCGGGTTGGCGGGGCGGATCGTCGTCCGCGCCTTGCGCCAGGCCGCCCGCGGGACGCGGGGACCCACTTTCGAAGAACCTCGGTCGGGGAAAAACGTTCCGCAGCGGAGGGCCGCTCCGGCAAATCGCCGCGACGCCCCTGTCAGCGGCTCAGCACCACCAGCGACCTTTCGTCCCAGACGACCTGCGTCGGCGTGCCGACGTCCAGCACCGGCTGACCGATCAGGTTCTTCATGGAGATGGTGAGCGGACGCTCGATCCCGGGCACGCGCACGTCGTAGTAGGTCATGTCGCCGTAGTAGACGACCTCGTCCACCACCCCGTCGGCGAGGCGGCGGCTCGTGGTCTCGCCCGGGAAGAGAAGGCCCAGCGTCTCGGGCCGCACTCCCACGGTGGTCGCCCCCGGCACGACGCCGCCCGGCGCCTGCTCGGCCTCCACCGCACCGCGCCCCAGGCCCGCCACGTCCACGATGATGCGGTTGCCCTCCATCGCGACCTGTCCGGGCAGGAGGTTCATCTTCCCGATGAACTCGGCCACCCGGCGCGAGGTCGGGCGACGGTAGAGCGTCTCGGGATCGGCCATCTGCTCGATGTCGCCCTCGAACATCACGGCGATGCGGTCGGACATGATGAGCGCCTCCTCCTGATCGTGCGTGACCAGGATGAAGGTAATGCCGACATTGCGCTGCAGCTTGATGAGCTCCACCTGCATCGTCTCGCGCATCTTCTTGTCGAGAGCCGAGAGGGGCTCGTCCAGCAGCAGCACCTTGGGCTTGAGGATCAGCGCGCGGGCCAAGGCCACCCGCTGCCGCTGCCCGCCCGAGAGTGCGTGCGCGGCCCGGCCCCCGTAGCCGCCCAGGCCCACCATCTCCAGCGCCTCGGCGACCGCGCGGGCCTTCTGGTCGCGCGACATCGACTCGCGCCGCAACCCGAAGCCCACGTTCTGCGCCACCGAGAGGTGCGGGAAGATGGCGTAGCTCTGGAAGACCATGTTGGTCGGACGATGGTTGGCGGGCACTGCCGCCATGTCGCGCCCGTCGATGGCGAGAATTCCCGAGGACAGCCCCTCGAACCCGGCGATGGTCCGCAGGAGCGTGGTCTTGCCGCAGCCCGAGGGGCCCAGGAGTGAGAAGAACTCCCCTTGCCGGATCTCCAGGTCGATGCCGCGCAACGCGTGGTAGTCGCCGTAATACTTGTGCACGCCCCGAAGCTGGATCAGCGGGGCCTTCGAGGGGGTGATCACAGGAATCCTCCGCTGTCCTTGAGGCCGGCGCGGGCCACGCCGCGGCGCCGGAAGTATTCGGCGATGACGAGGAGAAGGACCGAAATCGTCACGAGGATGGTCCCCAGCGCCATGATGAGCGGCAGCGCGTCCACGAAGCGCGTCAGCCCGTAGATGTAGACCGGCATCGTCGGATTCGCCCCCGTCAGGAACTGCGCGATCACGAAGTCGTCGAGCGAGATGATGAAGCAGATCAGCAGCGACGAGACGATCCCCGGCAACACCAGTGGCAGGATCACCAGCCGGAAGGCACCCCAGCGCGTTTCCCCGAGATCCATCGCCGCTTCCTCGAAGGAGGGGTCGAGGTTCTGGAAGGCGCCGTTCAGGATGGCGATGGAGAAGGGGATGCAGATCACCGTGTGCGCCGCGATGACCGTCCAGTTCGACAGGTTGAGGTCAAGAACCTGCCGCACGACGATGAGGAGCGCCACCGCGATCACGATCTCGGGCAGCACCAGCGGCAGCATGACGAAGCCCAGCGCGCCCCGCTTCCCGGGGAAGTTCGGCAGGGTTCCTGCCCGCGCCGCGCAGACGCCCAGCGTCGTCGCCAGCAGAGCCGTCACCGTCGCGATGACCAGCGAGTTCCGCAGCGCGTCATGGAGCGCCTGCGTCGTCCAGAGCTGCTCGAACCAGCGGGTCGAGAATCCCGAGAGCGGGAAGGCGATGATCGCCGCGTCGTTGAAGGCGAAGAGCGGCAGCAGCAGGATCGGTGCATAAAGGAACGCGAGATAGATCACCGCGTAGGCGCGGAGGCCCCAGTGCTTCCTCATGCCCGCCCCCGCAGCCAGCGGCGATTCAGCAGGATGAACACGAGGCTCACGATCCCCACGGCCAGCATGGTGATGATCGACAGCGCAGCCCCCAGCGGCCAGTTGTTGAGCTGGAGGAACTGCGTCTGGATGATGTTCGACATGAGCCGCCCGCCCGAGCCCAGCATCAGCTCGGGCGTCACGTAGTCGCCGATGGTGGGGATGAAGACGATCAGCACCGCGCCGACGATGCCGGGCACCGACAGCGGCAGCGTCACCCGCAGGAAGGTTGTCAGCCGGTTCTCGCCCAGGTCCTGCGACGCTTCCAGCAGGCTGCGGTCGATCTTCTCCAGCGCCACGTAGATCGGCAGGATCGCGAAGACCGCGTAGGCATGGGACAGCGTGACGATGACCGAGCTGAGGTTGTAGAGCAGGACCTCCAACGGCTCCTGGATGATCCCTAGCGATTGCAGGCCGGTGTTCACCACGCCGTTGAAGCCCAGGATCACCTTCCACAGGAACACGCGGATCAGGTAGCTGGTCCAGAACGGGATGGTGATGAGGAAGAGCCAGAGCGACTTGCGTTCGGGCGCGGCGACGAAGGACACGAAGTAGGCGATGGGATAGGCCAGCGCCACCGTGATGAGCGTGACCGTCGCCGACACGAACAGCGACAAGGGCAGCACGCCCCAGCGATTCGCGTTGCCCCAGATGTAGATCGGGCCCGTGAAGATCTCGCGGTAGTTGGCCAGGGTGAAGGTCCGTTCGAGGGTCAGCCCGCTCTGGGTCCAGAACGAGATGACGACGATGGCGACGAGGGGGAAGGCGAGCAGCAGGAGGGCGTAGATCAGCGGAGGCGCGACCAGCGCGGCCGCGCGCGCGCCCGGTGACGAGTCGAGAAGTCCCATCTTGTCCGGCCGTCCCCCGTCGCGGTGTCCCCGGGATGTTCACCGAGTGGCGGGGAAGGTCAAGGCTGCTGTCCGGCGCGACGCCCCGTCCCGGACACCGCGCCGCGAAAAAGAGCGGCGTCGGGATCGCCCCAACGGCCCATTGGGGCGTCGCTCACTCGAAGTGCTTCGCGAAGGCGGTTCCCGGCAGCGCCTTGGCGCCGAGATGGATCGCGCCGAAGCGGGTCAGGTGCAGCCGGTCGGGCGTGAGGAGCCGTCCCTCCTCGTCGGTGATCGGGATGAGCCCTTCCGGCGCGATCGCCGCCAGGAGCGAGATGTAGTGACCGGGCGGGATGGCCTGGGCCATCCACGCCTCGCGCGCCAGGGCGTCCGCCGGCACGTCGTTGAGCCGGTTCCCCCTCGCCTCCGGGCCGAGCCGGGCGATCCAGTTGAGGTTGTAGCCGAAGTTCTTGGTGCCGACGTAGAAGAGCGCCTTCCCGTCCCGATCCGTCCGCGCGAGGTCCTTGGCCACGCAGTCCCCGGTGGCCTTGCCCGAGCCGAGCACGATCACCTCGGCGGCCTCGTAAAGGCGGCGGAACACGGGGTCGGAGGACCGATCGAGGCAATCGTAGCGGTCGTCCCTGTAGACGATCTCGACCGCATCCAGCGGCAGGGTCTCCCGCGTGGCGTTGACGAAGTCCCGGGCGAAGCTGTCGCCCAGCACCAGGATGTTCACCCGTTCGGGCTGCGCGAAGGCGTCGGCCTTCAGATCGAAAACCCGCTCGTTGTAGGAGATGTGGAGATCGGCCGACACGGCCCGCCCGTCGGAGTAGAGCCTTCCCGGGAACCCGCGCGTGGCGTTCGCGGCCATCCCGGCCCCGACCAGCAGGACCGCCGCTGCCGCGGCGCAGCCGACGAACCACCCCGTCGAAACCCGGGCAGGGTCGCGGAACGGCCGCTCCACCCAGCGCCAGCTCAGCACGGCGAGCGCGAGCGTGAGGAGGACCGCGCCCGCAAGCGCGACCGGGGCCGGCTCGCGGGCGGCATGGACGCGGAGCAGGGCCAGCACGGGCTGGTGCCAGAGATAGGCGCTGTAGCTGACAAGGCCGAGGCCCACGAGCGGCGCGCGGGACAGGAGCCACCCCGCCCCGGCCTCCGCGCGCGCGAAGGCGAGGATCAGCGCCGCCCCTGCCGTCGGGACCAGCGTCCAGCCGCTCGGCGTCGGAAAGGTCGGGTCGAAGCCCAGGATCGCCGCCGCGACCAACCCCAGCCCCAGTGCCGCGAGGAGGTCGCGCGTCCGTCCCGGCACCTCGCGCCGAGGCACCCCCAACGCGACCAAGGCCCCGAGCAGCAACTCCCAGGCGCGGGTGGGGAGGAGATAGAAGACGCCGGCTGCCATCCGGTCCGACAGGGTCGCGCCCTGCGCGGCCACCGCCAGCGCCAAACTCGCGAGCGCCAGGAGGCCCAGGACCGCCCGGATCCGCCCCGGCCCCCGAGGCCAGAGCAGGGCCAAGAGCGGTGGGAACAGGATGTAGAACTGCTCCTCGACGCCCAGGCTCCAGGTATGGAGCAGCGCCTTGAACTCGGCCGCGAGCGACCAGTAACCCGAGGTCAGCGTCAGGAGCACGTTGTTCGAGAACAGCACCGTCGCCACGACCGATTGCCCGAAATTCTCGAGGTCGTCCGGCAGCATCCAGAGCCAGGCGAAGGGCAGGCAGCTCAGGATCACGGCGAACAGCGCCGGCAGGATTCGCCGGGCGCGGCGCTCGTAGAAGCGGCGCAGGTTCCAGGTTCCCTGCCCGATCTCTCCCGCGATGATCGAGGCGATCAGGAACCCGCTGATGACGAAGAAGACATCGACGCCCGCATGGCCGCCCGGAACGGCGGCGACACCCGCGTGGTGCAGGATCACAGGGACGACCGCGACCGCGCGCAGGCCGTCGATCTCTGGTCTGTAGGTCAGCATCGCATCCGGCACCGGGAAGGCGGGACGTGGCGGCCTGCCGCCTTGTCGACGCGGCCGAGCGGCCCTCACCCGCAGAAGAAAGGGCGCGACCCGCAGGCCGCGCCCCTGGATTCCAATGGACTTGGACGGCCCGGGATCAACGCTTGGAGAACTGGAAGCTCCGGCGCGCCTTGGCCTTGCCGTACTTCTTCCGCTCGACCACGCGGGCGTCGCGGGTCAGGAACCCGGCCGCCTTGAGCGAGGGGCGCAGCGCGGGGTCGTAGAGTTGGAGCGCCTTGGACACGCCATGCTTGACCGCGCCGGCCTGGCCCGACAGGCCGCCGCCGGTGACGGTCGCCATCACGTCGAACTGGTCGGTGACGCCGGCGACCGAGAAGGGCTGGCGCAGGATCATCTGCAGCACGGGGCGGGCAAAATAGACTGCCATCTCCTTGCCGTTGACGACCACCTTGCCGGTGCCCGGCTTGATCCAGACGCGGGCGATGGCGTTCTTGCGCTTGCCGGTGGCATAGGCGCGGCCCAAGGCGTCGCGCACGGGCTCGCGAGGGGCCGGGGCGGGCGCGACCTCGACGGGCGCGGCGACGCCGGCGGCGGAGAGCTGGTCGAAGGACCTGATCTGATCGGCCATGGTTACGCGGTCCTCGTGTTCTTCTTGTTCATGGACTTGACGTCCAGGACTTCGGGCTGCTGGGCGTTCATGCCGTGCTCGATGCCGGCGAAGACCCGCAGATGCGAGAGCTGCTGGCGCGACAGGCGGTTGCGGGGCAGCATCCGGCGGATCGCGTTCTCGACCACGCGCTCGGGGTGGTTGCCATCAAGGATCTGGGCCTTGGTGCGGGACTTGATGCCGCCCGGGTGGCCGGTGTGCCAGTAGAAGCGCTCGTTCCGCTTGTCGCCGGTCAGCTGGACCTTCTCGGCGTTGATGATGATGACGTTGTCGCCCATGTCCATGTGCGGCGTGAACGTCGGCTTGTGCTTGCCACGGAGGCGCATCGCGACGATCGAGGCGAGGCGGCCCAGAACGACGCCTTCGGCGTCGATCAGGATCCACTTCTTCTCGATGTCCGCGGGGGTCGCGGTGAAGGTTTTCATCGGGGTGTCCCAGGATTGAAGGGCGGGGAGGACCCCGCGTCGGAATGGGGGGTTTATACGCATCCCGCTGCCCACGTCAACACGCGCCAGGAACTTAGTTTCCTTACCTATCAGAGCCTTACAGTATTAGGTATCAGGATACCCCATCCGGTGGGATCGAGTAGGTGAAGTTCGCCCGTGCCACCGCCGCCACGTCGCCGTCGCTGCGGAACCGCGCGTCCACGACGGCCAGCGTCCGGCCCAGCTTCAGGACCTCGGCGCGGCAGAGCAGGTCGCGCCCGGCCTCGGGCCTGCGGAGGAAGTCGATGCCGGCGTTGGTCGTCACCGTGAGCCGCCGGGGCCCGATCCGCGACAGGATCGCGCAATAGGCCGCCACGTCCCCCAGCAGGAAGATCGAGGGGCCACCGACCGTGCCGCCCGGCCGCAGGTGCCTCTCCGAGACGCGCAGCCGCAGGGTGATCCCCGCCTCGTCCAGCGCCTCGACCGCGAGCTCCCCGGCGACCTGGGGAAACTCACGCGCGAGGAAGTCGTGCAGGGCCGATCCGTCCATGTGCGGCATGACGCTCAGAGCCCGTAGAGTGCGCCGAACTTCGCTTCGAGATAGCCGAGGAGCGGCTCCTCCGACGGCTCGCCGCCGATGGCGTGGACGACGGTCTCGCGCGGCTCGCGCAGGCCGCCATGGCGCTGGAGCCGTTCGCGCAGCCAATCCACCGCCGCGCCGGCATCGCCCCGCGCCAGTCGCGCGTCGAGGCCGGGCACCGCCTCGCGCAGCGCCCGGTGCAGGCAGCCGGCATAGACGTTGCCGAGCGTGTAGGTCGGGAAGTAGCCGAACAGGCCGGCCGACCAGTGCACGTCCTGCAGCATCCCGTTCGAGGGCCGGTCCACCGCATAGCCGAAATCCGCGAGGAACCGGTCGTTCCATGCCGCCTCCAGATCCTCCGCCATCAGGTCGCCGCGCATGAGGGCCTGCTCCAGGTCGAAGCGAAGCAGCACGTGGAGGTTGTATTGCACCTCGTCGGCCTCGGTGCGGATGAAGCCCTCGTGGACCCGGTTCGCGGCCCGGTAGAAGGTCTCCTCGTCGGCGATGCCGAAGTCGCCGAACAGGTCGCGCATCCGCCCGAAGAGCCAGTGGCAGAAGGCCTGGGACCGGCCGAGCTGGTTCTCGTAGATGCGGCTCTGGCTTTCGTGGACGCCCATGGAGGCGCCCTGCCCCAGCGGCGTGAGCGCGTGGATCGGATCGATCCCCTGCTCGTAGGTGGCGTGGCCGACCTCGTGGATGGTCGAATACAGGCAGTTGAACGGGTCCTCGGGGTTCGTGCGCGTCGTGATCCGCACGTCCGATCCCGACCCGGAGGAGAAGGGATGGACCGCCCTGTCGATCCGCCCGCGCGCGAGGTCGTAGCCGAAGGCCAGGGCGCATTCGCGGGACAGGGCGAGCTGCTTCTCCTCGTCGAACAGGCCGTCCAGCTTCGGGCCTTTCGGCGCCTCGCGGATGGCGTCGCGCAGGGCCACGAGGCGCGGCCGGAGCGCGCCGAACATCGCCGACAGCTCGGCGGACGATGTTCCGGGCTCGTAGTCGTGAAGCAGCGCGTCGTAGGGGTCGCCGCCCTGCGCGACGGCTTGCCCCTCCTCGCGCTTGAGGCTCACGACCTCGCGCAGGGTCGGCAGGAAGGCCGCGACGTCCTCCGCCTTGCGGGCCTCGGCCCAGATTCCCTGCGCGCGCGAGGTCTCCCGCGCCAGCGCGGCGGCAAGCCGCCCCGGCACGCGGGCGTTGCGTTCATAGCTGCGACGGATGTGGCGGAGGTTGGCGCCGGCCACCTCATCCGGCGCCTCGGCCGCCGCCAGCCACTCGCCCAGGCGCGGATCGGTGCGGCGTGCGTGGAGCACGCCCTCCAGCGCCGCCATCTCGTCGGCCCGCTGCTCGGCCGCGCCCGGCGGCATCACCGTTTCCTGGTCCCAGCCGAGCCGTCCCATCACCTGGCCCAGCGCCTCGGTCTCGCGCTGGAAAACCATCAGGTCGTCGTAGGCGGTCATGGCAGGCTCCTTCGGTCGAGGGTCAGCCGCGGATCGTCGCGGCGACCGGATGGCGGGCGAGGAAGCGGCCCCGGATCGCCAGCGTCCAGAGCAGGATCGCCATCGCCTGGTGCGTGATCGCGACATGGAGCTGCGCCATCGAGAGCACCGCCCAGACGCCCAGCGCCACCTGCGCCGCCATGGCGAGCAGGACGAAGTGGAACGCCCGCCGGGTGCTCGCATGGGGCGAGCGGCGCGCGCGGAGCCAGACGATCACCGCGAGGATCGCGAACAGGTAGCCGGTCGTCCGGTGGATGAACTGCACGAGCCCCGGGTTCTCGAAGAAGTTGCGCCAGACCGGGCTCAGGTCCAGCGGCCCCGGCGGCAGGACCCCGCCCGCCATGTCCGGCCATGTCGGATAGGCCCGCCCCGCGTCGATCCCCGCCACCAGCGCGCCCAGCACGATCTGGATAAACAGAAGGTGTACCAGCCCCGTCGCCATCGAGAAGAGCCGCCCCTCGCCCTGCCGCCGCGCCGTCATCAGCTCGGTCTCGCGCCGCGACAGCAGCAGCGCATGCCAGACGATCAGCCCCAGGATCACGAAGGCGAGGCCCAGGTGGACGGCCAGCCGGTAGGACGCGACCGAGGTCATGCCGTCCTGCAACCCCGAATGCACCATCCACCAGCCCACGACGCCTTGGAGACCGATCAGCGCGCCCAGCGCCAGGAGCCGCGGCACCCAGCCCGACGCCAGCCGCCGCGCCACCCAGAAGCCCAGGAAGCCGGCGATGAACACCGCCCCGATCACCCGCCCCAGCAGGCGGTGCGCCCATTCCCACCAGTAGATGACCTGGAACTCCGCCAACGTCATGCCCCGGTTCATCAGCTCGTATTGCGGGCTCTGGCGGTAGAGGTCGAACTCCGCCTGCCAGTCGGCCGCGTTCAGCGGCGGGACCGTCCCGGTGACGAGGTTCCACTCGGTGATCGACAGCCCGGAATCGGTCAGCCGGGTCAGCCCGCCCACGACGATCATCACCACCACCAGCCCGAACAGCGCCAGCAGCCAGAGCCGCACCCACCGGCGGGCGTCGGGCCGCCCCCGGTCGATGACGCCCGCCACCGGGACGGGGCGCTCCGTCGTGGTCACGTCCTCGAAGATCGCGCGCGGCTTGGTCGCCATTTCGGTCCCCCTTGGGTCGGCGCGGGTCTAGACCCCGGGGCGCCGCCCTTCAAGGCCGGGCCCCCGCGCGCCGGCGCACAGATAGGCGTCACTCCGGCCGATGCCGCGCCCAGCGGACCATCTGTCGCAGCACGCCATGCAGCGTCTGCACGTCCTGCACCGTCAGCGGCATCCGGCTCCACAGGTTCCGCAGGCTCATCTTCATGCTCTCGGCCTTGTGGCCGGGGAAGAAGAACCCCGCCTCCTCCAGCCGCTCCTCGTAGTGCCGCGCGAGGTGGTCCACCTCCAGCGCGCTCGCCCGCTCCGTGCCCGCCATCTCCTCGCGCACGGGCGGCGCGGCGTGGGTTGCGCGCCGCCACTCATAGCCGACCAGGAGGACGCACTGCGCGAGGTTGAGCGACGGGAACTCCGGGTTCACGTCCACGCTGACGATGGCGTTCGCCCGCGCCACGTCGGCGTTCTCCAGCCCCGCCCGCTCGGGCCCGAACAGCACGGCGACCCGCTCGCCCTCCGCGATCCGCCGCACCATGTCGCGCGCGGCCTCCTCGGGCGAGAACACGGTCTTGGTCAGGTCGCGCGGCCGCGCGGTGGTCGCGTAGACGAAGGTGCAGTCCCCCACCGCCCCCGCGAGGTCCGCGTGGACCTGCGCCCCGTCCAGCACCCGCCCAGCCCCCGACGCCATGGCGACGGCGCGCGGGTTGGGCCAGCCGTCGCGCGGATCGACCAGCCGCATCCGGCTCAGGCCGAAGTTCCACATGGCGCGGGCGGCGGCGCCCACGTTCTCGCCCATCTGCGGGCGCACGAGGACGAAGGCGGGTTCGAGGGGTCCTTGCATGGCCCGCCCTTTAGGCGCGCGCCGCCCCGGGGGCAAGCCGGCCGAGCCCGCTTGCAAACCCCTGCCCGGCCGCTAGAAGCCCAGGGACCCGCCCGAGAGGACCGCCATGACCGACGCCCGCGACCGGCCGCAGATCACCCTCGTCACGCCGCCCGAGCTGGAGCTGTCCGGCTTCCCGGACGCCCTGGCCCGCTGCCTCGACGCCGCGCCGGTGGCCTGCCTGCGCCTCGCCCTCTCGACCCGCGACGACGATCGCATCGGCCGCGCCGCCGACGCCCTGCGCGAGGTGGCGCACGCCCGCGACATCCCCCTCGTCATCGAGAGCCATGTCCTCCTCGTGCCCCGCCTCGGCCTGGACGGCGTGCACCTCACGGACGCCGCCCGCTCGGTCCGCAAGGTCCGCAAGGACCTGGGCGACGAGGCCATCGTCGGCGCCTTCTGCGGCGCCTCGCGCCATGACGGCATGACCGCCGGGGAGCTGGGCGCCGACTACGTGAGCTTCGGCCCGGTCGGCGCGACCCCCTTGGGCGACGGCCGCCGGGCCGAGCGCGAGCTCTTCGAATGGTGGTCCGAGATGATCGAGGTGCCGGTGATCGCCGAGGGCGCGCTGGACGAGGACCTCGTGCGGAGCCTCGCGCCCGTCACCGACTTCTTCGCCTTCGGGGCCGAAGTCTGGGCCGCCGAGGACCCTGCCGCCCGGCTCGCGGCGCTCGCCGCCGCGATGGGCTAGAGCGCCGCCCGCACGGCGCGTTCCGCCGCCAGCGCCAGGGCCTTGCGGTCCCGCCCCCCGGAGGGGATCGGCGGGTGGTAGGTCACGCGGACCCGCCCGCCGCGCGGCGCGGCCAGCACCGCCAGCCCGTGCGGCCCGAACTCCATGTCGCCATACCAGGCCAGGAAAGGCGCGTCCCGCCCCGGCGGCGCCCCATAGGCGAGCGTCACCGGCTGCACGGCCACCCCAGGCGGCAGGCGCTCCGCGCGGAGGGCCTCGAACAGCGCCGGCCTGAACGGCAGCACCGTGCCGTTGTCGGTCGAGGTGCCCTCCGGGAACAGCGCCAGCCTTTGGCCGAGCCGGAGCCGCTCCGCCACGGCCTCGGCCTGCGCCCCGGCCTCCGCGCGCGCGTCGCGCCGGACGAAGAGCGTCCCCGTCGCGCGCGCCAGCCCTCCGATCCCCGGCCAGCCCGCCACCTCGGCCTTCGACACGAAGACCAGCGGCTGGCCCGCGTTCAGCACGAGGATGTCGAGCCACGACGAATGGTTCGCGGCCAGGAGGCCGGGGCCGGTCGCCGGGACGCCCACCCGCTCCGCCCGCAGGCCGAGCAGCCGCAGCGCCCCCCGGCAGACCAGGACCGTCACCCAGGGCGACACCGGCCGGCGCGGCCCGCGAATCGCCGCCTCGACCACCCGGATCGCCAGCATCGTCAGCAGGCCCATGACCAGCAGCAGGACCAGCGGCAGGCCCCGCGCCACCGCCCGCGCCCAGCCGCCCGGCCCCGGCGGGGGCACCTCGGCGTCCGGCCGCCCCCGCCAGACGAGGCTCACGCCGGCGCGCGTCCGTAGGTCGCCCGTGCCCGCGGCGCGAGCCGCGTGGCATCGAGCACCATGCAAACGTCGATGCAGCGGAAGGCCCGGTCGAGGAAGGCCCCTTCGGCGACCCCGGCCCCCAGTCGCAGGTAGGCCTTGACCAGCGGCGGGATGGCGAGCACCGCCTCGCGCCGGTCGAAGGCGCCCGCCGGCGGAAGCTCCAGGTCCAGCGGAGCCCTCGACCTCGGGCGCAGCTCGGCGGGGGCCGGATGCTCTCCCTCCAGGAAGGCCAGCGCCGGCGCGAGCGGGGCCGGATCGGTCCCGGGGAAGGAGGCGAGCCCGAACAGGACATCGGCGCCCTCCTCGGCCACGACGCCGGCGAGGCCCTGCCACAGATGGTGCAGCGCCGCGCCGCCCCGGTAGTCGGGATGCAGGCAGGTGCGCCCGACCTCGATCGGCCGCCGCCCCGACCCGAGGAGCGGCGCCAGGTCGAACTCCGCCTCGGACGCGAAGCCGCCCGCCGCCGCCGCCCCGGCGCGGGTCAGGACGCGGGTCGTCCCGGCCAGCCTGCCCCCGCGCATGGCATCGACGAGCAGCAGGTGGATGGCGTGAGGGTCGTGCCGGTCGGCCTCGATCCGCCGCGCCGGGTCGGTCAGCCCGCCCCCCGAGCCGCCCAGCTCCTCGACGAAGACCTCGTGGCGCAGCCGCTGCGCCGCGGCCACGTCCGGGCCGCCCGTGGCGAGGCGCAGGGCAAAGCGGGGCGTGGGTCCTGACATGGCCGGGTGCGTGGCGTCCCCTGGGGTCACCCCAGGTTCATAGGTCCGCGTTAACGCTTTTACAACCAAACTGGGGCATGATGGAGGAAAGGGCCTAGTCGGGATTCGGCCCAAGGGAAACGAGGTTGAGGGGAATGCGAGTGCCATCGATGACGATCTTGCCCGTCTCCGGGAAGTTGACGGTGATCCGTTGACCGATCACGGACTGGACCTGCCCCGTGCCCCAGTCGGGGTGGTCGGGATGCGAGACGAGCATCCCGGGCGACAGGATGGAGTTGAGGTCGGACATCGGGGGCCTCGGACCGAAGACGCGCGCCACGGCACGCCGGAACCCAGGGTGCGCCCGACGAGGGGCGAAGTCCACAGCCCCTTCGACGGGGTCGAGCCCGACGGCGAAGCCGGCCTTGCCGCCACGCTGGCCTCGCGCATCTGCCACGACCTCGCCAGTCCCCTCGGCGCCATCGCCAACGGCCTCGAGCTGCTGGCCCTGGCCGGCGTGGAGCCCTCGCCCGAGCTGGACCTCCTCTCGCAGAGCGTCGAGAGCGGCAGCGCCCGGCTTCGGTTCTTCCGCATCGCCTACGGCGCGGCCGGGACCAGGTCGGTCGGACGATCCGAGGTGGCGCGGACCCTGGCCTCCCTGTCCAAGGGGTCTCGGATCGCCCTGGAATGGGAGGTGGCCGGCGACCACCCCCGGCAGGAGGTCAAGGCCGTCTTCCTGCTGATCCAGTGCCTGGAGGCCGCCCTGCCCTCCGGCGGGTGCATCTGCGTCAGCCGGTCGGCCGACGGCTGGACGCTCACTGCCGAGGGCAGCCGCATCCGCTTCGACGCCTCGATCTGGGATACGCTCGGACCGTGTCGCGCGGATCCGCCATCCGGCTCGGCCCAAGTGCAGTTCGGCCTGCTGGCGCACGCCCTGACCAAGCTCGGACGGCGGCTCGACGTGGCCCTCTCGGAAGGCCGCATCCTGGCCCGCTTCTGACGAGTCCACGATCGGCACGGCCGTTCGATCCGGCGAGGAGCGAGTGGATGACAGGTCGCGACGATCCCCAGGCGGTCGCCCAGGCCTTCGACTTCGCCGTGAAGGCCCATGACGGCCAGACCCGCGGCCCTACTTCTGACGAATCCTGCACATCTGGCGCGTCTGATGGCGCGCACCCGCAGGTCGATGCGACGACCCTGATCGCGGCGCTCTGGCACGACGTCATCGGGACGGCCACGCGCAATCTCGCAGGGATCGGCGAGAGGATCGGGACCGCCGTCGCCAGCATCGCGGCCGAACAGGCCGACGACGGGGAACGTCCTGCGCGCGAAGAGCCCGGGTGGAGGGTCGCCAGCCGGCGCCGCTGCTCTTGCTGCAGCAACGAAGGTTCAAGCTCGCTGACTAGGCATCCAATCTCGCCTTGATCACCGAGATGCCGCCTCGATGAGGCGGGCACTGGCGGTCGAGCCGGCGCCAGCTCGACGGTGCCGGCCTTAGCGAGAAGGTTCGTGAAGCCGGCCAAGTGCTCAAGTCGGACTCCGACGAGGAAGTCCGATAGGCACGGGAGGCGCTGGGGCATTGTTCATTGCGGCCACCCCAAGCGCTCGGGGGAGCTTGAGATCCGAAGGCACACGAGACGGCGTCCTTGTCTGATCGCTCCTCGGTCGAAGCGGACAGGTGAGCCGGGGCGCGTCCCGGACTCAGACAGCCTTAACATCATGTGCCCAACGAAGAACGACGGACAGATCTCTGATCGTAAATGATGATCCAGGCGGCTTACGGTCGGATCGTGCCATCTCCGGTCACGAGATACTTGAAGCTCGTGAGCTGCTCGGCCCCGACCGGACCGCGCGCGTGGAGCTTGCCTGTGGCGATGCCGATCTCGGCGCCCATGCCGAACTCGCCGCCGTCGGCGAATTGGGTCGAGGCGTTCCGCATCAGGATGGCGCTGTCGAGCTCGCGGAAGAACCGGTCCGCCGTCGCATCGTTCTCGGTCAGGATCGACTCGGTGTGGCCGGAGCCATGGCGGCGGATGTGACCGATGGCCTCGTCCACGCCGTCCACCAGCCTGGCGGCGATGATCTTGTCCAGGAACTCGCGCCCGAAGTCGTCGGGGGCAGCGCGGACAGTGCCGGGGATCTTGAGCAGCTCGCCCTCGGTCCGCACCTCGACGCCGGCCCTGATCAGGTCCTCGATCAGCACGGGGCCGTGCTGGGTGTAGAAGCGCCAGTCGATCAGCAGGCATTCGGCCGCGCCGCAGATGCCGGTGCGGCGGGTCTTGGCGTTCAGCACGACGCGGCGGGCCTTGTCGAGGTCGGCGTCGCGGTCGGCGTAGACGTGGCAGATGCCTTCGAGATGAGCAAAGACCGGCACCCGCGCCTCGGCCTGCACGAGGCCGACGAGGCCCTTGCCGCCACGGGGCACGATCACGTCGATGTGCCGGACGGCCCCGAGCATCGCCGAGACCATCGCCCGGTCGCGGGTGGGGACGAGCTGGATGCAGCCCTCGGGCAGGCCCGCCTGACGGAGGCCCTGGACGAGGCAGGCGTGGATCGCGGCGGAGGAATGGAGGCTCTCGGAGCCGCCGCGCAGGATCACGGCGTTGCCGGACTGGAGACAGAGCGCGCCGGCGTCGGCGGTGACGTTGGGGCGGCTCTCGTAGACGACGCCGATGACGCCCAAGGGGGTCGCCACGCGCTGGATGTGCAGGCCCGAGGGCACGTCCCATTCTGCCAGCACCCGGCCCACCGGGTCGCGCTGCGCCGCGATGGCTCGCAGGCCGTCGGCCATGGCGCGGACGCGGCGGGTATCGAGGACCAGGCGGTCGATCATCGCAGGCGAGAGGCCACGCGCCTCGGCGAAGGCGAGGTCCTCGCAGTTGGCGTCGAGGATCGCCTGCGTGCTGGCTTCGAGGGCTTCGGCGGCCGAGACCAAGGCGGCGTGCTTGCGCTCGCTGCTCGCGGTGGCGAGAACCCCTGCCGCGGCGCGGGCGCGGGCGCCCATGTCGTCCATGAGGGCGGGAATATCCGTGTGGTCGAGCATCAGAGCACCATGTCGTCGCGATGGATGAGCGTCGCGCGTCCCTTGTAGCCGAGGACGGACTCGATGTCCGCGCTCTTGCGGCCCGTGAGCGCGCGCGCTTCCTCGGCGGTGTAGCGGGTCAGGCCGAGGCCGAGGCGGGCCCCCTCGGGCGAGAGGATCGCCACCGGGTCGCCCCGGCCGAAGCGGCCCTGCACGGCCACGATGCCGGCGGGGAGGAGGCTCTTGCCTTCGGTCAGCGCGCGGGCGGCGCCGGCATCGACGCGCAGCTCGCCCTTGGGCTTCATGGCCGCGATCCAGCGCTTGCGGGCGGCCTGGGGGTCGGTCTGGGCGAGGAACCACGTCGCGTTCGCGCCGTTCTCCAGCGCCGTCAGCGGGTTGGGGGTCGATCCTAGCGTGATCGCCATGGCGCAGCCGGCGTCGGTGGCGACGCGGGCAGCCAGGAGCTTGGTGACCATGCCGCCCTTGGAGAGGCCGGAGACGCCCTCGCCGGCCATGGCCTCGATCTCGGGCGTCAGGCGCTCGACCACCTCGAACCGGCGGGCGGCGGGATCGACATGGGGGTTGCCGGAGTAGAAGCCGTCCACGTCCGACAGGAGCACCAGCGAGTCGGCCCCGACCGTCACCGCCACCTGCGCGGCGAGGCGGTCGTTGTCGCCGTAGCGGATCTCGTCGGTGGCCACGGTGTCGTTCTCGTTGACGATGGGGACGACGCCGAGCGAGAGCAGCGTCTCCAGGGTGGCGCGGGAGTTGAGGTAGCGCCGGCGGTCGGCGGAATCCTCCAGCGTGACAAGCACTTGCCCGGCGATGATGCCGTGGGGCGCGAGGACTTCCTCGTAGGCGCGGGCAAGGCGGATCTGGCCCACGGCGGCGGCGGCCTGGGACTGCTCGAGCGCGAGGTCGCCCCCCGGCAGGCCGAGGACGCCGCGCCCGAGCGCGATGGAGCCGGAGGAGACGAGGATGACCTGCGTGCCGCGCGCGCGCAGGCGGGCCACGTCCTGCGCGAGGCTGCGGAGCCAATCGGCCCGCAGGCCGGTGGCGCGGTCCACGAGAAGCGCGGAGCCGATCTTGACGACGAGGCGACGGGCGCCCGCCAGGGTCGGGGTCAGGGCCGCCACGGCTTGACCTCCTCGGCCTCGGTCTTTTCGGCGGCCCGGGCCTCCTCGATGATGGCGCGCAGCGCGCGCAGGACCTCGGTCACGCCTTCCCTGGTGGCGCCGGACATCAGCATGACCGGGCCTTCGGCCACCTCCTCCAGGGAGGCGCGCCTTTCCTCGCGCTCCTCGTCGTCGAGGGCGTCGATCTTGTTCAGGACGGTGATGCGCGGCTTGTCCGCGAGGTCGCCGCCATACTGCTCCAGCTCGTTGATGATCGTCTCGCAGTCGGCGGCCACGTCCTCGCTGGTCCCGTCGATCAGGTGGAGGAGGACGCGCGAGCGTTCCACGTGGCCAAGGAACTGGTCGCCCAGGCCCCGCCCCTCGGAGGCGCCCTCGATCAGGCCGGGGATGTCGGCCACCACGAACTCCGCGCCGTCGATGCCGACGACGCCGAGGTTGGGGACCAGCGTCGTGAAGGGATAGTCGGCGATCTTGGGCCGGGCGTTGGAGGTGGCGGCGAGGAAGGTGCTCTTGCCGGCGTTGGGCATCCCGAGGAGCCCCGCGTCGGCGATGAGCTTGAGGCGCAGCCAAACCGTGCGCTCGACTCCGGGCTGGCCGGGGTTGGCGCGGGCGGGGGCGCGGTTCGTGGAGGAGGCGAAGCGCATGTTGCCCCAGCCGCCGTTGCCGCCCTGGGCGAGGACGATTTTCTGGCCGGGTTCCGTCAGGTCGGCGATGACGGTTTCCTCGTCCTCGTCGATGATCTCGGTGCCGACGGGGACGCGGAGGATGATGTCGTCGCCGCCCGCGCCGGTGCGCTGGCTGCCCTGCCCGCCCTTGCCGTTCTGCGCGAAGAAGTGCTGCTGATACCGGAAGTCGATCAGGGTGTTCAGCCCTTCCACCGCCTCGGCGATCACGTCGCCGCCCTTGCCGCCGTCGCCGCCGTCGGGGCCGCCGAACTCCACGAACTTCTCGCGCCGGAACGAGACGGAGCCGTTCCCGCCGGAGCCGGAGCGCAGGTAGACCTTGGCGAGATCGAGGAACTTCATGGGTCGGGACCTTTCTTCAAGGGGCAGGGCATAGCGGATGGGCGGGTCCCGCTCAAGCGCGGGCGTCGTGGCTTTGAGAGGGAGAATCGCACGAAAGGATGAACGGAGTCCGACAGCAACGAACGCTCGGGCGCGATCCGCGCAACGCCCCCTTTCGTCCCTCCGAATCACGGGAACGGCCGAGGCCCCCGCGCGTTCCGGGCACATGGGGCGCACGCGCGGATCATCGCGGGGACTTGTCTGGGCCGGGGTGCTGGGCTTTGCCCTGAGCGGCTTCTTCGACGGCATCCTGCTGCACCAGATCCTGCAATGGCATCACCTCCTGAGCCTCGTGCCCGGGGTGGACCTGCGGGAGCAGGTGCTGTGGGACGGGCTGTTCCACGCGTTGATGTATGTCCTTGCGGCGCTGGCGCTGGCGGGGCTGTGGCGGGCGGGACGCGCGGGGGCGATGCCGCTGGGGGCGCGGCTCGGGGGGGCGCTGCTGCTGGGCTTCGGGGGATGGCACCTCGTGGATGCGGTGCTGTCGCATTGGATGCTGGGCATCCATCGCATCCGGGTCGAATCGGAGGTGCCGCTGGCCTGGGACCTGCTGTGGCTCGGGGCCTTCGGGCTGGCGCCGATGGCGCTGGGCTGGGCGCTGCTGCGCCGGGGCGGCGGGCGGCCGGGGCGCGGCGGGGCGGCGCTGGCGGCGCTGGGGCTGCTCGCAGTGGGCCTGGGCGGCTGGGGGCTGCGGCCGGGCGACGGGCCCTACACGGTCGCGGTCTTCGGGCCGGGCCTTGCGCCGGGCCGGATCGCGGCGGACCTGGAGGCGCTGGGGGCGACGGTGGTCTGGGCCGGGCCGGAGATGGACGTGGTGGTGCTGGACCTGCCCGCCGACCGGCGCTGGGCGCTTTATGGGCGGGGCGCGTGGCTGGTGGGCGGCGCAGGGCTGCCCGTCGGGTGCGTCGGCTGGAGCCGGGCCTGACGCGCGGCGCGGGTGAGGCGCATCCAGCGGGAGGGCACGTCCTCGCCCCGGGCGAGGCAAAAGCGGGGCTCGATGCCCTCGGGGGCGAAGCCGAGGCGGAGGAGGAGCCGCTCGCTTCGTTCGTTGCCGTCGAAGACATGGGCGATCACGTCCGGGGCCCCCGGGTCGGCGAAGTGGTGGACGAGGAGCGCGGCCACGGCCTCGGAGGCGAGGCGGCGGCCCCAGGCGGGGCGGGCGAGCCAATAGCCCAGCTCGGCCCCCAGGCCGATCAGGCCGAGGAGCCGGGCGGGGTCGTCGCGCCGGGCGACGGCGCGGACGGCCTCGCCCTGCCCCTCCAGATCGCCGCCGGGGCGGGCGCGGTCGAGGAAGTCGGCCGCGTCCCCGGCGGTGTAGGGCGACGGGACGCGGGCCAGCCACCTGGCCACGTCCCAGTCGTTCAGGCCGTCCACCAGCGCCGGCCCGTCCGTGGGCGCGACGCCGCGCAGCACGAGCCGCGCGGTCAGGAGCGGGATCACGGCTTGAGCGTCAGCGCGTAGGTCCAGGTCGGCACGATCAGGCCGCGCGCCACCGAGAAGGATTCGGCGTCGCCCAGGAACTCGAAGCCGTTGTTGGTCAGCACGCGGGCCGAGTTGGGGCTGTCCTGGAACACCTCGGCGAAGAGGGTCTGGTCCCGGTGGGGGTTGGCGGCGACGAGGGCGGCGACCGCCTCGCTCGCAAGCCCGGTGTTCCAGAAGGGCGGCGCGATCCAGAAGCTCACCTCGCCCTGCCGGCGGTCCATGCGGGCGAGATGGACGAGGCCCAGCACCTCGCCCAAGCCCCCGGCGGTGCCGTCGAGGACCCAGACATCCTCGCCCCGCGCGGGGCTGGCGGCGCGGGCGACCATGGCCTCGGCGGCGCCGGGGGGGAAGGGATGCGGGATCGAGCGGGTGTTGCAGGCCACCCGCCGGTCGCCGGCGTAATGGGCGATGAGGCCGGCGTCGGACCTGCGGGGCGGGCGCAGGACGAAGCGGTCGGCCGGGATGACGGGCTGCGACGCGGCGGCGTCGGGCGTGGTCGGCGCGATGGTTTCGAGCATCATGGGTGTCCTCCCCGACACCAAGGACGCGGGATCTCGGGCCATGCTATCCGCGACAAGCTGCGGAATGATGAACGCGTTGGGGGATGAGCGGGCCCCCTGCCCCCGTCCTTCGGTCGAGGGTTCGCAAAAAGGACGAAGGGGAACCGGCTGGCCCGCCGGTCCCCCCATGGATCCTGGCCTGGGGCCTTCGCCTATTCGGCGGCCTGGGCAACCGGGGCGACGGACACGAAGGTCCGGCCCTTGAGGCCCTTGCGGAAGGCCACCTGGCCCTCGGCGGTGGCGAAGATCGTGTGGTCGGTCCCCATGCCGACGCCGGTGCCGGGCCAGATCTTGGTCCCGCGCTGGCGCACGATGATGTTGCCGGGGATCACGGCCTCGCCGCCGTACTTCTTGACGCCGAGGCGGCGGCCGGCGCTGTCGCGCCCGTTGCGGGAGGACCCGCCAGCTTTCTTGTGTGCCATGGATCGGTCTCCTTAGGCTTGCTCGGCCGAGTCGTCGGCCCGGGTGGCGGCGAAGGCGGCGGCGGCCACGGCCGCGACGCCCACGGCGGCGGCGCCCACGAGCGCCGCGGTCCTGCCCCGGCGGGCCTTGGGCTGCGGGGCGGGAACGGGCGCGTCGGCGGGACGGGTCGAGGCGCCGAGGGCGGCCTTGACGCCGGTGGAGTCCGCGCCCGAGGCGAGGATGTCGGTCACGCGGACGAGCGTGAGCTGCTGCCGGTGGCCCTTGGTCCGCTTGGACGAGTGCTTGCGGCGGCGGCGGACGAAGTGGATGACCTTGTCGCCCTTGATCTGGTCGATCACGGTGGCCTGCACGGCCGCGCCGGCCACGAGGGGCGCGCCGATCTGGTCGCCGACGACCAGGACCTCGTTGAACTGGATGGTCTCGCCGGCTTCGGCGGACAGCTTCTCGACCCGCAGGACGTCGCCCTGCTGGACCCGGTATTGCTTGCCGCCGGTCTTGAGAACCGCGAACATATGGTCTTCCTTTCGGTTTCCGCGCCCTGCGGCCCCCCTTCTTCAGGGGCGTTGCGGGACCTGGGGTCCCTTGCCTCGGGCTGCGCGCCCCCTGCGGGGCGGTCGGTTGATCTGGAGCGCGGCGTGACGCGGCGCACCCCGCACGCGAATCCGCTTGCCGGGATGGCGGCTTATCTGCGCCTATGTGCGCCAAGTCAAGCCTGCGGAGGGAGGACGCCATGCGGCGACGCGCGGTCCTGGGATTGCTGCTCGCGGGAGCCTGCGGGCCGGGGGTGGATGTCCGATCGGCCTTCGACCCGGCCGAGCGGCAGCGGCGCGCCGCGGTGGAGGTGGCGGTGAAGTCGGCCTTTCCCGGCATCCTGGACGAGATCGAGGCCGGGGGCGGGCCGGGGCTGGCGGCGGCCCTGGACGCGGCGGGCGTGGCCCCGGAGGAGCGGGCGGCGCGGGTGACGCAGCTCCGGGGCGACCTGGGCTTGTATCAGGGCAACCCTGGCGCGCTGGCGGCGGCGCTGGCGCTTTACGGGGGCTAGATCTCCTCGGTGGTGAGGACGCGCGCGGCGGCGAGGCCGAGGTCGCGCGACAGGTCGGCCATGGCTGCGTCGAAGGCGCGGAAGACCGCCTGGTTGAGGGTGCGGCCCGGCGGGGATTCCAGGAAGGCGACGAGGGATTCGATCTCGGAGTCCGAGGCGGGCGCGTAGGCCCGCAGCAGGAAGGCGTAGAGCCATTCCGTCGTCTCGGCGCGGAGCCGCGGCTCCTGCTCCCAGACGTCGGCGATGGCGTCGGCCTCGGTCGCGTCGGCCCCCAGGCCGCCGCCGGCCCGGAGCCCCCCGAGATAGGCGAGGCTGGCGTTCATGGCGGCGGCGACGTTGGAGTCGATCAGGTCCGCCGCCTCGGCGTAGCGGCGCAGCAGGTCGAGGCGGGGGTCCTCCTCGGCCAGGGCGACGGCGGCGGCCTCCCGCGCGGCCTGCTCGGCATCGTCGTCGAGGAGGGCCTCGCGGGCGGCGAGCTCCAGCCCGACCATGGCCTCGCCGGGGGGCGAGCGCAGGAAGGCCAGGATGGCAGCGGTGTCGGCGAGGGCGAGGCCTTCGGAGAGAGCGGCGCGGATCGGGCCGTCCAGGCGCGCGGGGTCGTGGAGCGCCGCCACGCGGTCGGCCCAGGCGGCGGGCGCGCGCCCCTCGCCGAAGAGCGAGGCGCCCAGGGTCCGGCCGTGCTCTTCCCCCTCGCGCGACAGGATCGCCAGGAGCTCGGGGAGGCGGAGCGCGTCCTGGATGGCCTGGATCTCCGCGTCCCGGGCAACGGGAGCCGGCGTGACGGGAGCCGGCACGACGGGGGCTGGCACGACGGGGGCTGGCGCGACGGGGGCTGGCGCCGGCACCTGCCCGAGGGCCGGGCCGGACAGGGCCGCCAGGGCGCAGAGGGTCCGGAGGATCATGGGCGGGCTCCTGGCGCGGGGGTGGGCTTCTGGGACGGGCGGCGGAGGCAAGGGACGCGGGGTGGAAGATAGGCCCCGCCGCCTCCCGCGCCAAGCGCGCGCGCCTTCCCTGACGGGATTGTCAGGGCGGTGCGACGAGGGGGGTTGCGCCCGCTCCCGAGGGCGACTAGATCACGCCTCGGCCGCGGAGAGATGCCGGAGCGGTCGAACGGGGCGGTCTCGAAAACCGTTAGGGGTGCAAGCCTCTCCAGGGTTCGAATCCCTGTCTCTCCGCCATTCCCCATCGACAAAGTCCAGAAGCTTGGTGTTGAAGGGTTTTCATCTTTCTTACGAACCCCTCCCGCACGTGGCTTCCCCACACGTTCGCTCCACACGCCTGATGCGGCAACAGGGACTAGACAGCCTTCTCCGGCTGTCCTCCAGGGTCCGATGCACCGACCGCTCGGACACGTTCAGCCTTTCGGCAACCGCCTTCCTGGCCACGCCATCCGCTGCCAGCTTCGTGATCTGGTCAGCCTGCTTCTTGGCGGTGGGCACACGTCCCTTGTAGCGCTCTTCGGCTTTCGCCCGGGCGATGCCCTACCGCTGTCTCTCCAGCATGGCCGAACCGCCGCTGGTGCTGCGGGCGCCGCCGCCTGCGCTCCTCGTGGTGGCGCGACCCGTCGAGGCGGCGGTGGACGGCACGCGGCTCCTGCGCGAGCGGCTGGGCCCGACCCGGGCCGAGGCGGAGGTCGCGCTCGCTCTGGCCGAGGGGGCGATGCTGACCTAGATCGCCGAGCGGCGCGGCCTGTCGGCGGTCACGGTGCGCGAGGTGCGCGCTGCCATGGCCAAGGCCGAGGTGCGCCGGCAGGGAGGCCTCGTGCGGATGGTGACGAAGCTGAGGCGGTCCGCCCGGACGAAGGCGGGCGGCGACCAGCCTTCCTGTCCTCATCGGGCCCGGACGGCGCTGTCCCGTCCGTCCTCGACGATCCGGCTCGGCAGGCCCATGCGGTCGAGCCGGGCCAGGAACGGCCGCGGCGGCAGGTCCTCGACATGGGCCATGCGGCGGATGTCCCATTCGCCCGAGGCGACCAGCAGCGCGGCGGCCACGGGCGGCACTCCGGCGGTGTAGGAGATGCCCTGCGCGCCGACCTCCTCGTAGGCCTCGCGGTGGTCGGCGACGTTGTAGACGAAGACCTCGCGCTCCTCGCCGTTTCGGGTGCCCCGGACCAGCGTGCCGATGCAGGTCTTGCCCTCGTAGGCCGGGGCGAGCGAGGCGGGGTCGGGGAGCACCGCCTTGACGACCTTGAGCGGAACGACCTCCTGGCCCTCGGCGGTGCGGACCGGCTTCTCGGACAGCAGCCCGAGGTTCTTCAGCACCGTGAAGACGTTGATGTAGTGGTCGCCGAAGCCCATCCAGAAGCGCACGTCGGCATCGGGGAAGCGGCGCGAGAGAGAATGCACCTCGTCGTGGCCCGTCAGGTAGGCCTTCTGCCGGCCGACCACGGGGAGGTCCCAGTCGCGGGCGACCTCGAACATCCGGTTCGATTGCCACGCGCCGCCTTGCCAGGAGTAGACGGTGCCGGTGAACTCGCGGAAGTTGATCTCCGGGTCGAAGTTCGTGGCGAACCAGCGGTCGTGCTTGCCGGCGTTGATGTCCACGATGTCGATGGAGCGCACCTCGTCGAGGTGCTCGTCGGCGGCGAGGCGGGCGTAGGCGTTGACCACGCCGGGGTCGAAGCCCGCGCCGAGGATCGCGGTCACGCCGGCCTGGGCGCAGCGCTCGGCACGTTTCCATTCGTGGTTGCCATACCAGGGCGGCGTCTCGCAGACCTTGGCCGGGTCCTCGTGGATCGCGGTGTCGATGTAGGCGGCCCCGGTCATGAGGCAGGCTTCGAGCACGTGCATGTTCACGAAGGCGGAGGCGACGTTGATGACGATGCGCGCGCCGGTCGTCTCGATGAGACGGGCCACCGCCGAGGAGTCGGTCGCGTCCACGGCGTGGGCGCGCAGACGCGCCGCCGCGTCGGGGCCCGCCTTGTCGCGGACGCTGGCGATGATGGCGTCGCACTTGCCGGTGCGGCGCGAGGCGATGTGCACCTCGCCGAAGGCGTCGAGGTGCTGGGCGCATTTGTGCGCGACCACCTGGGCGACGCCGCCCGCGCCGATGATGAGGAGGTTCGTCATTCCGTCGTCCTGTCCCCTGCCCCGGTCACGACAGCGCCGCGACGAAGTCGGCGTAGCCGAACTCGCGAGCGACGCGGATCGAGCCGTCGAGCTCGCGCACCGCGATGGCGGGCATCCGCACGCCGTTGAACCAGTTCTTCTTGACCATCGTGTAGCCGCCGGCGTTGCCGATCGACAGCCGGTCGCCGGGCGCGAGCGGCGCGGGGAAGCGCGCCTCGCCGAAGATGTCGCCGGCAAGGCAGGACTTGCCGCAGACCATCCAGTCGTGGTCGCCCTCGCCCGGGCCGATGCGCGCTTGTTCCCTGTAGATCAGGAGGTCGAGCATGTGCGCCTCGACCGAGGAGTCGACGATGGCGATGTCCTTGCCGTTCCGCAGGGTGTCGAGGACCGTCACCTCCAGCGTGGTGGAGCCGGTCACGGCGGCCTCGCCGGGCTCCAGGTAGACCTGCACCTCGTGGGTGCCCGCGAAGCGGCGCAGACGCTCGGCCAGCCGGTCGAGCGGGTAGCACTCGCCGGTGAAGTGGATGCCGCCGCCGAGGCTGATCCAGCCCATGCGGCGGATCAGGGGACCGTAGCGGGACTCGATGTGGTCGAGCATCCGGTCGAAGCGGTCGAAGTCGGCGTTCTCGCAGTTGTTGTGGAACATCAGGCCCGAGAGCCGGTCGGCCACGGGCTCGATGGCGGCGGGATCGGCCTCGCCCAGGCGCGAGAAGGGGCGTGCCGGGTCGGCGAGGTCGAAGCCGGAGGTGCTGACGCCGGGGTTCACGCGCAGGCCGAGGGGCCTGGACGCCGCGCGGTCGGCGAAGCGGTGGAGCTGGCCCAGCGAGTTGAAGATCACCTTGTCCGCGCAGGCCAGGACCTCGGGCATCTCGTCCTCGGACCAGGCGACCGAATAGGCGTGGGTCTCGCCGCCGAACTTCTCGCGCCCGAGCTTCACCTCGTAGAGCGAGGAGGAGGTCGTGCCGTCCATGTGGTCGCGCATCAGGTCGAAGACCGACCACGCCGCGAAGCACTTGAGGGCGAGCAGCGCCTTGGCCCCCGAGGCCTCGCGCAGGCGCGAGATGGTTTCGAGGTTCGGCAGGAGCCTGGCCTTGTCGATGAGGTAGTAGGGCGTCTGCAAGTTGGGGCCTCGGTCGGAGTCGCGGATGCGGGCCTTAGCAGCCCCGGTTCCCGGACTCAATCCGGCCGCTCCGGCCCTGGGGAGCCTCACCGGCTCAGGACGCGCCGCACGGCGTCGTCCCAGAGCGCCAGCCGATGGCGGCGCTGCGCCTCGTCCATGGTGGGCTCGAAGCGGCGGTCGAGCGACCAGTCGCGGGCGAAGCCCTCGGGGCCGGGAACGACGCCGGCGGCGTGGCCGGCGAGCCAGGCGGCGCCCAGCGCGGTCGTCTCGCGCACCACGGGGCGGTCCACGGGGGCGCCGAGGAGGTCGGCGAGGCGCTGCATCGTCCAGTCGGAGGCGGTCATGCCGCCGTCCACGCGCAGCACGGTCCGCGCCGCGCCGGGCCAGTCGCGGCGCATGGCGGCCCAAAGGTCGTGGGTCTGGAACGCGACCGATTCCAGCGCGGCGCGGGCGAGCTCGGCGGGGCCGGTGGCGCGGGTCAGGCCGAAGATCGCGCCGCGCGCCTCGGCGTCCCAGTAAGGCGCGCCGAGGCCCGTGAAGGCGGGGACAAGCACCACGTCCTGCTCGGGGTCGGCGGCCTCGGCCAAGGTCTGCGAGGTCTCGGCCCGGTCGATCAGGCGGAGGCCGTCGCGGAGCCATTGCACCACCGCGCCGGCCACGAAGATGGAGCCTTCGAGGGCAAAGGTCGTGCGGCCGTCCAGCCGGTAGGCGATGGTCGTGAGCAGGCGGTTCGTGGAGCGCACGAAGTCCGGCCCGGTGTTGAGGAGCGCGAAGCAGCCGGTGCCGTAGGTGGACTTCATCATGCCGGGCTCGAAGCAGGCCTGGCCGATGGTGGCGGCCTGCTGGTCGCCCGCGACGCCCCGGATGGGGATGGTGCCGCCCAGGAGGGTCGTCACGCCGAAGTCGCCGGCGCAGTCGCGCACCTCGGGCAGCATCGCGAGGGGGATGCCGAGCCGCTCGCAGAGGTCCTCGCGCCAGACGCCCCGGCGGATGTCGTAAAGCATGGTGCGGGCGGCGTTGGTGGCGTCGGTGAGGTGGCAGCGGCCCTCGGTCAACCGCCAGATCAGGAACGAGTCCACCGTGCCGAAGAGGAGGCGGCCCGCACGGGCGGCGTCGCGCGCGCCCTCCACCGTGTCGAGGAGCCAGGCGAGCTTGGTCGCCGAGAAGTAGGGGTCGAGCAGCAGGCCCGTCGCCTCGGCCACCGTCTCGGCCCAGCCCTCGGCGGCCAGATCCTCGCAGAGGGGGCCGGTGCGGCGGTCCTGCCAGACGATGGCGTTGTGGATCGGGCGGCCGGTGGCGCGGTCCCAGACCAGCGTCGTCTCGCGCTGGTTGGTGATGCCCAGGGCGGCCACGTCGCCGGGCCGCACGCCGTCGAGCGCCCGCCGCGCGGTTGAGAGGGTGGTGGACCAGATCGCCTCGGGGTCGTGCTCCACCCAACCGGGATGGGGGAAGAGTTGCGGGAACTCCTCCTGGGCGACGGCAATAGGGCGCAGGCCGCCGTCGAACAGGAGCGCCCGGGACGAGGTGGTGCCTTGGTCGATGGCGAGGATGCGGGTCATGGCGCGGTGTGGTCTCCTTCCGGGGATGAGGACGGCCCGGCGGGTCGCCGCCGGGCCGCGAGGGTCATGGGCCGTGGTCGCGGGTCAGTTGGCCGAGGGCGTCTGCCAGGACTGGATGAGCTCGTCGTAGGCGATGGTCTCGGGGGTGCCGCGCTCGTCGGCCAGCTCGGCCACAGGGGCGCCGGGCTCGTCGATCCAGACCTGCGGGTCCTGCGCCTCGTTCAGCCTGGGCCCGAGGTCGCCCTGCACGCCGGAGCGTTCGAGCCGGGCCAGCACCTCCTCCTGCTGCTCGCAGAGGGCGTCGAGCGCCTCCTGCGCGGTCTTGGCCCCCGAGGAGGCGTCGCCGATGTTCTGCCACCAGAGCTGCGCGAGGCGCGGGTAGTCGGGGATGTTGGTCCCGGTGGGCGACCAGCGCACGCGGTCAGGGCTCCGGTAGAACTCCACGAGGCCGCCGAGGAGCGGGGCGCGCTCGGTGAAGCTCTCGTGCTGGATGGTGGATTCGCGGATGAAGGTGAGGCCCGCGTGGGCCTTCTCCACGTCCACGGTCATGGAGGTCACGAACTGCGCGTAGAGCCAGGCGGCCTGGGCGCGGTCCACGGGGGTCGATTCCATGATCGTCCAGCTTCCGACGTCCTGGTAGCCGACCTTCATGCCCTCCTGCCAGTAGGCGCCGTGCGGCGAGGGGGCGAGGCGCCAGCGGGGGGTGCCGTCCTCGTTCATCACGGGGATGCCGGGCTCCACCAGCGAGGGCACGAAGGTGGTGTACATGAACATCTGCTGCGCGACCTGCCCCTGCGCCGGGATGGGCCCGGACTCGGAGAAGGTCATGCCCGCGGCGGCCGGGGGGGCGTAGGCGCCGAGCCATTCGACGTATTTCTCGATGGCGTAGACGGCGGCGGCGTCGTTGGTCGCGCCGCCCCGCGCCACGCAGGAGCCGACGGGCTGCGACGCCTCGTTGACGCGGATGCCCCATTCATCGACCGGCAATCCGTTGGGCTCGCCAGTGTCGCCCATGCCGGCCATGGACATCCAGGCGTCGGTGAAACGCCAGCCGAGGCTCGGGTCCTTCTTGCCGTAGTCCATGTGGCCGAAGACCTCGCCCTCGACGCCCATGTGGGACAGGTCGCGGCCGGTGAAGAACTTGGCGATGTCCTCGTAGGCGGCCCAGTTGACGGGGACGCCGAGGGGGTAGCCGTACTCGGCCTCGAAGTCGGCCATGTTCTTGGCATCCGAGAACCAGTCCTGGCGGAACCAGTAGAGGTTCGCGAACTGCTGGTCGGGGAGCTGGTAAAGCTCTCCGTCCGGGCCGGTGGTGAACTGGAGGCCGATGAAGTCGTCGAGGTTGAGCGTCGGCGACGTGACCGAGGCCCCCTCGCCCGCCATCCAGTCGGTCAGCGACCGGGCCTGCTGGTAGCGCCAGTGGGTGCCGATCAGGTCCGAGTCGTTCACGTAGGCGTCGTAGATGTTCTCGCCGGACTGCATCTGCGTCTGGAGACGCTCCACCACGTCCCCTTCGCCGATCAGGTCGTGCGTGACCGTGATGCCGGTGATCGCCGTGAAGGCGGGGGCGAGGACCTGCGATTCGTATTCGTGGACGGGGATCGTCTCGGAGACGACCTTGATCTCCAGGCCCTGGAAGGGCTGGGCGGCGTCGACGAACCACTGCATCTCGGCCTCCTGCTCCTCGCGGGTCAGGGCCGAGCGCTGGATCGTCTGGTCGAGGAAGGCGCGGGCGGCCTCCATGTCGGCGAAGGCGGGCGCGCCGCCCAGCGCGGCGAGCGCCAGGGCCAGCGCGGTCGTTCCCTTCAGTCTCAGGTTCATCGTCGGTCTCCTCCCGGTGTGTTGCCCCCGTTCTATCAGGGGCTGATTGATCGTTTCCTACAACATCGAGCGCTCAGGGCCCGATTCGCGCAACACCCCTGCTCAGGCCCAGCGGAACACCCCCGCCGCGAAGATCAGGCACAGGACCAGCGCCCCCCATTGGGCGCGGTCCACGAGCCCCAGCCAGGCCAGGTTCAGGAAGGCCGAGCCCAGGAGCGTGATGAAGAGCCGGTCGCCCCGCGTCGTCTCGATGCCGAGGACGCCCTTGCGGGGCGTCTCGGGGAAGCGGAGGGCGAGGACGAGGAACAGCAGGATCAGCGCCGCGATGATCCAGAAGAACAGCGCGGTGGCGAGCGTCCAGGCCATCCAGCCGCCGGGGATCAGGGGGTCGCCCCAGCTGATGCCCTCGTCGGTGCGCGGCGCGGCCCAGAGGAGGAAGGCCAGGAGCCCGCCCATCAGGATCGCGAGGGTCGCGGCGAGGGGGGCCACGCGGGGCCGCCGGATCGGGGCGGTCGCGTGCTCGTCCACCGGGGGGATCAGGCCGGAGGGGGCGTGCGGGTCGAGGCTCATCACACCCTCCCCAGGGCGAAGCCCTTGGCGATGTAGTTGCGGACGAACCAGATCACCAGCGCGCCGGGGATGATGGTCAGCACCCCCGCCGCTGCCAGCACCCCCCAGTCGAGCCCGGAGGCCGAGACGGTGCGGGTCATGGTCGAGGCGATGGGCTTGGCGTTCACCGAGGTCAGGGTGCGCGAGAGCAGCAGCTCCACCCAGGAGAACATGAAGCAGAAGAAGGCCGCGACGCCGACGCCGCTGGCGATGAGCGGCAGGAAGATGCGGAGGAAGAAGCGCGGGAAGGAGTAGCCGTCGATCCACGCCGTCTCGTCGATCTCGCGGGGGACGCCGCGCATGAAGCCTTCGAGAATCCAGACCGCGAGGGGGACGTTGAAGAGGCAATGCGCCAGCGCCACCGCGATGTGGGTGTCGAAGAGCCCGACCGCCGAGTAGAGCTGGAAGAACGGCAGCGCGAAGACCGCCGGCGGGGCCATGCGGTTGGTGAGCAGCCAGAAGAACAGGTGCTTGTCGCCCAGGAACGAATAGCGCGAGAAGGCGTAGGCCGCCGGCAGCGCCACCGCGACCGAGATGACGGTGTTGAGGACGACGTAGATCAGGCTGTTGACGTAGCCCATGTACCAGCTCGGATCGGTGAGGATCGTCGCGTAGTTGGCGAGCGTGGGATCGACGGGCCAGAGCGAGAAGCCGCCCAGGATCTCGTTGTTGGTCTTCAGGCTCATGTTCACGAGCCAGTAGATCGGCAGGAGCAGGAACAGCAGATACAGGGTCATCACCACGGCGCTGCCCCAGGACCTCTCGGAGCGGGCGCGGGCGGCGCGGGCGGGGACGGCCGTGGCGGCGGAGGAGGCGAGGATGTCGGTCATCGGGGCCCCTCCTCGCGGTCGAGGTTGGTCATCACGGTGTAGAAGGCCCAGGAGACCAGCAGGATGACGAGGAAGTACATGATCGAGAAGGCGGCGGCGGGGCCGAGGTCGAACTGGCCGAGCGCCATCTTCACGAGGTCGATCGACAGGAAGGTGGTCGCGTTGCCGGGGCCGCCGCCGGTGACGACGAAGGGCTCGGTGTAGATCATGAAGCTGTCCATGAAGCGCAGCAGGATCGCGATGACGAGGACGCCGCGCATCTTGGGCAGCTCGATGAAGCGGAACACCGCCCAGCGCGAGGCCTGGTCGATCTCGGCCGCCTGGTAGTAGGCCTGGGGGATGGAGCGCAGGCCGGCGTAGGCCAGCAGCGCGATGAGCGAGGTCCAGTGCCACACGTCCATGACGACGATGGTCACCCAGGCGTCGATGGCGTCGCGGGTGTAGTTGTAGTCGATCCCCAGCGCCGCCACGGCGCGGCCGAGGAGGCCGATGTCCACGCGGCCGAAGATCTGCCAGATGGTGCCGACCACGTTGAACGGGATCAGCAGCGGCAGCGCCATCAGGACGAGGCAGAGGGAGGACCAGAAGCCCTTCCTGGGCATGTGCAGGGCGATGAGGATGCCGAGAGGCACCTCGATCAGCAGGACGATGGCCGAGAAGAGGATCTGGCGGCCGAGCGCGTCCCACATCCGTTCGGAGTGGAGCAGGTCGTCGAACCAGCCGATGCCGTTCCAGAAGAACTCGTTCGAGCCGAAGCTGTCCTGCACCGAGTAGTTGACCACGGTCATCAGCGGCACCACCGCCGAGAAGGCGACGAGGACCAGCACCGGCAGGACCAGCAGCCAGGCGCGGTTGTCGATGGGCTTCAACGGGCGGCCTCCCCTTCCACGCGCCAGCCGTCGGCGAAGACGCCGACATGGGCCGGGTCGAACGTCACCCGCGTCATGTCGGGGCCGAGCGGCCCGCCCTCGGGCAGCACGATGTCGAGCGGGCGGCCCCCGAGGTCGGCGCGCACGATGCGGTGGCGGCCCACGTCCTCGACGCGGCGGATCGCGACGGGGAGGCCCTCCGTGGCCGAGAGGCGCGCGAACTCGGGGCGGATGCCGATCTCGGTGCGACCCGAGAGCGGGGCGTAGCCGCGTCCGAGGGGGATCGCGCCGCCGGGGAGATGGGCGCGGTCGCCCTCCACCCGCGCGGGGAGGACGTTCATGCCGGGCGAGCCGATGAAATAGCCGACGAAGGTGTGGGCGGGCCTCTCGAAGAGGTCCTGCGGCGTGCCGATCTGGACGACGCGGCCCTCGTGCATGACGACGACGCGGCTGGCGAAGGTCAAGGCCTCGGTCTGGTCGTGGGTGACGTAGATCATCGTGTGCCCGAACTCGCGGTGGAGCGCCTTGAGCTGGGTCCGCAGCTCCCACTTCATCTGGGGGTCGATGACGGTCAGCGGCTCGTCGAAGAGGATGGCGTTCACGTCCTGGCGGACCATGCCGCGGCCGAGGCTGATCTTCTGCTTGGCGTCGGCGGTGAGGCCGCGGGCGCGGCGGGGGAGCGACTCCTCCAGGCCCAGCATCCGGGCCACGGCCTGGACGCGGGCGGCGACCTGCGCGGGCGGCAGGCCCCGGTTCCGCAGCGGGAAGGCGAGGTTGTCGCGCACGGTGAGCGTGTCGTAGACCACCGGGAACTGGAACACCTGCGCGATGTTGCGCGCGGCGGTGGGGGCGTCGGTCACGTCATGGCCGTCGAAGAGGATGCGCCCCTGCGAGGGGCGGATCAGCCCGGAGATGATGTTCAGGAGCGTGGTCTTGCCGCAGCCCGAGGCGCCGAGCAGCGCGTAGGCCTCGCCGTCGGCCCAGTCGTGGTCGAGCTCCTTGAGGGCGAACTCCTCCTCTCCGCGCGGCTGGGCGAGGTAGGAATGGGCGAGGTTGCGGAGGGTGATCCGGGCCATGGGTCAGGCCGCCATCGGTTCGGGCGAGGGGCCGATGCGGCGGCCCCCGGCGTCGAAGAGGTGGAGGTGGGCGGCGTCGAGCCAGACGGCGACGGGCGTGCCGGGCGCGAGCGGACGGACGCCGGGCAGGAGCCCGACCCAGCGCGCGCCGGTGTGGTCGAGGTGGAGGAAGGTCTCGGAGCCGGTGATCTCGGCCCCCAGCACGGTGGCCTGGAAGGCAAGCGCCTCGCCCGCCGGGCGGTCGAGCCCGAGATGGTGGGCGCGGAAGCCCGCGCGATACGGCCCGTCGGGGAGCGTCCCAAGACGGGCGGGGACGGCGGCCTCTCCGGCGCCGAACAGGAGGCGGTCGCCGTCCTTGCGGAGGTCGAGGATGTTCATCGGCGGGTTCGAGAACACCCGGGCGGTCACGGCGTCCACGGGCGCGCGGTAGACCTCGGCCGTGGGGCCGAACTGGGTGACGCGGCCCTCCCAGAGGGTCGCGGTGTGGCCGCCGAGGAGGAGGGCCTCCTCGGGCTCGGTGGTGGCGTAGACGAAGACCGCGCCGGATTCCTCGAAGAGGCGGGGGATCTCGGCGCGCAGCTCCTCGCGCAGCTTGTAGTCGAGGTTCGCCAGCGGCTCGTCGAGGAGGACGAGGCCGGCCTCCTTGACCAGCGCGCGGGCGAGCGCGGTGCGCTGCTGCTGCCCGCCCGAGAGTTCGAGCGGCTTGCGCGAGAGGTAGGGCGTGAGGCGCATGAGGTCGGCGGCGCGGCGGACGCGGGACTCGATGTCCGCGCGGGGGAGGCCCTGGAGGCGGAGGGGCGAGGCGATGTTGTCGAAGACGGTCATCGACGGGTAGTTGATGAACTGCTGGTAGACCATGGCCACGCCCCGGTCCTGCACCCGCACGCCGGTCACGTCGCGCCCCTCCCAGAGGACGCGCCCCGCCGTGGGCTGGTCGAGCCCGGCCATCAGCCGCATCAGCGTCGTCTTGCCCGAGAGCGTCGGCCCCAGGAGGACGTTGAGGCTGCCCTTCCGCAGCACGAGATTCGTGGGATGGATGTGGACGCGCGCGCCCACCGCCTTGGCCACGCCTTGCAGCTCCAAGGTCATGCCCGGCCCCCCTGCCCCGCCAGCGCGAGAGCCGCCGCGTCCCGGCCCCCGTCCTGGAACCAGTCGTCGATGCGCCGGGCCGCGCGGGCGTCGAGCCGCAGGCCCAGCTTGGTGCGCCGCCAGAGCACGTCGTCGGCGGTGCGGGCGTATTCCCTGTCGCGGAGCCAGCGCAGCTCGGCCTCGGTCAGCGTCGCGCCGAAGTCCTCGCCCAGGTCGGCGAGGCCGCGCGCGCCGGACAGCAGCGCGCGCGCGTCGGTGCCGTAGGCGCGCACGAGGCGCAGCGCCCAGGGCTCGGTCAGGAAGGGGTGGGCGGCGCGCAGGTCGGCCACGAGGCGCGGAACCCCGTCCACGGGGAAGTCGCCGCCGGGGAGCGGCGCGCGGGCGGTCCAGGGCGGCGCGGCGGTGCCCAGCACGGGGGCGAGCTTCTCCAGCGCGGCCTCGGCGAGGCGGCGGTAGGTGGTGATCTTGCCGCCGAAGACGTGGAGGACGGGCGCGCCCGGCGCGGCGTCGAGCTTGAGCGTGTAGTCGCGCGTCGCGGCGGTGGCGGAGGCCCCGCCTTCGTCGTGGAGGGGACGGACGCCGGAGTAGGTCCAGACGATGTCGGCGCGGGTGACGGGGCGCGCGAAGTAGGTGGAAGCGAAGGCGCAGAGGTAGTCCTGCTCCGCCTCGGTGCAGGTGGCGGGCACGGAGGGGTCGGGGTGATCCACGTCCGTCGTGCCGATCAGGGTGAAGTCGCCCTCGTAGGGGATGGCGAAGATGATGCGGCCGTCGGTGCCCTGGAAGAAGTAGGCGCGGTCGTGGTCGAAGAGCTTGCGCGTGACGATGTGCGAGCCGCGCACGAGGCGGATGCGGTCGCGCGACTGGAGGCCGAGGGCGCGGGACAGCACCTCGCCGGCCCAGGGGCCGGTGGCGTTGACGATGGCGCGGGCGCGCAGCGTGGCGCGGCCTTCGGGGCCTTCGACCTCGGCCTCCCAGAGGCCGGACGCCACGCGGGCCGACAGGACGCGGGTGCGGGAAAGGATGCGGGCGCCGCGCGACTCGGCGTCGCGGGCGTTGAGGACGACGAGGCGCGAGTCCTCCACCCAGCAGTCGGAGTATTCGAAGGCGCGGCGGAACCTGGGCTTGAGGGGCCGCCCGGCCTCGTCGCGGGTGAGGTCGAGGGCTCGGGTGCCGGGCAGGATCTCGCGGCCGCCCAAGTTGTCGTAAAGGCCGAGGCCGAGGCGGATCAGCCAGTCGGGGCGGCGGCCCCTGGCCCAGGGCATCGCCAGCGCCAGGGCGCGCGAGACCGGCGTCGCGCTTTCGAACCGCATGGCGGGGTCGAGGGGAAGGACGAAGCGCAGCGGCCAGGAGATGTGCGGCATGGCGCGCAGCAGCACCTCGCGCTCGCGCAGGGATTCGCGGACGAGGCGGAGCTCGAGGAATTCGAGGTAGCGCAACCCGCCGTGGAAGAGCTTGGTGGAGGCGGAGGACGTGGCCTGCGCGAGGTCGTCCTTCTCGCACAAGGCCACCGACAGGCCGCGCCCGGCGGCGTCGCGGGCGATGCCGCAGCCGTTCACGCCCCCGCCGATGACGAGGAGGTCGAACGGATGAGTCCCGTGATCGCTGGCCACCCCCTGCCCCTCCCCGGCACGACGTGAGGGAAGGCTAGACCCGCCTTCGCGATGCGTCAACGACCATGTTCGTTTCCGTTCGTTCCCGTTCGTTTTGCCGCGATGCGGCATGGGAACCGCTCGCATGGCGCAAGGCGGGCTGCTAGGAAGGCGGCGGACCGCAAGCGAGGACCGATGTCGCAGACCCTTCGGCACCCCGAGATCGTGGAGCTGGCCCGCCGCCAGGGGAAGGTGACGGTCGAGGATCTCGCCCGGCACTTCGACGTGACCTTGCAGACGATCCGCCGTGACCTCGCGGAGCTGGCGCAGGCGGGGCAGCTCGAGCGGGTGCACGGGGGGGCGGTGCTGCCGTCGCGCACGAGTAACATCGGCTACGGGGAGCGGCGGCGGCTGCACGGCGAGGCCAAGGCCGCCATCGGGCGGGCCTGCGCGGCGCTGGTGCCGCACGACTGCGCGCTGTTCCTGTCCATCGGCACGAGCACGGAGGCGGTGGCGCGGGAGCTGCTGGGCCACCGCAACCTGCTGGTCGTCACCAACAACATGAACGTCGCCAACATCCTGGTCGCCAACCCGGACTGCCAGATCGTGCTGGCGGGCGGGACGATCCGCCGGTCGGACGGCGGCGTCGTCGGCACGCTGACCATGCAGACGATCCGGCAGTTCAAGTTCGACCTGGCGGTGATCGGCTGCTCGGCGCTGGACCGGGACGGGGACATCCTCGACTTCGACCTGCAGGAGGTCGGCGTGAACCAGGCGATCCTGGCGCAGTCGCGCCGCCGCATCCTGGTGGCGGACCGGTCGAAGTTCCAAAGGAGCGCGCCGGCGCGGATCGCCTCGCTGGGCGATCTCGACGTGCTGGTGACGGATGCGGGGCTGGAGCCGGACCTCGCCGCGAGGTGCCGGGCCTGGGGCACGGAGGTCGTGCGCGCCGAGGCCGGGGGCGGGGCGGAGGAGGGCTGAGGCGCGGCCGGAGTCGGGGCCGGAGTCGGGGCCCAGGTCGGGTCCCAGGTCGGGGCCCAGGTCGGGTCCGGAATCGGGGCCGCGCGGGGTCGGGTCGTTCGTCATGTCGCGTCCTCCTGTCTCCTGCGGGCCGAGGGCCCTGTTGCGAATCGCCGGGCGGCCTGGGGCGGCCCGTGCGGACAGGATCGCAGGAACAGGTTGACGGAGTCCGACAGCAACGAACGGTCAGGGGCCGATTCGCGCAACGCTCCCGGCGAGGGGGGCGAAGAGGCGAATCAGGGTTGCCTCGGGCGGGGATGGGTAGCGCGCCGAAGCGCATCCTACGGGGGCGGGCCAGGCCCCGGCCGCCGGGGTCGCGGCGGTCAGGCCTGAGAATCCGAGGAGGGAACCCACCGAGCGGCGTCCCAAGACGTTGATCCTATGGATGTGTAATCACGTCCTTGCTGGACCTGCGCGCGATCTGCGCCGGGTTCGGAGGGCAACTTGCGCCCTGGCTCACCTTCACGGCCCTGGCATCGGGAAAGCACCAGCGCCCCGAAGGCAGGCGACAACGGCGGGCTGGTCCTGTCTGTCCTACCGATCCAACCCGGGGGTCTCCGCCGTCCTCCTCCTCCGAAGTTCCGCTACAGCGAAGCGCAACCGCCGAAGGCCGGTGCTTGCAGCAATCCGGACGACGCCCGGCAGGGTTCCGTCCAGGACCCATCGGATGACCTGCCCTGTCGAGAGCCCCGTCGATTTCGTGGCGCCTGTCAGATCGACAGGGCCTTCCGCACCGGCTCGGGACCCGGGGGCGTTGCCTCCATGGCTCGCAGAAGAGCCTCGATGTCCCGGTGCCCGAACACGATCCGCCCCAGATGGTCGTCGGGATCGCGGTCGAGGATGGCGCAGGTGCCCACCTCGCGGTCGTAGCTGCGCCGCCCTTCCAGGTCGCAGGCGAGGGTCTGGCCGTCCGCGGGGTCGAACAGGAACAGCCGGGCGCTTTCGCCGTCGGAGGTGCCGAGCTCGGCGCAGTCGAGGTTGGCGATCCGCACCGGCACGCCCGCCACCTCCAGCGTGTCGCCGTCGCGGACGTGCGTCATGCGGCCCTGGAGCGGGTTGGCCGACCGGGACGGCGGTGCGGCTCGGTCTCGCGCGGCGCCGGGGTCGGAGCCGGGGCGGGATCAGGAGGGGCGCGCGAGGGCGTGGACCCGGGCAGCCACTCGGCGGGGCGGCCCGGCCGCCACCCGTCCCAGCCCTGCGGCAGGCGCGCGGGGTCGAGCCAGCCCAAGGCGACGCGCACGGACGCGAGGGCCGCGAGCCAGGTCCGGGGGGCGCCGGCTGCGGGAGCGGGACGGGGAGCGGCGGCGGGGGCTGCGGCGCGGGCGGCGGGTCGTGGCCGCGCTCCAGCAGGTCCGACGGGCCGGGTCATGGGCCTGACAGGACGAGAAGGCGACGGGCCTGATCCTCGGACGCCCCTTCTCGGCTCGGGCCTCGGCTCAGGACGGCAGAAGGAGCAGGCCCGCCGGCTCGGGCTCCGCCTCCCGTCCCGCCGGGCCTCCGCCCTCCACCTCCGCCCGGATCGCCTGGGCCACGGTCCGGCCCAGCTCCTCGGCGCTGGTGAGGCCCTGGTGGAAGGGGCGCAGGTGCAGCAGGAACGGCAGGGCGAGAAGGTGCAGCCCCCGGTGGAGGGCCAGGCCGTTCACCGGGCGGAACGCCGCGTCGAGATCGACGCCGCCGGTCTCCACGGCCGCGCCCTCCTCGTCCCATGCCGTGCGCACGGCGCGGGCCTCCCGGACGGCGCCCTGGGCCCGGAGCGTGGGAAAGGGCAGGTCGGCGGCGTCGAGCGCCCGCTGCCCGGTGGCGTCGACATAGGCCGTGAGGCGGCGCTCGCCCCCTTCCCAGGCGAGCCGGGCGCCGGGGCCGTCCTCCGCCGGCTCCAGGCGGTAGTCGGCGCCGAGGCGGATCACCTCGATCCGGTCGGCGCGGCGCAGCGCCAGGAGCCGCTCGATCGACTCGTGCGGCACGGTGGCGTAGTCGTCCACGAACACGGCCTTCCAGCCCGCGTGGAAGCGCCCGAGATCGCCGGCCGAGAGGTGCGGCACCGCGCGCGCGATCACCTCGTGCATCCGCAGGATGGCGTAGCGCCACGGCACCACGACCTCCCGTGCGTAGTTGGCCTGGGCCTCGGCCAGGTTCAGCGCCGCCCAGGCGAAGGGGTCGCGCCCCTCCCGCTCGGCGAAGTAGGCGGGAGCGAAGCCGTCGGCGTCGAGGCGGGACAGGCCGATGCGCGCGGCGTAGTCCGGGTCGGCGCGCACGAGCTCCTCGCGGAAGAGCTCGAACGCGGCATCGAGGAGGTCGGGCCGGCCCGACGCGACGAGGGCGTCCACCGCCTCGGGCGTGCAGACGAGGTTGTCCTCGTAGGGGATCGGGAAGAAGAAGTCGGCCTCGGGCAGGAGCCCCTTGCGCGACATGAGCGCGAGCCGCAGCTCCTGCGTGCCGGGCTTGGGGTGGTAGCCGAGCACGCCGGAGGGCTCGCGCAGGAACGCGCCATGCGCCCCGGCCACCGCCACGGCGGCGTCGATGGCCGAAAGCGAGGTGCCCAGGACGCCCACCGGGCCGGGCGCGATGGCCCGCAGCGCCGAGGTGGGATAGGGCGAGGCGAACCAGCCCGGCCGCGTCTCGGTGGCGTCCGAATGGGTGTGGCCCGTGGCCATCACCGCGTGATCGAAGGCAAGGCGCAGCGGCCCGGCCTCGGGGCGCTCCGCCGTGAGCAGGACATCCGCCTCGCGCAGCTCGATGTCGGTGACGTCGTGGGAGGCGAGCACCGTGACCGCGTGGCCGCTGGCGCCCGCCCGTTCCAGGAGCCGGGCGAGCTGGGCGCGGAAGTACTCGCCCAGCACCACGCGGGGGTAGAAGGCGCGCTCGTCGATGCGCTCGCGCGGCACGCCCAGGCGCTGGAGCTCCGCGTCGGGCTGGCGGACGAGCCACGCGACCAGGGTCTCGGTCAGGGGCGGGATCTCGACGCTGGCGATGTTGGCGAGCATCGCATGGCCGTTGAGCTCGGGCGAGTAGGGCATCCCCCAGCCCGCCTCGGGCTGCGCCTCCAGAAGGGTCACGTCGAGGGGCCGGGACGACGCCAGGAGATGCTGGAGCGTGTAGAGCCCGGTCGGCCCCGAGCCCACGACGGCGATCCGCGGCCTCACGGGCGCGGCCCGGATGGGAGGGCTCGCGACGGGGCGGCTGCGGGGCGGGCGGCTGGCGAGGGGGGAGCGGCTGTCATGGCCCGCTTGAGGTAACCGGCGCACGGCCCGCTTCAAGGACGGCTCGTCTCGTGGCAGCGCGACGGCTGCCGCAGGGCGGCGCGGCGCTGTCGGCCCCGGCCCTGGGTCCGGTCGTCGAACCGGAGCGGACGCAGGGCACGGCCCCGCTCGTGGACATCGGGGACAGTCAGCGCCCAGGCGCGGCCGACAGGCTGGGCGGGCCGGGCCACGGTGGCGGTCGTGGAGACATCGGTCCGATGCGACTCGGCGCCTGCATCGGTCCGCTGGCCACCGGTCACCTCATGCCGGGGATGATGGACTACCGCGCCATCGTGGAGACCGCGCGGGACTACGCCATCTTCACCACCGACGCCGAGGACCGGATCGAGACCTGACCGCCGGGAGCCGAGGCGGTCTTCGGCTGGACGGCCGCCGAGGCGATCGGGCAGCCTTACGCGATCACCTTCACGCCCGAGGACCGCGCCGCCGGCGTGCCCAAGGCGGAGTTGCGCACCGCTCGCGAGACAGGCCAAGCGCCGAACGTGCGCTGGCACATGAGGAAGGACGGCTCGCGCGTGTTCATCGAGGGCATCGTGCGGCCGCTCACCGGACCGGATGGCGCCGTCACAGGCTATGTCAAGGTGGGCCAGGACGTGACCGAGCGGCGCGCGGCCGTGCAGGCCTTGCACGAGAGCGAGGCGCGGTTCCGCAACATGGCCGACCACGCGCAGGTGATGATGTGGGTCGCCGACGACGCGCGCGAGGCGTGGAAGGACCGGGCGGGCCTGCGTCTCTCTCGGGCTCAGGCTTCGAACAGGCCGGGCAGGTTACGCGCCCCGTGCAGCACACGCACGACCCGCACCTCGTCGCCCACCTCCACGAAGAAGATCAGGTAGCGCCCGTGCTAGGCCATCCGCTGCCCCTCGTGCAGCTCGTCGCGCGCCGGGAAGCTCCCGGGCCGCTCCGCCGCCTCGCGCATCCTCGTCTCGATCTCGGCCACGAAGGACATGGCCCGTCCGGGGCTGTCGAGCGCGATGACGTCGCCGACCTCGATGAGGTCCGCCCGCGCGGCCGGAAGGATGACCAGGCGCGCCACGATCACGCCTTGGCGGCGTAGCGCGCCCGCAGCTCGGCGAAGACCTTCTCGGCCGGCAACCCCGGCCCGCTGTCGAGCCCGGTCTTGATCGCCGCCCGCAGGGCCTCAAGGTCGCGCCGCTCGGTGTCGTGGGCGCGCGCCCACGCGATGGAAATGTTCCGCCAATCGCCCATTGGATCCCTCCGCGCAAGCGGGCAAATGTCACCCGCCGGCTCCGGTTTCACGTGGATGAAGGTCAGGGGTCACAGCAGCCGGGGGCCGGTACATTCAGCACAACCCGAACGTTCCGAACGGAGCGGAGGCCTTCTACGGCGACTTCGAAGGCTTCTTCAAACAGAACTCTGAGTCGCATGTCATGATTCATCACGCAATTGCCGAAGGCGATCTGGTGGTGCTTCACCTGAATTCCAAGCTCAGCGAGCAGGATCGCGGGCGAGCGATCGTGGACATCTTTCGCGTTGAGGACGGGAAGATCGTGGAGCACTTCGACGTGATCAGGACGTTCCTGAGAGGACCGTCAACGGGAACACGATGTTCGACGGGAACAACGACAAATAGGACTTGGCGGCCCTGCCCTGGAACCTTCCATCGCGTGAGGACCGCAACGGCAACCCTTGAGGGGACGAAGGAATGACTCACTCGCATGACCTGGTTTCGAAAGGCGAGTTCGTGGCGGCAGGGCACGTCTATGACGTGGACTTCGGAGGTGATCTCAGGTTTCGCCTGGACTTCACGTCAGAGACCGAGGCTACGTACACGTCGCTTCTCGATCCACAGGTCCAGGAGACCGTAAGCCTGTCCGTCACTAGGCTCCGACCGGGTCTCTTCCTGGTCACGTGGACCGAGAAGGCTGGAAACACCGTCGTGCACATCGAGGATTTCGAGAACCGGGTGATCTACACGAACATCACGGCAAAGGACGGAACCTTCATCCGCAAGAAGGGGCCGATCACCCAGGTGCGATGAGCGTCCCTATCGCCGGGTGAAGGCACGCAGATGGAGGTCGTTGCGGTCGCGCTCCGGAGTCATTCAGACATCCTCCGGAGACCGCGCTCACCTCTTGCTCCCCGCCTGCTGTCGCAGCGCCTCGACCAGCAGCCGGAACGCCGGCGAGGCCTGCCGGCGGCTGGAGTAGTAGAGATGATACCCGGCGAAGAGCGGACACCAGTCCTGAAGCACCTGGATCAAACGGCCGCTGGCGACGTGGGCCTCGGCATAGGGCTCGGGCAGGTAGGCCAGCCCCAGGCCGTCCAGCGCCGCGCTGAGACGCAAGGCCAGGCTGTTGTAGGTGAGCTGGCCCTCCACCCGGACCTTCACCTCGCGCCCGTCCTTCTCGAACTCCCAGGCGAACAGGCTGTCGTGCGTGGGCATCCGCATGTTGATGCAGCGATGCTGCGTCAGGTCCTGCGGCACCAAGGGAGGATCACGACCGGAGAGGTAGCCCGGCGAGACCACGACCGCCATGCGCATGTCGGGCCCGATCCGGACGGCGATCATGTCGCGCGCGACCTGCTCCCCGAGCCGCACGCCGGCGTCGAACTGGTCCGCCACGATGTTGGTCAGGCCCTGGTCGATGATGAGCTCGACATGGATGTCGGGGTAGCTGGGCAGGAAGCGGGCCAGCGCCGGCTGCAGGACCGACACCGCCGGATGTTCGCCGGCGGTGATGCGGATGGTCCCGGCCGGCTTGTCCCGCAGCTCGCTCAGGGCGTCCAGCGCGGCCTCCATCTCCGCGAACTGGGGCCCGATGGAGCGCAGGAGCCGCTCGCCCGCCTCGGTGGGAGCCACGCTGCGGGTCGAGCGCGTGAGCAGGCGGATGCCCAACTCCTCCTCCAGCTCGCGGACGGTCTGGCTCAGGGACGACTGCGCGAGGCCCAGCCGCGCGGCCGCGCGGGTGAAGCTACGCTCGGTCGCGACGGCGACGAAGGCGTGGAGCCGGTCAAAGGGACGACGAGCCATTGATCGATCCAGCCTATAGGTCCTTGCGTGTCCGTTAGTCTAATCGAGGAGATGCGCCAGGGCTATCTCACGTTCATCCGTCATGGAGCCAGCCGCGGCGCGGCGGCTCCGCCTCACCAGGAGAGCGACATGACCTCTGAGCCCCAGGACGATCCCGTGCCGATGAACCGCCGCAGCCTGCTTGGGCTCGGCCTCGGAGTGACTGCGGCGGCCTCGCTTCTCCCCGCCGTCGCAGGTGCGCAAGGTCAGGAGGCGGCGCCAGCCGCGCCGACGTCCGCAGCCCCCGCGCTTGCCCGCCGCCGGCTGGGGACGCTGGAGGTGTCCTCCGTCGGCCTTGGCGTGCAGAACATGCACCGGAGATATGAGACGACCGTCCCCTACCGCCCCGAGATGCTCGCCATCATCCGCACGGCCTTCGACCAGGGCGTCACTTTCTTCGACTGCGCCGAGGCCTACGGCCCCTTCGAGAACGAGCGCATCCTGGGCGAGGCCATCGAGGGCTTCCGCGACGAGGTCGTCATCACCTCGAAGTTCGGCTGGAACATCGACCCGGAGACCGGCGTGCGGTCCCCCGGACTCAACAGCCGGCCCGAGCACGTCAAGCGGGCCGTCGAGGGCTCGCTCCAGCGCCTGCGGACCGACCGCATCGACCTTCTCTACCAGCACCGCGTCGACCCGGCCGTGCCGATCGAGGACGTGGCCGGCGCGATCCAGGACCTGATGACCGAGGGCAAGGTGCTGCACTGGGGCCTCTCGGAGATGGGGCTCGGCACGCTGCGCCGCGCTCATGCCGCGCTGCCCCTCACCGCCGTGCAGAGCGAATATTCCATGCTCTGGCGCGGACCGGAGGCGGAGGTCATCCCCACCTGCGAGGAGCTGGGCATCGGCTTCGTGCCCTGGAGTCCGCTCGGGGTGGGGTTCCTCACGGGGGCCATCGACGAGCAGACCCGCTTCGCCGAGGGCGACATCCGGGCCGTCGAGACCCGCTTCGCGCCCGAGAACCTGCCCCACAATCTCCAGCTCGTGGAGGTGGCGCGGACCTGGGCCGAGCGGAAGGGGGCCACGCCCGGCCAGATCGCGCTCGCGTGGCTCATGGTGCAGAAGCCGTGGATCGTGCCCATCCCCGGCACCACGCAGAGGGCGCACCTGCTCGACAACATCGGCGCGGCGGCCGTCACGTTCACGCCCGACGAGTTGGCCGACTTGGACGGGGCCGTGCGGGCCATCGAGGTCCTGGGCCAGCGCCTGCCCGACCAGGTGCTGGCCTATTCGGGAGTCGAGGCGCCGGAACGGGGCTGAGAGGAGGGGCGGCCAGCGACGCGATGCCGCCGGCCTTGGAAGGAGTCATCATGCAGCTTGACGGCAAGATCGCCCTCGTGACCGGGGGCAACTCCGGCATCGGGCTCGGCACCGCGCGCCGCCTTATCGAGGAAGGCGCCTTCGTCCACATCACCGGACGGCGGCAGGAGGCGCTCGACCGGGCGCAGGCGGCCCTCGGCCCGAGCGCCCGCGCCATCCAGGCCGACGTGACGCGCAAGGCCGACATGCAGCGCGTGGCCGATGCCATCCGCGACGGGAAGGGCCGGCTCGACATCGTCTTCGCCAACGCGGGCGGGGGCGGGTTCATCCTCCTTGAGGACATCACCGAGGCGGACTTCGACCGCAGCTTCGACGTGGACGTGAAGGGCGTGCTCTTCACCGTCCAGACGGCGCTGCCGCTGATGGGCCAGGGCGGGTCGATCGTGCTCAACACCTCGATCACCGCCTTCATGGGCCTGCCCGCCTTCAGCCTCTACGCGGCCGGCAAGGCGGCGCTGGTGTCCTTCACCAAGACCTGGGCCAACGAGCTGCGCAAGCGCGGCATCCGCGTGAACGCGGTCGCCCCGGGCGTGGTGCCGACCGAGGGCTACGGCAAGGACATGGGCCGGGACGAGGACCAGGTTCGGCGCTACGTCGAGCGGGTGAGCCGGGAGATCCTCGTGGGCCGCGTGGGCACCGTCGAGGACATCGGCAACGCTGTCGTCTACCTGTCCTCGGACGCGGGCCGCTTCGTCAACGGCATCGAGATCACCTCGATGGCGGCATGACGCAGGTCTACCAAGGCAGGAATGGTGCCGAGTAAAGGGAGACATTCAGGACGCCCCCCATCGCTCCTCCATCCCCGTCCAACACCGGTACTGAGAACCGATCGATCACCCTCGGCACTGGCCTGTCGAGCAACTGGAAAGACGACGCATGAGAACCATCGGCTACGCCGCCCAGTCCCCTGACGCCCCCCTCGCGCCCTTCGCCTTCGAGCGGCGCGAGCTGCGGCCCAACGATGTCGCCATGGACATCCTTTATTGCGGGGTCTGCCATTCGGACCTGCACACCGCGCGCAACGACTGGGGCTGGACCATCTACCCCGCCGTGCCCGGCCACGAGATCGTGGGCCGCGTCACCGCCGTAGGGTCTGAGGTCACCCGCTACACGGTGGGCGACACCGTGGCCGTGGGCTGCATGGTGGACAGCTGCCAGCACTGCGACCAGTGCCGCAAGGGCGAGGAGCAGCTCTGCCGGGAGGGGAACACCGGCACCTACAGCAGCCGCGACCGGCTTACCGGGGATGTGACCCATGGCGGCTACTCCCGGCATCTGGTGGTGCGCGAGGAGTTCGTCCTGCGCGTGCCCGAGGGCCTCGACCTCGCGCGCGCGGCGCCGCTCCTGTGCGCGGGGATCACCACCTACTCGCCACTGCGCACCTGGAACGTGGGCCCGGGCAGCCGCGTGGGCGTGATCGGGCTCGGAGGGCTCGGGCACATGGCCGTCAAGCTCGCCTCGGGCCTGGGCGCGCATGTCACCGTGCTGAGCCGCACGCCCGACAAGGAGGCCGACGCCCTGGAGCTCGGGGCCGACGCCTTCCTTGTGTCCTCGGATGCCGACGCCATGGCGCAAGCCGCCTCGGGGTTCGACCTCATCATCGACACGGTGCCCGTGCGTCACGACCTCAAGCCCTACCTGCCGCTTCTGGACGTCGACGGCACCCTCGTCCTCGTGGGGCAGGTCGGGCCCATGGACGAGATGAACACCGTGCCCCTCCTGCTGGGCCGCCGGCGCGTCGCGGGTTCCCCCATCGGTGGCATCCGCGAGACCCAGGAGATGCTCGACTTCTGCGCCCGCAAGGGCATCCTGCCCGACTGCGAGATGATCCGCATGGACCAGATCAACGAGGCCTACGAGCGCATGGAACGATCCGACGTCCGCTACCGCTTCGTCATCGACATGGCCTCGCTGACCGAGGCTGCGGCCTGACGGGCTGCCTGCCGCTCCCTGCTCCCACCTGGCCGCCGCGCGAGGGCGGCGGCCAGCCCGTCCCAGCACTTCGGATCCGATGATCCAGAGAGCCGGCCAGGTCTCGTCCGAAGAAGCACGTGGTCGCGTCCAGGCCATGCCGCGGTCATCGGACCGCAAGCGCGGCGGAGCTATTCTTCGGCCCCTCCTATAGCTCCAATCAGATTTCGCACCCTAATCCCATGATCTGCCGAGCACTACCTCGGTGCAACGCCGCGCAGACCGGTCTTGAGCCTGTCGCGCTCCGATCGGCATCCCCCAAGAGGTCGGTTCCCATGATCCTGCCGGACTCCGCTGCCCTGACGCCCGTTCGCAAGCAGGCCATTCTCGCCATCGTCCTGCTCAGCTACGTGCTGATCGTGCTCGACATCTCCATCGTCATCACCGGTCTGGAGAAGCTCCAGGCCGAGCTCGGCTTCTCGGAGGTCGGGCTCTCGTGGGTGTCGAGCATCTATACGCTGGCCTTCGGGAGCGTCCTGCTGCTGGGAGCCCGGGCCGGGGACATGCATGGCCGGCGGCGCATGTTCCTCCTGGGTCTGGGCCTCTTCACCCTCGCCTCGCTGGCGATCGGCCTGGCCGCCTCTCCGGAGTGGGTCATCGCCGGGCGAGCGATCCAGGGCCTGGGAGCCGCCGTTCTCGCGCCGTCGACGCTGGCGCTTCTTCAGACCACCTTCGCTCCCGGTCCGGAACGCACGAAGGCGCTGGCCTATTACGCCGCCGCCGCCGGTGTGTCCGCCAGCGTGGGCCTCGTCCTGGGCGGGATCCTGGCGGACTGGGTCTCCTGGCGGGCGGGGTTCCTGATGAACGTGCCCCTGGGGCTGGGCCTTCTGATCGCGGCCCGCCGCTGCATCGACGAGTCGGCGCGGCTTGGGGGGCGCATGGACTGGGCCGGCGTCGTGATGTCGACCCTGGGCATGGGGGCGCTCGTCCATGGGGTCGTGCGCTCGGCCACGGCCGGCTGGTCCGACCCGCTCACGCTCGCCAGCCTCGTGATCGGGGTGACGGCCCTGGCGCTGTTCGTTCGGATCGAACGCCGCGCCGCGCCGCCCCTCATGCCGCTGCGCCTCTTCGCCAGCCGCGAGCGGAGCGGAGCCTATGCGGCCCGGCTCCTGTTCCTGGGCGCGAACGTGGGCTTCTACTTCTTCATCTCGCAGTTCTTCCAGCAGGTGATGGGGCTCAGTGCCGCCGGGGCGGGTCTCGCCTTCCTGCCTGCGACGCTCGTCAACTTCGCCGCCGCGCTCGCCGTGCCCCGTCTGGCGTCCCGCTTCGGCAGCGGCCCGGTCCTGATCGCGAGCCTTGGGGCCAGCGCTCTGGGCTTCCTGGGCCTCGCCCGGGGTGTGTCGAGCCAGGCTGACCTGTTCGGCCTGGCCGTGCCCATGATGCTGGTGGGTCTGGGCCAAGGCGGCGCGCTGGCGCCGCTCACCCAGTCGGGCGTGGCCGGCGTGACGCCCGATGAGACCGGAGCGGCCTCGGGCGTGGTCAACGCCGCGCATCAACTGGGCAGTTCGCTCGGGCTCGCCGTTCTCGTCGCCGTGGCGGCGGCGGCCGGAACCGGTCCGGCGGCAGGCGCACTGCAGTCCGGCCAGATCTCCGCCGCCCTTTGGGCGGGACTGGGCCTGGTCGTGGCGGCCCTGGTCCTGTCCTGGGCCCTGATCCTTCCGGCGGCACCCAAGGCTCGCCCGGCTCCCTTTCCCGCATCCTGACATCCCAAGGAGGATCACGATGGAACACCGCACACTCGGCCAGAACGGCCCGGAGGTCTCGGCCCTGGGCCTGGGCTGCATGAGCATGACCTCGGCCTATGGACCGGCGGGGGATCGGGGCGAGATGATCGCGCTGATCCGCGCCGCCGTGGACCGGGGCGTGACCCTCTTCGACACCGCAGAGGCCTACGGCCCCTTTGCCAACGAGGAGCTGGTCGGCGAGGCGCTGGAGCCGGTCCGCGACCGCGTGGCGGTCGCCACCAAGTTCGGCTTCGACATCGACCTCGCGACCGGCGAGCGCCGGAGCGGCGGCACCAACAGCCGGCCCGAGCACGTCAGGGCCGTGGCCGAGGCGGCGCTGAGGCGGCTGCGGACCGATCGCATCGACCTCTTCTACCAGCACCGGGTGGACCCGAACGTGCCAATCGAGGACGTGGCGGGGGCCATCGCGGAGCTCGTGGCCGAGGGCAAGGTCCGGCACTGGGGCCTGTCGGAGGCCGGGCCGCAGACGATCCGGCGCGCCCATGCCACCCATCCGCTGGCCGCCGTCCAGAGCGAGTACTCGCTGTTCTACCGCGGCCCCGAGGCCGAGATCCTGCCGCTCCTGGAGGAGCTGGGCGTGGGCTTCGTGCCGTTCAGCCCGCTCGGCGCAGGCTTCCTGACCGGACAGATCGACGCGACCACGACCTTTGCTCCCGACGACTTCCGCAACTTTGTGCCCCGTTTCTCGGCGCAGGCGCGGGCCGCCAACATGGCGCTGGTGGATCTCGTGCGCGCGGTCGCGACCGAGAAGGAGGCCACGCCCGCGCAGGTCGCGCTGGCTTGGCTCCTCGCGCAGAAGCCCTGGATCGTGCCCATCCCCGGCACGACGAAGCTGCACCGGCTGGAGGAGAACCTGGGCGCGGTCGCACTGACCCTCACGCCCGAGGAGCTGGCCCGCATCGATGCCGAGGCTGCGAAGATCCCGGTCGAAGGCGAGCGCCTGCCCGAGGCGGCGTTGGCGATGACGGGGCTCTGAGACCTGGGCCGGCCATTGCGCCGGCCCACCCTCGCGTCCTTTCGGCCGACCGAAGGACGGGACGAGCCACACTAGGTCGCGCCTCGCGGGCGCCGGCCTCCAGCCGAGAGGAGAAGCACAGATGACCGACACGTGCGACAACGGCCGCCGCGACGCGCTGAAGGTGGCTCTGGCCGCCGCGGCGTTCGTCGCCGCTCCCCAGGCCGCCCTGGCCCAAGACGGAATGGCCGGGCAGCGGCTGGTCTCCTGTCGCGCTCAGGCAACACGTGGGTGCTGGCGGGGGCGCTGGCCCGCCGCTACGACGCGGATCTGTTCGAGCTGCGCCCGCGCGATCCCTGGCCCGAGGACTACGAGCAGATGGTCACCTGGGCGCACGAGTGGCGCGACAGCGACGGCGACGTGCCCCTGGCCGAGACCCTGTCCGGGATCGACAGCTACCGGACGGTGTTCCTCGGCTTCCCCATCTGGGGCAACGAGCTCCCCGCGGTCGCGCGCAGCTTCCTGCGCAGCCATGACCTGTCAGGCAAGACGGTCGTGCCCTTCATCACCTACGGCAGCTCCGGCCCTGGCAACTCGATGGAGACCGTTCGGGCGCTGGCCCCGAACGCGCGCGTCCTGGACCCGTTCGTGCTGCAATGCGACCAGGAACGCAGCACGCTGGACAGCCTGGAGGGCTGGCTGGGGAGCGTGGGAGAGCCGCTCTGAGGCACCCCGACCCATGAGCCAGGATCACGAGGCCATCATGACGACGAACCGATCCCGCCTGCGGACGCGCGCCCTCGCGTCGGTCGCCGCCAGCGTCCTCGCCGCGAGCGCGGCCGCGGAGGCCCCCACCACCCAGGCCCCGCATCTCCGGGTAGGCGACACGATCGGTGACCTGCTGGCTCATCCGGCGCTGGCCGGCTTCGCCGACCGGACGTTGCCCTGGGCGGGCCGACGCTACGACGGCACGATGCCTCTGGGCGACATCGCCGCGCTGCTGCCCTACCACAGCCACGTCGATCCCGGGAGCGTCGTGGACGGTCTGAACCGGATGATCGACGACGTGAACGCCGGTCGTCGGGTGTTCTTTGACATCTACCCGGAGGCACAGCGGCGGGCCGATCCCGGCCTGGCCGCCACCGGGCTGTTCTTCTTCCGCGGCGAGCCGGGAGCCCCCTTCGCGGTCGTCGCACCGGGCGGTGGCTTCTCCTATGTGGGCTCCGTGCATGAGGGCTTCCCCTATGCCGCCGAGATCAGCCGGCACGGCTACAACGCCTTCGTCCTGACTTACCGAACCGGACGGGGCGGCGCGGCGGCGACGCGCGACCTGGCCGCCGCGCTGACGTTCCTCTTCGAGAACGCCGAGGTTCTGGGGATCGGCACCCAGGACTACTCGCTGTGGGGCAGCTCGGCGGGGGCCCGCATGGCTGCGACGATCGGCTCGCACGGCGCCGCCGGGTTCGGAGGCGGGGACCTTCCGAGGCCCGCCGCCGTCGTGATGGCCTACACCGGGCACTTGGACGCCTCGTCCGACGAGCCGCCCACCTTCGTCGTCGTGGGCGCGCGGGACGGGATCGCTCCGCCCGCCACGATGGAGCGACGCGTGGACGCGCTGCGACGGGCCGGCACCGAGGTGGAGTACCACAGGTACGAGACCCTGGGTCATGGCTTCGGGCCGGGGATCGGCACCGAGGCCGAGGGATGGATCGCCGGCGCCGTCCGGTTCTGGGAGCGTTTCATCTACAGGCACAACGGGCCATGAGGAGACCTGGTCATGGATGAAGGGAAACGCACGCTGTTGGCCGTTGGCGCGACCGGCAGCGTCGGCCGCTATGTGGTCGCCTCCGCCTTGAACCACGGATGGACCGTGCGCGCCTTGGTCCGCGACGCGGGTCGGGCGGGATCGTTCCCGGCGGGCGTCGAGGTCGTCGTGGGAGACCTGACCCGCGCCGACACGCTGGCCCAGGCGGTCGCTGGCGTCGACGCGATGGTGTTCACCCACGGCACCTACGGCGATCCGGCGGCGGCGGAGATGGTCGACTACGGGGGCGTGCGCAACGTGCTGTCCGCCCTTGGGCCTCGCGCGGCGCGTCTCGCGCTCATGTCGACGATCGGGGCGACCGACCGCAAGGGCTCGCACGACTGGAAGCGGCGAGGCGAGCGTCTGGTCCGCGCGAGCGGCCGGCCCTACACGATCGTGCGTCCGGCCTGGCTCGACTGCAATCAGCCGGATCAGCACCGGTTGGTGATGCTTCAGGGCGACAAGCCGCTGTCCGGCAATCCGAGCGACGGCGCGATCGCGCGACGCCAGGTGGCGGAGGTCCTGGTCCGCAGCCTCAGCTCGGAGGCGGCGCTCCGCAAGACCTTCGAGCTGCACAGCGCACGAGGACCGGAGCAGGACGACTTCGATCCCGTCTTTGGCCTGCTGGAGACCGATGCCGCGGGCGCCCTGGACGGAGCCCGCGACAAGGCGAACATGCCGCTCGGGACGGAGCCGCCGCACGTGGTCGCGGACCTGGACCGCATCACGGTCTCGTAGCCCACCTGTGGGCTACCTCAGACGGCAGCTCGCCACGCCAGGACTCGAAGCGCGCGAGTGATGCCGTGCGTGACGAATGCGAAAAGCGTGATCATTGCTAGCCAATGGCCAATGAAATGCAGCCCCTGCGCGCAGAAATCCCACATGACGAGGCTGTAGTCGAAGCGCAGGCGCGTCCAGAGATCCATCACGGCAGCGCTGCGCAGTCCTTGAACCGAGATGGCCGCTCCGACCAGCAGCCCACTCCAACGCCAGACAGGACCGCTCATGCCGAGCCTGTTGCTTGGAAGGACAAATGTGGCCGACTATCGCGCCGCCCGCCGCAGGATCATCCCGACGCTCCCGTGGCCGACTTTCTCCCCGTCGGTCTCAGTGTCGTCGCCGGCCAAGCCGTAGAGCACGTCCGCGCCGCTCGTGGCCACGATCGTGTCCCTGCCGCTTGTCCCATACACAGCGGCCATCGCCCTTGCTCCCGAAGAACAACGTCCCAGACGTCGATGTTGTGCGGATCAGGTCCGATCTCGAGGTGGACCGACATCTCCCCGACCGGCTCTCACCTAAGTTTATGCAATCCCGACGGTTAACGACAAGAGGAATGTTGCCGATCGGGAAACGATGAGGGTGGCCGACCTTGGACTCGCGGACGACGGCTCGGAACTCGTGGTCGGCAGCAGCTCTGCCCGGTCAGCGGCCCGGATCCTGCGCGGTCGTCCCGTGCTGCCTGGCCCTCAGCCCTTCGTAGAGCTGGACCGGCCCGAGCAGCACCTGCTTGAGCCCCTGCCGCACCTCCGCCGAGTCCAGCGCCTGCCGGCTCATGGAAGTGTGCGCCTCGAAGGCGTCCATGATCGCATCGAGGATGGCGTCGCCCAGCGCGGGGGAGCTTGCGGACTGCTCCTTGGTGTTGCTGGCCGCCTGCTGCGCCAGCATCTCGTTCTCCAGAAGCTTTCCCTTGAGCACGCTGTTCACGTAGATCAGTCGGTCGTCGTCGGTGACCTCGCCGTGTGACAGGTCGTTGAGCTTGTCGACGATCTCGGCCAGGCGCGCCTTCTCTTTCTCGGGCAGCCCGCCTGAGCCGGTCTCCGCCATGGGCTTGAGCGCCTCGCTTTCCCCACCCAGCGCGAGCGTCCTGGTGCCCTGCCTGAGCAGCTTGTGATGGGTCAGCACGATCTTCGAGGTGTCGACGGTCTCGCGCTCACGCCCAAACTCCAGGAGCGGCAGAAGCCTGCGATAGAAGAGACCGCGCCCCGAGCGCCGTGTTCCCGTAGTCGAAGATCTGGGCCAGGAAGCTGTACACGAGGGCTCCGATGCCGATTGGCTGCACGACGAGTTGGGGAGTCGAGGCCTGCGCGTCTGCACCCCAGGTCGACGTGGTCGCAACCGCCCGGCCCGGTACAACCATCGGCCTCGCATGCAACGGTGCCGGACCGAGAACGCCCATGTCCGCTTAAGGGTCTAGCCGGCCGTCTCCGTCATCTCTGGCGGCTGTCGTAAGGCTGAACCTTGGTTAACGCGAGGAGGATGCTAGCTATTCTGAACCGAGTTGGCCGGCGGCGCAACCTTTCCCCAAAGTTCCGGTCAAAGGTTGCGCCGTTGGTGGATCTTATCCCCCGATTCATAGCCGCGCCACGATCGCCTCAGCTGCAGCCGCTCGTGCCGCCGCAGGTGTTGCACTTCATGCAGGTGCCGTTCCTCACCAGCGTATAGTTGCCGCACTCACCGCAGGGGTCGCCCTCGTAGCCCTGGATGCGGGCCTTGTCGCGGGCGCTGATCGGGCCGGTGGCGAGCGCGGTCGCGGAGGTCGAGGGGTCGTGGGCGGCCGGGGTCTCGGCCACGGCGGAGGCGGCGGCGGCCAGGAGGTCCTGCGGCAGGCGCTTGCGGAGGTAGCCCGTGGAGCTGATCTCCTTGAGAAGGCGGATCGACTGCGTGGCCACGCTGTCGCCCGAGGCCACGACGTTGCGCTCGGCCTCGCCCTGTCCCAGTTCGTCGAAGCTCGGCCCCTTGGGGGCGACGTGCGCGAGGTCGGTGCGGTCGAGGTAGGAGATCGCCAGCTCGCGGAAGATGTAGTCGAGGATCGAGGTCGCCGACTTGATCGAGTCGTTGCCCTGCACCATGCCCGCGGGCTCGAAGCGGGTGAAGGTGAAGGCGTCCACGAACTCCTCCAGGGGCACGCCGTATTGGAGGCCCACCGAGACGGCGATGGCGAAGTTGTTCATCATCGCCCGGAAGCCCGCGCCTTCCTTGTGCATGTCGAGGAAGATCTCGCCCAGGCGGCCGTCGGCGTATTCGCCGGTGCGGAGATAGACCTTGTGGCCACCGATGATCGCCTTCTGGGTGTAGCCCTTGCGGCGGGCGGGGAGCTTGTCGCGCTCGCGGGTGCGGACCTCGCGGACGATGATCTTCTCGACGATCTTCTCGGCCAGCACCGCCACCTTCTCGGGGACGGAGCCGGTGGCCAGCACCTCCTCGGCCTCCTCGTCGCCATCGATGAGGGCGGAGGCGAGGGGCTGCGACAGCTTGGAGCCGTCGCGGTAGAGGGCGTTTGCCTTCACGCCGAGCGACCACGACAGGGTGTAGGCGTCCTGGCAGTCGGCGATAGTGGCGCCGTTCGGCATGTTGATGGTCTTGGAGATGGCCCCGGAGATGAAGCTCTGGGCGGCGGCCATCATGGTGATGTGCGATTCGACCGACAGGTAGCGCCGGCCGGTCTTGCCGCAGGGGTTGGCGCAGTCGAAAACGGACAGGTGCTCCTCGCGCAGGTGGGGGGCGCCCTCCAGCGTCATGGTCCCGCAGACGTGGTCGTTGGCGGCGTCGATCTGCGCGCGGGTGAAGCCCAGGTGGCGCAGGAGGTCGAAGCCGGGGTCGTTCAGCCTGGCGGCAGGGATGCCGAGGGTGCGGGTGCAGAACTCCTCGCCCAGCGTCCACTGGTTGAAGACGAAGCGCACGTCGAAGGCCTGCGGCAGCGCGGCCTCGATCTTCTCCAGTTCCTCGGGGCCGAAGCCGTGGCCGAGGAGAGCGGTGTGGTTGAGGCCCGGCGCGTTGCCGAGCGTGCGGTGCCCGACGGCGTAGGCGATGATCTCCTCGATCTCGGCCGGGGAGTAGCCCAGCTTGTCGAGCGCGGCGGGGACCGACTGGTTGATGATCTTGAAGTAGCCGCCGCCGGCGAGCTTCTTGAACTTCACCAGGGCGAAGTCGGGCTCGATGCCGGTCGTGTCGCAGTCCATCACGAGGCCGATCGTGCCGGTGGGCGCGATCACGGTGGTCTGGGCGTTGCGGTAGCCGTGCGCCTCGCCCAGCGTCAGGGCGTCGTCCCAGGCCTGCATGGCGAGTTCCGAGAGCCGGGCGTCGGGCACGTTGGCATGGTCGAGGGGGACGGGCTTGACGGCGAGGTTCTCGTAGCCCCCCGCCTGGCCATGGGCGGCGCGGCGGTGGTTGCGGATGACGCGGAGCATGGATTCGCGGTTGCGGTCGTAGCCGGCGAAGGCGCCGAGTTCGGACGCGATCTCGGCGGAGGTGGCGTAGGCGGTGCCGGTCATGATCGCGGTCAGCGCGCCGCAGAGCGCCCGGCCCTCGTCCGAGTCGTAGCCGAGGCCCATGTTCATCAGGAGGCCGCCGATGTTGGCATAGCCCAAGCCCAGGGTGCGGAAGTCGTGCGACAGTTGCGCGATCTCCTTGGACGGGAACTGCGCCATCAGGACGCTGATCTCCAGCGTCAGGGTCCAGAGCTTGACGGCGTGGACGTAAGCCGCGGCGTCGAACTCCTCGCCGTCCCAGAAGGTCAGGAGGTTGAGCGAAGCGAGGTTGCAGGCCGTGTCATCGAGGAACATGTATTCCGAGCAGGGGTTCGAGCCCCGGATCGGGCCGTCGGCCGGGCAGGTGTGCCAGGCGTTGACGGTGTCGTGGAACTGGATGCCGGGGTCGGCACAGGCCCAGGCGGCGTGGCCGATCTGGTCCCACAGGCCGCGGGCGCGGAGGGTCTTGACGGCCTTGCCGCCGACGCGGGCCTTGAGGGTCCATTCCCCGTCGGCCTCGACGGCGCGGAGGAAGGCGTCGGTGACGCGGATCGAGTTGTTGGAGTTCTGGCCCGAGACGGAGGCGTAGGCCTCGGAGTCCCAGTCGGTGTCGTAGGTCGGGAACTCGATGGAGTCGAAGCCCTGGCGGGCGTAGTCGAGCACGCGCTTGATGTAGGTCTCGGGTATGGCCGAGCCCTTGGCTGCGCGGATGGCCGCCTTGAGGGCGGCGTTGGCGGCCGGATCGTAGGCATCGGAGGCCGCACCGTCCCATTCGCGGATCGCCGCGAAGATGGCGTTCAGGCGCTTCTCGTGCATCTTGGAGCCGGCGACGAGAGAGGCGACCTTCTGCTCCTCGATGACCTTCCAGTTGATGAAGGCCTCGATGTCGGGGTGGTCGGCGTCCACGATCACCATCTTGGCGGCCCGCCGCGTGGTGCCGCCCGACTTGATGGCCCCCGCCGCGCGGTCGCCGATCTTGAGGAAGCCCATGAGGCCCGAGGACTTGCCGCCGCCCGAGAGCTTCTCGCCCTCGCCGCGGAGCGACGAGAAGTTGGTGCCCGTGCCGGAGCCATACTTGAAGAGCCGCGCCTCGCGGACCCAGAGGTCCATGATGCCGCCCTCGTTCACGAGGTCGTCCTTGACGGACTGGATGAAGCAGGCGTGCGGCTGGGGATGCTCGTAGGCGCTCTCGGAGCGGGTCAGTTCCTTGGTCTGGTAGTCCACGTAGTAGTGGCCCTGAGCCGGGCCGTCGATGCCATAGGCCCAGTGGAGGCCGGTGTTGAACCACTGCGGCGAGTTCGGCGCGCCCATCTGCCGGGCGAGCATGTGCCGCATCTCGTCGTAGTAGGCGCGGGCGTCGGACTGGTCCGTGAAGTAGCCGCCCTTCCAGCCCCAGTAGGTCCAGGCGCCCGCGAGGCGGTCGAAGACCTGCTTGGCCGAGGTCTCGCCCAGCAGGGTCGCGGCCTTGGCCGGCACGGAGCGGCGGAGCCAGGCGGGCACCCCCTCCTCCCTGACCGGGGTCGTGGCCGAGGGCACGCCCGCCTTGCGGAAATACTTCTGGGCGATCACGTCGGCGGCGACCTGGGACCACGCTTCGGGCACCTCGAGGGTGTCGAGCTTGAAGACGGTGGTGCCGTCGGGGTTGCGGATCTCGGAGGCGGTGGTGCGGAAGGAAATGCCTTCGTACGCATCCCGCCCTTCGGTGGTGAATGCCCGCGCTATTTTCATGTCCACGTCCTCCTGACGCCGGTCGAATTTGATTTCCAGAAACAATGACTACCCCGCCGCCCCGATTGAAGGGCGTCGCGGCCCGAATAGGGCCGTCGTGGGCGGGGCGTCACTGCCTGTCGGGGCCACCATATGTTGTGGGTGGCTGCTGCTCCAACACATCCTGTCGCAGGACGTTCCTCGCGGCAACGTGAATCTTGCTGTGGATAACGCGATTTTCGGATTTGACAGGCGGCGAATTGGCGGAGTTGGGGATCCCATCCGATTCTACAGCGGTGGCCCCCAAGCTTATCCACAGGCCTGTGGCGGGCGGGCGACAATCGGGCGCGAACTCGGCGGTCCGGAGGGGCGCGCGGCGGCGAAGGAAACCCTTCGTTCAGGGATCGTCGGGGCGGAATCGGGCGGGCGGAGGTCGGGCGCGATTCGCCGGGGCGGCGGGAGGGGGATGGTGCCGGCCGCCCGCGACCGCCACCGCCGCAGATCGCGGCGTCGCCCCGCACGGCCCAGGAGGGCGGCGCCCACGCGGCCGAGAGCAACGCCCTCGCGGGCCTGTCCAGGCAGGAGATCGTGGAGGCCGGCGCGAGGGCCGGGACGCCGGTCCTCAGCGACCGCACCGTGAACCGCTGTCCGTCCAGCCCGAGCGCCGCCTGCGCCTCGGCGATCGTGGACAGGCACCGGAAGCGGACCCCCGTGGCCGGCCTGACGCTCGAAGCCGCCGGCGAGGTCCCGATTCAGCTCGGACGCCGGCCCGCACGACACGACGGACGGCCCGTCCGGGAGGCTCCCCGAGGACGACGGGTTTGCCCGCGCCCATCCCTGGCGTGGCCCTCACAGCGCGCGGACGATGCGGTCCCGGCCGACCATGATGACGTGGCGCATGGCTTCCTCGGCGGCCGGGGCGTCGCGGATGGCGATGGCTTCCACGATCCGGCCATGGTCCGCGGCGACCTCGGCCTGGGTGAGCGGGGCCTGGGCGGGGGAGCTGATCCAGAACGAGGACAGCAGCGCGGCCTCGATCAGCGCCGTGACCGACTGCATGAAGGCGTTGCCCGAGGCCCGGGTGATCTGCCGGTGCAGATCGAAGTCGGCCAGGGCGAAGGAGCGGCGGTCGGGGGCGTCCGCCATGGCGGCGACCGTCCGGCGCATGGCGGAGACGGCCCCCTCGTCCGCGCGACGGGCGGCGAGGCCGGCGGCGAAGGGCTCGATGGCGAGGCGCATCTCGGACAGGTCGGCGAGGAAGGTCCGGCCGGTGCCCCCTTCGATGTGCCAGCGCAGCACGTCGGCGTCGAACATGTTCCAGTCGTCGCGCGGGCGGACCTTGGTGCCGACCCGGCTCCGGGCCACGAGGAGGCCTTTGGCGGTCAGGGTCTTGACCGCCTCGCGCAGGACCGTGCGCGAGACGCCGAAGCGAAGGGCCAGATCCTCGTCGCGCGGGAGCGTCGATCCGGCGGGCTGGCGGCCCTGGATGATGGCGGCGCCGAGGCCGTCCACCACCTGGGCGTGGCTGTTGCGGGTGAGCTGGGCGTCGAGCGTGCCGAGGAGCCGGTTCGTCATCGGCCTCACGCCGCCCGCCGCGATCGGCCGAGCCGCAGCAGGCCCTTCTGCAGCACGATGAACAGGAACAGGAGAAGGCCGATGACGATCTTGGTCCACCAGCTCGACAGGGTGCCGTCGAAGACGATGTAGGTCTGGATCAGGCCCATGGTGAGCACCCCGAACAGCGTGCCCAGCACCGTGCCGCTGCCGCCCGACAGGAGCGTGCCGCCGATCACCACGGCGGCGATGGCGTTGAGCTCCACGCCCACGGTCGCGAGCGGATAGCCCGCCGCGGTGTAGATGGCGAAGGCGATGCCCGAGAGGCCCGCCATGAAGCCCGAGAAGGCGTAGACCAGCACCGTCGTCCGCCCGATGGGCACGCCCATCATGCGCGCCGTCGCCTCGCCTCCGCCGAGCGCGACGACATCGGTGCCGAAGCGGGTGCGGTGCGCGAGGACCATGCCGCCCGCGACCGACAGCAGCATCATGGCCCCGAGCAGCGTGAAGCGCCCCTTGCCGGGCATGAGCCAGTAGGCGCGTTGCAGCGTCTCGAAGAAGGGGTGGTCGATGGGGATGGAGTCGAGCGTCAGGAGGTAGGCCGCGCCGCGCGCCAGGAACATCCCCGCCAGCGTCACGATGAAGGCGGGCATGGCGAGCCCGTGGATCAGCGCCCCCTGGCCCGCGCCGAAGGCGGTGGTGAGGAGGAGCAGGAACGCGAAAGCCGCCAGCGGGTGCAGGCCGGTGTCGCGCAGCAGCACGGCGATGAACACGCCCGAGAAGGCGATGACCGAGCCCACCGACAGGTCGATGCCCCCCGACAGGATCACGACCGTCATGCCGACGGCGGCGATGCCGAGATAGGCGTTGTCGGTGAGCAGGTTCCCCACGACGCGGGTGGACAGGATGTTGGGGAACTGGAGCCAGCAGAGCAGGTAGGCCAGCAGGAAGATCGCGATGGTGGCATAGAGCGGCAGGCGGCGGGCGTTCATCGGCGGGCCTCCGGCAGGATGCGGGGCGAGGCGGCGGCCTCGTCGGCGTGGCGGCGGCGCGAGGCCAGCCCGCGCGCGAGGTCCGAGAGGCGCGGCGACTGGAGCATCAGGATCAGCAGCACGAGCGCGGCCTTGATGACGAGGTTGAACTCGGGCGGGAAGCCCGCGAGCAGGATGCCGGTGTTGATCGACTGGATGATGAGGGCCCCGATCAGCGAGGCCAGGATCGAGAAGCGCCCGCCCAGGAGCGAGGTGCCGCCGATGGCGACGGCGAGGATGGCGTCGAGCTCCAGCCAGAGGCCGGCGTTGTTGGCGTCCGCGCCCCGGATGTCGCCGGTGACGATCAGCCCCGCGAGCGCGGCGCAGAGGCCCGAGATCATGTAGACGGCCAGCAGGAGCACGGTGGCGCTCACGCCCGCGAGGCGACTCGCGCGGAGGTTGATGCCGACGGACTCGATCAGGAGGCCCAGGGCGGTGCGGCGCACGAGGAGGGCCGAGACGATGCCCGCGCCGATCCAGAGCCAGGCGGGCACGGGCAGGCCCAGGAGAGCGCCGGAGCCGAGGAAGGCGAGGCCGGGGTCGCTGAAGGTCAGGATCTGGCCCTCGGTGATGAGTTGGGCGATGCCGCGTCCGGCGACCATCAGGATCAGCGTGGCGACGATGGGCTGGATGCCGAGGACCGCCACGAGGAAGCCGTTCCAAAGGCCGCACAGGAGCCCCGCCGCCAGCGCGAGCGGGACGGCGGCCCCGAGACCCCAGCCCCGGTCCACCGCGAAGGCGGCCGAGGCCCCGCAGATCGCCATGACCGCGCCCACCGACAGGTCGATGCCGCGCGTGGCGATCACCAGGGTCATGCCGATGGCGAGGAGCGCGACCGGCGCGCCGCGCTTGAGCACGTCGATGGGGCTGCCTACCAGCCGGTCGCCGCTGACGCCGACCGATAGGAAGCTCGGGAAGACGACGCTGACCAGCGCCAGCACCGCCAGGAGGGTGAGGAGCTGGGGCGCGATGCGACGGAGGAGCGCGATCATCGGGCGGCCTCCAGCGTCGTCTCGGGCGCGGCGATGGCGCGGACGATGGCGTCGGTGGTGATGTCGGCCCCGGTCAGCTCGGCGACGTGCTGGCGGTCGCGGACCACGATCACGCGGTCGGAGACGGCGACCAGCTCCTCCAGCTCGGAGGAGATGACGAGGACGGACATCCCGCCGGCCACCATCTCGTTGACGAGGCGCAGCACCTCGGCGTGGGCACCCACGTCGATGCCGCGCGTGGGCTCGTCGAGGATGAGGACGCGCGGGTTCATGGCGAGCCAGCGGGCGAGGATCACCTTCTGCTGGTTGCCGCCCGAGAGGAGGCCCACCGGCTTTTCCGGGCCGGGCGTGCGGATGTCGAGGCGGCGGATGAAATCCTCGGCCAGCCGCCGCTGCTCGGCGCGGGGCAAGGGACGCGCCCAGCCGCGATGGGCCTGGAGGGCGAGGGCGATGTTCTCGCGCACCGACAGGTCGGCGATGAGGCCGGAGGTCTTGCGGTCCTCGGGGGCGAAGCCGAAGCCGGCGGCGATGGCGCGGGCGGGGGTGGAGACGTCCACGGGGCCGCCCGCGTCGCGGACCGTGCCGCTGTCGGCGGGGGTCGCGCCGAACAGGACCTCGGCGGTCTCGGTCCGGCCCGAGCCGAGGAGGCCCGCCATGCCCACGACCTCGCCCTTGCGGAAGCTCAGGTCGAAGGGCGCGATGCGGCCGCGCTTGCCCAGGCCCTCGGCGCGCAGCAGCTCCTCGCCGGTGGCGTGGGCGGCGCGGCCGTGGGCGGTGGCCTGCTCCAGCTCGCGGCCGAGCATCAGGTTGACGAGGCGGACGCGGTCGAGGGTCGCGGCCTCGGTGGTGGCGATGTGGCGGCCGTTCCGCAGGACGGTGACGCGGTCCGAGATGGCGAAGACCTGATCGAGGAAGTGGGACACGAAGACGATGCCCAGGCCCCGGTCCCTGAGCCGCCGCACCACGTCGAACAGCATCGCCACCTCGCGGGCGTCGAGGCTCGCGGTGGGCTCGTCGAGGATGAGGACCTTGCCGGACAGGTGGACGGCGCGGGCGATGGCGACGATCTGCTGGACGGCGACGGAATAGGCCCCGAGGTCGCGGTCCACGTCGATGTCGAGGCCGTAGCCCGACAGCATCCCGCGCGCGAGCGCCCGCATCCCGCGCGGGCTGACGAGGCCCCAGCGGCGGGGCTGGCGGCCGAGCGTCAGGTTCTCGGCGACCGTGAGGTTGGGCAAGAGGTTCACCTCCTGGTAGACGGTGCCGATGCCCAGCGCCTGCGCGTGGGCGGTGCCCTGCGGGTCCACGGGCTGGCCGTCGAGGAGGATGTCGCCGCCGTCGCGGCGGTAGGCGCCGGTCAGGCACTTGATGAGCGTGGACTTGCCCGCCCCGTTCTCGCCCAGCAGGGCATGGACCTCGCCCGCCGCGAGGTCGAAGCCGACGCCGTCGAGCGCGACGGTGCCGGGGAATCGCTTGGTCAGGGCTTGGGCTTGCAGGCGCATGGCGGGCGAATCTCCTTTCGCGTTCGGGTGGCGTTGGCGTCCATCCTGACGGAGCGGGGTTGACGAAGCGTGACAGCATCGAACGCCCGGTCGCGTTTCGCGCAACACCCTTGACGATCCTGCGGCCCGGTGGACGGCCCCCGCGAATCGGCGCCGGCGGGGAGCCCCTCGCCGGCGCCGGTCCCGGCGATCAGTAGCCGAGGCCCTTGCGGCGGTCGTATTCGGCCTGCGGGTCGTCCGCCTGGGTGTAGAGCCTGGACTCGGTCTGGATGAACTTGGGCGGCTCGGTGCCCGCGTCCCAGTAGGCCTGGAGCGCATCGAAGGCCGGGCCGGCCATGTTGGGCGTCAGCTCGACGGTGGCGTTGGCCTCTCCCGCCGCCATGGCCTGGAAGATGTCGGGCACGGCGTCGATGGAGACCACGAGGATGTCCTCGCCGGGCTTGAGGCCCGCCTCCTTGATGGCCTGGATCGCGCCCACGGCCATGTCGTCGTTGTGGGCGTAGAGCGCGCAGATGTCCGCGCCGCCGTTCTCGGCCTGGAGGAACGCCTCCATGACGGTCTTGCCCTGCGCGCGGGTGAAGTCGCCGGTCTGGGACTGGACGATCTCGATGTTGGCGTGGCCCTCGATGCCGTCGCGGAAGCCCTGGGCGCGGTCGATGGCGGGCGAGGAGCCCGTCGTGCCCTGCAGCTCCACGACGCGGCAGGGCTGGTCGCCGACCTGCCCGGCGAGCCATTCGCCCGCGACCTCGCCCTCGTGCACGAGGTCCGAGCCCACGGCGGTCAGGTAGAGCGAGGGGTCGCTGTCCACCATCCGGTCGAGCAGGACGACGGGGATCTCGGCCTCGGCGGCCTCCTCCAGCACGGCGTCCCAGCCGGTCGCCACCACGGGGGCGAGGAGGATGGCGTCCACGCCCTGCGCGATGAAGGAGCGGACGGCGGCGATCTGGTTCTCCTGCTTCTGCTGGGCGTCCGAGAACTGGAGCTGGAGGCCCCGCGCCTCGGCCTCCTGCTGGGTCACGGTGGTCTCGGCCGCGCGCCAGCCCGATTCCGAGCCGATCTGCGAGAAGCCTACGACCTGCGCGGACGCGGCCGTTCCCAGCGCCAGCGCCGCCGCGCTGGCGAGAAGTGTGGTCCTCATTGTGGGTCTCCTCCCTTGAGCCTTTCGGCTGAAGGTAGATTAGTAATACTATATTTCCGATCAAGCGATAATTCGGGCGGCGCGTCGCGAGCCGGGGTCGAGGGAGGGCGCGACCGCCGCCTCCTGGGCGATGTCGCGCGATGGGGGCTCGCCGCCCGGCCGGGTTCGGGCCACGCGGGGCCTCAGTCCCCGATCGCGACCCCTTCGCGCCGGCTGTCGGCCCCGCCGGCCAGCCCTTCGGGCGTGACGACGATGGCCTGGATGCCGGAGGTCATCTCGGCCACGCTGACCTCGTGGCCCAGGGCTTCGAGCGCCGCCGCCCAGCCCTCGGCCTCGGTCCCGGCTTCCAGCTCGGTCGGGCCGTTGCGCGAGCCGAAGTTGGGCAGGTCCACCGCCGCCTGCGGGTCGAGCCCCCAGTCGAGGATGCCGACCAGCGTCTTGGCCACGAAGCCGATGATCTGGCTGCCGCCGGGCGAGCCCGCGACGACGTAAAGGCGGCCATGGGCGTCGAAGACGAGGGTGGGCGCCATGGAGCTGCGCGGCCGCTTGCCGGGCTCCACCCGGTTGGCGACCGGTTGGCCCTCCTCCTCGGGCAGGAAGGCGAAGTCGGTCAGCTCGTTGTTGAGCAGGAACCCGCCGGCGGTCATCAGCCGCGCGCCGAAGCCCGCCTCGATGGTCGTGGTCATCGACACCGCGTTGCCGTCGCGGTCCACCACCGAGATGTGGCTGGTGCCGTTCTCGGGGCCGTCGGACGGCGCGAACCGCCCGCCCTGCCGGAACGGCGGCTCGCCCGCCTCGGCCTCGCCCATCGAGCGGGCGGGGTCGATCAGGGCGGCGCGGCCCGCGAGGTAGCCCTCGTCCAGGAGGCCGCGCAGGGGGACGGCGACGAAGTCGGGGTCGCCCAGGTAGCGCGCGCGGTCGGCGAAGGCGAGGCGCCCGGCCTCGGCGAACCGGTGGACGGCTTCGGGCCCCGGGCCCAGGGCGGCCATGTCGGCGGGCTCGATCACGCCCAGGATCTGCTGGATGGCGACGGCTCCCGAGGAGGGCGGGCCCATGCCGCAGACCCGGTAGGCGCGGTAGTCGCCGCAGACCGGCTCGCGCTCCACGACGCGGTAGCCCCCCAGGTCGGCCAGCGTCATGTCGCCGGGGTTGGTCGGGTGGCCGGCGACGGTGCTCACGATGTCCCGCGCGATCGCGCCGGCATAGAAGGCGTCGGCCCCCTCGGCCGCGAGCCGGCGCAGCGTCGCGGCGAAGGCGGGGTTGGTCAGGCGCGCGCCCGCCGCCTTGGGCGTGCCGTCGGCCGTGTAGAACAGGGCGCGCGCCCGCGGGTCGTCGGCGAGGACCTCCTCCTGGGCGAGGCTTCCCGCCAGGCGCGGCGAGATCGCGAAGCCCTCCTCGGCGAGGCGGATGGCCGGATCGAACAGCCGCGCCCAGGGCAGCCGCCCCCAGCGCCGGTGGGCCTCCTCCAGGAGGCGCGGGGTGCCCGGCACGCCGACCGAGCGGCCGCCCACGACGGCGGCCATGAACTCCATGGGCGCCCCGTCCGGGCCGAGGAAGCGGTCCGGGGTGGCGGCCGTCGGCGCGGTCTCGCGGCCGTCGAGGCTGACGAGCGCGCGCCGGCCCTCGTCCCAGTGCAGCAGGAAGGCGCCGCCGCCCAGGCCGGAGCTTTGCGGCTCCACGAGGTTAAGCACGAGCTGGACGGCGATGGCCGCGTCCACCGCGCTGCCGCCCGCCCGCAGGATGTCGAGGCCGGCCTGCGCGGCGAGCGGGTTGGCGGCGGCGACCATCTGCTCCGTCGCTTCGCCTCCCGCGCGCGGGCTGCGGCCGGTCGCGACCTCGGGCGCGAGGTCGGCGGCGGCACCTTGCGCGAGGGGTCCCGTCGCGGCCAGGGGTGACAAGGCGATCAGCGCGGCACAGGCCAGCGCGCGCCATGGAGGGATCGGGTGAGGCATGGGTCGCGTCCTCTGCTGCGCCAGCGGCGGCTCCCGGCTGGCCGCTCGGAGCGTAGCACGATCCGGCTCGGCCTGTCGGCATCGCCGTGGGCGCGAGGGCCTGGCCGTCTCCGCAGCCCGGCCCGCGTCCGATCCGGAATCATTCGCGATGTTGGTCGGGGCGGAGAGATTCGAACTCCCGACCCTCTGCTCCCAAAGCAGATGCGCTACCAGACTGCGCTACGCCCCGAACCGACCGCACACATACGGCAGCCGCGCCGGAATGCAATGCGTCCCGGCGGCGGGAGCGGCGAGCGGGGGCGGGCTCAGGGGCAGGGCCGCGCCGCGCCCTCGCCGAGGCTGGGGTGCTGGAGCACGTCGCCGGGCGCGATGCCGAGGCGGGCGGCGAGGCCGCCGTTGATCTCCAGCACGAACTGGACGCCCTCGCCGCCGGGGATGGGGGTGCGGTCCAGGGGAACGGCGTTCCCGTGCACCCGCGTCACCACGCCGTCCGGCCCCGCGAAGATCATGTCGAGCGGGATGAGGGTGTTCTCCATCCAGAAGGACACGGGCTGCGGCCGGTCGTAGACGAAGAGCATCCCCGACAGGGTGTCCATCCGCTCCACGTGCATGAGGCCCCGCGCCCGCTCCTCCGGGTCGTCGGCGACCTCGACGGCGAAACGCGCCTCGCCGAAGCCGCCCGAGACGGTCACGAGGTCCGGGCGGCAGTCCGCGCCCAGCGCCGGGCCCGCCACGAGGGCGAGCAGCGCGGCGGCCCGGATCGCGCGCGGGCCCATCATGCGGCGCCCCGCGTCGCCGCGCCGCGTCCCGCCGCGTCCCAGGCCAGCACCTCGACCGCGAGGCGGCCGCGCTTGCCCTCGATGACGCGGAGGCCCACCGCCTCGCCGGGGACGAGGTCGGCGAAGCCCGAGCGGCGGAGAACCTCGATGTGCAGGAACACGTCCTCCTCCGATCCCCAGACGTTGGCGAAGCCGAAGCCCTTGGCCTTATCGAACCACTTCACGCGCGCCGGTTCAACCGGCTGGCTGGCCAGGAGGGACACGTCCATGTCCGCGAGGTCGGCGAGCCCCGCGCCCGGCGGCACCTCGGGCGGCTGGATCGACACGACGGCGGTGGCCTGCATCCCCCTGTCGGTCTGCGCCACCTCGACGGCGATGGCCGAGCCGTCGGCGACGGTGCTCTGGCCGAAGCTGCGGAGCACGTTGGCATGAAGGAGGATGTCGGGGCCGCCCTCGTCGGACACGACGAAGCCGAAGCCCTTTCCGGGATCGAACCACTTGACGTGACCGCGGACGGCGGGACGTCCACTCGGGTCTTCAGGCATTTCTGGAGATCTCGCTTACCGGGCCCTGGGGAGCCCGGCCTTGGGTTGGGTCGGGAAGTCGGGTCGGGGTCGAAGCGCAACGCGCCGCCGCGGATCGGCTATCCCAGAAGGCCGGGCGCGGCACGATGCACAAAGGTCACGTGACGGATGGTCACATCGGGGGGAACGGGGCTGGGGCGCCATGGACCGGGCCGGGCCCCCCGGCCGGGGAGGGCCGGGGATAGAAGGTCGAGGGTCGGGGCGCGGAGGCGGCGGGACGGTCATGGGTTGAGGCGGCGCACCTCCCATTCGGATCGGGGATCGGGCCGCGACCAGCGGAAGCGGTCGTGCAGGCGGAAGGGGCCGTCCGCCCAGAACTCGATCTCGACCGGCTCCAGCCGGTAGCCGCCCCAGAAGGGCGGGCGGGGCGGGCTGGCCCCGAAGCGGGCGGTGACCCTGGCCACCTCGGCCAGGAGGGCGGCGCGCGACTCGAGGGGGCGGGACTGGCGCGAGGCCCAGGCGCCGAGCCGGCTGCGAAGCGAGCGCGAGGCGAAGTAGGCGTCGGCCTGCGGCCCCTCGACCCGGACCACCGGGCCGCGCACCCGCACCTGCCGGCGCAGCGTCTTCCAGTGCATCACGAAAGCGGCGCGGCCGGCGGATTCGATCTCCTCGGCCTTGCGGCTCTCGTAGTTGGTGTAGAAGACGAAGGCCGCGTCCTCGATCTCCTTGAGGAGCACCATTCGGGCGTTGGGCAGGCCCGAGGCGTCCACGGTGGCGAGCGCGATGGCGTTGGGGTCGTTGGGCTCGGTCGCCTCGGCCTCGCGGAGCCAGGCGCGCGCCAGCGCGAACGGGTCGTCGCCCTCGAATGGTCCGGTCCGGTCAGCCACGTCGCGCTCCCTTTCAGATGGCGGCGATAGACGCTAGCGCGGGCGGGACGCAAGTTCGATTGTCTTATGACGTAGCGGAGCGAATCGGGCGGGGCCGGGGTCCGGGGCCCTCGGCGCGCCGCGGCTCGGGGGCTGGGACCTGGGGGCTGGGCCTTGATGCAGGGAACCCGTTCGCCTACACGCTTGCGAAACGCCGCAGGGAAAGGATGGCCCATGCAGACGGAGCTGCTGAAGGGCAAGCGCGGCCTCATCATGGGGCTGGCCAACGACAAGTCGATCGCCTGGGGCATCGCCAAGGCCTGCCGCGAGGCGGGGGCGGAGCTGGCCTTCTCCTACCAGGGCGAGGCGCTGCGGAAGCGCGTGGCGCCCCTCGCGGCGGAGGTCGGCTCGGATATCGTGCTGCCCTGCGACGTGGGCGACATGGCGTCGGTGGACGCGCTGTTCGCGGCGCTGGAGGCGCGCTGGGGGCGGCTCGACTTCCTGGTCCACGCGATCGGCTTCTCGGACAAGGAGCAGCTGCGCGGGCGCTACGTGGACACGACGCGCGACAACTTCCTGCTGACGATGGACATCTCGGTGTTCTCGTTCACCGCCGTCGTGAACCGCGCCTCGCGGATGATGGCGGATGGAGGGGCCTGCCTCACGCTCACCTATTACGGGGCGGAGCGGGTGATGCCGCACTACAACGTCATGGGCGTGGCCAAGGCGGCGCTGGAGGCGAGCGTGCGCTACCTCGCCGAAGACCTGGGCAAGGACGGCATCCGCGTCAACGCCATCAGCGCCGGGCCGATCAAGACGCTGGCCGCCTCCGGGATCGGCGATTTCCGCTACATCCTGAAGTGGAACGAGCTGAACTCGCCGCTGCGCCGGAACGTCACGCAGGAGGAGGTGGGCAAGTCGGCGCTGTTCCTGCTGTCGGACCTCGGGTCCGGGACCACGGGCGAGGTGCTGCACGTGGACGCGGGCTATCACGTCGTCGGCATGAAGGCCGTGGACGCGCCCGACATCGACGCCGGCCGGAAGGCCGAGGCGGCGTCGTGACCCTGGCCGCCTTCGCCGCCGCCTGGCTCATCCACCTCCTCGCCGCCGCGAGCCCCGGCCCCGCCATCCTGATGTCGGCGCGGACGGGCGTGACCGAGGGGTTCCGCACCGGCGCGTGGCTGGCGCTGGGGATCGGGTTCGGCGCGGTGGTCTGGGCGATGGCGGCGCTGTTCGGGCTGGCCGCGGTGTTCCACGTCGCGCCGGCGCTGTTCCGGGGCTTCAAGGTCATGGGCGCGCTGGTCCTGATCTGGATGGCGGTCCAGATGTGGCGGCACGCGCCCGAGCGGCTGGACATGGAATCGAGAGGACGGCCGCCGCGCGGCGCGGGGTCGGCGTTGCGCCTTGGCCTCGTGACTCAGCTCGCCAATCCCAAGCCGGCGGTGTTCTTCGGGGCCGTGTTCGTCGGCACCGTGCCGCCCGGCACCTCGCTGCCCTGGGTCGGGGCGCTGATGGCGATGGTGCTGGCGAACGAGGTGTTCTGCAACCTGGTGGTGGCGCGCGTCTTTTCGTTCGAGGGGCCGCGCCGCGCCTATGCCCGGCTCAAGACCGGCGTGGACCGCGCCTTCGGCGGGGTGCTGGCGCTGCTCGGCCTCAAGATCGCCCTGACCTGAAAGAGTTTGCCATGACCGACCGGCTGCCCCACGAAAAGGGGTTCCACATCTCCTGGGACCAGATCCACCGCGACAGCCGCGCTCTGGCGTGGCGGCTGGACGGCCAGGGGCCGGACAACGGCGCGTGGAAGGCCGTGGTGGCGATCACGCGGGGCGGGATGGCCCCGGCGATGATCGTGAGCCGCGAGCTGGGCATCCGCACCGTCGATACGATCAGCGTCCAGAGCTACAACCACCAGAGCCAGAGCGAGGCGCAGGTGCTCAAGGCGCCGGACGCGGGGCTGATGGGCGACGGGACCGGCATCCTGATCGTCGATGACCTCGTGGATTCGGGGCGCACGCTGGAGCTGGTGCGGCAGATGTACCCGAGGGCGCATTTCGCCACCGTCTACGCCAAGCCCAAGGGGCGGGCGCAGGTCGATACCTTCATCACCGAGGTGAGCCAGGACACCTGGATCTTCTTCCCCTGGGACATGGCGCTGCAATACGTCGAGCCCTATCGCGGTCGTGATTGATCGTCCTCCCTTTCCGTTGATTCGCGTTCTGGAAAGACCCTAGCACGCCCCTCCTTGCGATCCGGTTAACGCCGGACGGATCCTCCCGAGGCCCGCGCCGATGACCCTGCCCCGCACCGCCACGACCTTCGCGCCGCCCGTCATGGAGGCGCGGCGCTGGCTGGAGGGCGTGGCGTTCCCGGCGAACCGGCCGCTGCTCAACGTGAGCCAGGCGGCGCCGGTCGATCCGCCGCCCGCGCCGCTGCGCGAGGCCATGTCCGAACTCGTGCTGAACGACCCCGCCGTGCACCTCTACGGGCCGGTGCTGGGGCTGCCCGCCCTGCGCGAGGAGATCGCGGGACAGTGGTCGGCGGCCTACGGGGGCGAGGTGCGCGCGGATCGGGTCGCCATCACGGCAGGCTGCAACCAGGCCTATTGCGCCGCCCTCGCCGCCCTCTGCGGCGAGGGGGACGAGGTGATCCTGCCGGTGCCCTATTACTTCAATCATCGGATGTGGAACGACATGGCGGGGGTGCGGACGATCCCCCTGCCCTGCGGCCCCGGCCTGATCCCCGACCCGGAGGCGGCGGCCGCCCGGATCACGCCGCGCACGCGGGCCATCGTGCTGGTGACGCCGAACAACCCCGGCGGGGCGGAGTATCCGGCCGCCGTGGTCCGCGCCTTCTTCGACCTCGCGCGCGCGCGAGGGCTTGCGCTGGTGCTGGACGAGACCTACCGCGACTTCGATTCGCGCGAGGGGGCGCCGCACGACCTGTTCCGCGAGCCCGACTGGGACCGGACGCTGGTCCATCTGTATTCCTTCTCGAAGGCTTACCGGCTCACGGGGCATCGGGTGGGGGCGGTCCTGTCGTCGCCCGCCCGGCTGGCCGAGGTGGAGAAGTTCCTCGACACGGTGGCGATCTGCGCGCCGCAACTGGGGCAGCACGCGGCGCTCTGGGGGATGCGGCACCTGGGCGAATGGGTCGCGGGCGAGCGGCGCGAGATCCTCGACCGCCGCGCGGCGGTGCTGGAGGGGTTCCCCCGGCTGGCGGCCAAGGGCTGGGAGCTGCGGGGCTGCGGGGCCTACTTCGCCTATGCGACGCACCCCTTCGCGGAAGGATCGGACGCGCTGGCGAAGCGGCTGGTGCGGGAGGCGGGCGTGCTGCTGCTGCCGGGGACAATGTTCTTCCCCGAGGGCGCGGCCGAGGCCGGGCGGGGCCTGCGGATCGCCTTCGCCAACGTGGACCGGCCGGGGATCGGCGCGCTGATCGACCGGCTGGACGGCGTGACGCCCTGACGCCGGCGACCCCGAGGCTCGCGGGCCCCTGACGCTTGCAGGCATCGGCCCGCCCGGCTAGGCAGGGCCCGCCCCGGCAGAGGGCGCAGCGGGGGGACCGGCATGGCGGCGCGCAGGAACAGCAAGTGGATCTACTGGCTCATGGTGGGCGGGATCCTCCTGGGCTTCGGGGGCTGGTTCACCGGCGGCGGCGGCGCGCGATCGACCGCCGTGGGGACCGTGGGCGGCCTGGAGATCAGCGCCCAGAGCTACGCCAACGCCTTGCAGAACCAGCTTCGCCAGATCGAGGAGCAGTCCGGCCAGCGGCTGACCCTGGAGCAGGCGCAGGCGCTGGGGCTCGACCGCGCGGTGCTGGCGCACGTGGTGACGCGGCGGGTGCTGGACGCCGAGGCGCGCAGGCTCGGCCTGTCGGCGGGCGACGCGCGGGTGGCCGAGGCCGTCCTGGCGACGCCGGGTTTCCAGGGGCTCGACGGGCAGTTCGATCGCGAGGTCTACCGCGAGCAGCTCCGCCGCAACGGGCTGACCGAGGCCGCCTTCGAGACGGCGCTGCGCGAGGACACGGCGAGGACGATCCTGCAGGCCGCGATCCTGGGCGGCGTGGCGCGGCCCGAGACCTATGCCGAGGTGCTGTCGGCCTGGACCAACGAGACGCGGGCCGTCACCTGGGCCCCGGTCGGGGCCGAGGGGGTGACGCTGCCGGAGCCCACCGCCGAGCAGCTCCGGGCCTACTACGACGCCCATCCCGGGGACTTCACCGCGCCGGAGGTGCGGCAGGTCGGCTATGCCTGGATCACGCCCGAGATGATCCAGGCCGAGCTGCCGGTCGATGACGCCGCCGTGCGGGAGCTTTACGAGAGCCGGCGGGACGAGTTCGTGCAGGAGGAGCGCCGGCTGGTGGAGCGGCTGGTCTATCCCGACGAGGCGCAGGCGCAGGCGGCGCGCGCCCGGGTCGATGCGGGCGAGGCGGGGTTCGAGGACCTCGTGGCAGAGCGGGGGCTGCTGCTGGCGGATGCCGACCTGGGCGACGTGTCGCGGGCCGAGCTGGGCGCGGCGGGCGAGGCGGTGTTCGCGGCCGGGACGGGGAGCGTCGTCGGGCCCCTTCCCTCGGACCTCGGGCCGGCGCTCTACCGCGTCAACGCGGTGCTGGCGGCGCAGGAGACCAGCCTGGAGGAGGCCGCGCCCGGCCTGCGGACGGAGATCGCCAACGAGGCGGCGCGCGAGGTGATCGCCGGGATCGAGCCGCAGGTGCAGGACCTCCTGGCCGGGGGCGCGACGGTCGAGGACATCGCCCGGCGGACCGACCTGGAGGCCGGGCAGGTCGCCTGGTCGGAGGGCGCGACCGAGGGGCCGGCGGCCTATCAGGAGTTCCGCGACGCCGCCGCCGCCGCGCGGGAGGGCGCGTCGCCCGAGATCGTGCCGCTGGCGGACGGGGGGCTTCTGGTCCTGCGGCTCGATGGCGTGACGCCGCCCGCCCTGCGTCCCTTCGAGGAGGTCGAGGCCGAGGCGCGCGCCGGCTGGGAGGCGCAGGCCCGCCGCGAGGCCGTGCTGGCCCGGGCCGAGGCCGGGGCGGAGGCCATCGCCGGGGGCGCGAGCTTCGAGGACCAGGGCCTTGCGCCCGTCACCGAGCCCGCGCTGGCGCGGCGCGGCGCCATCGAGGGCACCCCGCCCGGCTTCGTGGAGGCGGCCTTCGGGATGCAGCGCGGCGCGACTCGGGCCCTGCCCTCGGGCGAGGGCGCGGTGGTGCTGCGGCTCGATTCGGTGACGCCGGCCCAGGCGGACGACCCGGCCGTGATCGCCGAGCGGGCGGCCGTGGAGTCGCAGGTCTCGGGCAGCCTTTCGCAGGATCTCATCGACGCCGTCGCCCAGGCGCTCCAGGCGGGGACCGAGATCCGCATCGACGACCAGGCCATCGCGGCCGTGAACGCGCAGATCAACTGATGGCACTCCTTCCCGATTACGAGACGTTCCGCGCGGGCTACGAGGCTGGGCGCAACCAGGTGGTCTGGACGCGGCTGGCGGCGGACCTCGACACGCCGGTGTCGCTGATGCTGAAGCTCGCCGGGGCGGCCAAGCATTCGTTCATGCTGGAGAGCGTGACGGGGGGCGAGGTGCGGGGGCGCTACTCCATCGTCGGGATGAACCCGGACCTCGTGTGGGAATGCCGGGGGACCGGGAGCCGGCTGAACCGGGCGGCGCGCTATGACGAGGAGGCGTTCGAGGCGCTGCCCGGATCGCCGGTGGAGACGCTGCGGGCGCTGCTGGCGGAGTGCCGGGTCGAGTTGCCGGAGGGGTTGCCGGCGGCGTCGGCGGGGCTGTTCGGGTATCTGGGCTACGACATGATCCGGCTGATCGAGGATCTGCCGGATTCGCGGCCCGACCCGCTGGGCCTGCCGGACGCGGTGATGCTGCGGCCGTCGGTGGTGGCGGTGCTGGACGGGGTGAAGGGCGACGTGATCCTGGTGGCGCCGGCCTGGACGGGATCGGGGCTGCCGGCGAAGGCGGCCCATGCCCAGGCGGCCGAGCGGGTGATGGACGCGCAGCGGGCGCTGGAGCGGGGGATGCCGATGGCGCCCCGCGCGCTGGGGCAGCCGCGCGAAGCGTCGCCGCCGGTGTCGAACTTCACGAAGGCGGGCTACATGGCGGCCGTGGAGAAGGCCAAGGACTACATCCGCGCGGGCGACATCTTCCAGGTGGTACCGGCGCAGCGCTGGACGCAGACCTTCGCGGAGCCGCCCTTCGCGTTGTATCGGAGCCTGCGCCGGACCAACCCGTCGCCCTTCATGTTCTTCTTCAACTTCGGCGGCTATCAGGTGATCGGCGCGAGCCCCGAGATCCTGGTGCGGGTCTTCGGGAGCGAGGTGACGATCCGCCCGATCGCCGGGACGCGGCCGCGTGGGCAGACGCCCGAGCAGGATCGGGCCCACGAGGAGTCGCTGCTGGCCGACCAGAAGGAACGGGCGGAGCACCTGATGCTGCTCGACTTGGGTCGCAACGACGTGGGGCGAGTGGCGAAGCCGGGCACGGTGCGGCCGACCGAGTCCTTCGTGATCGAGCGGTATTCCCACGTCATGCACATCGTGTCGAACGTGGTGGGCGAACTGGCCGAGGGGCAGGACGCGCTGTCGGCCTTCTTCGCGGGAATGCCGGCAGGGACGGTCTCGGGCGCCCCCAAGGTGCGGGCGATGCAGATCATCGACGAGCTGGAGCCCGAGAAGCGCGGCGTCTACGGCGGCGGCGTCGGCTACTTCAGCGCGAACGGCGACATGGACATGTGCATCGCGCTGCGGACGGCGGTGCTGAAGGGCGACCAGCTCTACATCCAGTCGGGCGGCGGCGTCGTCTACGACAGCGACCCCGAGGCGGAATACATGGAAACGGTCCACAAGTCGCAGGCCATCCGCAAGGCGGCCGAGGACGCGGCGATGTTCCGGCCCGAGGGGAACGGCTAGGACTCTTCGTCGAAGAATTCTGGCCCGTCAGGCCGCGCGCCGGCCTTCCTCCTCGACCGCCGCGAGCGCCTTGAGAAGCACCCCGACCCCCGCGCCGGGGCGGTTCGCCTCCTCGGACAGGATGCGCCGCCAGCCCCGCGCGCCGGGCCGCCCGACGAAGAGGCCGAGCATGTGGCGTGTCACCTGATGGAGCCGCCCGCCTTGCGCGAGATGCGCCTCGATCTGGGGGATCATGGCGCGGGCGGCCTCCTCCGGCCCCGCGAGCGGCGGCGTCCCGGACCAGAGCCGGTCGGCCTCGCCCAGGATGTCCCAGGGCTGGTGGTAGGCCGCGCGCCCGATCATCACGCCGTCGAGGCCCTGCGCCAGCAGCGATTCCGCCTGCGCGAGCGTCTGCACCCCGCCGTTGAGCGAGACGTGAAGCTCGGGGAACCGCGCCTTCATCCGAAGGACGAGGGGGTAGTCGAGCGGCGGCACCTCGCGGTTCTCCTTGGGGCTGAGGCCCTGGAGCCACGCCTTGCGGGCGTGGATGGTGACGCGGCGCACCCCGACCCCGGCCACCGCGTCGAGGAAGCGCGGCAGCGCCGATTCGGGGTCTTGGTCGTCCACGCCGATGCGGCACTTGACGGTGATCTCGGCGTCGGTCGCCTCGCGCATGGCCCGAAGGCCCTCGGCCACGAGGTCCGGCTTCTCCATTAGCACCGCGCCAAAGCAACCCGACTGCACCCGGTCCGAGGGGCAGCCGCAGTTCAGGTTCACCTCCGGATAACCCCAGTCGCCCCCAATCCGCGCCGCCTCGGCCAGCTCGCGCGGGTCGGAGCCGCCGATCTGGAGCGCCACCGGCTGCTCGGCAGGCGCGAAGCCGAGGAGGCGCGAGCGGTCGCCGTGGAGGATGGCGGGGGCGGTCACCATCTCGGTGTAAAGAAGCGCGCGGCGGGACAGGACCCGGTGGAAGGCCCGGCAGTGGGTGTCGGTCCAGTCCATCATCGGCGCGACGGACAGGCGAGACGCCTTGCCGTCGTGGAGATTTCGCAGGTTCTGGGCGGTGTCGGTCATGGCGGGGGCCTGCGGATCTGCTCTTGTTCTCGTCGGTTCCGGCGGGTTCCTGCCTCGCGGCGGCTACGGAGTAGCCGGAGCGAGGAGGCGTGCAATCGTCCTGGGCATCATCACGAAGCGGACGGGCCGCGACGGATCGACCGGATATACGGCGCAGGTGAAGGTCTGGCGAGGGGGCAAGGTCGTGCATTCGCAGGCCGCGACCTTCGACCGCGAGTCCCCCGCCCGTGCGTGGATCAGGCGCAAGGATGCCGGGCTGGCGCAGCCCGGCGCGGCGGAGGCGGCGAAGCGGCCCAAGCCGCAGGTCGGCGGAGCCCGTGGCAGGGCCGGCCAGGACCGACGCCGATCAAGGCCAGAGACCAGGCGCGCCTGCCTTCCTTGGCGGAGACGCGGGAAAACCCTTCCGCCTGGGCGCGGCCGATCCCATGACGCTCCTCCCGGAGATCGTATTGACGCTGGGGCAAGTTGGTTCGTAACCTTCCGATGTCGAAGGGGGATCGGACATGGGCGTGCGACTGGTGCTCCCGAGCTGCCTGCTGGCGCTCGGAGTGACGACCGCAGCGGCGGCGGATGACTTGGAGCGCATCCTCGGGCTCGGATTGCGGGCGATCATCGAGACGCAGCGACTCCAGCAGGCCGCGCCTTCGGCTCCGTCCGCCGCATCGCCCGCGCGCCAGACGGCCCCGCGCGCCGCCCGTGCCTCCTCTCCCGCCATCGCACTTGCCCAGGAGCGGCTCAACGCGCTGGGTTACGACGCGGGCCCGCCCGACGGGCAGGCCGGACAGCGCACCCAGGCGGCGATCGCCCGCTGGCAAGCCGACCAGGGGCTCCCCGCCACGGGCATGCTGACCGACGTGGAAATGGCCCGGCTCGCCGGCGGCGTCGGGGGAGCCGCGCCCGCGCCTCCCGCCGAGGTGCTGCCTCGGGACGAGATGGCGAGGCTCCAGCTCGCCTTGCGGTCGCTGGGCTACGACGCCGGGACGGCCGATGGCGTGGCGGGGCGGCGGACCGGGCAGGCGATCGCGCGGTTCCTGACGGACCGGGGCCTCGACCCCTACCAGACGCCGATCCGTCAGGCGCAGTCGCTGATCGTCGCGGCGGCCGGCGAAGGCTCCACGGCGCCACAGGCCGGCAACGCCCGGCCAGGGTCACGGACTGCGGGAAGCATCCCCGTGAACCTCCCGCCCATGCTCGAGGTCGGGCAGGACCCCGCCTCGGGCGCGGCCATGGCGGGCGGGGCGGTGGTGGTGAGCCAGGATCCCTGGATCTTCGATGGCAGCCCTGGCGACGACGACGGCACTGAGGCGCAGCGCGGGGCGCTATCGCGCCTGGTCCTCCTCTACGCGCTGAAGGGCAACCCCGGCCTTCTCGACGATCCGTCCTCGACCCTCGACTTCGCGCGCCTGCTGCCGCGCGCCGAGATCGAGCCCTTCGTCTCCTCCGGCCCCCTCGGCGGGCAGGGCGGAGCCTTCGACTGGAGCGGCGCCGGGTGGCGCGGAGCCACGCAGTTCGCGGCCGAGGACAGTCGGCAGGCCTTCCTTGCGGCCTTCCGCGACGATCTCATGAGCCGGGCCGCAGCCGCGCCGATGACCCTCCTGGACGTGAGCGAGATCGGGTTCGGGCCCTATGACGTGGCCAACGAGGTCCTGGCCCTGGAGGTGAGCCGGGTGCCGGGCGGCTGGTGGGAGCAGGGCGGAGCGGAGGTCGATTTCGACCTGTCCACCACCGGCGCCCTTCCGACGCAGTGGCATCTACCCCCGGCCGAGGCGCGTCGCGCGATCGAGGCCGCCGTGGCGGGGTTCCAGGCGGACAAGTCGCTTCGGAAAGTCTGGGAGCATCCTGACTTCGATCCGAACGGAAGCGAGCAGCCCGCGCGCGGAATCGTCCTGACCCGGCTGGAGGTGCGCGGGCTCCGCCCGATCGACGGCGGTATCCTCCTTGAGCTGGAGGCCACCGAGGCGGTGGTCCACGACGGCCTGAGCTCCTGGAACGAGATCGGGCGGCTGCCGATCGAAAGGGCGGCCTCGGTCTTCGATGGGCCGCCGGTCCTCGACGCCTTGTGGCCCCGGTTGTGGCGGGCCGGCGCGGACCCGGCCCTTCTCGACGACACGTCCTTCGTGTCCGAGACCTTCGCCATCCGCCGCGACCAGGAGACGGCGCTGGCCACGAGGTCGGACGCGCCGCTCACCAGCTTCCCCCTGGTCGTCTCGCCGGCGCTTCTCGGCTCGTATCTCGACCCCACGGCCGGGGACCTCGCCCGGATGCGGGACTGGATCGCCGCGCAGTCGCAGAGCCTGCCGAACCGGGTGACCGTTCCCGGCCTGTCCATGCACGCCGCGCAGGAGGTGGCCGAGTTCGACCCGATGGAGTCGCTGCGGCTCAGCGGCGCGCCGGAGGCCGGACGGCAAGGCTGGGAGAGCGCCCCCTTGGCCGCGGCGCAGGCGATCCTCCCCGACAGCCTCGGCTTCGTGCCGATGGGCTCGGGCCGCCATGCGACGGCCGTGGTGGCGATGCATCCCCATCCAGCCTGGTATGGCATCCCCCTTCCCTTCGTGCCGACCCAGGACCGGGGCGACCTGACGCTCGACGTGCTGGCGGCCACGCTGGAGACCGATGCCACCGGCGCGCCCTTTGTCCTGCTGGACGTCGCCCCGGCGTCGCTGGCGTGGCAGCGACGGGACGAGTCCGGCGCGGTGGCGGAAACCGGCGTGATCGAGATCGCGGCCCCCGCCCCCATGTCGGTCCCGGCCGAGGACCCCGCCTGGGACGTGGCCGGCGTGCGGCTCGGGATGCCGCTGGCCGAGGCCGAGGCCGCGGCGCTGGCCTTCATCGGCGGGACGGCGGATCGTCATGTCAGCGATGGCGAGGACCCGGCCCTGGGCCATCGCGTCCAGTTGACCGCGACAGGGGGCGGCGAGATCGTCGTCCTGTTCCACGATCCGGCCAGCGCCGGCTCTCCGGTCACGGCGGTCGGCCGCCGGGTCTTTCCGCCGTCGGCCGGTGGCCTGGAGGCTGCGGTCGCTCAGGTCCGCCCCTCCCTGGAGGCCAAGTACGGCCTGGCCTCCGGCACCGGCCGGAACGAGCCCTTCGTCCTCTTCTGGGCAGTCGATCCCCTGGTGCTCCTGCGGCTGACCGAAGGGCTCGATCACGATGACCCCTGCTCGCTCCGGCGCACGCTCGTCAACTACCTTGACTGGGGCATTGTCTCGCTCGAAACGGCGCCCGACGGACCCGACTGCGGTCCGATGCTCGGGGTCATGATCTCGGACGGCGCGGTGGACCAGTTCCTGACCGACACCGGGCTTTTCGCACCCCTCCACGCCCGCGCCGCCGCCGAGGCGGAGCCCCCCGCACCCGCCATCAAGTTCTGAACCCGAGATCCCCACGCCCGCCACCCCGTCTGCTGGCCCCTTGGGCGGCCAAGATCGCGGCTTTGCGCGACGGCATCGCATTTCGCGAACCATCCCGGACGGCGATTCGGGACGGGGCCGTCGTCGGCCTGCCTCGAAGGCAGGCCATGGCACGAACGACCTACGTCTGTTACCGATGCGGTGCACGACCCCATCCGTCATCAAGCAGGCGGCGTTCGCCCCGGAGGCGGCTGGCGTGACATCGACGTTGCGCCCTGCGGCCGGAGCGCAGATCCCGGGCCGGTCGCAGGGCCGGTCTCCGCCCGGACCACGGGCTTCAGCACGTCCCGCCCGCAACCCAGGCCGGCGCCACGTTTACGAAATCTTAGCTTCGATGCGCTATCGCCTGATTCGAAGCGGTTCGGGGTTCTCGCGATGGCGCAGGTTATCGATCTCACGACGTGCCGGGCCTGGCATCTCGCCCAGGCCTTCCGGTCGGCCTACGAAAGGCAGGCGGCCTTGATGGGCCAGATGGGCCTGCCCTGCCAGAGTCTGACACCCTCCCGCTCGGGAGACTACATCCTGGCCGACCTCGCAGCCTGCAGGACCGTAGCCACCTCCCTCCCCCGCCTCGGCCTGTCCGGACCCGTCCTCCAGCGGCTGCGGCAGGAGGACGCGCAGACCTTCTCCCTGCTGAGCGAGGCGACGCGCGCCTACGACCTGTCGCCCGCCCTGCGGGCGGAGCTGGGACGCATCGCCGTCGAGTCCTTCGACCAGCTCCGGGCGGTCCTGGTCGAGGCCGCCTGATTCCCAGGCGGCGCCGGGACCTTGCAGAAGCCAACCAGGGTCGGTCCTATACGGCGCGCGCCGAGCCGCGGGTTAACTTTTCCTAAAAGCGGAAGAAGAAAGCGGGCGCTAGGCGAGCGGTAACCAAAGACCTCGGCCCGCGCATCGCATAGCTGGGAAGGCAGAGGAACACACGAGGTCCCGATGAGCCATCCCTCCTCGACGCATCCGGCCGCCTTCGCCGCGCCTCGTCCCCCGGGCCCGCTCCGTTCCGGGGCGCGTCGGTCGGGTCCGTCCGTGGCGATCGGGCTCACGCTGGCCGGCCTGGGGCTGCTCGCCTGGGTCGCCAGCGGCGCGCCCAATCCCTTCGACGGTCGCCCGCCCCCGGTGCCGGAGGTCCGGCTGATCCTCGACCGCGCCGCCGAGGACGGCATCTACGCCTACGACGGCGTCAGCGCCGCCGCGAGCCTGCCCGCGCGCGAGCTCCTCGAGGGGCATTACGTGATGACGACCACCGAGCCCAGGCTCGATGCCAGGCCGGATTTCCTGGTCAAGCTGCCCTCGGCCGGGGAATGCGTCCGCTACGCGCGCGTCCTGGCCGACCTGAACGCCGACGTGGGCTTCTGCGAGCCTTTGTTCTGATCGCGGCGCGCGGCCTCAGCCAAGGGCGAAGTCCGACAGCAGCTTGACGTTGAGCCCGATGATGAGCGCGGCGATGAGGGCGCAGACGGCGGTCAGCCAGCGCGGGGCCACCAGCTCGCCCATCTTGGCGCGGGACGCCGTGAACATCACCAGCGGCACGATGGCGAAGGGGAGCTGGAAGCTCAGGACCACCTGACTGAGGATCAGGAGCCGCCCGAGCTCGCCGCTCCCGTACCAGAGGATCACCGCCACGGCCGGCACGATGGCGATGAGTCGCGTCGCCAGCCGCCGCGCCCAGGGCGCGATGCGCCATCGGAGGAACCCTTCCATCACGATCTGCCCCGCCATCGTCGCGGTGACGGTCGAGCTGAACCCGCAGCAGACCAGCGCCACCCCGAACAGGACCGGCGCGAGCGAGGAGCCCAGGAGAGGCTCTAGCAGGACATGGGCGCGGTCGATCTCGGCCACGTCCGAAAGGCCGTTCGCGTGGAAGGTGGAGGCCGCGAGGATCAGGATCGAGGCATTGATGGTGAGGGCGAACATCAGCGCCACGGTGGAATCGGTCGTGGCGAGCCGCAGCGCCTCGCGCCGGCCCGCCGGGTCCTGCGTCCAGGCGCGGGTCTGCACGATGCCGGAATGCAGATAGAGGTTGTGGGGCATCACCGTGGCCCCGATGATGCCGAGCGCGAGGTAGAGCATCTGGTCGTTGAGCACGATCTCGCGCGTGGGGGCGAAGCCCGCGATGACCTGCGACCATTCCGGGTCGGCGAGCGCGATCTGGATGGCGAAGCAGGCGGCGATCACGCCCAGGAGGCCGATGATGATGGCCTCGACGTAGCGGAAGCCGCGGCTCTGGAGCCAGAGAATGAGGAACACGTCGCCGGCGGTGATGAAGACCCCGATCTCGAGCGGGATGCCGAACAGGAGGTTGAGGCCGATGGCCGTCCCGATCACCTCGGCGAGGTCGGTGGCGATGATGGCGAGCTCGGCCAGGATCCACAGAGGGGCCGAGACCCAGCGGGGGAAGGCGTCGCGGCAGGCCTGCGCGAGATCGCGGCCCGAGGCGACGGCGAGGCGGGCGCAGAGCGACTGGAGCAGGATCGCCATGATGTTGGACAGCAGCGCGACGAACAGGAGCGCATAGCCGAAGGCCGCCCCCCCGGCGAGCGAGGTCGCCCAGTTGCCCGGGTCCATGTAGCCGACCGCCACGAGGTAGCCCGGCCCGGCGAAGGCCAGGACGCGGCGCAGGGGCGTGCCGCCCAGGCCGACGGCGACCGATCGGTAGACCTCGGACAGCGGGGGGGCCGAGCGCTCCTGGCGCCAGCCGTTCATCAGGGACATGGGGCGGCCTTTGCGAATGACTTGCATGTGCAAGGATGTCGGGCACGGGGACGGGATGTCAACCGCCTGCCCACCCGCGCGAGCCGTCGCCCGGCCGGGGCGCGATGGTGCGAAGGTCGCCGGGTTGGGGTCTTCCGGTCCCCACGCGACAGTCAACGGGACGACGCCCGCAGGCCCCCTGGGCGGGATGGACGTTCTCCCTTCCGGTCGGCGCGTGCTGACGGGCGCGCATGGCGGTGCCGTCGATCATCGGGCCTGGTTGCGGCGATCGATGGTGAGCGCCACGAGCACGCGCTCCCCTGCGCCGGCATGGCCCCGCCGGCCGAAGCGGCTATGCGCCGTCGGCCATCGACCATGGCGCCCCGACCGCAGCACCCACAGGCAGCCGTCAACAAGTCAGCGGTCGGCCAATCCCGTGTGGCCCGGGTCCCCGGCCTTGCCCGGCCGCATCAGGCTCGATTCGCCCCGCACGACCGCCATTCATCCGCCCCGCGCCCCACCACGGAGCCGCATCGCCAGCTCTCCACCGAACCGGCAGGCCCGGCTGTCGACCCCGCCTAGCCGTTGGCCAGGACGCCGGTCACAGCTTCGGTCGGCACGTCGTCGGCGACGAACGCCCGGCCGATGCCGCGCGCCAGGATGAAGCGGAGCCGGCCGCCCACCGCCTTCTTGTCCTGGGCCATGAGCCGGAGCAGGCCCTCGGGGCCGGGCAGGTCGCCCGGCACGTCCCGCAGCGCCGCCTTCATGCCCATCGCCCGCAGGTGCGCGCGCACCCGCGACGGCTCCTCCTGCGGGCAGAGGCCGAGGTGGGAGGAGAGGTCGAAGGCGAGGCCGAGGCCGATCGCCACCGCCTCGCCATGCAGGAGGCGGTCCCCGTAGCCGGTCGCGGCCTCCAGCGCGTGGGCGAAGGTGTGGCCGAGGTTCAGGAGGGCACGGTCGCCCTCCTCGGTCTCGTCGCGCATGACGATCTCGGCCTTCATCTCGCAGGAGCGGCACACGACGCGGTCGAGCGCGGCGGCCTCGCCCGCGAGGATTCCGGGGCCGTGCGATTCCAGCCAGTCGAAGAAGGCGGCGTCGCCGAGGAGGCCATACTTCACCACCTCGCCGTAGCCCGACAGGAAGTCCCGGCGCGGCAGCGTCGCGAGGAGGCCGGTGTCGGCCAGGACCAGCACCGGCTGGTGGAAGGCGCCGACGAGGTTCTTGCCGTGCCGGGTGTTGATGCCGGTCTTGCCGCCCACCGACGAATCGACCTGCGCGAGGAGCGTCGTCGGAACCTGCGCGAAGCGCACCCCGCGCCGCAGGATCGCCGCAGCGAAGCCCGCGAGGTCGCCGATGACCCCGCCGCCCAGCGCCAGCACGAGGTCGCCCCGCTCGACCTTCCGCTCCAGGAGCCAGTCCACCGTGCGCGACAGGTGCTCCCAGTCCTTGGTGCCCTCGCCGGGCGGCAGCGCCAGCGCCTCGGCGTCGATCCCGTCGCGGGCCAGCGCGTCCCGGAGCCGCGGCCAGTGCAGCTCCGCCACGCGGGCGTCGGTGACGATGGCGACGCGGGGACGGCGCAGGAACGGGCGCAGGTGGACGGCGGCGCGGTCGAGGAGGCCGGCGCCGATCTCAATGTCATAGGCCCGGCCGGGCAGGTCCACGCGGACGGTCATGTGGTCTCCAGGATGTCGGGACGGGTGGCGAGGACGGCAAGCGCGCGGTCGGCGGTCTGCTCGATGGAGAAGCCCGGCTCGGTGCGGACGCGCAGCTCGGCCAACTGGTAGACCGGGACGCGCTGGCGATAGATCTGCGCGAGCGTCCCGCGCGGATCGGGGGTCCGCAGCAGGGGCCGCGAGTCCTTCTGGCGCACCCGGTCCCAGAGGAGGTCGAGGTCGGCGTCGAGCCAGAGCGCCGCCCCCGCCCGGGCGATGGCCGCGCGGTTGCGCTCGGCCATGAAGGCGCCACCACCGGTGGACAGGACCGCCGGCGGCCCGGCCAGCAGGCGGGCGATCACCTCGGCCTCGCGGTCGCGGAAGAAGGGCTCGCCGTCGCGGGCGAAGATCTCGGGGATGGTGGCCTGCGCCGCCTCCTCGATGGCGGCGTCGCTGTCGAGGAACGGCACGGCCAGCCGGGCGGCGAGCGCCTTGCCCACGGCGGTCTTGCCCGATCCCATCATCCCCACGAGCGCCACGGACCGGCGGAGGCGCGGCCCCGCAGGCTCCCGCGCCGGCGGCTCGGGCGCGCGTCGGCGCGCCGGGTTCCTGATCGTCTCGCTCCCTGGCATCCGTCGGGCCGTCCTGTGGCGCGCGACCCCGGAGCCGTTCGCCGATTTCGCTCTCGTCCTGCCCTAATGGGGTGTAGTCCGGAAAAAGGCCATATATAACCCGACCGGCGGCGAAGGATCGTCGCTGGGGGAACGGACGGGACGATGTGGCGACTGATCAAGGTTCTGCTGGTCCTGGCGATGCTCGCCGGGATCGCGCTGATAGGCTATGCCTATCTGGGGCCGCTGGTCCTGCCGGGCGACTTCGCGCCGCCGCTGCGCGAGGTCACGCAGCCGCTCGACCTGGACCTCGACTGAGGATGCGCCGCGCCGCGCCGGCCGCCCTGGCAGCCCTTGTCGCGCTGGCCACGCCTGCCCAGGCGCAAGACAGGAGCGAGCCTCTCTCGGCCATCGACTGGCTGTCGCGCAGCGTCGAGGACACGCCTGCCCCGATCGTCGCGCCACGGCCCGCCGAGCCGCCGGTGGCGTCCCGGGCGGAGCCGCCGGGCGTCACCGTCGCGCCTCTGGACGGCGCCCAGCCCGCCACCGGCATCCTGCCGCCCGACGTGACGGGCCTGCCGGCCGACCTGTGGTCGCGGAGCGATCCGGTGACGCTGATCCAGCTCATCCGCGCCGAGCAGGTCGAAACGCTGCCCGCGCTGCAGGATCTCCTCGTGACCCTGATGCTGGCCGAGGCCGCGCCGCCCGCCGGCGACGGGGGCGGCGCGCTCTTCCTCGCCCGGGTGGACAAGCTTCTCGACATGGGGGCGCTGGAGGGCGCCCAGTCGCTGCTCGAGTCGGGCGACCTTCTCGACCCGCAGGTGTTTCGGCGCTGGTTCGACGCCTCGCTCCTGCGCGGCACCGAGGCCGAGGCCTGCGAGCTGCTGCGGGAACATTCGTCGCTGGCGCCGACCCTGCCCGCGCGGGTCTTCTGCCTGGCGAGGAACGGCGATTGGAACGCCGCCGTCCTGACGCTGAACGGCGCGCGGGCGCTGGGCGACGTGACGCCGGACGACGACGCGCTGCTGACCCGCTTCCTCGATCCCGAGCTCGCCGAGCCCGACGGCCTGCCGCCGCCATCCCGCCCGAGCCCGCTCGTCTACCGCCTGCGGGAGGCGGTGGGGGATCTCATGCCGACGACCGGACTGCCGCTGGCCTTCTCGCACGCCGACCTGCGCGACACCGTGGCCTGGCGCGCGCAGATCGAGGCGGCCGAGCGGCTGGCGCGGCATGATGCGCTGTCCGAGAACGTGCTGCTGGGCATCTACACCGCCCGCGCCCCGGCCGCGTCCGGCGGGGTCTGGGACCGGGCCGCGGCGGTGCAGGCGCTCGACGCGGCGATCCTGTCGGGCGACCGGGCGGCGGTGGCGGCGGCGCTCGGGCCCGCCTGGGCGGCGCTCGGGCCCGTCGCGCTGGAGGTGCCCCTCGCCCGGCTGTTCGGCGGGGACCTCCTGAAGCTGCGGCTCGACGGCCCGGCGGGGGCGCTGGCCCATCGCGTGGCGCTGCTGTCCCCGGCCTACGAGGCGGCGGCTCGGACGCGCGAGCCGGCCAGCGCCCAGGAGAGGATATGGCGGGCCGTCGCCACCGGAGAAACGGAGGGCGTCGAGGGTGTCGATGCCCGCAGCTCCGCGGTCCTGGCCGGGTTCGGCGGCGCCGCGCCCTCCTCCGCCCTGGCCGAGACGCTGGCCGGCGGGCGGGTGGGCGAGGCCCTGCTCCGCGCCATCGCCGCGTTCCAGCAGGGGCTCGACGGGGACCACCAGGCCGCCGCCGAGGCCATCGCCGCGCTGCGCGCGGCGGGTCTGGAGGACTACGCCCGCCGGGCGGCGCTCCAGTTCCTGCTGCTGGAGGACCGGGCGTGAGCTCGGCCCGCTGGGTCGGGGCCTTTCTCGACTCGCTCTCTGCCGAACGCGACGCCGCGCTCAACACGCGGCTGGCCTATGCCCGGGATCTCGCGGCCTTTTCGGACTGGCTCGGGCGGCAGGGGCGCGACCTTGCCACGGCAGGCGCCCCCGAGGTGGACGCCTATCTCGTGGCCTGCGAGGCCGAGGGCCTGTCCAGGGCCACGCGGGCGCGCCGGCTGTCCGCGATCCGGCAGCTCTTCCGGTTCGCACAAGAGGAGGGCTTCCGCGCCGACAACCCCGTCCTGCGGCTGGCCGGCCCGGGACGCGAGCGCCGCCTGCCCGGTACGCTCGATCTGCGCGAGATCGAATCGCTCATCGCCGCCGCCCGCGCGACCCCGCGCGACGCGGTTCGGAACGCCTGCCTGCTGGAGCTGCTCTATGCGACGGGGATGCGGGTCAGCGAGCTGGTGTCGCTGCCCGTCGCGGCGGCGCGGGGCGACCCCAAGGTGGTGCTCGTGCGGGGCAAGGGTGGGAAGGAGCGGCTCGTCCCCCTGTCGCCACCGGCGCGCGAGGCGCTGCGGGACTGGCTCGGGGCGCGCGACGCCGCCGAGGCGGAGCGCCCGGAGGGCCGCCCGGCGTCGCGGTTCCTGTTCCCGTCGCGCGGGGCGGCGGGGCACCTGACTCGTCAGGGCTTCTTCGCCCTGCTCAAGGACCTGGCGCTCCGGGCCGGGGTGCCGGCCGACAGGGTCGCGCCCCACCGGCTCCGGCACGCCTTTGCGACCCACCTGCTGGCGGGCGGGGCGGACCTGCGGTCGATTCAGGCCATGCTTGGCCATGCCGACATCGCCACGACCGAGATCTACACCCATGTCCTCGACGAGCGGCTGTCGGAGCTGGTGCTGACCCGCCACCCGCTGGCGGACGATCCGAAATCGTCGCCCGACGCGGATCGCTCAACCGATCCTTAACCTCCGTCTGCGATGGTGGATGCATCCGATGCCAGGGCTTGGGCGCCCAGGGGTCGGCTCTCCTCCCTGTCGGACTGGCCGCGTCCTTGGACGCGGCCTTTTTTCCGGTCGGGCCCGAACGCGGCTCGGGCGCCCGCGCCCCATCCGGCACGCCCCCTGGCCGGGAGCCGCCGATTCGGATCTGCGCGACTTGGAGGCTCCCGCTCGAAAGCCGTTGACGGGTTTTTGGCCTTGCCCTAACGTTCCGTCGAAAGCTGGCCAAGTCCGGCAGGGAGAGAACGGGAAAGGGGTGCGACCGCGCGCCCCTTTTTCATGTGATAGCCCCATTGCGCGGATTCGGGCGAGGGCCCCTGACACCGCGCCCGCCCCGTGCTAATCGGCCGCGACGCCACATCTCGGAACGGACACGGCACGATGTCGATCACGCTCAAGTCACTGCCCCTTCTCGCTCTCCTCGCTTGGGCGGCCCCACTCGCCGCGCAGGAGGCTCCCGCTGACGCGCCGGCCCAGGTGCCGGCCGCCGAAGGCGCCGCCCCCGCCGCCGGCCTCGACATGGGCGAGCCGGCCGCCCCGGGCGAGCCCCGCGTCGGCGAGGCCTATACCCGCGAGACCTTCGGGGAGTGGGCGCTGCGCTGCCTCAAGGCCGAGGAAGGCCCCGATCCCTGCCAACTCTATCAGCTCCTCAAGGACGAGGACGGCAACAACGTCGCCGAGATCAGCATGTTCCCGCTGCCCGAGGGCCAGCGCGCCGCCGCCGGCGCGACCATCGTGGCCCCGCTTGAGACGCTGCTGACCGAGGAGCTGACCCTGTCGGTGGATGGCAATGCCGCCCGTCGCTACCCCTTCACCTTCTGCAACCGCGCCGGCTGCGTGGCGCGCGTGGGCTTCACGCAGGAGGAGCTCGACCAGTTCAAGGCGGGCAACGCGGCCCAGCTCTCCATCGTGCCGGCCGCCGCGCCGGACCAGACGGTGAACCTCGCGATTTCGCTCTCGGGCTTCACGGCCGGTTTCGACAGCAGCTCGGTCCCGGCTCCGGCGCAGGAATGACGGCCCCGGAGCGGGAGCCGGCCTCGGCGGGCTTCCGCTCCGATCAGGCGGCCCTGAGCGCCAGCACGGCGTTCAGACCGCCGAAGGCAAAGGCGTTGGACAGGCAGGCCGAGATCCTGGCCTGGCGCGCCGCGTTCGGCACCACGTCCAGCGGGCAATCCGGGTCGGGCGCTTCGTAGCCGATGGTGGGCGGCACCACGCCGTCGCGCAGCGCCGACAGGCAGGCCAGCAGCTCGATCGCGCCGGTGCCGCCGATGACGTGGCCATGCATCGCCTTGGTCGAGGACACCATCAGCCGCCCGGCGTGGTTGCCGAAGGCTCCGGCAATGGCCTCGCACTCCGTCCGGTCGTTGGCCGCCGTCCCGGTGCCATGGGCGTTGACGTAGCCGACCTGATCGGCGTCGAGGCCTGCGTCGGCCAAAGCCAAGCGCATCGCCCGCTCCGCCCCTTCGACGGACGGGAGGACGATGTCACGGGCGTCCGCCGTCATGCCGAAGCCCGCCACCTCGGCCAGGATCTCGGCCCCACGGGCCGCTGCCCGGTCCCAGTCCTCGAACACGAAGACCGCCGCGCCCTCGCCCTGCACCATGCCGCTGCGGGTCGCGCTGAACGGGCGGCAGGCGTCGGGCGACATGACTCGCAGTCCTTCCCAGGCCTTGAGCCCGCCGAAGCAGAGCATCGCCTCGGACCCGCCGGCCAGCATCACGTCGGCCATCCCCGACCGCACCATCTGGAAGGCGAGACCCATCGCGTGGTTCGAGGAGGCGCAGGCCGAGGCCACGGTGAAGGTTGGCCCCCGCAATCCGTGCGCCATGCTCACGGCGCTGGAGGCGGCGTTGCCCATAAGGCGCGGCACCACGAAGGGATGGACGCGGCTCCTCCCCTCCTCGTAGACGGCGCGATAGCTGTCGTCGATGGTTCCCAGCCCGCCGCCGCTGTTGCCCAGGATCACGCCGGCCTGCAGCCCAAGCTCGCCTTCGAAGCACAGGCCCGAGGTCGCGACAGCCTCCTCGGCGGCGATCAGGGCGAACTGCGTGAAGCGGTCGTAGAGCGCAGCCTGCTGCCGTCCGAACCGCGTGCTTTCGTCGTGGTCGCGGACCTGCGCGCCGATGCGTATAGACAGCCGCTCCACGTCGCGGATGTCGAGCGAGCCGATCCCGCAGACTCCCTCGCGCATCGCGGCGAGAGTGGACGGCACGTCGTGGCCCAGGGCGTTGATCGTCCCTGCGCCGGTGATGGCGACGCGGCGCATCAGGCCCGCTCCGCCACCAGCCGCTCGACCGCGCCCAGGATGCGGCCCACCGAGGAGATGTCGAACTCGCTCGCCTGCGGGTCGTTGGCGTTGAAGGGGATGCGGATGTCGAGCGCCTCCTCGATGGCGAAGATGCTCTCGACGACGCCCAGGGAGTCGATGCCGAGGTCGCCCAGCGTCATGTCCTCGCGCACGTCGGAGGGCTGGAGGAAAGCCTGCTCGGCGATGATCGCGATGACGCGCTCGCGCGTGTCCATGGAAGTCCCCGATGCCTGACGGCGCCTGACTTAGCCGTCCTTGGGTTGCTTTGAAACCCCTGCGGCAAGGTCGCGCAGGATGCGGGGCAAGCGGCGGAGCGCCTTGTAGCTCTCGATCTGCTGGTCGATCCGGGTCGCCGGATAGCCCATCATCACCCGGCCGGAGGGCACGTTCGACAGGACGCCAGTGTTGCCGGTCAGCACCACGTCGTCGCCCACGGTAAGGTTGTCCCCCACCCCGGCGCGACCGCCCATCACCACGCGATCGCCGATCACGCTCGACCCAGCGACGGCGGCTTGCCCGCAGAGAAGGCAGTGCTGCCCAATGACGACGTTGTGGGCCACCATCACCAAGTTGTCGATCTTGGTGCCGTCGCCCACCCGCGTCGGCCGGATCGTCCCGGCATCGATGGTGGAGCAGGCCCCCACCTCCACGTCGTCGCCGATCACCACCCCGCCCAGCGAGTGGATGCGGTGCCAGCTCGGGTCCTCAGGGACCGGGATTGGCCCTTTGCCCAGGGTCTCGCGTGCGATCTCCACATAGGCGGGCTCACGGGTCACGAAGGAGAAGCCGTCGCCGCCGATCACCGCGTTGGGCTGGAGGATGGCGCGAGCGCCGATGGTGACGCGGCGGTTCAGCCGGACGCCGGCGTGGACGACACCCTGCGAGCCGATGCGGACCCCCTCCGCGACCGTCACCTGCGGACCGATGCAGGTGCCATCGCCGATCTCTGCTCCCGCGGCGATGATCGTGAGAGGACCGATCCCGACGCCCTCGCCCAGCCGGGCGGTCGGGTCCACGAAGGCCGACGGATGGATGCCGGGAGGGAACGGCGGCTCGTCGAGGAGTTGCGTGAGGCCCGCCATGGCGAGCCGCCCGCGCGGCGCGAAGACCGCCGCCTCCAGCCCCAGCGCGCGCCAGTCCGCGCCGGGCCAGACCAGTGCCGCCCGGGCGCGTCCCTGCCCCAGCGCCTCGCCCCACCTGGGCGACAGGGCCATCGCCAAGTCGCGGGATCCGGCCGCTGCCGGCTCGGCGGCGCCATCCACCTCGATGCGAAGGTCGCCCTCGGCCTCGGCCCCCAGGGCCTCGGCGATCTGCGCGATGGTCGGCATGGGCGGCCCTCCTGGCGTGGTCGTCGGGGTTCTAGCCCCGGAGCGGCGCGGCCTCCACCCCTTCCACCTCCAGGGCCGCCCAGATCCGGCCGTCGCGGCCGTAGACGTCGCGCCGGAACTGGAGCCCGCCCCGCACATTCGTGAACGCCGTCCGGTACTCGAGGTGGACCGGCACCGGCTGGTCGAGGTTCACCCGGGTCTCCGCGCCGCTCCGCAGCTTCTCGTCGAACAGGGCCTCGGGGTCCCGGACCTGCCGCGCGAGGAGGTGGCGGGCGAAGCCGCGCGGGTCGGCGAGGCGGATGCAGCCGTGGCTGAAGGCCCGCGTCTCGCGCCCGAACAGGTCCTTGGCGGGCGTGTCGTGCAGGTAGATGTTCCAGGGGTTGGGGAACATGAACTTGACGACGCCCAAGGCGTTCGACGGCCCGGGCGGCTGGCTCATGGCGTAGGGGAAGCTCGAAGCCGAGTAGGCCGAGAAATCCACCGATCCCCGGTCGATGACACGGCCCGACGAATCGGTGATCCGCAGGTGCCCCGCCGCGTTCGGGTTGCCGCGAAGCTGCGGCAGGTATTCGTTCACGATGATCGACCGGGGCACGAACCAGCTCGGGTTCACGACCATGAATTGCATGAGGTCCGAGAACTCGGGCGTCTGCCGGTCGTCGGCGGTGGCACCGATCACCGCGCGGGTGCGGAAGGTCGGCACGTCGTCATCCATGATGGCCGCCGTGAAGTCGGTCAGGTTCACCCAGACATGGCGCGATCCGCGCGGCGCGGCGTTCCACCGCTCCCGCTCCAGCGCCACGAGGACGCTGCGGAGGCGGTCGGTCGGGGAGGCGTTGACCTCCCGGAGCGTCCCCTCGCCCGCCACGCCGTCGGGGGCGAGGCCATGGTCGGCCTGGAATTGCCGGACGGCGGCCGTCAGGCCCGCGTCGTAGCGCGCGCCCGCCGTCGGCCGGAGCCTGCCCATGTCGATCAGCCGGTCGCGCAGCGTCCGGACCGCCGCGCCGCTCGCGCCGGGCTCCAACTTGCCGATCGGCACCTCGGGCCCCCAGCCGCCTGCCGCGATCCGTTCCTCCAGGGCCGCCTTCTCGCGAAGGAGGCGCGCGTATTCCGCCGTGGTGGGCGCGAGGCCGCGAAGGAAGGCCACCGGCTCCTCCTCGGGGAAGACGGTGATGACGGCCAGCGGATCGGCGGCCAGCACCTCGCGCTTGATGTGATCCTCTACCTTGGATGGCACCAGCATCCCTGCATTGAGGTCTCCCGCGAGCCGCAGGAAGGCGCGGCTCATCTCCACCTCGGCATGGCCCTGCTCGCGCGGGGTCGCGGCGGCGCGCAGGGTCCTCACCAGCGCCTCGGGATCGTGGCGCCGGACCCCCAGGCCGTGGACCGGCGCCTCGGCCATGGCAGCCAGCAGCGCGTTGCGGCGGGCCACGTCGCGGCCGTCGCTGCCCGTCCAGATCCCGTCCAGCCCACGGGCGCGGTAGAAGGCGGCCAGGACCTCGTCCCGGGCCGCGGCCTCGGCCACGCCCTGCTGGAACCCCGTCGCGAGGGCCAGCGCCGAGGCCGGCGCGGCCGGGAGGATGGCGGCCAGCGCCCCGGAGGAGAGCCCGGCGAGGAATCGGCGTCGGGAGGGGACGAGCATCGGGGCCTCGTTCGTTCGGGAGGGTCGCAACCGGAGAATAGTCCGGGACGCCCCGTCCCGCCACAACGTCCCGGCGACCCGGAGCCGGAAGGGTCGGCCAATCTGCAACAGGTGTGGCTCTCCTGCTAGTTGAGCAAATTCCTGCCGAATGGGGATTTCGTTAAGGATCTTGTGGCAGTCTCTCCTTGGTCGCCCGGGCGACTCATGCCATAGTCGTGAGGCATCTGAAACAAGATGACCAAGAATGCCCAAGAAACATGGGCTTATAACATAGGCGACGGGACAGGCGCTGGCGGTATGGACAACATCGGCTCTTCGGGCATCTCTCGGCGTGCGCTCCTGGGCGTGTTCGCCGCCACGGCGGTTACGGCCGCCCCGACCCTCTCCAAAGCGGCGGGCCTCGTGCGCGGGGCGGGGGACGTGCGGCGCATCCGCATGTATTCCGGCCGCACGGGCGAGAGGATCGACACCATCTACTGGATCGATGGCGACTACATCGCCGAGTCGGTGCGCGAGATCAGCATGTTCATGCGCGACTGGCGCAACGGGCAGGCGGTCGCCATCGACACCCGCACGATCGACATCATGGCCGCCTCGCACAACCTCCTCGACGTGGGCGAGCCCTACATGCTCCTCTCGGGCTACCGCTCGCCACAGACCAATTCGATGCTGCGCTCCAACTCCTCGGGCGTGGCGCGCAACTCCTTGCACATGCGGGGCCAGGCGGCCGACCTCCACCTCGACTCGCGGTCGGTGAATCAGATCGCCCGGGCTGCCATGGCCTGCCAGGCGGGCGGCGTCGGGCGCTACAGCGGCTCGGGCTTCGTCCACATGGACTGCGGCGACGTGCGCCACTGGGGAAGCTGAGCGCCCGTTTCCTTCCAGACCCACCACGATCTCCAGCCCGGCCCCGCGCGGCCGGGCCTGTCCCAGCGGCGGCCCGCCTCCCGGATGCAACCGATCCGGCCCAGACCCGTTGTCTCCCGTCCAAGCCGCCCCGGGCCCATACCCGCCGCGCGCCAACGAGGAGATCGACCATGGCCGACGACCGCCTGCGGATGCAGGACCCCCGCGAGCAGTATCCCAAGCCCCCCTTCCCCGAGCAGCCGCAGCCCGTTCCCGGCCTCGCGCGCGAGATGACACCCAAGCCCGACCACGGCGAGACGAGCTACAAGGGCTCGGGCAAGCTCGTGGGTCGCAAGGCCCTCATCACTGGCGGTGATTCAGGGATCGGCCGCGCGGTGGCCATCGCCTATGCCCGCGAGGGCGCGGACGTCGCCCTTTCCTACCTCCCCGACGAGCAGCCCGACGCGGACGAGGTGATCCGCCTGATCGAGGCAGAGGGTCGCAAGGCCGTGGCGCTGCCGGGCGACGTGACCGACGAGGCCTATGCGAGGGGCGTGGTGCGGGAGGCGGCCGAGAGGCTCGGCGGCCTCGACGTCCTCGTGATCAACGCCGGGCACCAGCAGGCCTACGAATCGCTCGACAAGATTACGACCGAGGACTTCGACGAGACGCTCAGGACCAACCTTTACGCGCTGTTCTGGATGGCACAGGAGGGGGCGAGGCTGCTGCCTCCCGGCGGCGCGATCGTCACCACCTCCTCGATCCAGGCCTACGAGCCCTCGACCGCGATCATGCACTACGCCATGACCAAGGCGGGGATCGTCGCCTTCACCAAGGCGCTCGCCACCGAGCTTATCGAGAAGGGCATCCGCGTGAACTCGGTCGCGCCGGGGCCATTCTGGACCGCGCTCCAGCCTAGTGGTGGCCAGATGCAGGAGAAGATCCCGCAGTTCGGCGCCCAGTCCAAGTTCGGCCGCCCCGGCCAGCCGGTGGAGATCGCGCCGGTCTATGTCCTGCTCGCCTCGCAGGAAGGCAGCTACATCACCGGCGAGGTCTATGGCGTGACAGGGGGAGAGGGGATCGCCTGAGGGGACCGATTGGAGCCGACGCGGCGTCCGGCATCGCGGACGCCGCCCCCTTCCGAGGCTCCGAAGGGGATCAGCCGATGTGAAGGTCGCGGGCCGGATCGACTCGGGCGACTGGACCCCGAGATGCGTGGCGAGGCTGATCCCCGCCGCCCGCACGATGGCGTCGAGCGGCAAGGCGTCAGCCCCTCCCAGCGGGGCTGGCATCGCCGCTCCGAGACTTCGGCGAGGCCCAGGAACACCGGAGCAGCGATGCCAACGAGGATTGGCGTGGGCCATCCCGCCGGCCGGGCCAGCGCGAGCGGCGGCAGGGATGGGCCGTGCGAGTGGCCCGGCGATGGGCGGCACCACCGACCCGCGCACGACGAACAGGAGCTTTCAGGGGCGGGGCCCGTTACGGACGATCATGGCGTTTCCCCCCTTGCAGCGGATCGGGGCGGGGGTTCCGTAGCGGCGCCCGGCGGCAGTCAAGCTATCGGCGCAAGCCATCGGCGCAAGGATACCCTGTCCGGCCGCGTCATGCCTTGACGCCGCCTTCCGTCCCGGGCGAGGTCGCCGGAGGCCCGGCCCCGGCCGGCCGGGCAACGCAGCGGGACCAGGATGCGACTCGAGCCACGACCGGACGGAGGCTTCGTCATCGACGCCGAGGACCTCGGCCCCCTTCTGGGCCTGGACCCGTCCCGGGTGCCCGGGCTCATGCGCGAGGGCCGGATCGTCCACCGGTTCGAGACGGGCGAGGCCGAGGACCGGGGCCGCTTCCGGCTCACTTTCGTCCATGGCGCGACGACCCTCCGGCTCGTCCTCGCCACCGACGGCACGGTGCTGGAGCAGAGCCGCATCCTTGGGGCGCCAGCGCCATGACTCCGATGCGCCTCCTCTGGACCGCCCTGGGCTATGTGGCGCTGACGCTCGGGATCATCGGAGTGGCGCTGCCCGTCGTGCCGACGACGCCCTTCATGATCCTGGCGGCCTTCGCCTTCGGCAAGGGTTCGCCCCGGATGCGCCGATGGCTGGAGCGGAACCGCCACTTCGGCCCGGCCATCCGGGACTGGGAGACGCGCGGCGCGATCCGGCCCCGGCACAAGGCTGTGGCCTGCCTCCTGATGAGCGGCTCGCTGATCGGCGCCGTCCTTCTGGCTCTGCCGCCGGCGGTTCTGGCGGTGCAGGCGGTGGCCCTGGCGGGGGCCGCCGCCTTCATGCTGACCCGCCCCTCGGCCTGACCCTACTCGGCCGGCTGCGGCGCGGCGACCGCCCGGCCCCCCGTCACCCGTCGCAGGACGACGTAGAAGGCCGGGACGAGGAAGATGCCGATGAAGGTCGCCGCCAGCGTCCCGCCCAGCACGCCGATGCCGATGGCGTTTTGGGCCCCTGCCCCCGCCCCGGTGGCGAGCGCCAGCGGCGTCACCCCCAGCATGAAGGCGATGGAGGTCATCAGGATCGGCCGCAGCCGCAGCCGCGCCGCCTCGATGGCCGCCTGCGCCGCGGTCCGCCCCGCCGCCTCCAGGTCGCGGGCGAACTCCACGATCAGGATGGCGTTCTTGGCCGCGAGGCCGATGGTCGTGAGCAGGCCCACCTTGAAGTAGACGTCGTTCGACTGCCCGAACGCCCATGCGGCGACCAGCGCGCCCAGCACCCCCACCGGAACCGACAGCATCACCGAGAAGGGGATCGACCAGCTTTCATACAGCGCGGCAAGGCAAAGGAACACCACGAGGACCGACAGCGCATAGAGGTACGGCGCCTGGTTGCCTGACTGCCGTTCCTGGTAGCTGAGGCCCGTCCAGGCCACGCCCCAGCCGCCGCCGAGGTCGGCCACCAGCTCCTCCATGACGTCCAGCGCCTCGCCCGAGCTGGTGCCCGGCGCCTCGGAGCCGTCGATGGACAGCGCCGGACGCCCGTCGATGCGCGACAGCGTCGGCGCGACCGGCGCCCAGGACGTGGTGATGAAGGAGGAGAAGGGCACCATCTCGTCGCTGCCGTTGCGGGCGTACCAGCCCTCGATGTCCTCGGGCTGCATCCGCGACCCAGCCTCGCCCTGCACGATCACCGGCCGCAGGCTGGACCCGAGCGTGAAGTCGTTGACGCTCTCGCCCGAGAAGATCACCGACAGCATGGCGTTCACCTGCGGCACCGAAAGGCCGAAGCTCTCGGCCTTCTGCTGGTCGATGTCGATGCGGAGCGCGCTCTCGTCCTCGGTTCCCGAGGCGCGGACGCTCTCGACCCGGCCATCGGCCTCGGCGATCTCCACGAGCCGCTCGGCGGCCTCGCGCAGCGCGACGGTGCCGGCCCCGGTCTGGTCCACCAGATACATCGAGAACCCCGACGAGTTCCCGAGCCCCTGGATCGCCGGCGGCTGGATGAAGAAGACCCGGCCGGCCCGATGCGAGCCGAACCGCGCGTTGGCCCGCTGCGCGACCGCCGCTGCCGACAGCTCGGCGTCGGCCCGCTCCTCGAAGTCCCTCAGCTTCACGAAGACCATGGCGCGGTTCTGCCCCGTGCCCTGGAAGCCGAAGCTGAGCGCGGCGAAGGTCGATTCCACCGCCTCCGCCTCCTCGGTCAGCAGGTAGTCCTCGATTTCCCGCACCACCGCCGCCGTCTGCGCCGTGGTCGCCCCCTCGGTCAGGTTGATCTGCGTCATCAGCACGCCCTGGTCCTCGGACGGCAGGAACGAGCTCTCGATCCGCCCGTAGATCATCCAGGCCCCCGCGCCGATGCCCCCGAGCACGAGGAGCGCCACGACGGGCCAGGCGACGATCCGGCGCACCGCCGCGGCGTAGCCTCCGGTCGTCGCGTCGAAGCCCCGGTTGAACAGCCGCGCGGGCAGGAAGCCCCGGCCGTGCTTGGGCCGCCGCAGGAACGAGGCGCAGAGCGCCGGCGTCAGGATCAGCGCCACCGCCGCCGAGAGCAGCATGGCCGAGATGATCGTGACCGAGAACTGCCGGTAGATCACGCCTGTCGAGCCCGGGAAGAAGGCCATGGGCAGGAACACCGCCGAGAGCACCAGCGCGATGCCGATCAGCGCGCCGGTGATCTGTCCCATGCTCTTCTCGGTCGCGGCCAAGGGGTCCAGCCCGTCCTGCTCCATCACGCGCTCGACGTTCTCGACCACGACGATGGCGTCGTCCACGAGGAGGCCGATGGCCAGCACCATGGCGAACATCGTCAGCGTGTTGATGGAATAGCCCAGCGCCGCCAGGACCGCGAAGGTGCCCAAAAGCACGACGGGCACTGCGATGATGGGGATCAGCGTCGCCCGCCAGTTCTGGAGGAAGACGAGGATCACCAGGAACACCAGCGCGATGGCCTCGATCAGCGTGTGCTCCACCTGCTCGATGGACAGTTCCACGAAAGGCGAGGTGTCGTAGGCGTAGCGCACCTCGACCCCGTCGGGCAGCGCCGCCTGGACGCCCGCGATGGTCTCGCGCACCGCCGCCGCCGTGTCCACGGCGTTGGCCCCGGTGGCGAGGTTCACGCCGAAGCCCGCCGCCGGCAGGCCGTTGAAGCGGGAATCGCCGCCATAGCGCTCCTGCCCGATCTCCACCCGCGCCACGTCGCCCAGGTAGACGGTGCCTGTGTCGTCGCCGGACTTGACCTGGATGCCCTCGAACTCCTCCACGGTCGATAGCTGGCTCTGCGCGGTGATCGTGGCGGTGAACTGCTGCCCCGGCACCACGGGCTGCGTGCCCAGCGCGCCAACCGAGACGGTGGTGTTCTGCGCCTCGACCGCGTCCACGATGTCGGCGGGGGTGAGCTGATATTGCACCAGCCGCAGCGGATCGAGCCAGATCCGCATCGCGTAGCCCGAGCCGAAGACGTTGATCCCGCCCACGCCCTCGGTGCGCGTCACCGGCCCCTCGACCGAGGTGGACAGGATGTCGCCGAGCTGGAGCGTCGTGTAGCGACCGTCCGTGGATACCAGCGACCCCACCAGCAGGATCGAGGAGGTGGAGCGCGAGACGGTGACGCCGTTCTGCTGCACGGCGTCGGGCAACCGCCCCTCCACCTGCTGGACGCGGCTCTGCACCTCGTTCTGCGCGTCCGGCCCGTCGATGCTCTCGTCGAAGGTGAGCGTGATGCTGGCCGACCCCTCGCGCGAGGAGGAGACGGTGTAAAGGAGCCCGTCGAGCCCGGTGAGCCCGTCCTCGATCACCTCGGTCACTGAGTTCTGCACCGCCTCGGCGGTCGCGCCGGGATAGGAGGCCGAGATGCGGATCGTCGTCGGCGCGATGTCGGGATACTGCGACACGGACAGGGTGGTGAGGGCGAATGCCCCCGCCAGCATCGTCACGATGGCCAGCACCCAGGCGAAGACCGGCCGGTGGATGAAGAACAGCGCCATGCCCTCACTCCCGCGAGGTCGAGGAGGAGGTAGTGGCGGCGACCGGCCGGGTCGCACCGGCGGCATCCGCCCGCTCGACGGGCTCGCCCTCGGCGGCGGCCTGCGGCGCCTCCCCGGCGGTCGCGGGCGGCGCGTCGCCGCCCCCCTCGGGCGTCAGCTCCTGCACGACGCCGTCCCCGCCGATGACGACCGGGACGGTCGCGATCTCGGCCCCATCGCGGAGATCCCGCAGGCCGTCCACGATCAGGAGGTCGCCCGGCTCCACCCCCGAGTCGGTCACCCAGGCGTTGCTGTAGGTGCCGCTGGTCGTCAGCACGACCTGCCGCGCCACGCCGTCCTCGGCCAGGAAGGCCGTCAGCTCGCCGCTCGCCGCGCGGGACGTGGCGCGTTGGGGCACGAGGATGCCCTCGCTGGTCCCCAGCGTGACCTCGACCCGGAGGAACTGCCCGGGCAGGATCAGGTGGTCGGGGTTGGGGAACTGGACCCGGTAATCGACCGTCCCCGTGGTGGTGGAGACGGTGGTCCCAGGCGTGACCAGCCGGCCCTCGCCCTCGTAGATGTCGCCCGTCTCCAGCACGAGCCGCATCCCGAGCTCGTCGCCCACCGCGAGGGTGCCCTGCGCGATCTGCTCGCGCACGCGCATCATCCGCGCGCTCGACTCGGTCACGTCCACGTAGATCGGGTCGAGCCGCGTCACCGTGGCCAGCGCCTCGGCCTGGTTCGCCGTGACCAGCTCGCCCACCGAGACGGCGGCCACGCTGGGAATGCCGTCGATGGGGCTGCGGATCTCGGTCCTCTCCAGGTCGAGTTGCGCAGTCTGGAGCGCCGAGCGGGCCGAGGCCAGCGTCGCCTCGGCCTGCGACAGCGCGGCCTCGGCCGTCTCTCGGTCGGCTTGGCTGATGGCGCTGCCCTCCAGCGTCCGGTAGCGCTCCACCGTGGCGCGGGCGGTCTGGACGCCCGCCTCGGCCCCCGCGACCGTCGCCTCGGCGGCGGCGACCTCGGCGAGGTAGCTGTCGTCCTCGATGCGGAACAGCGGATCACCCACGGCCACGGCCACGCCGGGCCGATAGGCGACCTCCTCGATGACGCCGCTCACCCTCGGACGGATGTCGGCGTCCTCGAAGGCCACGGCCCGGCCCGGCAGCGTGACCGAGACCGGCACCTGATCGGACGCGAGCGCGACGACCCCGACCTCGGTCGGCCCGTCCGTCCCTCCGCCGGGCGGACCGCCGCCCTGCTGCGCGCCGGCCGCGCCGGCGGACAGGAGAAGGAACGATGCCAGCGCGGCGCGCAGGACCTGGATTCGACCCATCGGGGACCCTCCTGGGGGTGCGGAACGACGCGCAGCGCGCCGGAACACGAACTTAACGGCTCGCGCACGGGATTCCGTCACCGCTCGCGAAAAATTTGTGGCCTACGCCTCGGCGCGACGCTCTCCGCCCACGCTCCGGGGGCTTCCCACCTGCACGCTTCCGTGGCTTGCTCGCCCCGGGGGGAATGTCGATGAAGATGCTGCTTCGCGGACTTGCCACGCTGGCCCTTTCCGCTGGGCTCGCCGGGGGGGCCGAGGCCCGGCCCGGCCCGGTCGAGCTCATGGACATCAACACGCGCCTCGCGCTGGAGCTGGTCCGGCACACGCCGACGACGTCGCCCCCCGTCGCGAGCCGCGCCTTCGCCTATCTCTACGTCGCCGCCTACGAGGCCGTGGCCGGCGGCTCGCCCGATCTCCTGAGCCTCGCCGGCCAGCTCCGGGATCTCGATGCGCCCCCCTTGCGCGACCCCGCGGCCGCCTACGACGAGGCGGTGGTGCTGGAGGCCGCCCTGTCCACCGTCATCGCCGACCTCTTCGCCAACACCGGCCCCACCGGCCAGCGCGCCATGGCCCGCATGGCCGAGCGGCTGGGCGAGGCCACGGCCGAGGGCCTGCCGCCCGAGGTGGCCGGGAGAAGCCGAGCGCAGGGCGAGGCCGTCGCACGGCACGTCCTCGCCTGGGCCGCCGGCGACGGTGGCGCGGTCGTGGAGAACATGGGCTTTCCCCTGGCCCACGACCTTGCCAAGGGGCCCGGCCTCTGGGTCCCCACGAGCCGCATCGTCCAGCAGCAGCTCCCCCTTCTGCCCGACTGGGGCGGGAACCGCACCTTCGCCATGCCCGACGGGGCCGCCTGTCCCCTGCCCCCGCCGCCGGCCTACAGCGAGGCGGAGGGCTCGGCCTTCATGGCCGAGGCGCGGGAGGTGCTGGAGACGCGCCGGACCCTCACCGAGGAGCAGCGCGCCATCGCCCGATTCTGGTCCGACGACCCCATGCTCTCCCCCACCCCGCCCGGCCACTGGATCGCCATCGCCCAGCAGGCGCTCGACGCCCGGGACGCCGACCTCGACCTCCGCGCCGAGGTCCTGGCGCGGCTCTCGGTGGCCATGGCGGACGCCTTCATCGGCTGCTGGCACGAGAAGTACCGCTGGAACCTGCTCCGCCCCGTGACCTACATCCGCGACCATCTCGACCCCGCCTTCGAGCCGTTGCTCATCACCCCTCCCTTTCCCGAATATCCCTCGGGCCACAGCACGCAGTCCGGCGCGGCGGCCGAGGTGCTCACCGCCCTGCTGGGCGAGGGCTTCGCCTTCGCCGACCGCGCCCACGAGGAGGACGGCCTGCCCGCCCGCCACTTCCCCTCGTTCCGGGCCGCCGCCGAGGAGGCCGCCCTGTCCCGGCTCCACGGCGGCATCCACTTCCGTTCCGCCATCGAGAGGGGGCTCGACCAGGGCCGCTGCGTCGCTGCCCACGCCATCGCGCTGAGGATGCGGCGGTGAGGCGGCTCCTCCTGCTCGCCGCCTTCCTCGCCACCGCCGTCCGAGCCGAGGAGCCGCTGGTCCCCCGCTTCGTCGAGGAGACCGCGACGGCCGGCCTCGCCAGCAGCTACGACGGCGATTGGGAGTACATGGTCGGGGGCGGCGTCGCCGCCCTCGACTGCTCGGGCGATGGCTTCCCCGACCTCGCCTTCGCCGGCGGCGCCTCCCCCGCCTCGCTCTGGCGCAACCGCTCCACCCGAGGCGGCCCGCTCCGCTTCTTGAAGGTCGAATCGGGCATCGAGATCCCCGCAGTCACCGGCGCCTACCCCCTCGACGTGGACGCCGACGGCCGGCCGGACCTCATGCTCCTGCGCCAGGGCGAGAGCCGGCTCCTGCGGGGCCTGGGCGACTGCCGGTTCGAGCCCGCGCCCGAGGGCTGGGGCTTTCGCGCGCCTTCGGCCTGGTCCTCCGCCTTCTCCGCCACCTGGGAGGCCGGGCAGGACTGGCCCACCCTCGCGCTCGGCACCTACATCGACCCCGCCGAGGAGTTCTTCCCCTGGGGCTCCTGCACCGACAACCTCCTGGTCCGCCCCGAGGGCCGGCACTTCGCCGCGCCCCAGCCCCTGAAGCCGAGCTACTGCGCGCTTTCGCTGCTCTTCACCGACTGGGACCGCTCGGGCACCCCGTCGCTGCGGGTCTCCAACGACCGCGAATACTACAAGGGCGGGCAGGAGCAGCTCTGGCGCTTGGCCCCTGCCGCCCCGCCGCGCCTCGCCACCGAGGCCGAGGGCTGGGCCTATCTCCGCATCTGGGGCATGGGCATCGCCTCGCGCGACCTCGACCTCGACGGCTTCCCCGAATACGCGCTGACCAGCATGGCCGACAACAAGCTCCAGACGCTGGTCGAGGTGCCCGCCGACGGCCGCCGGCCGCGCCCGGCCTTCGTCGATGTGGCCTTCCCACGCGGCGCCATCGCCCAGCGCCCCTACACCGGCGGCGACGTGCGCCCCTCGACCGCCTGGCACGCCGAGTTCGCCGACGTGAACAACGACGCCCGCCCCGACCTGTTCATCGCCAAGGGCAACGTGGACGCGATGCCCGATTTCGCTGCGAAGGACCCCAACAACCTCCTCCTCCTGCGCGCGGACGGCACCTTCCGCGAGACCGGGCTGGAGGCCGGGGTGGCGAGCATGGCGACCTCGCGCGGGGCCACCCTCGCCGACCTCAACCTCGACGGCCTCCCCGACCTCGTGGTCACGAACCGCCGCGCCCCGGCGCAGGTCTGGCGCAACGTCACGGCGGGCACGGGTCACTGGCTGCAACTCCGGCTGGAGCAGCCCGGCCCGAACCGCGACGCCATCGGCGCCTGGATCGAGATGCGCCTGCCTGACGGCGTCCACGCGCGCGAGGTGACGGTGGGCGGCGGCCACGCGGGCGGCGCGTTGGGCTGGTGGCACATGGGCCTCGGCCCCGAAGCGGCGGCCGAGGTCCGCATCCTCTGGCCCCACGGCCACGCCGGCCCCTGGGAGCGCCTCCCGGCCGACGGCTTCTTCGTCCTGTCCCCCGACGCCCCGGCCCGCCCCTGGCAACCCGGCTAGGTCGGCCATCGCGTCGCGACGAGGGCCCGCGCCCGAACGGCCTCCGGTGGGAGCCGACCCTTCCCCTTGCCGCGTCCGCGCGCGACAAGGCGGGCGGGACGGGTCGGGGACGGGGCGCGGGATGCTGTATCTGGGGATCGATGGCGGCGGCAGCGGGTGCCGGGCGGCGGTGGCCGACGAGGCGGGCCGGGTGCTCGGGCGTGGCGCGGGCGGGCCGGCCAACATCGCCTCGGACCTGGAGGGCGCGCGCGAGAACCTCCTTCGCGCCGCGCGCGCCGCCTTGGCGGACGCGGGCCTGCCGGAGTCGGAGATGCCGCGCCTGCGGGCCGGGCTCGGACTGGCGGGCGCGAACGGGCGCGGCTTCGCCGAGCGGCTGCGCGCCGCCCTGCCCTTCGCCGAGGCGCGGATCGTGTCGGACGCGGTGGCCGCCGTGAAGGGCGCTCTGGGAGAGCGCGACGGCATCGTGGCGGCGCTGGGCACCGGGTCGGTCTTCGCCCGCCAGCGCGGCGGCGCGGTGCGGCTCATCGGCGGCTGGGGGCTGATCCTCGGCGACGAGGCCAGCGGCGCCTGGATCGGTCGGGCGATCCTGTCCCAGGCCCTGCGGGCGGTGGACGGCTTCGTGCCCCAAACACCGCTGCTGGCGGCCCTGGTGGCCGAGCAGGGCGGGCCCGACGGCGTGGTGAACCTGTCGCTGGCGGCGCGCCCCGCCGACTTCGCCGCCTTCGCGCCACGCGTCGTCGCCTCCGACGACCCGGCGGCGCGCGAGGTCATGGACCGGGCTGTGGCCGAGGTCGCGGCGGCGGTGGACCTGCTGCAGGAGGGGGCGGCGTTGCCGGTGGTGCTGCTGGGCGGGCTGGGGCCGGTCTTCGCGGCGCGGCTGGGGGGGCGGTGGGCCGTTATTCCAGCGCTGGGGACGGCACTCGATGGGGCGCTCCTCCTCGCGCGTGGGGGGTGACGCAGGGACGGCGCCCACCGACCCTGGCCCAGAGGGGCGAGAGGCCTAGATGCCGCGCCAATCTTCGTCGCCGCTCCCCGCGAAAGGACAGACCATGGCAGATCGCCCCTCCCCCGGTCTCACGACCCGCCAGGGCCACCCGGTCTACGACAACCAGAACACCCGCAGCATCGGGCCGCGCGGGCCGCTGGTGCTGGAGGACTACCACTTCCTGGAGAAGATCAGCCATTTCGACCGCGAGCGCATCCCCGAGCGGGTCGTCCACGCGCGCGGCGCGGCGGCGCACGGGACGTTCGTCCCCAGCGGCAAGTTGGGCGACGAGCCCATGGAGAACTACAGCCGCGCCAGGGTGTTCCGCGCCGGGACCGAGACGCCGATCTTCCTGCGCTTCTCCACGGTGATCCACGGCGGGCATTCCCCGGAGACGCTGCGGGACCCGAGGGGCTTCGCCATCAAGTTCTACACCGAGGACGGCAACTGGGACCTCGTGGGGAACAACCTCAAGGTGTTCTTCATCCGCGACCCGCTGAAGTTCCCCGACATGGTGCACGCCTTCAAGCCGGACCCCCTCACCAACCGGCAGTCGATGGAGCGGTTCTTCGACTTCGTGTCGATGTCGCCCGAGGCGACGCACATGGTGACGCACCTGTTCTCGCCCTGGGGCATCCCCGCGACCTACCGCGAGATGCAGGGGTCGGGCGTCAACACCTACAAGCTGGTGAACGCCCAAGGCGTGGCGGTGCTGTGCAAGTTCCACTTCCAGCCGCGGCTGGGGGTGCGGAACCTGACGCAATCGGAGGCCGAGGCGATCCAGGCAAAGGACTTCAACCACGCGACGGGCGACCTTTACGACGCCATCGCGCGGGGGGAGTTCCCGGAATGGGACATGTTCATCCAGGTCATGGAGGACCACGAGCATCCCGATCTGGACTGGGACCCGCTGGACGTGACCAAGCTCTGGCCCGAGGACCAGTTCCCGCTGCGGCACGTGGGCCACATCCAGCTCAACCGGAACCCCTCCGACTACCACAACGAGGTGGAGCAGGTGGCCTTCGGGACGGGGGTGCTGGTGGACGGGATCGACTTCTCGGAGGACAAACTCCTGCAGGGCCGGACCTTCGCCTATTCGGACACGCAGCGGTATCGGGTGGGGCCGAACTACCTGCAACTGCCGATCAACGCGCCGCGCTGCCCCTTCGCCACCAACCAGCGGGGCGGGCAGATGAGCTACCGCGTGGACGGCGAGGGGGCGGGCGCGAACCCGCACGTCAACTACGAGCCGTCGCAGCTCGGCGGGTTGTCGGAGCAGCCGCGTCCGGGGCCGGGGCCGCGCACCCATTGGGCCGGCGAGGTCGGGCGGCAGCGCATCCCGCGCACCAATGACTTCGCCCAGGCGGGAGAGCGGTGGCGGACCTTCTCCGACGCGGAGCGGGAGGAGCTGGTGGCGAACCTCGTGGGGGCGCTGTCCACCTGCGCGGCGTCGATCCAGGAGCGGATGATCCACCACTTCACCCAGGCCGACCCCGAATATGGGGCGCGGGTGGCGCGGGGGCTCGGGCGCGGGGCGGGCGCGCAGGCGGCGGAGTGAGGGCGCGTCACGGCGCGCTTCCCAAGCGGCGGGAATCGGTTAAGCCTTGGGCATGACCGTCCTGCTCCTCCTGCTCGCCCTGCTCCTCGCCGCCGTCACGCTGCTGCCGCTTTCCGGGCGGCAGGACTGGTGGATACGCATGTGGGACTTCCCCCGCATCCAGATCGCCATCGCCCAGGGCGCGGTGGCGGCGCTCGCGCTCTGGGCATTGGACGGCTGGCTGCGCTGGCTGGTGCTGGTGCCGACGCTCCTCGGCATGGCCGTGCATCTGCGCCGCATCCGGCCCTTCACGCCGCTCGCCCGGCGGCAGATGCGGTTCGCGCCCCGCCGCGACGACGGGGCGGAGGTCACGCTCATGGCCGCCAACGTGCTGATGGAGAACGACCGCCACGACCTCGTGCGCGACCTGATCGCGGACGTGGACCCCGACGTGCTCCTCCTCATGGAGACGGACGAGCGGTGGCTGGAGGCGCTGCGGCCGGCGCTGGCCCGCTACCCGCATCGGGTGGAGATCCCGAAGGACGACTATTACGGCATGATCTTCGCGACCAAACTGGAGGTCGTCGAATCCGAGGCCGCGCGCCTGACCGTCGACGAGACGCCCTCGGTCTTCGCCGAACTGCGGACGCGCGGGGGTCGGCTGTTCCGGTTCGTCGGGCTGCACCCGCAGCCGCCCGTCCCCGGCGTGGACACCGACGAGCGTGACGCCCAGATCCTGTATGCCGCCCGCTTCGCGCGGAAGTCGGACGTGCCGCTGGTGACCATGGGCGACTTCAACGACGCGGCGTGGTCGCCGACCTCGCGGCTGTTCAAGCATTACGGGCGCTACCTCGACCCGCGCATCGGGCGCGGGCTCTATGCCAGCTTCCACGCCAACAACATCCTGATCCGCTGCGCCATCGACCAGCTCTTCGTCACGGACGACATCGCGATGGTGGACTTCCGGCTCGGCCCCAAGGTCGGCTCGGACCACTTCCCGGTCATCGCCCGCGTCCGCATCGACCCCGAGGAGGCCCGCGCCCTGAACGTCCGTCCGCCCCCCATGACCGAGGAGGAGCGGGAGGAGATCGACGAGCGGGTGGAGGAGTACAAGCGCGGCCTGAGCCCCCTCGACCCCCGGCCCGAGCCGGAGGCCACGACGGTCTGAGCGGGCGACCTAGGCCGCCTACCGGCCCAGCGCCTTGCGGACCTCGGGCGCGACGCGGGTGGCGAACAGCTCGATCGCCTTCATCAGCTTGCGATGCTCGATGACGCCGATCGCCATCTGGATCACGAAGCGGTCGAAGCCCAGCACCTCGTGCATGGCGAGGATCTTGTCCGTCACCTCGGCGGGGCTGCCAACGAACAGCGCGCCCTTGGGGCCCCGCCCGATGTCGAACTGCGCCCGGTTCGTCGGCCCCCAGCCGCGCTCGCGGCCGATGCGGTCCATCACCTCGGCCTGCGGCAGGTAGAAGGTGTCGGCCGCCTCCTGCGAGGTCTCGCCCACGAAGCCGTGGACGTTGAGAGAGGTCTTCAGCCTGGAGCGGTCGTGCCCCTCCTGCCCCACGGCGCGGTCATAGAGCTGGAACAGCGGCTTGAACCGCGCGGGCTCGCCGCCGATCACCGCGACCGCCAGCGGCAGGCCCAGCATCCCGGCGCGGGCCACCGACTGCGGCGTGCCGCCGACCGCGATCCAGATGGGCAGGGTCCCGTTGAAGGGGCGCGGATAGACGCCCCGATCCTCGATGGCGGGGGTGTGGCGGGTCCCCGGCCAGGTGATCCGCTCGGCGTCGTTCAACTGCATCAGCAGCGCCAGCTTCTCGGCGAAGAGCGAATCGTAGTCGTCGAGGTCATGGCCGAACAGCGGGAAGGATTCGATGAAGGACCCCCGCCCGGCGATGATCTCGGCCCGCCCCTCGGTCAGGTTGTCGAGCGTGGCGAACTGCTGGAACACCCGGATCGGGTCGTCGGAGCTGAGCACCGTCACCGCGCTGGCGAGCCTGATCCGCCGGGTCCGCAACGCCGCCGCCGCCAGCGCCACGGCGGGCGCGGACACCGCGTAGTCGGGCCGGTGATGCTCGCCCAGGCCGAACACGTCGAGTCCCGCGTCGTCGGCCAGCGCGATCTCCTCCACGAGGTTGCGCAGCCGTTCGCTGGCCGTCACGACATGGCCCGTGTGGGGGTCGCGGCCCACGTCGCCGAACGTATAAAGACCGAATTCCATGCTGACCGCCCTTCCGCCACGCCGTTGGAGACGGAACGGAGCCCGGATGCGCCCCGAAGGCAAGGGCCCCACGCGCACAGCCGCTGTGAGCGGGGGTTGCGGCTGGCCCTCCGCTTGGGAAAGCATAGGTGGCAGCGGCCAACCGGGCGCGATCCAAGGACCACGAATGACCCCCTTCACGCTGGCCTACACGATCTACGTCATCGCCGCCGTGGCCTACATCGTCTCCGAGAACCGCCGCCCGCAATCGGCCTTCGCCTGGCTGTTCCTGTTTATCACCGTGCCGCTGGGCGGACTCGTCCTCTACATCCTGTTCGGCCGGATGCGCGGCGGCGTCGGCCGCACCCGCACCCTCGTCCGCCAGGACCGGCCCGAGCTTCTGGGCGACACGCTCGACCGCGCGGTGGCCGAGCACGAGCACGCCATGGCCCGCATCGCCGCGCGCCCGGCGCTGCTGCGCCAGCTCGCGACGCTCTGCCACGCCGCCTCCGGGGGCCTCGTCACCACCTCGAACCGCGTGGAGGTCCTTCAGGACGCCAGCCGGAAGTATCCGCGCCTGTTCGCGGATCTGGAGGCGGCGCGGCACAGCATCCACCTGCAATACTATATCTGGCGCCCCGACCGGCTGGGGATGCGCCTGATGGCGCTGCTGGAGGCCAAGGTCGCGGAGGGCGTGCAGGTCCGCCTCCTCTACGACCCCGTGGGGTCCTTCGGCATCAAGGGCGCGATCTACGTCCGCCGGATGCGGGCGCGCGGCATCGAGATGTGGCCCTCCTCGCCGCTCTGGCGCGTCCACACCATATCCTACCGCAACCACCGCAAGATCGCGGTGATCGACGGCCGCATCGGCTACACCGGCGGCCTCAACATCGGCGAGGAGCACCTGAAACCGGGCAAGGGCTTCACGGTCTGGCGCGACACCCATCTGCGGATGACCGGCCTGTCGGTGCGCGCCCTCCAACGGGTCTTCGCCGTGGACTGGGCCAACGCCACCGGCCAGGACCTGTTCGCGCCCGAGCACTTCCCGCCGCTCGACGACGCCGACGGCGACGGCCAGCCCGTGCAGCTCGTCACCTCCGGCCCCGATTCGGATTGGCGGGCGATCCGCACGCAATACTTCGGCATGATCTCCAACGCGCGCGAGAGGGTGCGCGTGCAGACCCCCTACTTCATCCTCGACGCCTCGCTGGCCGAGGCGCTGAAATGCGCCGCGCTCTCGGGGATCGACGTGTCGGTGATGGTGACGGCCGGCGGGCCCGACCAGAGGCTCGTCTACTGGGCCGCCCGCACCTATCTGGCCGAGATCGCGACGGCCGGGGTCGAGGTGCTGATGTTCGAGGGCGGCTTCCTCCATGCCAAGACGGTCGTGGCCGACGGCTGGGTGGCCTCGGTCGGCTCGGGGAACTGGGACATCCGCTCCTTCTCGATCAACTACGAGCTGAACGCGCTGGTCTACGACGCCGCCGTGGCTGCCGATCTGGAGGCCGCCTACGACCGCGACCGCGCCCGTTGCCGGCGGTTCGACCCCGACGCCTACCGCGCCGGCCCGCGCCTGCCGCGCTTCCGCGACTCGGTCGCGCGCCTCGTCTCGCCCGTGCTGTGAGGGGGGTGCTCTGATGGCGCGGCGTCCGGCGCGGGAATGGCGGCTGCGGCTCGCCTCCTACAACATCCGCAAGGCGGTCGGCCTCGACTGGAAGCGGCGGCCCGAGCGCATCCTGTCCGTGCTGGACGAGATCGACGCCGACGTGGTGGTGCTCCAGGAGGCCGACAAGCGCCTCGGCCAGCGCCCGGCGGCGATCCCGCTGGGGCTGCTGGCGGCGCATGGGCGCTTTGTCCATCTCGACCCCGGTCCGGGGCCGTCGCTGGGCTGGCACGGCAACGCGATCCTGCTGCGGCGGGGCCTGGGATGCGAGGTGGCGCAGCTCGTCGAGCTGCCGGGGCTGGAGCCGCGCGGGGCGATCGTCGCCCGCATCCGGCCCGAGATCGGGCGCGGCGAGTTCACGCTGGTCGCGGCGCATCTCGGGCTCCAGCGCGGCTCGCGGCACCGGCAGATGGCGGCGTTGCTGGAGGCGACGCGCGACGCCCGGATGCCCGTGGTCATCGCCGGCGACCTGAACGAGCGCGCGCCGGGCCGGCTGCTGGCGCCCTTCCCCCGCGACCTCCGTCTGGTGAGCCCCGGCCCCAGCTTCCACGCCTCGCGGCCCTTCGTGGCGCTGGACCACATGATCCTGGGCGGGGCGGTGCGGGCCGTGCGGTCGGAGGTCCACGCGAGCCCGCTGTCCCATGTGGCGTCCGACCACCTGCCGATCTGGGCGGATCTCGCGGTGGGGGCGTGACCCGCTAGCCCCTGACGTAGGCGGCGAGCGACGCCTCGACGCCGTTCGTCCACAGCGACCGGAGCTGCGCGCCGAACGCCTCGGCGAAGCGCGGATCGGCTCCGAGATCCCCGAACACCAGCGCGTTCGACAGGAAGGCGTCGGGGTCGTCCTTGGCCTTCAGCGCCCGCGCCCGCAGGTCCTCCCAGTTGTCGTCGTTGGGCGGGATATCGCGGCCCGCCTCGTCCGTCCCGGCGCAGTAGCGGCACCAGAGCGCCACCTCCAGCGCCAGCCCCTCGAACGCCCCACCCTCGGCCAGCGCGGCCTTGGCGGTCGGCAGGATGAACTTGGGCTGCCGGTTCGAGCCGTCGAGGCAGAGGCGCGGGATGGTGTCGCCGACCTCGGGGTTGGCAAAGCGGGACGCGATCAGCTCCCGGTAGGCGTCGTAGCTGACGCCCTCGATGGGGCTCAGCGTCGGCTGGATCTCGCGCCGCGTCAGCGCGTCGAGCCAGCCCGAGATGCGCGGATCGGCCATGGCGTCGTGCACGAAGTGGTGCCCGAGCAGCGCGCCGGGATAGGCGATGGCCGCATGGCCGCCGTTCAGGATGCGCAGCTTCATCAGCTCGTATTGCGCGACGTTGGCCACGAACTCGGCGCCGACCTCCTCCCAGGCGGGGCGGCCCTGCGGGAAGTTGTCCTCGATCACCCATTGCCGGAACGGCTCGCAGGCCACCGGCACGGCGTCGATCAGGCCGAAGCGGTCGGCGACCATCCGGCGCTCGCGGTCCGAGGTGGCGGGCGTGATGCAGTCCACCATGGAGTTCGGGAAGGCCACGTTCGCCTCCACCCACTCCGCGAATCCTGCGTCCTGCAACCGCGCGAGCCCGATCACCGTCCGCGCCGCGACATGGCCGTTCTCGGGGAGGTTGTCGCAGGACAGGAAGGTGAACGGCGGCAGGCCCGCATCCCGCCGGCGGCGAAGAGCGGCGAGGACCATGCCGAACACCGTCTTCGGGGACTCGGGGCTGGCCGCGTCATGCTGGATGTCCGGGTGGTCCGCCGCGAAGCCGTCCGTCTTGGCGTCCACGTAGTAGCCGCCCTCGGTGACGGTCGTGGACACGATGCGGATGGCGGGATCGCTCATCGCCGCGATGACCGCCTGCGCCTCCACCGGAACGAAGTCGATCATCGACCCGATCACCCGCGCGCTCAGCCCCGAGGGGTCCAGCTCCACCACCGTCGTCAGGCAATCCTGCGCCAGCAGCCGGTCGCGCATGCCGGCATCCGCCGCGCGCACCCCCGCGCCGACGATGGCGAAGTCGTGGTCCCGCCCCAGGCCGAACAGCCGGTCGAGATAGACCTGCATATGGGCGCGATGGAAGTTGCCGACGCCGACATGGAGGATGCCGGGCGTGAGGCTCGCGCGGTCGTAGGCCGGCCCCGCCACGCCCTCGGGCAGGCGGCTCAGGGCGGCGGCGTTCAGGGGGATGGACATGGGGAAGGACCCTTCAGATCGTGCGGAGCATTCCGCCGTCATAGAAATAGTTGCCGCCGACCGCGTAGGCCGCGCGGGGCGAGCAGAGGAAGACCATGAAGTCGGCCAGCTCCTCCACCGTGCCGAAGCGCTTGATCGCCGCGTGCTCGTCGGCGACGCCCTGGAGGTAGCCCTGCCAGTCGCCGCCCGTGGGCTCGGACAGTTGCCGCGCCGTCTTCACCCAGTCGGGGGTGAGGATCAGGCCGGGGCTTACTGTGTTGACCCGCACGTTCATGGGGATGAACTCGGTCGCCATGCACTTGGACAGCATGACGAGGGCGGCCTTGGTGGTGTTGTAGATGGGTTCGTACCAGAGCGGCTGCGTCGCGCAGATCGAGGCGTTGTTGAGGATCGCCCCGCCGCCGCGCTGCGCGATCAGGGGGGCGAGGCCCCGCGCCAGCCGCACCGCCGCCATCACGTGCAGGTCCCAGTAGGCCTGCCACTTGTCGTCGGCGGCTTCCAGGATCGTCTCGTTCGAGCCCGTGCCGGCGTTGTTCACCAGCACGTCGCAGCCGCCGAACTCGCGCCGGGCCGCGTCGATCAGCGCCGCGCAGCCCTCCGCCGTCGCCACGTCGCAGGCCTGCGCCACGACGCGGACCGGGAACTCCCCGCCCAGGGTCCGCGCCGATTCCTCGGCCCGCGCGCCGTCGCGGGCGGCGATCAGCACGTCCGCCCCCTCGCGCGCGAAGGCCCGCGCCACGCCGAGCCCGATGCCGACGCTGCCGCCGGTGACGACCGCGACCTTGCCCTTGAGACCCAGATCCATGGCTCAGGCCATCCAGTTCCCGCCGTCCACCCCGTAGGTCTGGGCGACGACGTAATCGGATTCAGGGGAGGCGAGGAAGATCGCCATGCCGAGCAGGTCCTCGGCGGTGCCCATGCGGCCGAAGGGGACGCTCTCGCCCACCAGCCGCTTCTTCTCGCCCAGCGGTCGGTTCTCCAGCCGCGCGAACTCGGCGTCCACGCCGTCCCAGTGCTCGCCGTCCACGACGCCCGGCGCGATGGCGTTGATGTTGATGCCGTGCTTGATGAGGTTCAGCCCCGCCGACTGGGTGAAGCTGATGACGGCCGCCTTGGTCGCGCAGTAGACGGCGACGAAGGCCTCGCCCCGCCGCCCGGCCTGGGAGGCCATGTTGATGATCTTGCCGCCCGTGCCCCGCGCGATCATGCCCTTGGCGACCGCCTGCGTCACGAAGAACACGCCCGCGACGTTCACCGAGAAGAGCTTGTCGTAGCTCTCGCGCGTGATCTCCACGATCGGCGCCGCCTCGAAGAGCGCGGCGTTGTTCACCAGGATGTCGATGCCGCCCAGCTCCTGCTCGACCTCGGCCACCGCCGCGTCGATGCTGTCCTGCCGGGTCACGTCCATCCGGACGGCGATGGCGCCGGGGAGGTTCGCCGCCGCCGCGCGGGCGCGGTCGATGGCGATGTCGGCGATGGCCACGCGGGCGCCCTCGCGCGTGTAGGCCTCCGCGAAGGCGAGGCCGATGCCGCGCGCCGCGCCGGTGATGAGGGCGCGCTTGCCTTGAAGTCTCATAGTCGGATTCCGTTCTGGTCGAATCTGTGAATCTTGGTGGCATCGGGCGTCAGGAACACCGTGTCGCCATGGGTCAGCCCCACCTCACCCCCCGCGCGCACGGTCATCATCGGCGCAAGGCCGGTGTCGTGGACGTGGAAGAAGGTGTCGCTCCCCAGGTGCTCGGACACCCCCACTACGCCGCGCCAGTCGCCCATGGTCGGGTGCACGCCGATGTGCTCGGGCCGGATGCCGATCGTGTGGGCGTCGAACCGCGCGGCCTCGGGGCCGGTGACGAGGTTCATCTTCGGGCTGCCGATGAAGCCCGCGACGAAGGTGTTGCGGGGCGCGCGATACAGCTCCAGCGGCGAGCCCACCTGCTCGATGCGACCGGCGTTCAGCACCACGATCTTGTCGGCCATGGTCATGGCCTCCACCTGGTCGTGGGTGACGTAGATCATCGTGGTCCTGAGCTTCTCGTGCAGCTCGCTGATCTCCATCCGCATCCCCACGCGCAGCGCGGCGTCGAGGTTGGACAACGGCTCGTCGAACAGGAACGCCGCCGGCTCCCGCACGATGGCCCGCCCGATCGCCACCCGCTGCCGCTGCCCGCCCGAGAGCTGGCCCGGCCGGCGGTCGAGATAGGACGACAGGTTCAGCACCTTCGCCGCCGCCTCCACCCGCCGGTCCTGCTCGGCCTTGTCCATCCCCGCCATCCGCAGCGGGAAGGCGATGTTCTTCCGCACCGTCATGTGCGGATAAAGCGCGTAGCTCTGGAACACCATGGCGAGGCCGCGCTTGGCGGGCGGCAGACCCGTCGCGTCCCTGCCGTCGATGCTGATGTGGCCGGCGCTCGTGTCCTCCAGCCCGGCGATCAGCCGCAGCAGCGTGGACTTCCCGCAGCCCGACGGCCCCACGAAGACCACGAACTCGCCGTCCCCGATCTGGAGGTCCAGCGGCGGGATCACCTCCACGTCGCCGAAGCGCTTGGTGACGCCCGAAAGGGTGATCTGTCCCATTGTCGTTCCCCTTACTTGACGGCGCCGAAGGTGAGGCCGCGGACGAGTTGCTTTTGCGAGAACCACCCCATGATGAGGATGGGCGCGATGGCCATGGTCGAGGCCGCCGAGAGCTTGGCGTAGAACAGCCCCTGCGGAGACGAGAAGCCCGAGATGAACTTGGTCAGCGGCGCGGCGTTGGTCGTGGTCAGCACGATGGTCCAGAACGCCTCGTTCCAGGCGAGGATGATGTTGAGCAGCACCGTCGAGGCGATGCCGGGGATCGCCATCGGCGTCAGCACATAGAGGATCTCTCGCCCCAGCGACGCCCCGTCCATCCGCGCCGCCTCCAGGATCTCGCCGGGGATCTCGCGGAAGTAGGTGTAGAGCATCCAGACGATGATCGGCAGGTTGATGAGCATCAGGACCACCACGAGGCCGATCCGGGTGTCGAGCAGCCCGAGCCACACGAAGACCAGGTAGATCGGCACCAGCACCGCCACGCCCGGCATCATCTTGGTGGACAGCATCCACATCAGCAGGTCCTTGGTCTTGGCGCCGGGCACGAAGGCCATCGACCAGGCCGCCGGGATGGCGATGACCAGCCCCAGCGCCGTCGATCCCAGCGCCAGGACGACCGAGTTCCAGAAGTAGTCGAAATAGTCGCGCTGCCTTTGGACATCGACGTAGTTCCGCACCGTCCAGTCGAAGCCGAACCACACCGGCGGCGAGGCCACGGCCTGCGGCTCCGGCTTGAACGAGGTCAGGAAGGTCCACAGGATCGGGAAGGCGATCAGGAGCGCCACCCCCCAGGCGAGAGCGGTGTTGACGGCCTTGCGTTGCGTGCTGACGGCTCGGGCCATGATGCGTTCCTTAAGCGTCGAGGTTCTTGCCGATCGCGCGCATCAGGAAGATCGCGACGATGTTGGCGAGGATGACGGCGACCACGCCCCCGGCGGCGGCGGTGCCCACATCCGAGTCGAGGATCGCCTCCTTGTAGACGAGGAAGGTCAGCGTCGTGGATTCGCTGCCCGGCCCGCCATTGGTCGTGACCAGGATCTCCACGAGGATGCCCAGCAGGAAGATCGTCTGGATCAGCACCACCACCGTGATCGCGCGGGCGAGGTGCGGCAGCATGATGAAGCGGAAGCGGTTCCAGGGGTTCGCGCCGTCCATCTCGGCCGCCTCCAGCCGCTCGCTGTCCAGCGACTGGAGCGCGGTCAGCAGGATCAGCGTCGCGAAGGGCAGCCATTGCCACGCCACGATCACGATGATCGAGGCGAGCGGCGCCTGACCCAGGAAGTCGAAGGGCGCCAGCCCGATGCCCCGGAGCGCCTCGGCGAAGAGGCCGTTCGAGGGATTGAAGAACATGTTCTTCCAGATCAGCGCCGCCACCGGCGGCATGATGAAGAACGGCGAGATCACCAGGATGCGGACCACCCCCTGCCCCCAGAGCGGCTGGTCGATCAGCAGCGCGATCAGGATGCCGCCCGTCACGGTGATGAGGAGGACGCCCCCCACCAGCAGCAGCGTGTTCAGGATGGCGAGCCAGAAGGCCGGCGAGGTCACGAAGGCCGCGTAGTTGGCGAACCACACGAAGCCCGAGCGGTCGGGCGTGAGCAGGTTGTAGCGCTGGACCGAGAACCACAGCGTCAGCGCCAGCGGCACGATCATCCAGACCAGCAGCAGGAGGACGGCCGGCGACAGCATCAGCCGGGCGGCGGAGCGGGACGCTTGCGTGGACATGGGCGCTGCACCTCGGGCGACGGCGGGACGGGACGGAACTGGGGGCGATGGCGGGGGGACGGCGGCCCGTCGTGCGGCACCGGACGGGACCCGGCCCCCGCGACGGGGCCCGGGTCGGGGCCGCGCCGATCCCCTCGGGGGGACCGGCGCAACGAGGTCGGCCTTACTGCTGGATGTAGCCGGCCTCGGTCATGGTCTGCGTGGCGATCTCCTGCGCGGAGGCCAGCGCCTCGTCCACGGTCTTCTGGCCCGCCAGCGCCGCCGAGAACTCCTGGCCGACGGTGGTGCCGAGACCCTGGAACTCGGGGATCGCGACGAATTGCACGCCCGTGTAGGGGACGGGCTGCACGGTCGGGCTGTTCGGGTCCGCCGCGTTGATGGAGTCGATGGTCATCTGCGCGAAGGGCGCCGCCGCGAGGTAGTCGGCGTTCTCATACAGCGACGTGCGGGTGCCCGGCGGCACGTTCGCCCAGCCCTCGGTCTCGGCCACGAGGTTCGCGTACTCCTTCGAGGTCGCCCAGGCGATGAAGGTCTTGGCGGCCTCGGGGGCGTCCGACGACGCCGGCACCGCCAGCGACCAGGCCCAGAGCCAGTTGGCCCGCTTGCCCTGCCCCGCGTCGGGCGCGAGCGCGAAGCCCACCTGCTCGGCGACCGTGGAGTTGTTCGGGTCGGTCACGAAGGACCCCGCCACGGTGGCGTCGATCCACATCCCGCAACGGCCCTGCTGGAACAGCGTCAGGTTCTCGTTGAAGCCGTTCGACGACGCGCCGGGCGGGCCGTAGCTGGTCATCAGCTCCAGATAGTCGGTGATCGCCGCCTTCCATTCCCGGCTGTCGAGCTGCGGCTGCCAGTTCTCGTCGAACCAGCGCGCGCCATAGCTGTTCGCCATGGTGGTCAGGAAGGCCATGTTCTCGCCCCAGCCGGCCTTGCCGCGCAGGCAGATGCCGTGGACGCCCGTCTCGGGGTTGTTCATCGCGGCGGCGGCCGCCTTGATGTCCTCCCAGGTCGGCTGGTCGGGGATGGCGATGCCCGCCGCCTCGGCGAGATCGCGGCGATACATCACGAAGGACGATTCGCCATAGAACGGCGCGGCATAGAGCGTGCCGTCCACCGACAGGCCCGCCCGGATCGGCGGCAGCAGGTCGTCCACGTCGTATTCCGCCGGCAGGTCGTCCAGCGGCGCGAGCCAGCCCTGGTTGCCCCAGATCGGGACCTCGTAGGTGCCGATGGTGATGACGTCGTATTGCCCGCCGTTGGTGGCGATGTCCGTCGTGACGTTCTGGCGAAGGGTGTTCTCCTCCAGGGTCACCCATTCCAGCTCGATGTCGGGATGCGCCTCGTTGAAGGCGTCGGTCAGGCCCTGCATCCGCACCATGTCGCCGTTGTTCACGGTGGCGATGGTGATCGTGGTGGTCTCCTGCGCCGCGGCGGCATAGCCCAAGCCGCAAAGCGCCGTCGCCCCCAGAAGGGCGCGGGTCGAGAATGTCATGAAGCCTCCCTTTGCCCATTCGGGCATTTGCTTAGGTCGTGGGCAAATACTCTACACCGCTCACGCACCTGTCAAGACGGCTTCCACGCCGCATCGCGGCGATGGCGCTAACGGCCCGGGGACGGATCGAGCAGCCGCTCGGCGGTGGCCTCGTTGGTCACGAGCCCGCTCACCAGCCCGCCGGTCAGCGCCGCGCGGATCGCCGCGACCTTGCCCTCGCCCAGCGCCACCGCGACCACCATCCGCTCGGCCGCGCGGGGCAGCGGCGCCGAGGCGACGCGCCGGTTGAACGGGCAGTCGATCACCCGCCCCGCCGCGTCGTAGATCCACGAGGTGATCTCGCCCGTGGCCCCCGCGGCCAGCAGCCCGGCCATCTCCTCGGGCGACAGGAACCCGTCCATCAGCAGCGGGGCGCCCGGCCCCATCTGGCCCACGCCCACCAGCGTCAGGTCGGCCCGGGCGCAGAGCGCCAGCGTGTGCCGCACCGGCTCCTGCCGCCGCAGCACCTCCAGCTCGGCCGAATCCCGCGCCAGCACCGGCAGCGGGAAGGGATAATGCGGCGCGCCCACGCGGTCGGCCATGCGGATCACGGCGTTGTAGGGCGTGGCCCGACCGTCCGCCATCATATTGCCCAGCAGCGACACGATGCGGTGCTGCGGGCAGTCCATCCGCGTCAGCGCCTCGACGGTCGCCTTCAGCGCCCGCCCCGTCCCCAGCGCGATCACCTTGGGCTCGGGGCTCCGCAGCACCTTCTCCAGCAGCCCCGCCGCCGCCCCCGCCACGCCCGCCAGCAGCTCCGGCGCGTCCGGGTCCGACGGCGCCACCTCGGCGAGCCGCAGCCCGAACCGCTCCGCCAGCGCCGCGCCCAGGTCCATGCAGCGCCCGATCGGATGGTCGAGCCGCACCTTCACCAGCCGCTCCGACACCGCCATGGCGACCAGCCGCTGCGCCGTCTGCCGCGACACGCCCAGCTTCTGCGCGATCTCGTCCTGCGTGTTGCCGGCGACGTAGTAGAGCCACCCCGCACGGGCGGCGTCGTCCAGTCGGGCGGGCGGGGCGTTGAAGCGCTGCGTGGTCACGGTCGCGTCTCGCAAGGGGACGGAAGCAGGATCGGGAAGGCCGCAGCGAGGTCCTCCCAGCGCCAGAATGGCGGCGGCAGGGGCTCGCTGTCAAACAGCCGCCGCAGCGCCCCCTCGTCCAAGCCCGCGTAATGGCTCCCCCCCGCGAACAGCGCCACCGCCATTCCCGCCGCCCGCGCCGCGATCACGCCGGGCCGGCTGTCCTCCACCACGAGGCAGCGCCCGGGCGCCACCCCCATCTCCCGCGCCGCCAGCAGGAACAGGTCCGGCGCGGGCTTGCCGCGCGCCACCATCGACGCCGTGAACACGCGCGGCAGCCGGCCATCGAGCCCCGCGATGGCAAGGCTCCGCGCCGCCCGCGCCGGCGAGGACGAGGTGGCCACGCAGGCCGGCACGGCCAGCCGGTCCAGCAGGCCCATGATCCCCGGCATCGGCCGCAGCTCCCGCTCGAACCGCTCCAGCAGCCGCCCGCGATAGGCCGCCTCGAAGCCCTCGGGCATCGGGCGCCCCGCCTCGGCCTCGATCCCCTTCAGCACGGTCGGAAAGCTCCGCCCGAGGAAGTTGTCCCGCACATGGGCCGCGTCGAAGGCGACCCCGGCCTCCGCCGCCACCTCGACCAGCACCTTCGCCGAGATCACCTCGCTGTCGATCAGCACGCCGTCGCAGTCGAGGATGAGAAGCTCGGGGATCATGGCACCGTCCAGTCCGGGGGGAGCGCCCCCGCTACCACGCCCCGCCGCGCCCGCCAACCGGCCCGTCGCCCGGCCCGTCGCCCGGCCCGCCGCCCGGGGGCCTCAGCCGAAGCGGTTGGGCCGGCTGTCGCCCCGCAGCGCGAACAGCACGATGAGCACGATCACGCCCACGACCGGCACCAGCCCGATCAGCAGCCACCAGCCCGACCTGTCGGTGTCGTGGAGCCGGCGCGCGCCCACGGCCAGCGACGGCAGGATCACCGCGAGCGACCAGAGCCCGCTCAGCACCGTCCGGTCCGCCCCGAACAGCCCGAGGTCCACGAGCCCGAGTCCGACCGAGACGAGGACGTTCGCCACCATGAACCACCAGTATTCGCCCCGGTTCGCCCGCCCCCGGAAGGTGGCGTAGTTGGCGAAGGCGCGGCGCAGCGCCTCGCCCGGCCCGACCCGCTCGTGGTAGTCGCGCGGCGTGCCCTCGTGGATCGACATCGCTGAGTCCCTCCCTGTCCGGGCGGGAGTGTCGCGCCGCGCAAGCCGTGGGGCAACAGCCAAGGCGGCGTCAGACGCCGCCGGCCTCCCCGCCGGCCTCCCCGTCGGCCTCCCCGTCGGCCTCCCCGTCGGGCCCCCCGTCGGGCACCCCATCGGCGGGCCGCCCCCGGAACCCCATCGCCACCACGAACTTCTCGGACGAATCCGACCGCGACGCCGGCGGCTTCACGTTCTCCACCTTCTCGAACGCCTGCTTCAGCCGCTTCTGCAACTCGCCCTCCGCGCCTCCGGCCAGCACCTTCGCCACGAAGGTTCCGCCCGGCGCCAGCACGTCGAAGGCCAGCTCCGCCGCCGCCTCGCACAGCGCGATGATCCGCAGGTGGTCCGTCTGCTTGTGCCCCGAGCTGGCCGCCGCCATGTCCGACATCACCACGTCGGCCGGCCCGCCGAGCCAGTCCTTCACCGTCCTGTCCGCGTCGTCCGCCAGGAAGTCGAGCACGTGGATCTCGGCCCCCGGCACCGGATCCACCTCCTGGAGATCGAGCCCCAGCACGCGCCCCACCGGCTTGCCGGCCCTCTCGCCCAGCGCGTTCACGCGCGGCACCGCCACCTGCGCCCAGCCGCCGGGCGCGGACCCGAGGTCCACGACCCGCGCCCCGGGCTTCAGGAAATGGAACCTGTCGTCCAGCTCGATCAGCTTGAAGGCCGCGCGCCCGCGAAAGCCCTCGGCCTTGGCGCGCTTCACGTAAGGGTCGTTCAACTGCCGCTCCAGCCAGAGCTTGGACGACAGCTTGCGCCCCTTGGCGGTCTTGACCCGCACCGTCAGGTCGCGCTGCCCGCGCCCCGAGGAGCCCTTGGCCCCCGATGTTCCCTTCGCCGGTGTCTTGCCCATCGCGCGCGCCCCTTGTCCGAGGGCCACATATGGGCCGCCGGGCACGGAAAGGGAACCCGCCCCCGGCCCAGTCCCCGGCCCAGTCCACGGTTCAGTCCCCGGCCCGCCCCATCCCGACGCCGGATCGTCCCGGCGGCCCATGTGGGCGACCCGCCCCGAATCACCGAAAACGGGCGTTGCGCGAACCGGCCCCTGACCGTTCGTTGCGGTCGGAAGCCGTTAACCCTTCACAGGCATGATCCTCGCATGACCTGGAGAAAGGAGACCCACTTGATTCGCACCGCCCGCGCCACCGCCACGCCCCCCGCCCGGACTCCGTCGCCTCGCGCCGGAGCCCGGATCGGCGCGCGTCCGTCAGGCGCGGCGGCGTCCGCCCGCGCGGCGCTGGCGACCCTCGCCCTCCGCCTGCGGGGCGCGGTTGAAGCGGATCCACTCCCCGCCCGAGGGGTCCTGGTTCATCAGGAAGTTGGCGGCGCGGATCGCCTCCATCTCCTTGCCGGGGCGGGCCTTCGTGCTCCCCAGCCCGAACATCTGCACGAAGGTTTCGTCGTCCAGGCCCTCGGGCAGGACGATCCCCGCCGCAGCGACCTCGGCCCGCTTCTCGGCGATGGCCTTCTGCGTCACCGGCAGGGCGACCGGGTTCATGATGGCGCTGGTCATCCCCGCGCCGATCGCCATGGGCAGGAAGGCGTTGTTGATCCCGTGCCGGTTCGGCAGCCCGAAGCTGATGTTGGACGCCCCGCAGGTGGTGTTCACCCCCAGCTCCTCGCGCAGGCGGCGGACGAGGGTGAAGACCTGCAATCCGGCGGTCCCCATCGCGCCCACCGGCATCACCAGCGGATCGACCACGATGTCATGCGCCGGGATGCCAAAGTCGGCCGCCCGCTCCACGATCTTCTTCGCCACCGCGAAGCGCACGTCCGGGTCCTCGCTGATCCCCGTGTCGTCGTTCGAGATGGCGACCACCGGCACGTTGTATTTCTTCACCAGCGGCAGGACGAACTCCAGCCGCTCCTCCTCGCCCGTCACGCTGTTGAGCAGCGGCCGCCCCTTGCAGACCTGCAACCCGGCCTCCAGGGCGGCGGGCACCGAGGAGTCGATGCAGAGCGGCACGTCCACCAGCCCCTGCACCAGCTCGATGATCCGGCGCATGAGCGGCGGCTCGGTCTCGTTCGGGTTGGGGTTGGAGTTGTAGACCACCCCCGCGTTGATATCGAGCACGGTCGCCCCGGCCGCGACCTGCGCGATGGCGTCCGCCTCGACGGTGGAGAAGTCGCCCGCCTCCAGCTCGGCCGCGAGCTTCTTGCGCCCCGTGGGGTTGATGCGCTCGCCGATCACGCAGAAGGGCTGGTCGAAGCCGATGATCGCGGTTTTCGTCTGCGATTCGACGATGGTGCGGGTCATTCGTTATCCGTTCGCGGCAAGGGCGGGCTGCTGCCCGGTGCGGGCGTTGGCCCAGTTGGCGGCGGCCGTTATGCCACCCAGCGGGAAGATATGCACCTGCTCGATGCCGAAGCCGGGATGGGCGGCCTTGTGCGCCGCCAGCGCGTTCACCACCTCGTCCGGCTCGTAGGGCAGCAGGAGCTTGGTCACGTCCATCGCCCGCTTCTGGAGGACGCCCAGCGAGGGGCCGACACCGCAGGCGATGGCGAACTTGATGAGGGTCTGGAGCTTCGCGGGCCCCGCGATGCCGATATGCACCGGCAGGTCGATCCGCTCGGCGGCCAGCCGCTCCGCCCACTCGATGACCGGCCCGGCGTCGAAGCAGAACTGCGTCGCCAGCGCGACCCGCGCATCGGTGCGCTCCGCGAAGGCTTGCTTCCAGCGCAGGGCCTCCATCACCAGCCGGTCGGACCCGTCGGCGTCGATGTCGCGGTTCCCCTCCGGATGCCCGGCGACGTGCAGCCGCTCGAAGCCCTGGAACAGCCCCGACTCCAGCAGCTCCATGGAGGACCGGAACTCCCCCGCCGGGTCCTTGCGCCCGCCGGCGAGGATCAGCCCCTGCGTGACGCCCGCCTCGCCCTTGTAGCGGGCGATCCAGTCGCCCAGCGTCGCCCGGTCGGGGATGCTGCGCGCCGGGAAGTGCGGCATCACGTCGAAGCCCTGCCCGGCGATCCGCTTGGCCGTCGCCACCATGTCGGCGATCTCGGTCCCGTCGATATGGGCCACGTAGACCCGCGTGCCCGGCGGCAGGATCGCGCGGAAGTCCTCCACCTTCTCGGCGGTGCGGGGCATGACCTCGACGGACCAGCCACCCAGGAACCGGGCCGTGGCCCCGTCCTTGGGTCTGTCCGTGCTCGCGGCCGGCGCATCCGCCTTGCGGCGCAGGAAGGGAAGAAGCGACATCAGGACCTCCGGAAGACGCGGGGCGATCACGCCCGGCCGTCGTTGTCGATCAGCGCCTTCAGGCGCGCGGCGTCGTATTCGGCCTCCAGCCGGGCGGCCTCGGCATGAGCGACCTCGGCCTGCTCCCCCTCCACGGCATAGGGCGTGCCCTTGCGCCACTCGGCGAGATAGGAATCGGTGTCCCGCGCGCCCGCCTTCATGGCGGCGCGGTCGATGGCCTGCTCGAAGCGCTCGGACAGCTGGACCTTGGCGCCTCGCCGACCCTGGCCAACGATGACCTGCGCCGGGATGTCGCGCCAGTAGACGATGGTGACGTCGGGCATGGGGCTCCTCGGCTCGCTCTCCCCGGCCTTGTAGGCCAATCCGCGACACCGGCAACGCCGGTTTTCGACATATCCCAAGCATCCAGCGACCGCGCGAGGCTTGCGCGGGGGCCGGTCCTGTCGCTAGTGTCGATCCAAGTTCAGATTGGAGGGCGCGCGAATGGCGCCCAGGCGTCCCGAGAGCGCGGGCGCGTTCCCGATCGCGGTCGAGCAGCCCGCGCCACAACTCCCCGACCCGGCGACGCTCTACGCGGCGCTGGACCTCGGGACCAACTCGTGCCGCATGCTGATCGCGCAGCCCAAGGGCAGCGGGTTCCATGTGGTGGACAGCTTCTCGAAGTCGGTCCAGCTCGGCCAGGGGCTGGAGGCGACGGGTCGCCTGTCGCGCACCGCCATGGCCCGGACCATCGGCGCGATCCGCATCTGCAAGCAGAAGCTGCAGCGGCACAACGTGACCCGGATGCGCCTCGTCGCGACCGAGGCCTGCCGTCGCGCGCGCAACGGCGCGCTGTTCCTCCAGCAGGTCCGCCGGGAGACCGGGCTGGCGCTGGAGATCATCCAGCCCGAGGAGGAGGCGCGGCTCGCCGTGATCTCCTGCGCGCCGCTGGTCTCCACGCGGTCCGAGCAACTGCTGGTGGTGGACATCGGCGGCGGCTCGACCGAGCTCGTCTGGATCGACCTGACCTCCGTCCCCAAGCGGGAGCGGCCCCGCGCCATCATGCGGCTTCACGCGGGCTTCCGGCAAGCCCCCGCGCCGTTCCCGGTGGCCAAGGTGGTGGACTGGATCAGCGTGCCGCTCGGCGTGGCGACGCTGCGGGACCAGTTCGAGGACGTGCAGGACGACGCCGCCCGCTTCGCCCTGATGAGCTGGTACTTCGAGGAGAACCTCGCGGCTTTCGCGCCCTCGGCGGTGCAGCAGTCGCGCGAGGGGTTCCAGATCATCGGCACCTCGGGAACGGTCACGACCGTCGCGGCCTCGCACCTGGGCCTGAAGCGCTACGACCGCGCCAAGGTGGACGGCCTGACGATGACCTCGGACCAGATCGACGCGGTGATCCGCGACTACCTGACCCTCGGCCCCGAGGGGCGTCGGATGGACCCGCGCATCGGCAAGGACCGGCACGAGCTCATCATGTCGGGCTCGGCGATCCTTCAGGCGCTCATGCGGCTCTGGCCGACCGACCGGCTGTCGGTCGCCGACCGCGGCCTGCGCGAAGGCCTGCTCTACGCGCAGATGAGCGCGGACGGCGTGCTGGAGGACACGTTGTAGGCTGCGTGCCCGCACGCACCGGCGATCCGGTCCTCGACCGTGATCCGGCGCTTCTCCTGGGGATACGGTGCCGACTCGCAGGGACCGCGGACCTTGTCCTCGGCGTGGCGCACGCGAGCACGCCTCCTGCGTCCCTACCCTTCCTTGGCCAGCAGGCAGACCTGCCACGGCCCAAGCGTGACCTCGGTCGCGCCCGCCGGCACGTCCACCCCGAGTCCCTGCCCCGCCACGCGCCAGTCGCCCAAGGGCAGCACCGCCCGGATCGTCCCCTCGCCAAGATTGGCAGCCACGAAGACCTGCTCGCCGCCGCCGATCCGCAGGAACTCGATCATGTCCCCGGCCGCCATCATGGGCGACTGCGCCCCGATCCGCAGCGCCGGGTGCCTCTGGCGGAAGGCCAGCGCGCGGCGGTAGTGCTCCAGCATGGAGCCGCCATCGCCCTCCTGCGCCGAAGCGGCCAGCGGCAGGTGCCCGGCCGGCACCGGCAGCCAGGGCTTGGCCGTCGTGAAGCCGCCTGCCTGGTTCGAGGCTTCCCACACCATGGGGGTGCGCGCGCCGTCGCGACCCTTGAACTCGGGCCAGAAGGCGATGCCGTAGGGGTCCTGCAGGTCCTCGAACGCAAGCTCCGCCTCGGGCAGGCCCAGCTCCTCGCCCTGATAAAGGCAGACCGACCCGCGCAGGCACATCAGGAGCGTGGTGTAGGCCCGCGCCGCCGCGTCCGTCAGCCCCCAGCGCGTGACGTGCCGCACCGTGTCATGGTTGGAATAAGACCAGCAGGGCCAAGCGTCCGGCGCCGCGCGGCCCAGCCGGTCGAAGGCCTGCGCCATCAGCCCCGCCGTGGCGCGTGTCGGCTGGAGCAGCTCGAACGGGTAGCACATCTGCACCTTGTCCCCGCCCGAGGTGTATTCGGCCATGATCTCCAGCCCCCGCTGGGCGTCTCCGACCTCGCCCACGGCAGCGGCGCCATAGGGCACGAGCTCGGCCCGGAAGTGGCGCAGAAAGGCGAGGTTCTCGGGCTGGTTCTTCGAGAACAGGTGGAGCTGGTGATTGTAAGGGTTCACGCCGGGCGCGATGGAGTCGTTCCGCAGCTCCTTCGGCAACGAAGGATTGTCGCGCAGGTACTTGTCGGCGAAGTAGAAGTTGATGGTGTCGAGACGGAAGCCGTCCACCCCGCGTCGCAGCCAGAATCGCGCCACGTCGAGAAGGGCATCCTGCACGGCCGGCTCGTGGAGGTTCAGGTCGGGCTGCGAGGTCAGGAAGTTGTGCAGGTAATACTGCTCGCGTCCCGGATGCCACTGCCACGCCGAGCCGCCGAAGATGGACAGCCAGTTGTTGGGGGGCGTGCCGTCCGGCCTGGGATCGGCCCAGACGTACCAGTCGGCGCGTGGGTTGTCGCGCGACGCGCGGCTCTCGACGAACCAGGGATGCCGGTCCGAGGTGTGCGACAGCACGAGGTCGATCATCACCCGCAGGCCGAGCCCGTGCGCCACGGCGATGACCCGGTCGAAGTCGGCCAGCGTGCCGAACATCGGGTCCACGTCGCAGTAGTCCGACACGTCGTAGCCGAAGTCCTTCATGGGCGAGGTGAAGAACGGGCTGATCCAGATGGCGTCCGCGCCCAACCGGGCGATGTGCGGAAGCCGCTCGGCGATCCCCGCGAGGTCGCCGATCCCGTCGCCGTCCGAGTCCTGGTAGCTGCGCGGGTAGATCTGATAGATCACAGCGCCGCGCCACCATTCAGGGTCGAGGGGCAGCGGCGCGACTCCGGGCAGGTAGTCGGGTCCGGTCTCGGGGAACGACGGCATCGCGGTCTCCTGGCTCGAACGACGCCGCCGGTGATGGCAGAGCCCGCGCCGCGCGTCCAGACCATGGGCCGACCGGATACGCGCGGAACCTTGATGCCGCGCCCCGAAGCGGCCTATGAGCGGCCGATCCGTTCCGCCCCGATCCCTTCCGCGAGGTGCCCCATGCCCCATTCCGCCGAACCGCTGACGCTCGTGGCCGATGTCGGAGGCACGAACACGCGCGTCGCGCTGGCCCGGGGGCGCGAGGTGGTCGCGGCGACGATCCGCCGCTACGCCAACAAGGAGCAGCCGAGCCTGGAGGCCGCGCTGCGTCGTTTCCTGCAGGAGACGGGCGACGCAAAGGTGGCAGCGGCCTGCGTGGCGGTGGCGGGCCCGGTCAAGGACGGGCGGGGCACCCTCACGAACCTCGACTGGAGCTTCGACCGCGAGACCCTGGCCGAGGCCACGGGCGCGGACCTGGCGGCGATCCTCAACGATCTCCAGGCGCAGGGGCATGCCCTGGGCTTCGTCGATCCGGCGCTCACGACGACCGTGATGCCCTTTCCCCCAGCGAGCCCGCAGGCGGCCAAGCTGGTGGTGAACGTCGGGACCGGCTTCAACATCGCCCAGGTCTTCGACGCCGCAGGGGGCCGGCTGGTGCCGCCCGCCGAGGCGGGCCACGTGACGCTGCCGGTCCGCTCCGAGGAGGACCTCCGGCTCGCCCGGTTCGTGGGCGCGGCGCATGGCTTCGCCTCGGTCGAGGAGGTGCTGTCGGGTCGCGGCCTCGTGCAGGTCTTCGATTGGCTCGGCCAGGAAGAAGGCGATGCGACGCGCGCGACCTCGGCCGAGATCATGGAGGCTCTGGCCCGGGGCGAGGAGGGCCGCGCCGCGCGGGCGGGGCGGGTCTTCGTGCGGATGCTGGGAGCGGTCTCGGGCGACCTCGCGCTGACGACGCTGCCCTTCGGGGGAATCTGGCTGGTAGGCGGGCTGGCGCGGGCCTTCGCGCCCCATCTCGACCGCTTCGGCTTCCGCGAGGCGTTCCGCGACAAGGGGCGCTTCTCGGAATTCCTGGACGGCTTCGGCGTCGGCGTCGTCGAGGACGACAACGCCGCGCTGACGGGATCGGCCTCGCACCTTGTGGGGCTCCTGCAAGGCGGCCGTCCGCCCGCCTGATATCTGCCGACTTCGTCGCGATCCCGTCGGGCGTGGCCCGACTCCGACCGGACCCTGGAGCCGCGCGACCTCGTCGCCTTGGCGGTGCGGGTTCATGCCAGGATCCGCTCCACGGTGCCGGTGAGTTCGACCAAGGAGAAGGGCTTGGGAAGGAAGACCGAGCCCGTCACCAGCCCCTTCTGCTCCGAGAAGGCCTCCTCGGCATAGCCGGAGGCGAAGATCACCTTGACCCCGGGGCGCTGCAGCAGCGCCTGCCGGACCCAGGTGGGTCCGTCCATGTCGGGCAGGACGACGTCGCTCAGGATGAGGTCCACCTCCAGCGCCGGATCCTGCAGGAGGGCCAGGGCGGCCTCGGCGCTGTCGGCCTCCACGACCTCATGGTCCCGCATCCGCAGGGCGCGCGCCGCGAAGGCGCGGACCGGGGCCTCGTCCTCCACGAGCAGGATGCGCGCGGCGACCGAGGAGGCGGGCGGCTTCTGCCCGGGCGGCGGGGCCGGCTGCGGCTCGGGCCGATCGTGCGCCGGGAACCAGAGCGTGAAGGTGGTGCCCTGCCCGACCGTGCTGTCGGCGAAGATGTAGCCGCCGGTCTGCTTGACGATGCCGTAGGCGGTGGAAAGGCCCAGGCCCGTCCCCTCGCCGGGGCGCTTGGTGGTGTAGAAGGGTTCGAAGATCTTGGGCAGGCGGTCGGGCGGGATGCCGACGCCCTGGTCGAGCACCCGGACCTGCACGTAGCGCCCCGGCGGAATTGTGGCGCGGCCGTGGGCTTCGGGCGCGTCGAGCGTGACGTTGCCGGTCGCGATGCGGATCTCGCCGCCCTCGGGCATGGCGTCGCGGGCGTTCACGACAAGGTTCATCACCACCTGCTCGAGCTGCCGGCGGTCGGCGCGGATGCAGAGCAGGGACGGGTCGTGGTCGAGGGTCAGCCGCACCCGCTCCCCCACGAGGCGGTCGAGGAGGTGCGTGAGGTCCGCCAGCGCGTCGGGCAGGTCGATCGTCTCGGGCATCATGCTCTGCTTGCGCGAGAAGGCGAGGAGCTGTCCCACGAGGCTCGCGGCGCGGTTCACGTTCTGCCGGATCTGGGTCAGGTCGGCGTATTCGGGGTCGCCCTGGTCGTGCCGCAGCAGCAGGAGGTCGCAATGGCCCGAGATGGCGGTCAGCAGGTTGTTGAAGTCGTGAGCGACGCCGCCGGCGAGCTGGCCCAGCGCCTGCATCTTCTGGCTCTGGGCGAACTGGGCCTCCAGGGCCTTGAGCTCGCTCACGTCGTCGAGCACGCCGATCAGGTGGCGGTCCTCGGGGGGACCGGCCGGGCTGAGGGTCAGCCGGACCACGGTGTCCTGGTGCGGGCCCGTGCCGCGCAGCACCTGCGGGCCCGAGGCCGGGCGGCCCTCGGCCACGTCGGAGATCCATTCGATCATCGGCCGGCCCATGCCCTCCAGCACCTCGGACATGCGGGTGCCGGGCTCGGCGGCCATCGGGAGGAGGAGGCGGGCGGGACGGTTCGCGGCCAGGATCTCCCCGGTCGGCGCGATCCTGAGGAGCGGCACCGGCAGGTCCTCGACGGCCTCCCAGGCGTCGAGGCCGTCCCGCGGGGCGGGCGCGGGAAGGAAGAGCACGCTGCGCTGCCCGTCCTCGTCCGAGATCTCGACCACGAGGCATTCGATCGGCCGGGCGATCGGCCGGACGCGGGCGAGGACGGCCTGGGTCCGGCCGAGGACCAGGGGAGGCTTGGCCGCGAGCTCGTCGAGGTGGTGGGCCGGGAGGCCGAAGGCGCGGTGGAACGCCCCGTTCGCGGACAGGACGACCCCGCCCTCGTCCACGTCGAGGCAGGGCAGCGCCGGCGGGTCGCCGGCCCGCCGCTGGTCGAGCCGCCACAGGAGGGTGTCGCCGTCGATCCGGTCCGCCTGGAGGCGGCGGAGCATCCGTCGGCTCCCCCCCTCCTCCTCGGCGGAGCCCAGCGTCACGGCGCGGGCCTGGAGGCGGGCGACGGCGGCCGAAGCGTCCGCGAGGCGGGGCGACAGCGCCGCGTCCAGGGAGGCGCCATCGACGCCCTGCCCGGCCGCGCCGGCCGATCGCGCCAGGATGGCGCCCGCGCCGTCGGCCAGGAGGGCGACGGACGGGTCGCGGCGCAGGGCGGCGACCGCCCCTTCCCGTCGCAGGCGCGTCGCCCCGGCGCGACGCAGGGCGAGCGCCGACCGCAGGATCGCGACGCCGAAGAGGAGGGCCGAGGTCAGGACCAGCGAGTCGCCCAGCCATCCCGGTCGCAGGAGGGTGGCGGGGCCGAGGATCGCCACTGCGGCCACGAGGACCGGCAGGCCGGGGGAGCGCCGGGCCGTCCGGCCGAGCCGGTCGGCCAGCATCGGCACCATCCCCTGCGCGGCCATCGGGCGCGGCGCGCCGGCGTTCTCAAGCTGTGTCACGTCCTGGCCCCCCTGTTCGCTGATTCCCAGGCCCTCATCCTACCCGATCAGTCCTAACGCCCGATTAACGGCGAAACTGCGGCCGAGGATTTCGCGAGCCGCCGGACCAGGGCGGGCCGGCCCTGGGCGGAGGACGGATCAGCGTCCGGGCCCGGCCCGCCGCAGGATGATCTGGAAGAAGCCGTCGCCCCGGTCGTCGGGGCGGGCGACGAAGCGGTCGACGGGGGTCCAGCCGGGATGGCGGGCGAGGAAGGCGGCCACGCGGTCGTCGCCTTCCTCGGGGAGGATCGAGCAGGTGGCGTAGGCGAGGTGGCCGGTCGGGGCGACCAGGGGGGCGGCCTCGTCGAGGATGCGGTCCTGGAGGGCGCAAAGGCGGTCGAGGTCGTCGGGGCTCAGGCGCCACTTGGCGTCGGGGCCGCGCCGCCAGGTGCCGCTGCCCGAGCAGGGGGCGTCCACGAGCACGAGATCGTAGGGGGCGGCGCGAGCGGGATCGGCGGCAAGGTCCACCTTGAGCCCGGCGCGGTCGGCGCGGGCGGGGAGGTCGGCCATGCGGCGGGCGTCGGCATCGTGGGCGGCGAGCGTCAGGCGTTTCAGCGCGCCCATGGCGAGGGTCTTGCCGCCGCCGCCCGCGCAATGGTCGAGCACGCGGTCGCCGTCGCGGAGCGGCAGGCGCAGGACGGCGGCTTGGGAGGAGGCGTCCTGAAGCTCGACGAGCCCCTCGGCGTAGGCGCGCGACTGGGCGACCCTGGTCGCTCCGGCGGTGACGCGGAGGGCGGTCGGCACCTCGGGGTCGGGGTGGGTCTCGATGCCCTCGGCGAGGAGGCGGGCCTGGGCCTCGTCGCGGGTGGTCCGGGCGAGGTTGGCGCGCAGCGTCACCGGGCCACGGGCGGCGAGGGCGGCGCAGGCAGGTTCAAGGCCGTCGCCCAGCGCGGCCTGAAAGCGGGGGAGCAGCCAGTCGGGGAGGTCGAGGCGCACGGCCTCGGGGGCGTCGGAAAGGGCGCGGCCCGTCTCCTCGGGCGTGGGGGGCGGGAGGGCGTGGCCCTCGCCGGTCATGAGGCTGGCGGGGTCGGTCCCCGCGAGGCGCAGGAGACCGAGGAGGAGGCCGCGCCCGGTCCCGGCCCCGCCGACCCAGGCGAGGGAGCGGCGGCGGCGGAGCGCGTCGTAGACGAGATCGCGGACGGCGGCGCGGTCCTTGCTGCCGGCGTAGCGCGCACCCCGTGCCCAGTTCGTCAGGGTCCGCTCGGCGGGGCTGCCCGCCAGCACCTCGTCGAGGATCTGGGCGGCGGCGGCGAGGCGCGCTCCGGGCGTCATCCGACGCGGTAGTTGGGGGATTCGCGGGTGATCTGCACGTCGTGGACGTGGGATTCGCGCAGGCCCGCCGACGTGATCTTCACGAACTGGCAGTTGTGGCGCATCTCCTCGACCGTCGCGCAGCCGGTGTAGCCCATGGCGGCGCGCAGGCCGCCGACGAGCTGGTGGATCACCGCATGGGCCGAGCCCTTGTAGGGCACCTGACCCTCGATCCCCTCGGGGACCAGCTTGTCGGAGGCGGCGTCCTTCTGGAAGTAGCGGTCGGCGCTGCCGCGCGCCATGGCGCCGAGCGAGCCCATGCCGCGGTAGGATTTGAAGGAGCGGCCCTGGTAGAGGATCACCTCGCCGGGCGATTCGTCGGTGCCGGCGATCATGCTGCCGACCATGGCGCAGGAGGCCCCGGCGGCGATGGCCTTGGCGAAGTCGCCGGAATACTTGATGCCGCCGTCGGCGATCACCGGCACGTCGCCGGCCGCCGAGGCGGCGTCCATGACGGCGGTGAGCTGGGGGACGCCCACGCCCGCCACCATGCGCGTCGTGCAGATGGAGCCGGGGCCGATCCCGACCTTCACGCCGTCCGCGCCCGCGTCGATGAGGGCGCGCGTGCCCTCGGCGGTGGCGACGTTGCCGGCGATGACCTGCACCTCGTTCGAGAGGGCCTTGAGGCGGCTCACGGCCTGGCCCACGCCCTCGCTGTGGCCATGGGCGGTGTCGATCACGACGATGTCCACGCCGGCCTCGACGAGGGCCTGGCTGCGTTCATAGCCCGCGTCGCCCACGGTGGAGGCGGCGGCGACGCGCAGGCGGCCGAGGGCGTCCTTGCAGGCGATGGGGTTCAGGACCGCCTGCTCGCTGTCCTTGAGGGTCAGGAGGCCGGTGAGCACCCCGGTGCCGTCGGTGATGAGGAGCTTCTCGATGCGGCGGGCCTTCATGAGCGAGCGGGCGGCGTCGAGATCGGCGGGCTCGGTCAGGACGGCGAGGTTGTCGGCGGTCATCATCACGTGGACTGGCGTGCGGTCGTCGTGGGCGAAGCGCATGTCGCGGTTGGTGACGATGCCGACGACGCGGCCCCGGTCGTCCACCACGGGAAAGCCGGTGACGCCGTGGCGGGCCTGGAGCGCCTTGGCGTCGGCAAGGGTCTGGTCGGGGCGGAGCGTGATCGGCGCGTCCACGATGCCGGACACGAAGCGCTTGACCATGCGGACCTCGGCGGCCTGGGCCTCCACGTCGAGGTTGCGGTGGATGACGCCGAGGCCGCCCGCCTGCGCCATGGCGATGGCCATGCGGCCCTCGGTCACGGTGTCCATGGCCGAGGACAGGAGCGGGATGTTCATGGCGATGCCGCGCGTGACGCGGGTGCGGGTGTCGGCGGTCGAGGGCAGGACCGAGGAGGCCGCCGGCACCAGAAGCACGTCGTCGAAGGTGAGGGCTTCGCGGATTTGCATGGGGGCGGACTCCTTTGGCCGTGGAATCAGCGCCTCTTGTCATGGAACGGCGGCTGACGCAAACCGCCCCTGGGCCGCCGCTGGCGGGCCATGCCGGGGCCGTCGCGCGTCGTAGGACGGTCCCGCCGTTCCCAAGGAGCTTGCCCCGTGACCCAGACCGCGCCCCTGCCCCATGCCGACGCCGACGCGCTCGTGGTCTTCACGCCATCCGGCAAGCGCGGGCGATTCCCGGTGGGAACGCCGGTGCTGACGGCGGCGCGGCAGTTGGGCGTGGACCTCGATTCGGTCTGCGGGGGGCGGGGCATCTGCTCCAAGTGCCAGGTGACGCCGCAGTTCGGGGAGTTCCCCAAGCACGGGGTGACGGTGACGGCGGACGCGCTGTCGGCCTGGAACGCGGTCGAGGAACGCTATGACCGCGTGCGGGGGTTGACGGCGGGGCGACGGCTGGGGTGCCAGGCGCGGGTCGAGGGCGACGTGGTGATCGACGTGCCGCCCGAGAGCCAGGTGCACCGGCAGGTGGTCCGCAAGGAGGCCGACGCGCGCGAGATCGTCATGGACCCGGCGACGCGGCTGCTGCTCGTGCAGGTGGCCGAGCCCGACATGCACGAGCCGAGGGGCGACCTGGAGCGGCTGGCCGAGGCGCTGCGGGCGGAGTGGGGCGTGGGCGCCGTGACCGCGCCGCTGCCGGTGCTGGCGAAGCTGCAAGGGGCGCTGCGGAAGGGCGGGTGGCAGGTGACGGTGGCGCTGTGGACGGGCGACGCGGGGCCGGCGAAGGTGCTGGACCTGTGGCCGGGGTTCCACGAAGGGCGGGTCTACGGGCTGGCGATCGACCTTGGCTCCACGACCATCGCGGCGCACCTGACGGACCTGCGGAACGGGACCGTCAAGGCGAGCGCGGGGGCGATGAACCCGCAGATCCGGTTCGGCGAGGACCTGATGAGCCGGGTCTCCTATGCGATGATGAACCCCGGCGGGGACCGCGAGATGACCTCCGCCGTGCGGGCGGCCATCGACGGGCTGGCGAAGGGGCTGGCCGAGGAGGCGGGGATCGGGGCGCGGGATATCCTGGAGATCACGGTCGTCTGCAATCCGGTGATGCACCACCTGCTGCTCGGGATCGATCCGGTGGAGCTGGGCCAGGCGCCCTTCGCGCTGGCGACTTCCTCGGCGGTGGGGCTGGAGGCGCGGGACCTGGGGCTGTCGCAGGTCAACGAGGGGGCGCAGGTCTATGTCCTGCCGCTGATCGCCGGGCACGTGGGCGCGGACGCGGCGGCGGTCGCGCTGGCGGAGCGGCCGGACCAGTCCGACGACCTCGTGCTGACGGTGGACGTGGGGACCAACGCGGAGATCCTGCTGGGGGACCGGAGCCGGGTGCTCGCCTGCTCCTCGCCGACGGGGCCGGCGTTCGAGGGGGCGCAGATCAGCTCGGGCCAGCGGGCCGCGCCGGGGGCGATCGAGCGGGTCGAGATCGACCCCGCGACCAAGGAGCCGCGCTTCAAGGTGATCGGCAGCGACCTCTGGTCGGACGATCCGGGCTTCGCCGAGGCCACCGGGGCCACGGGCGTCACCGGCATCTGTGGGTCGGGGATCATCGAGGCGGTGGCCGAGATGCGGATGGCGGGGCTGCTGGACGCGGGCGGGCTGATCGGGTCGGCGGAGCAGACCGGGACCGCGCGCTGCGAGCCTGTGGGGCGGACGAGCAGCTATCTGCTGTGGGACGGGACGGCGCAGGGCGGGCCGCGCATCAGCGTCACGCAGGGCGACATCCGGGCGATCCAGCTCGCCAAGTCGGCTCTCTATGCCGGGGCGCGGCTGCTGATGGACGAGATGGGCCTGGACAAGGTGGACCGGGTGACTCTGGCGGGGGCCTTCGGGGCGCATATCAGCCCGAAGCACGCGATGGTGCTGGGGATGATCCCGGACGTGCCGCTGGATCACGTCCGCAGCGCCGGGAACGCCGCCGGGACGGGCGCGCGGATCGCGCTGTGTTCCGTGGCGGCGCGGCGGGAGGTGGAGGGGCTGGTCTCCCGGATCACCAAGGTCGAGACCGCCATCGAGCCGCGCTTCCAGGAGCATTTCGTGGCGGCCAACGCCATCCCGCACGCGAGCGACCCCTTCCCGAACCTCCGGGGCGTCGTGACGCTGCCGGAGCCGTCGTTCAACGCCGGCGGCGGCGAGGGACGGCGGCGGCGGCGCTGACGGCTTGACGAGGCCCGGAGGGATCGTTACCTCCGGGCGCATCACCGCGGGTATGGTGAAAAGGTATCACGAAAGCTTCCCAAGCTTCAGTTACGGGTTCGATTCCCGTTACCCGCTCCACTCCTTCTCCGCTCCGAAGCTCCCGTCTGGCGCCGGCCGTCGCGCCGGTCTAAGCGGGCGCTGACTTAAGACAAGGGAGAGTCGCATGACCGAGATCCGCCGCATCGGCCCCGGCCCGCGCATGAGCGAGGCCGTGGTCCACAACGGGATCGTGTATCTGGCCGGGCAGATCGCCAAGGGCGCGAGCGTGACCGAGCAGACGCGCGGCGTGCTGGCCGAGGTGGACCGGCTGCTGGCCGAGGCGGGCACGAGCAAGGCGCGCATCCTGACGACGCAGATCTGGCTGGTGGACATCGGCACCTTCGGAGAGATGAACGCGGTCTGGGACGAGTGGGTGGACCGCGCGAACCCGCCGGCGCGCTGGACGGGCGAGGCGAAGCTCGCGACGCCGGAGTATCTGGTGGAGATCATCGTCACGGCGGCGGTCTGAGCGGGACCGTCGAGGGGGGCTCTGCCCCCCGCTTCGCTCCCCCCGGGATATTTGGAGCCAAAGAAGGAGGGGGAGTCTCGGACAGACTAAATCCCCGCGAAGCCTCCGGGTTCACTCCCAGGCTCGCGGGGACCAGGCGCGCGCGAGCGGGAGCACCGGCCGCCATTGGGCGGGCTGGGTCTCAGTGGCATCGAGGGAGAACGCCCGTAGGGCGCCTCGGTCTCCCTGGCCGGGTATCTGGCCGCTCCTGGCCCATCGCGTGCGTCTGCCCCCGGCCTTGTCGGGGCCGGGCTCGCTCTTCGTCTCTCGTCTCTCCTTTCCGCCCCCCGCCGTCGGTGCCGGCGTCTCCGCCCCTGGGGAGCGCCGGGCCGTGCGGACGGGGGCCGCTTGCGTGTGGTCGTGCGGGGGAGAGAATGCCAGCCAGGCGTTAACGCCGTCCGACAGCAACGAACGCTCAGCCCCCGGTTCGCGCAACGCCCCCGGGGCGACGAGGACGGGGCCACGGTGGCCGCTGGCGCACCCAAGGCAGGCCATTCGTCGGGCGGGGGTTCCCCCCTCGCAGGGCGGGACCGTGGCCGGGGGAACCCCGCCCTACGAGGGAGGAACCGGCGCGCTTCTCCTTGCCCGCGCCTGGCCCTTCTTTGGCTCCAAGTATCCTGGGGGGAACGCCGCAGGCGTGGGGGGCAAAGCCCCCCCGCGACGTGGGGTCTAGGCGCCGTGGGCGCGGAGGAAGCTCACCAGCCCGGCCGTGGAGGCGTCCTTGCCGTCCGTGCCTTGCTCGCCGGCGACCATGGGGGCAAGGGTGCTCGCCAGCTCCTTGCCCAGTTCGACGCCCCACTGGTCATAGCTGTTGAGGCCGAGGATCGCGCCCTCGACGAAGACGCGGTGCTCGTAGAGGGCGACGATCTGGCCGAGGGTGAAGGGGTCGAGGACAGGGTAGGCCAGCGTCGTGGAGGGGCGGTTGCCGGGGAAGACGCGGTGGCTGGCCTGACGCTCCAGCTCGGCGCCGGTCAGGCCCTTGGCGGCCATGAGGGCGCGGGCCTCGTCCAGGGAACGGCCGCGCATCAGCGCCTCGGACTGCGCGAGGCCGTTGGCGAGGAGGAGCTGGTGCTGGTGGTGGAGGTCGTCCTCGTGGCCACGGGCGGCGAGGAGGAACTCGCAGGGGATGACGCGGGTGCCCTGGTGGATGAGCTGGTAGAAGGCGTGCTGGCCGTTGGTGCCGGGCTCGCCCCAGACCACGGGACCGGAGTCCACCGTCAGGGGGGTGCCGTCCATGGCGACGCGCTTGCCGTTCGACTCCATCTCCAGTTGCTGGAGATAGGCGGGGAGGCGCGACAGGCGGTTGTCGTAGGGGAGGACGGCGCGGGTGGCGTGGCCGCAGACCTGGTTGTGCCAGATCCCGACCAGGGCAAGGAGCGCGGGAAGGTTCTCGTGCCACGCGGCGCTGCGGAAGTGCAGGTCCATGGCCTGGCCGCCGCGCAGGACGGCGCGGAAGGCGTCGGGGCCGATGGCGATCATCAGGGACAGGCCGATGGGCCCCCACATGGAGTAGCGCCCGCCCACCCAATCCTCGAAGCCGAAGACGCGTTCGGGCGAGATGCCGAAGGCGGCGGTCCTGTCGCCGGCGGTGGAAAGGGCGGCGAACTGGGCGGCGGGGTCCCGCACGGTCTGGCTCATCCAGGCCTTGGCGGTCTGGGCGTTGGCCATGGTCTCCTGGGTGGTGAAGGTCTTGGAGGCGACGATCACCAGCGTGGTCGCGGGGTCGCAGGCGCGCAGCACGTCGGCGATGTCGGCGGGGTCGACGTTGGAGACGAAGTGCGTGCGGGGGCCGTCGGCATAGGGGGCGAGCGCGATGGCCCCCATCTTCGGCCCGAGGTCGGAGCCGCCGATGCCGATGTTGACGACGTCGGTGTAGGGACCGCCCTGCCCTGCCTCCCGTCCCTCGCGGATGGCGGTGGCGAAGGCCTCCATGCGGGCCAGGGTGTCGAGGACGCCGGGCATGACGTCCTGCCCGTCCACCAGCACCGGGCCGCCGTCGAGGTTGCGGAGCGCGGTGTGGAGGACGGCGCGGCCTTCGGTCTCGTTGATCTTCGCGCCCGCGAACATGGCATCGCGCTTCTCGGCGACGCGGGCTTTGTCGAGGAGAGCGAGGAGGAGGCGCAGGCCTTCGGCGTCGAGGTTGGTCTTGCTGTAGTCGAGCAGGAGGTCCCCCAGGCGGGCGGAGAAGGTCTCGGCGCGGGCGGGGTCGTCGAAGAGCGACAGGATCGGGCGGTCGCGGGTGGCCTCGTGATGGGCGCGGAGATCGTTCCACATGGTCGGCGTCCTTGTCATGGGAGTCAGCTTTCGGCCCAGTGGACCACCGCGCCCTTGAGGACGGCGGCGACCGGGGCCTCCTCGGGCGGCAGGGAGCGCGCGCGGTCGAGCGCCTCGCGCTTGGCGGGCCCGACGATGACGAGGTGGCGGGAGATGGCGCGGGACAGCACCGCCGCCGACAGGGTGACGCGCGGCTCGGGCGCGCCGGGCGCGCGCATCGGGACGAGGATGGTCTCGGCGGTGAGGGCCTCCTCCAGCCGGTCGGCGCCGGGGAAGATCGAGGCCACGTGCATGTCCTCGCCCATGCCGAGGAGGCAGACGGTGAGGGGCAGGACCTCGGCGATGGCCTCGGCCAGGGGGAGGATGCCCTCCTCGGGCGTCTCGGTGGGGGCGTGGAGTGGAAGGTAGCGGGCGCTCGCCGCCTTGCCGGTGAGGAGGCGCTGGCGCAGCAGGCGGGTGTTGGAGCGGGGGGATTCCTCGGGGACCCAGCGCTCGTCGGTGAGCAGGACCGAGACGCGGTGCCAGTCGAGGTCGGCGGCGCAGAGGGAATCGAAGATGGGGCCGGGCGTGGTGCCGCCGGGGACGGCGAGCGAGGCCCGGTCGGAGGACTGGAGCGCCTGCCGCAATTCGCCGGCGAGGCGCTGGGCCAGCTCGATCATCATCATCTCGGAGTCGGCGTAGGTGACGAGTTCCATGGTCGGTCCCTGTTCAGTCCGCGCGGAGCATAGGCCCCGCGCCAGCCGCGCCTAGCCCCTGATCTCGCGCCAGCGCCGGCCCTCGCGGTGCAGGAGCATCAGCGAATCGTCGGGGCCCGAGGTGCCGGGGTCGTAGAGCTTGGGGACATCGTTGCGCCGCTCCCAGCCGGCGATGATCGGGTCGGTCCAGGCCCAGGCGGCCTCCACCTCGTCGCCGCGCATGAACAGGGTCTGGTTGCCGCGGATCACGTCCATGATGAGCCGCTCGTAGGCGTCGGGGGCCTCGGCGGCCTCCTCGCCCAGCGCGGTGGCGAAGGTCATGTCGAGCGGGCGGTCGATGAGGCGCATCCCGCCGGGGCCGGGCTCCTTGATGGTCACCTGGAGGTCGATCCCCTCGTTCGGCTGGAGGCGGATCGACAGGATGTTGCGGTGCCGCTTCTCGTCGCCCTCGAAGATGGAATGGGGGAGGTCCTTGAAGACGACCGCGATCTCGCTGTGCCGCGCGCGGAGCTTCTTGCCGGTGCGGAGGTAGAAGGGGACGCCGGCCCAGCGCCAGTTGGCGATCTCGGCACGGAGCGCGATGAAGCTCTCGGTGAAGCTGCGGGGGTTGTCGGCCTCCTCGCGGTAGGAGGGGCCGTCGCCGTTCGAATCGTACTGGCCGCGCACGATGTGATGGGCGGCGATGGGCTTGAGGGCGCGGATGACCTTCAGCTTCTCGTCGCGCACGGCGCCGGCCTCGAAGAGCGAGGGGGGCTCCATGGCGATGAGGCAGAGGAGCTGCATCAGGTGGTTCTGCACCATGTCGCGCATGGCGCCGGACTTGTCGTAGTAGCCGCCGCGCCCCTCGACGCCCACGGTTTCCGCGACGGTGATCTGGATGTGATCGACGTAGTGGTGGTTCCAGAGCGGCTCGAACAGGATGTTGCCGAAGCGGACGGCCATCAGGTTCTGGACCGTTTCCTTCCCGAGGTAGTGGTCGATGCGGTAGATCTGCCCCTCGCGGAAATGCTCGGCGAGCGTGTGGTTCAGGGCACGGGCCGAGTCGAGGTCGCGGCCGAAGGGCTTTTCGACCACGATGCGGGAGTCGGGGTCGGCGATGCCGTGCTGGTGCAGGCGTTCCGCGAGCGCGCCGAACAGCGCAGGCGCGACCGAGAAGTAGAAGGCGCGGATGACGCCGGGGCGCATCAGGCCGGAGAGCTGCTGCCAGCCGGCCTCGCCGGTGGCGTCGATGGACACGTAGTCGAGCCGGGCGAGGAACTGGGCGAGGCCGTCGCCGTCGGTCGATTCGGGTCCGCCGAATTCGGCGATGCCCTGGCGGATCATGTCGCGGTAGCCCTGGGCGTCGAGATCGGCGCGGGCGGCGCCGATGATGCGCGAGTCGGGGGTCATCTGCCCGGCCAGGAAGCGGCGGAACAGGCCCGGCAGGATCTTGCGCCGCGCGAGGTCGCCCGTGCCGCCGAAGATCACGAGGTCGAAGGGCTCGACCGGGATGACGCGCGAGACCATTCCGATACTCCTCTGCGGGACCGTTAGCGCTAACGGCTTCGCTCTATCCCGGATGGGCGGCCGCGTCCAGCGCGGGGCCCCGGCGCCGCCCTTGTCCGGCCCGGGTCGCCGGGATGTCAAGCGCGGCCGGGGCGGTGAACCCGGAAGGGCGTCCCGGCGTTGCCCCCAGGAATGGCAGCACAAGGCAAGGAGAGAGGGCGATGAGCGCCTCGAAGCATCCCAAGACCCACGAGCCCAGCGACGCGGACCTGAAGGGCAACCCTGGCATCGGCAGCAGCGCCGGGACGGCGGGGGCGGACGACGAGGATCTGGCGGACGGGGACACCACGTTCGAAGGGGACGTGATGAACGACACGACGCCGCAGGGTGGCGTGGACCCGGAGCAGACGGGGCGCACGAACAAGTAGGGCGTCACGCCTCCAGCTCGGCGTCCCAGTACAGGTAGTCGGCCCAGGAGTCGTGCAGGTAGTTGGGCGGGAACTTGCGGCCGACGTTCCGCAGCTCCTCCGACCCTGGACGGCGGGGCGGGCGGCGCAGGCTCATGCCCGATTGGCGGAGCGAGCGCGATCCCTTGCGGAGGTTGCAGGAGGCGCAGGCGGCGACGACGTTCTCCCAGCTCGTGACGCCGCCCTTGGAGCGGGGCACCACGTGGTCGAAGGTGAGGTCGCCCCGCGTGCCGCAATACTGGCAGCAGAACTCGTCCCGCAGGAACAGGTTGAAGCGGGTGAAGGCCACCTGCTTCTGCGGCTTGACGTAATCCTTGAGCACCACGACCGAGGGGATTCGGATGGTGGTCGTGGGCGAATGGACGCATTCGTCGTAGGTGGCGACGATCTGCACCCGGTCGAGGAAGGCGGCCTTGACCGCCTCCTGCCAGGGCCAGAGCGAGAGCGGGTAGTAGGAGAGCGGGCGGTAGTCGGCGTTCAGGACCAATGCGGGATAATGGCGAAGCGCGGCCGGGTCGCGGACGAAGGTGGTCCGGAAGTCGTCGTCGATCGCCAGTGCCGTCATGCTTGCCCGACCTCCGTCATCCGCATGGCCGTCGCCTGTCACTATATCTCGGGCCAACCCTGCGGCAAGATTCGCAAGATGTGGCGACGGGCTATCGCGGCGACGTGACGGAAGCGTGACGGTCAGGCCACGCCGAGCCGTTCCCGCAGGAAGGCGAGCGCCACGGACAGGCCGTCGGGGGCGATTCCGTGGGGGGTGCCCTTCATGACGTGGGCGTAGACCTCGGTCCAGCCGGCGGATTCGAGGGCGCGGGCGGCTTCGGGGAGCGCCTGGACCGGCACCACGTCGTCGCGGTCGCCGTGGATGAGGAGGACGGGCGGGCGGGACTGGGCCTCGTCGGCCAGCAGCTCGGGTTCGAGGAGGCGGCCGGAGAAGGCGACGATGGCGGCGACGGGCTCCTCGCGGCGGGGGGCGGCGTGGAGGGCCATCATGGACCCTTGCGAGAAGCCGAGGAGGGCCACCTGCTCGGGCAGCAGGTCCTCGTCCACCATGACGCCGTCGAGGAAGGCCTGGAGGTCGGCGGCGGCGGCGAGGAGGCCGTTGCGGGCCATCTCCTCGGAGGAGCCGTCGATCCAGGGGATCGGGAACCATTGCAGGCCCATGGGGGCGCCCTCGCAGGATTCGGGGGCGTCGGGCGACAGGAACAGCGTGTCGGGCAGATGCTCGCCCAGGGGCTCGGCGAGGCCGATGAGGTCCCGGCCGTTGGCGCCGTAGCCGTGAAGCAGGATCAGCGCCGAGCGCGTCTCGCCCGAGAGCGGCTCCACCCGTTCGGCGCGGAGCCTGCGCGTGCCCTTGGCCATGTCGTCCCCCTTGCTGGTTCGCGGGCGAGATAGCGCGAGGGGCCGGTCAGCGCACCCCCTCGCGTTGCTTCACGACGTGGTAGTAGCCCCAGAGGATGCGGGCGGCGACGGCCCGCCAGGGGGACCAGGCCTCGGCCATGTCCTTGAGGGCGCGCTCGCGCGGGCGGTCGGGGAGGTCGAAGAGGAGGCGCACGCCCTCCTGAAGGGCGAGGTCGGCGGGGGCGAAGACGTCGGCGTGGCCGAGGGCGAACATCGCATACATCTCGGCGGTCCAGCGGCCGATGCCGGGGACGTGGATTAGGCGGGCGATGACCTCCTCGGTGGGAAGGGCGCGTAGGGAGTCGTAGTCGATGCCTTCGGCGGCGAGGGCCTTGGCGTAGCGGACCTTCTGGCGGGAGAGGCCCTGCGCGCGGAGGAGGTCGTCGGGGGCCGCGAGGACGGATTCGGGGGTGGTGAGCCCCTGCCCTTCGAGCCGGTTCCAGATGGCGGCGGCGGCGGCGGTGGAGACCTGCTGGCTGACGATGGCCGAGAACAGGCGGTCGAAGCCGTCCGGGGTGCGACGGAGCGGGAGCGGCGCGGCGAGGGCGTAGGCCGTGGCGAAGCGCGGCTCGCGCGCGCCGAGCCAGGCGGCCCCTTCGGCGACGCAGGCGTCGGAATGGATGATCCTCATGGGCCGGAGGTAGGGCCGGAGGAACGAAATGGCAACACCTTGGCCCAGGCGAGGGCCTCCTCGACGGTGAAGACGGGGACGAGGCCGGGCGGCGCGGGCGGGCGGCGAAGGATCAGCACGGCGAGGCCGAGGTCGCGGGCGGCGTCGAGCTTGGGGCGGGCGTCGGCGGCGCCGGAGTCCTTGGCGACGAGGTGGGTGACGCCGAGGTCGCGGAACAGCGCCGTCTCGGCGGCGCGGTCGAAGGGCGGGCGGGCGAGGATGGGGCCGCCGGGGAAGGGGAACGGGCCTTCGGGCGGGTCGATGCTGCGGAGGTGGACCTTTCGGGCGCGCAGGCCGGTCCAGGCAGGGAGGCTCTGGCGGCCGGTGGCGAGGAAGACGGTGGCGGTGGCGGGGATGAGGCGGATGGCCTCGGATTCATCGGTGACGGTGGTCCAGCCGGGCTCGGGCGGCCAGCCGGGGCGTTCGAGGCGGAGGTGAGGCAGGCCCTTCGCCGCGCAGATGGCGTGGGTGCGGGCGCTGATGCGGGCGGCGAAGGGGTGGGTGGCGTCGATGACGGCGGTGATGGTCTCGCGGTCGAGGTAGGTCGCGAAGGCCTCCGGGCCGCCGAAGCCGCCGTGGCGGGTGGGGAGCGGGAGGGGCGCGGGCTCCCGCGTCGCGCCAGCGAGGGACGCGAGGGCGGGGATGCGCTCGGCGGCGAGGCGCTGGGCGAGGCGGCGGGCGTCGGAGGTGCCGGCGAGGAGGAGGATCACGGGCCGGCCCGGCCGACGATGGTCCCGGCGCGGTCGATGACGACCACATCGGACAGGGTGCCGGTGCCGGCGAGCATGGCATCGAGGCGGGTCTTGGCCTCGCGCGCCACCGCCTCGGCGAGCGGCGGGCCGGCGAGGGTCAGGGCGGAGAGGGCGGTCGGGGCCTCGGCCACGCGGGGGTCGCCGGCGAGGGCGGCGAGGGCCGCCATGTCGAGCTGGGACCGGCCCGAGTGGAGGTCTATCGCGCCTTGGGCGAACTTGGCGATCTTGCCGAGGCCGCCGCCGAGGGTGACACGCGGGACCGGGTGGCGGCGGAGGTATTTCAGCATCCCCCCGGCAAAGTCGCCCATGTCGATCATGGCGACCTCGGGGAGGTGGTGGAGGGCGCGGACGGCGGATTCGCTGGTGGACCCCGTGCAGCCGGCGACATGGGGGAGGCCGCTCGCGCGGGCCACGTCGATGCCGCGGTGGATGGAGGCGATCCAGGCGGCGCAGGAGAAGGGGCGGACGATGCCGGTGGTGCCGAGGATGGACAGGCCCCCCTCGATGCCGAGGCGGGGGTTCCAGGTCTTCTTCGCGATCTCCTCGCCGCCGGGAACGGAGAGGGTGATGGCGATGTCGGGCGCGCGGCCGAAGTCGGAGGCGAGGCTCGCGACCTGCTCGTCCATGAGGGCGCGGGGGACGGGGTTGATGGCGGGCTCGCCGGGCGGGATGGGGAGGCCGGGGCGGGTGACGGTGCCGACGCCCTCGCCCGCGTGGAAGGTGACGCCGCCCAACGAGGGCGCGACGCGGGCGAGGATCAGCGCGCCGTGGGTCACGTCGGGGTCGTCGCCGGCGTCCTTGACGATGCCGGCCTCGGCCCAGCCCTCGCCCGCCGCGCGATGGGCGAGCGGGAAGGTGGGCGTCTCGCCGCGCGGGAGGGTGATGGTGACGGTCTCGGGGAAGGCCCCCCCCCAGAGGCGCAGGAGGGCGGCCCGCGTCGCCGCCGTCGCGCAGGCGCCGGTGGTCCAGCCCCGGCGGAGGGGCCTGTCGGGGGGAACGGGATCGGTCACGGGGACGATGATGGGGGCCGGCGGGGGCGCCCGCAAGGGGAGCGGCGGCGCGGGCGGAACGGTCGCTTGCGTATTTGAGCCAAGTTGATGGGCCAGGGATGGGCGCGTCGGGGGTCGCGCGCGAGGGCGGAGGGGTCGGGTTCCGGCTTTTCGGGCGGGGGCGACGGGATTATGAGGGCGTCATGGTTGAGCTTCCTTCCTTTGACTGGCCCCGTTTCCTGCCCGGATGGGTGTGGCTCGTGGGGGCCGGGCCGGGCGATCCGGGGCTGCTCACGCTTCATGCGCTGAACGCGCTGCGGCAGGCGGATGTCGTGGTCTACGACGCGCTGGTGGAGCCGGCGATCCTCGACTGGGCGCCGGGGGCGGAGCGGGTCCATGCCGGCAAGCGCGGGGGCAAGCCGTCGCCCTTGCAGCGGGACATCTCGCTGCGGCTGGTGGAGCTGGCGCGCGAGGGGCGGCGCGTGCTGCGGCTGAAGGGGGGCGATCCCTTCGTCTTCGGGCGGGGCGGCGAGGAAGGGCAGACGCTGGTGGCCCATGGCGTGCCGATCCGGGTGGTGCCGGGGATCTCTGCGGGCATCGGCGGGCTGGCCTATGCGGGCATCCCGGTCACGCATCGGGACGTGAACCAGTCGGTGACCTTCGTGACGGGGCACGACCAGACGGGGCAGGCACCGTCGTCGCTGGACTGGCAGGCGATCGCAAGGGCTTCGGAGGTGATCGTGGTCTACATGGGGCTGAAGCACGCGGCCCGGATCGCGGCGGAGCTGATGGCGGCGGGGCGCGAAGGCTCGGAGCCGGTGGCCATCGTCACGGACGCGACGACCCCCCGGCAAAGGGTGCTGGAGACGGTGCTGGCGCGGCTGCCCGAGGATGCGGCGCGCGTGGAGCCGCCGGCGATCCTCTGCATCGGGCGCAACGTGCTGCTGCGGCAGGTGCTCGACTGGCGCGAAGGAGGTCGCGACGCCGATCCCCTGGGGACGCGGGCGCGGCCGGACAGCGCGTGAGGGGGCTCGTCGTCGCCGCGCCGGCCTCGGGGTCGGGGAAGACGACCGTGGTGCTGGGGCTGCTGCGGGCGCTGCGGCGGCGCGGGGTCGCGGTGCGGGGGGCGAAGTCGGGGCCGGACTACATCGACCCGCGATTCCATGAGGCGGCCTGCGGGGTGCCTTGCGTGAACCTCGACGCCTGGGCGATGGGCGCGGGGCGGCTGCGGGCGCTGGCCTCGGGCGACGGGCTGCTGGTGGTCGAGGGGGCCATGGGGCTCTTCGACGGGGCGCCGCCGGAGGGGCGCGGGTCCACGGCGGAGGTCGCGCGGGTGCTCGGGCTGCCGGTGGTGCTGGTGGTGGACGCGGGGCGCATGGGGCAGTCGGTGGGGCCGCTGGTGGCGGGCTTCGCGCGCCATGATCCGGGCGTTCGGGTCGCGGGAGTGATCCTGAACCGGGTGGGGTCGGAGCGGCACCGCCGGATGCTGGAGCGGGCGGTCGGAGCCGTGGGGCTGCCGGTGCTGGGGGCGCTGCCGCGCGAGGCGGAGCTGGCGCATCCGTCGCGGCACCTGGGGCTGGTGCAGGCGGAGGAGCGGCCGGACTTGGGGGCGTTCCTCGACCGGGTTGCGAGCTTCGTCGAGCAGCACGTTGATCTGGATGGGATTCAGATACTGGCCATGGAGGGGCTGGGCGGGACGGGGCCGCTCGTTCCACCGCCGGCGCAGAGGATCGCGCTGGCGCGGGATGCGGCGTTCGCCTTCGCCTATCCGCATCTGCTGGCCGACTGGCGGGCGGCGGGAGCGGAGATCGCGGTATTCTCGCCGCTGGCGGATGAGGAGGTGCCGGAGGCGGATCTGGGCATCCTGCCCGGAGGCTACCCGGAGCTTCATGCGGGGCGGCTCGCGGGGGCGGATCGGTTCATGACGTCTCTGAGGAGCGCAGCGGAACGCATGGACATCTATGGAGAATGTGGCGGCTATATGGTGCTGGGCGAGGCGCTGGTCGATGCCGAGGGGCGGGCGCATCGGATGGCGGGACTGCTGGGATTGGAGACTTCGTTCGCCAAGCGGCGGCTGCATCTGGGCTATCGGCGCGTCGAGGCGCTGGGCGGACCGTTTCCGGGGTGCTGGGCGGCGCACGAGTTCCATTATGCGACCACGCTGAAGGCCGAAGGGGAGCCGCTGTTCCGGGCCTGGGACGCGGAGGGCGTGGAGCTGCCGCCCATGGGGCTGCGGCGCGGAGGTGTCGCAGGGTCCTTCGCGCACCTGATCGACCGGGCGGATGGACTTGACGCCGGGGCGGGGCTAGGGGACGGGGCATGACCGCCCTGCCCGCCTCCGACCTCGCCGCTCCCGACGACCGCCGCGCGCGGCGCAACGTCCTCGTCCTCGTCGCCACGCAGGCGGTGCTGGGGAGCCAGGTGACGATGGTCTTCGTGGTGGGGGGGCTTGCTGGGAACATGCTTGCACCCGTGCATTGCCTCGCGACGCTGCCGATCTCGATGATCGTGCTGGGCGCTGGGCTGACCGCGCCGTGGCTATCGGGGTTCATGCAGCGGCACGGGCGGCGGGCGGGGTTCTTCGTCGGCGCGGCGGGGGGACTCGTGGGTTCGGGGCTGGCGGCCTGGGCGCTTTCGCTGGGGAGCTTCTGGCTGTTCCTGGCGGGGAGCTTCCTGACGGGGACCTACATGGCGGCGCAGGGCTTCTACCGGTTCGCGGCGACGGACGCGGCGTCGGAGGCCTTCAAGCCCAAGGCGATCTCCTGGGTGATGGCGGGGGGACTGGTGTCGGCGCTGACCGGGCCGCAGATCGTCAAGGTGACGAACGGGCTGTTTCCGGTGCCATTCCTGGGGACCTACCTCGCCGCGATGGCGGTGACGCTGGCGGGGATGTGGCTGTTCCTGCTGCTCGATCTGCCGGCGCCGCCCAAGGGCGAGGCGCGGACGGTCAAGGGGCCGTCCTGGGGCGAGCTGCTGCGGAGGCCGGCGGTCCTGGTGGCGGTGATCTGCGCGATGGTGTCCTACTCGCTGATGAACCTCGTGATGACCTCGACGCCGCTGGCGATCGTGGGCTGCGGATTCACGCCGGGGAACGCGGCGGACGTGATCTCGGCCCATGTGCTGGCGATGTTCGTGCCGTCGTTCTTCACCGGACACCTGATCGCGCGGTTCGGGGCGCAGCGGATCGTGATGGCGGGGCTGGTGATCCTCGCGGTGGCGGGGATGGTCGGGCTGTCGGGGGTGGAGCTGGGGCATTTCTTCGGGACGCTGGTCCTCCTGGGGCTCGGGTGGAACTTCGGCTTCATCGGGGCGACGGCGATGCTGACCTCGGCGCATTCGGCCTCGGAGCGGGGGCGCGTGCAGGGGATGAACGACGCCATCGTGATGGGATGCGTGACGCTGGCGTCGCTCGCCTCGGGCGGGCTGATGAACTGCGCGGGGGGGACGGCGGTCGAGGGCTGGCAGCTCGTCAACATCGCCATGGTGCCGTTCCTGACGCTGGCCGGAGCGGCGCTGATCTGGCTGGCCTTCCAGCGGCGCGCGGCGCGCTGAGGCTACCAGCCGCCGCGCAGGGTGGCCCAGAGGAGGCGGAGGCGCTTCGGCCCTTCGGGTGGAGCGAGGCGGCCCTGGAGGGCGGCGTCGGGGTCGTGCCGGGCCGCCCTCAAGACCGGAGCGGCGAGGGTGGCGGCGCGGAGCGCGGGGGTGCCGGGGCCGAAGCGGGTGCGGCGGGCTTTGGCGAGCGCGGCCAGCGCGTCGGTCGCGAGGGCGCGGATGGTGGCCGGGGTCTCGTCGGCGAGGCCTCGGTTGCGGGCCGAGAGTTCGGGCAGCGCGAGGAGCCAGGAGGCGAGGCCGCTGGCGAAGCCGGCCTGGAGCGCGGCGGGGCGCGTGGGCTCGGGAGAGCCGAGCGCCTTGGCCCCGGCCCAGAGGAGGTTGCCGGCGGTGCCTTCGAGGTAGGTCCGCAGATCATCGGCCAGGAAAGGCTCGGCCTCGATGTCGCGGCGGCGGGTTTCGATGAGGGCGTCGAGGGGGGCAGGGTCGAGGCGGCTTTCGCGGAGGAGCTGGCCCAAGGGGGTCAGGACCTCGTGCGGGGGCGGGAGCATTCCGGCGGCGCAGGCGGCGACCTGATCGCGCCACCATTGCAGGCGCATCTCGGCCAGCATCGGCTCCCGCGTGGCCCAGGGGGCGCGGGCGATTTCGAGGTTGAAGGCGTAGAGCGGGAACAGGATCTCGCGCGCGGGGGGCGGCGCGGCCATGGCGACGCGGAAGCGGTCGGGGTCGCCGCGTTCGACCAGGGCGGCGCAGGCCTCGAGGCTCATGCGGGCACCGGGGCGCGGTCGCGGACGAGCTTCCAGGTGATCGCGTCGATCAGGGCGTCGAAGCTGGCGTCGATGATGTTGGCGCTGACGCCGACGGTAGTCCATTGGCGGCCCTGCCCGTCCTCGCTGTCGATGACGACGCGGGTCACGGCCTCGGTGCCGCCGTCGGTGATCCGCACGGCGAAGTCGGTCAGGCGCATGTCGTCGATATAGCCTTGCAGCTCGCCCAGGTCGGCGGCCAGCGCGCGGGAGAGGGCGTGGACAGGGCCCTGGTCGGCCTCCTCGGGGGTGTGCACGTTCTCGTGGAAGCTGGTGATGCGCCGGGCGCCGATCTGGACGGTCACGACGGCCTCGGAGACGGTGACGATGTGGCCCTTGGCGTTGCGGCGGCGCTCGGAGATGACGCGGTAGCGGTCCACGTCGAAGTAGCGCGGCAGGAGGCCGAGCTCGCGACGGGCGAGCAGCTCGAAGCTCGCCTGCGCGGTGTCGTAGGCGTAGCCGCGCGATTCGCGGTCCTTGACGGAGGTGAGGATCAGCGACAGGCGCGGGTCGGCGGGCGCGACCTCGATCCCGGCGTCGTGGAGGCGGGAGCGGAGGTTGGACTGGCCCGCCTGGTTGGACATGGGGATGATGCGTTCGTTGCCGACGCGGGCGGGGTCCACGTGCTCGTAGGTGGTGGGGTCCTTGGCGATGGCGCTGGCGTGGAGGCCGGCCTTGTGGGCGAAGGCGGAGCCGCCGACGTAAGGAGCCTGCCGCGCCGGGACGCGGTTCAGGATGTCGTCGAGGGTGCGGCTGGCCTTGAGGAGGCCGCGCAGAGCGTCCTCGGTGACGCCGGTGTGGAAGCGAGACGCGAAGGGCTCCTTGAGGAGCAGCGTCGGGATCAGGGTGACGAGGTTGGCGTTGCCGCAGCGTTCGCCCAACCCGTTCAGGGTGCCCTGGATCTGGCGGGCCCCGGCCTCGATGGCCGCGAGGGAGTTGGCGACGGCGTGGCCGGTGTCGTCGTGGGTGTGGATGCCGAGATGGGGGCCGGGGATGCCGGAGGCGATGACGGCCTCGACGGTGCGGGCGACCTCCCCGGGCAGGGTGCCGCCGTTGGTGTCGCAGAGGACGATCCAGCGCGCGCCTTCGGAGAACGCGGCGTGGAGGCAGGCCAGCGCGTAGGCGGGGTCGGCGCGGTAGCCGTCGAAGAAGTGCTCGGCGTCGAAGATCGCCTCGCGGCCACTGGCGACGACATGGGCGAAGCTGGCGCGGATGTTGTCGAGGTTCTCGTCCAGCGGCACGCCGAGGGCGGTGCGGACGTGGAACTCGTGGGACTTGCCCACCAGGGTCACGGCAGGGGTGCCGGCGTTCAGGACGGCGGCGAGAACGTCGTCGTTCTGGGCGGAGCGGCCCGAGCGCTTGGTCATGCCGAAGGCGGCCATCGTCGCGCGGGTCGCGGGGGCCGTGGCGAAGAAGTCGGAGTCGGTGGGGTTCGCGCCGGGCCAGCCGCCCTCGATCACGTCCACGCCGAGAGCGTCGAGGACCTGCGCGATGCGGATCTTTTCCGGCGTGGTGAACTGGACGCCCTGGGTCTGGGCGCCGTCGCGGAGCGTGGTGTCGTAGAGATGCAGGCGTTCAGTGGTCATGGCGTGGTCCTCCTTTCTGCGGAGGAAGATCGCAGGTGGCGGTTAAGGGGATCTGACAGCAACGGGCGTTGCGTGGGGTGGGGGGTGCCGTTAACCGGGGGTGAGCGCGGTCAAGGGGTTGGGGGGTGTGGGGGTTAACGGGGGGGTGGCGGGGCGCGGAGCCGGAGGGCGAATCGGGGTAACGGGCTGAAGCCCGCCCTGGGGTTGGGGTGGGCGGGATAGAAAAATCTTCGTTCGAAGATTTTTCGTGGGGGGCGCAGGGACTCATGGCGCAGCCTCGGCGTCGAGGGCGACGAGGCGGCGGGTGTCCACGCGGGGGCCGGGGTGAAGGGTGATCCCGGCCTTGGACATCCGCACCTCCACGCCGGATTCGATCAGCGCGGCCTTGAGGCGGTCCACGGCGGAGAAGTCCTTGGAGGTCATCGCCGCCTCGCGTGCGCGCGTGAGCGCGACCGTGAGACGGTCGAGCATCACATCGAAGGAAGACTGAGACGTGGTGCCGCTTCCAAATCCCGACAGTTCAAGAATTCCTCCGCCCGATCCGACTGCGGCAGGAAGTGTCCACCCTCGCAGGTCGTCGGTCAGGAATCCCATCAACTGAGCCGATGCCTTGAAGACGACCGGATCAGCCGAGGCCAATCTGTGAAGTTCGCCGATTGCAGCAGGCGTATTCAGGTCGTCTGCCAAGCATTGCACAATCTCCTTCGAAGGCTCGGAAACACCATCCACTTTCGAAGCAATTTCTCGCCATCTCCAGAGAGTAGAACGCGCCGTGTCAGCCTTCTCAGCGGTCCAATCCATCGGCTTACGGTAATGCGTTCCCAGCAGAACGAAGCGGATGATCTCGCCGGCAACCGCCCTCTGTGTCCGAAGTTCATGGACGGTGAAGAAGTTGCCGAGGGACTTGGACATCTTCTTGCCCTCGACCTGCAACATCTCGTTGTGGAGCCAATAGCGGGCAAAGCCGCCCTCGGGGTGGGCGCAGCGGGATTGAGCGATCTCGTTCTCGTGGTGGGGGAACTGGAGGTCCAGGCCGCCGCCGTGGATGTCGAAGCTCTCGCCCAGAAGCTCGAAGGCCATGGCGCTGCATTCGATGTGCCAGCCGGGGCGGCCCCGGCCCCAAGGGGAGTCCCAGCCGGGGGTGGCGGCGTCGGAGGGCTTCCAGAGGACGAAGTCGAGCGGGTCCTCCTTGAAGGGGGCGACCTCGACGCGGGCCCCGGCGATCATGTCGTCGAGGGAGCGGCCGGAGAGCTGGCCGTAGTCCTTGTAGGAGCGGACGCGGAACAGGACGTGGCCTTCGCGTTCATAGGCGTGGCCCCTGGCGATGAGGTCTTGGGTCATCGCGATCATCGCGCCGATCCATTCGGTCGCGCGCGGCTCGTGGGTGGGCCGCAGCGCGCCGAGGGCGTCCATGTCGTCGTGATACCAGCGGATCGTCTCGTCGGTGATGTCGCGGATCGGGCGGCCGGTGGCGGCGGCGCGGGCGTTGATCTTGTCGTCCACGTCCGTGAAGTTGCGGACGTAGGTGACGTGCGCCTCGCCGTAGACGTGGCGGAGGAGACGGAAGAGCACGTCGAAGACGACGACAGGGCGGGCGTTGCCGAGGTGGGCGCGGTCATAGACCGTGGGGCCGCAGACATACATCCGCACGGCCTTCGGGTCGATGGGCTCGAACGGCTCCTTGCGGCGGGTCTTGCTGTTGGTCAGGCGGATGGTCGTCATGGGTCGCCTCGCGGTGGGGCCCGCGGGCTTGTCTCGATCTCACCGGAGGAGTGCGACGATGCGGCCCGCGTGACGTGGAGTCAGCAGGGAATGAGGCAGAGGAGGATGCCACGGGTCGTCATGGCGGGCGGCATAGCAGCGCCCTGCCCCGGCGTCCATCGGATTCGGGCCATGGACTCGGGCTGGATCGGGGGGCAGCGCGCCCCATGTGCATGGGCATGAGCCGCGAGACCGTCAACCTCATCTGCGCCGAGCTGCCGGGGGCCGACAAGGTCGCGGGGCCCGAGGGCGACCTGTGGGCGCTGGCGCGCGAGCCCTTCGCGCGGGTGGGCGCGGTCGTGGAGGTGCGCGAGGCGGCGGGCTGGGCCGTCCTGCCGCCGCTGGACGATCACGCCGCGCGGGAGCGGATCGTGGAGGCCTACCGGCTGGTGCGGGCGTCGTTGCCCGCCGGGGTGCGGATCACTCTGGACCGGACCAGCGGTTGACTTCGCGCGGGGGCGGAGCGATGCCCCGCGCCATGACCAAGCCATCGAAGCGCATCCGCGCCATCACCGGCGAGGGGTCGGACGGGTGGGACCTGTTCTACCGCGCCAAGGACCTGATCCGGCAGGGGGTTCCCGTCGTCGAGCTGACCATCGGGGAGCACGACGTGAGGACCGATCCCGCCATCCTCGATGCCATGCGCGAGGCGGCGCGGGCGGGGGCCACGGGGTATGCGTCGATCCCCGGCATCCCGGAGCTGCGGGCCGCCGTGGCCGAGCGGGTGGAGCGGGTGACGGGGGTGGCGACCGGGCCCGCGAACGTGATCGTGACGCCCGGCGGGCAGGCGGCGCTGTATGCGGCGCATCAGTTGGTGGGCGATCCGGGGGACCGGGCGCTGCACGTCGATCCCTATTACCCGACCTATCCGGGCACGATCCGCGCGGCGGGGCTGGTGCCGGTGGCGGTGCCGGCGCGGGCTGAGGCGGGGTTCGAGCCGGTGGAGGCGGACCTGATGGCCGCGCCGGAGGCCCGGTCGCTGCTGGTGAACTCGCCCAACAACCCGACGGGGGTGGTGTATGGCGAGGCGACGCTGGCGGGGATCGCGCGGGTCGCGGTGGCGCGCGACCTGTGGGTGATCTCAGACGAGGTGTACGACAGCCAGATCTGGGAAGGGCGGCACCTTTCGGTGCGGGCCTGGCCGGGGATGGCGGAGCGTTGCCTCGTGGTGGGCTCCTTGTCCAAGAGCCACGCGATGACGGGAAGCCGGCTGGGCTGGATCGTCGGGCCGGCGGAGGCGGTGGAGCTGCTGTGGGACCTGTCCACGGTGTCGAACTACGGGATTCCGGGGTTCATCCAGGAGGCGGGGGTGTTCGCTCTAGCGCAGGGGGCGGCCTACGAGGCGGGGATCGCCGAGCCGTTCCGGCGGCGGCGGGGGATCACCCAAGGCGTGCTGGCGGGCCAGGACGTGGTGCGGGCCGCGCCGCAGCGGGGGGCGATGTATGCGCTGCTCGACGTGCGGGCGACGGGGCTGACCGGCGAGGGCTTCGCGCTGCGGCTGCTGGAGGAGGAGCGGATCGCGGTGCTGCCGGGGGAAAGCTTCGGGCTCGCGTCGGCGGGGCACGTGCGGGTGGCAATGACGGTGGAGGATCGGGCCTACGAGGATGCGCTGCGGCGGCTGGTGCGGCTCGCGGGCCGGATCGCGGCGCAGCGGGCGCATTTCCCGGCCGAGCTGGGGTGAGGGCCGGCGCGGGGCCGGCCCTTCGGAGGCTCAGAAGCGGATGGAGCCGCGCAGGCCGATGGTGGTGACCTGCGTCTCGATGCCGGTGTCGGCGAGCTCGTCGAAGTCGTGGCGCAGGACCTCGGCGCCGACGTCGAAGCGGTCGGTGAGCTGGTAGCTGACGCCCAGGCCGTAGAAGGTGCCGTCCACGCCCTCGTCGTCGTCGAAGCCGTCGGAGGACAGCGTGGCGTGGGCCCAGCCGCCGGTGACGTAGGGCAGGAAGCGCCCGGCGTCGTAGCCGGCGCGGAGCTTGGCGCGGGCCACGCGGTCGAGCGTCACGTCGTCGGCGAGGCCGGCGTCGTCGATGGCGATGTTGCCCCAGTCATGCTCCAGCTCGGCGCCGAGGACGAAGCGGCCGAAGTCGCGCTGGTAGCCGGCGTGGAGGCCGGTCAGGTGGCCGTCGGCCTCGGTGTCGATGTCGTCCGAGTCGAACTGGCCGTAGGACAGGTCGCCCCCGACGTAGAAGCCGGTCCAGTCGGGCGTGGCGGCGGGCGGGGTCGCCGTCACGGTGATGGGGGCCACGGGCGCGGCGGGCGTCGTGGCGGGGGCGAAGCCGGCGGCGAAGGCCGGCGACGCGGCGAGGAGGGCGGCCGCGGAAATGAGCGACAGGCGATTAAGCATTTGAGTCTACCTTTCTTGTCCAAATGGACGGGCCGGCCGGATGCGTCGGGAAGGCATCCTCGGCCCGTCCGAGGTATGTGCGGCAGGCGGGCCTTCAACGGAAGTCGGGTTTCCCCGACCTTGCTGTTGCAGGACTGCAACAGGGGTCAGGGGCGGCTCAGGCGGCCCCCCGTGACCGGGCGGGGGACGCCGGTCGTGCCGGGCGCGGAGGTCGGAAGGCCGCGCCGGACACGGACGGCGAGGAAGGCGAAGGCCTGCGCCTCCAGCATGTCGCCGTCGAGGCCGACGGATTCCACGGGGGCCACGTCGCAGGCGGCGCGGGCGGCGATCATCGCCATGAGGGTCGGGTTGCGGCGGCCGCCGCCGGTCACGAGGAGGCGGGCGGGCGGCGCGGGGCAGAGCCGGAGCCCCTGCCCCACCGCCGCCGCCGCGCAGGCGGTGAGGGTGGCGGCGGCGTCGGCGTCGGGAAGGGACTCGACGGCGGCCAGCAGATGCGCCCAGGCGTCGCGGTCGAGCGACTTGGGCGGGGGCCTGGCGAAGAAGGGGTGGGACAGGAACGCGGCCACGAGGGGCTCGGAGACGGTGCCTGCGGCGGCGAGGCGGCCGTCCTCGTCGCGGGGCAGGCCCCGGCGGCGGTGGAGGAGGTCGTCCACGGGGGCGTTCGCGGGACCGGTGTCGAAGGCGAGGAGCGCGCCGGGGGCCTCGGGGCAGTCGGCGCGGGGGTCGATCCAGGTGAGGTTGCCGACGCCGCCGAGGTTGAGGACCGCGAGCGGCTCGGTCGCGCCGATGCGGCGGGCGAGGGCCCAGTGGAAGAAGGGGGCGAGCGGGGCGCCCTGCCCGCCCTGGCGGACGTCCTCGGAGCGGAAGTCCCAGATGACGGGGCGGTTCAGGGCCTTCGCGAGCGCCGCGCCGTCGCCGACCTGCAACGTCCCCCGCCCGCCGGGGTCGTGGGCGAGGGTCTGGCCGTGGAAGCCCACGAGGTCCACGGCGGGGAAGCGGGACAGGATCTCGATATGCGCGGCCTCGACGACGCGGGCGGCGGCTTCGACCTCCTCGCCGTCCCAATGGCCCAAGGCGGCGCGGAGGGTGGCGCGTTCGTCGGGCGTGTAGGGGCGGTAGGCGGTGGGGCCGAAACCGGCGATCCGCTCGCCGTCCGTCACCAGAACCGCCGCGTCCACGCCGTCGAGCGAGGTGCCGGACATCGCGCCGAGGGCGGTAAGGGGCGCGGCGAGGGCTTCGGTCATCTTTCCCTCCGGGGACGCGGGGCCTATAGACTGCGCCGACCGAATGCGGGGAACAAGCCATGACCTTTCAGCCCAAGTCCGACTTCCTGAACGTGCTGATCGAGCGTGGCTATTACGCCGACTGCACCGACCTGTCGGCGCTGGACGCCAAGCTGACGGCGGGCGTGGTGCCGGCCTACATCGGCTATGACGCGACCGCGGCCTCGCTCCATGTCGGGCACCTGATGAACATCATGGTGCTGCGCTGGCTGCAGAAATGCGGGGGCAAGCCGCTGACGCTGATGGGCGGGGGGACGACCAAGGTGGGCGACCCGTCGTTCCGCAGCGAGGAGCGGCCGCTGCTGACGACCGGGCAGATCGACCGCAACATCGAGGGTTTCAAGGGCGTCTTCGGCAAGCTGATCGCCTATGGCGACGGGCCGACCGACGCGCTGATGCTGAACAACGCCGAATGGCTGGACGGGTTGAACTACCTCGACTTCCTGCGGGACATCGGGCGGCACTTCAGCGTCAACCGGATGCTGTCCTTCGAGAGCGTGAAGTCGCGCCTCGATCGCGAGCAGTCGCTGTCGTTCCTGGAGTTCAACTACATGATCCTCCAGGCCTATGACTTCCTGGAATTGAACCGGCGCTATGGCTGCGTGCTCCAGATGGGCGGGTCGGACCAGTGGGGGAACATCGTCAACGGGATCGACCTGACGCGGCGGGTCGATGGGGCCGAGATCTGGGGGTTGACGACGCCGCTGCTGACCACCTCGGACGGGCGGAAGATGGGCAAGTCGCAGGGCGGCGCGGTCTGGCTGAACGGCGATATGCTGAGCCCCTACGAGTTCTGGCAGTTCTGGCGCAACACCACCGACGCGGACGTGGGGCGGTTCCTGAAGCTGTATACCGAGCTGCCGGTGCAGGAATGCGACCGGCTGGGGAACCTGGGCGGGGCGGAGATCAACCACGGCAAGGTCGTGCTGGCCAACGAGGTGACGGCGCTGCTGCACGGCCGCGCGGCGGCGGAGGCGGCGGAGCGGACGGCGCGCGAGGTCTTCGAGGCGGGCGGCGTGGGCGAGGATCTGCCCACGGTGGTCGTGACAGCGGCGCAGGTAGGCGCGGGGCTCGCCAACACGGCGCTGTTCGTGCAGGCGGGGCTTGCGGCTTCGGGCAAGGAGGCGAAGCGGCTGTTCGCCGAGGGCGGCGCGCGGATCAATGACGAGGTGGTGACGGAGCCGCGGCTGCTGTCGCTGGACGAGCTGCGCGGCGGGCTGAAGCTCACGGCGGGGCGGAAGCGGCACGCGCTGGTGCGGGTGGAGTGACCCGCCCGGTGCGCGCGTCCCGGCTGGCGTCGGGATGCGCGAGGGGCTAATCGGCCTGCGTCCCCTTCCCGGAAAGGCCCGGCATGGCCCCGACGATCCTTGAGCGCTGCGAGGCGCATGGCCTGAGGCTCACCGAGCAGCGGCGGCTGATCGCCCGCGTGCTGGAGGAGTCGGGCGACCACCCGGACGTGGAGGAGCTGCACGCGCGGGCGGCGCGGCTCGACCCGGGCCTGTCCATCGCGACGGTCTACCGGACGGTGAAGCTGTTCGAGGAGGCGGGCATCCTGGAGCGGCTGGAGTTCCGGGACGGGCGCGCGCGCTACGAGCCCGCCGACCGCGACCACCATGACCACCTGATCGACATGAACAGCGGCGAGGTGATCGAGTTCGTGGACCCGGAGATCGAGGCCCTCCAGGAGCGCATCGCCGAGCGGCTGGGCTACCGGCTGATGGGGCACCGGCTGGAGCTGTATGGCGTGCCCGTCGGACGGAAGGCGCGCGGATGAGCGGGAACGGGCGCGGCATCCTTTACATGGTCCTTGCCATGGGCGGCTTCGCCGTGGAGGACACGTTCATCAAGCTGCTGGCGCAGCGGGGGATGCCGCCGGGGCAGATCCTCCTCGTGCTGGGGCTGCTGGGGATGGCGGGCTTCGCGGTGGCGGCGCGGGCGCGGGGGCAGCGGTTCCTGTCGCGGCGGCTGCTGCATCCGATGGTGCTGGGGCGGAACCTCGGCGAGATGCTGGGGACCTTCGGCTACGTTCTGGCGGTGGCGCTGGCGCCGTTGACCACGGCGACGGCGATCTTCCAGGCGACGCCGCTGGCGACCACAATGGCGGCGGCGCTGATCCTGCGGGAGCCGGTGGGCTGGCGGCGCTGGACGGCGATCGGCGTGGGCTTCGCGGGGGTCCTGCTGATCGTGCGGCCGGGGACGGAGACGTTCCAGGCGGCGTCGCTGCTCGCGCTCCTCGCGGTGGTGGGGCTGTCGGCGCGGGACCTGTTCACGCGGCGGGTGCCACCGGCGACGGATTCGATCCTGCTCGCCGGCTGGGGCTTTGGCGCGGTGGCGCTGGTGGGGGCGCTGCAACTGGTCGTCACGGGGGGCGCGGTGCGGCCAGTGGGGGCGGAGGGGCCGTGGCTGCTCGCCGCGACGGTGGCGGGGGCGGCGGGCTACTGGCTCCTGACCGAGTCGACGCGGATGGGCGAGCTGTCGGTCATCATGCCGTTCCGCTATTCGCGGCTGCTGTTCGCGATGGGGATCGGGATCGTCGTCTTCGCCGAGCGGCCGGACCTCTGGACGCTGGTCGGGGCCGTGATGATCGTGGGATCGGGGGTCTACAGCCTCCTGCGCGAGAGGGCGCGGGCCCGCGCGGCCCTTTCCCCGGCGGCCGTCGCGCGCTAGGGACACGCGACCGTTACCCGATGCCCCAAGGATGGGCGCAGACCAGGAGGCCCCCATGAGCACGATCATCGACGTCCACGCCCGCGAGATCCTCGACAGCCGGGGCAACCCGACCGTCGAGGTCGACGTGACGCTGGAGGACGGGACGCAGGGCCGCGCCGCCGTGCCCTCGGGCGCGTCCACGGGCGCGCACGAGGCGGTGGAGAGGCGCGACGGCGACAAGGCGCGCTACAAGGGCAAGGGCGTGCTGGAGGCCGTGGCGGCGGTGAATGGCGAGATCGCCGAGGCCGTCATGGGCATGGACGCGACCGAGCAGGCGAGCCTCGACGCCCTGATGATCGAGCTGGACGGCACGCCGAACAAGGGGCGGCTCGGGGCGAACGCGATCCTGGGCGTGAGCCTCGCGGTCGCCAAGGCGGCGGCGGAGTTCACGACGCAGCCGCTGTATCGCTACGTGGGCGGGCCGGCGGCGCGGGTGCTGCCGGTGCCGATGATGAACATCATCAACGGCGGCCAGCACGCCGACAACCCGATCGACATCCAGGAGTTCATGATCATGCCGGTCGCGGCGGAGAACATCCGCGAGGCCGTGCGCATGGGGTCGGAGGTGTTCCACACGCTGAAGAAGGAGCTGCACGATCAGGGGCTCGCGACCGGCGTCGGTGACGAGGGCGGCTTCGCGCCCGGCCTGCGGTCGGCCCGCGAGGCGCTGGACGTGATCCTGCGGTCCATCGAGGGCGCGGGCTACCGCCCCGGCGAGGACATCTTCCTGGCGCTCGACTGCGCGGCGACGGAATACTTCAAGGGCGGCCGCTACGTGATGGAGGGCGAGAACGCCTCCATGACCTCGGAGGAGAACGTCCGCTACCTCGAGGGGCTGGCGACCGATTATCCGATCCTCTCCATCGAGGACGGCATGAGCGAGGACGACTGGGACGGCTGGGCGATGCTGACCGAGGCGCTGGGCGACCGCGTGCAGCTCGTGGGCGACGACCTGTTCGTGACCAACCCCGACCGGCTGCGCGACGGCATCCAGCGGGGCATCGCCAACTCGCTGCTCGTCAAGGTCAACCAGATCGGCACCCTGACCGAGACGCTGCGCGCTGTCGAGATGGCGCACCGCGCGCGCTACACCTCGGTCCTGTCGCACCGCTCGGGCGAGACCGAGGACGCCACCATCGCCGACCTGGCGGTGGCCACCAACTGCGGGCAGATCAAGACCGGCTCGCTGTCGCGGTCGGACCGGCTGGCGAAATACAACCAGCTCATCCGCATCGAGGAGATGCTGGGCGACGTGGCCGAATACGCGGGCCGCAGCATCCTGCGCTGACCGCCGTGGCGCGGCGGGGCGGCGCGGGCCTCCCCGCCGCGCCATGATGGAGGAGCCATGACCGCCGACGAGATCATCGCCCATCTGTCGCTCGCCCCGCACCCGGAGGGCGGCTGGTACCGGCAGACCTGGGCGGCGGAGGCGGGTCCGGGCGAGAGGCCGGCGGGGACCGCCATCCTGTTCCTGCTGCGCGAGGGCGAGCGGAGCCACTGGCATCGGGTGGACGCGGCGGAGATCTGGCACTTCCACGCCGGCGCTCCGCTGGTGCTGTCGCTGGCCGACAGCGAGGTTGGGCCGGCGCGGGGCATCCTGCTCGGGCCCGAGGTGCTGGCGGGCCAGTCGCCGCAGGGGATCGTACCGGCGGGCTGGTGGCAGGCGGCGCGGAGCACGGGGGCCTGGACGCTGGTCGGCTGCACGGTCAGCCCGGGCTTCCGGTTCGAGGGGTTCGAGCTGGCCCCGCCTGGCTTCGACATCCCGGGGGGGTCGGCATGACACCCGATCGCGAGATCGACGCGCGGGGGCTGATCTGCCCCCTGCCTGTCCTGCGCGCCCGCAAGGTCCTGCTGGCGATGCGGCCCGGCGAGGTGCTGCGGGTGCTGGCGACCGACGCCATGGCGGCGATCGACCTGCCCCACTTCTGCGCCGAGGCCGGGCACGAGCACCTGGGCCAAGTCGTCGAGGACGGGGCGCAGGCGCACCTCATCCGCCGGGGGCCGGATCGGGGCTGAGGCCCCCTCGCTTCACCTTCGATGCGACATGAAAAGGGCCTCGCCTTGCGGCGAGGCCCTTCATCGCTTCCGGTTGCCGCGTTCGGGTCAGCGCGCCCACCAGCCGCGCCGCTTGGGCTTGTCGGGCTCGGGCTCGGCCTCGGTGTTGGCCGGGGCGGGCGTGGACTCGGGCTGCGCCTCGGGAGCGGGCTCGAACAGGCGCTGGGCCTCCTCGCGCGCGGCCTCGGGCGTGGCGGGCGCGTCGCCGGGGGGCGCGGGCACGTCCACCGCCGGCTCGTCGTCGAGCGCGAGCGCGGCCTCCACCTCGTCGTCCGGGTTCGCCGGGGCGGGCAGCGGCACCTCGGCCTCGCCGGCCGTCGCAGCGGCGGAGCGCGAACGGCGGGCGCGGGCCGGCTTGGCGGGCTTCTCGGCCTGCGGCGCGGCCTCGGCGGGGGCGGCGTCGGCCTTGCGACGCGTCCGACGCTTGGGCGCGGGCTCGGCCGGGGCCTCTTCGGCAACCGGGGCCTCGGCGGGCGCGGCCTCGACGGCCTTGCGGCGCGTCCGGCGCTTGGGCGCGGGCTCCGCCATGGGGGCGGGTTCCGGCGCGGGGGCGGCCTCGGCGGTCAGAGGCTCCTCGGCGGGCTCGGGAGAGGGCTCCGGCTCCGGCGCGGGGGCCGGCTCCTCGACGGCGGAGTCGGACTCGGCAGACTCGGACTCGTCCGCCTCGTCCGCCTCGTCACCCTCCTCGTCGCCTTCGGCCCCCTCGCCTCCAGCGGCGAAGTCGGCCCGGTCGCCATTGCGCCGGCGACGCCGGCGGCGGCGCTTCTTGCGCGGGCGGTCGTCCTCGCCGTTGGCGGCGGGCGCGGCTTCGGCCTCGGCCTCGGTCGTCTCGGCCTCGGGGGCCTCCTCGGCCTCCTCCTCCGCCTCGACCTCAAGCTCGATGGTCTCCTCCTCGATGAACTCCTCCTCCTCGGGCATCAGCGCGGGCTGGCCGGCCATGACGATAGCCGTGGGCTCGGGGACGGCGCGGGTGGCGGTCTTGAACTTCTCGATGGCGAAGTCGGGCGAGACCAGGCGCGGGTCGGCCTCAACGCGGACGGCCATGCCGTAGCGCTGCTCGATGATGGCCACGTGCTCGCGCTTGTGGTTCATCAGGTAGTTGGCGGTGCCCACGGGCACGCGCAGCAGCACCTCCTTGGTGCGGCCGCGCACGCCCTCCTCCTCCATCTGGCGGAGGATCATCAGGGCCACGCTCTCGTCCGAGCGCAGGTGGCCGGTGCCGTGGCAGTGCGGGCAGGGCTGCGTGGTCGATTCAAGCATCCCCGGGCGGAGCCGCTGGCGCGACATCTCCAGGAGGCCGAAGCCCGAGATGCGGCCCACCTGGATGCGGGCGCGGTCGTTCTTGAGCTTGTCCTTGAAGCGCTTCTCGACGGCGGCGTTGTTCTTGCGCTCGTCCATGTCGATGTAGTCGACGACGATGAGGCCCGCGAGGTCGCGCAGGCGCAACTGGCGGGCGATCTCGTCGGAGGCCTCCAGGTTGGTCTTGAGCGCGGTCTGCTCGATGGAGCCTTCCTTGGTGGCGCGGCCCGAGTTCACGTCGATGGCGACCAGCGCCTCGGTGACGCCGATCACGATGTAGCCGCCCGAGGGGAGCTGCACCGTGGGGTTGAACATGGAGGCGAGGTAGCTTTCCACCTGGTAGCGGGCGAAGAGCGGCATCGGATCGCCGTAGGGCACCACGTTCTGCACGTGCGCCGGCATGATCATCTTCATGAAGTCGCGGGCGTTGCGGTAGCCCTCGGCCCCCTCGACGATGACCTCGTCGATCTCCTTGGAGTAGAGGTCGCGGATCGACCGCTTGATGATGTCGCCTTCCTCGTAGATCTTGGCCGGCGCGATGGATTTCAGCGTCAGCTCGCGGATCTGCTCCCACAGGCGCTGGAGGTATTCGTAGTCGCGCTTGATCTCGGGCTTGGTTCGCTGGCTCCCGGCGGTGCGGATGATGAGGCCGGCGCCGTCCGGCACCTCCAGCTCGGCCGCGATCTCCTTGAGCTTCTTGCGGTCCACGGCGTTGGTGATCTTGCGGGAGATGCCGCCGCCGCGCGCGGTGTTGGGCATCAGCACGCAGTAGCGGCCCGCCAGCGACAGGTAGGTGGTCAGCGCCGCGCCCTTGTTGCCGCGCTCCTCCTTGACGACCTGGACCAGCATGATCTGCCGGACCTTGATGACCTCCTGGATCTTGTAGCGGCGGGCACGCTGCGGCTTCTGGCGCGGGCGGAGGTCGAGGTGGTCGTCCTCCTCGGCCACGGTCTCGATGGTGTCGTCCTTCTCGACGACCTCCACGCCCGAACCGCCATTGGATTCGTCCTCGGCCCCCTCGTCGGCGGCGGGGGTGTCCACGGGCGTCTCCGGCACGGTGTCCATGTGGGACAGGCCCTCGGAGTCGGGCTGGTCGCCCTCCTCGCCGAGGTCGATGGTCTCCATGCCGGCGGGGTCGGCGCCCGCGTCCTGCGTCGCGACGGCATCGCCCTCGCGGTTCAGGGGACGCGAGCGGCCGCGGCCGCGCACGCGCTGACGGCGGCCCTCGCGGCGGTGGCCGTTGCCGTTGCCGTTGCCGTTCTCGGAGCGGGGCTCGTCGCCGCCCTCCTCCTGGGCTGCGTCCTCGTCGTCGGCCTGCTGCTCGGCGAGGGCGCGTTCCTCGGCGAGGAGTGCCTGACGGTCTGCGATGGGGATCTGGTAGTAGTCGGGATGGATCTCGGCGAAGGCGAGGAAGCCGTGCCGGTTGCCGCCGTAATCGATGAAGGCCGCCTGGAGCGACGGCTCTACGCGCGTGACCTTGGCGAGGTAGATGTTGCCGGCGAGCTGGCGCTTGCTGGCGGATTCGAAGTCGAAGTCCTCGACCTTGGTGCCGTCCACCACGACGACGCGAGTTTCCTCGGCGTGGGTGGCGTCGATGAGCATTTTCTTGGCCATGTGATCCTGCACGCGCGGCCAGGCGGCGCCCCCTGGAGGGCGCTGGCGGGCGGGGCGTGTCCATTAAGGGCGACGGCTCGCGCGGACGCGGGGCCGGGGTCCCGGGGGACCCGACCCTGGCGTCGGTCGTCGTGCGCGAGCTGCATCGCGGGTTCGTCTCCGACGCCGCGAGGATCGCGGCGCCCGTTCAGGCCCCCTTGGCGCCGCCTTGGGGGCGGCGCGTCCGGGGATTCAGTCAGGCCGGTGCGGCCCAGTCCAGTCCGTCGCATCCGTGGCCGCGTCGGGCCTGAGGTCGGATGCGCGGAAATTCAGCGACGGGCGGCGCAGGTGCGACCGCCCGTTCCCCCCTTCATAGCGAAGGCGGGGCGGCCTGCACAATGGCTAACCGTTCGAGGCTGACCATTCGGAGGCCCGGCGATCACGGGTCAGAGGTAGTCCGACCGGCTCAGGTTGTACTTGGCCATCTTCTCGTTGAGGGTGCGGCGGGGGAGGCAGAGCTCCTCCATGACCGCGACGATGCTGCCCTTGTGGCGTCGCATCGTGTTGTCGATGAGCATCCGCTCGAACGCCTCGACGAACTCCTTCAGGGGCTTGCCTTCCGTCGTCATCGCCGGTCGCGAGCTGTCGTCGGTGTCGGCCATCAGGAGCGAGGCGATGGTCCCCGTCCCGCGCCGGTTCTGGAGCACGGCGCGCTCGGCGACGTTGATGAGCTGGCGCACGTTGCCCGGCCAAGGCGCCTGGAGGAGCTGCGCCGCCTCCTGCGCCGAGACCTCGGGCGTGTCGCAGCCGTATTCGTCGGCGAACTGCTCGCTCAGGCGGGTGAAGAGGGTGAGGATGTCCTCGCCGCGCTGGCGCAGCGGCGGCACGGTGATTCGCAGGGCGGCGAGCCGATAGAAGAGATCGGGCCGCAAAACCGATTCGCAGGTCTTGCCCTCATCCTGAAGGTTGCAGATGCCGATGATCCGCGTCTCGGCCGGGGAGCCCTGCTCGTTGATGGCGGTCAGGAGGCGGGCCTGCATGGCGGGCGACAGCGCCTCGATGTCCTCCAGCACCAGGGTGCCGCCGCGCGCCTCCTCCATGGCGGCCACCGGCTCGTCCTGCTGGGGCGGGCCGAACAGGCGGCGGCCCAGCGTCTCCTCGTCAAAGGCGGAGCAGCTCATCAGGACGAACTTGCGCGACGACCGGGCGCTGACGGCGTGGAGCGCGTGGGCGACCAGGGTCTTGCCGGTCCCGGTCTCCCCCTCGATGAGGATGTGGCCCTCGGCCTGGCCAAGGTCGAGGATGTCCTCGCGCAGCCGCTCCATCGCCGGGGAGGCGCCGATGAGCTTGCGCATCAGCGCATCCTTGTCCGACAGCTCGCGCCGCAGGGCGCGGGAGTCGAGCGCGAGGCGGCGGACCTGCGACGCCTTCTTGGCGAGGTCGGTCATGCGGTCGGGGTTGAAGGGCTTCTCCAGGAAGTCGAAGGCGCCGACGCGCATCGCCTCCACCGCCATGGGCACGTCGCCGTGGCCGGTGATCATGATGACGGGCAGCGTCGAGTCCACGCTCTTGAGCTTGCGGAGGAACTGCATCCCGTCCATGCCCGGCATCTTGACGTCGCTGACGACGATGCCCGGATAATCGGCGTTGATGCCCTTGAGGGCATCCTCGGCCGAGGCGTAGGTCTCGGTGTCGAAGCCGGAGAGCGCAAGCCATTGGCTGATCGACTGGCGCATGTCCTTCTCGTCGTCGACGATGGCGATCTTCATGGATTTCGACACGGCAGGATCCTTCCCTATTCGGCGGCGGCGGCCGAGGCGTCCAATGCGGGGAGGACCACCTCGAAGACGGCCCCGCCGCCGGCCCCGTTGCGCGCGGTCAGCCGCCCGCCCAGGTCGTTCACGATGCCGGACGAGATGGCCAGCCCCAGGCCAACTCCGTCGCCGGGCTGCTTGGTTGTATAGAAGGGCTCGAAAAGCGCGTCCAGATCCTCGATTCCGGGCCCATTGTCGCGCACCGTGAGACGGACGGCCTGCCCGGCGGCCAGGAGGATGTCGATGGCGGGCTCCTTGACCTCGCGCGTGGCGTCGAGCGCGTTCCGGAGGAGGTTGACGATGACCTGCTCCAGCCGGAGCCGGTCGCCGAGGACCGTCGCCGGCCCCTCGGGCATTGTGCGGTCGATGGCGACGCGCCGGGCCTTGAGCTGTGGCTCCATCATGGCGAGCGCCGAGGACACCGCGTCGCGCACGTCGAAGGGCTCGAAAGCATCGGAGCCCTTGCGGGCATAGGACTTGAGCTGCCGGGTGATCGCGCCCATGCGGTCGATCAGGTCGTCGATCCGCTGGAACGAGGCCAGCGCCTCCTCGGGCCGCTTGCGCTGGATGAGGAGCCGCGCGCCGGCGAGATAGGTCTTCATCGCGGCGAGCGGCTGGTTCAGCTCGTGGCTCACGGCGGCCGACATCTCGCCCAGGACGGCGAGCTTGGAGGACTGCGCCAGCGTCTGCTCGGCGACCTGAAGGGTCTTCTCCATCCGCTCGCGTTCCGCGATCTCGCGGGAGAGGCGTGCGTTCAATAGCCGCAGCTCGGCCGATTCGCGCTGGGTGCTGACGAGGCGCGAGGCGGTCTTGCGGTTCGACATCCAGAAGGCCAGCGCCAGGAGGATGGCGAATCCCATGATCTCGAGGGCGAGGACGCCGTTCACCCTCTCGCGCACGCTGGCATAGGCGGTGAAGCCGACCATGCGCCAGCCCTGGAAGGGGACGCGCAGCTCGCGCCGGAGCACGGCCTCGCCGCTCAGGTACGCGTCCACGGGCAGCGTGGCCCAGTCCTGGGTGACGCGCAGCGCCCTCTCGATGGAGGAGGGCGCGGAGGTGAGGCCCAGCGCTTCGGCCTCGGCCAGCCCGCGCCAGCGCCGTTCGGTCGCGAGGACGACGGTGCCCTGGCTGTCCAGCACCATCACCGCGTCCTGGGTGCCGGCCCAGTTCCGTTCCAGCCGGGCGAGGTCCACCTCGACCGAGATGACGCCCAGCGTCTCGCCCCCGTCCTCGACCCGGCGGGAATAGAGGAACTCGTAGGCGCCGCTCGGCCCCTGGAGGGTGGTGAAGACGGTCGAGCTGGAGCGGAGCGCGCCGGTGAAGTAGCTGGCGTCGCGGTGCCCCTCGCCCAGGCGGGTCCGCTCGGTCGCGGCGACGACGCGGCCGTCGCGGTCGTAGAGCATGATGGAGGCGGCGCCGATCTCGTCCACGAGGCTGAGAAGCCGCTGGGTGGACTGGGAGAAGTTCTGCGACAGCAGCGCCTCGATCAGCTCCGGGTCGCGCACGAGGAGCTGGGGCACGATGGAGTTGCGTTGCAGCTCGGAGACGAGCTGGCCCACGTAGAGCGTGTAGCGCACCTCGGCCCGGTTCTTGGTCGTCTCGGTGAAGCGCTGGGTCAGGACTTGGTTGGTGATCCAGATGATCGCCACCGCCGCGAGGCAGAACAGGCCCAGCGCGATGCGGGGCCACCAGGACCGGCCGGGAGGGGTGTCACGGGCGACGTTCATGCGGCCCGGCTTACGCCGGGTGACGGCGCGTCTCAAGGAAGCGATGTCAGGCCGGGGCGAGCTGATCCACGAGCCCGCGGAAAAGCGCCAGCCCATCGGTGCCTCCGTGGCCGGGATCCGCCACCCGCTCGGGGTGCGGCATCAGGCCCAGCACGCGGCGGTTGGCCGAGAGCACGCCCGCGATGTCGAGCACGGAGCCGTTCAGCGAGGAGGCGTAGGTGAAGGCGATGCGGTCCTCGCCCTGGAGGCGGGCCAGCGTCTCGGCGTCGGCGAAGTAGTTGCCGTCGTGGTGGGCGACGGGGAAGCGGACCTCCTGGCCTTGGGCGAAGTTCCCGGTGAAGGCGCTGTCCGCCGTGGCGACGTGCAGCCGCGCCGTGCGGCAGATGAACTTGAGGCCGGCGTTCCGCATCAGCGCCCCGGGCAGGAGGCCCATCTCGGTCAGGACCTGGAAGCCGTTGCAGACGCCCAGCACGTAGCCGCCGCGCCGGGCATGGGCCTGGACGGCCGCCGCGATGGGCGATCGCGCCGCGATGGCGCCGCAGCGCAGGTAGTCGCCGAAGGAGAAGCCACCCGGCACCGCCACGAGGTCGGTTCCCGGGAGCAAGGCATCATCCTTGTGCCAGGCCATGGCCACGTCGGCCCCGGCGGCGCGAAGCGCCACCGCGAGGTCGCGGTCGCAGTTGGAGCCGGGGAAGACGACGACGGCGGCCTTCATGGCGCTGCTCCTGTCAGGCGAGCTCGATCCGGTAGCTCTCGATCACGGTGTTGGCGAGGAGCCTCTCGCACATGGCGCGGACCTCGGTCTCGGCGGTCGCGCGGTCCTGAGCGGCGAGGTCGAGCTCGATCACCTTGCCCTGGCGGACGCCCCCGACGCCCTCGAAGCCCAGGGAGCCCAGGGCGCGGCGCACGGCCTCGCCCTGCGGGTCGAGCACGCCGGTCTTGAGCATGACGGTGACGGTGGCCTTCATCGCGCGAGCCTTCAGTTGATGAGCGTGGGCTTGGGGCGGTGCGTGACGTTCGAGGGCAGCACGCCCAGCCGCCGCGCGACCTCGGTATAGGCCTCGGTCAGGCTCCCCAGGTCCTTGCGGAACACGTCCTTGTCCAGCTTGCGGCCGGTCTCGATGTCCCAAAGGCGGCAGGAGTCGGGGCTGATCTCGTCGGCGACGATCAGCTGGGCGAAGTCGTTGTCCCAGATGCGCCCGATCTCGATCTTGAAGTCCACGAGCCGGATGCCGACGCCCATGAACACGCCCGACAGGAAGTCGTTCACCCGCAGCGCCAGCGCCACGATGTCGTCGAGGTCCTGCTGCGCCGCCCAGCCGAAGGCGATGATGTATTCCTCGGGCACCAGCGGGTCGCCCAGGCGGTCGTCCTTGTAGCAGAACTCCACGATGGGCCGGGGAAGCTGCATCCCCTCCTCGAGGCCGAGCCGCTTGGCCATGGAGCCGGCGGCGTAGTTGCGGACGATCACCTCAAGCGGGATGATCTCCACCTGCCGCACGAGCTGCTCGCGCATGTTGAGGCGCCGGATGAAGTGCGTGGGCACGCCGATCTGGTTGAGGCCGGTCATGAAGAACTCGGACAGGCGGTTGTTCAGGACACCCTTGCCCTCGAACACCTCCTTCTTGGCGCCGTTGCCGGCGGTGGCCTCGTCCTTGAAGTACTGGATGATCGTCCCGGGCTCGGGGCCCTCGTACAGGATCTTGGCCTTGCCTTCGTAGATCTTCTTGCGGCGCGGTGCCATGGGGGCTCCTCGGGTCGGGGGACCCGCTCATGTGAGGTTGGGGGCGTCTTACGGCAAGGCCCCCTTGCGGGCAAGCCACCCCGGGGCCATACCCAAGGCGTGACGCCGCAGCGGCTAGGGAAGGAAAGGCCCAGGACATGACCACGTTCGACGATCGCGAGCACGCTTTCGAGGCCAAGTTCGCCCACGACGCCGAGATGCAGTTCCGGGCCGAGGCGCGGCGCAACAAGCTCCTGGGCCTCTGGGCCGCCGGGCTCCTGGGCAAGTCCGGCGACGAGGCCGAGGCCTACGCCCGCGAGGTCATCAAGTCCGACTTCCAGGAGGCGGGCGAGGAGGACGTGTTCCGCAAGATCCGCGCCGACCTGGGCGACCGGGCCGACGAGCCGACGCTGCGCGCCAGGATGCGGGCGCTGCTGGCCGAGGCCAAGGCGCAGATCATGAACGAGGTCGGCTGAGGCCGCCGCGCGCGCCCGGCTGGACAGGCGCGGCCCCCGACCCATCTCGGACCTCCGGGCCGCCCTTCCAATGGGGCGGCCGTCCCTGCCGCGCTGGTCCCGATGCCGGGCCGCGCCCTCCCCGAAAGGCCAAGACCCATGACCGACGCCCTGTCCCGCCTGCTCGAAACCCGCGATTGGCTGCTGACCGACGGCGCGACCGGAACCAACCTGTTCAACATGGGCCTGACCTCGGGCGACGCGCCCGAGCTTTGGAACGTCGATCACCCCGACCGCATCCGCGCGCTCTACCAGTCCTGGGTGGACGCGGGGTCGGACATCTTCCTGACCAACACCTTCGGGGCGAATGCCTCGCGCCTGAAGCTCCACTCGGCGCAGGGCCGGGTGCGCGAGCTGAACATGGCGGCGAGCGCCATCGCCCGCGACGTGGCCGACCGGGCGGGCCGCCCGGTGGTCGTGGCCGGCGACGTGGGCCCCACCGGCGAGATCATGGCGCCCATGGGCTCCCTCACGCACGAATCGGCGGTGGAAATGTTCCACGAGCAGGCCGAGGCGCTGAAGGAGGGCGGCGCGGACGTCCTTTGGATCGAGACGATCAGCGCCGCCGAGGAGTTCAAGGCCGCCGCCGAGGCCTTCCGGCTGGCGGGGATGCCCTGGTGCGGCACCATGAGCTTCGACACGGCCGGGCGGACCATGATGGGCCTGACCTCGGCCGAGCTGGTGAAGCTGGTCGGCAAGCTGCCCCACCCGCCCATCGCCTTCGGCGCGAACTGCGGCGTGGGGGCCTCGGACCTGCTGCGGACGGTGCTGGGCTTCGCCGCCGCCGGGCCGGAGCGGCCGATCATCGCCAAGGGCAACGCCGGCATCCCGCGCTATCACGAGGGGCACATCCACTACGACGGCACGCCGGAGCTGATGGCGGACTACGCCGTGCTGGCCCGTGACGCTGGGGCCACGCTGATCGGCGGCTGCTGCGGCACCATGACCGACCACCTGCGGGCGATGCGCGAGGCTCTGGAGACCCGTCCGCGCGGCGAGCGTCCGGCCCTGGAGACCATCGTCGAGCGGCTGGGCCCCTTCTCCTCGGCTTCGGACGGCACGGGCGAGGATGCCTCGGCCGCGCCCCGCCGCGGTGGACGGCGCGGTCGGGCCTGAGCCACGCCCGGCCTTGTCGAAGGACGTGAGAAACGTCCCTCAAATCCTCGCCAGACCTTACATTTCGGCCTCTGCATCCCCATATTCCTCCTGTTCAGCCAGGAGAGAAACGATGACATTGGAAGGCCACAAGGTCCTTCGGAAGGGCCACAGCCGCCGCCGTTATGGCAAGGTCGATGCGAGCGTGACCACGCGGCTCAGCGACGATGGGACGGAACTGCTGTTCGAGTCCTCGATCCCCGTGTCCAAGGGGTTCTCGGACGTGTGCTTCGTGCTGCCGGTAGGCGCGCTGCCGGACCTCGTGCGGCTCGCCGTCGAACGTCCTCAGAACAGCGAGAGCTGAGGGTCGGGCGCCCTCGGCACCCGGAACAGGTCGGTGCGGAGCGGTGGCATCCCGCCCAGTCCCAGCCGCCGGGCCGCCAGGTCGAAGCGCGCCCGCATCAGCCGCGCCCATTCGCCCTGCCCCGTCATGCGCGTCCCCCAGCCGGAGTCATAGTCGCTGCCGCCGTGCAGCTCCCTAACGCGGTTCATCACGCGGGCTGCCCGGTCCGGAAACCGCTCGTCCAGCCAGTCGCGGAACAGGTCCGCGATCTCACGCGGCAGGCGCAGGACGATGAGGCTGGCGGCCCGCGCCCCGGCGTCGGAGGCAGCGGCGAGGATCGCCTCGATCTCATGGTCGGTCAGCGCCGGGATCACGGGCGAGACCATGGCCCGCACCGGAACGCCGGCTTCCGACAGCCGCCGGATCGTCTGGAGCCGACGGGCCGGCGCGGGCGCGCGGGGCTCCATGGCGCGCGAGAGGGACGGGTCGAGCGTCGTCACCGACACGCCGACCTTGACGAGGCCCTCGGCCGCCATGGGCGCGAGGAGGTCGAGATCGCGCTCGATCAGCGTGCCGCGCGTGGCGAGGACGACCGGGTGACGATGCGACCTTAGCACCTCCAGCAGCGCGCGGGTGATGCGGCGGTCGCGCTCGATCGGCTGGTAGGGGTCGGTCGCGGTGCCGAGCGCGATGGGCCTGGGGACGTAGCCCTTCGCCCCCAACTCGCGCACGAGGGCGGCGGGGGCGCCGGGCTTGGCGATCAGCCGCGTCTCGAAGTCGAGGCCGGGCGACAGGCCCAGCCAGGCGTGGGTCGGCCGCGCGTAGCAGTAGATGCAGCCGTGCTCGCAGCCCCGGTAGGGGTTGAGGGAGCGGTCGAAGGGAATGTCGGGCGAATCGTTCGCGGCCAGCGCCTTGCGAGTCCGCTCCTCCGTGACCTCGGTGCGGAGCGGTGGCAGGGGCTCGCGCTCCCAGCCGTCGTTCAGGGCCTCGCGGGCATAGGGCTCGAACCGGCCGGCGGCGTTGGCGGTCGCGGCCCGGCCGGGGCGGCGGTCGGTGGGGATGTGCGAACCTTCGGCGTCCATGGCCCGATGATTAGAACATATCATGAACATGGCAAGGCGGTTCGCGGGAACCCCCTTGTCCTTTCGTCGGTTGCGGGGCAGGCCGTGTCGCAATCCGCCGCGCGGCCGGCGCCCCTCGGGCGCACAAGGGGGCGCGACCACCAAACCGCAGGAGCCGCCATGGCCGACGACGAGATCATCCTCAGCGAACTCGACGACGAGGAGCTCGTCGCGCAGATGTTCGACGACCTTTACGACGGCCTCCGCGAGGAGATCGAGGAAGGGGTCCGCATCCTGCTGGATCGTGGCTGGACCCCTTACGACATCCTGACCAAGGCGCTGGTCGGCGGCATGACCATCGTGGGCGCGGACTTCCGCGACGGCATCCTGTTCGTGCCCGAGGTGCTGCTGGCTGCCAACGCCATGAAGGGCGGCATGGCGATCCTCAAGCCGCTGCTGGCCGAGACAGGCGCCCCGCGCGTCGGCAAGATGGTGATCGGCACCGTCAAGGGCGACATCCACGACATCGGCAAGAACCTCGTGTCGATGATGATGGAGGGCGCCGGCTTCGAGGTCGTGGACCTCGGCATCAACAACGCCGTCGAGAAATACCTGGAGGCGCTGGAGACCGAGAAGCCGGACATCCTGGGGATGTCGGCGCTGCTCACCACGACGATGCCCTACATGAAGGTCGTGATCGACACCCTGAAGGAGAAGGGCATCCGCGACGACTACATCGTGCTCGTGGGCGGGGCCCCGCTCAACGAGGAGTTCGGGCGCGCCATCGGGGCGGACGCCTATTGCCGCGATGCCGCCGTCGCCGTGGAGACCGCCAAGAGCCTTGTCGGACGCAAGCACAACCAGATCGGCGCCTGACGCGACGCTGACCACGGACGGCCTTGCCCCCGAGGGGCGGGGCCGCGTGCTGCTCATCGCCTGCGGGGCGCTGGCGCGCGAGATCCTGGCGCTCAAGGCCGCGAACGGCTGGGAGCACCTGGACCTCCAGTGCCTGCCGGCGATCCTCCACAATGCGCCGCAGCGGATCGTTCCGGCCGTCGAGGCGGCGGTGGAGGCCGCGCGCGGGCGGTATGCGCGGGTCTTCGTGGTATATGCGGATTGCGGCACGGGCGGTCTCCTTTCTGCGGCTTGCGCCCGGTTGGGCGTGGACATGGTCGAAGGGCCGCATTGCTACAGCTTCTTCGAGGGGAACGAGGTATTCGCGGCCAAGGGCGAGGCGACGGCCTTCTACCTGACGGACTTCCTCGTGCGGCAGTTCGACGCCTTCGTCTGGCGTCCGCTGGGCCTGGATCGGCACCCCGAGTTGCGGGACGCCTATTTCGGCCACTACGAGAAACTGGTCTATCAGGCGCAGACCGACGACCCGGACCTGACCGGGAAGGCGATGGATTGCGCGGCGCGGCTGGGCCTCGCCTTCGAGAGGCGATGGACCGGCTACGGGGACCTGTTCTGGGTCCTGGACCGGTTATAGCGCGAACTGGTTAAGGACCGGTTCACGGCGCGAGGATTTTTCGTGGGTCGCGAGGTTTTCTCGCGTCGGGAGTGGGGAGGAGGTCCCCTGCCCTACGCGGCCTCGCGGGCCGATTCGCGGATGCGCTGGATCATGGCGCGGACGCCGTTCGACCGCTGCGAGGACAGGTGGCTGTCGAGGCCGAGGCGGGCCAGTTCCTTGCCGGCGTCCACCTCCGGCACCTCCTGCACGGGGAGGCCGGCGTAGAGCGCGTGCAGGATGGCGATGAGGCCGCGCACGATGCTGGCGTCGCTGTCGCCGGTGAAGCCGAATCGGCCCCCGGCGATCTCGGGGTGAATCCAGACCTGCGAGGCGCAGCCCGAAACCTTGGTGGCCGGGACCTTCAGCGCCTCGGGCATGGGCTCCATGGCGCGGCCGAGCGCGATGACCTCGCGGTAGCGCTCCTCCCAGTCGGGGAGGAACTCGAAGGTCTCGGCGATCTCCTCGAAGGCGGGGGTGGCCATGGGCGGGGCTCCGGTGATGACCGGGCACAGGTAAGGGCGCGCGGGGGCGAGGTCCAGAGCGGGGACGTTCGGGCCGCATGACGGGATGGCGCTTGGGCGCGCGGTTCCGGGATCGCGCATCGAGCCGCCTTCGGGGACCGGGCGTGATGCGCCATGCCCATCAACTTGGCCCCAAATACGCAAGCCGCAGGGTCCACCCGCGCCGCCGCGTCGGGGCTCGGAGCAACGTGTCGTAGGGTGGGTGGTTCTTCGCGGAACGCGAAGGTTCACCTACCGGGAACGGCGGCTGGTGGGTGAACCCTCGGCAGAGCCGAGGAACCATCCACCCTACAGGCGCACCGTCACGACGTTCTGGCCCTTGGCGGCCAGCGCGACCTTGCCCTCGCAGAGCTGGACCGCATCCTCGCCGAAGACCTCCAGCCGCCAGCCGTGCAGGGCGGGGAGGTTGCGTTCCCCCGCCGCGATGGCGTCGAGGTCGGCGGAGGAGGCGATCAGGCGGGCGGCGACCCCCTCCCCTTCGGACTTGGCCTTGAGGAGGACCCGCAGGAGGTCGGCCAGCGCCGGGTTGACCTGCAACTGCTCGCGCGAGTCGTTCATTCGCGGCAGGTCCTCGGGGCGCAGGCCCGCCGCGCGCCTGACCGCCGCCAGGATGCCCTCGGCGATGTCGCCGCGCCGGCCCTCGCGCAGCAGCAGCCGCGCCTTGGCGAGGTCGGCCTCGGACGCGGGGCGGGTCGTCGCCAGCTCGATCAGGGCGTCGTCCTTGAACACGCGCGAGCGGGGCACGTCGCGGCTCTGGGCGTAGTCCTCGCGGAAGCGGGCGAGCTCGATCAGGGCCGCGAGCATCTTGTTCGATCCGGGGCGGGTGCGGATGCGCGTCCAGGCGTCGGCGGGGTCGGTGCGGTAGGTGGCGGGGTCCAGGAGGATCGCCATCTCCTCGGCCACCCAATGCTCGCGCCCGGTGCGCTTCAGCCGCTCCGCGAGGTGGACGTAGACGGCGCGCAGGTGGGTCACGTCGGCCAGCGCGTAGCGGAGCTGCGCCTCCGACAGGGGGCGGTGCGACCAGTCGGTGAAGCGCGAGGACTTGTCCACCTCGGCCTTGGCGATCTTGCGGACCAGGGTTTCGTAGGAGACCTGATCGCCGAAGCCGCAGACCATGGCCGCGACCTGGGTGTCGAAGAGCGGCGCGGGGATCACGCCGGCGTCGACGAAGAAGATCTCCAGGTCCTGCCGGGCGGCGTGGAAGACCTTCACCACGTCCGGGTTGCGGAACAGCTCGTAGAGGGGGGCGAGGCTGAGGGCGTCGCCGCCGGCGATCGGGTCCACCACGGCGGCCGAGTCCTCGTCGTCGCCGGGATACGCGATCTGGAGGAGGCAGAGCTTGGAGTAGTAGGTCCGCTCGCGCAGGAACTCGGTGTCCACGGTCACGAAGGGGTGCCGGGCGGCTCGGTCGCAGAAGGCGGCCAGCGCCTCGGTCGTGGTGATGATCTGCATGGCCCCGCGCCTTAGCGCAACATCGTTGCGTTGGAAAGCCCGTCAGGGCAGCCGGACGGGGGTCCGGTCGCCGGCGGCGTAGCGGCGCAACACGGCGGGATAAAGGCGGTGCTCCTGCCCGAGCACGCGGGCGGCGAGGGTGTCGGGGGTGTCACCGGGCAGGACGGGCACGCGGGCCTGCCCGAGGAGGGGGCCGTGGTCCAGCTCCTCGGTGACCTCGTGGACGGTGCAGCCGTGCTCGGCGTCGCCGTTCGCCAAGGCGCGGGCGTGGGTGTGCAGGCCGGGGTAGAGCGGCAGGAGCGAGGGGTGGATGTTGAGCATCCGGCCCGCCCAGGCGCCGACGAAGCGGGGGGTGAGGATCCGCATGAAGCCCGCGAGGCAGACGAGGTCGGGGGCGTGGGGGGCCATGGCGGCGAGGAGCGCCTCCTCGAAACCCGTGCGGTCGCGACCGAAGGGGCGGTGGTCGATGGCGGCGGTGGGGAGGCCGAGGTCGCGGGCCTTGGTCAGGCCTCCCGCGTTGGGGTCATTGGACAGCACGAGGACGGGCCGCGCCGGGTGGTCGCCGGTCATGGAGCGGGCCAGCGCCACCATGTTCGAGCCGCCGCCCGAGAGGAGGATGGCGACGCGCCTTTGGCTCACGCCAGCGCGCCCCGGTAGGTGACCCCCTGCCCCGCCGTCACGGTCCCCAGCGGGATCACCGTCTCGCCCGCGTCAGTGAGTTGGGCCGCCAGCGCCTCGGCCCGGTCGGCGGCGGCCACGACGACGAGGCCGATGCCGGAGTTGAAGGTCTTGAGCATCTCGGATTCGGCGATGTCGCCAGCCTCGCGCAGCCAGGCGAAGACGGGGGGGAGGTGCCAGGCGGTGAGGTCGATGGTGGCGCCGAGGCCGTCGGGGAGGACGCGGGGGAGGTTCTCGGTCAGGCCGCCGCCGGTGATGTGGGCGAGCGCGTGGACGCCGCCGGCGCGGATCGCGGAAAGGGCGGGCCTGACGTAGAGGCGGGTGGGGGTGAGGAGCGCCTCGCCCAGCGTGCCCTCGGCGAAGGGCGCGGGGGCGTCCCAGGACAGGCCCGCGACCTCGGCCACGCGGCGCACGAGGGAGAAGCCGTTGGAATGGACGCCGTCCGAGGCGAGGCCGAGGAGGACGTCGCCCTCGGTGACGCCCTTGGGGAGGTCCGCACCCCGCTCCATCGCGCCCACGGCGAAGCCCGCGAGGTCGAAGTCGCCGCCGTGATACATCCCCGGCATCTCGGCCGTCTCGCCTCCCACCAGCGCGCAGCCGGAGCGGGCGCAGCCTTCGGCGATGCCGGCGATGACGCGGGCGGCCTCCTCCACCTCCAGCTTGCCGGTGGCGAAGTAGTCGAGGAACAGGAGCGGCTCGGCCCCCTGGCAGACCAGGTCGTTGACGCACATCGCCACGAGGTCGATGCCGACGCCGTCCAGGTGCCCGGTCTCGATGGCGACGCGGAGCTTGGTGCCGACGCCGTCGGTGGCGGCGACGAGGATGGGGTCCTGGTAGCCGGCGGCGCGCAGGTCGAAGAGCGCGCCGAAGCCGCCGAGGCCCGCCATGGTGCCGGGCCGCTCGGTGCGTTTCGCGTGGGGCTTGATCCGCTCCACGAGCGCGTTGCCCGCGTCGATGTCCACGCCCGCCTGCGCGTAGGTCAGCCCGCTCATGCCCGTCCCCTTGCCCGTTGACGCGACCCCGTTAGCCGATGCGGGCGTGGGGGGCCAGAGCCGCTGGCGTGGCGGAGGCCGGAGCCGCTTGACGCGCGGGCGGGCGGATGCGACGGGAGGGACCGGCGGGCCGGTAGCTCAATGGTTAGAGCCGAGCGCTCATAACGCTTTGGTTGGGGGTTCGAGTCCCTCCCGGCCTACCAATCCCCTTCAAGACGCCTTGTTTCGTTGGGGGTTTCCGCTGCTTCTGGACCACGAATCCGGGGGCTTGGTCCATGTCGGACCCGATATGACTCGGCCGGCGGCGGTTGAGGCGGCCCATGGCTTTCGTCTCAGGGACGGTCCGCTCGACGTCGACGGTGTGGATTTCGCTCGTCTGGGCCTCGGCGAGGGCCATGGCTGCCATGAGTTCGCACCGGCTCGCGCCCATGCGGGCTCCTGCTTGGTGACCTTGCGGACGCCGTGCTGCGATCGGTCGGCCTTGCCTTCGGCATTCGTCAGGTCCGCCTGGATGCACCGCTTCTGCACCCGGTTCCGAAAGGCCTCCCTCGACGCGAACGGTTGCCCCTTCTCGTTGTAGGGATGCGTGGCTGGCCGCTCCTTGTCATTCAGCAGCTCCTTCGCGAGATCCTCCTTAGCCATCCGGCGAAGGCTGCGGTCAGGCCGCGTTCTGTCGATCTGAGGTGGGAGCCCAGTTCCACGACAGGAGCTTTGGCAGGCGTGACATGAGCAGGCTCGGCATGCGGGCGAGGACGTCGGCGAGCCAGGCCTGCGGGTCGATGTCGTTGAGCTTGGCGGTGACGATCAGCGCGTGAAAGAAGGCGGCCCGACGGCCACCGCGGTCGCAGCCGGCGAAGAGCCAAGCTTTTCGTCCAAGGGCCACGCCGCGCAGGGCGCGCTCGGCGCTCGCCATTGTCCTCGGACCAATGGCGGACAAAGGCTCGCTGTTCGAGAGGCAGATGCGGCCGTCCTCCAGGAAGCGGCTGAAGGCGGGCCAGCGGTCCTTGTCGAGCACGTAGGCAATGGCGCGGGCCATGCCGCAGCGCATGGCGATGGCGCGCCAGTCCTTGAGGCGGGCGAAGGCGTTCTCGATGCGGCAGCGCTTTTCGTGGAGCCGACGGTTGTGGGTGGCGGGGCGTGTCCGTCCGTTGCGGGCGGGCCTGCAGGCACGGACCCCACGGGCCTTCAGGTCGTCCCGCAGCCAGTCGGCGTCATGGCCCTTGTCGCCGAGCAGGCGCTTCGCGAGCGGGAGTCGCGCCACAACCGCCAAGGCGCCCCTGGCGTCGCTCATCCGGCCGGGCGAGAGGACGAAGGTGAGTGGCCGCCCCTTGCCGTCCCCGACCATGTGCAGACTGGAGTTCGGGCCTCCTTCCGTGCGGCCGGTCGCACGCGGGCGGAGCCCCCTTTTCTCGGGCTTGCCGCCGTGTGGCGAGCCCTCAGGCGAGTGCCGTCGATCATGGGCGTGTCGCCCGCGGGCCCCGGGCGGGCCAGGTCGCGGACGATCCGGGCGAACACACCCAACCGCGGCCAGCGAGCGAAGCGGTTGCAGGGCGTCTTGTGCGGCCTATGGATGGACGGTGCATCCTGCCACCCCGGACGGTTGCGAAGCACGTGGAGGATGCCGCTCAGCACCCGTCGATCATCCAGTCGTGGCTTGGCCCCGAGCCTTCGGGACGTGCGGCCGCAGACGCTCCACCTGCTCCTCGCTCAACCAGAACTGACCGCCCGTGCCACCCCCGGAAGACAGCCCGCATGAATCAGCTAAGCCGCAGGAACGTTGGGGCGCCTATAGGTCTGGACCCTTGTGCAAAAAGGAAAAGACCCCGCGAGCGGCCTGATTTCGGGTTTGCGGCGTGCAAGTGGCGGAGCGGGAGGGATTCGAACCCTCGAGACGGTTTCCCGCCTACACACTTTCCAGGCGTGCGCCTTCGACCACTCGGCCACCGCTCCGTTGGCGCCCCTTTGCCCCGTGCGGCGCATGAGCGCAAGACCTACCGATGTCGGGCCGGATACTTTCGCGAGGCCTCCGCTCATAAGTTGAAGGCTCCAGCCACGCTCGTCGAACGGACAGGCGGGCCGGAGCGACCGGTCGGGACAACGGCTCGTTCCAGGCGGCGCTGGTCGATCCAACTGAGCGAACGCCGTCCGCCTTCGAGGCCGGCATCGGGCCCTCCGCAGGAGGAACATGGCCGCAGCAGACAGAGAGACGGCGTTAGCCTGCCAGTGCCCTGGCGGTCCCTTCCTCTGGGCCAAGCAGACTTGCCGCGCGGGGCCGGGCCCCGCCCCCATGTCGCAGCGCCCGGCCGTGAGCCGGTCTCCGGTGGCAGGCATGTCCGCCGGAGCCACGAGGCCCGGGATCGCCTCAGGCGATCGGCTTGGGAGGCGGCGCGGGCTGGGCGGCCGTGTGGATGCTCTCGGCCGTGAACCGTCGGGCGATCTCCTGATTGATCTCGCTTCGCACCGTGGTCCCAAAGTTCACGTCGCGGATGATGGCGCGGATCTCGAAGTTGAGCACGTCCGCGCCGAAGCCCGCCAGCACCACCGCCGGCGGCGGCGACAGCAGGACCATGGGATTGGCCTCGGCGATCTCGCGCAGGACGCCGGTCACGTGGTCCACGTCGTTGCCGAAGCCGACCGACACCGGCAGGACCAGCCGCCCCACCAAGTTGCCCCGCGTCCAGTTGACAACCTGCCCTGACACCAGGTCGGCGTTCGGCACGATCACATGGGTGCGGTCGAAGGTCTCGATGCGGGTGGAGCGGACGGAAATGTCGCGCACGTAGCCCATGCGCGGCCCCACCTCGATCCAGTCCCCCTCGTTGAACGGCCGCTCAATGAGGAGGATGATGCCGGACACGAAGTTCGACACGATGTTCTGCAGGCCGAAGCCGATCCCCACCGACAGCGCGCCGGCGACGATGGCCAGGTTCGACAGGTCGAGCCCCGCGACGGTCACCGCCAGGAGCGCCGACAGGGTAAGCCCGAGGTAGCCCAGCCCGGAGATGACGGCCGTCTGGGCTCCGGGATCAAGGCGCGTCCGGGGAAGCACGGTCGAGCGTAGCGCACCCTGCAGCAGCCGGGTCAGGAACCAGCCCACGGCGAAGATCAGGCCGAAGGTGGCGAACTGTCCGGGCGAGAGGCGCGTCTCGCCGATGGTGATGCCGGTCAGGAAGCGGGTCCAGGCCTCGGCGAGGTCCTCGGGCCGCGCGCCCCAGATCAGCGCCAGGACCGGCAGGGCGAGCACGAGCAGCGCAAAGCCCACCAGCACGGGCAGCAGGGCGTCGCGGATGGTATCCTCGCGCCGCAGCAGGAGCGCATAGAGGTCGGTGGCGAACCACTGGAGCACGATCAGCACGCCCAGCAGGCCCAACGTGATGACGCTGGGCAGGAGGAGCGCCCCTCCCGCCCGATAGAAGCCAAGGAGCGACAGGACCGGAGCCACGACGGCGACGACCATGAGGGCCCGCCCGACGAAGGTGACGATCCGGCGGCGGAACTGCACCCCCTCGTCCTCGCCCGAGGCTCCGCCCGTCGTGCCCGCCTGGGCGAGGCAGCGCGCGAAGCGGAACACCACCAGCGCCAAGAGGATGTCCGTTGGTAGCAGCAGCCCCGAGCGCACCTCGGGCGCGAGGTCGCCTACCGACAGGAAGGCGCGGACGACGATGGCGGCCGCCAGGATCCAGCCGGCCTGCCGCAGCCGATGATGCGATGCGGCCTTGATGTCGGGCGGGAAGTCGAAGGGCGCCGGGTTCGCGCGATCCGATGCGAAGAATCGCCCTGCCAGCCAACCCGACGCTCCCACGCAGGCCCCGCCCAGCGGCACCGACTCGACCAGCGCCATGGCCCGGGTGCCGAACAGGCCGGTGGCCTCGACCGCCCAGGCCAGCATGAGGAGACCGCCCAAGGGAAGCAGGAGGTTCCCGACCGACACGGCGAGGTTCAGGATGCTGGCGGCAGGCCGGCCACGGAACCGTCCCTTGGGTCGACTGGCCGAGAAGCGGGCGCCGAACCGGGCGATCCAGGCCCTGCCCTGTCCGAGCAGGAGCGATCCGAGGACGAGGAACAGGAGCGCCACGGGCCAGTTTCGCGCGAAGCCGTCCCACCGGGCCGAGCTGCGGACGGAGGTCGTCACCTCCTTGACCAGTCCCAGGGCGCGACTCGTCAGGGCATCGGCCATCTCGGGCCAGAGACGCGGATCGAGCGGCGGCTGGCTGCGGACCAGGAGAGCGGCAGCCTGTCGGCTGCGGGACAGGCCGTCGATTTCGCCGACCAGCCCGTCTGCGTGGGCATGGGCCTCCTGGGCAAGGAGGCCGGGCGCGCGCAGCCGGGCGAGATCCTCGGTCAGCGCGGCCCGGCGCTCCGCCACGCGGGGATCCTCGGCGGGCTCGCCTTCGGCGGGCGCGGGACCAAGGGCGGCGATCTGCGCCTCGACGGTGGCGATCCGGGCACCGTTCGCGGCCTGCGCCTGGGCGAAGATCTCGCGCCAGCCCACGAGTTCCTCACGCAGCCGGCTCAGGGCGAAGACCGAGCCGCGCCCGGCCTCGGACAGCGCCTCGGCCCGGGCCGCCGTCTCCTGCCAGGCCTCATGGTTCGGCGTGCCGTCGGGCAACAGGGGTTCGGCTTCGGCGGTCTCCGAGGCGGGGGCCACCTCGACAGCGGACTCCCCGGCCGGACCCTGGCTCTCCGTCGGCGGGGCCTGCTCCTCTGGTGCCACGGTCCCGGCCGGCGGCACGGCGTCCTGGCCAAGGGCCGGCCCGGCCAGCGTCAGGAGGACCGCCAGGAGCGCTCCGGCCCGCGGCATCAATCCTCGAACACCCCCGGAATCGAGGCCGGCGCGCGGTCGAGCCAGCCCGGCACCGGCAGCCCGCGTTCGCGCAGGAAGTCCGGGTTCCAGAGCTTGGACTGGTAGCGGGTGCCGTAATCGCAAAGGATCGTGACGATGGTATGCCCCGGCCCCATCTCGCGTGCCATGCGGATCGCCCCTGCGACGTTCACCCCCGACGAGCCGCCGAGGCACAGGCCCTCGTGCTCCAGCAGATCGAAGACGATCGGCAGCGCTTCCGAGTCCGGGACGCGCCAGGAGAAGTCGGGCGCGACCCCGTCGAGGTTGGCCGTGATGCGGCTCTGGCCGATGCCTTCGGTGATCGAGTTGCCGGGCATCTCGTAGCTGCCCTCGGTGTAGAAGCTGTGCAGCGCGGAGCCCTCGGGATCGGCGAGGCCGACCTTGACCCCACGGGGTTGCAGCGCCGCCGCGAGGCCGGCCAGCGTGCCGCCGGTCCCCACGGCGCAAACGACGCCGTCCACCTTGCCCTGGGTCTGCTCCCAGATCTCGGGGCCTGTGCCTTCTATATGCGCCTGCCGATTGGCGAGATTGTCGAACTGGTTGGCCCAGATCGCCCCCTCGGGCACGCTCCGAGCCAGCTCCGCCGCGAGGCGGCCCGAATAGCGGACATAGTTGTTAGGGTTCCGGTAGGGTGCCGCCGGCACCTGCACGAGATCGGCCCCCGCCAGCCGGAGCATGTCCTTCTTCTCCTGGCTCTGGGTCTCGGGGATGACGATGACCGTCTTGAACCCCATCGACGCCCCGACCAGCGCAAGCCCGATCCCCGTGTTCCCGGCCGTGCCCTCGACGATGGTCCCGCCCGGCTTCAGCTCGCCCCGTCGCACCGCGTCGCGGATGATCCAGAGCGCGGCACGGTCCTTGACCGACTGGCCGGGGTTCATGAACTCGGCCTTGCCGAGGATCTCGCAGCCGGTCATCTCAGAAGCCCGGCGGAGCCGGATCAGCGGCGTGCCACCCACGGCGGCGGCGAGGTCGGGCTTGATGGGGGACATGGGAAACGGCCTCTCGTTGCGTTCCCCTGTCTAGGGAGCGCGGTCGCGGAACTCAAGGCGAGCGGCGCTCAGCCCCGCCCGGCCCGCCAGCGGTCCAGCCAGAGCAGCATGGAGATCAGCGGCATGGCGTTGGCCTCGCCGCTCTCGACTAGCGCCATGGCCTCGTCGAAGGGCAGCAGGTGCAGCTTGAGATCCTCGTGCTCGGCCTCCAGGCCGCCGCTGGCGGCGTGGTCGTCGGGCAGGTCGCAGAGCGCGAGATAGGCGTAGAAGTGGTCCGTCGCGTTCCCGGGCGAGGAGTAGCCGGCGAACATCGGCACCAGCTCCTTCAGGTCGAGATGCGCCTCCTCCTTGGCCTCGCGCCGGGCGGCCTCCTCCGGGGTCTCGCCGGCGTCCACCAGGCCGGCGACCGGCTCCAGGATCCAGGGCTGCGGGTCGCCGCGCCGGGCGGGGCCGGGGCGGAACTGCTCGACCAGCAGGAGGCGGTCTCGCCCGCGGTCGTAGGGCAACACCAGCGCCGCGTCGGCGCCGACGAAGACCTCGCGCGGGAGGCACGTGGCCCGCTCGCCGTCGAACCGCCGGTGGTCCGCCTCCAGACCCTCGAACTGGAAGAAGGTGCCGACCGGCGGCCGCACGCGCCGCAGGGCGAAGTCCTGAGGGCTGGCATGGGTGCGCCGCGTTGTCGGGGCGGGGCGGGCGCGCAGCGAGGCGGCGGCGCGGTGCTCGATCATCGGGGACTGCCGTTGCTGCGCCTCCGCGTCGAGCGGCGGATCATGGGCCGCGATCTCAGCCGCGCGCCGCATGGGCAAAGGAAGGGAGTGACGCAGCCAGCCCTCGAACGACCAGTCCTCGCCGCTCGCCTCCAGGGACTCGGGCGGGTAGTAGGCCTGCGCCTCGACGGGCTCGGAGCCGACCTCGACCGTCACCGCGCGGCGGACGTAGCCGAAGGGCAGCTCGTAGGCGTCCAGCCGCTCGCGCGCCTCGGTGGGCAGGCTCCAGACCACGCCTGCCGCGCGGGCGGCGGGATCGGGGACGAGGATCGGCAGGTCCCCCTCGACCGAGCGGAGCACCCGGTGGCCGGGCAGCACGGCCTCGCGGCCATCGGCCCCGCCGGTGCCGCCCGAGAGCAGCTCGAGCATCGGTCGGTGGCGGAGGGTTCCGTAGAAGAAGAATGTAGTTTGCATTTATAGTTACGAGCCGTTCCTGAAGTGAACTCCGAACCTGCGCGATCCCGGCGGGACCGTCGCTGCGCGGAGGTCGGCGGCGACGCGCCTGTTTTCGGTCATATCGCTCGAAGCGTCCATCGGCTCCCGCCGTCACGCGGGGCGGGTCATGGTGATCTGCGTCACGTCGCAGCTTCCGCCATGGAACGCGCCGGCGCAGGAGGCGAGATAGAAGTTCCACATCCGGCGGAAGCGGTCGTCGAAGCCGAGACGCGTCACCTCGTCCCAGCGGGAATTGAAGGTCTCGTGCCAGCATCGCAGGGTCCGGCTGTAGCTCTCGCCGAACTCGAAGGAATGGAGGAGCCGCAGGCCCGCCCTCTCCACCTCGTCCCGCAGCGCCTTGGGGCTGGGCAGCATCCCGCCGGGGAAGATGTACTTCTGGATGAAGTCCACGCTGGACCTGTAAAGCTCCCAGCGGCGGTCGGCGACGGTGATGATCTGCAGGGTCGCGCTCCGCCCCGGCTTGAGGCAGCGCCTCAGCGTCTCGAAATAGACGGGCCAGTATCTCTCGCCCACGGCCTCGAACATCTCGATGGAGGCTATGCCGTCGTAGAGCCCCGTCTCGTCGCGATAGTCCTGCAGCTTCAGCGTCACGCGGTCCTCCAGGCCCGCCCGCCGGATGCGCTCCCGGGCATAGGCGAGCTGCTCCCGGGAGATGGTGAGGCCGGTGACCCGCAGGCCCCGCTCCCCGGCGGCGTATTCGGCGAAGCCGCCCCAGCCGCAGCCGATCTCCAGCACGTGGTCGCCGGGCTGCGCGCCCATGCGGTCCACCAGGCTCTCGTACTTGCGGCGCTGCGCGGCCTCCAGGCTCTGCTGCCCGCCGTCGAAGAGCGCGGAGGAGTAGGTCATCGTCTCATCGAGCCAGAGGCCGTAGAACTCGTTCCCGAGGTCGTAATGGTGGCTGATGTTCCTGCGGGCCTGCCGCTTGGTGTTTCTCTGGAGCCAGAACCGCAGGCGTTCGTAGGCGCGCAGGAAGAAAGCGCCGGGAAAGCCGTCGTAAAGGTTGTCCGCATCGTCGTTGAGGAAGTCCATGAAGGCCATGAGGTCCGGCGTCGACCACCAGCCGTCGAGATAGGCGTCGCAGAAGCCGAGGTGCCCCTCGCGCAGCAGCCGCGCGAAGAGGTCTGGGTTGTGCACCGTCACCTCCGCCACGTAGCCGGGCTGCGCGCCCTCGGCCCGGAACCGCCGCCCGTCGGGCAGCACGATGTCGAGCCGCCCCTTGGGCAGCCCCCGCGCCATCGCCAAGACCTGCGCCAAGTAGCGCGGCAGGTCGGCCTGCCCCTCGGTCGTCGTCAGAACCATTCGCCCGGCCCTCGCTGTCGATCCTTGGCCGAAAGCTAAGAGATTGCGCCGCTTTGTCACGGGTTTCCCTCCGCCTCGCCCGACGATTCCCGTCTAGCGCGAAAAGCGGCCAGCGCGGCGGCGCGTCCCGCCGCGAGATCGAGCACCGGCTCGGGATAGGCCTCCCGGGGCGACATCCGCCACGACCGGGGGATCGCGTCGAAGTAGGCCAGCGCTGTCGCGGGCGGCGCGGCCTGCCCCTCGGCGATCCAGGTCCGCTCGTAGAGGCCTTGCCGGTCGTAGGACTTCGACTGCGCCTCGGGGCTGAAGATGCGGAAGAAGGGCGAGGCGTCGGGGCCGGAGCCCGCGACCCATTGCCAGTTCACCGCGTTGCTGGCGGGGTCCCAGTCGGTCAGGCAATCCTCGAACCATTTCAGCCCGACCCGCCAATCGACCATCATGTGCTTGGTCAGGAGCGAGGCGGCGATCATCCGCGCCCGGTTGTGCATCCGGCCGGTGACATACATCTCGCGCATGGCGGCATCGACGAGGCGGATGCCGGTCCGGCCCCGCTGCCACGCCTGGACCAGCGGCGTGTCGGCGTCGCGCGACCAAGGGAACGTGCGCCATTCGGGGCGCCAGTGGTCGGTCGCGATCCCGGGCGAGTGGAACAGCAGATGATGGGAGAAGTCGCGCCACGCGACCTCCTTGAGGAACTGCTCAGCCCCGGCCTCGCCGCGCTCCAGCGCCGAAAGGCCCGCGTGCCAGCAGGCGCGGGGGCTGATCTCGCCCAACGTCAGGTTCTCGGACAGGCGCGAGGAGCCATCCTGCGAGGGGTAGTCGCGGGCGGTGGCGTAGCCGCCGATCCGTTCGGCGATGAAGCGGTCGAGCCGGTCGCGCGCCCGCGCCTCGCCGGGGTGCTGCCAGGCGGCGACGATGGGGCCGCCCCGGTTCATGGCCGCGTCGAGCCGCCAGTCGGGGAGGCGGTCGGAGGCGGGCCAGCGGTCGGGCGCGGGGGGGCGCTGCGGCGCGGGCAGGGGCTCGCCGGGGTCGCGGGCGCGCAACGCCTTGAAGAAGGGGCCGTAGATGCGGAAGGGGCCGCCCGCGCCGGTTCGGACCGCCTCGGGCTCGTGGAGGAGGTGGCCGGGGAAGGCGCGGGCCTCAGTCCCCTGCCCCGTCAAACCGTCGGTCACCGCGTCGTCGCGATGGCGCGACAGCGGGTCGTGGAGGCGGGTCCACCAGACCGCGCCTGCCCCGGTCTCGGCCACCAGGGCGCGCAGGGTGTCCAGCGCCGGGCCGCGCCGCAGGATCAGGCGGCTGCCGAGGGATTCGAGGCTCCGCGCCAGTTCGGCGAGGCTGAGGCCGAGGCGCTGGCGCGGCGCGGCGCCCAGCGCCTCGACGCCCTCGTCGCAGAGGGCGACGGGGATCACCGGGCGGCCCGAGGCGGCCGCGGCGTGAAGCGCCGGGTGGTCCGCGAGGCGCAGGTCGCGGCGGAACCAGAGCAGGATGGGGGAGCGCGGGTCGGTCATCGCGTCGCCCCCGGCAGCACGGCGGAGAGCGCGCGGAGAAGGCGGTCGATGTCCTCCTCGGAGGTGTAGTGCGTGAAGCTGAGGCGCAGGACGCCCTTGGCGGGGTCCACGCCCATCGCGCGGAGCGGGCGCACGGCGTAGAAGTCGCCGCCGCCGGCCATGATGCCGTGGGGGGCGAGGGCCGCCGCGACCGGCTCGGCGGGGCCGGGCAGCTCCAGGGCCACGGTGGGCGCGCGGCGGTCCGGGTCCGTCGGGCCGAGGAGGCGGAGGTCGTTGCGGCCCGCGAGCGCGGCGAGCAGCGGGCGGAGCAGATGGACCTCGCGGGCGCGCATCAGGTCGTGGGCGAAGCGGGCGGCCGGGGCTCCGGTGGCGGGGCCGCCGTGGTGGGCGGAGAGCGACTCCAGGTAGTCGGCGATGCCGGCGGAAGCGGCGATCTGGGCGTGGTCGGGACCGGCGGGGGTGAGGCGCTTGTAAAGGGTGTCGCCGTTGAAGAAATGGGCCTGGTTCGGCAGCTCGCGGCCCCAGTCCTCGCGGATCGTCATGATCCCCTGATGGGGGCCGTAGACCTTGTAGGCGCTGAACAGGTAGACGTCGCAGCCCAGAGCGCCCACGTCGGGGAGGCCGTGGGGGGCGTAGCTCACGCCGTCCACGCAGGTCCGCGCGCCCGCCGCCCTGGCGATGGCGCAGATGCGTGCCACATCATTGATTTCGGCGACGACGTTCGAGCAGTGGGGGAAGCAGACGAGGCGCACGCGCCCGTCGGACAGGAGATCGGGCAGCGCCTCGGGGTCGAGGTGGCCGGTCGCGGGGTCGATCCGCCACTCGCGGATTTCCACGCCATCCTCGGCAAGGCGGCGCCAGGGGCCGGAGTTGGCTTCGTGGTCCTGGTTCGTCACCACGATGGCCTCGCCGGGTTTCAGCCATTTGCGGACGGCCTGGGCGAGGACGTAGGTGTTGGCAGTCGTCGAGGGGCCGAAGGACAGCTCGTGCGTCTGCACGCCCAGCATGGCGGCCAGACGCGCGCGCGCTTCGTCCATCTCCGCGCCCGCGAGCTGCGAGGCGGCGTAGGGCGCGTAGGGCTGGACCTTCCGCTCGGTGTAGAAGCGGGTCAGGCGCTGGACCACGGGCGCGCAAGGGAAGGAGCCCCCCGCGTTCTCGAAGAAGGACTGGTCCCGCAGGGCGGGCACGGCGAAGGCGGGGAACCGGGCGCGGACCCAAGGTGCGTCGAAGGCGGTCATGTCAGAGGTCCACCACGACGCGGCCCTGCACCTGGCCCTTGAGGATGGCGCGGCCGAGGTCGGGGAGGTCGGCGAGCGTGGCGGGGCGGGTCATGGCGTCGAACTTGTCCTTGGGCAGGTCACGGGCGATGCGGGCCCAGGCGGCCTCGCGTTCGGGGATGGGGGCCATGACCGAGTCGATGCCGAGGAGGCTCACGCCGCGCAGCAGGAACGGGATCACGGTCGCGGGGAGGTCCGCGCCGCCGGCGAGGCCCACGGCGGCCACGGCGGCGCGGTAGCGCATCTGGCCGAGGACGCGGGCCAGCATCGCGCCGCCCACGGCGTCGATGCCGCCGGCCCAGGTCTCGGATTCGAGGGGCCGGGGGCTGACCTCGGAAAGGTCGGCGCGGGGGACGATGCGGGTGGCGCCGAGGTCGCGGAGGTAGCCCTCGGTCTCGGGGCGGCCCGTGACGGCGGCGACCTCGTGGCCCGCCGCAGACAGGAGCGCGACGGCGACGCTGCCCACCCCGCCGGACGCGCCGGTGACGAGGACGGGGCCTTGGCCGGGTTCCAGCCCATGCGCCTCCAGCGCGAGGATCGCCAGCATGGCGGTGAGGCCGGCGGTGCCGACGGCCATGGACTGGCGGAGCGTCAGGCCCGGAGGCAGGCGCACGAGCCAGTCGGCGCGGACGCGGGCCTTTTCCGCGTAGCCGCCCCAGCGCGATTCGCCGACGCGCCAGCCGGTCAGGATCACCTCGTCGCCGGGGCTCCAGCGCGGGTCGGTGGAGGATTCGACCACGCCCGCGAAGTCGATGCCGGGGACGTGGGGATAGGTCCGCACGAGGCCGCCGCCGCCCGTGAGGCAGAGCCCGTCCTTGTAGTTCAGCGTCGAGTGGCGCACGGCGACCGTCACCTCCCCCTCCGGGAGGCGGTCCTCGGGGACGTCGGTGACGTGGGCGCGGACGGCGGTGTCGTCCTTCTCGACCAGCAGGGTTTTCATGCGGGGCTCCTTTCGGGGGCGGGCTTGCGTTGGTTGCGCCGCGGTTGGGCGGCAGGGTGGCAGGCGGGGCAAGGCCCCGCAAGCACGGCGTTTTCATCGGCGGCGCGGCGCGACCGCCCTTGAAGGCGGGCGGCGCGGTTCCTAACGTCGGAGCAGACCGCCACGCTGTCCAACGGGAGACACCCCCCATGAAGTTCGCGACCCTCCTGGGCGCCGCGTCGCTCGCCGCCGTAGCCCTGGGCCAAGCCGCCCTGGCGCAGGACGCCGAGCTGACCGTGCTCGACTACCCCGGCTTCGAGACGCCCGAGTTCCACCAGTCCTACGTCGCCAAGAACGGGGCCTCGCCCACCTTCTCGTTCTTCGGGGACGAGGAGGAGGCGTTCCAGAAGGTCCAGGCGGGCTTCCAGGCGGACGTGGCGCATATCTGCTCGGGCTCGGTCAACAAATGGCGCGAGTCGGGGCTGCTGGAGCCCTGGGACACGACGAGGATCGAATCCTTCGCCACGCTCGACGCGAACCTGACGGGCACCGCCATCTCGGGCGAGGGCGAGACGCTGTTCATCCCCACCGACTGGGGCACCACCGCCATCGCCTACAACCCCGACGAGGTGCCGGCCGAGGACGTGGCCTCGCTGGCGGTGTTCCAGAACCCCGCCTATGCCGGCCGCATCGCCATCCCGGACAACGTCGATGACGCCTGGGCGCTGGCCTACCTCGCGACCGGCGTGACCGACTGGACGAACGCCACGGACGAGCAGTTCGAGGCCGCCGCGCAGTGGCTGCGGGACGTGCACCCGTCCCTGCGGACCTACTGGACCGATCCGGCGGAGCTGGCGCAGCTCATGTCCACCGGCGAGGTGCTGGTCGCCTGGGCCTGGAACGAGACCTTCCCCACCATGAAGGAGGAGGGCCGTCCCATCGGCTTCCAGCGCGAGCCCGCCGAGGGGTCGAGCGTCTGGCTCTGCGGCCTCGTCAACATGACGAACGGGCCGGGGTCCGAGGACAAGGTGTATGACTACGCCAACGCCTTCCTGGCGCCCGAGACGGCGACCGCGCTGGTCGCGGCGGGCTGGGGCAGCGCCAACACCGCCGGCATGGAGGGGATCGGCGACGAGGAGCTGACCGCCTCGGGGCTGGGCGTCATCGACGCGCCGATCTTCGCGCAGCTCCCCATCTCCATCGAGTCGCGGGAGCGGCACGCCCAGACCTTCGAGGAGATCAAGGCGGGCTTCTGAGCCCGCCAGGGCGAGGAGATCAAGGCGGGCTTCTGAGCCCGCCAGGGCGGGGAGATCAAGGCGGGGGTCCGAGCCCGTGACGGGCCGCGCGGCGGAGGACGCCGCGCGGCTGATCCGCGCCCATGCCGGACGGGCCGCCCGCGCGGGGCGCGGGGCGGGTCGGTCGGCTTGGGATATGGCGGCGCGGACGGGCATGGAATCACTCCTCTGGGTTCATGCGAGGAGATTGCCCGAGAGGGATGAACGGCGTCCTACAGGACCGGGCGTTGCGTTGACGGAATCTTAGCGGTTCGTCCGGGCAGGGTCGCGAATCGGCGATCCCCCCATCGGCGGCCTGCGACGGCGCGGTGTCCGATCCGGTTGCGACAGGGCAGAGACCTTGTCGGGTGGGCTAAGGCCCGCCCCGCGACTCGCGTCCGGCCGAACCGGATGATGCCTCACCGCCCGAGGCGATACCAGGCGTAGAGGCACAGGATCTCGGTCGCGACATGGGCGCCGGCGATGGCGGTCGCGCCGGTGGTGTCGTAGGGCGGCGAGACCTCGACCACGTCGCCGCCGACGACGCGGAGGCCCGCGAGGCCGCGCAGGATCGCCGCCGCCTGCCAGGAGTGCAGGCCCCCCCAGACCGGCGTGCCGGTGCCCGGCGCGAAGGCGGGGTCGAGCGCGTCGATGTCGAAGGTGAGATAGACCGGCGCGGCGCCGACGATGCGGCGCACCTCCTCGGCCACGGCGTTGGGGCCGTCCTCGTGGACGGCGCGGGCGTCGATCATGGGCATCCCGAGGCGGTCGGGCGTCACGGTGCGGATGCCGATCTGGACCGAGCGATCCGGGTCCACGAGGCCCTGCTTCACCGCCTTGTAGAGGAAGGTGCCGTGGTCGATGCGGTCCATGTCGTCGTCGCGCCAGAGGTCGGAATGGGCGTCGAACTGGACGACGGAGATGGGGCCGTGCGTGTCCGCGTAGGCGCGCAGGATCGGCAGGGTGATGGAATGGTCGCCGCCGAGGACGACGGTGCCCATGTCCTGCGCGAGGATCTCGGCCACGCGGGCGGTCAGGGTCGCGGGGAAGTCGGCGGGCCTGGCGTAGTCGAAGGCCACGTCGCCGGCGTCCACCACGGTGAGTTCCGACAGGGGGTCGAAGGGCCAGCCATAGGGCGGGTCGTAGGGCTGGAGGGTGGAGGCCTCGCGGATGGCGCGCGGCCCGAAGCGCGCGCCGGGGCGGTGGGTCACGGCCTGGTCGAAGGGGACGCCGAGGATGGCGAGGTCGGCCCCCCTCACGTCCTTGCCGTAGCGGCGGCGCAGGAAGGAGGTGACGCCGCCGAAGGCGTTCTCGAAGGCGGGGCCGCGGTCCTGGGGGCCGAGGGCGCGGTCCACCTCGGTCTTGGCATCCTCGAGTCCCATGGGTTCACTCCGTGACGGGAAGGGCGCGCTCGATCACGCGGGCGAGGTAGCTCGCGCCCAGCGGCAGGGCACGGTCGTCGAAGACGAAGGCGGGGTGGTGGCACATCGGCGTGTCGCCGTTGCCGAGCATGACGAAGGCGCCGGGGCGCTGTTCGAGGAGGAACGAGAAGTCCTCGGCCCCCATCTCCGGGGTCATGCGGTCCTCGACGCGGGTGCCGACCTCCTGCGCGACCTCGACGGCGAAGGCGGTGCGGGCGGCGTCGTTGATGGTGGGCGGGTAGCCCTCGATGAACTCCACCGTCGCGGAGAGGCCGAAGGCGGCGGCGGTGCCCTGGGCGACCTCCCCGAGCCGGCGGCGGGCGAGGGCATGGAGCGCCTTGTCGTAGCTGCGGATCGTGCCGCCGACCGTCGCCCGGTCGGGGATGACGTTGAAGGCGCTGCCGGCGTGGACCTGCGTCACCGACAGGACGAGCTGCTTCATCGGGTCGGCGTTGCGGCTGGGGATGGTCTGGAGCGCGCCGACCAGCGCGCAGGCGGCGGGGACCGGGTCGAGGGCGTCGTGGGGATAGGCGGCATGGCCCCCCTGCCCCGTCAGCGTCACCGTGAAGTCGTCCACGGCGGCCATGATCGGGCCGGGGGTGGTCGCGAACTCGCCCACCGGCACGCCGGGGGCGATGTGGAGGGCGTGGACCTCGCGGACGTGGAAGCGGTCGAGGACGCCCTCCCGCACCATGACCTGACCGCCGCCACCCTGCTCCTCGGCCGGTTGGAACAGGAGGACGGCGGTGCCGGCGAAGTTGCGCGTCTCGGCGAGGTAGCGGGCCGCGCCGAGGAGCATGGCCGTGTGGCCGTCGTGGCCGCAGGCGTGCATCCGGCCGGGGATCTCGGAGGCGTAGGGGACGCCGGATTGTTCGTCCATGGGGAGGGCGTCCATGTCGGCGCGCAGGGCCACGGCGGGGCCGGGTCGTTGGCCGTGGATGAGGGCGACGACGCCGGATCGGGCGATGCCCTCGTGCAGCTCGTCCACGCCGAACTCGCGCAGGCGCTCGGCGACGAAACGGGAGGTCTCGGGGAGGTCGAAGCCCAGCTCGGGGCGGCGGTGGATCGCGTGGCGCCAGGCGGCCATGTCGTCCGCGAGGGCAGCGATGCGGTTGACGACGGGCATGGGTGGACTCCGTTGGGCGGCCATGCGACGGCCGGCGGCGACAGCTACCCATGCCAGGGGGGAAACCGCAATGGCCGACGCCGCGACCGAGATGGACCGGCTGCTGGGCATCATGGCCCGGCTGCGCGACCCGGAGACGGGCTGCGCCTGGGATGTGGAGCAGACCTTCGCCACCATCGCGCCCTATACGATCGAGGAGGCCTACGAGGTCGCGGACGCGATCCAGAAGGAGGACTGGGCGGGGCTGAAGGGGGAGCTGGGGGACCTGCTGTTCCAGTCGGTGTTCCACGCACGGATGGCCGAGGAGGCGGGGCTGTTCGACTTCGGGGACGTGGCGCGGGCGATCTCGGACAAGATGGTGAAGCGGCATCCGCACGTGTTCGGGGACGAAGGGGGGCGGACGGCGGAGGAGCAGACCGTCGCCTGGGAGGCGCAGAAGGCGAAGGAGCGCGGCGGGCGGGTGCTGGACGGCGTGGCGCTGGCGCTGCCGGCGCTGAAGCGGGCCGAGAAGTTGCAGGCGCGGGCGGCGCGGGTGGGCTTCGACTGGCCGAACGCGGGGCCGGTGCTGGACAAGGTGGCCGAGGAGGCGCGGGAGGTGGCCGAGGCCGAGGGGCTGGAGGCGCGCGAGGAGGAGGTGGGGGACCTGCTGTTCGTGGTGGCGAACCTCGCGCGGCACCTGGGCGTGGACCCGGAGGCGGCCTTGCGGCGGGCCAACGCGAAGTTCGAGAGGCGCTTCGCCGCCGTCGAGGACGGGCTGCGCGCGCGGGGGAAGAGCCCGGCGGAGAGCACGCTGGCGGAGATGGACGCGCTCTGGGACGAGGTACGGGCGGCGGACAAGCTTCGGACTTAGGTCCGAACGGCCGGCGGGCGATCCTGTCGGGCGTTGATCCGAGCGAAATAGTCGGATTTAAGGCGCCGCATCAACGACCGACTGGAGCTTTCGATGAGCCTGCGTTCCTTCCTCCTTGCCACTGCCGCGAGCGCCGTCGCGTTCCCGGCGCTGGCGGACGTCAACGTCTACACCACCCGGCAGCCCGAGCTGATCCAGCCGGTGATCGACGCCTTCACGACCCAGACGGGGATCATGGTGAACCTCGCCTTCGTGGAGGAGGGCATCGTCGAGCGGCTGGTGGCCGAGGGCGACCGCTCGCCCGCCGACCTCGTGATGACGGTGGACATCGCCAACCTGAGCCAGATCGTGGACGCGGGCGTGATCCAGCCCGTCGAGAGCGAGGTCCTGGAGGCGGCGGTGCCGGCGGAGCTGCGGTCGGCGGACGGGCGGTGGTTCGCGCTGACGACGCGGGCGCGCATCGTCTACGCCAGCAAGGAGCGCGTGGCGGACGGCGAGGTGACGACCTACGAGGACCTCGCGGACCCGAAGTGGCAGGGGCGCATCTGCACGCGGTCGGGGGTGCACAACTACAACCTCGCGCTGCTGTCGGCGGTGATCGCGCATCACGGCGAGGAGCAGGCGAAGGCCTGGGCCGAGGGGCTGAAGGCCAACCTCGCCAAGAAGCCGCAGGGCGGCGACCGCGATCAGGTGCAGTCGATCTGGCAGGGCGAGTGCGACATCGCGCTGGGAAATACATACTATATGGGTCAAATGCTCGAAGACCCGGAGCAGCAGGACTGGGCGAACTCGGTCCGCATCGTGTTCCCGACCTTCGAGGGCGGCGGGACGCACGTGAACGTGTCGGGGATCGCGATGACCAACGCCGCGCCGAACCGCGAGGAGGCGCTGGAGCTGATGGAGTTCCTCGTGTCGCCCGAGGCGCAGGCGATCTACGCCGAGGAGAACAACGAGTATCCGGTGCGGGCGGACGCGGAGCTGTCGGATCTGGTGGCGTCCTGGGGGCCGTTCACGCCGGACACGCTCGACCTGACCGAGCTGGCGGGGCACCGGGCCGCCGCGCTGCGGATCATGGAAGAGGTGAACTTCGACGGCTGAGCCAGGGCTTGAGCCGACGGCGGCCGGGGGCTGGGGTCAGCCCTCGGCCTTCTCGGCCAGCAGGAGCCATTCCTCCTCGGCGGATTCGAGGGCCTTCTGGCGCTGGGCCAGCATCTCGGAGGCCTTGCGGAACTTGACCGGCTCGCGCGTGAAGAGGTCGGGGTCGGCGAGGAGGTTGCCGAGGCGGTCGATCTCCTCGGTGAGGCGGTCGATCTCGACGGGGAGCGTGTCGAGGCGGTGCTTCTCGGTGAAGCTGAGGCCGTTGCGCTTTGGCGCGGGAGCGGCCTGCGGGGCGGGCGACCCGGCCGGTCCCGGCGCGGGCGCGGTGGAGGCTTCAGGGCGGTGGCCGAGCGGCTGGCCGCCGCGCTGGGCCATCATGTCGGTCCAGCCGCCGGCGTAGGGGGTCGCCGTGCCGTCGCCCTCCATGGCGATGGTCAGGGTCGCCACGCGGTCGAGGAAGTCGCGGTCGTGGCTGACGAGGATCACGGTCCCGTCGTAGTCGCCCAGCACGTCCTGGAGGAGGTCCAGCGTCTCGATGTCGAGATCGTTGGTGGGCTCGTCGAGGACGAGGAGGTTCGAGGGCTTGGCCATGATGCGGGCGAGCAGCAGCCGCGCCTTCTCGCCGCCCGAGAGGGATTTGACGGGCGCGCGGGCCTGGGCGTCGGCAAAGAGGAAGTCCTTGAGGTAGGCCACGACGTGCTTGGGCTGGCCGCGCACCATCACCTGATCGGAGCGGCCGCCGCGCAGGTCGGGGTCGGAGGTCAGGCTGTCCCAGAGCGTCGCCTCGGGGTCGAGCGCGGCGCGGGACTGGTCGAGGACCGCGACCTCGAGGTTGGTGCCGTGGGTGACCGACCCTGCGTCGGGGGCGAGGCGGCCGAGGAGGAGGTTGACGAGCGTCGTCTTGCCCGCGCCGTTGGGGCCGACGAGGGCAAGGCGATCGCCACGCTGCACGGTCAGGTCGAGGCCGCGCACGATGGGGCGGCCGTCGAAGGATTTGGTCAGGTTCTTGGCGAGGATCACCCGCTTGCCCGAGGTCGGGCCGGATTCCATGGCCAGCGCCGCCGTGCCCTGGCGGCGGATCTGGTCGCGCCGCTCCTCGCGCATCGCGTCGAGCGCGCGGACGCGGCCCATGTTGCGCTTGCGCCGGGCCGAGATGCCCTCGACCGCCCATTTCGCCTCCAGCTTGATGCGCTGGTCGAGCTTGTGGCGGGCGGTGTCCTCGTCGTCCCAGACCTGATCGCGCCAGGTCTCGAAGTTCTCGAAGCCGCGGTCCTGGCGGCGCACCTCGCCCCGGTCGATCCAGAGCGTGGCGCGGGTGAGGTTCCGCAGCACGGCGCGGTCGTGGGAGATGAGGACGAAGGCGGAGCGCGTCTCGGAGAGCTGGGATTCCAGCCATTCGATGGCGGCGATGTCGAGGTGGTTGGTGGGCTCGTCGAGGAGGAGGAGGTCGGGCTCCTCGGCCATCAGGCGGGCCAAGGCGGCGCGGCGACGCTCGCCCCCGGAGGCGGAGGCGGTGGGGCGATCGGGGTCGAAGCCCAGCCCCTCGGCGGCGATGGCGACGCGGTAGTCCTCGCCCGGAGGGAGGGTGGCGGTGGCGTAGTCGCCCAAGGTGGCGAAGCCCGAGAGGTCGGGGTCCTGCTCCATGTAGCCGACGCGGGTGCCCGGCGCGGTGGCGCGGAGGCCCCGGTCGGATTCGACGGTGCCGGCCATGACCTTCATCAGCGTGGACTTTCCGCTGCCGTTGCGGCCCACGAGGGCGATGCGGTCGCCCTCCTGCACGGCGAGGGAGAGGCCGTCGAACACGGGATCGCCGCCGAAGGTGAGGGCGATGTCGGAGAGCTGGAGGAGGGGTGCGCGCGCCATGGGGGCCGAGGTATGGGGCGCGGGCGGCGGCGTCAACCGGAGGGGGTTGGTCGCCGGGGTCCGCGCCCCTACATCGGGAGCGAGCCGATCAGGAGGATGCGATGGAGAAGGTGGTCAAGAGCGACGAGGAGTGGCAGCGGGAGCTGTCGCCCGAGGCCTACCGCGTGACTCGGGGGCACGGGACGGAGCGGGCGTTCTCGCATCCGGGATTCCCGGAGGGAGAGGGCACGTTCCGCTGCGTGGCCTGCGGCGCGCCGCTGTTCGATTCGGAGACGAAATACGAGAGCGGGTCGGGCTGGCCGTCGTTCTGGCAGCCCATCGACGGGGTGGAGAGCCAGGCCGTCGAGGAGACGGTGGACCGGAGCCACGGGATGACGCGGACCGAGGTGCATTGCGCGCGCTGCGCGGCGCATCTGGGGCACGTGTTCCCGGACGGGCCAAAGCCCACGGGGCTGCGCTACTGCATCAACGGGGCGGCGCTGACGTTCGAGCCGGAGGAGTGAGGTCGGTCGCGGCCGCCGTCCGACGAGCCCGGGTCGCGGCGTATCCAGAATCGGGGGATGCAAGGACGGCACCTGCGTCGCCCGAGGGGGCCGCCTTGCGCCGCGCCGCGCGTTCCGGCGGATGGCGATGCTCATACAGGACCAGCGCGCCGGCCCCCGCCAGGATCATCAAGGCAGCGCGAGAGGGACCAGGTCCGACAGCACGGCGGTCCCCGTCCCGGTAAGCCGTCACTCGGCGGGGTGGTGGGGCTTCTTCTCGGGGCGGGTGGCGAGCCAGTAGGCCCAGGCGCCCAGGATCAGCCCGCCGGCGGGGATCGTCATGAAGACGAGGAATTCGTCGAGGGTCATGGCACGAGTCCCTTCAGGAGGCGTCTCGCTCCGAAATGTAGTGCGCCGGAGGCCACGATACAAACGGCGATTCCAACAAGGATCAGGAGCGTGGGCCGCCGGTCCCCGTAGAGGATCGACAGGACGGGCGTCAGGGTGCCGACCGCGAAGAGCGCGATGGCCACCCCGTTGAGGAAGGTGGCCGTGAGCTTGGCCTGCTCGTTGCGGACGAGGCTCACTCCGCGTCGTCACCCAGGAGCGAGCCGGCGTCGAAGCGGCCGACGTTGCCGAGGAGCTGGTTGATGAAGGTGCGGTCGGCGAAGACCTCGGCGGTCACGTTGCGCGAGAGGGGGACCACGCGGCCCTCCTCCAGCCCGAACCGCTCCACGTTGCCGAGGGTTCCGTCGGCGGCGAAGCTGATGGCGAGCACCTGGCGGTCCACCTCCTCGGTGGCGGCGAGGCCGACCTGCTGGAAGCGGCTTTGCACGTAGTAGAAGCTGCGGTCGCCGTTCAGGCCGGTGGTCGTCGGGCGGCCGACCTTGGCCGCCACGCTCTCGGGCGTGTCCACGCCGGGCGCGAGCGTGGCGAGGGCCGAGTCGCTGGGGACGTAGCCGTGGTTGCGGACGATGGGCGCGCAGGCCTGAAGGAGGAGCGCCACAGCCATGGCGCCGGCCAAACTCGTCCGCATCAGTGCCCCCCTTGCCTTGTCCCGGATCGCCTCATATCGCGGCTTAGGGCATGGAGCGAGCCCCTTCAAGAAAGGAAGCGCCATGAGCGACGCCACCCCCCTCCCCCGTCACGTCCTCCGCCTGTCCGAGGGCAACCAGCGGCAGGCGATCGCCTTCGCGCTGGTTCCCGAGGCGGACGCGCGCGCCGCCGTCGCCGCCGAGCTGGGCATCCCCGGCGTCCGCAAGCTGCGCTTCGAGGGGCGGCTGTCGCCCAGCGGGCGCAAGGACTGGCGGCTGGAGGCGCATCTGGGCGCGACGGTGGTGCAGGACTGCGTGGTGACGCTGGAGCCGGTGACGACGCGGATCGAGGAGGGCGTGGACCGGCTCTACATGGCCGACCTGCCCGAGCCGGAGGCGGCCGAGGCCGAGGTGCCGGAGGACGACGTGGAGCCGCTCCCCGCCAGCCTGGACCTGGGCGAGGTCATGCTGGAGGCGCTGGCGCTGGCGCTGCCGGCCTATCCGCGCGCGGCAGGCGTGGAGCTGGGCGAGGTCGTCGTGACCGAGCCGGGCTCGGAGGCGCTGACCGAGGAAAAGGCCAGACCCTTCGCCAGCTTGCGCGACGCGATCAAGCCCAGGGAATGACGCCATCCGAGGGTTGCGGACGGCGCGGAATCCGCTATGTTCGCGGCCTTCCGTCGAGGCTCGACATCGCGGCGGGGAGGGCGTATTGCCGCCCCCCGTGACGCGAGCATTCGCCGAACTTTCACCGATGGGCCATGCGCCCTGCCAGAACGCCGAGGTTGTGACATGGCCGTCCCGCAGAACAAAGTCTCCAAGTCGCGCCGCAATCAGCGCCGCGCGCATGATTTCGTGGTCGCCGCGAACCCCAACGAATGCGGCAACTGCGGCGAGCTGAAGCGCCCGCACCACGTCTGCCCGTCCTGCGGCCACTACGACTCGCGCGAGGTCGTGGCGCTGGCGAGCGCCGTCGAGATCGACGAGGACGCGGCCTAAGCTCACGGCATCCGCCCGGAATGGCTGACCCTCGACCGTCCAGCGGGACCGAGCCGCCGCGCGCCGGCGGCCTCGTCCTGTCGCTGGACGCCATGGGCGGCGACCGGGGGCCGGAGGCGGTCGTCGCGGGGCTGGGCCGGTTCCTGGCCAAGCAGCCCGAGGCGCGCGTGCTCCTGCATGGGCCCGAGGGGCTGCTGACCCCCCTCGCCCGTCCCCTGGGCGAGCGGGTTCGGGTCGTGCACGCGCCCGACGTGGTCGCGATGACCGACAAGCCGTCGCAGGTGATGCGGAACGGCAAGGGCACATCCATGTGGTCCGCCGTCGATTCGGTGCGCGACGGCGAGGCGCAGGCCGTCGTCTCCTGCGGGAACACCGGCGCGCTGATGGCGGTGTCGATGCTGCGGCTGAGGAAGCTCCCCGGCGTCAACCGCCCGGCCATCGCCTGCCTCTGGCCCTCGCTGAACCCCATGGGCTTCAACGTCATGCTGGACGTGGGCGCGGACATCCGCGCCGACGCCGAGGACCTGCTGGTCTATGCGCTGATGGGCACCTCCTATGCCCGGCAGGGCCTGGGCATCGCCCGGCCGCGCGTGGGCCTGCTCAACGTCGGCACCGAGGAGCACAAGGGCCGGCCGGAGCTGAAGGACGCCCACGATCTGATCGGCGGCGCGACGGCGAAGGGCGAGTTCGACTACGTGGGATTCGTGGAGGGCGGGGACATTCCGTCGAACCGGGTGGACGTGATCGTGACCGACGGCTTCACCGGCAACGTCGCGCTCAAGACCGGCGAGGGGACGGCGACGCTGATCTCCACGCTCCTGCGCGAGGCCTTCGGGCGCGGGCCGCTGAGCAAGATGGCGGGGCTGCTCGCCCTGCCCTCGCTCCAGCAGTTCCGCAAGCGCGTGGACCCGCGCCGGGTCAACGGCGGCGTGTTCCTGGGGTTGAACGGCACCGTCATCAAGAGCCACGGCTCGGCCGACGAGACCGGGGTCGCGGCGGCGCTGCGGCTGGCCGGGCGGCTCGGCGCGGCCGGGTTCGCGGAGCGGATCGCGGCGCGGGTTGCGTCGGCGGTCGCCCTCGCCCAGGATGGAACCCCGATGGACGGGGGAGCCACCCCCGCCGGCGGCCCCGAGGCGCCGGAGGAGCAGCAGCAGTCATGACGATCAGGGCGACGGTGACGGGCGTCGGGCATTACCTGCCCGAGCGGGTGGTGCCCAACGCCGAGTTCGAGCGCACGCTCGACACCTCGGACCAGTGGATCCGCGAGCGGACCGGCATCGAGCGGCGGCACTTCGCCGCGCCGGGCCAGACGACCTCGGAGATGGGGGCGCGGGCGGCGCGGGCGGCGCTGGCGATGGCGGGTCGAGAGGCGTCCGAGGTGGACGCGGTGATCGTCGCCACCTCCACGCCGGACCTCACCTTCCCGTCGGCGGCGACGATGGTGCAGAAGGCCATCGGCATGACCGGGGGCTTCGCCTTCGATATCCAGGCGGTCTGCGCGGGCTTCGTCTACGCGCTGACCACCGCCAACGCGCTGATGGTCACGGGGCAGGCGCGGCGCGTGCTGGTGATCGGGTCCGAGACCTTCTCCAAGATCCTCGACTGGACGGACCGGACGACCTGCGTGCTGTTCGGCGACGGCGCGGGCGCGGTGCTGCTGGAGGCCGAGGAGGCCGAGGGCACCTCGCGGGACCGGGGGGTGCTGGCCACCGACCTCCGCTCGGACGGGACGTTCAAGAACCTGCTGTATGTGGACGGCGGCATCTCCACCGGCACGGCGGGGGTGCTGCGGATGGAGGGCAAGGAGGTCTTCCGCCACGCCGTCGCCAAGCTCGCCCAGACCGCCGAGGCGGCGCTGGAGCGGGCGGGGCTGACGGCGGCCGACGTGGACTGGATCGTGCCGCACCAGGCGAACCTGCGGATCATCAAGGCCACCGCGCAGAAGATGGGCCTGCCGATGGACCGGGTGGTCGTCACCGTGCAGGACCACGGCAACACCTCGGCGGCCTCGATCCCGCTGGCGCTGTCGGTGGGCGTGCAGCGCGGGCAGATCAAGCGCGGCGACCTCCTGGTGATGGAGGCGATCGGCGGCGGCCTCGCCTGGGGGTCGGTGGTCCTGCGCTGGTGAGCCCCGCTCACGGGCGCGCGATTGACCCCGTGACTCCCCTGCCCTAATCTCGGCTCCACACCGGCGGGGGGATGGCAAGAATGTCCGACAAGACCTTGACACGCATGGACTTGGCGGATGCCGTCCACCAGGAGGTGGGCCTGTCGCGAAACGACAGCGCCGCGCTGGTCGAGGCGGTGCTGGGCCACATCTCGGACGCGCTGGTGCGCGGGGAGACGGTCAAGATCTCCTCCTTCGGGACCTTCTCGGTCCGCGAGAAGGCGGCGCGGGTCGGCCGCAACCCCAAGACCGGCGAGGAGGTGCCGATCCACCCCCGGCGCGTCCTGAGCTTCCGTTCCTCCCATCTCATGAAGGACCGCATCGCCCATGGCAACCGGAGCTAGGCCCGTGGGGAAAGCCCCGGACGCCTTCCGCACCATCAGCGAGGTGGCGGCCTTCCTCGACACCCCGGCGCACGTGCTGCGGTTCTGGGAATCGAAGTTCCCGCAGGTCCGGCCCGTCAAGCGGGCGGGCGGGCGGCGCTACTACCGGCCGGACGACATCGCCCTGCTGGGCGGGATCAAGATCCTGCTGCACGAGCAGGGCATGACCATCCGGGGCGTGCAGAAGCTCCTGCGAGAACGGGGGCCGCGCTACGTCGCCGGGCTGTCGTCGCTGCCCTGGGAGGGCGAGGGCGTCGAGGAGCCCGCGCCGGCCGAGGATCCGGTGATCGTCGGCCCCTGGCCCGGCGCGCGGGAGGAGCTGACGGCGCGCCCGTCGGTGCTGGAGGCTTTCGTGGCGGGCACCGTCGCGCGGATGGAAGCGGAGGAGGAGCCGGAGGCCGGGGAGCCCCCGGTCGAGTCGGAGCCCGAGTCTGCGCCCGAGTCTGCGCCCGAAGCCGGGCCGGAACCCGAGCGGGAGAGCCGGGTCGAGCGGCTGCGCGCGGCGCTGTCGCGGGCCGACCTCCCGCGCCTGCGCGAGAGCGCGCCCCGGCTCGCGCCCTTGGTCGCGCGCCTGCGCGAGCTGCGCGCCGGGCGGGGCTGACGCTTCGGAAAGCCCGGCGGCGCGGATCGTTTTGCCCCTTGCCCCCGTCCCGTGAATCGGTCAGAAGGCCCCCACGTCGGGCTATAGCGCAGTCTGGTAGCGCGTCCGTCTGGGGGGCGGGAGGTCGCAGGTTCAAGTCCTGCTAGCCCGACCATTCATCCTCCCCCGGCAAGGTCACCCTGGTTCCAGTCGTTCCCTTCGGGGCCCCGCAGGCGGGGCCTTGACAGTCCGGGGCCGGGCCGTGCCTCTGGCCGCGAGGCCCAAGACCGGGAGGGAGCGCCGTGGGAGTCCTGCCAAGCCAGCGCCTGCGCGCCCTGATCGACGGAGGCGCCATCGCCGCCGAGACACCGGTCGCGCCGGGTCAGGTGCAGCCGGCCTCGCTCGACCTGCGGCTCGGGCGCTTCGCCGTGCGGGTGCGGGCGTCGTTCCTGGCGGGAGCGGGCCGAACGGTGGAGGCGCGGCTCCCGGACTTCGAGATGCACCGCTTCGACCTGTCGGGGGGCGCGGTGCTGGAGAAGGGCTGCGTCTATCTCGTGCCGCTGATGGAACGGCTGGCGCTGCCGGAGGGGTTGGAGGGCGTGGCGAACGCCAAGTCCTCGACCGGGCGGCTGGACCTGCTGACGCGGACGATCTGCGACGGGGGCGTGGAGTTCGACCGCATCCCCGAGGGCTACCGGGGCCCGCTCTGGGCCGAGATCTGCCCCCGGTCGTTCAGCGTGCTGGCGCGGCCGGGGATGCGGCTCAACCAGCTCCGGCTGCGCGAGGGGGCGAGCACGCTGTCGGACGAGGAGCTGCGGGCGCTGCACGGGCGGGTGCCGCTGGTGCACGGCGCGGACGCGGCGATCGACGAGGGGCTCGCGTTCTCGGTGGACCTGTCGGGCGTCGGGCGCGTGGGCTGGCGGGCCAAGCCGCACGCGGGGGTGATCGACCTCGACCGGATCGGGCATTACGCCCCCCGCGCCTTCTGGGAGGAGATCCGGGCCGAGGACGGGCGGATCATCCTCGATCCGGGAGCCTTCTACATCCTGATGAGCCGCGAGGCGGTGACGATCCCGCCCGACCACGCCGCCGAGATGGCGCCCTACCTGGCGATGGTGGGGGAGTTCCGGGTGCACTACGCCGGGTTCTTCGATCCGGGCTTCGGCCATGGGGTGGCCGGCGCGGGGTCGCGCGGGGTGCTGGAGGTGCGCTGCCACGAGGCCCCCTTCGCGCTGGAGCACGGGCAGGTGGTGGGGCGGCTGCTGTATGAGCGGATGGCGGCGGTGCCGGACGAGCTTTACGGCCAGGGGATCGCGTCGAACTACCAGGGGCAGGCGCTCAAGCTGTCCAAGCATTTCGCGGAGCCGTGAGGCGGCTCCACCCGGAACGGACGGGTGCGCGAACCAGGGCGGCCCGGTCCGCGCGCCGCGTCTCAGGCCATGCCGAGAGCCTGCTTGTAGAGTTCGAGGATCGCCTCCTCCTCGTCGATGTCATCCTTGTCGCGCTTGCGAAGGGCGATGATCTTCTTGAGGATCTTGACGTCGTAGCCGCGGCCCTTGGCCTCGGCCATGACCTCCTTCATCTCCTCGGCTAGGTCCTTCTTCTGGGCTTCCAGCGCCTCGAAGCGCTCGATGAACTGGCGGATCTCCTCGCCCGGGAGGGGCTCGGTCTCGACCACGGACAGGTGGGGGGGCATGGCGCGATTCCTCTTTTCGGGACTGCTCGTCCCCCCGGCGTAGCCCCCGGCCGGTCCCGCCCGCAAGCGCTTGCGCGGCGCGGGCGGCCAAGGTAGGCGCGGAAGGCACAGCGGCGGAGGATCGCGCATGGACATCCTGGTGTGGATCGGCGTGGCCGTGGCGCTGCTGGGCCTCGTCGGCATCGTCTGGAGCGCGCTGATCGCCATCCGCGCCCGCCGCGCGGGGCTTGACGACGCGGCGCTGCGGGCGCGGCTGCAACGGGCGCTGCCGATCAACCTCGGCGCGCTGCTCCTGTCCACGCTGGGCTGCATGCTGGTGATCGTCGGAGTCTCGATCGGCTGAGCGCGCTGGACGGGGCCGGACGCCGATCCTATGCTCCGCGCCATGGACATCCGCCGCATCACCCCCGACTACGCCGTATCTCCGCAGATCGCCCCCGAGGACGTGCCCGCCCTCGTCGAGGCCGGGTTCCGCACGGTGATCTGCAACCGCCCCGATTCGGAGAATCCGGCGGAGCTGTCGGCGCGGGCGATGCGGGCCGCCGTGGAGTCGGCGGGCCTGCGCTTCGTCGAGAACCCGGTGACGCATCCCACTATGACGCCCGAACGGATCGCCGCGCAGGCCGAGGCCATGGCGGGTGGCCCGGTGCTGGCCTACTGCGCCTCGGGCACCCGCTCCTCGATCCTGTGGTCGCTGGCGCAGGCCGGGCGGCTGCCGGCCGACGAGATCCTCGCGGCGACGGCGCGCGCGGGCTATGACCTCTCGGCGCTGCGGCCCCGGCTCGGACCCGCCGGGGCCTGACCGCATAACAACCGCGCGAGGAGTGAACCTCCGCCCGGCCTTGGCGTTCGTCGTGCGAGACACCGCCACAGGAGAGCGTTCATGGCTTACGATCAAAGCGCGGCCCACGGGTCGCTCCAGGCCTCGGAGCAGGCCAAGCAGGACTACATCATGGGCATCCAGAGCGCCCATGCCCTGGAGAAGCAGGCGACCCAGCTCATCAACCGGCAACTGGAGCGGATCGAGAGCTACCCGGAGGTGGCCGCGCTCCTGCGCCAGCACGGGGCCGAGACCGAGGCGCAGATCCAGCGGCTCGACGGCATCCTCCAGGAGTTCGGGACCAGCAACTCGGCCTTGAAGGACATGGCCACGATGTTCTCGGGCAACATGGCCGCGATGGCGCACACGGTCATGTCCGACGAGATCATGAAGAACCACTTCGCCAACGTCGCCTTCGAGGCCTTCGAGCAGGCGACCTACCGTTCGCTGATCGCGATGGCGCAGGCGACCGGGCACCAGCACCACGTCCCGATCTACGAGGCGACGCTGCGCGAGGAGGAGAAGACGTTCCAGACGCTGCTCGGGATGACGGAGCAGCTGACCGCGAAGTTCATGGCGCTGTCGGCGGCGGGCGAATCGGCCAAGCGCTGAGGCGTCTCGCGGATGCGGATGCGAAGGCGAAGGCTCTCCCACGGGGGAGCCTTTTCCGTTCTCAGACAGGTCCAAGGGCACTCTCCAGCATGGGCGGCAGGGACTCGGCCGGGATGGGAAGCTGGTCCAGCGCCGGGGGAGGCGGCTGCTCGATGCGGATGGCGCGCATCCCGGCGACCTGGCCCAGCCGCGCGGAGCCGAGATCGACGCCGCCGCTCCCTTCGAGCCGGACCGAGGCCACGGTGACGCCCGGCAGCGGCAGGAGCTGTCCCACATGGAGCGCCTCGGCCTCGGCGAGGGGAAGGGACAGGCGGTGCAGCACGGCGTCGAGCGCGACCTGCGCGGCCAGGACCTGGGGCGCGACGGTCGGCGCGGGGACGGCCTCGGCGGGCGTGGGCCGGGCTTGGCCCGGCAGCCGGACCATCAGGAGGATGAGGCCCTGCCGCCCCCCGGCGTCGAGGTCCAGGCTGAGGCGCACGACGCGGTAAAGGCCGTCGCCCAGCAGCATGGTCGCCTCGCGCGGGCCGGGCAGGCGCGCGGCGAGGGCGGGTCCGTGCAGCCACCCCGCGAGCGAGGTGCCGGCGATGGCGGCCTCGGCCTCCTCCAGGAAGGCGGAAAGGAGGGGGCGGGCCAGGGTCACGTCGGCGACCGTGATCTCGCGCGGCTCGGGCGGGAGGGGCGAGACGCGGCCCAGGGCCTGCACCTCGATGGCGGCGGCCCGCGCCTCGGCGTCGAGCGCGATGAGGCCCACCGGCTCCTCTCCCTGGGTCAGGGCGACGATCATCAGCCCCTCCTCCAGCCGGGAGAGCAGGTCGTCGAGCGGCCCCTCGTCCTCGCTGACGCCCAGCACGGCGAGGGGGAGCGAGATGGAGCGTTCCGCCGCGCGGGTCATGGCGATGCGGAGCGCCCGCGCGGGCGTGAGCGGCGCGGGGGCCGGCGAGGGCCGCACAAGGCGGCGAAGTAGCGTCGCGGTCGTCTGTTCCACCTTGTGCCTCCTTTCCATGGGTCGACTCACCCTAGCACCGAGTCGTTGACATCCGGTGAACGGCCCTCACTCCGCGGCGGCGGCGAGGCCCTGGGGGAAGGCCACCCGGAAGGCCGCTCCGCCCTGCCCCGGCAGGTAGGCGATGGAGCCGCCCAGCCGCGCCATGACCTCGCGGCAGATGGCGAGTCCGAGCCCCGCGCCCGAGGGCTCGGGCCGGCCCGAGCGGCGGCCCGAGAGGCGGGCGAAGGACTCGAAGATCACCTCGCGCTCGGGCACGGGGATGCCGCTCCCGTTGTCGGCGAAGTCCACGATCACCTGCCCGCCCCTGCGGTGCACGGAGATCCGCAGCTCGGGCCGGTCGGCGTCGCAGTATTTCGCGGCGTTCGAGGCAAGGTTGATGAAGACCTGCGCCAGCCGGTCGAGGTCGGTGCTGATCGCCACCGCCTCCTGGCCCGGGTCGCGCAGCACCCGCAGCCCGGCGCGGGCGACCCCGGCCGACAGGAGCGCACGGTCGATGACGTCCGCCAGGAGGCCGTGCTGCCGCTTGAGCGACACCTGCCCGTCGCGCAGCACCGACAGGTCGAGGAGGTCGTCGAGCAGGCGGGTCATCCGCTGCGCCTCGGCCTCGACGATCCGGGCGAATCGCTGCGCCTCCAGAGGGGACAGCCCGTCCTCGGCCAGCAGCGAGGAGAAGGAGCGGATCGCGGTCATCGGCGTCCGCAGCTCGTGGCTGATTCGGCTCAGGAAGGCGTCCTTCTGGCGGGCGAGCTGGGTGAGCTTGTCGTTGGCCTCGCGCAGGGCGCGGGCGGTGCGCTCCTGCTCGGCGGACTTCTGCTCCAGCCGGGCGGAGTATTCGAGGATCTGCGCCGTCTCGCCCGCCACGGCCATCAGATCCTCGACCGAGACGCCGGGGCCCTGCACGAGCTGGCCCACCAGGGCGTGCGCGGCGGCGGCCCCGACCGAGCCCGCGAGCTCCCGCTCCAGCCGCTGGAGGAAGGCGGGGGTCGGGTCGGGCAGGTGGCCGGACTTGCCCTGCCGTCCGGCCTCGGCGCCGAAGAGGTCGAGCGCCGCCTCGGTGCCCAGGACGCGCTGCGCGAGCACGAGGAGATCCTCGACCTCGGCGCCGCTGCGCGACCAGGCGCGGCCGGGCTGCGCCCTCTCGAACACGTTGACGAACTGCGCGCCCTGGAGCCGTTCGAGCGGCTTGGGGAAGGTGAGGAGCGAGACCAGCGTGAAGGCCGTGGCGTTGAGCAGCAGCGACCAGATCACCGCGTGGAGGAGCGGGTCGAGCCCCGCCAGCCCGAAGAGCGCGCGGGGCCGGAGCCAGTCGAGACCGTAGGGGCCATTCTCGAGGACGGTCGCCGGGATGACGGCCAGCCCGAACGAGGGCAGGAACAGCGTCCAGGCCCAGACCGTCGCGCCGATGGCCAGCCCGGCCCCGGCCCCCTTGGCGGTGCCGCCGCGCCAGAACACGCCGCCCAGCAGCGCCGGCAGGATCTGCGCCACCCCGGCGAAGGCGATGAGCCCGATGGAGGACAGCGCCACGCCCGAGCCGGTGATCTGGAAGTAGACGTAGCCCAGCGACAGCACGCCGCCCACCGAGGCCCGACGCGCCAGTAGGATCGTGCCGCGCAGGTCGCGCGAGACCTGATCGGGGCGCCGCGTGGACAGCCAGAGCGGCGCGACGATGTGATTGGAGACCATGGTGGCGAGCGCGATGGTCGCCACGATCACCATGGAGGTCGCCGAGGAGAAGCCCCCGAGGAAGGCCAGCAGCGCCAGCCCGCCATGCCCCTCGGAGATCGGCAGGGCCAGCACGAAGAGGTCGGGATTCGAGCCCTCGGGCAGGCGGTCGAGCCCCACGACGGCGATGGGGACGACGAAGAGGCTCATCAGGAGGACGTAGAGGGGGAAGGCCCAGCTCGCCACGGCGAGGTGGCGGTCGTCATCGTTCTCGACCACCAGGACGTGGAACATCCGGGGCAGCGTCAGGAAGGCCGCCGCCGACAGGAAGGTCAGACCGACCCAGCGCCCGCCGTTGCCCTGCCACATCGGGATCGGCGCGCGGTCGATCCGGTCGAGGATGCCGCCCACGCCGCCGCCCAGGCCCCAGACCACGAAGACCCCCACGGCGAGGAGCGCGAAGAGCTTGACCACCGCCTCCACCGCCACCGCCATGACGATGCCATGGTGCCGCTCGGACGGGTCGAGGTTGCGGGTGCCGAAGAGGATCGTGAACACGGCGAGCCCGATGGCCGTCCAGAGCGCCACGAAGTCCACGTCGGCGCGGCCGCCCTCCAGCCCCTCGGTGAAGGCCGCGAAGGTGAGCGAGATCGACTGGAGCTGGAGCGCGATGTAGGGCGTGACCCCCGCCACCGCGATGAGCGTCACCAGCGCGCCGATGGGGACCGACTTGCCGAAGCGCGAGGACACGAGGTCGGCGATGGAGGTGATCCGCTGCGCCCGCCCGATCCGCACCAGCTTGCGGACCACCCACCACCAGCCCACCATCACGAGGCTCGGGCCGAGGTAGATCGTCAGGTATTCGAGCCCCGACCGCGCCGCGTAGCCGACCGCGCCGTAGAAGGTCCAGGCGGTGCAGTAGATCGACAGCGACAGCGTGTAGATGAGCGGCGAGCGCAGCCAGCCGCCGCGCCCCGCCCGCGCCCGCCGGTCCGCCGCGAAGGCCACGGCGAAGAGCATCGCGACATAGCCCAGCGACACCGCGACCAGCGTGTTGAAGGTCAGGATCACGGCGGCCCCTCCCCGCCCTCCTCCTCGGCGTCGAGCCGCAGGAGCCACGCCAGGAGCCGGGCCCCCGCCACCAGCGCCGCCCAGACCCCGAAGACGTAAAGGAGCGCCGCCGCGTTGCCCACGCCCTGCGGGGTGCCGGAGGGCTTCCAGAGCAGCGGGATCAGGAGAAGGACGATCCCCGCGACGGGGAGCAGGCGGGCCGCGTCGCGCAGCCGCCGCTGCCGGTAGCCGGCCGGGGGCAGGAACACGGGCCGCCGGGGCGCGCGGGCCACCCCTACCCCCCCGCGAGCCGGCGCACCTCGGCCACGACCTCGGCGTTGGCGAAGGGCTTGGTCATGAACTCGGTGGCGCCGAGGCGCAGCGCGAGCTCGCGGTCCTTCTCCTGACCGCGCGCGGTCAGCATCAGGACCGGCACTTGGGCCGTCGCCGGGTCGGCGCGGAGGTCGCGCAGGATGTCGAAGCCCGACCGGCCCGGCAGCATGGCGTCGAGAACCACGACCTCGGGCGAGCCGGCCTTGACGCGGGCGGCCGCCGTCAGCCCGTCGGCGTGCGTGTGCACGGTCCAGCCGTCGCGCGTGAGGATGAAGCTCAGCGCCTCGATGATGTTGGGCTCATCCTCGATGAGCAGCACGCGACGTGCCAACGGTGTCCTCCCCAGGCCCCGTGCCGCCCGAGTATCGCGGGCGCGGGGCAAGGAGTCAAAGCGACAAAGGGTTTAGGCGAGGATCGACGGCTCGCGCCGCGCCGGGCAGGGATCGCGCGGGCAGAGCCGGCAGGTCGGCCCGACGAGGCGGTCGTCCGGCGCGGGATTGGGCGGCGCGGGATCGGGCGACGCGGGATCGGGCGGCGCGGGCGTCAGGAGCATCGTGGCCTCGACCAGGGGCGGACGGCCCCAGTCGGGCTCCTCCCGCCGGGAGGCGACGGCGTGGCAAAGGAAGCGCGGCGCGTCCTCCCCCGGCAGCGCCGCATGGGCGCGCAGGGCCCGGCCGGGCTGCGCCAGCGCCTCGAACAGCGGCCACAGCGGGCAGGCCCCGGCGCGCGGCAGGTCCGCCCCGTCCAGCGCCTTGAGGTGGAGGAGCGTGCCGCTCGCGTCGCAGATCGCGAGGCCGGTCGCCGGATGCCCCTGCCCCGCCGGCAGGGCCGCCAGCCGTCGCAGCACCCGGTCGATCGGGGCGCGGAAGCGGCGGGCCAGCCGGGCGGGATCGTGCGCCTCCTCGCGGGCGGCCCCGGCGAAGGCGGCGAGCGGCAGCGCCGCCGCGTCCTCGGCGTAGCGCGCGGCCCAGTCGAGCACGATCCGGCCCGCCGGGCCTTCGGGCAGGTCGTCCGGCATCCCGCCGGCCTCGGCCTCTGGGAGGTGGTGGTCGCGGGCGTCGAGCCAGGCCCCGGCGGCCTCGCGGGGGGAGGCGGCCTCGGGGGCGACGCTCTCGGGAGCCTCCAGGAAGCGGACAAGGGCGCGGCTCGATTCGGCGAGGCCCTCGCTGTCGGCCAGGATGTTGCGGAGGAAGCGGTCGCGCCAGTCGCGGTCGAGGTCCGGATTCTCGACGAGGATGCTGGAGGTGGCGCGGATGGAGGTGACGCCCGACAGGACCCGGTGCAGCGCCTGGGCGAGGCCGCGGTCGTGGCTCAGGCGGCCGGACAGTTCGGTGACGCGCCGCTCCAGCGCGGCGATGCGGGTGCCCTGCACCGAGACGAGCGCCGCCCAGCCGGGAAACCGGTCGGCGAAGTCCTGCGCGCGCGACATCTCGGGCGCGATGCGGGCGATCTCGGCCACGCCCGCGACCGCCGCGCGGAGCGCCTGGAGGCGGCCCCGATCCGGCCCTTCGCCCAGCGCGGCGGGGTCGAGGTCGAGCGCGCGGGCGATGTCGCCCAGGAGCTTGCCGCCGATCCGCCGGCGTCCATGCTCGATGAGGTTGAGATAGGAGGGCGAGATGCCGACGCTGGCCGCGAGCTCGGCCTGGCGGAGCCCGCGCTCCTGCCGCCGCTCGCGGATGCGGATGCCGGTGGGCTGGCGTTCCGGGCCCCGCTCGGGCCCACGCTCCGGCTGGCGCTCGCTCATGCGATCCTCCCTCGGGCGCAGGCTAGGTCGCCCGCGCCGCGCCGGCAAGGCATGGGCTCCCGCGTTAACGGGGCGTTAGTCCGGGCGTGATAGGACGAGGGCGGGGGTTTGCAACCTTGGAGTGGGAGAACGAACTTGGATCTATCAGTGACAGTCGCGGCGCCGCGTCCGGTCCCGGACCTGCGGCCCGCCGCGGACGCCGAGGCGACCGAACGCATCACGGCGCCGCCGGCCCAGCTCGCCTGGGGCGGGCCGGCCATCGCGCCCGCCTCGGCCAGCCAGATCGGCTGGGCGGCGCGCAGCCTCCTGGACCCGGCCTCCGCCGCGTCCGAAGCGGGGGCCCCGACCGGGGAGGAGGGGGAGGGGCCGAAGCGCGTGCTCAAGCCCTACGACATCCCGATGCTGCCATCGGACGACCCCGACCGCAGGCCGGCCGAGGAGGCGCGGGCCAAGGTCGCCTCCCCGCCCTCCGAGCCCGAGCCCGAGCCCGAGCGGGCCAGGGCCACGAATGGCGCGGCCCAGCCGCGCCGCGCCGCGCCATCGGCCCCGGCCGACGTGGCCGATCCGGCGCCGGACGCCCCGGCCCCGGACCCCGAGGAGCCGGCACCCGAACCCGGCGACGCCGAACGTCGAGGGGCCGGGTGAGGCCTTGCCCATCCGGGGGCGGCGCAGGTCGCCCCCGGATCCCGGCCCGCGCCGCCGGGCCCGCCCTTCCGTCGCGACTTTCCAGCCCGGGCCGCTTGCCGTATAAGCCCCGACCAATCGGCCTCCGGCCGCCGGGCTTGCCCGGGCGGGAGAGCCGGGCAACGGCCGCGCGACGGTCGATGGCAAGGACGAGGCGAAAGGCACTTCATGAGCGACAAGACCCCCCATGACAGCGACGTGAGCTTCATCCGCGCGCTGGCCGAGCTGCTGCGGGCCAACGATCTGACGGAGCTCGAGGTCAAGCGCGAATACGGCGACAACGACCGGCTGAACGTCCGGGTGTCGCGTCGGGGAGAGGTCGTGACGGTGGCCGCCCCGGCATCCCTGTCCGCGCCCGTCATCGCTTCGGCCCCGGCCGCCCTGGCGCCGGCCCCGGCCGCCCCGAGCGACCCCGCCTCGCATCCCGGCGCGGTGACCTCGCCCATGGTCGGCACCGTCTATCTCCAGGGCGAGCCGGGCGTGCCGCCCTTCGTCTCGGTCGGCCAGTCGGTGAAGGTGGGCGACACGCTCCTCATCATCGAGGCGATGAAGACGATGAACCAGATCCCCGCGCCCCACGCGGGCGTCGTCAAGCGCATCCTGGTCGAGGACGGCGCGCCGGTCGAATACGGCGCCCCCCTCGTCATCGTCGAGTGAGCGGGATGTTCGACAAGATCCTGATCGCCAACCGGGGCGAGATCGCGCTGCGCGTCGTGCGCGCCTGCCGCGAGATGGGCATCCAGTCCGTCGCGGTCCATTCCACCGCCGACGCCGATGCCATGCACGTCCGCATGGCCGACGAGGCCATCTGCATCGGCCCGCCGCCGTCCTCGCAAAGCTACCTGAGCTTCCCTTCCATCATCTCGGCCTGCGAGATCACCGGCGCGCAGGCCATCCATCCGGGCTACGGCTTCCTGAGCGAGAACGCCGCCTTCGTGCAGGCGGTCGAGGACCACGGCATCACCTTCATCGGCCCCACGGCGGAGCATATCCGCATCATGGGCGACAAGATCACCGCCAAGGAAACGGCCAAGGCGCTCGGCATCCCGGTGGTGCCCGGCTCGGACGGCGGCGTGCCCACGCTGGCCGACGCCAGGCGGGTCGCCGGGGAGATCGGCTATCCGGTCATCATCAAGGCCACGGCGGGCGGCGGCGGGCGCGGCATGAAGGTCGCGCGCGACGAGGACGAGATCGAGACGGCGTTCCAGACCGCGCGGAGCGAGGCCAAGGCCGCCTTCGGCAACGACGAGGTCTACATCGAGAAATACCTCACCACGCCGCGGCACATCGAGATCCAGGTCTTCGGCGACGGCAAGGGCCAGGCGGTCCACCTGGGCGAGCGGGACTGCTCGCTCCAGCGCCGGCACCAGAAGGTGCTGGAGGAGGCGCCGGGCCCCGTCATCACGCCCGAGCAGCGCGAGCGGATCGGCAAGGTCTGCGCCGAGGCCGTGGCGAAGATCAACTACATCGGCGCCGGCACCATCGAGTTCCTGTTCGAGAACGGCGAGTTCTACTTCATCGAGATGAACACCCGCCTGCAGGTGGAGCATCCGGTGACCGAGGCGATCTTCGGCGTGGACCTCGTGCGCGAGCAGATCCGCGTGGCCTGCGGGCTGCCCATGTCCTTCGGGCAGGACGACCTGAAGATCAACGGTCACGCCATCGAGGTGCGGATCAACGCCGAGAAGCTGCCGAACTTCGCGCCCTCGCCCGGCAAGATCACCCAATATCACGCGCCGGGCGGCCTGGGCGTGCGGATGGATTCGGCGCTCTACGACGGCTACCGCATCCCGCCCTACTACGATTCGCTCATCGCCAAGCTGATCGTGCACGGGCGCGACCGGCCCGAGGCGCTGGCGCGGCTGTCGCGCGCCCTGTCCGAGCTGATCGTGGACGGCGTGGACACGACCATCCCGCTCTTCCACGCGCTGACCGCGGACCCGGCGATCCAGGCGGGCGACTACGACATCCACTGGCTCGAGCGCTGGCTGCGGGAGAACATGGCTGCCCCCGCGTGAGAGGGGCGGACCTGTCGCCCGAGCTGCTGCTCGCGGCGTATCGGCAGGGGGTCTTCCCCATGGCCGAGAGCCGGGACGACCCGGAGGTGTTCTGGGTCGATCCCCGGCAGCGGGGCATCCTGCCGCTCGACGGCTTCCGCGTCTCGCGCAGCCTCGGCCGCACGCTGCGGCGGGGCACCTTCCGGGTCAGCGCCGACACGGCCTTCGCGGAGGTCGTCGCCGGCTGCGCCGACCGGCAGGACACCTGGATCAGCGAACCCATCGCGCGGGCCTATGTCGCGCTGCACCGGCGGGGCTGGGCGCATTCCGTCGAGGTCTGGGACGGCGAGGCTCTGGCGGGCGGCGTCTACGGCGTGGCGATCGGCGCGGCCTTCTTCGGCGAGAGCATGTTCTCGCGCCGGACCGACGCCTCGAAGATCGCGCTCGCGCATCTGGTCGGGCGGCTGCGGGCCGGCGGCTTCACCCTGCTCGACACGCAGTTCCTGACGCCGCACCTCCAGAGCCTCGGCGGGGTCGAGATCCCGCGCGCGGCCTACCGGCGACTTTTGGCAGGGGCGCTGGCGCGGGAGGCGCGGTTCTAGGAGGTCCCCAGGCAGCGGAGCACCCAGACGTCGTAGCGCGGGTGGTCCACGGCGGAGAGCGCGGGCGAGGAGGCGAGGAGCCAGCCCTCGAAGACCGGGGCGTCGTCCGGCAGGGCGCGGACGCCGACCAGCGCGTAGGCGTCGCCCGAGGGATTGTCGGCCGGGTAGCGGCATTCCGAGAGCGTGACGCGGATGCGGCCGATCTCGCCCGTCTCGCCGTCGCGCAGCTCCAGGTCCGAGGTGGTGCCGTTGATCTTGTCTAGGACGCGCAGCACGGCCCCCGGCGCCGAGACCGCCTCGGTTCCGGCCGACGGCCGGGCGGCGGGGTCGAGCGTCAGGGTCGTCTGCGCCCCGGCCGCGAGCGGCGCGGCGAGGAGCGACAGGAGAAGCGCCCGCCTCATGGCGCGGAACCTTCTCCGCCCGAGACGTAGCGCAGCAGGAGATGCGACAGGCTGAGCGCGTCCCGCGCGTCGCGGATCCCGCCGCCGTCAGGCAGGCTGTCCGGGGAGCCGCCGGGGACGATCTCGATGAAGGCGCCGCCGAGGAGCCCCTCGCTCGCCACCACGGCCGCCGAGTCGTCGGGGATCGGCACGGCGGCGTTCACGGCCATCCGGGCGGTGGCGCGGTAGGTCCGGGGGCCGCCCTGGCCGGTGGCGCGGGCGGCGTGAAGCAGGAAGCCCGCGGCGACCAGCACGACGGGCGCGCCGGCCAGCACCTCGACCGGGCTTTCGCGCATCACTCGGGCGTCCAGGCTTCGTAGTCCTGGCGCTTCACGGGATCGACGCGGCGGAGCGAGCCGGGCGGCGCGTAGGCGTGCTGCGTGCCGGTGAGGTTGGGGAGCGAGGGCTTCTCCCAGGCGCGGCGGACGAGGGGCCGCTCGGTCGGGGGCTCGTCCCAGGTGCGGTGGAGCCAGCCGAACCATTCGTTGGGCACGCGGGTCGCCTCGACCTCGCCGCTGTAGATGACCCAGCGCGAGGAGTCGTCGGCGGTGCGGTAGTAGACATTGCCGACCGCGTCCTCGCCCACGCGGACGCCCCGGCGGGCTGTCCAGATCTGGGTGCCGAAGGTCTGGCCATTCCACCAGGTGAAGGTGCGCTTGAGAAGGTCCGAGATTGCCATGGTGCGACTCCGCCGACTGCGCCTTCCATGCCCCGGATGGGGAGCGGGGTCAATGTCGGCCCGGGGCGAATGCCCAGGTGCGGGCGCGGCTGGGCGCACGGTAGGGGCTCTGCCCCTCGCCCCGTCGGGGCTTCACCCCGGGATGCTTGGGACCGGAGGAAGGGGGGGCTCGGACAGACTAAATCCCCGCGAAGCCTCCGGGTTCACTCCCAGGCTCGCGGGGACCAGGCGCGCGCGCGAGCGGGAGCACCGGCCGCCATTGGGCGGGCTGGGTCTCAGTGGCATCGAGGGAGAACGCCCGTGGGGCGCCTCGGCCTCCCTGGCCGGGTATCTGGCCGCTCCTGGCCCATCGCGTTCGTTCGAGCCCTCCTTGCGGATGGGCGTCCCTTCGTCCTTGTCTCTCCTTTCCGCCCCCTGCCGTCGGGGCCGGCGTCTCCGCCCCTGGGGAGCGCCGGGCCGTGCGGCGGGGAAGCCGCTGCGTGTGGTCGTGCGGGGGAGAGAATGCCAGCTAGGCGTTAACGCCGTCCGACAGCAACGAACGCTCAGCCCGCAGTTCGCGCAACGCCCCCGCCCGCCGTGCCACGCGCGCGAGGGCGGGGCGAGTCGGATCGGAGGCTCAGCGCGGGGCTGGGCGCCGGGGGGACGGGCCGCCCGCTCCGCCGGCGCGGCCGTGGCGGGCGGAGGCCCGCCCGGCGGGACAGCACGGGGCCGCACCGGGCGCGCGCCCCGCCACCGCGCGCGCTCCTGGCCTTCTTTGGCTCCAAGTATCCCGGGGGGAGGCTCCGCAGGAGACGGGGGGCAGAGCCCCCCTCGGCGGTGGACGCGGGGACTCAGGCGTCGGGCTTCAGGGCCTCCGCCTCGATCTCGATGCGGTGGCGGAGGTCGATCAGGCCGGCCTCGATCATGGTGGCGGCGGGCGGGTGGGCGGCGAAGGCGGCGCGGAGGAGCGGCCAGCAGGGCTCGAAGTCGGCGCGGTCGGGCAGGATGTAGCGGACCCGCACCACGTCGGCGAGGGCGCAGCCCGCCTCGCGCAGCGCCGCCTCCAGGATGCGGAGCGCGAGGGCGCACTGGTCCTCCACGCGCGCGGGGATCGCGCCGGTGGCGGGGTCGGTGCCGGTGGTGCCGGAGACCAGGACCCAGGGGCCCGCCACCACGGCGCGGCAGTAGCCCACGCGCCCCTCCCAGGGGCCACCGGAGGGGATGCGTCGGATCGGAGGCATGGGCGGATCTCCGGGGGATGGCTCAGGCGTGGCGGGCTCCGGCCCGCCAGCGGCCTTCGGCCTTCTGCATGAGCTTGGCCCAAAGGTCCCGGACGGTCTTGCCGAGGCGGCGGCGCGGCAGGCCCATGACCTCGCGGTAGAGCGGCAGCCCCAGTCGGTCCAAGCCCATCCGCCCCGAGGCCGCCTCGCGCGCCAACCGGCGGAAGAGCCGCCGGAAGCCCGTCCGCTTCTCGGCGGGCAAGTGCCAGACGGTCAGGGCCTCGTCGGCGGGACGGGCGTCGTGGACGCGCAGGGTCGTCCAGATGCGGCGCACGAAGGGGTTGGCGGTGCCCAGCCGGTAGCCGTTGGCGGCGTAGATGCAGCTCAGGAAGTGCGCCTCCTCGCGGATCTCCACGGGCTCGCCGGCGGCGATGGGGGCCCAGAAGGCGTCGATCTGGCCGGCGATGCGGAGGATCTCGGCACGGGTCGCCGCGAAGATCTCGCCGCCGCAGTAGCGCAGCGAGTCCGGCCCCTGCCCCGTCACCCGCCGCAGGTAGGCGGCCATGCCCTCGCCCGAGCAGCCGTTGATCGGGGCGGCCTCGGAGCCGTCGTCGAGGAGCAGGGTCAGGACGCCATGGGCCTCGATGGCTTGGGCCATGGCGCCGACCGGCCGGGGCCAGACGCAGTCGGAGTCGAGCACGACGTAGCGGTCGTGCACGGGGTCGGCGGCGATGCGATCGAGGATGTCGAGGATGTAGAGCTGGTTCCCCCAGGAGCGGACGTCGGGCCTTTCGATCCGGTGGGCGATGGGCAGGCGGACCACCTCCACGTCGAGCCGGGCAAGGTAGGCGGCGACATCTACGCCGTCGATGCGCGGCGGCGCGGCTGGAGGCGAAGAAGACGCAGACGCAGCGCCAGTAGATCGCCTGGGTCCGGGGGTCGTCCGAGCGGGTCCCGACCTGGGGGAAGAAGGTGGCGGTGGCGGGGTCGTCGGCCACGAACCAGGTGCAGATGGCGGTTCCCGCCGCGAGCGCATCCCGCGGCCTCGTCTCTGGCGACATGTGAGCTTCGTCCCCCAATCGCTTGCGCGGCCGACGGGTTTCCGGCGCCGCCAGCGCGGACTCCCTAGCGGGCGCGGGCGCGGGAGTCGAGGGCCGGGCGGGCGGCGAAGGCGGGATCGGGGGCCTGCCCAGGGGAGCGGCATCCGCATGGAAAAAGGGCGGCGAAGCCCTGCCCCGCCGCCCCGATGCTATCCGCCGGCCGGACCCTCAGCCCGCCGAGGCCACGCCCTTCTTGGCGGCCGGGTCGGTGTGGATCATCAGCGGCTTGCCGATGGGGGCCACCGCCTCCTCGTTGACCACGACCTCGCGGACCGAGGTCAGGCCCGGCAGGTCGAACATGGTGTCGAGGAGGATGTCCTCCATGATCGAGCGCAGGCCCCGCGCGCCGGTCTTGCGCTCGATGGCGCGCTTGGCGATCGCCTTGAGCGCGTCCTCGGTGAAGGTGAGCTTGGTGTCCTCCAGCTCGAAGAGGCGCTGGTACTGCTTGACCAGGGCGTTCTTGGGCTCGGTCAGGATCTTGACCAGCGCCGCCTCGTCGAGGTCGGTCAGCGTCGCGATCACGGGGAGACGGCCCACGAACTCGGGGATGAGGCCGAACTTGAGCAGGTCCTCGGGCTCCAGGTCCTTGAAGATCTCGCCCACGTTGCGCTCGTCCACGTCGCGGACCTTGGCGTTGAAGCCCATGCCCTGGCCCTTGGCGCGCTGGCCGATGATCTTTTCGAGGCCGGCGAAGGCGCCGCCGCAGATGAACAGGATGTTGGTGGTGTCCACCTGCAGGAATTCCTGCTGGGGATGCTTGCGGCCGCCCTGGGGGGGGACGCTGGCGACGGTGCCTTCCATGATCTTGAGGAGGGCCTGCTGCACCCCCTCGCCCGACACGTCGCGCGTGATCGACGGGTTGTCGGACTTGCGGGTGATCTTGTCCACCTCGTCGATGTAGACGATGCCGCGCTGCGCCCGCTCCACGTTGTATTCGGAGGCTTGGAGCAGCTTGAGGATGATGTTCTCCACGTCCTCGCCGACGTAGCCGGCCTCGGTGAGGGTCGTGGCGTCGGCCATCGTGAAGGGCACGTCGAGGATGCGGGCCAGCGTCTGCGCGAGCAGCGTCTTGCCGCAGCCGGTCGGGCCGATCAGCAGGATGTTGGACTTCGCCAGCTCGATGTCCTGGGACTTCTGGGCATGGGACAGCCGCTTGTAGTGGTTGTGCACGGCGACCGAGAGCACGCGCTTGGCGTGGATCTGGCCGATCACGTAGTCGTCGAGCACGTCGCAGATCTCGCGCGGCGTGGGCACGCCGTCGGCGGACTTCAGGCCGGAGGTCTTGGTCTCCTCCCGGATGATGTCCATGCACAGCTCGACGCATTCATCGCAGATGAACACGGTCGGACCGGCGATGAGCTTGCGCACCTCGTGCTGGCTCTTTCCGCAGAAGGAGCAGTAGAGCGTGTTCTTGCCGTCGCTGCCGGATGCGTTCGCCATGTGACTCCTCTGGCCCCGGGGGCCCTCCGCTTGCCCCTGGGGGCTCGTCCTTGCCCCGCGTGGGGGTTCGCCGGCGCCCGGCCGAGCCGCCGTCCGTCGGACAGGTTAGGCCACGCGTCCCGGCTCCACAACTCCGAAATCCACCCCCGGGTCCTTGGCCGGGGGCGGCCGTTCGCCTCAGGCGGCTGCCGCCTCGGTTCCCTGGGCGGGGTCGCGCGAGGTGAGGATGTCGTCGATCAGGCCCCAGGCCTTGGCCTCCTCGGGGTCCATGAAGTTGTCGCGGTCGAGCGCGGCCTCCACGGCCTCGATGGTCTGGCCGGTGTGCTTGACGTAGATCTCGTTCAGGCGCTTCTTGAGCGCCTCGGTGCGGCGGGCGTGGATCAGGATGTCGGTCGCCTGCCCCTGGTAGCCGCCCGACGGCTGGTGGACCATGATCTCGCTGTTCGGGAGCGAGAAGCGCATACCCTTCTCGCCCGCCGTCAGCAGGAGCGAGCCCATGGACGCGGCCTGCCCCACGACCAGCGTCGAGACCTTGGGCCGGATATACTGCATCGTGTCGTAGATGGAGAGGCCCGACGTCACCACCCCGCCCGGGGAGTTGATGTACATCGAGATCTCCTTCTTGGGATTCTCGGCCTCCAGGTGGAGGAGCTGGGCCACGATGAGCTGGGCCATCATGTCCTGCACGGGGCCGGAGACGAAGATCACCCGCTCCTTCAGGAGCCGGGAGAAGATGTCGTAGGCGCGCTCGCCGCGGCTCGTCTGCTCCACGACCATGGGAACGAGGTTCATGTAGTGTTCGACGGGATCGCGCATCGGCTGGGCCTCTCCTGGGGACGAACCCTTATCTACGGCCCGCGTCCCAGGGCCGCAAGGGAGGCCGGCGCGCGCGATGCCGTGAAGGTTGACGCCGCCGGCCGTCCGGGCGGGGCCGGGCCTTGGGGCGAAGCCGTCAGGCGGCCTCGACCTCGCCCTGCGGCGCGGGGAGGGTGACGGGGAAGGTCACGGACAGGCGGTGCACGCCGTCCCGCGCCTCGGTCTCGGCGGGACCGCCGACCTGCGCGGCGAAGGCCTGGATGAGGTGCTGCCCCAGCCCGCGCCCCGGCTGGTCCTCGGGCGCGGGGGCGCCGCCGAGGCTGTTGGCGATGGCGAGGGTCGCCCGGTCGCCCTCGCGGTGGAGCGTCACCGAGAGGGAGGGCCGCCCCTCGGCGGACCCGGCGCGCGCGAGGCCGTTCGAGACCGCCTCGGCGGCGAGGAAGGCGAGCGGCACCACCTTGTCGGGGTCGAGCACCAGGTCCTCGATGTCGAGCGTCGCCTCGACCCGGCCGGGGGCGGCGCGCAGCTCCTGCTCGACGATGGCGCGGAGCACGGGGGCGGCGTTCACGTCGCCCATGTCGGGGCTGGTGTAGAGCGTGCGGTAGATCGCGGCGAGCGTCAGCACCCGGTCCTGGAGCCGCCGCAGGATCGACCGCGCGCGCGGGTCGGGCAGCCGCCGCATCTGCATGGAGACGATGGACGAGATGAGCTGGAGGTTGTTCTTCACCCGGTGGTGCACCTCGCGCAGGAGCACGCCCCTCTCGCGGTAGGCGTTCTCCATGCGCGCCTCGTCGTGGAGGATGGAATGGGCCATCTGGCGGAAGGCGTCCTCGATCTCGCGCAGCTCGTGGGGGGCGGCGGGGCTGAAGCCGCGGTCGGGGAGGCTGCGGTCGCGACCGAAGCCGCGCATCCGCTGGCCGAGGTCGCCGACGCGGCGGATCACCAGCCGGTGGATGGCCCAGAAGGCGACGAGGAGGCTCGTGCCCCACATCAGGAGCGGGAACAGGAGCGGCGAGTCCCAGGCGCGGCCGATCCCCTGCCCCGCCTGCTCCGGCGACCAGATCGCCATGGCGTAGGCGACGCCGGGGACGATCGGCGCGACGGTGTAGACCTGCATCTCGCCCCGGGCGCTGCGCCCCTCGAAGGCGCGGGGGCGCGGGCTGGCCTGGGCGGGGAGCGGCGGGCCAGGGATCAGGAGATCCGAGAGCGGCGCCTCGGGCTCGGCGTTGGCCTGGACGGTCAGCACCTCGCCCGCCGCGTTGAAGGTGAGGAGCCGCAGGGGGCGCAGCTCGGGCACGTCCACGGGCGGCGTGGCGACCTGATCGCGCGGGATGGAGAGCGCGATGAAGCCGGGGAAGCCCCCGTCCTCGCCCGCGCCGGGCGCGACGGGGACGAGGGCCACGAGGACCGGCGCCCCGGAGACGAGCCCCCGGTCGCGGGCGTAGACCAGCGGCCGGGGGTCGTCGCGCAGGGCGCGCAGGTCGAGGTCGGCGGGCATGGGCAGCGGTCGGCCCGCCGAGGAGCAGGTGATCGGCCCCTCGAAGGGCAGGAGCCCGACGAAGGCGTAGAGCTCGCGCGAGCGGGCGAAGCGGGCGAGGTAGCCCGAGCAGGTCTCGGGGTCGTCGAGGAGGTCGGCCACCACGCCCAGCGCCTCGCCCGCGCCCAAGGCCTGCTCGATGGCCTGGCCCACGCCCTGCGCGCCCTGCTCGGTCAGCGCGAGGAGCGACAGCTCGGCGCGGGCCACCGTCTCGCGCTGGAACTCGCGCGTCTGCCAGAGCGCGATCATCCCGAGCGGCAGCAGCGCGATCGACAGGAAGGCGGCGACGCGCGGGGCCAGCCCGTCGAGGCGCGGGAGGAACCAGGGACGGGCGCGCGGCATCACAGGTGCGGCCCACCCTGGGCTGCGATCACGGCCAGGGTGGCGCCGTCGGTCAGCTCCAGCCGTTCGTTGGCGTCGAGCTGGAGGATCTGGGCGAGCCGGGCGCGGGCGCGGTTGGCGCGGCTCTTGACCGTGCCGACGGCGACGCCGGTCATCTCGGCCGCCTGCTCGTAGGAGAAGCCGGAGGCACCGACCAGGGCCAGGGCCTCGCGCTGCTCGTCGGGGAGCTGCTGGAAGGCGCGGATGAAGTCGGCCATCTGGAGGCGGCCATCGTGGGCGGGCTTCTCGGCCAGGGTCGCCACGAGGGCGCCGTCGCTGTCGGACACCTCGCGCACGGTGCGGCGGCGGGTGGAGTAGAAGGTGTTCCGCAGGATGGTGAACAGCCAGGCGCGCAGGTTGGTGCCCGGCATGAAGCGGTCGAGATGGGACCAGGCCTTCACCACGGTATCCTGCACGAGGTCGTCGGCCTGCGAGGCGTTCCGCGTCAGCGAGAGCGCGAAGGCGCGCATGGCGGGCAGATGCGTCACCAGCTCGTCCCGGGGGTCGGGATGCGGCTGGCCGGCGGCCTTGGCCGGCGACTCCGGGCCGGGCGGGCCGGGGCGGGAGGCGGGCGATCCGGCAGGACGGCCGGCGGCGGGGCCGGTCACCCTGGGCATCGCGCGGCCGGGCTGGAGGGCGCGCCGCGCCGCGCCGCGCGGGAACGGCCGCGTGGCGGCGCGTCCTCGGCCGGCGCGCGAGAGGCGCGGCGCGGGCCCGCGGCGACCGCCGCGTCCCGCCGCCCGTGAGTCGGATGCCCGTCCATGCCGAGGTGAAACCTTTCCCTCTTCCCTTTCCAGACCTAAATCCCAGGTCTAATGTTTGGTTCCAACGCAACGCAGGGACGTCCCATCACATGAGCACGAACGCCGCGCCCGACCTGTCCGCCATGATCGGGTCGGAGCTGCCCTATCTGCGCCGCTACGCCCGCGCCCTCACCGGGAGCCAGTCGAGCGGGGACGCCTACGCCCTGGCGACCCTGGAGGCGATCCTGGAGGAGCCCGCCCTCTTCGAGACCGGCGTCGCCCCGCGCGTGGCGCTGTTCACGGTCTTCCACACCATCTGGCAAAGCTCGGGCGCCCCGGTGGACGAGGGGGAGACCGGGCTCGCCAAGGCGGCGCAGCAGCATCTCGCCCGGCTCGCGCCCAATACGCGCGAGGCGCTGCTGCTGGCCACGATCGAGGACTTCAGGCCCGAGGAGATCGCCAGCATCATGCGGACGGACGTGGACGAGGTGATGCACCTCATCGGCCGCGCCCGCGCCGACATGGAGGACAGCGTGTCCGGCCGCGTGATGATCATCGAGGACGAGGCGATCATCGCGCTCGACCTCCAGAGCATCGTGGCGGACATGGGCCACGCGATCACCGGGGTCGCCCGGACGCGCGACGCCGCCGTGGCGCTGGCGGGGATCGAGCGGCCGGACCTGATCCTCGCGGACATCCAGCTCGCCGACAAGTCGTCGGGGATCGACGCGGTGAACGACATCCTGGCGGCGGGCGGGGACATCCCGGTGATCTTCATCACCGCCTTCCCCGAGCGGCTGCTCACCGGGGAGCGGCCGGAGCCCGCCTTCCTGATCTCCAAGCCCTATCGGGAGGATCAGGTGCGGTCGGCGATCTCGCAGGCCATGTTCTTCTCCTCGACGGAGACGCTGCACGCCTGAGGCGCCGGCGCGGGCATGGGGCGGCCCGGAGGGAGACCTCCGGGCCGTCGCCGTTTCAGCTCCCGAAGACGGTCAGCTCGGGCAGGCCGGTGAGGGGGGCGCCCAGCGCCCGCATGGCCTCCAGGCTGATCTGGGAGCCCGAGCCGGGCTCGCCGCCCGAAGGGCGCAACTCCAGCGACACGGACTGGCCGTTGTATTCGACGCGGCCGGGGGTCGGGGCGTCCACGAGGGCCGTCTCCAGCCAGAGGCCGGGGTTGGTGGGCGAGCCCAGCGAGGCGACGGTGGTGCCGAGCGCGCCAGTGGGGCTGACGGAGGCCGGGAGCGGCGCGAGGGGTTCCGCCGGCGCGTCGCCCAGCGCCGGGGGCGGCGCGAGGGGGTCGAGCGGCGAGGTGGTGACCGGCGCGGGCGCGGGCAGCGCGACCGGCGTCGCCCCGAGATTCGCGGGGCGGGCGGCGGGCGTGACCGAGGCGGTCACCTGCGGGGCGGGCGAGGGCGCCTCCACGGACGCGCAGGCGGCGACGGACAGGAGGGCGAGGAGGGGGAGGATGCGGGTGCTCATGCGGGGGAGGCTAGCCGAAGGGCCGTGGCGCGCGCAACGGTCGCTTGCGGGAGGGGGCGCGGCGGCCTAGGTGGGGAGCATGGACGCGCCGCCCCTCGTCGATCCCTTTGGCCGGACGATCCGATACCTGCGGGTCTCGGTCACCGACCGCTGCGACTTCCGCTGCGTCTACTGCATGGCCGAGGAGATGACGTTCCTGCCCAAGCGCGAGGTGCTCTCGCTCGAGGAGCTGGAGCGGCTGTGTTCGGCCTTCGTGCGGCACGGGGTCGAGAAGCTGCGGATCACCGGCGGCGAGCCGCTGGTGCGGCGCGGGGTGATGACCTTCTTCGAGGCGATGGGGCGGCACCTGGGGACGGGCGCGCTGCGCGAGCTGACGCTGACGACGAACGGGAGCCAGTTGTCGCGCTTCGCGGGCGACCTGGCGCGGGTGGGGGTGCGGCGGGTGAACGTGTCGCTCGACACGCTGGACCCGGCGCGGTTCCGGCGGCTGACGCGGCGGGGCGACCTGGGGCAGGTGCTGGACGGGATCGCGGCGGCGCGGGCGGCCGGGCTGCGGGTCAAGATCAACGCCGTGGCGCTGAAGGGCGACACGGAGGAGGAGATGTTCGACCTCCTCGCGTGGTGCGCGCGCGAGGGGCACGACCTGACCTTCATCGAGGTCATGCCGATGGGCGACATCGGCAACGAGATGCGGCTCGACCAGTTCTGGAGCCTGCGCGACCTGCGGGCGCGGCTGGCCGGGCGGTTCACGCTGACCGACCTGACGGAGCGGACGGGAGGGCCGGCGCGCTATGTCCGGCTGGAGGAGACGGGACAGAAGGTGGGGTTCATCACGCCGCTGAGCCACAACTTCTGCGAAAGCTGCAACCGGGTTCGGCTGACCTGCACGGGGCAGCTCCACACCTGCCTCGGGCAGGAGGGGGCGTCGGACCTGCGGGGCGTGCTGCGGGAGGGCGCGGACGACGCCGCGCTGGACGAGGCGATCCGGGCGGCGATCCGGCTCAAGCCGAAGGGGCACGACTTCGACTACTCGCGCGGGGTCGGCGGTCGGGTGTCGCGCCACATGAGCCACACGGGCGGCTGATCCGGTGCCCGCGCCCCTGCCCCGCTGGACCGCCCTCCTGCGCCTTTACGGATTTGGCGCGGACCTGCTGGCCGGGCGGGCCTGGGCGCGGGTGGACGCGCGGCTCGGGGCGCAGGGCGTGGCCGAGGCGCGGCGGCGGGAGCGGCGGGGCGAGCCCACGCGCGCGCGGCCGCCGGGGCGGCTGGTGTGGTTCCACGCGGCGAGCGTGGGCGAGAGCCTGTCGGTGCTGCCGCTGGTGCGGCTGGTCGCGCGCGAGGCCGCGGTGCTGGTGACGACGGGGACGGCGACCTCGGCCGAGGTGCTGGCGCGGCGGCTGCCGCCGGGGGCGATGCACCAGTTCGCGCCTCTGGATTCGAGTGGGGCGGTGGGGCGGTTCCTCGATCACTGGCGGCCCGATCTGGCGGTCGTGGTGGAAAGCGAGATCTGGCCGCAGACGCTGCGGATGACGGCGGCGCGGGGGGTCCCGCTGGTGCTGATGAACGCGCGCCTGTCGGAGCGGACCCTGACGCGATGGGCGCGGGCGCCGCGCAGCGCGCGGGCGGTGCTCGGGCTGTTCGACCGGATCGTGACGCAGACGGAGGCCACGCGCGAGGCGCTGGTGGCCTTGGGCGCGGACCCGGCGCGGACGGTGGTGGGCGGCAACATGAAGGCCTCGGCGGGCGCGCCGCCGGGCAACCCTGCCGAGCAGATGCGGCTGGCGGCGGTGCTGGGCAACGCGCCGGTCTGGGCCGCCGTGTCCACCCATCCGGGCGAGGAGGAGGCCGCGCTGGCGGCCCATGCGCTGCTGCGGGCGCGGCATCCCGACGCGCGGCTGATCCTCGTCCCGCGCCATCCGGAGCGGGGGGACGAGGTGGCCGCCTTGACTGACCGGCAGGGAATGGGCTGGACGCGGCGGAGCGCGGGGGGGCGGCCGACGGAGCCGGTCTATCTCGCCGACACGCTGGGGGAGACGGGGTTGTGGTTCCGCCTCGCGCCGCTGGCGTTCCTAGGGGGGTCCTTCGTGCCGGTCGGAGGGCACAACCCCTGGGAAGCCGCGCATTGCGGGGCGGCTCTGCTGATGGGGCCGCTGCGCGAAACGGTGAAGGGCGACGTGGCGGCCTTGGAGACGGCGGGGGCGGCGCGGACGGTGCGGGATGCGGAGGAGCTGGGGGCCGTGGCCTCGGAGCTGCTGGCGAAGCCGATGGAGCTGGCGGCGATGCGGGAAGCGGGGCTGGCGCTGGCCTCGGCGCAGGTGGGGCGGAGCGAGGCCTTCGCGCGGGATCTGCTGGAACTGCTGCCGGCATGAGGAACCTGCGCGACGTGGGACGGGTCGAGGTGGTCGCGCCCTGCTTCAAGCGGCGGCTATCGGGGGTGACCTCCACGGTGTTCCGGCTGGTGCCAGTGCAGGCGCGGGACATGGAGGTGGCGGTCGCGGGGCCGGCGGTGCCGGAGGGTATTCCGCAGGTGCGGCTGCGCGACCTTGTGCTGATGCCACGCCGGGGGCCGGGCGGCCCGCGCGTCTGGCACGCCCGGCGCAACTTCGAGATGCTGGGCGGGCTGGCGCTGCGGACTTTGGGGAAGGACTTGCGGCTGGTCTTCACCTCGGCTTCGCAGCGACGGCACACGCGCTTTACGAAGTGGCTGATCCGGCGGATGGACGCGGTGGTGTCCACGTCCGCCAAGACGGCGGCCTATCTGGAGCGGCCCTCGGTCGTGGTGCATCACGGGATCGACGCGGAGGCGTTCCGGCCGGTGGCGGACCGGGCGGCCTTGCGGGTGGCGCTGGGGCTGCCGGCGGAGGGACCGCTGGTGGGGTGCTTCGGGCGCATCCGGGCGCAGAAGGGGACAGACCTCTTCGTGGAGGCGATGATCGCGGTGCTGCGGGACAGGCCGGACGGCGGGGCGATCCTGCTGGGCCGGGCCACGCGCGAGCACCGGGACTTCCAGCGGGATCTGGAGGCGAAGGTCGCGGCGGCGGGGCTGGCGGGGCGCATCCGCTTCCTGGGCGAGGCGCCGGTGGGGGAGATGGCGCGGTGGTATGGGGCGCTGGACCTCTTCGTCGCGCCGCAGCGCTGGGAGGGGTTCGGGGTGACGCCCATCGAGGCGATGGCCTGCGGCGTGCCGGTGGTGGCGACTCGGGTGGGGGCCTTCGAGGAGCAGGTGGTGGACGGGGCGACGGGGCTCCTGATCCCGGCCGAGTTGGAGGCGATGACCGAGGCCGTGCGCGAGGCGCTGGCGGACCCGGCGCGGCTGGCCCGCTGGGGCGAGGCCGCGCGGGCGCGGGTGGTGGCGGAGTTCCGGCTGGAGGACGAGGCGGCGCGGCTCAACGCGCTGTATCGGGAGCTGCTGGAACGGGGGCGTCTGGCGGATGGGGCCGTGGTGGGGTGAATCCCCACCCTACGAAGGCTGCGCAGGGCGGGCTTCAACCTGCCACCGGCGCGACCATGGCGAGCTGAAGCCCGGCCTAGGGCGTGGCCCCTACCCTGCCAGCGGCATCCGTGCCTCGGCCATGCCGGCGAGCCAGGAGCAGCCGGCGGGGATCGCCTCGTCGTTGAAGTCGTATTCGGGGTGGTGGACCGGCGCGGTGGGGCCGTTGCCGAGGAGGATGTAGGCGCCGGGGCGCTCCTCCAGCATGTAGGCGAAGTCCTCGCCGCCCATGACCAGGGGGGCCTCGTCGCAGGATCCGGAGACGGCGCGGGCAACCTCGGCGGCGAAGTCGGTCTGGTCGGGGTGGTTGACCATCACCGGGTAGCCGCGCCGGTAGTCCACATGGGCCGAGGCGCCGTAGGCCATGCAGGTCGCCTCCGCGAGCGCCTTGAGCCGCGCCTCGGCCATGTCCCGGTTCTCGCGCGACAGGGTGCGGACGGTGCCGCGCAGGGTCACGCGCGAGGGGATGACGTTGAAGGCCTTGGAGGAGGACTCGATGGAGGTGACGGAGATGACGACCTGCGACACGGGGTCGGCGTTGCGGCTGACGATGCTTTGCAGCGCGAGGACGAGGTGGCTGGCGGTGAGGGTCGGGTCGATGACCTCCTGCGGCTTGGCGGCGTGGCCGCCCTTGCCCTCGACGGTGATCTCGAACTGGTCGGTGGCGGCGAAGAAGGTGCCGGGGCGGATGGAGAAGCCGCCGACCGGGCGGCCTGGCCAGTTGTGGAGGCCGTAGACCTCGGTGATGCCCCAACGGTCCATCAGGCCGTCGGCGCACATCTCGCGCCCGCCGCCGCCGCCTTCCTCGGCGGGCTGGAAGATCACGACGACAGTGCCGTCGAAGTTGCGCGTCTCGCAGAGGTATTTCGCCGCGCCGAGCAGCATGGCGGTGTGCCCGTCGTGGCCGCAGGCGTGCATCGCGCCGGGGGTCCTGGAGGCATGGGGGGCGTTCGTCGCCTCCTGGATCGGCAGCGCGTCCATGTCGGCGCGCAGGCCGACGACCCGGCCCGAGCCCGACTGCCGCCCCCGGATGACGCCGACGACGCCGGTGCGGCCCAGGCCCGTCGCCACCTCGTCGCAGCCGAAGGCGCGCAGGCGCTCGGCCACCAGGGCCGAGGTGCGGTGCGTGTCGAACAGGATCTCCGGGTGCTCGTGGAGGTCGCGGCGCCAGGCGGCGATCTCGGGCTGCATCTCGGCGAAGCGGTTCTTGGGGGGCATGGTCGGGCACTCTCTCTGATCGGACGAGTGTCGCGCGGGGCGCGGTCGGGGGCAAGCCCGGCGGCCGTGGCGTCACGGGCCGCGAAAGGGGGGTTGCGGCAGGGCGGCGCGATGGTAGCGTTTCCGGCAACGAGCGGCCCGTTTCCGGCCCAAGAACAGCACGCAACGGGGAGTTGCCGCAGATGCCCGAGGGGGCTCCGTCCGCCCTGCCCATTCCGCCCGTGCTTGAGGTCCGAGATCTCCGCACCGTGTTCCGCACGCGCGCCGGGGATGTCCACGCCGTCAACGGCGTGTCCTTCGCGGTGCGCGAGGGGGAGCTGCTGGGCGTGGTGGGCGAGTCCGGCTCGGGCAAGTCGGTCACGATGATGTCGCTCCTGGGGCTCCTGCCCTCGCCGCCCGCCGAGGTCTCGGGCGGACCGGTGCGGTTCGAGGGGAAGGACCTGCTGCAGGCCGGGCCGGAGGAGCTGCGGGCGGTGCGCGGCGGGCGGATCGGCTTCGTGTTCCAGGACCCGATGACCTCGCTGAACCCGGTCTTCACCGTGGGCTTCCAGATCATGGAGCCGCTGCGGAAGCACCTGGGCATGGGCAAGCGGCAGGCGCGGGCACGGGCAGCGGAGCTGCTGGCGCTGGTGGGCATCCCGGACGCGGGGCGCAGGCTTGATGACTACCCCCACCAGTTCTCGGGCGGGATGCGGCAGCGGGTGATGATCGCGATCGCGCTGGCCTGCGAGCCCAGGGTGCTGATCGCGGACGAGCCGACGACGGCCCTGGACGTGACGATCCAGGCGCAGATCCTGGAGCTGATGGCCGAGCTGCGGCAGCGGCTGGGAATGGCGGTGGTCTGGATCACGCACGACCTGGGCGTGATCGCCGGGATCGCCGACCGGGTGCTGGTGATGTATGGCGGGCAGGTGGTGGAGCACGCGCCGGTGGAGGCGCTGTTCGCCAACCCGCGCCACCCCTACACGCGGGCGCTGCTGACCACGGTGCCGCGCGTCCGGGGGGAGCGGGTGAAGCGCCTTCACGTGATCGAGGGCCAGCCGCCGATCCTGGAGGCCCATCCCGACGCCTGCACGTTCCGCGACCGCTGCCCGCACGCCTTCGACGTGTGCCACCGGCTGAATCCGCAGCGCTATCCGGTGGGCGAGGATCACGACGCCGCCTGCTTCCTGAACGACCCCGGCCTCGCGCCGCCGCGCCCCAGCCTGGAGGTGGTGCATGGCTGACGCATCCGCGCCGCTCGTGTCGGTGCGCGACCTGAAGGTGCACTTCCCGATCCACGCGGGCCTCTTGCGGCGGCGCGTGGGCGCGGTGAAGGCGGTGGACGGGATCGGCTTCGACATCCGGCCCGGCGAGACGCTGGGGCTGGTGGGCGAGTCCGGCTGCGGCAAGTCCACGGCGGGGCGGGCGGTGCTGCGGCTCCTGGACGTCACCGAGGGGTCGATCCGCGTCGAGGGAACGGAGATCGCGCGGATGCCGCAGGGAGAGCTGCGCCGGCTGCGGCCCCGGATGCAGATGGTGTTCCAGGACCCGCAGGCGAGCCTCGACCCCCGGATGACCGTGGAGGCGATCATCCGCGAGCCGCTCGACGAGCATACGCGCCTGACCCGGGCCGAGAAGCGCGAGCGGGTGGCCGAGCTGATGGACGCGGTGGTGCTGAATCGGGGCTTCGCGACGCGCTTTCCCCACGCCTTCTCGGGCGGGCAGCGGCAGCGCATCGGCATCGCCCGGGCCCTGGCGCTGAACCCCCGCTTCGTCGTCTGCGACGAGCCCATCGCCGCGTTGGACGTGTCGATCCAGGCGCAGGTGGTGAACCTGCTGGAGGACCTGCAGGAGCGGCTGGGGCTCACCTACCTGTTCATCAGCCACGACCTGTCGATGGTGCGGCACATCGCGACGCGGGTAGCGGTCATGTACCTGGGCCGCATCGTCGAGATGCAGGCGCGCGAGGGACTGTTCGCGGAGCCGCTGCACCCCTACACGCGGGCGCTGCTGTCCGCCGTCAACGAGCCCGACCCGGTGGCGGCACGGACCCGGCGGCGGATCGTGCTGAAGGGCGACGTGCCCTCGCCCGCCAACCCGCCCCGGGGGTGCAACTTCTGCACGCGCTGCCCGGATGCGATGCCGGTCTGCCGTGAGGTGGACCCCGCGACGCTGGAGGTGGGGCCCGGCCGCTGGGTGGCCTGCCATCTCCACGATCCCGCCGTGATGCGCGGGCAACCGACCCGGCCCTTCGGGGCGGAGGGTCCCACGCGGCGGGCCAGCCCGACCGCCTACGACACACCAGCAAGGAGCGCGACATGAGACTGAAAGCGGCCCTCTTGGCGACGGCGTCGCTGGCCCTGGCCGGCCAGGCGCTGGCCCAGGCCACCACGCGGGGCGAGGACGGGCACCTCGACATCCTGTTCTGGCAGGCGGTGTCGGTCCTGAACCCCTATCTCTCCGGAGGAACCAAGGACATCGAGGCCACGGCCCTCGTGCTCGAGCCGCTGGCCCGCTACGACGAGAACGCCAACCTGCTGCCCTGGCTTGCCGAGGAGATCCCGTCGCTGGAGAACGGCGGCGTGGCCGAGGACCTGACGGCGATCACCTGGCGACTGAAGGAGGGGATCGTCTGGGCCGACGGCACGCCCCTGACCGCCGAGGACGTGGTGTTCACCTGGCGCTACTGCACCGCCGAGGGGATGGGCTGCGCCCAGGAGGGCAAGTTCGAGGGCATCTCGAACGTCGAGGCCGTCGACGAGCGCACGGTGAGGATCACATTCGCCGCGCCCACGCCCTTCCCCTGGGTGGCGTTCGTTGGCGGCCAGTCCCCGATCATCCAGGCCGCGCAGTTCGCCGACTGCCTGGGCGCCGCGGCGGCCCAATGCACCGAGGCCAACACCAAGCCCATCGGCACCGGCCCCTTCCGCGTGACCGAGTTCCTGCCGAACGACGTGGTGAGCTACGAGGCCAATCCCGAGTTCCGCGACCCGGCCAAGCCCGCCTTCGCGACCGTGACGCTCAAGGGCGGCGGCGACGCGGCGGCGGCGGCGCGCGCCGTGCTGGAGACGGGCGAGTTCGACTACGGCTGGAACCTGCTGCTCGCGCCCGACGTGCTGGCGTCGATGGAGGCGGCGGGCAACGGGCAGGTGGTCTCGGCCTTCGGGACCAACGTGGAGCGGATCGAGGTCAACCTGACCGACCCCTCGCCCGACCTGCCGGAGGGCGAGCGCTCGACCCTGGCGCATCCCCACCCGTTCCTGTCGATCCCGGAGGTGCGCGAGGCGCTGTCGCTCGCCATCGACCGGCAGACGCTCGTGGAGGTGGGCTACGGCGAGACCGGGCGGCCGACCTGCAACCTCGTGCCCGCGCCCGAGATCTACAAGTCCGACGACGCCGAATGCGCCACGGGCTATGACCCCGAGCGGGCGATGCAGCTTCTGGAGCAGGCGGGCTTCACCGACGCGGACGGCGACGGCGTGCGCGAGAACGCGGAGGGCGTGCGGCTGTCGATGCTCTACCAGACCTCGACCAACCCGGTGCGGCAGGATTTCCAGGCGCTCATCAAGGAATGGTGGGAGGAGATCGGCTTCGAGGTGGAGCTGCGGAACATCGACGCCGCCGTCTACTTCGGCGGCGACCCGGCGAGCCCCGACACGATCGAGAAGTTCTACGCCGACGTGGAGATGTACGCGAACACCTTCGAGGGCACCGACCCGACGAGCTACCTCGCGGCCTACACCTGCGACAAGATCCCCTCGCCCGAGAACAACTGGCAGGGGCAGAACATGAACCGCGTCTGCGACCCGGCCTACGAGGAGCTGCTGGCGCAGTTCCAGGCGACCGCCGACCAGGAGGAGCGGTCGCGCCTCGCCAAGGCGCTGAACGCCTACCTGACGATCGAGAACGATATCATCATCGGCCTCGTGGACCGGGGCCGGGTGTCGGCGCACGCCAACTCCCTGGGCGGCGTGAAGCTGAACACCTGGGACGCGGAGCTCTGGAACGTGGCCGACTGGCACCGCCTGGACAACTGAGCCACCGGAGGCCCGGACTGCCGGGCCTCTTCCCGGAGGCGGCGCGTCGCGCGCCGTCTCCCGTCCCCGACAGGGAGCCCGGAGGCCATGCTCGCCTTCACGATCCGCCGCCTGCTGCTCGCGGTCCCGACGCTGGTCGTGATCGGGCTGGTGGTCTTCCTCCTCCTCGACATGGCGCCGGGGGACCCGCTCGCCGACCAGCCGCTGACGATCCCGCCCGAGGTGCGCGAGGAGATGCGGCGCGCGCTGGGGCTCGACCAGCCGTCCTGGGTGCGATTCGGGCTCTGGCTCTACCAGTTCTTCGTGGTGGAGCCGCAGGTCGCGGTGGACCACCTGTTCGGCACCAGCTTCAGCGAGGGCAAGGCGCGCGTGATCTCGTGGCAGTTCAAGCAGCCGGTGATGGACATCATCGCGCAGCGGCTGCCGCAGACGCTCTGGGTCGTGGGATCGGCCTACGTGGTGGGCGTGCTGATCGCCATCCCCATCGGCATCGTCTCGGCGGTGCGGCAGTATTCGGTGCTGGACCAGATCGGCACCTTCGTCTCGATGGTCGGCTTCTCGGTGCCGACCTTCTTCACCGGCGTCCTGCTGATCGTGGTCTTCTCGGTGAACCTCGGCTGGTTCCCGTCGATCTACGACACGCAATTGCAGGTCACGGACTGGGGGTCGTTCCTCCAGCAGCTCCGGCAGATGGCGCTGCCGGTCTTCGTTCTGGCGCTGTTCAACGCGGCGCAGATCAGCCGCTACATGCGGGCGTCGATGCTCGACAACCTGTCGCAGGATTACGTGCGGACGGCGCGGGCCAAGGGCATGGACGAACGGACGGTGGTGCTGCGCCACGTGCTGCGAAACTCGATGATCCCGGTCGTCACGGTGATCGCGCTGGGGGTGCCGTCGGTCTTTGGTGGCGCCATCATCACCGAGCAGGTGTTCAAGGTGAACGGGCTCGGGCAGCTCCTCATCACGGCGATCAACGCCAACGACCTGCCGATGGTGCAGACGCTGACCTTCATCTTCGCGGTGCTGATCGTGCTCTTCAACCTGATCGCCGACGTGCTCTACGGCGTCCTCGACCCTCGGATCCGCTATGACTGACGAGACCTCCGCCGCCCCGGCCACCGGCCCGGCCTCGGCCACGCAGATGCCCGCGCCCGGCCCCGACACGCGGCTTGCTCTGGCGGGGCAGAGCCCCTGGCGCGACGTCGGACGGCAGTTCCGCAGCCACAAGGGGGCGGTGCTGGGACTGGCGTTCCTGATCCTCGTGACGCTGTTCTGCGCCTTCGGGCCGTGGCTCTGGCCGGTGGACCCGGGCGACCTCGACGTGCGGAACAAGGACCTGCGGCCGATCTATCACGCGCTCTGGGACCGCGAGGCGCGGGTCGCCTGGGCGCATCCGCTGGGCTCGGACAACCTCGGGCGCGACCTCCTGGCCTCGCTGATTGCCGGGGGGCGGGTGAGCCTCGCGGTCGGGTGGACGGCGATGCTGCTGGCGCTGGTGATCGGGACGGGGGTCGGCGTGCTCGCGGGCTACTTCCGGCGGCTCGACGGGACGCTGATGCGCCTGACGGACCTCGTGCTGGCGCTGCCGCTGCTGCCTCTGCTCCTCGTGATGATGCTGCTGTTCCGCGACTCGCTGCGCGCCGCCTTCGGGCCCGAGACGGGGATCTTTCTCCTCATCGTCGCGGCCATCGGCGTCACCTCCTGGATGCACACCGCGCGGATCGTGCGGGGCGACGTGCTGGCGCTCAAGGAGCGGGAGTTCGTGCTGGCCGCCCGGTCCATCGGAACGCCGGCCCGCCGCATGATCCCGCGCCATATCCTGCCCAACGTCATGTCGCCGATCATGGTCTCGGCGACGCTGGGGCTCGCCTCGGCGATCATCACCGAAAGCGCACTGTCGTTCCTGGGCCTCGGGTTCCCGAGCGACTTCCCGACCTGGGGCAAGCTGCTGTTCGACCAGACCGACCGCATGGCCGACTTCCCGGAACGGGTGCTCTGGCCGGGCCTTGCCATCTCGCTCACCGTGCTGTCGGTGAACTACATCGGCGACGGATTGCGCGACGCGCTCGACCCCCGAATCCGGGGGCGCTAGAGACGAAAAGGCCCGCCGGAGGAGCGGGCCTTCGAACGATCAGATCGCCACCACGTCCAGCGGCGGGAAGCCGTTGAAGCAGACCGACGAGTAGGTCGAGGTGTAGGCCCCGGTGTTGCGGATCAGCACCCGGTCCCCGGCCTTGAGCGCCAGCGGAAGCTGCATCGGCCGCTTCTCGTACAGCACGTCAGCCGAGTCGCAGGACGGCCCGGCGACGATGCAGGGCCCCGTGGGCTCGCCGTCGTGCGGCGTCACGAACTGGTAACGGATCGCCTCCCCCTCCGTCTCGGCGAGGCCCGAGAAGCGGCCGATGGAGAGGTAGACCCAGCGATGCAGGTCGCGGTCGGACTTGCGCGAGGTGAGCACCACCTCGGCCACGATCATGCCCGCCTCGGCCACGAGGCCACGGCCGGGCTCCGCCATCAGGCGCGGCACGTCGCCGAAGCGCGCCGTCACCATCGCCATCACGCCCGCCGCGTAGTCGGTCGGGGCCTGGATCTCCTCGCCGTAGAAGGCCGGGAAGCCGCCGCCGATGTTCAGGAGCGTGAGCCCATGGCCGGCCGCCTGCGCCTCGGCCCAGAGATCGGCCACGGCGTCGAGCGTCGGCTCCCACATCTCGGCCTTGCGGGTCTGCGAGCCGACATGGAACGAGAAGCCCACCGGGTCGAGGCCAAGCTCCTTGGCATGGTCGAGCAGCCGCAGCGCCGTGTCGCGGTCGCAGCCGAACTTGCGGGTGAGCGGCCAGTCGGCCATCGACACCTCGACGATGACGCGGATGTAGACCTGCGCGCCCGGCGCATGGGCGGCGATCTTCTCCAGCTCCTCCTCGGCGTCGGCGGCGAAGAGCGTGATGCCCGCCGCGTGCGCCCAAGCGATGTCGCCCACCCGCTTGATTGTGTTACCGTAGGAGATCTGATGGGGCTGCGCGCCTTGGGCGAAGCACATCTCGATCTCCCCGCGCGAGGCGGAGTCGAAATGCGCGCCAAGCTTGACGAGGCGGCCAAGGATCGCCGGATGCGGGTTGGCCTTGACGGCGTAATGGATGTCGGCGTGGCCGAGGCCTGCCTTGAGCGCGCGATACTGCGTCTCCATCCGGTCCACGTCGAGCACCAGCGTCGGGCGGTCGAACTCCGCCGTGGCGCAGAACGCCTCAAGACGGCTGTCGTCGAAGGAACGGACGTCAAGGGTGTGCGACGGGGCCACGGCCCCCGCGTGCAGAACAGTCATCGGTCATCTCCGACAGAACAAGAAGGCCCCTCGCGGGGGCCAGGTGATTCCAAGGGAGACGTTACCGTCGCTACGTAAACACGTAAGCTGTGCTGTCCGGCCAGAGGCGCGTGCGTTGGCGTCTATGGACCCCATGTGGGGCATATCGGGATTCGGATCAAGGACTAATTCCACCGGCGCCCAACTTTTTCGCGAGCCGCCTGTGGGACGTTAACGATTTGGCAGGACTTGTGAATCCCGCGTTGCGATCACGGACTATCTTGCCCTTTGACGGCGGTGGCCAGCCGTGGAACCTTGCCGCGCATGGCCCGGCTTCTCCTCCTCAACAAACCCTTCGGGGTGCTGTCGCAGTTCACCGACACCCGCAGCCCCTCGCCCCGCCCGACGCTCTCGGGCCTCGGCCTGCCGGCGGGCGTCTACCCTGCGGGCCGGCTCGACCGCGACAGCGAGGGGCTCCTGCTCCTCACCGACGACGGGCGGACGCAGGCGCATATCAGCGACCCTCGGCACAAGATGGAAAAGACCTACTGGGCGCAGGTGGAGGGCGATCCGAGCGAGGCCCATCTGGAGCCGCTGCGCCGGGGCGTGACGCTGGCCGACGGCCCGACGCGCCCTGCCAAGGTCCGGCGGATCGCCCTGCCCGCGCTCTGGCCGCGCGACCCGCCGATCCGCGTCCGCCAGACGGTGCCGGACGCTTGGCTGGAGATCGTCATCACCGAAGGCCGCAACCGCCAGGTCCGCCGCATGACCGCCGCGGTCGGCCTGCCGACGCTGCGGCTTGTGCGCTGGCGCATCGGCGACTGGACCGTGGACGGCCTCGCGCCGGGCGAGTGGCGGGAGGCCTGACCCTTCTGCCTTTCTTTGGCTCCAAATATCCCGGGGGGTGAGGAGCGCAGCGACGAGGGGGGCAGCGCCCCCCTCCCTTCACGCCAGAAGCTTGGGCAGCAGCTCGTCCAGCGACTTCTTGGCGTCGCCATAGAACATCCGCGTGTTCTCTTTGAAGAACAGCGGATTCTCGATTCCCGAATACCCGGTCCCCTGCCCACGCTTCGACACGATCACGTGGCGCGCCTTCCAGACCTCCAGCACCGGCATCCCGGCGATGGGGGAGTTCGGGTCTTCCTGCGCCGCCGGATTCACGATGTCGTTCGAGCCGATGACGATGGCGACGTCCGTCGAGGGGAAATCGTCATTGATCTCGTCCATCTCCATGACGATGTCGTAGGGCACCTTCGCTTCGGCCAGCAGCACGTTCATGTGCCCCGGAAGCCGTCCCGCGACCGGGTGGATGGCGAAGCGCACGGTCTTGCCCTGAGCGCGCAGCCGCTTGGTGAGCTCGGACACCGATTGCTGCGCCTGCGCCACCGCCATGCCGTAGCCCGGGATGATGACGACGCTCTGCGCGTCGTCCAGCAGCGCCGCCACGCCGTCGGCGTCGATGGCCACCTGCTCGCCGGTGATCTCCATGGCGGGGCCGGTGGTGCCGCCGAAGCCGCCCAGGATCACGCTGACGAAGCTGCGGTTCATCGCCTTGCACATGATGTAGCTCAGGATCGCGCCCGAGGAGCCGACCAGCGCCCCCGTCACGATCAGCAGATCGTTCGACAGCGTGAAGCCGATCGCCGCCGCCGCCCAGCCCGAGTAGCTGTTGAGCATCGACACCACGACCGGCATGTCCGCGCCGCCGATCCCCATCACCAGATGGTAGCCGATGAACAGCGCGCAAAGCGTCATCAGCAGCAGCCAAAGGAACCAGCCGTTCGAGAGGTAGAGGAGCAGGAACAGCAGCGACAGCCCCGCCGCGCCGGCGTTCAGCATATGCCCGCCCGGCAGCTTCTCGGCCTTGCCGGTGATGCGCCCCGCCAGCTTGCCGAAGGCCACCACCGAGCCGGTGAAGGTCACGGCACCGATGAACACGCCCAGGAACAGCTCCACGAGGAAGATGTTCACCTCCGCGCCGGCCTTGTGGGCAAGCACGGCGGCGAAGCCGGTCAGCCCCTCCCGCGCCTCGGGCGCGAGCGCGGCGACCCGGCCCAGCTCGATATGACCGTTGAAGCCGATCAGCACGGCCGCAAGGCCCACGAAGGAATGTAGCGCCGCCACGAGTTGCGGCATCTCGGTCATCTGCACGCGCTTGGCGACCAGTGCGCCGGCGACGGAGCCGATGGCGACCATCAGGATCACCACCCAAAGGCGATCCACGTCCGGCCCGAACACGGTGGCCAGCACCGCCAGCGCCATGCCCGCGATGCCATACCAGACGGCGCGCTTGGCGCTTTCCTGCCCCGAGAGACCGCCCAACGACAGGATGAAGAGGATGGCGGCGGCGACATAGGCCGCGCCGACGAGTCCGATGCTCATCTCAGGACCTCTGGAACATGGCGAGCATCCGGCGCGTGACCAGGAAGCCGCCCACGATGTTGATGGTGGCGATCAGGATGGAGAGCGCCGCGAGAAGGACGATGAGCCAGGACCCCGAGCCCACCTGCAGCAGCGCCCCCAGGATCACGATCCCCGAGATGGCGTTCGTCACCGCCATGAGCGGCGTGTGCAGCGAATGCGACACCCCCCAGATCACCTGGAAGCCCACGAAGCAGGCCAGCGCGAAGACGATGAAGTGCGACATGAACGACGCGGGCGCATAGATCCCGACAAGCCCCAGCAGCACCGTGCCCGCGACCAGCAGCGCCACCTGCCGCCGCGTCTCGCCCTTGAAGGCGAGGGCCTCCTGCTCGCGCCGCTCGGCGGGCGTCAGCTCCTTGGGCTTGGGCTTGGCGACCGCCGCGGCGATGGCCTTCACCTTGGGCGGCGGCGGCGGCCAGGTGATGGCCCCGCCATGGACCACCGTCGCGCCCCGGATGACGTCGTCCTCCATGTCGTGGACGATCAGGCCATCCTTGGCCGGCGTCAGGTCCGTCAGCATGTGGCGGATGTTGGTCGAATAGAGCGTCGAGGCCTGCGCCGCCATGCGCGAGGGGAAGTCGGTGTAGCCGACGATCGTGACGCCGTTCGGGGTAACGAACTTCTCGTCCGGGACGGTCAACTCGCAGTTGCCGCCCCGCTCGGCGGCGAGGTCCACGATCACCGAGCCCGGCTTCATCGCCACGACCATGTCGCGGGTCCAGAGCACCGGCGCGGGCCGGCCGGGGATCAGCGCCGTGGTGATGACGATGTCCATTTGGGGGGCCAGCTCGCGGAACTTGGCGAGCTGCTTCTCGCGGAACTCCGGGCTCGACGGCGCGGCGTAGCCACCTGTCGCGGCCCCGTCCTGCGTGGCCTCGAACTCCAGGAACACGAAGCTCGCGCCCATGGACTCGATCTGCTCGGCCACCTCGGGCCTCACGTCGAAGGCATGGACCACCGCGCCCAGCGAGACCGCCGTGCCGATGGCGGCGAGGCCCGCCACGCCTGCGCCGACCACGAGCACCTGCGCTGGCGGCACCTTGCCCGCCGCCGTCACCTGCCCCGTGAAGAAGCGGCCGAAGTTCGCCCCCGCCTCGATCACCGCGCGGTAGCCGGCGATGTTCGCCATCGACGACAGCGCATCCATCTTCTGCGCGCGGCTGATGCGGGGCACCATGTCCATCGCGATCACCGTCGCCCCGGTGGCGCGCGCGGCCTCCAGCAGCTCGGGGCTGGACGACGGATAGAAGAAGGAGACGAGCGTCTGCCCCTCGCGCAGCAGCGCCACCTCGTCGGGCTCGGGCGGGCGGACCTTCACCACCACGTCCGAGGCCTGCGCCAGCGCGGCGGCGTCCGTGACGACCTCCACCCCCGCCGCGCGATACATCTCGTCCGAGAAGCCCGATGCCTCGCCAGCCCCGGCCTCGATCAGGCACACGTGCCCCAGCTTGCGGATGTCCCCCGCCGAGGCCGGGGTCATCGCCACCCGCGCCTCGCCCCCCGCGGTCTCCCGCAACGCGCCGATCCTCATGGGCTGTCCCCTCCCCGTTTTGCGGCTGCGGCAACGCATAGCGCAGGGGAAGGCGACTTCACAAGCGCGGGAGGAGGCGACCTTCGGATCAGAGCCAGCGCCGCGTCGCCTCGCGGTAACGAGCGAAGGCCTGCGGGAAGCGGCGGGCGAGCGCCTCCTCCTCGGGCCGGATGAAGCGCCGCTCGATCACCCAGGCGTAGAGCGGCACGAGGGCCAGCGCCGGCGCGGAGCCCAGGCGCAGCACCCAGCCCAGCAGAAGCATCACGAAGCCCAGGTAGATCGGGTTCCGAGACCGGCCGAAGACGCCATTGGTGACGAGGTGCGCCGCCTCGCGCCGGGGCAGGACGGCGGTGCGCGCCTGCCGCATCTGCACCACGGCCACCGCGACGAGGAGCGCCCCGCCGCCGATCAGCAGCCCCGCCGCGAGGTCCACGGCCGCCCCTTCCAGCCGCAGGGACCAGGGGTCCAGACGGGACAGGACGAGGACCGCGAGAGCGAACAGGAGGAGCCAGACGGGCGGCAGGTCGAGGCGGCGCATGAGGGCAGGTTGCCCCGCCGTTGGGTCGTCTGTCCATCCCTCGCCCCCGCCACGCGGCCCGGCTAGGATCGCACCCGAAGGAGACCGCGCCATGACCGACTTCAATGCCACCCGCGCCCTGTTCGACCTGCCGCCGGGGCTCGTCTATCTCGACGGCAACTCGCTGGGCCCGCTCCCCAAGGCCGCGCCCGCGCGGATGGAGCGGGCGATGCGCGACGAATGGGGCGGGATGCTGATCGGCGGCTGGAACAGGGCCGGCTGGATGGCGCAGCCGCGCAGCCAAGGCGACCGCATCGGCCGGCTGATCGGGGCCGTGCCGGGGCACACCGTCGTCGGCGACACCCTGTCGATCAAGGTCTTCCAGGCGCTCTCGGCGGCGGTGGCGCTGCGGCCCAATCGCCGGGTGATCCTGTCCGACAGCGGCAACTTCCCGTCCGACCTCTACATGGCCGAGGGGCTGATCCGCATGTTGGGCGGCTCCCATGAGCTGCGGCTGGCCGACCCCGAGGCGCTGGAGGAGGCGATCACCGAGGAGGTGGCCGTCCTTCTCGTGACCGAGGTGGACTACCGCACCGGCCGGCGGCACGACATGGCGCGGCTGACCGCCAAGGCCCACGCCCTCGGCGCGCTGGCGATCTGGGACCTCGCCCATTCAGCGGGGGCGTTGCCGGTGGACGTGGCGGGCGGCGGGGCCGACTTCGCCGTGGGCTGCACCTACAAGTATCTCAATGGCGGCCCCGGCGCGCCGGCCTTCATCTATGTGGCCCCGCGCCACGCCGAGGGGGCCCCGCCCGCGCTGTCGGGCTGGCTCGGCCACCGCGCGCCCTTCGACTTCGAGCTGTCCTACCGCCCCGGCGAGGGGATAGACCGGATGCGCGTCGGAACGCCGCCCGTGCTCGCCATGGCGGCGCTCGACGCCGCGCTCGACATCTGGGACGGCGTGGACATGGCGGCGCTGCGGCAGGAGTCGCTGCGGCTGACCGACCGCTTCATCGCCGGAGTGGAGGCCGCCTGCCCCGACCTGACCCTCGCCACCCCGCGCGAGCACGACCGGCGCGGCAGCCAGGTGAGCTTCCGCCACCCGGAGGGCTACGCCATCATGCAGGCGCTCATCGCGCGGGGCGTGGTGGGCGACTTCCGCGCGCCCGACATCCTGCGATTCGGCTTCACGCCGCTCTACATCGGCGGGACGGAAGTGAACCGCGCGGTGGAGGTCATCGCCGAGGTGATGGAGCGGCGGCTCTGGGACCGGGCCGAGCATCGCCGGCGCGCGGCGGTGACGTGAGGATGGCAGGCTGAAGCACGCCCTCCGGGTTGCGTGCAGCCAGCGGAGGGAGGGGTTTCACCCCACCAGGCGACCGGGCCGCCCCTGACCCGGAGACGTGGTGGGGTGGAGGCCCAACCTAGGACAGCCACCCCCGGTAGTCGCTCACCAGAAGCCGCAGCGGGGCCTCGTCCTCCTCGACCTCCGCGAAGCGGCCGATCGGCTCCCGGAACACGTTGTCCGTCTCGTCGTCGTTGACGGTGGAAACCTCGCCGATCAGCACCGTCCCGCCCTCGCCCCAGAAGGCGTGCCAGTCGCCGGGCAGCAGCGTCACGCTTTCGCCCGGCTCCAGCCGCAGCCGGTCGCCCGGACCGTAGGGGCGCGGCACCCCGTCGCAGAACACCGTCCCGCCGTGGTTCTCGGAGAACCGCCCCTCCTCGTCCGAGCCGAAGAGCTCCACCACCAGCGTCGCGCCGCCGCGGTTGATGATGTCTTCGGCCTTGATGACATGGGTGTGGTGGGGCGAGAGCTGGCCCTCGTGCGAGATCAGCAGCTTCTCGGCGTAGCACATCCCCCGGCCCTTCTGGAGATCCGCCAGCCGCCCGTTCCGCAGCGTGAACAGGAACAGCCCCATCTCGTCGTAGCGGCCCGCGCCATAGTCGGTGATGTCCCAGCCGCAGCGGGCGTCGATGACCGCCCGCGCCTCGTCCTTGCGCCCGACGAACTCCTCGGGCGTCCAGTTCGCGAAAGGCGGCAGCACGAAGCCGTGGGAGCGGATGAAGCCCTCCGATTCGCGGATGATGTCGTTGACGCGGCTGCGCTTCATGGTCCGTCCCCCCTGGTTCGGGCGCGACTATACCGCCGGCGCGGCCCCCCTCAACCCCGCGCGCCCCAGGAAGCGGAGCGACAGGAGGACGGCCGAGCCCACCAGCGCCACGGCGTAGCCCATCCAGACCCCGGGCGCCCCCTGCTCCAGCCCGCGCGCGAGCACCCAGCCAAGCGGCAGGCCGACCGTCCAGTAGGCGACCATCGACACGGTGGCCGGAAAAGCGGTGTCCGACAGCCCGCGCAGCGCCCCCAGCATGACCGACTGCACCGCGTCGGCGACCTGCATCGGCGCGAATACGGCGAAGATGGCGGCGGCGGCCAGGATCACCGCCGGGTCGCCGGTGATGGCCGCCGCGATGGCGCGGCCGCCCCACCACATGATCGCGCCCATCCCCGCCATCGCCACCACGACAAGGCCCAGCGCCGCCAGCGCCACCGCCCGCATCGCGTCGGGGCGGCCCGCCCCCTGTTCCTGCGCGACGCGGATCGCCACCGCGCCCGAGAAGGCCATGGGCAGCACATAGACCACTCCGCCCACCGACAGCGCCACCTGGTTCCCCGCCAGCGCCACCGTCCCGAAGGTGCCGATCATCAGCGTCGCCACCGCCATCGCCCCGGTCTCGGCGACGTTGAGCAGGCCCAGCGGCGCCCCCTCCCGCGCGCAGGCGGCGATCTCGCCGGCCACGAGGCGGCGGCGCAGGCGCAGGCGGCGCATCGCCCTGGCGCGGGTCCAGTAGGCCCAGGCCGCCGCGCAGGCCAGCGCCTCGGCCAGCAGCGTCGCGATCCCGGCGCCGGCGAGGCCCAGCGCCGGCAGCGGCCCTGGGCCGTGGATCAGCAAGGCGTTCAGCGGCACCTTGGCCCCCAGCGACACCGCCGCGACGGCGACGCCCAGCCAGGGCCGGCCCACCGCCTCGAAGGTGCAGCGGAACACCAGCGCGATCCCCAACGGCACCATGGCGAGCGACATCGCCGCCCAGTAGAGCGGAGTCGCCGCGATCACCTCGGCCGGCTGCCCGATCCCCGGCAGCGCCAGTCAGAAGAGTCCCATCGCCCCGGCGCCCGCCCCGCCCACCAGCGCCCCGAGCGCGAGACCGTTCCGCAGGATCTCGCAGATGCGGCGGCCCCGGCGCGCGCCCCGCGCCTGCCCCACGCGCACCGCCACCGCCGACAGCGTGCCATAGAGCGCCGAGGTCACGATCAGCCCCGCCGCCGCCGCGAGGCCCGCCGCCGCCAGCGGCACCGCGCCCAAGGGGCCCAGCATCACCGAATCGACCACGCCGTGCAGGGTCGAGGCGGCCAAGCCGATCATGATCGGCACCGCCAGGGCAAGGATGCCCGGCACCTCAGGGATGACCCGACCGCCCAACTCGGAACCCCGTCGCATCGGCAACGGGTCCAGCCTACCACGGATCGCGCCGCGCTCCTAACGTTGCGTCAACCGACAATTGTGGCCCCGTTCAGGCCCGGCGCAGCGCCCGCAGGTCCCGCGCCGCCCAGGCATGGACCGCCGCGCCGAAGGCCTGGAACAGCGGCCGCGAGACAGGGTCGTTGGCGGCGTTCCATTCCGGGTGCCACTGCACCGACAGCGTGAAGCCCGCCGCGCCGCGCACGTGGATCGCCTCGGGCGTGCCGTCGGGCGCGATCCCGTCCACGACGATGCGCGGCCCCGGCCGCTTGATCCCCTGGCCGTGGAGCGTGTTGGTCATCACCTCGCGCGTCCCCATCAGCCGGTGGAACGGCCCGCCCTCGGTGAAGGTCACCTTGTGGCGGAGCGCGAACTTCTCCTCCAGCGTCCCGTCGGGCGGCATCCGGTGGTTGTCGCGCCCCGGCAGGTCGCGGATCTCGGGGTGGAGCGTGCCACCCATCGCCACGTTCACCTCCTGGAAGCCCCGGCAGACGCCCAGGAAGGGCTGCCCCCGCTCCACGCAGGCGCGGATCAGCGGCAGCGTCACCGCATCGCGCGAGCGGTCGAAGCTCCCGTGCGCGGGGGTCTCCTCCTCGCCGTATTCCTCCGGGTGGACGTTGGGCCGCCCCCCGGTCAGCAGGAAGCCGTCGCAGGCCTCCAGCAGCTCCTCGACCCCCACCAGCGACGGGTCCGAGGGGATCAGCAGCGGCAGGCAGTCGGCCACATGGGCCACGGCCACCGAGTTGATCGCCGCGCCCGCATGGGCCGGATACTGATCGTTGAGGAGATGGCTGTTCGAGATGATGCCGACGACGGGGCGGGCCATGGCGGGAGGTCCTCCGGGGGTCCTTGGGCCTAGTTAAGGGCTGCGCCCGGTTAAGGAAAGGTTACCGAACGCACCGAAGCTGTGCCGGATGGCCGCTGACCGCCCCCTATGCCCTCCCGATGGACGGGCCGCCCATGCGGCGGGCAGCCGGCGCAGGCGGCCCCTTGTCCGAAAGGCCACGCCCCGGGCCGCAGCGCGCCGTCGTCCGATTGACCCGGACCCCCGCCGTCCCCATGCTCGGTCCGCGCCACCGCCCTGCCGTGCCGCGCGAACAACGAACGGGAGGCCCGACGCCCTTGCTGATCTCCGACGACTACAGGACCGAGAACCTTCGGCTCCACGCCAAGCACGTCTCCTACGGCGCCCACGGGAGCCGCTGGGCCCCGCGCGTGCGCGCCCTCTATGAGCGGGCGGGCTGCCGCGACGCGCTCGACTACGGCTGCGGCAAGGGCACGCTCGCCCAGGCGCTCCCCGACCTGCCCTTCGCCGAATACGACCCGGCGATTCCCGGCAAGGACCGTCTGCCCGAACCCGCCGACCTCGTGACCTGCACCGACGTGCTCGAGCACATCGAGCCCGATAACCTCGATTCGGTGCTCGGACACCTGGCGTCGCTGGCGCGCAAGGCCGCCTTCTTCAACATCTCGACGCGGCTGGCGGCCAAGGTGCTGGACAGCGGCCGCAACGCCCACCTGATCGTCAAGGATTCGGACTGGTGGCGGGCGCGGATCGAGCCGCTCTTCGACATCGAGGAATGGGAGATCGGCACGGACGAGGTGAACTGCGAGTTGCGGCCCAAGGACAGCGCCGCCTGGACCGGCGAGCCCTCCGGCACGGCGGGCGCCTAGCCCGCCGCCACCGCCTTCCGCTCCGCCCGACGCCGGTGCAGCACCGGCTCGGTGTAGCCCGAAGGCTGGATGCGGCCCTTGAAGATCAGGTCGCAGGCCGCCTGGAACGCCACCGAATCGAAGTTCGGCGCCATCGGCCGATACAGCGGGTCGCCGGCGTTCTGGCGGTCCACCACCTCGGCCATGCGGCGCAGCGCGGCATGGACGCGCGGCTCGTCCACCACGCCGTGATGCAGCCAGTTGGCAAGCGCCTGGCTGGAGATGCGGCAGGTCGCGCGATCCTCCATCAGCCCCACGTCGTGGATGTCGGGCACCTTGGAGCAGCCGATTCCCTGGTCCACCCAGCGCACGACATAGCCCAGGATGCCCTGGACGTTGTTCTCGACCTCGGCCGTCACCTCGGCGTCCGACAGGTTGCGCCCCGCCAGCACGGGAATCGTCAGCAGCTCGCGCAGCGTGCCCCGCGCGCCGCCCGCCGCGATCTCCTCCTGCCGGGCGGCCACGTCGATCGCGTGGTAATGCGTCGCGTGCAGCGTCGCGGCGGTGGGCGACGGCACCCAGGCGCAGTTCGCCCCCGCTTTGGGATGCGCCACCTTCTCGCGCAGCATCGCGCCCATGAGGTCGGGCATCGCCCACATCCCCTTGCCGATCTGCGCCCGGCCCCGCAGCCCGCAGGCCAGCCCGATGTCGACGTTCCGCTCCTCGTAGGACCGGATCCAGGCCTGGGCCTTCATGTCGCCCTTGGGCACCATCGGCCCGGCCTCCATCGAGGTGTGGATCTCGTCCCCCGTGCGGTCGAGGAAGCCCGTGTTGATGAAGGCCACCCGCTCCCGCGCGACGCGGATGCACTCGCGCAGGTTGACGCTCGTCCGCCGCTCCTCGTCCATGATGCCGAGCTTGACGGTCAGGCGCGGCAGGCCCAGCGCCGCCTCCACCCGGTCGAAGATCTCGCAGGCGAAGGCCACTTCCTCCGGCCCGTGCATCTTCGGCTTCACGACATAGACCGAAGCAGTGACGGTGTTGCGCGGCCCCCCCTCGGCCTTCAGGTCGTGCATCGCGCAGAGCACCGTCACCATGGCGTCCATAAGCCCCTCGCCCGCCTCGTGCCCCTCGCGGTCGAGGATGGCGGGCGTGGTCATCAGGTGGCCGACGTTCCGCACCAGCAGCAGCGAGCGCCCCTTGACCCGCAGGGGCCGCCCGTCCGCGCCGCTGTAATCGACATCCGGGTTCATGCGGCGCGTGATCGTCCGCCCGCCCTTCTCGAAGGTTTCCTCCAGGTCGCCGCGCATCAGGCCCAGCCAGTTGCCGTAGGCCAGCACCTTGTCGGCGGCGTCCACGCAGGCGACCGAATCCTCGCAATCCATGATGGTGGACAGCGCCGCTTCCAGCCAGACATCCGACAGCCCCGCCGGGTCGTCGCGGCCGATGGGCGTGGTCCGGTCCACCAGCAGCTCGATCAGCAGCCCATGGACGCGCAGGAGCACCTGCCACTCCGCGAGGTCGCCGCCCTTCCAGCCCGCGAACTGCCCCGGATCGGCCAGCGCCACGCGCCGGGCCTCGCCGCCGTCGCCCGCGACCTCCAGCGCCAGCGCGCCCTCCTCCACGGCGATCCGCCGCACGTCGCGCCAGGAGGCCCCGGCCAGCGGGGCCACGCGGTCGAGGTGGTCCTTGGCCCAGGCCACCACCTGCGCCCCCCGCGACGGATCGTAGGGCCCGCGCGGCGGCAGCGCCCCCAGCGCGTCCGTCCCATACAGCGCGTCATACAGCGACCCCCACCGCGCGTTCGCGGCGTTGAGGGCAAAGCGCGCGTTCGTCACAGGCACCACGAGTTGCGGCCCGGCGATCCGGGCGATCTCCGGGTCGGTCTCCGGCGTCTCGATGGCGAAGTCCGGCCCCTCGGGGACCAGATAGCCGATCTCGCGCAGGAAGGTCTCGTAGTCCTCGGGGTCGTGCTCGGCCCCGCCTTGCGCGATGTGCCAGTCGTCGATCTGGCTCTGGAGCTGCTCGCGCCGCGCCAGCAGCGCGCGGTTGCGAGGCCCGAGGTCGTGGATCAGGCCCGACAGCCCGTCCCAGAAGGCCGCCACCTCCACGCCCGTGCCGGGCAGGGCGCGCTCCTCCACGAAGCGGGCCAGCGCCTCGTCCACGCCCAATCCGGACCGTTCGACACGCTGTCCCATCCCCCTGCCCCCGTCTAAGCTGTTTTCCGCCACAGCCGTAGATCAGGTTCGGCGCGCAGGCAACATCAGCCCAATTGGTTAACCGACCCCCTCCGATTTGGCTTGACCCCACCCAGCAGCGGCAATACTTAGTAATATGACTAACAATCAGGGGCTCGACGTCGTCTTCCAGACCCTCGCCGATCCGACCCGCCGCGCGATCCTCGCCCGCCTCGCGCGCGGGCCTGCGACGGTGACCGACCTCGCCGCGCCCTCCGGGCTGGCGCTGCCCACCGTGCTCCAGCACCTCCGCAAGCTGGAGGAGGCGGGCCTGATCGAGACGACCAAACAGGGCCGCACGCGGACCTGCGCGCTTCGGGCGGGCGCCCTCGCCCCGGCGCGAAGCTGGATGGAGGAGCAACGCCTCCTCTGGGAGGGCCGGCACGACCGGCTCGACGACTATCTCGCCAGCCTCACCGACACGCCCAAGGAGTCCCCCTCATGAGCAACGACCTGCACCTCCACCGCGTCCTCAAGGCCCCCCGCTCCCTCGTCTGGCGCTGCTGGACGGAAGCCGAGCACATTCCCCACTGGTTCGCGCCCAAGCCCGTCGTGACGCGCGTCGTCGGCCTCGACCTGCGCCCCGGCGGCGTCTTCCACGTCGCCATGTCCATGGACGGCCAGGACTTCCCCAGCGCCGCCGGCTGCTTCCTAGAAGTCGTCCCCGAGGAGCGGCTGACCTGGACCTCCGCGCTCGGCCCCGACTTCCGGCCCGTGGAGGCGGCAGGGCAGCCCTTCCTCTTCACCGCGACCCTGACCTTCGCCGACCACCCGGAGGGCACCGATTACCGCGTCGTCGCCCGCCACAAGGACCCGGCCTCGGCCTCCGCGCACGAGGAGATGGGCTTCAGCCAGGGCTGGGGCACCGTGGCTGACCAGCTCGGCGCCCACGCGGCGGGCCTGGCCGCCCGAACGACAGAGCGCGCCTAGACGGCACGCGCGGGTCCGGCCGCGCGCCCTTTCTCGCGGCGGCAGCGGTCCGAGCAGTAGACCACCTCCGCCCAGACCTTCGCCCAGGCCTTGCGCCAGGCGAAGGGCCGCCCGCAGGTCGGGCAGGTCTTGACCGGCAGGTCGGCCTTCTTCCGCATTCTCGGCATCGCGCCCTCGTGCAGGAAGGGGCGGCCCGACGCCGCCCCCGGTCCTCGTCGAATTCGACTTTGCGTCACTCGTTCTCGGAGCCGGCGGCCGGCGCGGCGGCATCGGATTCGTCCGTCACCGGATTCAGCGGCTCGGCCGCCTGGCTCTCGCCCGGATCGGTGTCGGCCGGGTTGCCGGCGCCGCTGTCGGGCGCGACCACCGTCTCGGGCGCGACCGTGACGGCGGTCGGATCGGCGGCCGGCGCGGTCCCGGCGTTGGCGTCGTCCTCGGCGAAGTCGTTGGCGCTCGGCCCCGCCGTGTCGGCGGCGGCGGGCTCGACCGCGCCCGTGGCGTCGTTCACCTGCGCCGCCGCCCCCTCGGGATCGCCGCCGCGCCCGAAGGCCCAGAAGGCCAGCAGCCCCAGCAGGATCAGGGCGAACAGCACCACGGCGAACATCCCCCGGAGTGGCCCCCGGTGCCGATGGGCCTGCTTGTCGATGTTGGTGTTCGGTGCGGACATGGGTGCCTTCCTTCTTCGCGCCCCGCTTGCGGGCCGGTTCCAGGGCTCCTAACGTCCGAGCCCTGCGATTTGTTCACCCGAGGAGAGCGGCATGGCCGACGGCGCGACGGACCCCCGCACGATCCACCTCAAGGACTACGCCCCCTTCCCCTGGACCATCGACGGCGTGGACCTCACCTTCGCCCTCGCCCCCCGCGCCACGCGCGCGACCTCGCGCATCCGCTTCCGCCCCAACCCGGCGGCGACGGCCACTGGCCCCTTCTTCCTCCACGGGGAGGACCTGCGCCTGATCGAGGCCCGCATCGACGGCCAGCCCGTGACCCCCACCGTCACCGAGGATGGCCTCACCTGCGACGTGCCCCCCGGCCCCTTCACCTGGGAAGCGGTGGTGGAGATCGACCCCGAGTCCAACACCCGCCTCGAAGGGCTCTACCTGTCCGGGGGGATGTACTGCACCCAGTGCGAGGCCGAGGGCTTCCGCCGCATCACCTACTACCCCGACCGCCCCGACGTGATGGCCACCTTCACCGTCCGCATCGAGAGCGCCCTCCCCGTCCTCCTGTCCAACGGCGACGCCGGCGCGACCGGCCCCGGCTTCGCCGTCTGGCACGACCCCTGGCCCAAGCCCTCCTACCTGTTCGCCCTGGTCGCGGGCGATCTCATCCCCCACCGCGACACCTTCACCACGATGTCCGGCCGCGAGGTCGCCCTCGCCGTCTGGGTCCGCCCCGGCGACGAAGGCAAATGCGCCTGGGCCATGGAATCGCTCAAGGCCTCCATGCGCTGGGACGAGGACACCTACGGCCGCGAATACGACCTGTCGGTGTTCAACATCGTCGCCGTGGACGACTTCAACATGGGCGCGATGGAGAACAAGGGGCTGAACGTCTTCAACAGCTCCGCCGTCCTCGCCAGCCCGGAAACCGCGACCGACGCGAACTACGAACGCATCGAGGCCATCGTCGCCCACGAATACTTCCACAACTGGACCGGCAACCGGATCACCTGCCGCGACTGGTTCCAGCTCTCGCTCAAGGAGGGGCTGACCGTCTTCCGCGACGCGCAGTTCACCGGCGACCTGCGCGGGCGGGGCGTCAAGCGCATCCACGACGCGGCCTTCCTCCGCTCCGCCCAGTTCCGCGAGGACAACGGCCCCCTCGCCCACCCCATCCGGCCCGAGAGCTTCGTGGAGATCAACAACTTCTACACCCTGACCGTCTACGAGAAGGGGGCCGAGGTCATCGCGATGCTCAAGCGCCTCGTGGGCGACGACGGGTATCGCCGCGCGCTCGACCTCTACTTCGCCCGCCACGACGGCCAAGCCGCCACCATCGAGGACTGGCTCCAGGTCTTCGAGGACGCCACGGGCCGCGACCTCTCGCAGTTCAAGCTCTGGTATTCCCAGGCCGGCACCCCGCGCGTCCGCGTCGAGGAGTCCTTCGAGAACGGCACTTATCGGCTCGACCTCACCCAGACCCTCCCCCCCAGCCCCGGCCAGCCCGACAAGGCCCCGATGGTCATCCCCGTCGCCGTGGGCCTCCTCAACCCCAACGGCGACGAGGTGGTGCCGACCACCATGCTGGAGCTGACCCAGCCCCGCCAGAGCTTCACCTTCGAGGGGCTGGCCACCAGGCCCATCCCCTCGATCCTGCGCGACTTCTCCGCCCCCGTGATCCTCGAACGCGACGCGCCCGAGGGGGAGGCGGCCTTCCTCCTCGCCCACGACACCGACGAGTTCAACCGCTGGGAGGCCGGCCAGACCCTCGCCCGCCGCGCCATCCGCGCCGCGCTCGACGGCCGCGCCATCGACCCGGCTTGGACGGATTCGCTCCGCGCCGTGCTGCGCGACGACGCGCTCGACCCGGCCACCCGCGCCGTCCTCCTCGCCCGCCCCTCGCAGGAGGAGACGGCCCAGGCGCTCCACGCCGAGGGCCGCACCCCCGACCCCCTCGCGATCTTCCAGGCCCACGAGACGGTGGACCTCCACCTCGCGGAAGGGCTCCACGACCTCCTCCCCGGACTCCACGCCCAGGGGCAGGTGCCCGGCCCCTACTCCCCCGACCCCGGATCGGTCGGCCGCCGCTCGCTCGGCAACGCCGCGCTCTCGCTCCTCTCCCGGCTCGACGGCGGCGCGGCGGCGCGGGCTCAGTTCGCCGGGGCCACGGACATGACCCAAACCGTCGCGGCGCTCGCCGCCCTCCTCGCCGTCCAGCAGGGCGAGGCGGAGCTGCAGGCCTTCCACGACCGCTGGTCCGGCGACCGGCTGGTGATGGACAAGTGGTTCGCGCTCCAGGTCTCGCTCGCCCGACCCGAGGCGGCGGTGGCGACGGCCGACCGGCTGACCGGGCATCCGCTCTTCGACTGGAAGAACCCCAACCGCTTCCGCTCCGTCCTCGGCGCGCTGGCCGGCAACCCGGCGGGCTTCCACGATCCCACGGGCGCGGGCTACCGTCTGCTGGCCGACTGGCTCATCAAGCTCGACGGCGCGAACCCGCAATCCGCCGCCCGCAGCTCCACCGCCTTCAGCACCTGGAGACGGCTCGACGACGCCCGCCAGGCCCTCATCGAATCCGAGCTCAGGCGCATCCTCGCCGCCCCCGGCCTGTCGCGCGACCTGTCCGAGATGGTGTCCCGGATGCTGGGCTAGGCGGGGCTAGGCGAGGATCGTCCGCGTTCTGCCACAATTTCGGGCGAGGGTTGCCGAAGTCTCCGTCCCGCGATACCTGTCCCCTCACACGAATGTGGGCCGTCCCGGTCACGGGGGAACCACGTCCTTCCGCTCGGTGACCGTGAGAATGAGAGAACGCATCGACCCCCTCATCGAGGAACGCGCGCCCTGGCTGGCCAGCGGGTCCCCGCTGGTCCGGCCCACCCGGGCCCTTCTCGACAAGGCGCTCCAGTATGGCCGCACCGTCGAGCTGGGCGAACGCTACGATCCCCTGCCTGTGGCCGAGATCATGGACGACCTGGGCCGGATGCTCGCGCGCGAGGTCACGGTCTCGGGCCTGTCGAACGTCCCCCGCCACGGCCCGGCGCTGATCGTGGCGAACCACCCGACCGGCATCGCCGACGGCATCATCCTGTGGCACGCCCTGCGCGGCATCCGGCCCGATCTCTACATCTACACCAATCGCGACATCCTGCGCGTGCTGCCGCAGTTCGCCGACCTCATCATCCCCGTCGAATGGCGGGTCGAGAAGCGCACCCACGCCAAGGCGCGCGAGACGATGGCGCTGACCAAGAAGGCCGTGGACGAAGGCCGGCTCGGCGTGATCTTCCCGAGCGGCCGGCTTGCCAAGCGCGAGGGGCTGCGCCTCCACGAACGCCCCTGGATGGCCTCGGCTGCGATGCTCGCCCGCAAGTTCGACCTGCCGGTGATTCCCGTGAACATCCGCGCCCGCAACTCGGTGCTGTTCTACCTCTTCGACCTGATCCACCCGACGCTACGCGACATCACCCTGTTCCACGAGATGCTGAACAAGGCCAGGCAGCCCTATGTCGTGACGGTGGGCGAGGAGATCAGCCCGTCCTCCCTCCCCGCCTCCTCCGAGGAGGGGATCGAGATGCTGCGCCGCGCCACGCTCGCGCTCGGCGGCCGCGAGGACCGCACGATCAGCATGATCTCGGCCACCCGCAAGCCGGCGCTGCGCTTCTGACGGAAAGGGGCCCCGAACGGGACCCCGGCCAAGCCCTCCCAGACTTCCGCCTCAGCGCATCGCCAGCGTCACGCTCCGATGCGCCGGCGCCTTGGCGACGACGCCCGGCGCCTCCACCTCGGGCCGGGCCTCGGGCCGCAGCGCGGCATGGACCGCCCCCGACCTTTCGCAGTAGCTCTGCCCGCTCACCCAGTCGCGGATGCTCTCGCGCTTCTCGGCGCTTGCCATCGGCCCCCAGTCGGCGGCGATGCCGCCTCCGTCCGCCGCCACCACGCCGTCGCGCGCCACCGTCCGCGACATGATGCGGATGGCGCATTGGAGGTTCGCCTCGCCGTCCCGCAGCGCCTCGGCGCTGGTCGCCTCGCAGCCATGATGCCGCGCCGTCGCCGGCGAGATCTGGAGGAGTCCCTGCCACGCCCCGCCGCCGCCCTGGGCGCGCGGATCGAAGTTGCTCTCGTAGCGGGCCAGCGCCGAGACGGTCCCCACCCAGAACGCCGCCCGCAGATGCGCGGGGGCCCTCTCGTAGCCGGGGCACCACTGGCCGATGTCGGCGGGCACCATCTCGCGCAGGTCGCGCGGGGCCGCCTCGACAGCCTTCATCGCCGCCACCGACCACGCCGCGCCCTGTCCCTTGCCATCCCAGCGCGCCTCGGCGGTGAACACGGGCCGCGCCTCGGGGCGCAGCGCGGGCGCGAAGGCGGCGGGCACGACAGGGGCGGCCTTGGGGGCCAGCGGCTCGGCAGCAGCCGCCAGCCCCGCGATCACGGCGAAGGTTCCCCCCAGGGTCCATCGTGCCACGTGCAGCAACGCCAACATGACGGAAACCTCCCGATTCGCCAATTCGATATTTCTTGTTCCAGATCAGCTACTTGGGCGCCAAGCCTCACCTCACGGCGAAACCGTCGGCCGGCAGTAGCTCTGGCTTGACACCCAATCGGCCATCTGTTCGCGCTTGGAGGCCGAGGCGAAAGGCCCCCAGTCGGCGGCGAATCCCCCGCCGCCCGCCGCCACCACGCCGTCGCGCGTCACCGTGCGGGCGGCGATCTTCACCGCGCATTGCAGGTTCGCCGCCCCGTCGGTCAGCTCCTGCCCCGAATCCGCGTCGCAGCCGTGGCTGCGCGCCGTGCCGGGCGCGATCTGCACGAGGCCGAACCACTTCCCGCCCCCGCCCACCGCCTGCGGGTTCCAGGTGCTCTCGAAGCGGGCCAGCGCCGACAGCAGCCCCGCCCAGAAGGCGGCGCGCTGGCTGGTGTCCGCTTGCGCGTAGCCCGGGCACCAGGTCCCGATGTCCCCCGGCACCTCCGACAGCAGCGCGACCCCCTGGGTCTTGAGCGCGTCGATGGTCGCCTCGGTCCAGGCATCGGTGTGGGCGCCCTGCGAATCCCAGGCCATCGCCGGCAGCATCTCGGGCATCGGGGCCTTGGCGACCGGCGGCTCCGCGCAGGCTCCCAAGAGCGTGAGGGCTAGGAACGCGGCCCCGACCCCCAGCGTTGCGGTTCTGACACGGGTCTGATTTCGTTCATCTTGCATGGGCGCATGACGAACAGCGTTCGCGCCGTGCGTAAACCTGCATCGGCGCTTGACGCCGATTTCGGCAGATTCCGGCCCGAGTCACGGGGGCGCGATAAGCGGACTGTCGCCGGTCCAGGCCTCGGTCCCGCCCGATTCCGGTGCCGCTTGCGGATTCCGGCCTATCCTCCTACGACGCTTGGCGATTCTCCAGGGAGGCTTTCCGATGCTCGATCTCTCCGCCCCCGCGCCCAAGGCCAAGGTCATCGAAGGCGTGACCGGCCCCTGGGAGATGGTGATCGGCCTGGAGGTCCACGCCCAGGTCGCCACGAACGCCAAGCTCTTCTCCGGCGCCTCGACCCAGGTCGGCGCGGAGCCCAACTCCCAGGTGTCCTTCATCGACGCCGGGATGCCGGGGATGCTCCCCGTCCTGAACGAGGGCTGCGTGGCGCAGGCCGTCCGCACGGGCCTCGGGCTCAAGGCGAAGATCAACCTCCGCTCCGCCTTCGACCGCAAGAACTACTTCTACCCGGACCTGCCGCAGGGCTACCAGATCAGCCAGCTCTTCCACCCCCTCGTGGGCGAGGGCGAGGTGCGGGTCGAGGTCTCGGGCGGCACCCGCGTCGTCCGGATCGAACGCATCCACCTCGAACAGGACGCCGGCAAGTCGATCCACGACATGGACCCGGCCATGTCCTTCGTGGACCTCAACCGCACCGGCGTCGCGCTCATGGAGATCGTGAGCCGCCCCGACATCCGCTCCCCCGAGGAGGCGGCGGCCTACGTCTCCAAGCTGCGCCAGATCCTGCGCTATCTCGGCACCTGCGACGGCGACATGCAGCACGGCAACCTCCGCGCCGACGTGAACGTGTCCGTCTGCCGCCCCGGCGCCTGGGAGGCCTTCATGGCCGGCGACCCCTCCGGTCTCGGCACCCGCTGCGAGATCAAGAACATGAACTCGCTGCGCTTCATCCAGGCCGCCATCGAGCACGAGGCCCGCCGCCAGATCGCCATCCTGGAGGACGGCGGCACGATCACGCAGGAAACCCGCCTCTACGACCCCGCCCGCGACGAGACGCGCTCCATGCGGAGCAAGGAGGAGGCGCACGACTACCGCTACTTCCCCGACCCCGACCTCCTGCCGCTGGAGATCGATCCGGCCTGGGTGGACGACCTCGCCGCCGCCCTTCCCGAGCTGCCCGACGCCAAGAAGGCCCGCTTCATCGCCGATTTCGGCCTCTCCGACTACGACGCGAGCGTGCTCACCGCCGACACCGCCGACGCCGCCTTCTTCGAGGCGGTGGCGCAGGGGCGCGACGGCAAGATGGCGGCGAACTGGGTCATCAACGACCTGTTCGGCCGGCTGAAGAAGGACGGGCGCGAGCTGGCCGATTCCCCCGTCTCGCCCGCCCAGCTCGGCGGCATCATCGACCTGATCCAGTCCGGCGACATCTCGGGCAAGATCGCCAAGGACCTGTTCGAGATCGTCTACACCGAGGGCGGCGACCCGGCGGCGATCGTGGAATCGCGCGGGATGCGGCAGGTCACCGACACCGGCGCCATCGAGGCCGCCGTCGATCAGGTGATCGCCGACAACCCCGCGCAGGTGGAAAAGGCCCGCGCGAACCCCAAGCTCGCCGGCTGGTTCGTGGGCCAGGTGATGAAGGCGACCGGCGGCAAGGCCAACCCGGCCGCCGTCAACGCGCTGGTCAACGCGCGCCTCGGCCTCTGACGGGGGTTGGACGAACCGTCCCGCCCCGCTAGGTTCCGGGGCGACTTGAGGGTTCGACCAGAATGCACAGCCACGACTACCGCGTCGTCCCGGCCCCCCGCCGGGGCCTCAAGGCCAAGGGCCTTCGCCGGCCCGAGGAGCGGTTCGCCAACGCCCTCGAGACCGAGATGAACCGCCTCGCCCGCGAGGGCTGGGAATACGTCCGCACCGACACCCTCCCCCACGAGCACAAGCGCGGCTGGTTCAGCCGTCCGGTGACCGAGATGCGGACGGTCCTCGTCTTCCGCCGCCCCCGGCCCGTCGCCGTCCAGCCCGCTACAGTCCAGACCGGCACCGCCCTGCCAAGCTTCGCCCCGCCCCCCTTCGTCGCCCCGGCAAGGGCCGCCGCGCCCGAACCGATGGCCCCGCCGATGGCCCCCTCCGCCCCGCGCCGCGCGCCCCCGCCGCTCTCCGCCGACCCAGGGCGCCCCGCCGCGCCGGCCCTCCACGTGGTCGATCCGCCCGCCGCCCCCGGCGACCCCCGGCAGGCGGCCGAGTAACGCGCCGAACCCGGCCTACCCCCCCACCTCCAGCGCCAGCGCGTGGATGCGCCCGATCAGCTCCGGCCCCAGCGCCGCATGGATCGCCCGGTGCCGCTCCAGCCGCGTCATCGCCCCCAGCGCCGGCGCGTCGATGCGGATGCGCCAATGCGTCCCACCGCCTTCCCGCCAGCCCGCGTGACCCCTATGTCCCTCGCTCTCGTCCAGCACCTCCAGCCGCGCGGGCTGGAACGCCCCCTCCAGCCGTTGGCGCATTTCCTCCGCCAGCATCATCTTTTTTCCCGAGCCCCCTTCAATCCGCCGTCCCGATAGCTAAACTCGCGCGTCCGGAACGGAAAGAGCAGGACAGCGAGCGTTCGTGAGCATGGCAAAGACTGACCCTTTCGGCTTCGACATGTCCGTGTCGTCCGCCAAGAAGAAGAACCCGCGCGGCCGCCGGGGCATGACGGGCGCGTCGGAGACATCGACGCGCAAGTGCGACCACGCCGGCTGCGCCGAGAAGGGCGTGTTCCGCGCGCCCAAGTCGCCCGACTCGCTCGACGACTACTGGTGGTTCTGCAAGGACCATGTCCGCGAATACAATCTCAAGTGGAACTTCTTCCACGGCGTGACCGAGCAGGACTTCCTCGACCAGGTCCAGAGCGACCGGGTCTGGGGCCGCGAGACCAAGCCCTTCGGCAAGCGATCGGAGGAGCAGCGCGCCTGGGCCCGGCTCGGCATCGACGATCCGCACCAGGTCCTGGGCGAGAACGCGACCCGCAGCCCCGGCCGTGCCGAGGTCGCCGGCACCCGCCGCCTCCCCGCGCCCGAGCGGCGGGCCTGCGAGATCCTCGACGTGCGCGACACGGCGACGAAGGCCGAGATCCGCAAGGCCTACAAGGCGCTGGTCAAGGTGCTGCACCCCGACATGAACGGCGGCGACCGCTCCCAGGAGGAGCAGCTCTCCGAGGTCGTCTGGGCCTGGGACCAGATCAAGGACAGCCGCAACTTCAAGGAGTGAGACGACGCCCGCCAGCCGGGCGGGCGTCGTCCAACGCCGCACTCGTCACGCGCCGGGCCCGGAGCCCGCGCGACCCGCCCGCACCGGGCGAGGCTGCCCAAGACACGAAGGACCGGCCGGGAAGTTTCACCCGGCCCCGACTTTCACCCGGCCCCGACTTTCGCCTAGCCCCGACTTTCGCCTAGCGCTCGACCACCGAGCCCACGGCGACCACCGGCCCCGTCGCCACCCCGGTGGGCGAGCCGCCGACGGGCTCCACCGACAGCGCGAGCGTGGAGTCCTCGAATCCCCCCGCCAGCGCCGGGACGACCTCGATGGCCCCCGTCTCCGCGCGGGGGATCACGCCCAGCGAGGTCACCACCTCCCCCTGGATCAGCCACAGCTCCAGGTCTCGCCCCTCGGGCACGGCGCCCGCCGTGCGCCGCAGCTCCAGCCGGCGGGCGTCCTCGTCGTAGCGGGCCTCCACCACCAGCGATCCGTCCTGCGCCACGATTCGCGCGTCGTAGTCGAACGGCCCCGGCCGCAGCAGCCCCGGATCGAGCGCCAGCACCGCCAGCCCCGCCGCCACGACCCCGCCCAGCAGCCACGACAGGGACCGGGGCCAGGGCCGCCGCCGGGCCGGTTCGGGCCAAAGCCGCCGCTCCACCGCCGCCCGCAGCCGCGCGGGTGGCGCGACCGCCGGGATCTCGTCGGCCAGCGCCGCCAGACCCTCGCTCCAGTCCCGCACGAGGTCCCGGAACGCTGGATCGCGCCCCAGCCGCGCCTCGGCGGCCGCCAGCTCCGGCGCGTCCAGCAGCCCCAGCACGTATTCCGCCGCCAGCGCGGCGTCGTCCTCCGCGCTCATGACGCCATGCACTCCCGCAGCTTGAGAAGCCCGCGCCGCAGCCAGGTCCGCACCGTGTTCAGCGGCACCCCATAGCGCCGCGACAGGTCGGCATAGGCCTCGCCGCCCAGGTAGGCCCGGCGGATCGCGTCCGCGCGGTCGGGCGGCAGCGTCCCCAGGCAGGCCCCGATTCGTCCCCGCTCGGCGGCGGCCAGCATCGCCTCCTCGGGGTTGGGCGCCCCGTCCGCCACCTCCGCCGCCTCGTGGATGGGGGCGGCCCGGCTCGCCCGCCGGGCGCGCAGCCGGTCGATGGCGTGGTTGCGCGCCACCGTGATGAGCCAGGTCATCGGACTCAGCCCGTTCACCCGATAGCGGTCGGCGTTCCGCCACAGCTTCACGTAGATCTCCTGGAGCGCGTCCTCGGCCTCGGACCGATCGTTCAACACACGCAGCGCCACGCCGAACAGTTTCGCCGACGTGGCGTCATAAAGCGCCGACAGCGCCCGCCGGTCGCCCAGCGCCATGCGCGCGATCATGTCCTCGATGTCCGTCAGCCGCGTCATGCGTCCCCCCCGGCCGCCACAATGCCCGCTTCGGCGGATTTGGCAACGCCCCGGCGGCCCCCTTGCGGCGGGAAGGGATCGGAATAAGAAAGCCAGTGCCCGCGAGGGCCAGACCAGGCCCGGCGGACGACCGAGGAGACAGCCGCATGACCGACCCGACCGCCCGCCCCACCGAGGAGATCTCCGTCCGGGACGTCTTCGGCATCGACACCGACATGAAGGTGAGGGCCTTCGCCGACCGCGCCGACCGCGTGCCCGAGATCGACCCCACCTACAAGTTCGACCCCGACACCACCCTCGCGATCCTCGCGGGCTTTGCCTACAACCGCCGGGTGATGATCCAGGGCTACCACGGCACCGGCAAGTCCACCCACATCGAGCAGGTGGCCGCCCATCTCAACTGGCCCACGGTGCGCGTGAACCTCGACAGCCACATCAGCCGGATCGACCTGATCGGCAAGGACGCGATCAAGCTGCGCGAGGGCGTCCAGGTGACCGAGTTCCAGGAGGGCATCCTCCCCTGGGCGCTCCGCAACCCCTGCGCCATCGTCTTCGACGAATACGACGCGGGCCGCCCCGACGTGATGTTCGTGATCCAGCGCGTGCTGGAGACGGACGGCAAGCTCACGCTCATGGACCAGAACGTCATCCTGACGCCGCATCCGTCCTTCCGCCTGTTCGCCACCGCGAACACCGTGGGCCTGGGCGACACGACCGGCCTCTACCACGGCACGCAGCAGATCAACCAAGCGCAGATGGACCGCTGGTCCCTGGTGGCGACGCTCAACTACCTCAGCCACGACGCCGAGGCCGCCATCGTGCTGGCCAAGAACCCGCACTACAACACCGACAAGGGCCGCAAGGTCATCAACCAGATGGTGACGGTGGCCGACCTCACCCGCACCGCCTTCATGAACGGCGACCTGTCCACCGTCATGTCGCCCCGGACCGTCATCAACTGGGCCCAGAACGCCGAGATCTTCCGCAACGTCGGCTACGCCTTCCGCCTGTCCTTCCTGAACAAATGCGACGAGCTCGAGCGCCAGACCGTGGCCGAGTTCTACCAGCGCTGCTTCGCCGAGGAACTGCCCGAAAGCGCCGTCGCCATGGCGATGCGGTGATCCGCCGGGCGCTCCTCCTCGGGGCGCCCCTCGCGGCGGCGGCCCTCGCGGCGGCGGCCCTCGCGGCCGCCCCCGTGCAGGCAGAGGATCGCGTCCTCGCCCAGAGTCCCGCCCGCTGCGCCGCCTTCTGGCAGGGCTACGCCGACGTGCTGGGCGACGAGGGCGAGCGGGCTCTGGCCGACCGCTTCCGCGCCGCCTCCATCCGCCTGATCGGCGAGGCCGCGACCGACGCCACCATCGCCGAGCGCCGCCCCTGGATGCGCGACCTGCTCGACGCCTACATCCACGCCGGCGACGACCAGAGCCGCGACCTCTTCCGCCGCCTCGTCGCCGACTGCGGGAGGCTCGAGGCCGACCTGCCCTATCTCCGCTGACGCCGCAGCGCCAAGGCCCCGGCGCCCAGCGCCGCCGCATAGAGCGGCAACCCCCCGGGCAGCGGCACCGGCGCGGGCGCCACGTCCGTCACCACCGTGAAGTCGTCCACGCGCCCACCTATGCAGCCAATGAAGAAGTATTCCCCGCACTGGTAGGCGTAGCCGTCCGCTGGCAGGCCACCCACCGGCTGCAGGAGGAGCCGCACCCGCAGGGCGGAGAGCTGCGTGAACTCGTCCCCGAAGACATAGGTGTCGTCGTATTCGGCCAGCCCCGCCCCCAGCTCCGCCACCGCGACCGCAACCCCGTCGCGATAGCCGGTGAGCAGCAGGTAGCCGAAGTCATAGGGCTCGCCGCCCGGGCAGGTCTCGGCGCGGACGCACAGGTCCGCGAGCTGCTCCCGCTCCTTCTCATCGCATCCTGGGCAGGGGGCGCGGATCGTGTTGTTGTAGCCCCGCAGGTCGATGGAGACCGGCGTGAAGGCCGTGCCCGGATCGGCGACGAACACCGTCCCCGCCGAGAACCCGTCGTCCCCCAGGACGAGGTAGGGCGCGATATGGTCGTAGCGGTAGCGGTTCTGGTCCTCGTAGCGGACGTTGCCCACCTTGCCGCCGGTGGGCTGGTAGTCGAAATCGCCCAGCTCGTCGAAGGTGATCGTCACCGTCGCCGCCTGTCCCACGGCGGGCGCCACCAGCAGCGCGGCGAGGATGGGGCCGAGACGGGCCATGGCGTTCTCCTTTGCACGGAACTCCGCGCGGACTGTCGAATCACCCCATCCCGAAGTCAATCGTCGCCGGATCGATCAATCGTTAACGAATCGTGCACGCAACGTTCGTAGCTGTCGGAGATCGTCAATCCTTTCGTGCGAATCTCCTCGCACGGGCGGCAACAGGGCCGTCGAGAAAACGAACAGGAGGACGGACCATGCAACGACCGAACGCCGCACGACCCGCCCCCCTGGGGCACTCGCTAAGAAACCTGCTGCGCCGGGCGCTGTCGCACCCGGCCGGGACCGCCTCGGCCTCAGGCCGCCGCGCGCGCCGCCTTCAGGACGGACGCATACCAGCTCACCTGGTCCATCATGTCCTTGAGCGAGCCGCCGATCACCCCGTCCAGCGCCTCCATGGGCTCGGGGTTCGGGTTGTAGGCGCTCACGCGGTAGAAGTCGGACCCGCCGATATGGACGCCCGCGCGCACCGGGACCATCTGCAGCTCCACGGCGATCAGCCGCAGGTGCTCGATGGCGCGCGCCGCGCCGACGCTGCCGTAGCCGACGACGCCCATCGGCTTGCGGCCCCAGTTCACGTAATCCTGGTCCAGCGCGTTCTTGAGCGCGCCGGTGATCGAGCGGTTGTATTCGGCGACGATGAACACGTAGCCGTCGAAGCCGGCGATGGTCTCCTGCCAGCGCACCGCGCGGGGGTCCTCGCTCGGCACGTAGGCGTTGGACGCGACCTCGTTGAAGAACGGCAGGTCGAAGTCCTTGAGGTCGACCAGCTCGACCTCGACGTCGCCGCGCGCCCGGATCTTCTCCAGCGCCCACTGCGCGGGCTTGTCGGCCCAGCGCGCGTCGCGGGTCGAACCGATGATGAGGGCGATCTTGGGCTTGTCGGCCATGGGGGTCACTCCGGGAAAGACGTTGCCGCCCTGACTTGCGGCGGCGACGGCCGGACCGCAAGCGCCGCGCCCGCGCGCCGCCGCACAGCGCCTGCGCGGAACGCGCCTCCCGCCCTTGCCGGGGCGGGGTGCGGGTGCTTTATCTCCCCCATGTCCAAGCCCAGCGACAATCCCGCCGATCCCTTCAAGAAGGCCCTGGCCGAGGCCGCCAAGGTCATGGCCGACGACCCCGAGCTGACGGTCAGCTATTCCGTGGACCCGCCGGGCCTCACGTCCGACACGATGCGCCTGCCGCAGGTCTCGCGCCGCCTCACGAAGGACGAGGTGCTGCTCGCTCGCGGCACCGCCGACGGCCTCGCCCTGCGCCGCCGCCTGCACGACCCGGCCCTGGCCGACCGCTACCGGCCCCAGGGCCAGATGGCGCGCGACCTCATGGACGCCATGGAGACCGCCCGCGTCGAGGCGCTGGGGGCCGAGCACATGCCCGGCACCGCCGGCAACATCGACGCCCGCATCGCCTCGGACGCCAAGCGCAAGGGCTACGACCAGATCCGCGCCTCGCAGGACGCCCCCCTCGCCATCGCGGCGGGCTACCTCATCCGCCACCTCGCGACCGGCCGTCCCCTGCCGCCCGGAGCCTCCAACGTCATGGAGCTGTGGCGCGGCTTCATCGAGGACATGGCCGGCGACCGCCTGTCCGACATCCCCGACCTGCTGTCCGACCAGCGCGCCTTCGCCCGCTTCTCGCGCGACGTGATCCGCGACCTGGGCTACGGCGACCAGCTCGGCGACGACCCCGACGACCAGCAGGACGAGGCGCAGGACGAGGCCGAGCCCGAGGACGACGACACCGACGACGCCGGGAGCGAGCAGGAGAGCGAATCCGAGGAGCCCGAGGCCTCCCCCGAGCGCGCGCAGGACGAGGAGCAGGACGCCTCCCAGGCCCAGGTCTCCATGGAGGCCGACTCCGACGCCGAGGAGATGGACGCCGAGGAGCTCCCCGAGGGCGAGGCCCCGCACGAGCCGCCGCCGCCCGCGCCCGTCTCGGACGCCGACCCCACCTACAAGGTCTTCACCACCCGCTTCGACGAGATCATCGGCGCCGAGGAGCTGGCCGAGCCCGCCGAGCTCGAACGCCTGCGCGCCTATCTCGACCAGCAGCTCGACCCGCTGAAGGGCGCGGTCAGCCGCCTGGCGAACAAGCTGCAACGCCGCCTTCAGGCCCAGCAGAACCGCTCGTGGGAGTTCGACCGGGAGGAGGGCATCCTCGACGCCGGCCGCCTCGCGCGCGTCGTCGCCAGCCCGACGACGCCGCTCAGCTTCAAGGTCGAGAAGGACACCGAGTTCCGCGATACCGTCGTGACGCTCCTCCTCGACAACTCCGGCTCCATGCGCGGCCGCCCCATCTCCATCGCCGCGATCTGCGCCGACGTGCTGGCGCGGACGCTCGAACGCTGCCAGGTCAAGGTGGAGATCCTGGGCTTCACCACCCGCGCCTGGAAGGGCGGCCAGAGCCGCGAAAGCTGGCTCGGCGAAGGCCGCCCCGCCCTGCCCGGCCGCCTCAACGACCTGCGCCACATCGTCTACAAGGCCGCCGACGCCCCCTGGCGGCGGGTCCGCAACAACCTCGGCCTGATGATGAAGGAAGGCCTCCTGAAGGAGAACATCGACGGCGAGGCCCTCGAATGGGCGCACCGCCGCATGGTCGCCCGCCCCGAGGCCCGCAAGGTCCTCATGGTCATCTCCGACGGCGCGCCTGTGGACGACTCCACGCTCTCCGTGAACCCCGCGAACACGCTGGAGAAGCACCTTCGCGACGTGATCGCCATGGTGGAGCGCCGCAAGGCGGTCGAACTCATCGCCATCGGCATCGGCCACGACGTGACGCGCTACTACCAGCGCGCCGTGACTATCACCGACGTGGAGCAGCTCGCCGGCGCGATGACCGAACAGCTCGCGAGCCTCTTCGAGTCCGACCCGCGCAAGCGGGCCAAGGCCGAGCGGAGGCGCGCGTGATGTTCCAGACCTTCACCGTCACGGCCGACCCGTCCCACGGCCCCGCCCGCCTCGCCGCCCTGCGCGTCCTCATGGCCGAGCAGGGCCTCGACGCCGTGCTGGTGCCCCGGTCGGACAGGCATCAGGGTGAATACGTCGCCCCCGGCGACGAGCGCCTCGCCTGGCTGACTGGCTTCACCGGCTCGGCCGGCTTCTGCGCCGTCACGGCCCAAGAGGCCGGCGTCTTCATCGACGGCCGCTACCGCGTGCAGGTCCGCTCCCAGGTCGCCCCCGACTTCACGCCCGTGAACTGGCCGGAGACCAAGCTCTCCGACTGGCTCCTCGAACGCCTTGCCTCCGGCCACCGGATCGGCTTCGACCCGTGGCTGCACACGATGGACGAGATCGCGACCCTCCACGCGACGCTGGAGCCCAAGGGCCTCGGCCTTGTCCCCATCGAGAACCCCATCGACCGCCTCTGGACCGACCGGCCCCCGCCGCCCGCCGCTCCCTTCACCGCCTACCCGGAGAACCTCGCGGGTGAGACCCACGCGAGCAAGCGCGCCCGCCTCGCCGCGCAACTGCGAGAGGCCGGCGAACGGGCCTGCGTCCTCACGCTCCCCGACTCCATCGCCTGGCTCCTCAACATCCGAGGGGCCGACGTCGCCTGCAATCCGGTCCCCCACGCCTATGCCGTGCTGCACGAGGATGGCACCTGCGACCTCTACTGCCAGCCGGGCAAGGCCGACGCGATCCTCGGCCACCTGAGCGACGGCGTCCGCGTCCACCCCGAAACCTCCTTCGTCCCCGGCCTCGACTTCCTCCCCTCGCCCACCCGGCTCGACCCCAAGTCCTGCCCCGAGGCGATCCATGCCTTCCTGACCACGCGCGGCATCACCGTCGCGCGCGGGTCCGACCCCTGCCTCCTCCCCAAGGCGCGCAAGACCGCCCAGGAGATCGCCGCCACCACCGAGGCGCACCTCCGCGACGGCGCGGCCATGGCGAACTTCCTCGCTTGGCTCGACCGCGAGGCCCCGACGGGCAACCTCACCGAGATCGCCGTCGTCCAGGCCCTCGAAGGCTTCCGCCGCGCCACCAACGCGCTCCGCGACATCAGCTTCGACACGATCTGCGGCGCGGGCGCGCACGGGGCCATCGTCCATTATCGCGTCACGGAGGCCACGAACGCCCCGGTAACGCTGGGCAACCTCCTCCTCGTCGACTCAGGCGGCCAATACCTCGACGGCACCACCGACATCACCCGCACCGTCACCGTGGGCGATCCGCCCGAGGGCGCGGCCCAAGCCTACACCCGCGTCCTGCAAGGCATGATCGCCATCAGCCGCGCCCGCTTCCCCAAGGGCGTCGCCGGCCAGCACCTCGACGCGCTCGCCCGCTACCCGCTCTGGCTCGCCGGGCAGGACTACGACCACGGCACCGGCCACGGCGTCGGCGTGTTCCTGTCCGTCCACGAAGGCCCGCAGCGCCTGTCCCGCCTCTCCGACGTGCCGCTCGAGCCCGGCATGATCCTGTCCAACGAACCCGGCTACTACCGCGAGGGCGCCTGGGGCATCCGCATCGAGAACCTGATCCTCGTGGAGGAGGCCCCGCCCCTCCCCGGCGGCGACGACCGCGCCATGCTCGCCTTCCACACGCTCACCTGGGTCCCGCTCGACCGTCGCCTGATCCAAACGGACCTCCTCTCGCGCGATGAACGCGCCTGGATCGACGCCTACCATTCAGGCGTTCTCGACCGGATCGGCCCACGGGTGGAGGGCGAGACGCTCGCTTGGCTCCAGGCCGCCTGCACGCCGCTCTGAAACCGCTTGCCCCTGCGTCCTTCGCGCGCCCATGATCTTGTCGGGGAACGCAGGGGACCAGCATGACCGACCATATCACCATCCGCCTATCGGACGGCACCTGGACCGTCCGTGCCGGCGGCGCGATACTCGCCGAGACGACGCGCGGCCTGGAACTCCGCGAAGGCTCCTATCCTCCGGTCGTCTACATCCCGCGCGAGGATGTCGCGATGGCCCTCTTCGAGCGGTCGCCCACCCGGACCACCTGTCCCCACAAGGGCGAGGCCAGCTACTACTCCTTCGTCGGCAAGAGCGCGCGGATCGCAGACGCCGCCTGGAGCTACGAGACGCCCAAGGACGGCGTGGCCCCCATCGCCGGACACCTCGCCTTCTATTCGAACAGGGTGACGCTGGAACGGGCCTGACCTCGACCGCAGCGCGGCAGCCTGAAGACGGCCCAACCGTCGCACGGCCTCACGCCGCGTCGGCCGCGCCCAGCAACTCCCGCGCCGCGCCGCGCGCCGCCTCGGTCACCGTCTCGCCGGCCAGCATCCGGGCGATCTCGTCCACCCGCGCCGGCGCGTCCAGCGGCACCACGCGCGAGGTCGTCATGCCGTCGCGCACGTTCTTCTCCACCCGCCAGTGGTGCGCCCCGAGCGCCGCCACCTGCGGCGAGTGCGTCACCACCAGCACCTGACCCCCGTGGGCGAGGTCCGCGAGCCGCCGTCCCACCGCCGCCGCCGTGGCCCCGCCCACGCCGCGGTCGATCTCATCGAAGATCATCGTCTTGGCGTCCCCTTCGCGCACGAGGCAGACCTTGAGCGCCAGGAGGAACCGCGACAGCTCGCCCCCGGACGCGATCCGGTCCAGCGGCCCCGGCGGCGCGCCGGGGTTGGTCGCCGCCACGAACCGCACGTCGTCCTGCCCCTCCGGCCCCGGCTCGGCGGGCGTGACCTCCACGCTGAACACCGCCCGCTCCATCTTGAGGGGGGGCAGCTCCGCCGCCATCGCCGTCTCCAGCCGCCCCGCCGCAACCCGCCGATGCGCCGACAGCTCGTCCGCCGCCGCCTGCCACGCGGCGTCCGCCGCCTTCACCGCCGCGCGCAGCCGTCCCTCGTCCGCCTCGGACGCGTCCAGCGCCGCGAGCCGTCCGGCCATGTCCTCGGCGAGCGCCGCTAGATCGTCCGGCGCGACGTTGTGCTTGCGCGCCATCGCCCGGATCGCGAACAGCCGCTCCTCCGTCTCCTCCAGCGCGCGGGGATCGAAGCGCAGCACGTCCAGGAAATCGCGCACCCCCGCCTCGGCCTCGCCCAACGCCTCCTGCGCCCGCTCCAGCGCCGCCAGCGGCTCGTCGAGCCGTCCCTCGGCCTGATCCGAGGCCTGGTCGAGCCGTCGCATTGCCTCGGACACGAGCCCCTCGGCCCCCTGCGAGGAGATGGCGTTCAGCGCCTTGCCGATGCCCTCCCGGATCTTCTCCCCCGCCTGCATCAGCCGGCGCTGCGCGTCGAGGCTCGCCTCCTCCCCCGGCTGCGGGTCGAGCTTGCCCAGTTCCTCCACCGCGTGCCGCAGGAAGTCCTCCTCCTCCTTGAGCTTGGCCCGCGCCGCCTCGGTTGCGGCCAAGGCCCGCCGTGCGTCCCGCCGCGCCCCCCAGGCCGCGCGGACGCGCGCCAGCAACGCCTCGGCCCCGGCGAAGTCGTCCAGCAGCGCCCGGTGCACGCGCGGGTTCAGCAGGCCCTTGTCGTCCTGCTGCCCGTGCAGCTCGACCAGCGTCTCCGACAGCGCCCGCAGCGTCTCCCCGGAGGCGCGGCGGTCGTTGATCCAGGCCGTCTTGCGCCCATCCTGGTAGTTCACCCGCCGCAGGACCAGCGCGCCGGGATCGTCCTCGTCGGGCTCGATCCCCGCCTCGGCCAGCACGGCATGGGCGGGGTGCCCCGGCGGCAGATCGAAGACCGCCGTCACTTCCCCCCGCTCCGCGCCCTTGCGGACCAGCTCGGCCCGCCCGCGCCAGCCCAGCACGAATCCGAGCGAGTCGAGCAGGATCGACTTCCCCGCCCCCGTCTCCCCCGTCAGCACGTTGAGCCCGGACCGGAACGCGAGGTCGAGCCGCTCGATGATGAGCATATCCCGTATTTCGAGCCCGCGCAGCATCCTGGTTCCCCACCTGTTCCGCCCAGGATGTGGCTCGGGCCAAACGGGGGGTCAACCCCGCCCGTCGGGCTCCGGCATGCGGGCTCAGTCGCAGGCCATGTCGGCCATGGCCGGACAGGCGGCCAGAAGCGCGCCGATCGCCGCCGCCGACCCCCTCAGGCCGATGACGCGGGCACCAGGGATGCTGGCCGCCGCCGATCCGCTCGCGACGGCGTGGGCTCCCCCCGGCCCCTCGATGGTGAGCCGCGCGCCCGAGGCCTGACGGTCCGGCAGGCCGTCGACCGCGAAGATCCGGCTCGCGTCCCGGAAATGACCGATCTGGTGCCCGCAGGACGTGCGGTCCTCGGCGGCGACCCCGCCGTCGATGCGCCGGATGCTGGTTTCCGACCAGCCCTGGGCCAGGTCGAAGACGAAGGTCAGCCCGTCGGCCTCGAACATGTCGGCCGTCACGCGGAGCGACGCGGGCCGGGCCCGATCCGACCCGCACGCGAAGCCCATCGCACCCCATTCGGTCTGGACATGGGCCGAGAGGCCCAGGATCGGATGCGGACCATAGGTCCAGGCGCCGGTGGATGCGCTGGCGGACGACGGCGCCGCGACGACGGACCCGCCTTGGTTCCTGACACCGTTCCCGGGCTCGCCGCTGCACTGCGCCTGCACGCAATCCCCGTACGCCGGATCGTCGGCCGGGCCGAAGTTCGCAAGGCAGGCCCAGACGCAGCGCTGCTCCTCCATCACCGCTTCGACCGCCGCCTCCTGCGCTCCCGCCGGCAGGCCGGTCGCCGCCAGAAGGACGATCCCGATCAGTCTCATCGCGCGCATCCCTGCCCTTGGGCGCGGCGCCTCACCGCCCCTGGAGGCAAACTGACCCAACGTCAGGAACCCGGCAAGCCCAAGTTGCCGGCAAAAAGCTCCGGCCGCTCCACCACCAGCCGCTCCAGCCGGGTCACGAGTTGCCGCAGATGCGCCCGCGTCGCCGCCCGCGCCGCCTCCGGATCGCGCGCTTCCAGGGCGGCCAGGATCGCCCGGTGCTCCTCCAGAGTCTCGTCCACCCGCCCCGGCGTTGGCAGCAGGAGCCGCCGCGCCCGGTCCACGTGGACCCAGGCGGTGCGCGAGAGCCCCGGCAACCGCCTGTGCCCGGTGAAGCTCAGGATCAGTTCGTGAAACAGCGCGTCCGCCGCATGGAATCCGCCGATGTCCCCGTCGACCAGCGCCGCCTCCTGCAACCGCAGGTTTCGCCTGAGCTGCGCGAGCTGCTCCGCGCCCACTCGCCCGGCCACCATCTCCACCGCCGCGATCTCCAGCGCCTCGCGCAGGAAGGCCCCTTCCCGCACCTCCTCCATCGACAGCCGCGCGACATAGGTTCCAGCCTGCGGCACCACGTCCACCAGCGCCTCCTGAGCCAGCCGCGCCACCGCCTCCGCGACCGGGCTCCGCGACACGCCCAGGGCCGCGCAGACCTCCCCCTTCCGCAGGATCGCCCCGGGGCGGAGCGTCAGGTCGAGGATCGCCTCCTTGAGAGAGGCATGGACCCGTTGCGACAGCGAACCGGCAAAGGCGTCGAGCGGACGCAAAGAGGGCGGGTCGGCCTGGATCGGAGATTCAAGGACAGCCTGCGACATGCTAGCATGTTAGCTGCGGCCCGAATCAAGTCAACGACCCGAGGGGACCCCATGCTCGACCTTGCGACCTCCGCCACCATCCGCCTGCATCCCGGCGACAACGTGGTGATCGCGCTCGCGGACCTCCCTGCCGGGACGGTGCTGCCCGAGATCGGCCTGCCCCTGCCCGGCCCCGTCCCGCGCGGCCACAAGGTCGCCGTCGCCCTCATCCCGCCCCGTGGAAACGTCGTCCGCTACGGCCAGATCATCGGCGCGGCGATGCAAGCGATCCAGCCCGGCGAGCACGTCCACACCCACAACCTCGGCATGGGCGCGCACGACACCGACTACGCCTTCGGCACCGACCTCCGCCCGCTGCCGCCCGTGACCGAGGCGCGGTCCTTCCTGGGCTACCACCGCGCCGACGGGCAGGTGGGCACACGGAACTACCTCGGCGTCCTGACCTCGGTGAACTGCTCCGGCTCCGTCGCCCGGTTCATCGCGGAGGCCTGCGAGCGCGAGGACTGGCTCCGCGACAACCCTGCCATCGACGGCGTGGTGCCGATCGTCCACGGCACCGGCTGTGGGATGTCCGGCAAGGACGAGGGTTACGAGACGCTGTTCCGCACCCTCCAGGGCTATGCCCGCAACCCGAACTTCGCCGGCATCCTCCTCGTGGGCCTCGGCTGCGAGGTCATGCAGGTGCCCGACCTGATCGGTCACGGCCGCCTGCGCGGCGACGGCCTGTTCCGCTACATGACCATCCAGCAGACCGGCGGCACCCGCCGCACCGTCGAGAAGGGCGTGGCGTTGCTGCGCGAGATGGCCGAGCAGGCCGCCCGCGCCGTGCGCGAGCCCGCCGGCCTGGAGCGTCTGGTGATCGGGATGCAATGCGGCGGCTCGGACGGCTATTCCGGCATCACCGCCAACCCGGCGCTCGGCGCCGCCTCCGACCTCCTCGTGGCCCATGGCGGCACCACGATCCTGTCGGAAACCCCCGAGATCTACGGGGCCGAGCACCTCCTCACCCGCCGCGCCGTCTCGCGCGAGGTCGGCGAGAAGATCGTTGAACGCATCAGGTGGTGGGAGGACTACACCTCCCGTTGGGGCGGCGAGATGGACAACAATCCCTCGCCCGGCAACAAGAAGGGCGGCCTGACGACCATCCTGGAGAAGTCCCTCGGCGCCGTCGCCAAGGGCGGCACGGCCCCTCTCACGCAGGTCTACAAGTTCGCCGAGCCGATCACCGAGCGAGGCTTCGTCTACATGGACTCACCAGGCTATGACCCCTGCTCGGTCACCGGCCAGATCGCGAGCGGAGCCAACCTGATCGTGTTCACCACCGGGCGCGGCTCGGTTTCGGGCTACAAGCCCGTTCCCTGCATCAAGCTCGCCACCAACAGCGAGATGTATGCGCGGATGAGCGAGGACATGGACCTCGACTGCGGCGACATCGTCTCCGAAGGCGTGTCGCTGGAGGCGAAGGGCCGCGAGATCTTCGAGACCTTCCTCGCCACCGCGAGCGGGCGCCCCACCAAGTCCGAGGAGCTGGGCTTCGGCGGCGCGGAGTTCGTCCCCTGGCAGATGGGCGCCGTCATGTGAGGCCGCGCGACCGGCCCGACGGTCGCAAGATGCGTATTTGGGCCAAGTTGAGAGGCCATGCTCATCAACTTGGTCCAAATACGCCGGCGACGGCGGGGCCGAAGCGCCCCGGCGTCAGATCCACTCGCCCCGGATGACCTGCCGGTAGATCGCGCTCAGCCAGTTGTCCCCTACCGGCACCGGCCGCAGGCCCCGGCCCGTCAGCAGCGCGTAGCTGTCGCGGTACCAGTCGGTCGCCTGATAGTTGGCCCCCAGGATCGCCCCGGCCGTCTGCGCCTCGGCGTCGAGCCCGAGCGAGAGGTAGCCCTCCACCAGCCGGTGCAGCGCCTCGGGAGTGTGGCGGGTGACCTGATAATCCTCGACCACGATGCGGAAGCGGTTGAGCGCCGCCGTGTAGTGCCCGCGCGACAGGTAGTAGCGCCCGATCTCCATCTCCTTGGCGGCCAGGTGGTCGAAGGCGAGGTCGAACTTCGCCACCGCGTCGGCGGCGTAGGGGCTGTCGGGATAGACCTCGATCACCGTCCGAAGCGCCTGCAACGCCTGGAAGGTCAGCCCCTGGTCCCGCCCCACGTCGTCGATCTGGTCGTAGAAGGACAGCGCCAGGAGGTATTGGGCATAAGCCGCGTCCTCGTCCGCTGGGAAGAAGTCGAGGTAACGCTGCGCCGCCGCGCGGGCGTCCTCGTATTGCCGGTCGCGATGATAGGCGAAGGCCGCCATGATGAGACCGCGCTTGGCCCAGTCCGAATAGGGATAAAGCCGCTCGACCTCCGAGAAGTAGAAGGCCGCGTCCTCCTCCTGCCCCTGCTCGAGCAGCGACTCGCCCTGGACGTAGATCTGCTCGGGCGTCAGCGCATCGAGCTCGGCCTGATCGCGCGGCCCAGGGCCGCCGCAGGCCGCCAAGCCCAACGCCATCGCGGCCCAGATCCCCGCCCGTCCCCAGCCTCTCGCCATCCCGCGCCTCGCCGCAGTTCGTGATTGGGGGAGCCCCACGGATCCCCGTTCCGGCTCGATTAGCACGCTTCTCCGGGGGGCAAAATGCACATTCGCCGCGCGCGCCGCGCGCCTCACGCCACGGCGGGAAGGTCGGCCCGCCGGGCGCGCAACGGGCCGGCCCCGGGCAGCCGGGCCCGAAGGCCCGCATCGCAGGGCACGCGCCGCCACGCCTCGGGGCGCGCGAAGAGTTCGCGCAGCAGACGGTTGGTCATGGCGTGCCCCGCCCGCAGCCCGACGTAGCGCCCCAGGATCGGCGCCCCGGCGGTGGCGAGGTCGCCCACGGCGTCCAGCATCTTGTGGCGCACGGCCTCGTCCGGGTGGCGCAGTCCCCCCGGCGTCAGCACCCGCGCCCCGTCCACCACCACGGCGTTGAGGTAGGTGCCCCCCAAGGCCAGCCCGCGCGCGCGCATCGCCTCCACGTCCGCCTCGCGGCAGAAGGTCCGGCTGTCGGCCAACTCGCGCAGGAAGGCCGCCCCGCCGAGGTCGAGCCTTCGCTCCTGATGGCCGATCGCCGCGTCGGGGAAGTCGATGGCGAACTCCATGGAGAAGCCCGCGCCCGGCTCCAGCCGCGCCACCGCCGCGCCGCTCCGGACCTCAACCGGCTCCAGCACCTCGATGGCCTCGAGCGGCGCGTCCAGCGTCGCGACCCCGGCGGCCAGGATCGCCTCGACCCACGGCAGCGCCGATCCGTCGAGGATGGGAACCTCGGGTCCGTCGATCTCGATCAGGGCGTTGTGCACGCCCGTCCCCGCCAGCGCCGCCATCAGGTGCTCGATGGTCGAGACGGACAGCCCCCCCTCGCCGACGATGCGGGTGTTGAGCGGCGACACCTCCACCCGGTCCCAGGTGGCGGGGATCAGCGACTCGCGGCCCTCGGAGACCCGTCGGAAGCGCAGGCCGGAGCCGGCGGGGGCGTCCCGCAGCGTGACCCGCGCCGGAGCGCCGGAGTGGAGACCTGTGCCCGCGACGGTCACGGGCTGGAGGAGAGTCGTCTGCACGGCCTTGGCCCTTCTACTCGGACCTCCGAGATAGGAACCCCGGCCCGAGTCGCCAATTCACGTATTCTGACTCGGTGAAACAGTTTCCCCGGCACGCGAAAGGGCCGCCCCAGGGACGGCCCTTCCCGTTCGGCCCGAGGCCGGGATCAGTTCGCCTGGCGGCGCAGGAAGGCCGGGATGTCCGCCCGTTCCTGCTCGGCGTCGGGCTGGGCCTCGAAGGAAGGGCGCGGCTGCGGCGCGCGCTGCGCCGACCCGGAGGCGGGCGTGGCCCCCTCGGAGGGATGCCCCGTCATCCGGTTGATGAGCGAGTTGATCCCGAATCGCGCCTGCCCGGCGGCCGGCGTTGCGGCGGGACGGGCCGGCTCGGGACGCGAAGACTCGGGACGCGAAGACTCGGGGCGGGCCTCGGCGCGCGCCTCGAGGGTCTTGTTGGCGAGGCTCCGCAGGCGCGCCAGCGCCTCGGGCGTGGGCGTCCCGGCGGGCGCGCGAGCGGGGGCGGACGGCTGGGCCTCGGCCACAGGCTCGGGGCGCGGGCGATAGGCGGGCGGCGGCAGGTCGTCGGCCGACTCGAAGTCCTCGGCCGGCGCGGCGAAGGACGCAGGCTCGTGCCGCTCCTCGGCCACGGGCTCGGGGCGCGGCGGGGCCGAGGGACGGGGCTGCGACGGACGGGCGGTGGCCGTGGGCTGGGCCGGGGCCGCGCGCGTGGCGGTCGGGGCCGGCGTCGACGTGGCGCGGCGCGGCATCGGCGGCTCCATCCGGCTCGCCCCCGCGTCGATGCCGGTCGCCACGACCGACACGCGCATCTTGCCGCCCATGTCGGTGTCGAGCGTGCTGCCCACGATGATGTTGGCGTCCTCGTCCACCATCTCGCGGATCTTGTTCGCGGCCTCGTCCAGCTCGAACAGGGTCATGTCGTAGCCGCCGGTGATGTTGATGAGCACCCCCTTCGCGCCCTTGAGGCTGATCTCGTCCAGCAGCGGGTTCGCGATGGCCTTTTCCGCCGCGTGGGTGGCGCGATCCGGCCCCTCGGCCTCGCCGGTGCCCATCATGGCCTTGCCCATCTCGTCCATCACGGCGCGGACGTCCGCGAAGTCGAGGTTGATGAGGCCCGGCCGCACCATCAGGTCGGTCACGCCCTTCACGCCCTGATAAAGGACGTCGTCGGCCAGCGCGAAAGCCTCGGTGAAGGTGGTGTTCTCGGTGGCGAGCCGGAACAGGTTCTGGTTCGGGATGATGATGAGCGTGTCCACGACCTTCTGGAGAGCCTCAAGACCGTCCTCGGCCTGGCGCATCCGCTTCACGCCCTCGAACTGGAAGGGCTTGGTCACGACGCCGACGGTCAGCACGCCCAGCTCGCGCGCGGCCTGCGCGATGATCGGCGCGGCCCCGGTGCCGGTGCCGCCGCCCATGCCGGCGGTGATGAAGCACATATGCGCGCCCGCGAGGTGATCGACGATCTGCTGGATCGACTCCTCGGCGGCGGCGGCGCCCACGGACGGCTTGGCGCCCGCGCCGAGGCCTTCCGTGACCTTGACGCCCATCTGGATCTTGGCGGGCGCGTTCGATTGCTTGAGCGCCTGCGCGTCGGTGTTCGCGACGACGAACTCGACCCCGTCGAGCTGCTTCTCGATCATGTTGTTCACCGCGTTGCCGCCGGCGCCGCCGACGCCGAACACGGTGATCCGGGGCTTGAGGTCTTCCTGCCCCGGCAGGGAGAGATTGAGTGCCATCGCGCTGTCCGCCTGTCTGTTCGTGTTATCGCGCCGCGTCGCCGCGACGGCCGCCCTGTTCCGATCCGGTCCCGTTCCGGACTTTGCCAACGGTGACGCCAATTCTACCGGCGCCCGTGAAATCCGTCACGCCAAAAACACAGTCGCTCCCCAATCTCCATGGGGTCCGCCCCAGGGTCCGACCGTGGCCTGCCTGCATCGGCGGAGTTCCGCACATCGCCGTCACCAGTTGTCCTTGAACCACTTCACCGCCCGCCGGAACGACCGCGCCGACTGTCGGTCGGGCGGCATCTCGAAGTCCCACCACTCGTCCTGCGGATGCGCCGCGAACAGCGTGAGCCCCACCGCCGCCGAGAAGGCCGCCCCCGTCGCCGCGACGGGAAGCCCCTGCACCCGCAGCGGGCGGCCCATCCGCACCCGCCGCCCCAGGATGCGCGCTGCCAGCCCGTCGAGCCCGGGGATCAGGCTGGCGCCCCCGGTGAGCACGATGCTCTGCCCCGGCAGGTGGTCGAACCCGGCGAGGTCGAGCCGCGCCCGCACCTCCTCCAGGATCTCCTCCATGCGCGGGCGCATGATGCCGATCAGTTCGGTGCGCGACACCACGCGGCGGTCGTGCTCCCAGTCCCCCGTGTCGCCGCCGATGGGGATGAGCTCGCGGTCGTCCTTGCCGGTCGCCACCACGCCGCCGTGCAGCGTCTTGATCCGCTCGGCCACGGCCATCGGCACCTGCAGGCCCATGGAGATGTCCGACGTGACGTGCTCCCCGCCCAGCCGCACCGAATCGGCGTGGATCATGTGCTTCTTCATGAAGATCGACAGGCCCGTCGATCCGCCGCCCATGTCGATGCAGACCGCGCCCAGCTCCTGCTCGTCCTCGACAAGGCTCGACAGCCCCGCGACATAGGCCGAGGAGGCGATCCCCGCGCATTCCAGGTCGCAGCGCTTGAGGCAGAGGAGCAGCGTCTCGATCGCCGCCCCGTCCACCGACAGGAGGTGCAGGTCCGTCGCCAGCCGCTCGCCCACCTGCCCGCGCGGGTCCGACAGCCCGGCCCGGTGGTCCAGCAGCCAGTTCACCGGCTGGGCGTGCAGCACCTCGCGCCCCGGCCCCATGTCCGGCACCTCGCACGAGGCCAGCGCGCGGCCGATGTCCCAGCCGTCCACCATCGGCCCTTCGACCTCGGCCTCGCCGTGCAGGCCGAAGCTCTGCGGCCGCGCGCCGGACAGGCAGACGATCACGTGATCCACCCGCACCTGCGCGTCCTTCTGCGCCGCCTGCACGGCGGTGCGGATGGCGCGCTCGGTCTCGCCCATCGAATCGACCTCGCCGAAGCGCACCCCGCGCGACCGGGTGACGGCGTGGCCGATCACCCTGAACCGCGCCTGCCCCGCCATCGGCCCCACGCCGTCCGTGCGCGGCGCGGCGGCGTCGTCGAAGCGCAGCACCAGGCAGGCCGTCTTGGAGGTGCCGAGGTCCAGGATGGCGATCACCCCCCGCTGGAGCGCCGCCCGCCGCAGGCCACGCATGAGTCGCTGGGTCTCGTAAAGGGGGCGCATCAGTGATCCTCGGGGATGGGCGCGGCGGGGGGAGGGGTGGCGGCGGCCGCCGCCTGCGCCCGCAGGCTGGACAGGGCGACGGGGTTGAGGCGGAGCGTCGGCCGCTCGCCCAGGCGCAGGTCCACCACCGCCACGTCGCGGTCGAGGAGCCCCTGCGCCTGCTGGAGCGCGATCGCGCGCTCCAGGGCGGCGACCGCCCCTGAGGTGGGCAGCAGGATGCGCTGGTCGCGGTCGAGGACCATGTCCCAGCGCCGCTCGCCCATGCGGACCAGCCCGCGCACGCGCGGCGCGATGGGCGCGGCGGCCGAGAACAGGGCCAGGGCCTCGTCGATGGCGTCCTTCGCCCCGTCCCCGGCGATCAGCGGCAGGTCGGCGCGGTCGCCCCTCTCGCCGATCATGCCGGTCATCGCGCCCTCGGCGTCGATCAGCCGCAGCCCGTCGGCGTAGCGCCACACGGCCACGGGCACGCGCTGGACGACCGCGATCTCCAGCGCGCCCCCCGGCAGCACCCGGACCTGCGCCGACCGCACGGCGGTCAGGTCGGTGATCCGGGCGCGCAGCGCGTCGAGGTCGAGGTCGAAGGACGACACCGGCAGGTCGATCCGCGCCACCTCGCGGATGGCCGCCGACAGCGCCGCGTCGGCGCCGGCGATCTCCAGCGCCGTCACCATGAAGGCGTCCCGCTCCTGCACCGCGTCCTTGATCGACTCGACGCGCGTTGCCAGCGCCGCGCGGTGGTCGGCCGAGGCGAGCCACAGCGCGCCCATCAGCAGCACCAGCCCCACGGGCAGGCCCACATGGACCAGCCGCCGATAGACCGGCGTCAGCATCAGCCGCTGGTAGCGGTAGGCCCAGACCGACGGCGCCGGGTCGCGCCGCTCGCCCGGCGCGATCGCCGCCGAGCCACGCAGCAGCGAGGGCAGCGTCAGCCGCCAGAGCACGATCAGCGCCCGCACGAGGCATCCTCCACCAGCCGCCGGCACAATTCGGGAAAGCCGATCCCCACCGCGAGCGCCTGCTCCGGCGCGAGCGAGGTGGGCGTCATCCCCGGCTGGGTGTTGATCTCCAGGATCACGAGCCCGTCCAGCCCCTTCGACTCATCCCAGCGGAAGTCGGTGCGCGACAGCCCCCGGCACCCCAGCGCCTCGTGCGCCCGCAGCGCGAGGTCGAGGCAGGCGTCGAAGACCTCGCCCGGCACCTGCGCGGGCACCACGTGGCGCGAGCCGCCCGGGGCATACTTCGCCTCGTAGTCGTACCAGCCGTCCGTCAGAATGTCCGTCACCGTCAGAGCCCGGTCGCCCAGCACGGCCGTCGTCAGCTCCCGCCCCGGCGCGAAGGCCTCGACCATGACCTCCTCGGGCATCTCGTCCGACAGCGCGGGCGGTGCGTTCGCCCCCTCCGGCACGATGTAGACGCCGACCGACGATCCCTCGTTGTTGGGCTTCACGACATAGGGCGGCGCCAGGACGTGCCGGGCGCGGACCTCCTCGCGGGGCGCGATCACGCTCTCGACCACCGGCAGCCCGGCGGCGCGGAACGCCGCCTTGGCCTTCTGCTTGTCCATCGCCAGCGCCGAGGCCAGCACGCCCGAATGGGTGTAGGGGATTCGCAGCCATTCGAGGACGCCCTGCACGCAGCCGTCCTCGCCCCAGCGCCCGTGCAGCGCATTGAAGGCCACGTCCGGCCGGATCTCCGACAGCCGCTCCGCGAGGTCATCCCCCGCGTCCAGCTCGACGGCCTCAAGGCCCGCCTCCCGCAAGGCCGCCGCGCATTGGCGCCCGGAGGAGAGCGAGACCTCGCGCTCCGCCGATGGGCCGCCCATCAGCACCACAACCTTGGGACCTGTCCTGCCCGACATGCCCGCTTCTGCCCCATGCGCGGACCTTTGGTCCGTCTTTGTTTCAAATCGGCCCGATCCGGGCCTCAGCACCTTGGCGATACGACTTCAACCTACGCGGGATCGCCGACCCGCATGATTTCCCACTCTAAGCTCACCCCGGCGTGATCGTAAACCGCTTTCCGCACCGCTTCGCCCAAGGATTCAAGGTCCGCCGCCGTGGCCCCGCCCGCGTTGGTCAGGAAGTTGGCATGGAGCGGGTTCATCACCGCCCCGCCCCGCCGCGCGCCGCGCATTCCGGCGTCGTCAATCAGCTTCCACGCCTTCAACTCATGCGTGTCGTCGGCCCGCCCGGTGCTGGAGAACCCCGACGGGTTGCGGAAGGTCGATCCCGCCGTGCGGTCCTTCGTCGGCTGGGTCGCGTCGCGCTTCGCGACCTGCGCCTCCATCCGCGCGGCCAGAGCAGCGGGGTCGCCCTCCGGCGCCTCGAACACCGCCTCGACGATCACCGCCCCCTCGGGCAGCGCGCTCGACCGATAGGCCAGCCCCAGCTCCGCCGCCGGGATCGTGACCACCCGCCCGTCGCGCAGCACCAAAGTCACCTCCGCCAGCACGTCCGCGACATACGCGCCGTAGCACCCGGCGTTCATCCGCACCGCGCCGCCAACCGTGCCGGGGATGGTCCGCAGGAAGGTCAGGTCCCGCCCAGCCTCCGCCGCCCTGCGCGCCACGTGGGCATCCAGCGCCGCCGCCCCCGTCCGCACCCGCGATCCCTCCACGGCGATCCCGTTGAACCCGCGCCCGAGCCGGATCACCGCCCCCCGCACGCCGCCGTCCCGCACGATCAGGTTCGACCCCACGCCCATCGGGAACACCGGCACGTCCAAGGGCAGCGCCGCCAGGAAGGCGCTCAGGTCCGCCACGTCCGCCGGCTGCACCAGCGCCTCCGCCGGCCCGCCCACCCGCAGCCAGGTCAGGTCGGCCAGCGGACGCCCCTCGGTCAGCGTCCCGCGCAGCGGCGGCCAGTCCGTCACGGTGAGGTCCCTCATTCCGCCGGGTTCCGCTGCGGAGGCCGCGCCCGCCGCAGCAGCGGCAGCACCGGCCAGCGCAGCACCGCCGCGCCCACCGCCAGCGTCGCCACGCCCGTCACCGGTCCGTGCTCCAGCGTCACCCAGCCCAGCAGCGGCACGCCCACCGCCACCAGCAGCGCGTCCGCCATCCACTGCCCCTGCCGCGTCGGCAGCAGCGCCGCGCAGTTCGCCATCACCACCCACATCCCCGCCAGCAGGAGCGCGAGGCTCATCGCGCCCTCCCCGGAACGGCGTGGCCATCCCCGCCCATCACGCTGCCTCGCCGCGCAGCCGCGCCGGCAGCCCGTTTGCCCAGGCGCTGATGTTGCCCGCGCCCAGGCAGACCACGATATCTCCCGGCCGCGCCTGCTCCCGGACCAGCCGGGCGAGGTCCTCCTCGCCCGTCACCGCCCGCGCGTGCCGGTGCCCGTGCCGGATCAGCCCCGACACGAGGTCGTCGCGCGACGCGCCGGGGATCGGTGCCTCGCCGGCCGCGTAGACCTCGGCGATGCCCACCACGTCGGCCTCGTTGAAGCAGGTGCAGAACTCCTCGAACAGGCTCGACAGCCGCGAGTAGCGGTGCGGCTGATGCACCGCGATCACCCGGCCCTTGCTCGCCTGCCGCGCCGCCTTCAGCACCGCCGCGATCTCCACCGGATGATGCCCGTAGTCGTCGATCACCGTGACTCCGTCCACCTCGCCGACCTTGGTGAACCGCCGGTTCACCCCCGCGAAGCCCGCCAGCGCCGCCCGGATCTCGTCCTTGCCCATCCCGAGGTGCCGCGCCACCGCGATAGCCGCCAGCGCGTTGCTCACGTTGTGATCCCCCGGCATCGGCAGGGTCATCCCGTCGATGCGGTCGTCCTCGGCCTGGAGGATCACGTCGAACCGCGCCACCCCGTCCTCATAGGTCGGCCGCGTCGCCCGCACGTCGGCCTGCGCGTTGAACCCGAAGGTCCGCACCCGCCGGTCCGTCACCCGCCCCACCAGCGCCTGCACCTCCGGGTGGTCCGTGCAGCAGACCGCCAGCCCATAGAACGGGATGTTCGACACGAAATCGTAGAACCCCTTCCGCAGCGCCTCGATCGTCCCCCAGTGCTCCATGTGCTCGGGGTCGATGTTGGTCACGATGGCGATGGTCGCCGGCAGGCGGTTGAAGGTCCCGTCGCTCTCGTCGGCCTCCACCACCATCCACTCGCCCTGCCCGATCCGGGCGTTCGAGCCATAACGGTGGATGATCCCCCCGTTCACCACCGTCGGATCGAGTCCCCCCGCATCCAGCAGCGTCGCCACCATGGTCGTCGTGGTCGTCTTCCCATGCGTCCCGGCGATGGCGACGTTCGACTTCAGCCGCATCAGCTCGGCCAGCATTTCCGCCCGCCGCACCACGGGCAGGCCCTTCAGCCGCGCCTCGTCCAGCTCCGGGTTCCCCGTCTTGATGGCGGACGAGATCACCACGACCTCCGCCCCCTCCAGGTTCTCGGCCCGCTGCCCGATCCGAACCGTGGCCCCCAGCCGCGCCAGCCGCCGCGTGATGTCGCTCTCGCGCGAATCGGACCCCTGGACCGTGTAGCCCATGGTCAGCAGCACCTCGGCGATGCCCGACATCCCGATTCCGCCGATGCCGACGAAGTGGATCGGCCCCACGTCCAGGGGCAGCTTCGTGGGCCGCGGCATCGCATATCCTCCGTCCATCAGGTGCGGCCCTCCTTCTTGCCGTCGATCAGGTCGTCCACAAGGTCCGCCAGCCGCTCCGCGGCGTCCGGCCGCGCATGGGCCAGCGCCGCCCGCGCCATGGCCAGCGCGCGAGGGGCGTCCGTCAGGATCGCCCCCACGCGCGCCGCCAGCCCCTCGGGCGTCAGCCGCGCCTCCGCCACCACCTCGGCCGCCCCCACCGCCTCCAGCCCCTTCGCGTTGGCCGTCTGATGGTCCTCGGCGGCGGCGGCGAAGGGAATGAGGATCGCCGGCCGCCCGATCACTGTCAGGTCGGCGAGCGTCGAGGCCCCCGCCCGCGCGATCACCAGTTGCGCCAGCGTCATCCGGCGCGGGATGTCGTCGAAGAAGGTGCGGACCTCGGCCTCGATGGCCTCGTCGCGGTAGAACCGCTCGACCCGCTCCACGTCCTCCTCGCGCGCCTGCTGGCTCACCCGCAGCCGGGCGCGGACCTCCATCGGCAGCGCGGCGAGCGCCGGCGGCACCACGTCCGACAGGATGCGCGCGCCCTGGCTGCCGCCGATCACCAGGATCTCCAGCGGATACTCCCCCGGCGCGATGTAGCTCGCCCCGGCCTTCTCCAGCACCGCCCGCCGCACCGGGTTGCCGATATGGACCCCCCGCGCGCCCTTGGGCAGCGCCGTGGGCCAGGTCCCGCAGGCCACCAGCCCCACGCGCGGCGCGAAGACCCGGTTCACCCGCCCCAGCACGCCGTTCTGCTCGTGGATCAGGCGCGGCACCCGCAACGCGCCCGCCGCCACCAGCGCCGGGATCGACGGGTAGCCCCCGAACCCCACCACCGCCGCCGGCCGGTCCAGCGCCATCCGCGCGACGCTCGCCGCGATCCCGCCGCCGACCCGCAGCGGCACCACCGCCTTCGCCGCCGCCCCGCCCCGCGCGGGCGTGGCGCTCGCCACCACCTCGCGCGCCACCTCCGCCGGGAAGCCCCCGGCATAGCGCGCGCCACGTGCGTCCGTGCTCAGCGTCACGCGCCAGCCGCGCGCCAGCATCGTCTCGGCCAGGGCCTGCGCAGGGAACATGTGCCCCCCCGTGCCCCCCGCCGCGATGACGACGCGGCGGCTCACCCGCGCTCCCTCCGCAGCACGTCGCCCATCGCCCCCTGCGGCCGGCTCCGCGTCATCGCCAGCAGCATCCCCACCGCGATGCCCCCCGCGATCAGCGACGACCCGCCATAGCTCACGAACGGGAGCGTCATCCCCTTGGCCGGCAGCAGCCGCACCGCCACCCCCATGTTGATCATCGCCTGCACCCCGAAGGAGCAGGCCAGCCCCGTCCCCGCCAGCCGGATGAACATGTCCCGCTCCCGCGTCAGCCGCAGCAGCGACCCCACGACGATGAAGGCATAAAGCGTGATGACGGCCAGCACGAGCACCAGCCCGTATTCCTCGGCCGCCACGGCGATGATGAAGTCGGTGTGCGCGTCGGGCAGCGACCACTTCACCTCGCCCTCGCCCACGCCCACGCCGAAGAACCCGCCCTCCATGATGGCGTTGGTGGCATAGCCGAGCTGGGTGCGCGGATCGACCTCCGGGCTCAGGAAGCCGTTGATGCGGCGGGCGAAGTGCTCCGAATGCTCGTAGGCCACGGTCCCCGTGAAGCCCACCACCCCCACGAGGCCCAGGAGCAGCGCCATCGGCGCGCCCGCCACGAAGTACATCACCGCCCAGGAGAACAGGATCAGCGCCGCCTGCCCGAAGTCGGGCTGGAGCGCCAGAGTCAGCACGATCGCGCCCATCAGCCCGAAGGACCAGAGCTTCCCCGGCGGCCCGTCCCGCTCCATCGAGGCGGCGAGCAGCCAGGCCGACAGCACCACGAATCCGGGCTTGAGGAATTCCGACGGCTGGAAGCTGGCGAAGCCCAGCGAATACCAGCGCACCGCGCCCTTGCCGAAATCCGTCCCCAGGAACGGCAGCCCCATCAGCGCCACGAGGCTGAGCCCGAAGCCGATCACCGCGAGCCTTCGCACCTGCACGGGAGGCAGCATCGACACCAGCAGCATCACCACGATGGCGAGGCCGCCGAACAGCGCCTGCCGCTCGACGTAGTGGAAGGCGGGCAGCCCGTTACGGGAGGCCAGCGGCGGCGAGGCGGCCAGCCCGAGCAGCAGGCCGATCGCGAAGAGCGCGAGGATGCAGGACATCGTCCACTTGTCGATCGTCCGCCACCAACGCGGAAGGACCGGGTCGCCGGCCTTCACCGGGACCAGCCCATGAACCATTTCCGTCATGGAGCACCGCCATCTGCCTCGTCCAGCGCCCGGTTTTCCCAGGGTCTAGGGGTCAGGATACCGGATCGCGCCCCTTCACGCTAGGCGGAAAACGGCCCGCCCCCTCGCGCCCTGAAACACAAGGACGACCGCCTTCCTCGCGCCCGACGCCTCACCCCAACTCGCTCCCATCGCAGGGCGCGCGTCAGCGCACCATGGCCCCCCCCGCCCGACCCGGTGCGCTGACGCGCACCCTACGCCGCCCTTCCGTCCCTGCCTCTCAACTTGGCCCAAATACGCACATCCTCTCTCACCGCCGCGCGCCGGCCACCCATCCAAGCCCCGCCCCGTCCACCCCCATCGGGTGAGGTTCCACCCCAGCACGCCCCCGCGACACCCGGCCCCGCTTGCGTCCGCCCGCGCGCCCGCGCATCTGCGCCCCCATGGACATCGACACCCTCATCCTCGGCGCCGGCGCGGCCGGCCTCTTCTGCGCGGGCCTCGGCCCGCCCGGCGCGCTCGTGCTCGACCACGCGAACCGCCCGGCCGAGAAGGTCCGCATCTCCGGCGGCGGCCGCTGCAACTTCACCAACCTGCACACCCGCCCCGAGGCCTTCCTGTCCGCGAACCCCCACTTCGCGAAATCCGCGCTGGCCTCCTACACCGCCCAGGACTTCCTCGCGCTGGTCCAGTCCCACCGCATCCCCTGGCACGAGAAGACCCTGGGCCAGCTCTTCTGTGACCGCTCCTCCAAGGACATCGTGAACCTGCTCCTGGCCGAGGCCACCCGCGCCGGGGCCGAGGTCCGCCTCTCCACCCCCATCCACGAGGTCGGCCACGACGGCGCGCGCTTCACCGTGGCGACCGACCGCGAGACCATCCGCGCCCGCCGCCTCGTCGTCGCCACGGGCGGCAAGTCGATCCCCAGGATGGGCGCGACCGGCCTCGCCTACCGCGTCGCCGCCCGCTTCGGCCTCCCCGTGACCGAGACCCGCCCCGCCCTCGTCCCCTTCACCTTCGGCGAGGGCCGATTCGCCGACCTCGCCGGCATCTCCGTCCCCGTCGCCGCCCGCGCGCGCGGCCCCGCCTTCGAGGAGGCGCTCCTGTTCACCCATCGCGGCCTTTCCGGGCCCGCCATGCTCCAGGCCTCCTCCTACTGGCGCGAGGGCGAGGAGCTGTCCGTCGCCCTCGCGCCCGGCACCGACTGGGCCGCCGCCCTCCGCGCCGCCCGCAGGGCCTCCCCGAAGCAGGCCCTCAAGACCTTCCTGGCGTCCCGGCTCCCCGCCGCCCTGGCCTCCCATCTGTCGGCCGAGCTGGACCTCGCCGGCCCCCTCGCCACCCTCTCCGAGCCCCGCATCGCCGCCCTCGCGAGAACCCTCTCCGACTGGCGGCTCCGCCCCACGGGGACCGAGGGCTACCGCACCGCCGAGGTCACGCTGGGCGGCATCGACACGACGGCGCTCCACTCGAAGACCATGGAGGCCAAGGCCGTCCCCGGCCTCTTCTTCATCGGCGAATGCGTGGACGTGACCGGCTGGCTCGGCGGCTACAACTTCCAATGGGCCTGGTCCTCCGCCGCCGCCTGCGCCCGCGCGCTTCACGACGCCTGAGCCCTCCCGCCCTGCGCCCGCCGCATGGCCCGGCCACTTGCCCCCCGCCGCCCATGTCCCTAGGTCTGGCGGCCCGGACATGCCGTGCGACAACCCAAGGACCGACGATGAGCCCCCTCTTCTCCCCCGCGACCTTCCGCGCGCTGACCCTCAAGAACCGCCTCGTCGTCGCGCCGATGTGCCAGTATTCGGCCAAGGCCGGCCTCGCCTCGGACTACCACTTCGCCCACTACGCCCGCTTCGGCCTGGGCGGCTTCGGCGCCGTGATCGTCGAGGCCACCGCCGTCGCCCCCGAGGGCCGCATCTCCTACGGCGACCTCGGCCTCTGGTCCGACGACCAGATCGCCCCCCTCGCCCGCGTCACGGACTTCCTGCGCTCGCAAGGGTCGGCCTCCGGCATCCAGCTCGCCCACGCCGGCCGCAAGGCCTCCTCGCCGATCTGGTGGCGCGGCCGCTTCGACGAGACCGAGGCCGAGAAGCCCCTCGTCGGCTTCCAGACCTGGACCCCCGTCGCGCCCTCGCCCGTCCCGCAGATCGAGGATTCGCCCGAATACCAGACCCCCCACGCCCTGACCCTGCCCGAGCTGGACGCCCTCCGCGACGCCTTCGCCGCCGCCGCCCGCCGCGCCGACCAGGCGGGCTTCGACCTCGTGGAGCTGCACTCGGCCCACGGCTACCTCCTGCACCAGTTCCTCTCGCCCGTCGCCAACCGGCGCACCGACGACTTCGGCGGCAGCCTCGAGAACCGGATGCGCTTCCCCCTGTCCGTCGCCCAGGCCGTCCGCGACGCCTGGCCCGCCGAGAAGCCCCTGTTCGTCCGCATCTCGGCCCAGGACGGCCTCGACGGCGGCTGGACGGTCGAGGACAGCGTCGCTTACGCCCGCGCCCTCAAGGACCTCGGCGCCGACCTCATCGACGTGTCCTCGGGCGGCTTCGCCGGCGGCCGGATCCCCGTCGGCCCCGGCTACCAGGTCCCCCTCGCCCGCCGCATCCGGCACGAGGGCGGCCTGCCCACCTGCGCCGTGGGCCTCCTGACCCGCCCCCGCCAGGCCGAGGAGGTGATCGAGGACGGCGACGCCGATCTCGTGGCGCTGGGCCGCATGGCGCTCGACGACCCCAACTGGCCGCTCCACGCCCGCCATGCGCTGGAGACGACCGAGGAGGCCTACGCCGCCTGGCCCCGCCAGTCCGGCTACGTCGTCCGCCACAAGGACCAGGCCCTGCGCGAGCGCGCCTACGCCGAGGCGGGCTGACGCCGCGCAAGGGGGGCGCTGCCCCCGTCCCCTTCGGGGACTCCCCCGGGATATTTGGAGCCAAAGAAGGGCAGGAGCGCCGCGCTCCGGGCGCCGCCGTCCACTCAGGGACGCCTGCAAGGCGCCTCACCCCGCCTCCCGCTCCCCCGCCGCCAGCGCCAGCCCCTCGGCCACCGCCGTGAAGGCCGCCGTCTCCACCGGCTCGGCGCGCGGGAACAGATCCGCCAGCGCCGCCCGGACCGGCCGCAGCAGGCTCGACCCGCCGACATGGACGACGTGAGTCACCTCCTCGGGCGCCACCCCCGCCCGCGCCGCCGCCCGGCCCGCCCCCTCGGCGATCGCCCGCGCGAAGGCCCCGAGGTCCGACCCCAGCCGCTCCGCCGACAGCGCCGCGCCGAGCCCCCGCTCGACCACGCCGAGGTCGATCCGCCCGCCGCCGCCGTTGGCCGCGATCTTTCCCGCCTCCACCGCGAAGGCGAGGTCGAAGCCCAGGCCCGCTTCCAGCACCGCGTGCAGCCGCCCGATCCGCTCCGGCGCCTCGGCGAGCCGCCGCCACCGCGCCGCCTCGCGCGCCATCTCGGGCACCTGCAGGAAGCCGATCCGCTCCCAGGTCGCCAGCTCGTGGAAGGGCGCGACCGGCACCTCGTGCAGCGCCCCGCCGATCTCGGCCCGCAGCCGCGTCCCCAGGCCCAGGAGCGGCATCGCATGGGCCAGGCTCAGCGCCCGGTCGGCGTCGGTGCCGCCCACCCGCAGGCCGCCGCTCGCCAGCACCGCCAAGCGGCCCCCCTCGGCGCGGAACACCGTGAAGTCCGAGGTGCCGCCGCCGATGTCCACCACGATCCCCAGCCCCTCCCGAAGGCCGCAGGCCCGCGCGGCGGCCTCGGGCTCGGTCATCCATTCGACCTCGGCGAACCCCGCGAGCCGGTAGGCCTCCCCAAGGTCCACCGCCGCCTGTGCGTCCCGCTCGGGCTCGGCATGGAAGACCACCGGCCGCCCGGCGAGCACGCCCGCCACCGGCCCGCCCAGCTCGGCCTCGGCCCGCGCCCGCACCCGGCCCAGCACCTCGGCCACCAAATCGACCAGCGTCATGCGGCGGCTCAGGAACTGCCGCGTCTCGCGCATCAGCGGCGTGCCCAGCACCCGCTTGACCGCGCGGAGGAACCGCCCCTCGCGCCCCGCGACCAGCGCCTCCACGGCCTCGGTGCCGAACAGCATCCGCCGGGTGCCCGCGTCAAGGAAGATCGCCGTCGGCACCGAGACGCGCCCCGGCTCCAGCTCGACCAGCCGGGGCCGCCCCCCGACCATCGCCGCCGCCGAGGTGTTCGACGTCCCGAAGTCCACGCCCAGCCACCGCGCCATGCCCACCTCTCCCTGCAAGGGCAGCGCGCCTACCCCGCGAGCCCACCGGGCGCAACCCCCGCGTCCACCGCCGAGGGGGGCTCTGTCCCCCGTCTCCTGCGGAGCCTCCCCCCGGGATACTTGGAGCCAAAGAAGGCCGGGCGCGCGGCGGCGCGGCGCGCGCCCGGTGCGGCCCCGTGCTGTCCCGCAGGGCGGGCCTCCGCCCGTCACGGCCGCGCCGGTGGAGCGGGCGGCGAGCGGACGGCCCGTCCCCCCGGCGTCCAGCCCTGCGCTGGGCCTCCGATCCGACTCGCCCCGCCCTCGCGCGCGTGGCACGGCGGGCGGGGGCGTTGCGCGAACTGCGGGCTGAGCGTTCGTTGCTGTCGGACGGCGTTAACGCCTGGCTGGCATTCTCTCCCCCGCACGACCCCACGCAAGCGGCCCCCGTCCGCACGGCCCGGCGCTCCCCAGGGGCGGAGACGCCGGCCCCGACGGCAGGGGGCGGAAAGGAGAGACAAGGACGAAGGGACGCCCATCCGCAAGGAGGGCACGGACACACGCGATGGGCCAGGAGCGGCCAGATACCCGGCCAGGGAGGCCGAGGCGCCCCACGGGCGTTCTCCCTCGATGCCACTGAGACCCAGCCCGCCCAATGGCGGCCGGTGCTCCCGCTCGCGCGCGCCCCTGGTCCCCGCGAGCCCGGGAGTGAACCCGGAGGCTTCGCGGGGATTTAGTCTGTCCGAGCCCCCCCTTCCTCCGGTCCCAAGCATCCCGGGGTGAAGCCCCGACGGGGCGAGGGGCAGAGCCCCTACCGCGCGCCCAGCCGCGCCCGCACCTGGGCCACGAAGTCCTCGCCCCGCTTCTCGAAGCTGTCGTACTGGTCGAAGCTCGCCGCCGCCGGGGCCAGCAGCACCGTCTCGCCCGGCTGGGCCTCGGCCATCGCCCGCTCGACCGCCCGCGCCATGGTGGTGCAGACCTCCGCCTCGATGCCGGCCAATTGCCGCGCGAACCCCGCCGCCTCGCGCCCGATGACATAGGCCTTGGCCACCGACCCGAGAGCCGGCGCCAGCCCCCCGAGGCCCCCCTCCTTCTCCAGCCCCCCGCAGATCCAGCGGATGCGCGGGAAGGCCAGGAGCGCCTTGGCCGCCGAGTCGACGTTGGTCGCCTTGGAGTCGTTGACGAAGGCCACGCCCCCCGCCTCCGCGATCCGCTGCGACCGGTGCGGCAGCCCCGGATAGCTCCGCATCGCCGCCTCGATGGCCTTTGGGCCAAGCCCCATCGACCGCGCCACCGCCCAGGCCGCGCAGGCGTTCTGGTGGTTGTGCGCCCCCGGCAGGCCGGCCACGTCGCGCAGGTCCACCGACGCCACCTGCCGGCCCCGGCGCCACTCGGCCAGGAAGCCCTTGCGCGCGAAGACCGCCCAGGCCGTCCCTTCCAGCCTTTGCCCCGAGGAGACCTGGATCACCCGGTCGTCGCCCGCCCCCTCGGCCATCTGGTTCGCCAGGTACCGCCCCTCGTCCTCGTCCACGCCGACCACCGCGCGGTCCGGCCCGCCCTCCGCGAAGAGCCGCCGCTTGGCCGCGAAGTAGCCGCCCAGGCCACCGTGCCGGTCCAGATGATCCGGGCTCAGGTTGGTGAACACGGCGACGTCCGGCGTCAGCGCGCGGGCGAGCTCGGTCTGGTAGCTCGACAGCTCCAGCACCACCACCTCGCCGTCGCGCGCGGGGTCGAGGTCGAGCACCCCCCGCCCGATGTTCCCCGCCAGTTGCGACGGCCGCCCCGACTCGGCCAGGACGTGGTGGATGAGGGCGCTCGTCGTGCTCTTGCCGTTCGATCCCGTCACCGCGACGACGCGGGGCCGGGTGGCGAAGCCGTCCCAGTCATCGGTCGCGAAGGATCGGAAGAACAGCCCGATGTCGTTGTCCACCGGCACCCCCGCCGCCCAGGCCGCCGCGATGGCCGGGTGCGGGCGCGGGTAGAGGTGCGGGATGCCGGGCGAGGTCACGAGGAGCGACACGCCCTCCCAGGACTTGGCCCGCGTCAGGTCCAGGACCTCCAGCCCCTCGGCCTCGGCCCGCTCGCGCGCGGGCGCCCCGTCGTCCCAGACGACCGGCACGGCCCCGCCCGCCTCCAGAGCCCGCGCCGTGGCCAGCCCCGACCGCCCCAGCCCCAGCACCGCGACCCGCGTGCCCGCCATGTTCCGAACCGGGATCATCCTGCCCTCCGCCCCTTGGCCGAGGGCCTTGTGCCCGGCCGGGGCTGGACCCGCAAGGTCAGCGGACCTTCAGCGTCGCCAGCCCGATCATCGCCAGGATCAGCGACACGATCCAGAAGCGGATGACGATCTGCGGCTCGGCCCAGCCGCGCTTCTCGAAGTGGTGGTGGATCGGCGCCATCAGGAACACCCGCCGCCCCGTCCGCTTGAACCAGAAGACCTGGATGATGACCGACAGCGCCTCGACGACGAAGAGGCCGCCGACGATCGCCAGCACGATCTCGTGCTTGGTCGCCACGGCGATGGCCCCCAGCGCGCCGCCCAGGGCCAGCGACCCGGTGTCGCCCATGAACACCGCCGCCGGCGGCGCGTTGTACCACAGGAACCCCAGCCCCCCGCCGATCAGCCCGGCGCAGAACACCGTGATCTCCCCGGACCCCGGCACGAAGTGCAGCCCGAGGTAATCCGAGAAGTCCGTCCGCCCCACGAAATAGGCGATGATCCCGAAGGTCGCCGCCGCGATCATCACCGGCATGATGGCGAGCCCGTCGAGCCCGTCCGTCAGGTTCACCGCGTTGGCCGCGCCGACGATCACCAGCATGGCGAAGGGGACGAACAGCAGGCCCAGGTAGATCAGCGCGTCCTTGAAGAACGGCAGCGCCAGTTCGCCCGACAGCCCGTCCGGGTGGTAGGCCGCCGCCCAGACCCCGGCGACCGCCGCCACCAGGAAGCCGATCAGCAGCCGCATCTTGCCCGACACGCCGTCCACCGTCTGCTTCGTCACCTTGGCATAGTCGTCCGCGAAGCCCAGGAGCGCGAAGCTGAGGGTGACGAACAGCACCATCCAGACGAAGGGGTTGTCCCAACGCGCCCAGAGCAGCGTCGAGCTCAGCAGCGCGCTGATGATGAGCAGCCCCCCCATCGTCGGCGTTCCCGCCTTGGCGAAGTGCGTCTGCGGCCCGTCCGACCGGATCGGCTGGCCCTTGCCCTGCTTGACGCGCAGCCAGTCGATCAGCGGCCGTCCGAAGATGAAGCCGAAGACCAGCGCCGTCAGGAAGGCCCCGCCCGCGCGGAAGCTGATGTAGCGGAACAGGTTGAAGACGTCGCCGCCGTCCGACAGCAGGGTCAGCCAGTAGAGCATCGGATCAGCCTCCCTCGTTGGACGGGGCGCCTTGCCCCATCCGCCGGATCGCGTCAACGACGACCGAGACCCGGCTCCCCTTCGATCCCTTGACGAGCACGATGTCGCCCGCGTCCAGCAGCCGCCGCAGCCCCGCCGCCAGCGCCTCGGGCGTCTCGGCCCGCTCGCCGCGCTTGTCGCCGGGCAAGGCCTCGTGCAGCGCCCGCATCCTCGGGCCGACGCAGTGGACGACGTGCACCGCCTCCATCGCCGGATCGTCCGCAAGCCCCGCGTGCAGCGCCGCCTCGCCCGCGCCCAGCTCCAGCATATCGCCCAGGATCGCGATGCGCCGCCCGCGCCGGATGCGGCCCGTGCCGTCCTCGGGCTCCAGCCCCGCCAGCACCGCGAGCCCCGCCGCCATCGACGCCGGGTTGGCGTTGAAGGCGTCATCGATCAGCGTCACCGTCCCATCGCCCCAGGCCACCGTCTCGCGCCCGCCGCGCCCCTTGGGCGGCGCCCAGGCCGCGAGGCCGTTCAGCGCCAGCGCCCGGTCCCCGCCCAGCGCCTGCACCGCCGCCAGCGCCCCCAGCGCGTTCAACGCGAAGTGCCGCCCTTCCGTCGCGACCTTGACGTGGATCGGCGTCCGCCAGACCCGCGCCCGGCCCACCGTCGCCCCTGCCGTCACCTGCGCATCGAGAAGCCGGTGATGCGCCCCCGCCGCCATCCCGAAGGTGACGACCCGCGCGCCCGCCTTCGCGGCGCAGGCCCGCAGGATGGGAAGCTGCGGCGCGTCGGCGGGCAGCACCGCCACGCCCCCCGGCTCCAGTCCTTCGCAGACCGAGCCCTTCTCCTCCGCGATCCCGTCCAGCGAGCCGAAGGCCTCCAGATGCGCCGCGCCGACCGTGGTGACGAGCGCCACGTGCGGCCGCGCCTGCTGCGCGAGCGGCGCGATCTCGCCCGGATGGTTCATCCCGATCTCGATCACCGCCCAGCGGGCGTCCGCCGGCATCCGTGCCAGCGTCAGCGGCACGCCCCAATGGTTGTTGTAGGAGGCCTCGGCCGCATGGACCTTGCCTTGCGTCGCCAGCGCCGCCCGCAGCATCTCCTTGGTCGAGGTCTTGCCCACCGACCCCGTGACCGCCACGACCCGCGCCCCTGTCCGCGCCCGCGCCGCCCGGCCCAGGTCCTCCAGCCCCCGCAGCACATCCGGCACCACCAGCAGCGGCGCGTCCGCCGCGACCCCCTCCGGGATGCGCGAGACCAGCGCCGCCGCCGCGCCCTTGTCCAGCGCCTGTGCCACGAACTCGTGCCCGTCCCGCGCCGCACTCAGCGCCACGAAGAGGTCGCCCGGCCGCAGCGTCCGCGTGTCGATGGACACGCCCTCGGCCGCCCAGCCGCCCGTCGCCGTCCCGCCCGTGGCGGTTACGGCCTCCCCGGCTGTCCAGAGGCTCATGCCCGGCCCTCCAGCACGGCGACCGAGACGCTCGCCTGCTCCGCGTCGTCAAAGGGCAGGATGTCGGTCCCCACGATCTGCCCCGTCTCGTGCCCCTTGCCGCAGACCAGCAGCGCGTCCCCGGGGCCCAGCAGATCGACCCCGCGCAGGATCGCCTCGGCCCGGTCGGCCACCTCGCAGACCTCGCCACCGGCCTCCCGCGCGCCCGCCAGCACGGCGGCGCGGATGCTCGCGGGGTCCTCGGTGCGCGGGTTGTCGTCCGTGACGATCACCTGATCGGCGCAGCGCACCGCCGCCGCGCCCATCAGCGGCCGCTTGCCCCGGTCCCGGTCCCCGCCCGCGCCCACCACCGCCACGATCCGCCCCATGACGTGGGGCCGCAGCGCCGTCAAAGCCGTCTCGATGGCGTCCGGCGTGTGGGCGAAGTCCACGAAGACGCTCGCCCCGTTCCCCCGCCGCGCCGCGAGCTGCATCCGCCCGCGCACCGTCACCAGTTCGGGGAGCACCCGGAACACCGCCTCCGGGTCCTCGCCCGCGCCGATGCAGAGCCCCGCCGCCGCCAGCACGTTCGCCGCCTGGAACCCGCCGATGAGGTCGAGCCGGACCTGCCGCGCCTCCCCCTGCCACGCGAACCGGATGTCCTGCCCCGTGGCGTCGAACCGCTGCGCCAACAGCCGCAGCCGCGCCGCCTCGCCCGTCCCGGTCCCGATGACCTCCTGCCCGCGCGCCCGCGCGATGGCCGCCACCTCGGCCCCCCGAGGATCATCGAGGTTGACGACCGCCACCCCGTCCTCGGGAAGCACCGCCCGGAACAGCCGCGCCTTGGACTCGAAGTAGGCGTCCATCGTCGCGTGGTAGTCCAGATGGTCCTGCGTGAAGTTCGTGAACCCCGCCGCCGCCAGCCAGACCCCATCGAGCCGCCGCTGGTCGAGCCCGTGCGACGACGCCTCCATCGCCGCATGGGTCACGCCCGCCCGCCGCGCCTCGGCCAGCACGCGATGGAGCGTCAGCGGGTCCGGCGTCGTGTGCCGCAGCGGCGCGGTCCAGGCCCCCTCGACGCCCACGGTCCCGACGTTCACCGCCTCATGCCCCAGCGCCGCCCAGATCTGGCGGCAGAAGCTCGCCACGCTGGTCTTGCCGTTGGTCCCGGTCACGGCCACCACCGTCTCGGGCGCGGGCCCGAACCACAGCGCGCAGGCGCGGGCGAAGACCTGCCGCGCGTCCTCGGCCAGCACCAGAACGGCGTCGCCAAGCTGGTCCCGCGCGATCCGCGCGCCCTCGGCGTCGGTCAGCACCGCCGCCGCGCCGCGCGCCACGGCGTCCCCCGTATGGGCCGCCCCGTGCGCCGCATGGCCCGGCAGCGCCGCGAACAGGTGGCCGGGCGCGACGGCGCGGCTATCCAGCGACAGCCCGCTCACGCGCTGGTCGCGCGCGCCGGGAACGGTCAGGCCCAGCTCGGCCAGGGTCATCTCGGCCATCCTGGCCCTCCGCGTCAGTTCGCGGCAGCGGTTACACCGTCCGCCACGGCCACTTCAACCTTGGGTCGAAGCCCGAGGAGAGGGGCCGCGCGACGGATCATCTCGGCCGCCACGGGCACGGCGGTCCAGCCCGCCGTCCGGCGCGGCTCGGTGCCCGAGGTCTCGACCGGCTCGTCGAGGCTGACCACCAGCACGTATTTCGGATCGCTCGCCGGGAAGACGCCCGCGAAGTTCGCGATCACCTTGTCGTCGTAGTAGCCGCCCGAGGGGCGCGGCTTGTCGGCGGTCCCCGTCTTGCCCGCGACCTCGTAGCCCGGCACGTCGGCCAGCGAGGCCGTCCCCCGCGCCACCACCTGCCGCAGCATCTCCACCGCCTGGGCCGAGGCCTGCTCGCTCAGGACGCGCGGCCCGGGCTCGGGGTTCTCCTGCCGCAGCAGCGTCGGCGACACCGCCGTCCCGCCGTTGGCGATGGCCGCGTAGGCCGCCGCCAGGTGCAGCGGCGAGGTGGAGACGCCGTGCCCGTAGGAGATGGTCAGCAGGCTGATCTCGGACCATTGCGCCGGCAGCAGCGGCCGCCCCGTCGGCGCCTCGGCCATCTCGACATGGGTGGGCTCCAGGAGGCCGAGGCCCCCCAGGAACTCCCGCTGCCGCGCCGCGCCGATCATCAGCGCGATATGCGCGGTGCCGACGTTGGACGACTTCACGATCACGTCCGTCACGCTGTTCTCGGCGCCGTAGTGGTGGAAGTCGTTGATGCGGAACCGCCCCCAGAGCAGCGGCCCCTGCGTGTCGATCATCGTCTGCGGGTTCACGAGCCCCAGCTCCAGCGCCTGGCTCACCGCGAAGATCTTGAACACCGATCCTAGCTCGTAGACGCCCTGGATCGCCCGGTTGAACAGCGGGCTGTCGCCCGGGTCGCCCTTGGTCGCGACGGGGGGCCGCTGGTTCGGGTCGAAGTCCGGCAGCGACGCCATCGCCACGATCTCGCCCGTGCGCACGTCCATGAGGATGCCCGCCGCGCCCTTGGCGTTCATCAGCGCCATGCCGCCGCCCAGCACCTCCTCCATCGCCGCCTGGATGGTCAGGTCCAGCGACAGCGCCAGCGGCTCGTCCTGCCGCACGGGGTCGCGCAGGCGGGCGTCGAAGAACCGCTCCACCCCCGCCACGCCGATCACCTCGGCCGAATCGACCCCCTCGCGCCCGTAGCCCGCGCCGCCCAGGATGTGCGCGGCCAGCGCGCCGTTCGGGTAAAGCCGCATCTCGCGCGGGCCGAACAGCAGCCCCGGCTCGCCGATGTCGTGGACGGCCTGCACCTGCTCAGGGCTGATCTGCCGCCGCACCCACAGGAACTTGCGCGCCCCCGTGAAGTCGCGCAGCAGCTCCGCCTCCTCCAGGTCCGGGAAGATCCGCGCCAGCTCCCGCGCGGCGCGGGCCGGGTCCACCATCTCGCGCGGCTGGGCATAAAGCGCGTCCGTCGCGAGGTTGGTCGCCAGGATGCGCCCCTCGCGGTCGGTGATGTCGGCCCGCGTGCTCAGGATCGGCGCGTCGAGCGTCGCCGCCCCCCGCGGCTCCTCGGGCTCCGAGGAGGCCAGCACCGCCATCCGCCCGCCCACCGTCAGGTAGGCCAGCGCGAACATCGCCCCCAGCACCGCGAGCCGCCGCTCGGCCCGGACCCGCGCCCGCTCGGCGCTGTCCGCACCCTTGCGACGGGGCCGGGGCAGCCGCGACAGGTCCACCTTCGGCACCCGCGCCAGCATCAGCGCCGCCCGCGCCACGCCCCCCCGCGCCGCGCGCGTCGCCTCGCCACGCGCCCGGTCGATGCGCTCCCAGTCGACCCGCCGCCATTCCGCGACGGCGCGATCCCCCAGCATCCGCGCCAGCGCGGCCAGCTCCCGCCCGGTCACAGCGGCTCCTCCGTCCCGCCCGGAGCCTCCGAGGACACGATCAGCTCGGACGCCACCGCCCCCGGCGCCGGCGGCATCGCCACCTGCTCCACGCCCGCGAAGGCCTCGGGACGCAGCGGCAGCAGCTCCAGCCGCCGAAAGTTCAGCTCCGCGAGGTCGCGCAGCCGGTCGGGCCGGTTCAGGTACGCCCATTCGGCGTTCAGCCGGTCCAGGTGCGCCTGCGTCGCCGCGATCTCGGCCTTCAGCCCGCGCACGACCCCAAGGCTCGCCTGCGTGGCGTAGTTCTCGCGGTAGGCCCAGAAGCTCAGGCCCATGACCAGGAGCGCGAGCCCCACCGAGATCAGTCCCTTCATGCGTCCCGCTCCCTCATCGCCTCGTCCGCCCGCCGGTGGTCCGGCTTGTCTCCAGAACTGGCATCCCGAGCTCGCGCGGGGCGACCCGCCCCGCCGGGGCCGCCGTCCGCCGCGCCACCCGCAGCCGCGCCGACCGCGCGCGCGGGTTGGCCGCCAGCTCCGCCTCGTCGGGCTCGACCGACTTGCGCGTCACCATCTCGAAGGCCGGCGCCTCGGCCCCGACCTCGGGCGCGTAGCGGCTCCCCTGCCCCATGCGCCCGGCCCGAAGCTGGAGGAACCGCTTCACCATCCGGTCCTCGACCGAATGGAAGCTCACCACCGCCAGCAGCCCGCCGGGGGCCAGCGCCCGCTCGGCCGCCTCCAGCCCGCGCGCGAGTTCGCCGTATTCGTCGTTCACCGCGATCCGCAGCGCCTGGAAGGTCCGCGTGGCGGGGTGCTTCTCGCCGGGCTTCTGCCGGGGCAGGCAGCCCGCCACGATCCCGGCCAGCTCCAGCGTCGTCGCCACCGGCCGCGCCGCGACGATGGCCCGCGCGATCCGCCGCGAGGCCCGCTCCTCGCCATACAGATAGAGAATGTCCGCCAGCAGCCCTTCGTCCGCCCCGTTCACGAGGTCCGCCGCGCTCTCGCCCGCCTGCGACATCCGCATGTCGAGGGCCGCGTCCTTCTGGAACGAGAACCCCCGCTCGGCGGTGTCGATCTGCATGGAGGAGATGCCGAGGTCCAGCACCACGCCCTCCACCCGCTCCGCGCCCGCCTCGGCGGCGATGCGGTCCAGCTCCCCGAAGGTCCCGTCCCGCAGGACGATGGTTCCATGAAATCCCGGCAGCCACCCGGCCGCCAGCTCGCGCGCCAGCGGGTCCCTGTCGATCCCGATGACCCGCTCGGCCCCGGCCCCGATCAGCCCGCGCGCATAGCCCCCCGCGCCGAAGGTGCCGTCCACCCAGACGCCCCGCACTGGCGCGCAGGCCGCCAGCAGGGGCCGCAGCAGGACGGGGATGTGCGGAGCCGCCTCCACCTCACGCCCCCCAGACCAGCGTCATCGGGTCGAAGCCCTCGGGCTGCGCCTCCAGGAAGGCCCGCATCTCGGCCGCCACCTTGTCCTGGTAGGTCGCCGCCGCCCAGATCTCGAAATGATCGCCCACGCCCGAGAAGATCACCTCGCCTTCGGTAAGCCCCAGCTTCTGCCGCTGGCGGATCGGCATGACGATGCGCCCGTCGCGATCCACTTCCAGCCGCACCGACTGGCCCAGGATCATGCGCTGCGACATCGTCTTGCGGAGCGTCTCCTCCGGCGTCCTGGGCCGCATCGCCATAATGCCCTGAGCGACCTCGTTGAAGGCGGCGACGGTGTAGGCCTCCAGCCGGTCCTTCAGGTGCTCGCCGTAAAGAAGGTAGAGGGAGGGGTTCAGCCCGTCGGTCCAGGCGGGGTCGTTGGCCTCCAGCACGCGACGGAAATCCGACGGGATCGACATGCGGCCCTTGCCGTCGATCTTCTGCGGATACTCGCCTGTGAAGCTCGCCGTGATCACGGAACCCGCTTGCCCCTACGTCCCCCGGTGCCTGTTTTGGGGCCCGGAAACGAAAACGGCGGATCAAGGGCTGCCACACCTGATCCGCCGTTCCGTCCCTTTCGGGCATTCCGACTGCGCGCGCACCTGGGGGGATGCTGCTCGCTCGCGCGCCGGATTCGTTCGCCTGTGGCGTTTCGCTGTCCTGCTCTCGGTATCGGAAGCAACCGGGATGTGTTTGCCTGTATGACTGCGTCTCGTTCGGGTCTTGGTGCCCTTGGGTCCGTGTCGCTTCCGACGGGTTCAGGGATGCCATGGGATTTCATGGCACTCAAGGGGAATGTTGGGCACGGCGGCCCGCTTGGCCGGAAAGCCACAGGCCAAGCGACTTTCGCCTGTGGACATATCTGTGGAAAGTCCTGATTTCTTCTTGGGATCGTGGTCAAGACCCCCTGGCGCCCCACGACGATTCCAGAAAATTCGACCGGCGGAGAGTTGCCGGTAACCCTTCGTTAAGCAGTTCGTTGCAGGGGGGCGGGATGCCCGATTCTCAGGCCACCATCGCGGCTTTCAAGCAACATCAACAGCTTATCTTCCAAAGCTGCGCCGTGAGGCGAAATCGAATCGGGCGGCCTCCCGGCCGCCCCGTCATCGCCCGTTCATCAACTCTTCACTGGCCTGTCATCCTCGGGCCGCTTCGACCCGACTCGCGCGTCAGGCCATGCCGCCCGCGATCAGCCGCCGGGCGATGCCCCGCCAGGCCTCGGCCATCGGCCCCTCGCCCGTTGCCACCGGCACCCCCTCGTCGCCCGAGATGCGGGTGGGCAGATCGATGGGCAGGCTTCCCAGGAAGGGGATGCCGTCCTTCCTGGCCTCCGCCTCCACGCCGCCATGGCCAAAGACGTGGCTCTCGTGCCCGCAGTTCGGGCAGACGAAGGTGCTCATGTTCTCGATCAGCCCCAGGATCGGGGTCTTGAGCGTGCGGAACATGTCGATGGCCTTGCGCGCGTCGATGAGCGCCACGTCCTGCGGAGTGCTCACCACGATGGCCCCCGTGAGCTGCGTCCGCTGGCAAAGCGTGAGCTGCACGTCCCCCGTCCCCGGCGGCAGGTCCACGATCAGCACGTCGAGCCGCCCCCAGTTCACCTGCCCCAGAAGCTGCTGGAGCGCCCCCATCAGCATCGGCCCCCGCCAGACGATGGCCTTGTCGGGATCGACCATGAGCCCGATCGACATCATGGTGACGCCATGCGCCCGCAGCGGCTCGATGGTCTTGCCGTCCGGCGATCCCGGCCGCTGGCTCACCCCCATCATGCGCGGCTGCGACGGCCCGTAGATGTCGGCGTCGAGCAGCCCGACCCGCCGCCCCTCGCGCGCCAGCGCCACGGCGAGGTTGGCGCTCACCGTGCTCTTGCCCACGCCCCCCTTGCCCGACCCCACCGCGAGGATGCGGTCCACCCCCGTCACCCGCTGCGGCCCCGCCTGCGGCGTCGGATGCCGCCCGATGGTGAGCGAGGGCGCCTGCGGCGCGGGCGCCCGCTCGGCCGGCCCATGCGCGGTCACGACGATGGAGACCCCCGTCACCCCCGGGATCGCCCGGACCGCCGCCTCGGCCGCCGCGCGCGCCGGCTCCAGCCCCCGCGCCTCCTCCGGGCTCCGCGCCTCCAGCACGAAGCGCACGACCCCCCCGGCCACCGCGAGCCCCTGCACGAGGCCTCCCTCGGCCAGCGGCCGCCCCCCCGGCCCGGGGATTCGCGCCAGCGTCGCCATCACGTCGTCCTTGGTCGGGGCCATCCGTCACACTCCTGTCGTGTCCGCGTCGCATCCTCGCCGGTTCGTGTGGGACGGGGGCCTTGACGCGTCAAGCGGCCTTTCGTCCGTCCGCCGCCCAGGGAACGGGCAACGCGGCGTCGGCGCGATCAACCCTTCGGCAGGTCGCGTGCCCGTGCCCTCCCGGCTTGCCGTCCCGCCCCGTAGGCAGGCAACGCCGCCCCTGAATAGGTCAGCAAGCCTTATGCGATTGCTGCATGGCAGCATTGCGGGTTTCCGGCGTTGTGCAGGCGCAGCAATGCGATATCTCTGCTCCCGACAGCGCTAACGGCGCGGCCCGGACGGCACGAGGCTCCCGGGCAGACGACAGAAAGACGAAGCCATGGCCACCGCATCCTTCCCCACCTACGCCGTTGGCACGACGCTGGCGCAGCGCCTCGCGGGGCTGCGGGCGGCGCTGGCCCGGCGCATCGCCACCCACCGCCTTTACCGCGAGACGCTGGAGGAGCTGTCGCACCTCAGCGACCGCGACCTGACCGACCTCGGGCTCAGCGGCGCGGACCTCCGCGCCCTCGCCTGGGACACGGCCCTCAAGGCCTGACGATTTCCGGCCCGGCTCCGTCCTCCCCGGAGCCTGGCCACCTTCGCGGCACGCCCCTCCTCCTCCCTGGGCATGTCGCGGACGACGCGGCGGAACCGACCTCCTCCCCGGTTCCGCCGCACCCATACGCCGGCGCCCCTCCTCCTCCCTGGGTGTCGGCGGCTCGCGGCGGGGCCTCTCCTCCTCCCTGGTCCCGCCGCAGGAATTCACGGTTCGCCGGCGCCCTCTCCTCCTCCCTGGGCGTCGGACGGAAAGGCGGCGGGACCTCTCCTCCTCCCTGGTCCCGCCGCATATTGGATCGGAACGGCCGCCCTCTCCTCCTCCCTGGGTTGGCCCCTACCGACGACAAGGCGGCGCCCTCCTCCCTGGGCTGCCGCCTTTTTTTTGCCCGCGCGCGCCCTTCGCCGCCCCTTCCGTTCCCCCGCCCGCCCCGCCATGCTGCGCCCGCAAACGACGGGACAGGTTCATGCGGGCATCCCTCCTTTCCGCGGCGCTGGTGGCGGCGCTCGTGGGTTTCGGCTCGACCATCGCGCTGGTGCTGGCCGCCGCCGCCGCCGTCGGCGCGACCCCGGCGCAGACGGCCTCCTGGGTCCTCGCCGTCGCGCTCGCCAAGGCCCTCGGCAGCGCGGGCCTCAGTTGGTGGTCCCGCGTCCCCATGGTCCTCGCCTGGTCCACGCCCGGCGCGGCGCTGGTGGCGGCGACCCAGGGCCTCTCCATGGAGCAGGCGGCGGGCGCCTTCGTCCTCTCGGGCCTCCTCATCGCCGCGCTGGGGCTGATCCGCCCGCTCGGCCGCCTCGTGGCGCGCATCCCCGACGGCATCGCGGCGGGGATGCTGGCTGGGGTGCTCCTGCCCTTCGTGCTCCGCCTCGCCCCGGCGGCGGCCTCCTCGCCCCTGCTCCTCGGCCCCATGCTCCTCGCCTTCGCGCTGGTGCGGCTGCGGAACCCCGCCTGGGCCGTCCTGGTCGCCCTCGCCCTCGGCCTCGCCCTCGCCGCCCTCACCGGGGCGGCCCACGCCCCCGGCCCGGCGGGCCTGCCGACCCTCGTGTTCGTGACCCCCCACTTCGACTGGGGCACCGCCGTCGGCCTCGCCCTCCCCCTCGCCCTCGTCACCATGGCGTCCCAGAACCTGCCCGGCTTCGCCACCGTCCGCGCGGCGGGCTATGAGCCCCCCGTCGGCGCGGCCCTGACCACCACCGGCCTTCTCTCGGCAGGCGCGGGCCTGTTCGGAGCCCACCCGGTCAGCATGGCGGCGATCACGGCGGCGATCTGCCTGGGCGAAGACGTGCATCCCGACCGGACGAAGCGCTGGACGGTCGGCCTCGCCTACGCCGGCTTCTGGGTGATCCTCGGCCTCGCCTCGCCTCTGGCCGTCGCCGCGCTGGCCGCGCTGCCGCCCGCGCTGGTGGCGGGCATCGTCGGCATTGCGCTGCTCGGCCCCCTCGCCGGCGCGATCACCGGCGCGACCGCCAACCCGCTCACCCGCTTCCCGGCGGTGGTGACGCTGGCCGTCACCGCCTCGGGCGTCGCGGCCTTCGGCATCGGCGCGGCCTTCTGGGGCCTCGTCGCCGGGCTCCTCCTCCACGCCCTCGACGCGCTGGCGCTCAGGCGCGCTCGTCCTTCGGGGACTCCATGACGATGACGCTGGTGATGCTCCGCACCGTCGGCACCGTCCCCAGCACGTCGTCGTGGAAGACCTTGTAGGCCGGCAGGTCCGGCGTCTCGACCCGCAGGAGGTAGTCGAAGGTTCCCGCCGTCGAATGGCACTCCACGACCTCGGGCGTGCGCGCCATCGCCGCCTCGAAGGCCCGCTGCGCCGCCTTGCTGTGGTCCGACAGCCCCACCATCACATAGACGACGTGCCCGCGCCCGACCTTGCCCGCGTCCAGCACCGCCCGGTAGCCCCGGATCACGCCCCGCCGCTCCAGCGCGTCCACCCGCCGCAGCGTCGCCGAGGGCGACAGCCCCACCCGTTCGGCCAGCCGCAGGTTGGCGATTCGCCCGTCGCGGCGAAGCTCGCGCACTATGCGCGCGTCGATGGCATCCAAGTCGCTCATGGATTGCGAGACTACGCCTCACGGGCGCAACTTCGCAATCCCGTGCGGCCGCCCCCGCGCTAGGCTCGCCCGCATGATCCCTCTCGACCTCCTCCCCGCCCTGATCGGCTTCGCCTTCGTGTCCTCGATCACGCCGGGACCGAACAACCTGATGCTCATGGCCTCGGGCGCGAACTTCGGCGTCCGCCGCTCGCTGCCGCACCTGCTGGGCGTGGGCCTGGGCTTCACCGCCATGATCGTCGGCGTGGGCCTGGGCCTTCATGGCGTCTTCGAGGCCCTGCCCTGGACCCACGTCGCGCTGGAGGTCCTTTCGGTCGCCTATCTTCTCTGGCTCGCCTGGAAGATCGGCACCGCCGCGCCCAAGGCCTCCGACGCCCCCGAGGCGACCCATCCGATGACCTTCTGGCAGGCGGCGGCCTTCCAGTGGGTCAACCCCAAGGCCTGGATGATGTGCGTCTCGGCGCTGACCCTCTACGCCGCCGACCGCTCGCTCGGGACGGTGCTGCTGGTGGCCGCGATCTTCGGCGCGATCAACCTGCCCTGCATCTCGGCCTGGACGGTGCTGGGCCAGGGGATGCGCCGCCTGCTCACCTCCCCCGCCCGCCTGCGCGCCTTCAACGTCGCCATGGCGCTGCTGCTGGTCGCGACCCTCTGGCCGATCCTCAAGGCGTTCTGACAGGGACAGGCCCATCCATCCCGCGTAGGGCGGGCTTCATCCCGCCATGTCGCGCCGATGGCGGGCTGAAGCCCGCCCTACACCCTCGCCCGACCGATTCGCGGCCCCCAACGGCGCAGGTTAACGCCCGTTAACTTCTAAGCCTTCGGAAATAAGGGCATTTTCTCACCCCACGCAACGCCCGTCGCTGTCAGCTCCCGTTAACCCGCCCCTGCGATCCTGACCCCCTCGCGCACAGGCCAAGGGAGCCCACCATGCAGACCAGGGAGCGTTCAGAACGGCACGTCGTCCTCACCGCCCCCAGGGGCGGGCACGACGAACTTCGCCACGACCTTCTTCTCGCCCGCCTTCTCGAAGGCGATGTCGAGCTTGTCGCCTTCGGCGCCCACGATGCGCCCATAGCCGAACTTCTGGTGGAACACCCGGTCGCCCAACGTGAAGGACGAATCGGCCGTGGCGTCGATGGTCAGCCCCCGCGATTCGCCCGGCTCGCGCCCGAAACGATCCTGGGGCCGGACCTGCGCGCGGGCCTGCAACCTGCGCCAGCCGGGGCTCGCATAGACATCCGCCCGCGCCGCCCGCTCGGCGAGGTCCGAGGCCATGCCCGCCTGCAGCACGGGGCTCGCGCCTACCGCCATCCCCGCCGCCCCATAGCCGCCGCCATACAGGCCGGGCGGCGTCAGCACCTCCACGTGCTCCTTCGGCAACTCGTCGATGAAGCGCGAGGGCAGCGACGACTGCCACTGACCATGCACGCGCCGGTTCCCCGCAAAGGACACGATCGCGACCCGCTCCGCGCGCGTCAGCCCGACATAGGCGAGCCGGCGCTCCTCCTCCAACCCCTTGAGGCCCCCCTCGTCCATGCTCCGTTGCGAGGGGAACAGCCCGTCCTCCCAGCCCGGCAGGAACACCGCCGGGAACTCCAGCCCCTTCGCGGCATGGAGCGTCATGATGCTGACCTTCTCGCCCCCGTCCTCCGAGGCGTTGTCCATGACCAGCGCGACGTGCTCCAGGAAGCCCTGGAGCGAGTCGAACTGCTCCAGCGCCTTGACCAGCTCCTTGAGGTTCTCCAGCCGCCCCGCCGCCTCGGGAGACTTGTCGTTCTGCCACATCGCCGTGTAGCCCGACTCGTCCAGGATCATCTGGGCGAGCTCGACATGGGTATCGCCCTCTCGGACGACCTGATCGTGCCAGCGCTCCATCGCCTGCACGAAGACGCGCAGCTCGTTGCCGCCCTTCCCGGCGACCAGCCTGGAGTCCGTCGCGATCCGCGCCCCGTCCAGCAGGCTCACCCGGTTCTGCCGGGCGACCACCTGAATCGTCTGCACCGCCTTGTCGCCCAGGCCCCGCTTGGGCGTGTTCACGATCCGCTCGAAGGCGAGGTCGTCGTCGGGGCTCACCGCCAGCCGGAAGTAGGCCATGGCGTCCCGGATCTCCTGCCGCTCGTAGAAGCGGGGGCCGCCGATGACGCGATAGGGCAGCCCGATGGTCAGGAAGCGGTCCTCGAAGCTCCGCATCTGGTGGGAGGCGCGCACGAGGACGGCGATGCCGTCGAGCGGGATCGGGTCCATGCCGCGCGTGCCGCGCTGCATCGCCTCGATCTCCTCGCCGATCCAGCGGGCCTCCTCCTCGCCGTCCCAATGGCCGATGAGCCGGACCTTCTCGCCCTCGTTCAGCGAGGTCCAGAGCGTCTTGCCCAGCCGTCCCTTGTTCGCCGCGATCACCGCCCCGGCGGCCCCGAGGATATGGGGCGTCGAGCGGTAGTTCTGCTCCAGCCGGATCACGGCCGCGCCGGGGAAGTCCTGCTCGAACCGCAGGATGTTGCCCACCTCCGCGCCGCGCCAGCCGTAGATGGACTGGTCGTCGTCGCCCACGCAGCAGATGTTGCGGTGCCCCTGCGCCAGAAGGCGCAGCCAGAGATACTGCGCGATGTTGGTGTCCTGGTATTCGTCCACGAGGATGTAGCGGAACCAGCGCTGGTATTGCGCCAGCACGTCCTCGTGCGCCTTGAAGATGGCGATGACGTGAAGGAGCAGGTCGCCGAAATCGACGGCGTTCAGGTCGCGCAGCCGCGCCTGATAGGCGGCGTACAGGTCCACGCCCTTGCCGTCGAAGGCCGACACGTCCCCGACCGGGATGCGGTCCGGCCCCAGCGCGCGGTTCTTCCAGCCGTCGATGACATGGGCGAGCTGCCGCGCCGGCCAGCGTTTCTCGTCGATCCCCGCCGCCTGCACGAGTTGCTTCAGCAGCCGCACCTGATCGTCGGTGTCGAGGATGGTGAAGTTCGACCGCAACCCCACCAGCTCCGCGTGCCGCCGCAGGAGCTTGACGCAGATCGCGTGGAAGGTGCCCAGCCAGGGCATCCCCTCCACTGCCTCGCCGACCATGCGGCCGATGCGGGTCCGCATCTCGCGCGCGGCCTTGTTGGTGAAGGTGACGGCCAGGATCTCGTTCGGACGCGCCCGGCCGGTGGTCAGCAGGTGCGCGATCCGCGCCGTCAGCGCCTTGGTCTTGCCGGTCCCCGCGCCGGCCAGCATCAGCACCGGCCCGTCCAGCGCCTCCACCGCCGCGCGCTGCGCGGGATTGAGGTCGTCCAGATAGGGCGCGCGTGGCACGGCGCCCGCCATGGCGAGGCGGGACAGGGGCAGGTCGGGGTCGGGGTGCAGGCTCATGACCGCTGACCATAGACCGGAGGACGATTCGATGGAAGCTCTCGTTCGCGCTATGTTCCGTGAACCCGGCGTGATCCCCGCCAGCGGGGCCACCTTGCGCTGCGACGCGGCATCCGTAAGCTGCCCTTGTCCGCAGCGGAGCCTGTTCATGCCCGATTTCCAGAAGATCCTGATTGCCAACCGGGGCGAGATCGCGATCCGCGTCATGC
>NZ_JAGGJP010000002.1 GCF_017872975.1 Rubellimicrobium aerolatum
ACCCCCACCGGGCGCTCGGATACAGATCACCCCGCGAGTTCATCGCGGATCAGACAACAACCTGATCCTGTCCGGTCATTCAGGGGCAACAACACTTGTCTCACCAGACGCAGAATGGAATAGTGGATCTAACGTCTACAGTCGCGACACAAAAGGCATCATGAAGTCAACGGCACTAGCACTTTTTTCAATTATCATCTCATCTCAACTAGCATATGCCGACATATTGGCAGTTATAGTAGATGAGAGCAGGCTACCTTATGACTTGAGCCCAAGTAAATATGAAAACAGCCCTAGTAAGTACGAGAACAGCGCAAGCAAGTATGAAAACTCGGAAAGCAAATACAGCAACAGCCCAAGTAAGTATGAGAACAGCGCAAGCAAATATGAAAATGGCCCAAACGGAGAACGTCGTGTATACACTAATGACGGCAGGGTCTTGGGCTATTATGTATTCAGCGAAGATGGAATCTTGAACTTCTTTTCATACGAATCGCGCCGAGTAGCTTACTTGCCAGCGGGTGGGCATACGCAAAGCATCTTCAGCAATACGGGCTGGTGCGGGATAATTGTAGAAGATCAGAATCAACTAGTGCTGGGTCTTAGCCAAGAATGCTACTTTAACTTTCTTCTTGGCAACTAGAAAAGCAAGGCGTAGGGTACTGGAATCTCAGCCCTGCGGAGAATCATAAACCTTATTCCGCTGATGCGCCACAGGTACTCAGCTCCCAAACAGGATCGGAAACAATGGCCTCTTTACCACATCCTTATTATGAAGCACGCGCAATAGCGCGCATCGCGGCGGCACGCGCCCGAACAATTGCAGAGTTGGCGGACCAGTTTGTCGTGGACGATCGGCAAGAAGCGATCACAGAGGAGGAGCGGGACACGATTGTCGCATCCTTCGACGCACTACTCAAAGAGTTGCAGAGCGAATTAGACAACTTCAGAGTTAAATGCCAGCCGTAGGGTGGGTGCCAACCCACCATTCGACCGCTCCATCTGTTGCAACGGCGATGGTGGGTTTCACCCACCCTACCCCTGCCTCGGTCGGTTCCGCACTTCCCCAAACCGGCCCTCCGGCACGACGCCTGACCATTCCGGCTCGACCCGGCCGTCGCGGATGTCGCGGTGGATCGAGGAGAACGGCCAGTCGTCGGCCTGCGACACGAGTCCATGCTTGACGGGATTGATCCAGCAATACCGGACATGGGCCTCATAATCCGCCGCGTCCCGGATGTGGTGCTCCCAGAACCGCCGCTGCCACAGGCCCGCCTCGCCCTTGGCGACCTTGCTCTCGCTGCGCGCGCCGGTGAGGCCGACCGACTTGGTGAAGCAGGTCTTGATGTCCTTCCAGCGGGTCGAATAGTCCGCATCCCCCTCCGGCAAGGTCCAGACGCAATGCAGGTGGTCGGGCAGCACGACCCAGGCGTCGATGCCGAAGGGCCGTTCGGCGCGAACGGCCCGGACGGCCTCGCGCAGCGCCTGCACCTCCCGCACGAGGAGGTCGGACCCTCGGTCGGCAAGCGTCACGGTGAAGAAGAGGCTCGCGCCGGGCCGGCGTGGGCGGAGATAGCGGGGCATGGGGCAGGCCGAGGACGGTGGGTTTCACCCACCCTACCCGTCGGCCGTCGCGCCGCAATCCAGCCCGGCGCGCATCGCCGGACGTTCGGCGCTGAGAACGGTCCCCCGGACCGTTCTCCGGGCGGGCCTCACCTCCTCAATACACCCCCTCCACCTCATACATCACCGGCTCGAACCCCCGGCACAGCGCGTTGATCGCCCGGTTCCGCTCCCGCATCTCGGGCGTCCGCAGCATCGCCTGGTAATCCTCCCGGCTCGCCCACTGCGAGTAGTTGCACACCCGCGTCCGGGCGTCGTTGACGTGCAGCGCCGCGCCCAGGAAGCCCGGCTGCTTCGAGATGCACTCGGCAAACGCCGCCTGCAGCGCCTCGATCAGGTCGAAGGCCAGCGCGGGCGTCGTCTCGAAGGTGGTGATGATGGTCTGTCCCCGGAAGTCCTGGCGGATCTCGGCCATGTCTCGCCTCCCCTGACAGGCCGAGCATGGCACGCCGGGCCGTCGCCAGGAAAGAGCCGTGGGCCGCTCACCCGCCCGATCCGCTCCCGGGTCTCTGCGCCCACGCCTCACCGCCCCCCACGGAACATCCGCCCCCCTCCCCGGTTTCCCTCCCGGTCCACGCCAGGGAGGCCCCGCCATGATCCACCGAGACGACCGCGTCCGCGAGCGCGCGCACGCCATCTGGGAAAGCGAGGGCCGCCCCGAGGGCCGGCACGAGGAGCACTGGCGCCGCGCCGTGGAGGAGATCGACCGCGACTCCGCCGGACCCTTCGCCGACGCCGCCCCGGCGGCGGGCGGCCCCGGCGTGGACGGCAACGGCCTGTCGTCCAGCGTCCAGCCCGGCGGCACGATCCCCGGCGGTGGCCCCGGCGGCGGCCCCAGCGCGGGCCTGGGCAGCCTCGGCACCGGCGGCGGCCCGACCGCCGACGCCCCCACCGGCGACCCCGGCCATCCGACGACCTGACTCCTCCGCGCCCCGGGGTGTTGCGCGAATCGCGCCCGAGCGTTCGTTGCCGTCAGGCGGCGTTAACGGATCGGTGCGATTCTCCTCGCACAGGACCGCAGGCAGCCCCCCGCCGCGCGTCCGGCCCTCGCCCGCAGGGGCGGCAAGGGCCGGAGACGGCCGCGAGGGGCGGAAGGGAGAACGACGCCAAGAGGACGCCCGGCCCGACATCCCGGGACCAGACCAGATGCAAGCCATTGCGGCCAGATACCCGGCCAGGGCGGATCAGCGCGCCTCCAAGAGAGTCGCCCCCGCCCGGTGATGCCACTGAGACCCAGCCCGCCCAATGGCGGCCGGTGCTCCCGCCCTGCGCGCCCCTCGCGCCCAGGCCCGGAGTGAACCCGGAGGCCTCGCGGGGATTTACTCTGTCCGGAGAACCGACCGCCGGACCCGCGCCCCTCATCAACCTGGCCCCAATACGCCGGGGTGAGCCGCGCAGCGGCGAGGGGCAGCGCCCCTTCCCGCCCGCCCCGCTTGCGCTATCCTGCACCGCATGGCCGTCCTCACCTTCACCGACCGCGGCATCTTCTGCCCCGCCGGCGACTTCCACATCGACCCCTGGCGCCCCGTCCCCCGCGCCCTCCTGACCCACGGCCATTCCGACCACGCCCGCCCCGGCATGGGGGCCTACCTCGCCACCGACCTCGCCGCCCCCGTCATCCGCCACCGCCTGGGCGACATCCGGCTCGACACCATCCGCTACGGCGAACCCCGCGCGATCGGTGGCGCCACGGTCAGCTTCCACCCCGCCGGCCACGTCCCCGGCTCCGCCCAGATCCGAGTGGAGGTGGCGGGCGAGACCTGGGTCGTCTCCGGCGACTACAAGGTGGTGGACGACGGCCTCTCCACCCCCTGGGAGCCCGTCCCCTGCCACGCCTTCATCAGCGAATGCACCTTCGGCCTCCCCGTCTTCCGCTGGACCCCGCAGGAGGAGCTGCGGACCCAGATCAACGACTGGTGGGCCGCGAACGCCGCCCAGGGGCGCGTCTCCCTCCTCGGCGCCTACTCGCTCGGCAAGGCGCAGCGGGTCCTGCACCTCCTGGACCCCTCCATAGCCCCCATCCTCACCCACGGCGCGGTCGAATCCGTCACGCAGGTCCTCCGCGACCAGGGCCTCCCCCTCCCCGCGACCACCCGCGTCACCCCCGCGCTCGATCTCAAGGCCCACCCCGGCGCCATGGTCATCGCCACGCCCTCCGCACTCCACTCCACCTGGGCGCGCCGCTTCGGCGACGCCTCCACCGCCGTCGCCTCCGGCTGGATGGCGCTCCGGGGCATCCGCCGCCGGCGCGGCACCGACCGGGGCTTCGTCATGTCCGACCACGCCGACTGGCCCGGCCTCAACGAGGCGATCCGCGCCACCGGAGCCCCCAAGGTCTTCGTCACCCACGGCTACACCGCCGCCTTCCGCCGCTGGCTGGAAAGCCAGGGCTATGACGCCGGCATCGTCGCCACCGACTACGCCGGCGACGAGGTGCTGGCGGAGGGCGAGGCCCCGGCCGACATCATCGACGAGGACGCCCCGGAGGCGGCGGAATGAAGGACTTCGCCGCCCTCTACGCCCGCCTCGACCAGACCACGAAAACCAACGCCAAGGTCGCGGCGCTGGCCGACTACTTCCGCGCCGCTCCCGACGCCGACAAGCTCTGGACCGTCGCGCTCTTCTCGGGCCGCCGCCCCCGCCGCACCATCACCGCCACGTCCCTGCGCGACTGGGCCGCCGAACGCGCGGGCCTTCCCCTCTGGCTCTTCGAGGAATCCCACGGCGTCGTCGGCGACCTGTCCGAGACCATCTCCCTCATCCTCCCCCCCGCCACGCGAGAGAGCGACCAGCCCCTCGCCCACTGGATCGCCCGCCTGCGCGAGCTCTCCGCCCTCCCCGAGCCCGAGCGCAGGCAGGGCATCCTCGACGCCTGGGACTCCCTCCCCGGCCCCGAGAGGTTCCTGTTCACCAAGCTCCTCACCGGCAGCTTCCGCGTCGGCGTCTCCCAGACCCTGATGACCAAGGCCCTCGCCCAGGCGACCCAGCAGCCCGAATCCGAGGTCACCCACCGCCTCATGGGCGACTGGAGCCCCGAGACGACCACCTGGGACCGCCTCCTCCTCCACGGCGAGGCGCGGGACGACACCGCCCGCCCCTACCCCTTCTACCTCGCCTATCAGCTCGACGACCCCGCCGACCTCGGGAACCCGCAGGACTGGTTCGCCGAGATGAAATGGGACGGCATCCGGGGCCAGCTCATCCTGCGCGAGGGCCGCCATCACCTCTGGTCGCGGGGCGAGGATCTCATCACCGACCGCTTCCCCGAACTCGCCCGCGCCATCGACTGGCTCCCCCCCGGCACCGTTCTGGACGGAGAGATCCTCGCCTGGCAGGGCGACCGCCCCCTGACCTTCAACGCCCTGCAACCCCGGATCGGCCGCAAGACCGTCCCCAAGGCGCTCCTGTCCACCGCCCCCGTGGTCCTCATGGCCTACGACCTCCTCGAACAGGACGGCCACGACATCCGCCCGGCCCCCTTCGCCGACCGCCGCGCCCGCCTCGAATCGCTCCTGACCGGCCTGCCGCCCGAGGCCCCGCTCCGCCTCTCGCCCCCCGTCCCCTTCGCCACGCTGGACGACCTGCGCGAGGCCCGCCTCCGCGCCCGCGAGGACGGGGCCGAGGGCCTGATGCTCAAGCGCCTCGCCTCCCCCTACGGCAACGGCCGCCGCAAGGGCGACTGGTGGAAGTGGAAGGTGGACCCCCTCACCATCGACGCGGTGATGATCTACGCCCAGGCCGGATCGGGCCGCCGCGCCAACCTGTTCACCGATTTCACCTTCGCGGTGAAGGACGGCAACCAGCTCGTCCCCTTCACCAAGGCTTACTCGGGGCTCACCGACGCCGAGTTCCGCAAGATCACGGCCTGGGTGAACAAGCACACCGTCCAGAAGTTCGGCCCCGTCCGGCAGGTGGAACCCCAGCAGGTGTTCGAGATCGGCTTCGAGGGCATCCAGGCCAGCCCCCGCCACAAGTCCGGCGTGGCGCTGCGCTTTCCCCGGATGCTGCGCTGGCGCCACGACAAGCCGGTGGACGAGATCGACAGCCTCGACACCCTCAAGGCGCTGCTGGCCGCCCACGGTTAGGGGTTCGTTCACCCTTTCGTGGTAGGTTGATCCTCCGGCCCCGAATCAGGTCGAACCCGCCCGCACTTCCCCCGGCCTTTCCGGGGGACTATCTCAGCCCCGCAACATGAAGGGACAGGACCATGACGCAGATCGCCTATGACGCCGACCCCCGCGGGGCCGCGCCCGACCTGGGCTCGCTCCCCGAATGGAACCTGTCCGACCTCTACGCCGCCCCCGACGCGCCGGAACTCCTGCGCGACATGGACTGGCTGGAGGAGGCCTGCCGCAGCTTCGCCGCCGACTTCGAGGGCCAACTCGCGACCCTCGACGCCCACGGCCTCCTCGACGCCGTGCTGCGGTATGAACGGATCGAGCAGGTGGCCGGCCGCATCATGTCCTACGCCGGCCTGCGCTACTACCAGATCACCACGGACGGCGAACGCGCCAAGTTCCTTTCCGACTGCCAGGACCGCATCACCAATTTCACCACCCCCCTCGTGTTCTGGGGGCTGGAGTTCAACCGGCTGGACGAGGACCACCTCGCCGCCCTCCTCGGCCAGAGCCAGGAGCTGAACCGCTACAAGCCGGTCTTCGACCGGATGCGCGCCATGAAGCCCTACCAGCTCTCCGACGAGCTGGAGAAGTTCCTCCACGACATGTCCGTGGTCGGCGCCTCCGCCTGGAACAAGCTCTTCGACGAAACCATCGCCGCCCTGAAATTCGACGTGGATGGCGAGCCGCTGGGCATCGAGGCCACGCTCAATCTCCTGACCGACAAGGACCGTTCGCGGCGCGAGGCCGGGTTCCACGCCCTCGCCAAGGTGTTCGGAGAGAACACCCGCACCTTCGCGCGCATCCACAACACGCTGGCCAAGGAGAAGGAGGTCGAGGACCGCTGGCGCGGCCTGCCCACCCCGCAGACCGCGCGCCACCTGTCCAACCACGTCGAGCCCGAGGTGGTCGAGGCGCTGAGGAACGCCGTCGTCGCCGCCTACCCGCGCCTGTCGCACCGCTACTACCGGCTCAAGGCGAAATGGCTGGGGCTGGACCGCCTCCAGGTCTGGGACCGCAACGCGCCCCTTCCGACCGAGGACGACCGCCTCGTGTCCTGGGACCAGGCCCAGCGCACCGTGTCCGAGGCCTACGCGGCCTTCGACCCGCGCATGGCCGACCTCGCCGCGCCCTTCTTCGCCCAAGGCTGGATCGACGCCGCCGTGACGCCCGGCAAGGCCCCCGGCGCCTTCGCCCACCCCACGGTGACGGACGCGCACCCCTACGTGATGCTGAACTACCTCGGCAAGCCGCGCGACGTGATGACCCTCGCCCACGAGCTCGGCCACGGCGTCCATCAGGTGCTGGCGGCGGGCCAAGGGGAGCTGCTGTCCTCCACCCCCCTCACCCTCGCGGAAACCGCGTCGGTGTTCGGCGAGATGCTGACCTTCCGCAAGCTGCTGTCCGAGGCCCCCGACGCCAAGGCGAAGAAGGCCCTCCTCGCCGGCAAGGTCGAGGACATGATCAACACGGTCGTCCGGCAGATCGCCTTCTACGACTTCGAGTCCAAGCTCCACGAGGCCCGCCGCCACGGCGAGCTGACGACCGACGACATCAACGCCCTCTGGATGTCGATCCAGGCGCAGTCGCTCGGCGACGCCTTCGACTTCGCTCCCGGCTACGAGACGTTCTGGAGCTACATCCCGCACTTCATCCACTCGCCCTTCTACGTTTACGCCTACGCCTTCGGCGACGGCCTCGTGAACGCGCTCTACGCCGTCTACGAGGAGGGCGACCCCGCCTTCCGCGACAAGTACTTCGAGATGCTGAAAGCGGGGGGCAGCAAGCACCACAAGGAACTCCTCGCCCCCTTCGGCCTCGACGCCTCCGACCCCACCTTCTGGGACAAGGGCCTGTCGATGATCGAAGGCTTCATCGACGAGCTGGAGCGGATGGAGGCCTGATGCCATGATCGAGCCCCTCCCCTCCGCCACCCCTGACGTGATCGCCCTGCGCGTCCGGGGCCGGCTCGCCCGTGCCGACCTCGACCCACTGACCGATCGGCTGGAGGCGTCGCTCGCGGCGCACCCCAAGACCCATGTCTATGTGGAGGTGGAGAGTCTCGGCGGCCTCGACCTGGGCGACCTGCCGCACCACCTCGGCCGGTCCCTGAGCCTTCTGAAGCGGCTCGACCGCTTCGGCCGCGTCGCTGTGGTGAGCGATCAATCCTGGCTCCTCTGGGCCACCCGGTTCGAGAGCGCGATCCTGCCGCACATCAGCTACCGCACCTTCCGCCCCGACCAGGCAGCCAAGGCACGGGCCTGGGTCGAGACGGGCGCCGAGGCTCCATAGGCGGGCTCCGGCCCGCCCCCCTCGCTGGATCAGGCCAGCATCTCCAGCACCACCCGGGTCGAGGACTCCTCGAAATCCGGCTCGTCCCGGGCGATGAACGGCGTCCCGCCCACCCAGGCGTTGTCCGCCGCGCAGTCCAGCAGCAGCGCCGCCACGTCGCCGGTCCGCGCCCGGATCAGAGCCTCGGGGAAGGGCTCCGCCCCGATCCAGGCGTCGCCCGTGGGCTCCCCCTCCAGAAGCCAGCCCGGCCGCACCGCCGTCCAGTCGAGGCCCGAGACGCGGAGCACCGCCTCCATCCCCCGCATCTGGTCGAGCACGCGGGTCAGCGACGGAATCACCGCCGTGCGGAACAGGAGCGGTCCCCGGTCACGGACCGCCACGAAGGCCGCCGAGATCACGGCGATCCGCTGCACCCCCTCGGCCTGCATCGCCTGCACGATCCGCGCCGTCCCGTCCACATAGAGCGGCGGCGGATCGAGCAGCGTCCGGGGATCGTTCGGCACGCCCAGGCACGAGATCACGGCGTCCATGCCCCGCACGACGGGCCGCAGGTCGCCCGCCAGCACATCCGCCGGCACGGCCTCGACACCCTCCGGCAGCCGCCCGGGTTCCTTGAACGACCGGTCCGAGGCGCGCACCGCATGGCCCCGCTCCAGGGCCTGCCGCACCACCTCGCGCCCCGTCACCCCCTCCGCTCCGAACACCACGATGCGTCGGCTCATGCCGGTCCCCTTTCGGCTGGTGATCCGGCGGAGGAACGGCCGGGCGCGCGGGACGTTCCCGGCCGCAACGTCAGGCCGCCCCCTGCTCCGCTTCCAGCACCATGTCGATCATGGCCTGCGTGCCCCGGCTGAACTCCAGCGGGCAGGGATAGGCCACGCCCTCGCGCAGCGCCCGCCCGAAGTTCTGCACCTGCAGCACGTAGTGGTTCACGTTCGGAAACCGCTCGCCAGTCCGGGTCATGCCCGTCTCCAGCACCAGCTGGGCCACGTCATGCACATTGGCGTTGAAAGGCGCGTAGGCCACCCGCAGCACGCCATCGGTCCCGTGGAACACCACCTCCTGCCGGTTGTGGAGGCGCATCGACACCATGCCGGAATAGGCGAAGCCCGGGAAGTCGGCCATCATCTGCACGTACACGTCCACGCCGTTCTCGCGCTGGACGTTCGCCGCGCGGATGCGCGCGGGCTCCTGCCCGCTGACGAAGCGCGCCGCGCCGAAGATGTAGACTCCGATGTCCCCCAGCGCGCCGCCCCCGGTATCGGGCTTGTTGCGGATGTTGCCCATGTCGGTGAGGTTGAACGAGAACTCGGCCGCGACGTGCCGCAGCTCCCCGATGGCGCCGCCCTGCACCAGCTCCCGCGCGCGGATCCATTGCGGGTGGTGCACGATCATGAAGGCCTCGGCCACCAGCCGCCCCGAGCGGTCGCGCGCCGCGATCAGCCGGTCGAACTCCGAGGCGTGCAGCGCCATCGGCTTCTCGCAAAGGACGTGCTTGCCGGCCTCGATCGCCTTGAGCGACCATTCGACGTGCAGGTGGTTGGGCAGCGGGATGTAGACCGCCTCCACCTCGGGGTCGGCCAGCAGCTCCTCGTAGGAGCCATGAACCCGGAGATTCGGCGCGAAGGCCCGGAACCCCTCGGCCTTCGCCGGGCTCGACGTGGCCAGAGCGAGGAGGTCCGCGCCCTCGGCGGCGTGGATCGCGCGCGCCATGTGCTCGCGCGCGAAGTTCGCGGCGCCCAGGACGCCCCAGCGGACGGGCTTGTGCATGTGGATGGTCCCCCCTCGATTGCGCCGCGACGCTAGCAGGCCCGCGCGCGGACGCAACGAGGGTCAGGCCGTCTCCAGCATCCCCCGTTCACGCGCCAGCTCGGTCATCCGCTTCTGGAGCTTCTCGAAGGCGCGCACCTCGATCTGCCGGATGCGCTCGCGCGAGACGCCGTAACGCTCGGACAGCTCCTCCAGCGTCACCACGTCGTCCTGGAGCCGCCGCTGGATCAGCACATCCTTCTCGCGGTCGGTGAGCTGGTCCATCGCCGCCGTCAGCAGCTCGCGCCGCGCCTCCAGCTCGTCCCGCTCGGCAAAGGCGGTAGCCTGGTCGGCGTCCTCGTCCTCCAGCCAGTCCTGCCACTGGGTCGAGCTGTCCTCGCTCGCCCCGATCTGGGCATTGAGCGAGGCGTCGCCCCCCGACAGGCGGCGGTTCATCGACACCACCTCCTCCTCGGTCACGCCGAGGTCGGTGGCGATGCGCTTGACGTTCTCGGGGCGCAGGTCCCCCTCCTCCAGCGCGCCGATGCGGGCCTTGGCCTTGCGGAGGTTGAAGAACAGCTTCTTCTGCGCCGAGGTGGTGCCAAGCTTCACGAGGCTCCACGACCGCAGGATGTACTCCTGGATCGCGGCCCGGATCCACCACATCGCATAGGTGGCGAGCCGGAACCCCTTCTCGGGGTCGAAGCGCTTGACCGCCTGCATCAGGCCCACGTTCGCCTCGGAGATGACCTCGGCCTGCGGGAGGCCGTAGCCGCGGTAGCCCATGGCGATCTTGGCCGCGAGCCGCAGGTGCGAGGTGACGAGCTTGTGCGCAGCCGAGGCATCCTCGTGGTCCACCCAGCGCTTCGCGAGCATGTACTCCTCCTCCGGCTCCAGCATCGGGAACTTGCGGATTTCCTGGAGATAACGGTTCAACCCCTGTTCGGGGCTGGGGGCCGGAAGGTTCGCATAGGTGGCCATGGAAGCTCCTTTCGAAAAGTTCATCCCCTTAACATTTCGGGTCTTATGACTCAAGGGAAATGCCGTTATAGCCCATCTTCCTCAACGAAAGATGAACACCCGTCGCCTTGGGCGACGATTTTCGCGGTGGCACCGGTTCAACCGCGCAGGGCGCGCAGGAGTTCCGCCATGTCGGGCGGCAATGGCGACTCGAAGCGCAGCCCCTCGCGGGTGACGGGGTGCACGAAGCCCAGCGTCGCGGCGTGGAGCGCCTGCCGGGGGAAGCCCGCGACGGCGGCGGCGCCCGCCTCGCCCAGGGCGCGGACCGAAGGCCGCCGCTGGCCGCCATAGACCGGATCGCCCACGAGCCCGTGGCCCGCATGGGCCAGATGGACTCGGATCTGGTGGGTCCGCCCGGTCTCGAGCCAGCAGTCGATCAGCGCGGCGGCGGGCGGGGCGCCGAAGCCCTCGACGACGCGGGCGCGGGTGACGGCGTGCCGTCCGCCCTCCCAGGTCACCGCCTGCCGCTGCCGGTCGGTTCGGTGCCGGTCGAGCCGCGTCGCGATCCGCAGCACCTGCCCCGCCTCCCAGTCGATGCCGCGCAGGCCGGACAGCCGGGGGTCGGCCGGGTCGGGTCGGCCGTGGCAGACCGCAAGGTAGTGCCGTTCGACCGCGTGCGCCTCGAACTGCGCGGCGAGGCCCTGGTGCGCCCGGTCCGACTTGGCGGCGACCAGCAGGCCCGAGGTGTCCTTGTCGATCCGGTGCACGATGCCGGGCCGCAGCATCCCGCCCACGCCGGACAGCGAATCGCCGCAATGGTGGATGAGCGCGTTCACCAGCGTCCCGGAGGGCGAGCCCGGCGCCGGATGCACCACCATCCCCGGCGGCTTGTCCACCACGATCAGCTCGGCGTCCTCCCAGACCACCTGCAGCGGGATCGCCTCGGGGCCGATGTGGCTCTCCTCCGGCGGCCCGAGCGCGATCTCCACCCGCGCACCGGCCGTGACGGGGGCCGAGGGGTCGGCCGCGACTGCCCCGTCCACCCGCACCGCGCCCTCGGCGATGAGGCGGGCGAGGCGCGAGCGGCTCAGGCTGTCGTCTGGCACGTCGCGGGCCAGCGCCTTATCAAGGCGGCGCGGCGGGTCGGCCGCGATGTCGAAGCAAAGGCGTTCGCTCATGGACACGGCCCCCGAGGCCTCCCTCCCGCCCGGGCTGCGGGCGCTTCAGCGCCTGGTGACGGCGCTGATCGTGGTGATGATCCTGGGCTTCCTAGTCCTGATCGGCGCCTTTGTCATGCGGCTGAACCGCGAGGGGCCGCCCCTGCCCGACAGCCTCGACCTGCCCGAGGGCGCGCGGCCCACCGCCTTCACGCAGGGCGGCGACTGGCTGGCCGTGGTGACGGCCGACGACCGCATCCTGATCTACGACCGCCTCACGGGGCGGCTGCGCCAAACCCTGAAGGTGGATTGAGACCCTGCCCTGCCGTGCCCGCCCCACCCGGCCGCTTCGTTGTGCTGCGCCCGGCTGTTCTCCGCCCCACCCTGACCTGCCGTTCCCCGCTCGACGGCCTTCTAGGCCCCGGCCGCTGCCGTCGCGACCGCCTGCTGGCGGGCCAGGAGGTTGCGCTGGACGATCGGGGCCACCAGCGGCGGCCTGATTCCGTTGCGCCGGCGGGCCGAGCCCCTGATCTCCGGGCTCCAGGCGGCCTCGGCGATCCGGTGGTCGCGGATGACTGGCGCCATCGCGGCTCGGCCGTGTCTCCGTGCCCCGCGACGAGGGAACGCAAGACCGGCGGGCAAGGGGCTCTTCGCCGGGTCCGACGCTCGCGGCCGACGACCGCCCCGGCCCTTCGACGACCGCCCCGACACCCGTGGTCCGCGACGGCGGAGCGAGGCGCCGTCGAGCGAGCGGTCCCTCGCCCTTCCGCCCGATCCCGCTGCCAAGGCCGGCGACCGCCGGGGGGCCGGGTCGCCAAGCGGGCGATCCTCGGACGGCCCCGAGGAACGGGCGATGCCACCCGGAGCGGAGGTCGATGGCCACTCCTCCCGGCAGGGAGCCCGCCCGACGACCCGGCGGCGGTCATGGCCGGCGCCCGCATCCGGTCCCCGGCCGCCGGACAGCCTCCCGCGGCAAGCCTCGACAGGCCGTCGGACCCGACGGCAGGATCGAGGGTCCTGCCTCCCGCCCGGCCCCTCCGCCCCCGCGCGGATCATCAGGCGGCGACCGGCCGACCGGCGGCCCGTAGCGCGGCCCGAGCCATGTCGGCCCCGGCGAGCGCCGCCCGCAGCGGACGCTCCGTCGCTTCCGGGCCCCTGCCCCCTCCGTCCCGGAGCGCCTGGGCGAGGCGGGCGGCCTCGGCCAGGCCCAGCGTCGCGGCCGCGCCCTTGAAGCCGTGCAGGATCGCGTCCAGCCGCCCGGAGTCCCCGGCCTCCCCCTCGGCGAAGGCGGCGGGCAGCGCGGCGGCCTCGGCCATCACCTCCTCGAGCAGCGCCTCCACCGTCCCGGCCCCCAGGGTGCCCAGGAGGCTCGCGAAGAGGCCGGCGTCCAGCAGCGGGGCCTCGGGCGCGGCCCCGGGGCCCGGCGCGGATCGCCCGCCCGGAGCGGGGCGGGCCTCCGGGCTCTGCTTCGCGGCGGGCCCGGCCGGGCGTTGCAGGCCAGCCTCGGCGAGGACCTGCGCCAGCTTGTCCTGCGTCACCGGCTTGGCCACGAAGTCGTCCATCCCGGCGCGCAGGCAGTCGGCCCGGTCGCTGATGAAGGCATTGCCGGTCAGGCCGACGATGCGGACGGGATCGCCGCGCCGCCGGATCTCCTCGGTGGCCTCCAGGCCGTTCATCACCGGCATCTGCACGTCCATGAGCACGAGGTCGCAGCCGCCCTGCGCGAGCCGCTCGACCGCCTGGGCGCCGTTGTGGGCCATCTCGACCTCCACCCCGAGCCAGCCTAGCAGGCCCTTGGCGACGGTTCGGTTCACGGGGTTGTCCTCGACCACCAGGACGCGGCCCTGGAAGGCCCCCTCGCGGGCGTGGGCGGGATCCGGCGGCGTGGCTGCGGCGGCCTCGACGGGGAGGGGATCGGCGACGGGGATCTCGAACCAGAAGGTGCTGCCCTCGCCCGGCCGGCTCGTGGCGCCGATGCGGCCGCCCAGCCCCTCGGCGATGCGCTTGCAGATGACGAGCCCGAGGCCCGTGCCGCCGAAGCTGCGCGAGGCCGAGCCGTCCACCTGGCTGAAGTCGCGGAACAGCAGCGACATCGCCGCGTCGGGGATGCCGATGCCGGTGTCGGCGATCTCGATCCGCAGGCGGCCGGGGGCGGTGAGGCGGCCCGTCGCGGTGACCGAGCCCTCGGTCGTGAACTTGAGCGCGTTGCCGAGGAGGTTCACGAGGATCTGGCGCAGCCGGGCCGGGTCGGTGCCGACCTCCAGCGCCGGCAGGTCGATGCCGAGCCGCAGGCCCTTGAGCTCGGCGCGCGGGGCCAGCATGGCGCGCAGCAGCATCGCCACGTCGGGCAGGCGGACGCGATGGATCTCGAACTCCACCTTGCCGGATTCGAGCTTGGAGAAGTCCAGCACGTCGCTGATGACCTCGAGCAGGTGGTAGCCCGATTCGCGGATGGTCGAGAGGTGCCGCTCCTGCTCGGGCGAGAGGTGGGCGTGGGCCATGAGCTCGGCGGTGCCGATGATGCCGTTGAGAGGCGTGCGGATCTCGTGGCTCATGGTGGCGAGGAAGGTGGACTTGGCGCGGCTGGCGGCGCGGGCGCGCTTGGCTATGGCGCGGTTGCGCTCCCCCAGGATGGCGAGCTTGCGGCCGACGGTGGCGATCAGGCGCATCTGCAGCGCCATCAGCGTGACGATGCCGGCGAAGCCCACCACGAGCAGGCCCACGCTGATCCCCAGCGCGGCCTGGAGGCCCTGGGCCTCGGCCCGCTGGGCCACGCGGGTCTGGTTGAGCGCGGCGTTGGTCAGCACCACCAGGTTGCCGGTGGCGCGCTGCACGGCCTCGGTCTCGGAGCGCAGGGCGCGGAGGCCCGGCCCGGAGGGCGCGGCGGCCAGCGCGTCCACGCGCGCGGCCAGCCCGAGGATGTCGTCGCTCACCCGCTGCGCCTCGGCGTAGAGGCTGGGGGTGGCGCTGAACTTGACGCCGAACGAGCCCTCCTCCAGCAGCTCGGCGCGGCTGTAGAGGATGTCGTAGGCCGCGACCACCGGGGCCGCCCCGTCCGGCAGGCCGGCGAGCAGCGCGTCGTCGATGGTGGCGATCATGCGGCTGGCCTGGCGGTCGGTCTGGTAGACGGCCCACATCGCGTCCTCGCGGACGCTGTCCTCCATCGCCTGCCGGCTCTGGTCGAGGAGGCTGAACAGGTAGACGACGCCGGCCAGCAGGACGAGGCTCAGCCCGCTCAGCCCCGCGACGCCCCAGCGCAGCGGGCGCGACCCCGTCCAGTCGGACCTGCGGCGCCAATACTTCACGCCAGGACCTCGATGCCGGCGACCTGCCAGACGGAGCGGCCGAAATACACCTCGTTGAAGAGGTCGGGACGTTCGTCGAACGGATAGATGACGAAGATCGGGCCCTTGTCGCGGACCGAGATCCCCTGCCCGTCGATGCGGGTGGCGAGGATCACGGGGATCGACAGGGCGTCGTCCATCGGCATCTCGGCGGAATAGTCGTTCAGCGCCACGATCCGCAGCGCCGAGCCCCCGGCCCCGGCGGCCTCCAGCACGGTGGCGACGGTCGGGCCGCTGAACCGGGGCCGGCCCTCGTGCCAGGGGGTCGCGGTCACCGTCTCGCGCTGGGGGAGCGCGTCGAGCATGGCGAGGTCGAACTCGGCCGCCCCCTCGGCGTTCGTGGCGTCGATGGCGCCGGTCAGGCGCAGGATCACCGGGCCCGCCGGCCGGGCGAGCGAGGCCCGCGCGGCGCGCGGGGCCGCGAAGGGCGCGGCCACCAGCCCGGCGCAGAGCGCGCGGCGGGTGAGGTCGAGGGACAGGGTGCGGGGGGTCGTCATGCGGCGTTCTCCTGGGTCGTCATGCAGGCGGGGGCGTCGTAGAGGGCGCAGACGGCGGGCCAGATGCGGCCCAGCGCGGCGACGCAGCCGGGGTCGAAGGCGGCGCCCGACAGCCTCTCGATCTCGGCGCGGGCGGCGGGGGCGTCCCAGGCGGGCTTGTAGGGCCGCTCGCTCCGCAGGGCGTCGAGCACGTCGGCCACCGCCACGAGGCGGGCCGCGAGCGGGATGCGGTCCCCCGCGAGGCCGTGGGGATAGCCCGCGCCGTCCCAGCGTTCGTGGTGGTGCAGCGCGATGCCGTGGGCGATGCGGATGAGGTCGCTGGTGCCGTCGCGCAGCACCTCCCCGCCCATGACGGTGTGAAGGCGCATGACCGCCACCTCCTCCGCCGAAAGGCGGCCGGGCTTGAGGAGGATGGAGTCGGGCAGGCCGATCTTGCCGATGTCGTGGAGCTGCGCGGCGAGGAAGACGTTCGCGCAGGAGCGCGGGCAGAGCCCCAGCTCGGCCGCGAGAAGGGCGGAGACGCGGGCGACCCGCTGGATGTGGCCGCCGGTCTGGTCGTCGCGGTATTCGATGGCGCGGGCCAGACGCTCGATCACCTCCTCCTCGCGCTGGGCGATGCGGCGGGTGGCGGCCGCCACCTCGTCGGCCAGGTGCACGGCGCGGTCGGACAGGGCCGTCTGCGCGCGGCGCAGCGCCAGGAGGTTGGCGGCGCGGACGCGCAGCTCCTCCGGGTCCACGGGCTTGTTGAGGAAGTCGGTGGCGCCGGCGCGGATCGCGTCGATCCGCAGGGCGCGGTCGGAGTCGGCGGTGATCATCACGACGGGGACGTGTTCGAACCGGGGATCGGCGCGCAGGCGGCGCAGCACGTCGATGCCGTTCAGGCCGGGCATCTGGTAGTCCACGATCACGAGGTCGAACACCGTCGCGCGGCAGCGGTCGAGCGCGGCCAGCGGGTCCTGGAACGTCTCGGCCCGCCAGCCGGGCACGGAGGCGATCACGCCCTTCAGCACCCGGAGGTTCACCGGGTGGTCGTCGATCACGCATAGGTCCATCGGACGAATCCCCCCAAGCCAGCGTTTCATCGCCCCCATCCTCGCGCGAAAAGGTGAACGGACCCTTTCCGCCCCGCCCCGAAACGATTCGAATTGTCGCGATCGGGCGGGACGGTGGCGGGGGAGCGACGGACGGCTCGACGCCTTCGGGGGATCGCCTATGCTGGCCGCAGGCCCCCGGACAGGAGCCGGACGGGGCCAGGGGCCGGGCCCGCAGGACGAAGGGAGCGCCGCCGTGACGCTGGACGTGCTGATCGTCGATGGCCGCCCCGAGAGCCGGCGCGCTCTCGCGGCCTGCCTGCCCGCCGGCGCCCGCGCGCGCGAGGCGGCGACCGGCGCGGCGGCGCTGGCCGAGACGCGGCGGCGCGGCCCCGACTGCCTGCTGGTGGCGCAGGACCTGCCGGACATGGCGGGGCTCGACCTCGTGCGCGCCCTGCGCGACGGGGCGGGCGAGCCGGCGCAGGCGGTCGTCCTCGTGGCCGAGCCCGACGGCGAGGCCGAGGCGGTCGCCGCCATGCGCGAGGGGGCGGGCGACTACATCGACCGCCGCCGCTGCGACCCCCACACGCTGCGCCGGTCGATCCGGGTGGCGCGGGACCGGCTGGCGCTGGTGCGGTCGCGGGCCCAGGCGCTGGCGGCGCTCCGGGCGAGCGAGGAGCGGCTGCGCCGGCGCGAGGCCGAGCTGTCGCGGGCGCACCGGCTGGGCCGCTCGGGCGGGCACGAGGTGGACCTGCGCGGCGGCCGGTTCCACGCCCGGCGGTCGCCGGAGTACCTGGAGATCCACGGCCTGCCGCCCGAGGCCTGGGACGAGCCGCACGAGGCCTGGCTCGCCCGCGTCCATCCCGACGACCGCGCGCGGGTGGAGCGGGCCTTCCTCGACGCGGTGGCGGCGGCGCGGGCCGAATACGCCATCGACTACCGGATCGTCCGGCCGGGCGACGGGCAGGTGCGCTGGGTCTCGGTGCTGGCCGAGATCGAGCGCGACGCGGCGGGGCGGCCGCTCCGGCTGTTCGGCACCCATACCGACGTGACCGAGCGCAAGCTGTCCGAGGAGCGGCTGCGGCTGGCGCTGGAGGCGGTGGGGGGGATCGTCTACGACTGGGACCTGACCACGGGCGAGGTGGTCCGCAGCGGCCCCGTCCGGGCGATGCTGGGCTTCGATCCCGCCGAGGCGCCGCCCCGGGCGGAGTGGTGGCAGGACCGGGTGCATCCCGACGACCTGCCGCGCGTGCGGGCCGAGGCGGCGGCGGCGCTGGCGCGGGGCCGGGAGCGCCTGACGTGCGAGTATCGGCTGCGCCACCGCGACGGGCGCTGGCTGGACCTCGCCGACCATGCCTCGATCCTCTACGGACCCGGCGGGCCGGTGCGGGCCATCGGCAGCACGGTGGACATCACCGCCCGCACGCGGGCCGAGGCGGAGCTGCGCGCCAGCGAGCGGCGCTTCCGCGCCGTCTTCGAGAACGCCGCCGTGGGCGTGGGCTGCGTGGACCTGCGGACGATGCGGTGCCTCGACGTGAACGAGGCGCTCTGCCAGATGCTGGGCCGGTCGCGGGCGGAGCTGATGTCGCGGCCCTGGCCGGAGATCACCCACCCCGACGACCTGGAGCCGGACCTGTCGCTGTTCCGCCGCATGGGCCGGGGCGAGATCGACCGCTACGCCGTCGAGAAGCGCTACCTGCGCGAGGACGGCGGGACGCTCTGGGCGCGGGTGGCGGTGTCGCTGGTGCGCGACGCGGACGGCCGGCCCGCCTTCGAGATCGCGGTGATCGAGGACGTGACCGAGCGGCGCGCGGCCGAGGCCGCCCTGCGGGCCAGCGAGGCGCGGTTCCGGCGGGTGGTGGACAGCAACATCCTGCCCTTCGCGCTGGGCGGCCCCGACGGGCGCATCCACTACGTCAACGACGCCTTCGTCGCGCTGACCGGCCACGGGCGCGACTCCTTCGCGGGCGGGTCCGTGGGGGCCAAGTCCGTGGGGAGCGGGCCGCTGGGCTGGGACGACCTCACCCCGCCGGAGTTCCGGGGGCTGGACGCGGCGCGGCGGGCGGAGCTGGCGCGCGACGGCGCGGCCGCGCCCTACGAGAAGGAGATCGTGACGCGCGACGGCCGCCGGGTGCCGGTGCTGGTCGCGCTCACCCCCGCCGGGGGCGCGGCGGGCGAGCAGGCCGCCGTGGTGGTGGACCTGTCGGCGCAGAAGGCCGCCGAGGCGGCGCTGGCGCGGTCGAACGAGGCGCTGGAGGCGATGGTCGCCGAGCGGACCCGCGCGCTCCGCGCGACGGCCGAGGAGCTGGCCGCCGAGATGGCGCGGCGCGAGGCGGCGCAGGCCGGGCTGCTGCGGGCCCAGAAGCTGGAGGCGCTGGGCCAGATCACCGGGGGGATCGCGCACGACTTCGGCAACGTGCTGGCGGCGGTGCTGGGCAGCTACCGGCTGATCGGGCGGCGCACCGTTGACGAGGGGGTGCGCGACATCCTGCGGCAGGGCACGGCGGCGGCCGAGCGGGGCCACGCGATGGTGCGCCAGCTCGGGCTCGTGGCGCGGAGCGAGCCGCTGGACCCGGTGCGCGTCGATCCGCGCCGGCTCGTGCCGCAGGTCGAGGCGCTGGCCCGGCACGCGCTGGGCGCGGGGATCGCGCTGGCCTGCGAGGTGGAGCTGGCCTGCGAGGTGGACGACGACGCCTGGCCGGTGCGGGCGGACGCCCACCTGCTGGAGGTGGCCCTCCTGAACCTGGTGGTGAACGCGCGCGAGGCGATGCCGGGCGGCGGGCGGCTGCGGCTGACGGTGGCGAACCGGCCGGCGGGGATGGGGCCGGCGGGGATGGGGCCGGCGGGGATGGGCCTCGCGGGGGACGCCGTGGCCTTCGAGGTGATCGACACCGGGACCGGGATGGCGCCCGAGGTGCTCGACCGCGCGGTGGAGCCCTTCTTCACCACCAAGGGGCCGGGCCGGGGGGCGGGGCTGGGCCTCGCGGTGGTCCACGGCTTCGCCGAGCGGTCGGGCGGGGCGCTGCGGCTGCGGAGCGCCCCCGGCGCGGGGACGACGGCGACGATCCTGCTGCCCCGCGCGGACGGGGAGCCCTGACGCGGCCTCCCCGACGCGGCCTCCCCGACGCGGGCCGCCCGGCGCGGGTCGCCCGGCGCGGCCTTGCGGCGGGCGGGAGGCGGCCTTGCCCTTGGGACAGGTGACGCCCGCCCGCGTCCCGGTGTAACACCACAGCCGCAGCGCGAATCAGCTCCGCCGGGCCCGGACCCGCCGGGGCCGCGACGTCATCGGACAGGCCGTCCGAAACAGGGGTTCGACGATTTGGAAACAATGGCTTGCGCCCGGACGGCGAGCTTGACAACGCACAGACCACAACCCAAACGTGTGCGGCAGGCTCAATCCCGGATTGCAACCCTGGACCGCCCGGCCCCGTCGGGCCGACCGTCCGCGCTGGAGTGAGAGACGGCCCATGCGGCACCTGTCCTGGATCGGGCTCCTGGCCCTCCTCGGCCTCGCGCTCCTCGTGGGCGCGATGTTCCAGGCCGGCCTGCGGCTGGAGCGGTCGCGCGGCGAGACCGAGCGGCGGCAGATCGAGCACATGGAGGTCCTCCTCGAATCGCAGCGCGCGCTGTCGGCGCTGCTCGACGCCGAGACGGGGCAGCGCGGCTACCTGCTGACGGGGGACGACCGGTATCTCGGCTCCTACCGCGACGGCCGCGCCCGGATCGACGGCCACCTGGACCGGCTGGCCGAGCTGGCGGCGGGCAGCCCCCGGCAGGCGGCGGTCGCGGCGGACCTGGAGCGGCTGTCCGACGCCCGCATGGCGCTCCTGGACCGGGCCCTCCTGCTGGCGGGGACCGGGCGCGCGGACCAGGCGGTGGCGCTGGTCGCCTCGGACCGGGGGCAGGCCTTCATGGACCGGGTGCGCGCCCTCGTCGCCCGCCTCGCCGCCGAGGAGGAGCTGCGGCTGGACGCCCGCACCCGGCAGGCCGAGGCCGCCGCGACGGATGCCCGGCGGCTGCTGGCGGTGGCCTTCGCCATCGGCCTGGGGCTGGTGGCCGTCGCCGCCGGCTACGCCCTGAGCGCCGCCCGCGCCGAGGGCCGCGCCCGGGGCGCCGAGGAGCTGGCGCGCAGCGAGGCCGAGCGGCAGGAGACGCTCACCCGGCTGTCGGCCATCGTGGACACCGCCGTCGATGCGATCGTGGTGATCGACGAGTCGGGCACGATCCAGTCCTTCAACCCCGCCGCCGAGGTCATCTTCGGCTACGCCGCCGACGAGGCGCGGGGCCGCAACGTGCGGATGCTGATGCCGCCCGGCCACGCCGCCGCCCATGACGGCTACCTCGCCCGCTACCTCCGGACCGGCGAGCGCCGCATCATCGGCATCGGCCGCGAGGTGGACGGCCGGCGCTCGGACGGCGGCCTCTTCCCCGTGGACCTGTCCATCACCGAATGGCGCGACGCCGGGGGGCGGCGCTTCTTCACCGCCGTCATGCGCGACATCTCGCTCCGCCGCGAATCCGAGCGCCGGTTGCAGGACAGCGAGGCCCGCTTCCGCCAGCTCGCCGAGACGATCGACGACGTGTTCTACGTGCTGGAGCTGGAGGAGGAGCGGATCAGCTACGTCAGCCCCGCCTACGAGCGGCTCTGGGGCCGCCCGGTCGCCGAGCTGATGCGCGACAACCGCGCCTTCCTGGAGGGCATCCACCCCGAGGACCGCCCCCTGGTCGAGGCCGCCATCCGCCGGCAGCACGCGGGCGGCGGAAGCGAGGCCGAATACCGCCTGCGCCGCCCCGACGGCAGCGAGAGGCGGGTCCACGACCGCGCCTTCGTCACCACCGACCCCATCACCGGCCGCCGCCGCGTCGTCGGCATCGCCGAGGACGTGACCGAGCGCCGGGCCGCCGAGATCGCGCTGCGCCAGCTCAACGAGACGCTGGAGGAGAAGGTGGCGACCGCCGTCGCCGAGAAGCAGGCGGCGGCCGCGCAGCTCTTCGAGATGCAGAAGATGGACACCATCGGCCAGCTCACGGGGGGGGTGGCGCACGACTTCAACAACCTGCTGACGCCCATCGTGGGCTCGCTCGAACGGGCGCAGAAGCGCGTGGACGACGAGCGGACGCAGCGCCTGATCGCCGGCGGGCTGGACGCGGCCGAGCGGGCGCGGCTGCTGGTCAGCCGGCTCCTGGCCTTCGCGCGGCGCACGCACCTGGAGGCGCGGCCCGTGGACATCGCCGCGCTGGTCGGCGGCATGACCGACCTCATCCAGCGGTCCATCGGGCCGCAGATCGCCGTGGCGGTGACGGCGCCCCCGGGCCTCCCCCCCGCCCGCGTGGACCCGAACCAGCTCGAGCTCGCGCTCCTCAACCTCGCGGTGAACGCGCGGGACGCGATGCCGGGCGGCGGCACGCTCACCCTTGCCGTCGGTGCGGCCGAGGCGGGGCCGGGCGACCCCTCGGGCCTCGCGCCGGGGCGCTACCTGCGGCTGTCGGCCATCGACACCGGCACCGGCATGGACCCCGAGACGCTGCGCCGCTGCATCGAGCCCTTCTATTCCACCAAGGGCGTCGGCAAGGGCACGGGCCTCGGGCTGTCCATGGTCCACGGCCTCGCCGCGCAGTCGGGCGGGCGGCTCCTCCTGGCCTCCTCGCCCGGCGGGGGGACGCGGGCCGAGATCTGGCTCCCCGAGGCGGCCGAGGTCCTGCCGGCCGAGAGCCCGAGCCCCGCCGAGGCCGTCCCCGCGCCCTGGTCGGCGACCCTGCTGGTGGTGGACGACCAGGACCTGGTGCGGATCGGCACCGCCGAGATGCTGCGCGAGCTGGGCTACGAGGTGGTCGAGGCCGCCGGCGCGGCGCAGGCGCTCGACCTCGTGCGCCGGGGGCTGGCGCCGGACCTGCTGGTGACCGACTACCTGATGCCGGGGATGTCGGGGGCGCAGCTCGCCGCCGAGCTGCGCGAGATGCGGCCCGGCCTGCCCGTGCTGCTGGTGACGGGCTACGCCGAGGTGGCGCAGGCCCCGGCCGGGCGGCTGCCCCGGCTGGCCAAGCCCTTCCGGCAGGCCGACCTCGCCCAGCGGGTGGCCGGCCTCCTCGACCAGGGCAAGGTGGTCAGCTTCCGCGCCCGCGCGCGCGCGGACTAGCGGCTGCGTCGGGCGGGCGTCCGGCCGGATCGGAGGGACGCGGCCCGCTCACTCCGGCGGGGCGCGGGTCCGCAGCGGCACCACCTTCTCCTCGCCCGACAGCATCGCCGCCAGCCGCCCGGCGAGGTCGGACTGGCGGAACGGCTTGCTCATCACGTGGAAGCCGCGCGTCTGGTCGGGCCCGAGCTGGGCGTAGCCGGTGATCATCAGGATCGGCAGGTCGGGCTGCATCTCGCGCAGCTCGCGCGCGAGGTCGGCCCCCAGCATCCCCGGCATGATGTGGTCGGTCACGACGACGTCGGGCCGGAAGCCCATCCGCACCGCCTCCAGCGCCTCGTGGGCGGTGCCCACGTCCTCCACGTCGTAGCCGAGGTCGCGCAGCCCCTCGGCCATCGACATCCGCACCAGCTCCTCGTCGTCCACCAGGAGCACGGTCCAGCGCCGCGACGGGTCGGCGTCCGGCCCGCCCGCCGTCGCGCGCCCTTCCTGCGCCACGGGCAGGAACAGCACGGCGGCCGTGCCGCGCCCCTTCTCGCTCAGCAGCTTGAAGAGCCCGCCCGACTGGGTGGCGAAGCCATGGACCATCGACAGGCCGAGCCCCGTGCCCTGCCCCTGCGCCTTGGTGGTGAAGAAGGGCTCGATGGCGCGGCGCGCGGTGCCGGGCTCCATGCCGACGCCGCTGTCCGACAGGGCGAGGCTGACATAGCGCCCCGGCCGCAGCCCCGGCACCGGGTCGTCGTCGGTGTCCACCAGCTCGGCCGCGACGGTGACGCGCCCGCCCGAGGGCATGGCGTCCCGCGCGTTCGCCGCGAGGTTGAGGAGCGCGACCTCCAGCTGGTTGGGGTCCACGAACACCGCCGGCAGGTCCGGGGGCACCTCCAGCCGCAGCTCGACCAGCGGGCCGAGGCTGCGGTCCAGCAGGTCGCGCATCCCTTCCACGATCCCCGCCGGGCTGATGGCGGTCGGCTGGAGCCGCTGCCGCCCCGCGAAGGCCAGGAGCCGCTGCACCAGCGTCGCCGCCCGCTCGGACGATTGCAGCGCCGCCGAGATCAGCCGTTGCGACCGCTCGTCCGGCAGCTTGCGCCGGATGATGTCGAGGCCCGCGACGATGGGCGTCAGCAGGTTGTTGAAGTCGTGCGCGAAGCCGCCGGTGATCTGGCCGATGGTGTCCATCATCCGCGCCTCGCCGGGGTCCGCGCCCGCGTCGCGCGGGGACCGGGGGGCGGGCGGCGGCGCGGGCGGCTCGATGGCCTTGGGCACCGGGTCGAACGTCAGGAGGACGCCGCCCGGCCGACCGTCCGGGCCCGCCATCGGCACGGAGTCGAGGTCCAGCGGCACCCGCTCGGAGCGGCCGTCGCGCGGGACCGCCAGCTCGCGTCCCTTCAGCGCCAGCGTGTCGCCCTCCAGCCCCCGTTCGAGCAGCAGCGACACGAGCGGGGCCGACTTGGGCCAGGCCTCGCGGGCCCGCGCGCCCGTCGTCTCGGGCCGCAGGCCGCCGGTGGCCGCCGCGAAGGCCTCGTTGTGCAGGACCAGCCCCTCCTCGCCCCAGAGGAGCGCCATCGGGCGCGGCGAGCGGAGCATCACCCCCAGCACGGCGCGCAGCCCGGCGGGCCAGCCCTCCAGCGGCCCGAGCGCGGTGCCCGACCAGTCCTTCTCGGCGATGAGGGCGGCGCAGGGGCCGTCCCCCAGCCCGTCGATCGCCCACCCCGGCGCCCCGCCCAAACCCGTATCGACCGGACCCGTAGCGCCCGGACCCGTAGCGCCCGGCCCGATCCCGCCCGGGCCCGGCACGCCGCCGCCGGCCCGGTCCCCCGGCCCGATCCCGGACGCCGCCTTTCCCGCCTCGTCCGCTCCCGGACCCTGGCCCTTGTCTCGCATGAACAGCCGCATCTCGCCCCGTGCCAGCACCGGGCCCGAACCGGGCCCGAGTCGCGGTCGATGTAGCGGGCAATCCGTCGCCGGACAGGCCCGGCCCCACGCCGCCCCGCCTCCATCCGGCCACGGACCCGGCCGCCACCCGGCCGCCGATCCCGCCCCCGCCCCTCTTCGTTTCCAACCTTGTCATTATCGGGCGGACAAATCCAGCCCCGGCCATCCGCCGGAACCAATCCGGCCCGCCCGACCCCCGCCCGACCCCCGCCCATCCGGCGGGCATCCCGCCCGGAAACCGGGCGGCGGCGCGACAGGGCGGCCACCCCCGCCCGTGAAACGGCGCATGGACCGGCGGCGGGGCTCGTCTATCTTCTTCCGCCAGGGAAGATGGCCACCACGGGATCACGAGGACCGACATGACGACGGATGACACCGAAGAGCGGCTCCGCCAGCGCGCCCACGAGATCTGGGTGGAGGAGGGCCGGCCCCACGGGCGCCACGAGGAGCACTGGCGCCGCGCCCAGGAGGAGCTGGCCGCCGAGGCCGGCCCCGCACCCGCCGAGTCCGCGCCCGCCGAGGACGCGCCCGCCGAGGACGCGCCGGCGGAGGGCCGCAAGCCCCGCCGCCGCCCCGCCGCCGATCTAGCCGCCGCCGATCTAGCCGCCGCCGATCCCGCCGCCGAGGGCGCGGCTCCCACCCCCCCGCGCGCTCCGCGCCGGTCCAAGGCCGCCAACGGCGGCGCGACGCCCGAGCCCGCCCCCGCCTCCGCGCCCGAGGTCGCCCCGCCGCGCCCCGGCCGCCGCCGCGCCGCCGCCGAGGGGGCGGCCCCGGCCCCCCGCCCCGCCCGCCGGCCGCGCAAGGCCGTCCCCGAGACCCCGCCCGACGCCTGAGCCCGAGACGCCTAGCCGGCCCCGCCTCGGGACCGCCTCGGGCCCGCGCCCCCAAGCCCGGACCCGTGCCGGAACCCTGCGTCGCGGCCCGCCGCCCCCATGGACGCCGCGTCGCGCGGGCGCTACTCAGGCGGGTCGGGACAGCAGGCGCGGGGATCGGATGATCGGGGAGCTGCGGGCGTTGACGGAGGGGGCCGACCACGGCTGGCTCGCCGCCTCGGGCGAGACCGGGCGGCTCATCGCGGGGCGCGACTGGTCGGCCACCGCCCTCGGCCCCCTCGACGGCTGGCCCCCGGCGCTCCGCACCGCGCTGGGGCTCGTGCTGCGCTCGCCCGTGCCGATGGTCCTCCTCTGGGGCGCCGAGGGCGTCATGCTCTACAACGACGCCTATTCGGGCCTCGCGGGCGGGCGGCACCCCGCCCTCCTCGGCTCCCCCGTGCGCGAGGGCTGGCCCGAGGTCGCCGACTTCAACGACCGCGTGATGCGCGCGGTCCTGGGCGGCGGCGCCCTGTCCTACAAGGACATGGAGCTGACGCTCCACCGCCACGGCCGGCCCGAGCCGGCCTGGATGAACCTCGACTACTCGCCCGTGCTGGACGGGGACGGCCGGCCGGCGGGCGTCCTCGCCGTCGTCATCGACGCCACCGACCGCGTGCGCGCCGACCGGGCCCTCGCCGCCGAGCGCGAGCGGCTGCTCACGCTGTTCGAGCAGGCGCCGGGCCTGATCGCCTCGCTGCGCGGGCCCGACCACGTGGTGGAGTTCGTGAACGCCGCCCACCGCCGCGTCTTCGGCAGCGCGGGCTGGGTCGGCCGCCCGCTGCGCGACAGCTTCGGCGACCTCGACGCCACCGGCCTCATCGCGCGGCTCGACGCCGTGCTGGCCACCGGCGAGCGCCACGCGGTCGAGGCCCTGCCCCTGCGCTTCCGCCGCCCCGACGGCGAGGAGGGCACGCGCTACTTCAACCTCGTGTTCGAGCCGGTGCGCGACGCGCGGGGGGCCATCGTCGGCCTCCTCTGCGAGGGCGGCGACGTGACCGACGCCCACCGCGCCGCCGAGGACCTGCGCCGCAGCGAGGAGCGCCTGCGCGCCGCGCTGGGCATCGAGACGGTGGGCGTGGTCTTCCTCGACCTCGACTCGGGCCGCCTCCTCGACGCCAACGACGCCTTCCTCCGCCAGAGCGGCCACGCCCGCGCGGCGCTCGACTCGGGCGCGCTCACCTGGCAGGGCGTCACCGCCCCCGAATGGCGCGACGTGACCGCCCGGGCCCTGGCCGAGCTGCGCGCCACCGGCCTCTGCCCCCCCTACGAGAAGGAGTGCCTGCGCGCCGACGGCTCGCGCTGGTGGGCGCTCTTCTCGGCCAAGCGGCTCCCCGACGGCACCGCCTTCGAGGTGATCCTCGACCTCACCGACCGCAAGCGCGCCGAGGCCGCGCTGCTGGACGAGACGCGCAGCCTGGAGACGCTGAACCGCGCCGCCGTCGCCGTCGCCGGCGAGCTGGAGCTCGGGCCGCTCCTCCAGGTCATCACCGACGCGGCGGTCGGCATCACCGGCGCGCGCTTCGGCGCCTACTTCCACGGCGAGCTGGACGAGGGCGGCGAGAGGCTGCACCTCTTCACCCTCTCGGGCGCGCGGGTCGAGGACTTCGCCCCCCTGGGCCGCCCCCGCGCCACCGGCGTCTTCGGCCCCACCTTCCGCAACGAGGGGGTCGTCCGCTCGGACGACATCCTGGCCGACGCCCGCTACGGCCGGCTCGGCCCCCACCACGGGATGCCGCGGGGGCACCTCCCCGTCCGCAGCTACCTCGCCGCGCCGGTCGTGTCGCGCGGCGGCGAGGTGCTGGGCGGCCTCCTCCTCGGCCACCCCGAGCCCGCCCGCTTCACCGAGCGCCACGAAAGGCTCCTGCTCGGCCTCGCCGCGCAGGCCGCGGTGGGCATCGACAACGCCCGCCTGTTCCAGGCCGTGCAGGCCGCCAACGAGACGCTGGAGTCCCGCGTGGCCGAGCGCACGGCGGAGCTGACCGAGGTGCACGAGGCCTTGCGGCAGGCGCAGAAGATGGAGGCGGTGGGCCAGCTCACCGGGGGCCTCGCCCACGACTTCAACAACCTCCTGGCCGGCATCGTCGGCAGCCTGGAGGCCATCGAGCGCCGCCTCGCCCAGGGGCGCACCGCCGACCTCGGCCGCTTCCTCGACGCCGCCTCCAGCTCCGCGCAGCGGGCGGCGGCGCTCACCCAGCGCCTCCTCGCCTTCGCGCGCCGCCAGACGCTCGACCCCCGGCCGACCGACGTGAACCGGCTGGTGCGCGGCATGGAGGACCTGATCCGCCGCAGCGTCGGCCCCGGCATCGCCGTGGAGGTCACGGGCGACCCCGACCTCTGGCCCGCCCGCGTGGACGCGGCGCAACTGGAAAGCGCGCTCCTCAACCTCGCCATCAACGCCCGCGACGCCATGCCGGACGGCGGGCGGCTGACGATCGCCACCGCCAACGCCCCGCTCGACGCCCGCGCCGCCCGCGACCTCGGCCTGCCGCCGGGCGACTACCTGCGGATCGTCGTGGCCGACACCGGCGCGGGGATGCCGCCCGAGGTGATCGACCGCATCTTCGACCCCTTCTTCACCACCAAGCCGCTCGGCCAGGGCACCGGCCTCGGCCTGTCGATGGTCCACGGCTTCGTGCGCCAGTCCGGCGGGCAGGTCCGCGCCACCTCGCGCCCCGGCGAGGGGACGGCGATGGCGCTCCACCTCCCCCGCCTCGTCGGCGCCCCGCCCGAGGAGGAGGCCGGCCGCCCGACCGCCATCCCCGCCACCGGGCGCGGCCGCCACGTCCTCGTGGTCGAGGACGAGCCCGCCGTGCGGATGCTGCTCGCCGAGGCGCTGGAGGAGGCGGGCTTCCGCGCCACGCTGGCCGAGGACGGGCCCGCCGGCCTGCGCCTCCTCGAATCCGGGGCCGCCTTCGACCTCCTCGTGACGGACGTGGGCCTGCCCGGCGGGCTCAACGGCCGGCAGGTCGCGGACGCGGCGCGGGCGCGGCGGCCCGGCCTGCCCGTGCTCTTCGTCACCGGCTACGCCGAGGGCGCGGCTCTGGGCGACGGCCATCTGGAGCCCGGCATGGGCCTCGTGACCAAGCCCTTCTCCATGGCCGACCTCGCCGCCCGCGTCGCCGGCATGATCGGCGCCTGACGCGGCCTGCGGACGGCCCGCCGTCCGGCCGTGGCCCGTCCTGCGACCACCCGGCCGGACAGGATATCCCCTCGACGGACGGCCCGGCCCCCGCGAAGGGACCGGGCCGGCGAGGGGAGCGACGCTCCCCCCCTCGGTCGGGGGATCAGAACCCCTCGGGCCGCGGCGTCCCGGCCGCCCGCGCCGGCAGCACCGGCATCCCGACCTGCGGCTGCTCGCCCGTCAGCGACTGCAGGAAGGCCACGATGGCGTCCACGTCGCCCGCCTCCAGGTTCGCGCCAAGCTGCGCCGCGCCCATGATGTGCACGGCCTCTGGCAGCGACCACACCTTGCCCGAGTGGAAGTAGGGCGCGGTCAGCGCCACGTTCCGCAGCGGCGCGGCGCGGAACACGTAGTCGTCCCCCGCCGTCTCGGTGACCGCGAAGCGGCCGAGGTCGCCCTCGGGCAGCACCTCGCCGCCGGGCTTCTCCACGACGCCGAACGGGAAGTAGTCCTGCCCGCCGAAGTTCACGCCGTTGTGGCAGGCCGAGCAGCCCTCGTTCATGAACAGCTCCAGCCCCTGCTTCTGCTGGTCATTGAGCGCCGCGTCGTCGCCCTCCAGCCAGCGGTCGAAGGGCGCGCCCGGCGTCACCAGCTTGGCCTCGAAGGCGGCGATGGCGTTGGCGAAGTTGTCGAAGCTCACCGGGTCGGCCTCGTCGGGGAAGGCGGCGGCGAACTTGTCCTTGTAGGCCTGCATCGAGTTGATGGTCATCACCACCTGGTCGGGGGTGTTGTTCATCTCCACGGACGCCTGCACCGGCCCCTTGGCCTGCGCGGCGAGGTCGGGGGCGCGGCCGTCCCAGAACTGGGCGATGTTGAAGGTCGCGTTCAGCACGGTCGGGGCGTTGCGCGGGCCCTTCTGCCAGCCGTGGCCGATCGAGGTCTCCAGCCCGTCCACGCCGCCCATGCCGACCTGGTGGCAGGTGTTGCAGGACAGCAGGCCCGAGGACGACATCCGCGGGTCGAAGAACAGCATGGACCCGAGCTCGACCCGCGCGGTCTCGACCTCGTTGGCCGGGGCGGCCGGAGCCGGGATCGCGGAGAAGAAATCCTTGGCGGAGTCGCGCAGCGTGGCGTCGTCGGCGCGCGCGACGCCGGCCCCCAGGACCGCGACGGAGGTGAGAAGGAGAAGGCGCTTCATGGCTTGTCGTCCCTAGCTTTGATGCCGCCGCCATCCTGGATCACGACTCGCTCACGGCGCCTTGATCCATGTCAAACCGCCCGGTTCGACGTCAGGAAGAACAGGCGCTTCCCTTGCGGAAGGACGCCGGGCGCGACCCGATCCCCGGCCGGGGCGCTGGTGCTCGCGGCGGGACTCGAACCCGCACGGCCGCAGGGCCAAGCGATTTTAAGTCGCTGGTGTCTACCATTCCACCACGCGAGCACGCCCCGTCCCTTAGCGCCCCCCGCGTCCCGGCGAAAGCCGGACGATGCCCCCCGGAAGGTGGGGATCATCCCGCCCCACGACGGCCCCGATGGAAACGCCGGATGATGCGCCGGAGCGCCCCCTACCGCCCCTCCTCCTTCACCGTCTCCATCGCCACGTAAGTGGAGGTCGCCGCCACGTGCGGCAGCGTCGAGATGTGCTCGGCCAGCGCCGCGCGATAGGCGGCCATCCCGCCCGTCCGCACCTTGAGCAGGTAGTCGAAGCTCCCCGCGATCATGTGGCAGGCCTCGATCTCCGGTACCGCCCGCACGGCGGCGTTGAACTGCGCCAGCGCCTGCTCGCGCGTGTCCGACAGCCGCACCTCCACGAAGGCCACGTGGTCCAGCCCCACCGCCGCCGGGTCGATCACCGCCCGATACCCCCGGATCGCGCCCCGCGCCTCCAGCCGCCGCAGACGCGCCTGCACCGGCGACTTGGACAACCCCACCCGCTCCGCCAGCTCGGACAGGCTGATCCGCCCCTCGCGCGCCACCACCTCCAGGATTCGGCGGTCGAAGGCATCGAGAGCGGGACGTTCGGCCATTCTGCACTCCGTTAACAGGACGTTACCAGCGAACGCTCAGCCCCTTCGGGACGCAACACCCGCCGGGATGCCCTATATTGGGTCGCAACAACCCGCAAAGGAATCGCCGCCGCCATGACCGAGCACGCCCCTCTCGCCTTCCCCGACCTCGCGTCCTTGCGCGCGCGGATCGACGACGGCACCCTCGCGCCCGAGGGGCCGCTCCTGGCCGCGCTGCGCGAGCAGGCCGCGCTCACGCCCGACGCCCGCGCCGCCATCGGCCGCGACGCCGCCGACCTCGTGCGCCGCATCCGCGCCGCCGCGCGCCCCGGCCTGATGGAGGTCTTCCTCGCCGAATACGGCCTTTCGACCGACGAGGGCGTGGCGCTGATGTGCCTCGCCGAGGCGCTGCTGCGGGTGCCGGACGCCGAGACCATCGACGCCCTCATCGAGGACAAGATCGCCCCCGCCGCATGGGGCAAGCACCTCGGGCAATCCGCCTCCTCGCTCGTCAACGCCTCCACCTGGGCGCTGATGCTGACCGGCAAGGTGCTGGACGACGCGCCCCCTGGCGTGGCGGGCCGCCTGCGCGCCGCCGTCCGCCGCTTGGGCGAGCCGGTGATCCGCGCCGCCGTCGGCCGCGCCATGAAGGAGATGGGCCGCCAGTTCGTCCTGGGCGAGACCATCGACGCCGCCCGCGCCCGCGCCAAGCGCGAGGAGGCCAAGGGCGTCACTTATTCGTATGATATGCTGGGCGAGGCCGCGCGGACCGAAGCCGACGCCCGCGCCTATCACCTCTCCTATTCCCGCGCGATCAGCGCCATCGCCGCCGACTGCACGCGCGGCAGCGTCGCCGCCAACCCCGGCATCAGCGTCAAGCTCTCCGCCCTGCACCCCCGCTACGAGGAGGCGCAGGCCGACCGCGTCATGGCCGAGCTGGTCCCCCGCCTGGGTTCGCTCTGCCACATCGCCAAGGCCGCCGGCATGGGCCTCAACATCGACGCCGAGGAATCCGAGCGGTTGTCGCTGTCCCTGGACGTGATCGCGGCCGTGCTGCGCGACCCCGGCCTGCGCGGCTGGGACGGCTTCGGCGTGGTGGTGCAGGCCTACGGCCGCCGCGCCGGGGCGGCGATCGACTGGCTGCACGCGCTGGCGACCAGCCTCGACCGCCGCATCATGCTGCGGCTGGTCAAGGGCGCGTATTGGGACGCCGAGATCAAACGGGCACAGGTCGAGGGGCTGACCGACTTCCCGGTCTTCACCGACAAGGCGTCCACCGATGTCAGCTACCTGTCGAACGCCCGCAAGCTCCTGGGGATGACGGATCGGCTGTATCCGCAGTTCGCCACCCACAACGCCCACACCGTCGCCGCCATCCTCCACATGGCGAAGGAGATGGGCGTCCCCGCCACCGCCTACGAATTCCAGCGCCTGCACGGCATGGGCGAGGCGCTGCACGACCTCAACCGCGAGGCGGAAGGAACCGGCCTGCGCATCTACGCCCCCGTCGGCGCGCACCGCGACCTGCTGGCCTACCTCGTCCGGCGGCTGCTGGAGAACGGGGCGAACTCCTCCTTCGTGAACCGCATCGTGGACGAATCGATCCCGCCCGAGGAGGTCGTCCCCGACCCCTTCGCCGCCCGCCCGACCCGCACGATCCCCACCGGCTCCGAGCTGTTCCTGCCGGGCCGCGCCAACTCGCGCGGCCGCGACATCGCCGACCGTCCGACGCTCTCGCTCCTCGACGCCGCCCGCGCGCCCTTCCGCGACGCGACGTGGCAGGCCGCCCCGCTCCTCGCCGGGGCCGAGGGCTCGGGCGCCCTCCGCGAGATCCGCGAGCCTGCCACCGGCCGCCCCGTCGGCACCGTGCAGGAGGCCGACGCCGCCACCGTCGCTGCGGCCATCGCCGCCGCGAAGCCCTGGTCCGCGCCGCTAAGCGACCGCGCCGCCATCCTGACCCGCGCCGCCGACCTCTACGAGGCGAACGAGGGCGAGGCGCTGGCGCTCCTGGCCCGAGAGGCCGGCAAGACCCTCGGCGATTGCGTGGGGGAACTCCGCGAGGCCGTGGACTTCCTCCGCTACTACGCCGCGCAGGCCCAAGGGCCGGAGGGCGACGGCCTCTGGGCCTGCGTCTCGCCGTGGAACTTCCCCCTCGCCATCTTCACCGGCCAGATCGCCGCCGCGCTGGTCATGGGCAACGCCGTCCTCGCCAAGCCCGCGCCCCAGACGCCGCTCATCGCCTTCCGCGCGGTCCAGTGGCTCCACGAGGCGGGAGTCCCGCGCGACGCCCTGCAACTCCTCCCCGGCGGGGCCGAGACCGGCGGCGCCCTGACCGCCGACCCGCGCCTGTCCGGCGTGGCCTTCACCGGCTCCACCGCGACCGCCCAACGCATCCGCCGCGCCATGGCCGAGGGTCCGGCGGGCCGGCCCCTCATCGCCGAGACCGGCGGCATCAACGCCATGGTGGTCGACTCCACCGCCCTCCCCGAGCAGGCCGTCCGCGACATCCTCGCCTCCGCCTTCCGCTCCGCCGGTCAACGCTGCTCCGCGCTGCGCTGCCTCTATCTCCAGGAGGAGGTGGCCGAGCCCGTGCTCCACATGCTCAAGGGCGCGATGGCCGAGCTGCGCGCCGGCGACCCCTGGGACCTCTCGACCGACCTCGGCCCCGTCATCGACGCGCAGGCCCGCGACGGCATCCAGGCCCATATCCAGACGGCCCGCGCCGAGGGCCGGGTGATCGCCGAGATTCCTGTCCCCTCCTCCGGCACCTTCGCCGCCCCCACGGTCCTTCGCGTGACCGGCATCGACGACATCGAGCGCGAGGTCTTCGGCCCCGTGCTCCACGTCGCGACCTACCGCGCGGCGGACCTCGACCGCGTGATCGATGCGGTGAACGCGACCGGCATGGGACTGACCTTCGGCTTCCATTCCCGCATCGACGACCGCGTGCAGCGGGTCGTCGATCGGGTCCGCGCGGGGAACCTCTACATCAACCGCAACCAGATCGGCGCGGTGGTGGGCTCCCAGCCCTTCGGCGGCGAGGACCTTTCGGGCACCGGCCCCAAGGCTGGCGGCCCGCACTACCTCCCCCGCTTCGGCGCGACGCCCCCCGGCGCCGCGTCCGGCGACTGGACCGGCCCCGAGGACCCCACGGCCCTCGTGTCCCGCCTGCGCGAGGCCGGCGAGACACGCGCCCCGGCCCCCGAGCCCCAGGCCCTGCCCGGCCCCACCGGCGAGTCGAACCGCCTGAGCCTGCATCCCCGCCCGCCGATCCTCTGCCTCGGCCCCGGCACGGAGGCCGCGCGCGCGCAGGCCGAGGCGGTGCGCTCCGTCGGCGGCCTCGCCGTCGAGGCGCGCGGCTCCGTCGCCCCCGAGGCGCTGACCGCGATGGTCCGCCTCGGCGGCGCGGTCTGGTGGGGCGACTCCCAGCGGGCGCAAGCCTACGAGCAGGCCCTCGCCGCCCGCCCCGGCGCGCTCCTGCCGCTGAGCGTGACGCGCCCCGACGCGGGCCATGTCCTGCACGAGCGGCACGTCTGCATCGACACCACGGCGGCGGGCGGGAATGCGACGCTCCTCGCCGGGGCGGCGACGGGCTCGGGCGTGTGACGCGGGGCGTGGAATGGGCCACCCCTCACCGTCCGAGCCGCCATCAGGGGTTGGACCGTGGGGTAGAACCCCACCCTACGCGGCCCGCCCTGCGGGCCTCACCCTATCGCGCCAGCCGCACGTAATGCGCCCGCAGGTTCCCCTCCTGACCCGTGGCGCAGCCCCACAGGTCCACCAGCGTCGAGGCCGTGAGGCTCCCCCCCGCCGTCACCGCCGCGCCATGGCCCCTGGCGCCTCCGGCCAGATCGATGTCGCCCGCCGCCAGGATCTGCCCGCCCTCCAGCGTGACCAGCCCCTCGGCCACCACGCCGCCCCGCGTCGCGACCTGCGCGCCCCCGCCCTCGGCGCAGCGGTCCGGCCGGCCCAGCGCCAGGGCGCCGGCGATCCGCACCGCCTCGGCCCCCGTCGCGGTCGAGACGATCCGCACGTCCTCCAGCCGGGCGCCGTCGGCGATCTCCAGCGCGCAGTCCGTCAGCAGCGCCACCCCCGCATAGGTCCCGGCCCGCAGCGCCAGCCGCTCTCCCGCCGCGCAGTCGTAGCGGCTGAGGGCCCCCGGCCGGAACCCCTGGGGCCCCACCACGGCGAGGCCGCCCTCCCGCTCCGGCTCCAGCCGGGCCTCCGCCGCCGCGTCCAGATGGGCGGGCCGGAACGCGCTCCCCGGCCGCGCCATCCCGGCCGCCACCCCGCCGGCCCCCTTCGCCATCAGGGGCGCCATCACGCGCAGGCCGAAGCGGTCCAGCCGCAGGCGCTCGGCCAGCAGGGGGGGCGCCCCGACCAGGGCCTCGGGGCGCGGCACCGACAGCGTGCCCGTCCCCTGCATCCGGGCGCCCCGGGCCACCGTGACCGAGTCGTTCGAGTGGAGGCACAGATCCACCAGCCGCACCCGCGTCGTCCGCAGCGCCACCGGCCCCTCGGCCACCAGCCCGTTGTCGAGGCAGGGGGGCAGCCAGGCCACCGCCACCGCCTCGGCGGCCACGTCCATGGCGTCCACGCCGATCAGCCGGAACAGCAGCGTGGCCACCGGATTGCCCTTGGCCTCCTCGCGCGCCGCCCGCGCCCAGGCCGCCTCGCGCGAATCGCGCTCGGGCCGGAAGGCGCCGGTCGCGGCGTCGAACCGGCCGAAGGCGATGTCGCGCATCCCCACCACCGACCCATACGGTTGCCGCGGCTGCGTCCGGCGGACCAGCCGCACCGCCGCGAGCTTGGCCTGGGCCGAGCCCTGCCCGTCGTCGATCCGCCACAGGAGAGCCCCCCGCGCCGCCGCGTCGGCGGCGACCTGCATCTCGCTCCGCAGGGCGTTCAGGTGCGACACGTCCACGGCGGCCGCGCCCAGGATGCAGGCCGCGACCAGCATGAACATGGCATGGACCGTCATCGACCCGCCCTCGGCCCGGCCAAGGGCCGCCGCGCGCGCCGGGGCCCGCCTCCACCAGCCGCCCGCCCCGGGGCGCGTCGCGCGCGCGGGGGCGGCGCGCCTCATTCCACGAACTGCGCGGCCCGGACCGTGATGGACCAGCCGCTCGCCGCGTGGAGCCGGTTGAAGGACACGAGGTCCAGCACCGGGATCGCCAGGGTCGAGGTCACGATCCCGTCCGCCACCGTGGTCCGGGCCACGGCGTTGGGGCTGACCGGGTCGAATCGCGCCTCGATCCAGGCGCGCGTCTCGGCCTCGGTCGCCAGCCGGTGCACGGCGCGGGCGCGGTTGCCGTCCTCCAGCGCCCGGAGCGCCTGCGCCTTGCCCTGAAAGACCAGGGAGGCGTCGCAGATCAGGGTCAGCAGCCAGAAGAACAGGGGAATCCAGAGGCAGGCCTCGATGGTCATCGAGCCGCCCTCCTCCCCTGCGAAGCGCCGGATCAGGCCCGACCGTTCTGGCCGCACGATCCTTCCTCCCTGCCCGCCGGACGCCGGTCCCCGCCGAATCGCCCAAATCGACCCTGTCCCGCGAAAACGGCATTTCCGGGGCGCCCCCGCCGGATTGCGCCGGCCGTCGCTCCGGGCACCGGCCCTGCCCCGGGCCGAGGGGCCCGCCCGCGGCCGCCAGCCGTCGCGGCCATCGGAGGGCCGATCCTGTCCAGGCCGCGCCGGCGATGGCCGGCCCGCGTTCCGTCGCCGCCGGGCCGGGGCCAATCGACGCCGGGCGCGCGGCGCGGTAAGGCTCGGGGGCGCAACTGGACGGAGCCGCCCGATGCCCCCCGCCCTCCGGCCATGGATCCGCGCCGCCGTCTCCTCGTTCCAGGGAGTCCGGCGCGCGGTCTGGTTCGTCACCCGGCCCGCGTCGCGAGGGGTCCATGCCGTGCCGATCACGCCCCGAGGCGAGATCGTGCTGGTGCGCCTCACCTATGCCCGGGGCTGGCGGCTGCCCGGCGGCGGCCTCAAGCGCGGCGAGGAGCCCGTGCCCGCCCTCCTGCGCGAGCTGCGGGAGGAGATCGGCCTGCGGTCCCACGGCGCGGTCGAGCCGCTGGGCGAGTTCCACCACGAGCCCGACTACCGCCGCAGCGTCGCGCAGGTGTTCCGGGTGCGCGACGTGGCCTTCGCGCCGCCGCGCTGGTCGCTGGAGGTCGAGGAGGCGCGCGCCTTCGCGCCCCAGGACCTGCCGCCCGACCTGCCCGAGGTCACGGCGGCGCAGCTCCGCATGGCGGGCCTCCTGCCGCCGCGCTGACGCCCTCACAGCCCCTTGGCCCTGTAGCTCTCGGCCACGCGGCCGATGGCGACGACATAGGCGGCGGTCCGCAGGTCGCCCAGCTCGGGCCGGCGGCGCAGGGTCTCGCGCATCGACTGGTAGGCCGTCCGCATCGTGTCGTCCAAGCCGGAGCGCACCAGCGCCAGCTCGTCGGCGCCGCGCAGGTAGCTGCGCTTGAAGTCCGGGGAAAGGGTCCAGCCCAGGCCCCGGTCGTCGGACAGCCGCTCCAGCTCGCTCACCAGGAGGCGGTGCTCGGCCTCCTCGGCGCGGCGCTGCATCCGGCCGAAGCGGATATGGCTCAGGTTCTTGACCCACTCGAAGTAGCTGACCGTCACGCCGCCGGCGTTGGCATACATGTCGGGGACGATGACCACGCCCTTGTCGCGAAGGATGGCGTCGGCGCCCGCCGTCACCGGGCCGTTCGCCGCCTCCACGATCAGCGGCGCGCGGATGCGATGGGCGTTGCCCTTGTGGATCACCCCCTCCAGCGCGGCGGGGATGAGGATGTCGCACTCGGCCTCCAGCACCGACGCGCCGTCGGCGTGGAAGCTGGCGCCCGGGAAGCCCGCGAGGCCGCCCGTCGCGGCGAGGTGGCGCTTGACCTCCTCCACCGGCAGACCCGCGTCGGACCAGAGCGCGCCGTCCCGCTCCACGATCCCGACGATGCGCGCGCCGTCCTCCTCCGACAGGAACCTGGCGGCGTGGTGGCCGACGTTGCCAAGGCCCTGCACGACGATCCGCTTGCCCTCCAACCCGCCCGAGAGGCGCGCGCGCGCCACGTCCTCGGGGTGGCGGAACACCTCGCGCAGCGCATACTGGATGCCGCGGCCCGTCGCCTCCACCCGGCCGTGGATGCCGCCCTGGCTCAGCGGCTTGCCGGTGACGCAGGCGCTGGCGTTAATGTCGGTGGTGTTCATCCGGCGATACTGGTCGGCGATCCAGGCCATCTCGCGCTCTCCGGTGCCCATGTCGGGGGCGGGGACGTTCTGCGCGGGGTGGATCAGGTCGCGCTTGACCAGCTCGAAGGCGAAGCGGCGGGTGATCCGCTCCAGCTCGTCCTCCTCCCAGGCGCGGGGGTCGATGCGCAGGCCCCCCTTGGAGCCGCCGAAGGGCACCTCGACCAGCGCGCATTTGTAGGTCATCAGCGCGGCCAGCGCCTCCACCTCGTCCTGATCGACGGCCATGGCGTAGCGGATGCCGCCCTTCACGGGCTCCAGATGCTCGCTGTGCACCGACCGATAGCCGGTGAAGGTGTGGATCGCGCCGCGCAGCCGCACGCCGAAGCGCACGGTGTAGGTGGCGTTGCAGACGCGGATCTTCTCCTCCAGCCCGGGGGGCAGGTCCATGAACCGCACGGCGCGGTCGAACATCAGGTCGACGGAATCGCGGAACGACGGCTCCCGATCCGGCATGGCGGCGTCCTTCATGGCGATTCTCCTCCCTCGCGTGGCTCTGGGCGGGAATATGACACGCCAAGGGTTAACGTCATCTGACAGTCCCGAACGCTCGGGGCCGTTTCGCGCAACGCCCCCCGGGCGTAGCATGGGCCATGATTCGCGCCCTGCCCTTCCTGCTGCTGCTCGCCGCCTGCGCCGAGACGCCCGCGCTCGACGCCCGCATCCCCGAGGCCGAGCGGGTCGCGCCGCCGCCCGCGCTGGTGCCGCTCGGGCCGATCCTCGCCCGGGCCGAGGCGTTGCCGGCCGCCCCCGACGACGGCGGCCTGCCCGCGCGGGCCGAGGCCCTCGCGGCGCGGGCGGGGGCGATCCCCGCGCCGGGGCGCTCGGACGCCGGACGCCTCGCGGCCCTTCGGGCGCGGGCCGAAGCGCTGCGGGCGGATCCGGGCACGGGACCGGGCACGGGACCGGGCGCTTCGTTGCCATGACCGGGCGGACGGGGTAACGCTCCGCGCGTTCCATTCCGCGAGGTTCCGCCATCATGACCGCACCGCTCCGCATCGGCATCGCCGGACTCGGCACCGTGGGGGCGGGGGTGCTTCGCATCCTCCAGGCGCAGGGCGATCTGATCGCCGCCCGCGCCGGGCGGCCGATCGAGGCGGTGGCGGTGTCGGCCCGCGACCGGGCCAAGGACCGGGGCGTGCCGCTGGACGCCCATGCCTGGGAGGCCGATCCGGTGGCGCTGGCCCGCCGCCCCGACATCGACGTGTTCGTGGAGGTGATGGGCGGCCACGAGGGCGCGGCCAAGGCGGCGACCGAGGCGGCGCTGGCCGCCGGGCACGACGTGGTGACGGCGAACAAGGCGATGCTGGCCCATCACGGGCAGGCGCTGGCGCTGGCCGCCGAGGAGGCGGGCCGGGTGCTGCGCTTCGAGGCGGCGGTCGCGGGCGGCATCCCCGTCATCAAGGCGCTGACCGAGGGGCTGGCGGGCAACCGCATGACCCGGGTGATGGGGGTGATGAACGGCACCTGCAACTACATCCTGACGCGGATGGAGGAGGCGGGCCTGCCCTATGCCGAGGTCTTCGAGGAGGCCCGGCAACTGGGCTATCTGGAGGCCGATCCCCGGCTCGACGTGGATGGGATCGACGCGGGGCACAAGCTGTCGCTGCTGGCGGCCATCGCCTTCGGGACGCAGGTCGCCTTCGACCATGTGGAGCTGGAGGGGATCGGGTCGGTGACGATCGAGGACATCCGCCGGGCCGCCGACATGGGGTTCAAGATCAAGCTGCTGGGCGTGGCGCAGATGACCGGGCGGGGGCTGGAGCAGCGGATGCGGCCCTGCCTCGTGCCCGCGACCTCGCCCTTGGGGCAGTTGCAGGGCGGGACCAACATGGTGGTGCTGGAGGGCGATTCGGTCGGGCAGGTCGTGCTGCGCGGCGCGGGCGCGGGGGCCGGGCCGACGGCGAGCGCCGTGCTGTCGGACCTCATCGACATCGCGCGGGGCAACCGGGTGCCGACCTTCGGCCAGCCGGCGGCGACGCTGGCGCGTGCCCGGCCCGCGAAGGGGGCGGTGCCCGCCCCCCACTACCTGCGGCTGCGGCTGGTGGACAAGCCCGGAGCCTTGGCCAAGGTCGCGCGGGTGCTGGGCGATTCGGGCATCTCCATCGACCGGATGCGGCAGTATGGCCACGAGGAGGGCAGCGCGCCCGTCCTGATCGTCACCCACAAGACGACGCGCGCCGCGCTGGACGAGGCGCTGGCCGCCCTGCCCGAAACCGGCGTGGTCGAGGGCGCCCCAGTGGCGATCCGCATCGAGGCGGTGTGAGCGGGGAAACGACGGTCCTGCGGGGCCGTTAGCGCTCCCGGTCCTTCACGCGGGCGCGAGGGCGGGCTACGCCTTCGCCCGACCCATCAGCAAGGACCGCTCCCCATGGCCACTCCCGACTTCTCCGACCGCCTCCTGTCCCTGGGCCTCGCCCGCGTGTCCGAGGCCGCCGCCATCGCCTGCGCCGACTTCGTGGGGCGGGGCGACGAGAAGGCCGCCGACCAGGCGGCGGTGGACGGGATGCGCCGGCAGCTCAACATGCTCGACATCCAAGGCGTGGTGGTGATCGGCGAGGGGGAGCGCGACGAGGCGCCGATGCTCTACATCGGCGAGGAGGTGGGGACGGGGAACGGCCCCGCCGTGGACATCGCGCTCGACCCCCTGGAGGGGACGACGCTGACGGCGCGGGACATGCCCAACGCGCTCGCGGTGGTGGCGATGGCGCCGAGGGGGACGCTGCTGCACGCGCCCGACGTCTACATGGAGAAGCTGGCGGTGGGGCCGGGGTTCAAGCGGGGGGTGGTGACGCTGGCGATGAGCCCGGCCGAGCGGGTGTCGGCGCTGGCTTCGGCCAAGGGGGTCAGCACGCGCGACGTCACCGTGTGCATCCTCGACCGCGAGCGGCACGAGGCCATGATCGCCGAGGTGCGATCGACGGGGGCGAAGGTGCGGCTCATCACCGACGGGGACGTGGCCGGCGTCATGCACTGCGCCGAGCCCTCGACGGGGATCGACATGTACATGGGGAGCGGTGGCGCCCCCGAGGGGGTGCTGGCGGCGGCGGCGCTCAAGTGCATGGGGGGGCAGATCTACGGCAAGCTGCTGTTCCGCAACGACGACGAGCGGGGGCGGGCCCAGAAGGCCGGGATCACCAACCTGGAGCGGGTCTACACGCGCGACGACCTGGTGACGGGCGACGTGATCTTCGCGGCGACCGGGGTGACGGACGGCAGCCTCCTGCCCGGCATCCGGCGCACCCCCGACGCCATCACCGTCGAAACCGTGCTGATGCGGAGCAAGACCGGGTCGGTGCGGCGCATGAGCTACACCAACCCGGTGCGCTGAGGGGGCCCATGTCGCAGGGGGGCGCTGCCCCCCGCTTCGCTCCCCCCGGGATATTTGGGACCAAAGGAAGAGGATAACCTTTCCTTAATCACTGCTGGGCTAGAAGGATGGCGCGGTACAGGCGGGGACGCCGATGACCGCACCGAAGGAAGGCCGCTCCTGGCTTATCGCCGGGGGCGGCTGTTTTGCTTCCTTTGGTCCCAAATATCCCGGGGGGTGAGGCGCCTCGCGCCGAGGGGGGCAGGGCCCCCCTGCCCCGACGACCGCCCACGCGCCCCTTGCCATCGATGGCCCGCCCGCGCGACACGGGAAGGATGACCCCCTTCCTCGACGTCTCCGATTCGCTCACCGGCCGGCGCTGGGTCGGCCCCAGCCTGGAGGAGGACCGGCTGGCCGAGGCCATGGCGCGGGACGCCCGGCTCGACCGCGCGGTGGCGCTGACGCTGGTGCGGCGGGGCGTCGGCATCGGGCAGGCAGCGGGCTTCCTCGACCCCAAGCTGCGGGACCTGCTGCCCGACCCGCTGGGGCTGCGCGACATGGGGACGGCGGCGGACCGGCTCTTGCAGGCCGTGGAGCGGCGCGAGAGGATCGCCGTCTTCGCCGACTACGACGTGGACGGCGGCGCCTCGGCGGCGCTGCTGCTCACTTGGCTGCGCGGCTTCGGGCTCAAGGCCACGCTCTACATCCCCGACCGGATCGAGGAGGGCTACGGCCCCAACGAGCCCGCCATGGCCCGGCTCGCCGCCGGGCACGACCTCATCCTCTGCGTCGACTGCGGCACCCTCTCCCACGGGCCGATCGCGGCGGCGGCGGGGGCGGATGTCGTCGTGCTCGACCACCACCTCGGGGCCGAGACGCTGCCCGCCTGCGTCGCCGTGGTGAACCCCAACCGGCAGGACGAATCGGGCGACCTCGGGCATCTCTGCGCCGCGGGGGTGGTGTTCCTGCTGCTGGTGGAGGCGAACCGGCGGCTGAAGGCGCTGGGCCGGCCGGGGCCGGACCTCATGGCGATGCTCGACCTCGTGGCGCTGGCCACCGTGGCGGACGTGGCCCCCCTCACCGGCGTCAACCGGGCGCTGGTCCGCTCGGGCCTCCTCGTCATGGCGCGGCGCGAACGGCCGGGCCTTGCCGCGCTGCAGGACGTGGCCGGGGTCACGGCCGCGCCCTCGGCCTATCACCTGGGCTATGTGATCGGCCCCCGGATCAACGCCGGCGGGCGCGTGGGGCAGGCCGACCTCGGCGCGCGGCTCCTGGCGACCGACGACCCGCACGAGGCGCAGGCCCTGGCCGAAAGGCTCCACGCCCACAACGCCGAGCGGCGGGAGATCGAGGCGGGCGTGCAGGCCGCCGCGCTCGCGCAGGCCGAGGGGCGCGGCGACGGGCCGCTCGCCTGGGCGGCGGGCGACGGCTGGCACCCCGGCGTCGTCGGCATCGTCGCGGCGCGGCTCAAGGAGGCGACGCACCGCCCCGCCGTGGTGATCGCGCTCGACGGCGACATCGGCAAGGGCTCGGCGCGGTCGGTGCCCGGCGTGGACATCGGCGCGGCCATCCACCGCGTCGCCGCCGAGGGGCTGCTGCTGCGCGGCGGCGGGCACCGCATGGCCGCCGGCCTGACGGTAGAGCGGGCCAAGCTCCCCGCCGCGATGGAGCGGCTGGCCGAGCTGCTCGCGCGGCAGGGCGCGGGGGCGGGCGGGCCGCGCGACCTGCCGCTCGACGGCGTGCTGATGCCCAAGGCCGCGCAGCCGCCGCTCGTGGAGACCATCGAGCGCGCGGGCCCCTTCGGCGCCGCCGCCCCCTCGCCGCGATTCGCCTTTCCCGACCTTTCGGTGTCGATGCAGCGCGTCGTCGGCAACGGGCACCTCAAGCTCGCCCTCGCGGACGGGATGGGCGGGCGCATCGACGCCATCGCCTTCGGCGCGGCCGAGGGGCCGCTCGCCCGGCTCCTGCCCGGCGCGGGGCGCTTCCACGTCGCCGGGCGGCTGGAGATCAACACCTGGCAGGGCCGCAGCAGCGTCCAGCTCCAGCTCGAGGACGCCGCCCCCGCGATCCGGCGCTGACGCAACGGGAGGCCACGCGCCCCCTTGCCCCCGGCGCGCGCCTTGTCTAGGAAGCGCCCACCTGCCGCGGCCCGTTCGTCTATCGGTTAGGACACCAGGTTTTCAACCTGGGAAGAGGGGTTCGACTCCCCTACGGGCTGCCAACAATCTTGAAATTGCGAGTGTTTGCGGTGGGTTACCAGAGATGGTGCCCCACGTTCCGCCGGGTGTGGGACACAGCCCAATCGCAGACGCCCGAGCATTTACGTTGAGTCTTTGACGTCGAGCGGTCCAAACGCATCGCAATCCCGTGTACTCTGGGCCTTGGCCAATCGGTGTCCCACAATCTCGGCGATCTGTGGGACACCTCGGAATGATTGGCCTCAGACCAGCTCCGTCCGTCCCTCGACGCGCTCGAAGCCGGATTTTGTCAGTTTCTTACGGTTGACCTTGGCCGTGTAGATAGCCGCCGTCTTCGGGTCGCTGTGAGAGAGACGGGCCATGATCTCATACTCGGTGCCACCGGCTTCTGCGATCTGCTCGGCCACCCGCTTCCGGATACCGTGCTGCGAACGAGCGGCTTTCTTCACAGCCCACACGTTGCCCTCGCTCTTCACCTCAACGGTTTTCACAAGTCCGGCCTGGATCACCCAGTCCCGAATCTTGTTGCCCAGTGCTCCGGACGAGGCGAACGGCCGACCATACTCCGTCAACAGAAATGCCTCCGGGTGAGAGGGTCCGACGTTCAATTCCTGAGCCAGCTCGGTCATCACCGGCACTTCAACCGGCTTTGAACCCTTCTTCCTCGGCTGCCACGCCAAAGATGCGTGACCGTCCTTCAACTTGATCTGCTTCGGGCCGATGACGTGCGTGTCGCCAATCCGTCCTGCCATGTTCTTGGCGAGGTAGAACCACCGGCGGGCCATCGTTCCGGTGCCGTGATGACGCAGAAACTGCGCTTCATCTTCATCGGTCCAGGGCGTTGCGCCTCCCCGACCCTTATGCGGGCTGGCAAGCTCGAAAACAGCCGAGTCCTTCGGGAACCCACGTCCTTTCCCCCAGGTATAGGCGGCCTTCAGCGCCTTAAGGCAGGTTTCAGCCGCACCGGTCTGGGCTCCAAACGAGTCCAGGATGTAGTTGAAGGCCTCCTCAGGGAGGTTGGCCTTCAAGGATCCGATCCGAACACCCTTCTTCTCGACGTCGCAAGCCTGGCGCAAGCCACGCTCCCGCCCGGATTTCGTGAGCTCACTCATCTTGCCGGCTTCGATCATCGTGGTCATCGCCTCGACGTACTTTTCCCGAAGTTCATCGAGGGTCCCGCGCGAGGGCTTGTCGAGCTCCTTGAGGGTCACCTTCTTCCCGGCACGCGCCGCCTTATAGCAATCCTCGAAAAGCCGGTGACCTGGTCCCACAGGAATGGTGATCTTCTGTGTCTTGTCACCTTCCACGCGAACGCGCCAGCGAGGCGTCCCAATGTTCGACTTTTCCTTACAGAGGCCTGGGAAGACCATCTCCATCTTCATCTTCATTACAAATTCTCCCAAGTGCAGGGTTGCTTGTTATTTGCCTCAGAAAGCTCATCCGATGCCTGTGTAGCCCCTGCAGCGAGTTCGACGCGGAACGTGCCGTCAGCATTGACGTGCACCGCTCCGGGCGTAAGCCCGCGCGCAATGAGAGCGCCAACGACGTTCGACACGGATTTCAAAGATGGACGTGCAGCAGGCATTCGAGTGGTTCCTCTAGGTCCCGCAGGACTTCGGACCATCGCGCCCCGTCCCAAAATGCTGGGATGACAAATCTTCTTGCCGCTCTTTCTGAGGCAGCCCGGTGCAGATCCTGGTGACCATCTCGGTCTCGCCATGAGCATGCCCAAAGGCCTACAAAGGCTGTTGTGAAGCCAGTCGAGATCTTGGACTGCTCAGGTTCGCTCTGCCTGGCCGACGCCGCTCTGGGCTTCGTCTTGGGAGCCCGGAGCGAAAGTCAGCGCAGGCAGGCAGCGCTGTCCCCATTCGTTTGGCTGCCCACCTATGCTTGTCTCCTGCCAGAATTGGCTCCAGCGTCCTCCCAGCGATCGCATGCCATTTTTGGGCTCGGCGGCCGCGGGCGCCGGGGGTGGCCAAAGAAGGGGTGTGGCCTATCGGCCTTCGCCTTCGGCTGGGCTACGCCCCCCTGTTGCGGACACGCACCTGTCTCAAGGGTGCATGTCCCTGTGCCAGGGCCGATTGGTCGCTATCCAGGACAGGACCATGGGACGCCCCTTGAACGCCTTGCTGTTACGGTTGCTCAGGATCAGGGCTGAAAGCGCCGCAGCGCCGCCTTGTTCCACAGAAGAGCTTCCCTGCAGGCGTGCGCAGATGGCGGGGGTGCAGCGAGCAGGACGGCCTCAACGGCTGCGAGGTCGTGGTCGAGGTGGGTCGTAACAGGGTCTCCTGGCCCGGCATTCGCCAAAACGCCGTCAAGCAGGCCGGCAGGAGGTTGGGCGCAGGCGGACAGGCCGGCGCTCCCTGGCTGAGGTTTAGATCAGCCTTGGAAAGGATGGGCGACCCCGGGGCCGCCCACCTGCGATCAGGCCTTCTCGGCCGCGTCGGCCTGGTCCGCCTGATCGGGCAAGTCTTCCGAGGGTTCCTCAGGATCCCGCGACCAATCGAGGCGGATGGTGTGGTGAGGGCCCCGATTGAATCGCCAGCCCGCGACGAGGGCCTCCCGGATCGCCTCTTCGATCGACAGATACACGCCCACCCGGACCAGCTCCGCATAGTCGCGGGCAAGGCGCCCCGGGACGTCCAAGGTCACCTGCACCGGCGCCAGCCCGTCGTCTGCGTTCACCTCGACACTCATGGTGTCCTCCTCATGTCCGACGGCTCGGTGCCGCCAGAAACAAGGTTGGTCAGTTCGGGCGAGGACGAAGCGAGCAGACGCAAAATTCTTGCGGGGGCCGGCGGACGCCATGCTGGATCCCAGAAGATCTCACTTATGAGTGCGGCAGGCTCAATCTTCGAGGATCCCGGGAGGGGCCCGGTCTTCACCGGTGCGCTGCACGGAATGGACTGAGGCCCCGACCCATTGCCGAGGTTCACAGCTTCGGCGTCGGTCTCTAGAGGGGCTTCGCTAGCCTCCCGCAGCTGTGACTCTGCCTCGTTGAGGCCCGGCCCATCACCCCTGCCGACGTCTTCTGAGGCCTCAACGGCAAACTGCTGCCTGCGATACCATGTGGCTCGGGACACACGGGCGGCCTTCCACGGCTGCGTGCGCGATGTCGCATGCTCCTTGAGATACACTTCGCGCGAGACTGCCCCTTTCCCAGCGCGCCCCGTCTTCGCCCGGGCGGCCTTGCGCCTCGCACGCTCCGCCACTGAGAAGATCTGCTCCAGGTTCAGCTCGCGGGCGAGGTCGTCGCTAACACCGAGGATCTCTGCCAAACGCGCGCCGGAGTAATGGTAGCGGCCACCCTGCCCCGGCACTACGGAACGGGACTCCTCGGCCTTCTTCAACGCCGACATAATCAGCGCCCGAACCTCGCTGGGCGGGAGACCCGGTGTCGCGTCCCCTGCCACGGCCTCGATGCGCGGGCCGATCTCGCCTGCATCAGTCGTATGCGTGAGCGCCGTGGCAAAGATATGGAGCCAGGAGTTGCGCAAGCCCTCGGGCACCTGCCCGCCCCAGGCCTCGCGCAGGCGCTCGAGATCGCGCAGGACCTGCGCGAAGCGCGCCACCGCGGGCAGCCCCCTCGGGCGCGCGGGCGTCTGGGGATCCCGCGCCTTCTGGCGCCGATGTTCGAGTTCAGCGCGGGTCGGCCGACCGCTTGCGGCCCAGATCGCGTCGGCGAGGTCGTCGAACGGATGGCGTGCAAGCGTGCCAGAGAGCACGCGAACCGGCCGGTTGGCTTTCCTGTTCGTCGTTCCCGGCACCCGGAAGACCCTGGCGGCATCCGAGCAGGCCGGGTCCGCCCCGAAATCAAGATGGAGCTTGATGAGGGCCCTAAGGCAAGCCCGCCAACGGGGGGCCGCCGCAGGAGCCAGGTCCTCGAGGAGCCATAGCACGGCAAGGCCCCGTCCGGTGTCGATCACCACCGAGGGCTGTGGAATATTGAGCTTCATAAGCGAGAGCTCGAGGAGGCGCGCCATCTGTTCAGGGCCCCTGCCCTGCCACTGCGGCAGGCGAAAGAAGTCGAGATCGAGGTACAAGGCGTTGAGGGCCGCCAGGCGGCTCCGCCCTCGAGGTCCATAGTATCTGTTGAGCGAAACGTAAGCCGACTGATCGAGAACGACCTCGGACGCAAAGGGCAGAATATCGAGGCCGAGGGTCCGGGAGGTGGCCCGCTCGGCGTCGTGGATCATCACAAGCGTGGCCTTTCCCCAGCCGTCGACAGGATGGAGGAGCCGCATGTAATCAGCGGTCGAGAGGAGGCGCGCAACGGGCGTGGCGCTGACGAGATCAAGGCTGGCGTGCTGCATACCAGGGACTTGGTCCCAGGTCCCCTCGGACAAAAATGTACCGGGTCAGGAGCAGGCAAATAAGGGGAATGGACCCGATGCGTCCCGCATTGGCCGGAGCTTGAGTCCCCGGCTAACCTGACTGCAATGCGGCCCAAATGACCCATCCCGGCCAACCTCGACATGGCATTTATGAGCTTGGCACCCGCATCAGGGCCGACATGGCGCCACTTGGGTCCTTGTGCCGCGCGTCTCGACGGGGAGGCATGGGGTCCTCGATGGTGGTGGCGACTTGAGCATTGCCCGGGAACACAGCCTGACTGCTCGCTCCGCAGGCAAGAACGGTGAGGATCCCCTCCGCCTGTTCTACCACCTCCAGCCCGTCATGGGCGCTCTCAGCCTGCAAGGCGCCGTCGAATGGCAAGGTGGTCCTGTTCCGGGCATGGAGGAGATGACGCCCAGATCCCTGATCGAATTCTCTGACCTTTGACCTTACTTGCTGACTGACAAACCGACTTACCCGACCGACTGAATGACTTTCTGACTTGACCGACTGACTGACGTCCTTTCCGACCAACTCACTGACCGAGCGACCCGAGGGCTGATTCTGTAGGGACTGATCCTTCCTCCGGAACTCAAGAGGCTTACCGATCAGAGCAGTCAGTTGTGCCGGCGGAATTCTTGCGTTTGTTTTTTCGTCCCCTGGCAATCCGACCAATGTTCCTGTCATCCAGCAACAAGGAGACGGAACATGGCACAGGGGCGTACCCTCAATACACAGGAAGACATCATCGCGACGGGCCAAGCGCTCGAACGCGAGAAAGGCGTGGGCATGGTCACGGCTTGGGACGTTTTCAAGGCCCTGGGCTCGAAGGGGAAATACAGCCGCATCGAGGAGCTCTGGAACCAGCACCTCAGTTCACGGACCACCGCTCCGATCGCGGAAGCAGACGAACTCCCCGAGCAACTCGTCATTGGCATCGAGAGTGCGCTCGCGACGGCAGCCACGGGCATCCGCGCCCTCTGTGCGGCTGCGAACGCGCGTCAGACCGCGTCGCACGTCAGACAAGTCCAAAGCATGGACAGCCACCATGCCGACGTGGTCGCCGCATACAACATCAAGGTGGAAAGCCTCGAGAAGGCATTCGCCGCTCGGGGCGAGGAGCTGTCCCACCTCGCGCACCGTGAAGAGGAACTCATGGAGGAGTTGGAACGCGAACGTGTCCTGCGCCGGGCGGCCGAGGAGGCTGCGGCTCGCGCCACGAGGTTGCCCTGGTCTTTGCCGGTTGTCGGTGATCATGTGCCCCTGGTCTCGCCGCTCCGGACGATCCCAGTGGAGCTTGACGGTCGCCCGGCGCCGGATGCATCGCAGGCCCGGCGCAACACTGTTCGTCGAGCAAAGTCCGCTCCTACGGCAGAGGACACGGTCCCCTATATGCCAGGGATCGTGTCTGGTGCGGCTCCTGATCCGAACCAGCTCGATATGGGTCTCTGAGCCGGCCTTGAAGAAGCGGTCGTTGGCGCTGTTGAGTAACTTGGCTTGAGAGCGGAGTTGCCGATTTCCCCTTGGGTTTGTGCGACACGCACGATCTCGGCCCTGCACAGGCCTGAGCAGCGGTTCGTCAGTGCCATACGTGTGTGGATCTCGGCGGCTTGGCGGTCGGGGTCACGTGAGGCGGTGCGCTTGCCCCAGAGCTCTTGTGGCGGCTCATCTGGGCCTCGATCCGACTTCGGGCGTGGTACCCGGTCAGCCGCTTCCGAGACAGGCCCGGCCGAACTGGCGTATCGGCCGCAGGGTCTCGTTCCTGGCCCTTGCGGCGGGGCCGTCCTGTTGTCCTGCGACCGCCGTTCTTGCGGATCGGGATGACGGCTGTGCCGCCGCGCCCAGCTAAGGCGTCGTGCCACATGCGGACGTCGTAAGCTCCATCCGCTGTGACGGTGACGATCGGCTGGTCGGCCGGAATCTGCGCCAGCAGGCCAGGTCGCACCGGGCTGTCGCCTGTCTAGTTGGAGGTGAACTCCACCCCAAAGATGTCCCCAGTGACCGTGTCCATGGCCAGATGCACCTTGCGCCATTGCCGCCGCCGCCCAGGACCGTGCTTGCGCACCTGCCACTCGCTGTCACCGCGCATCTTCAAACTCGTGCTGTCGACTCGCAGGGTGATGGGAGCACCCGACCGGCGGAAGGGGATCTGGATGGTGACGGTCCTTTGCCGTCGGCACAACGTCAAGAAGTTCGGCACAGGCCAGTCCAGCCCCGTCAGTCTCAGCAATCTCGCCACCATTCCAGTCGTCTGCCGCAAGGCCAGACTAGCAAAGAGTCACGAAGACGAAGCGCCCAGTTGTAGTCAGGCTGGTTCGTGGTGCGGCAGCGGGCGGAAGATGACATGCTCATGCACGCGCAGATCGGTGCCCGTGCCCCCACTGGAGCACCCGCCACAAGGATGCGCAACAACCCCCAGTCAACGCTCACGGAAGCCCAGGATCATACCCGAGGCCGACTTCGAAAAGCGGCACAACGGTGTCGGACCCAATGAGAAGGGCACGGTCCAGCCGGCCGTTCCGCGCTTCACAGCTCGTTTCTGGCACAAGAAGGCAGGCGTGGCAGGCCGCGCCGTGGAGGTGGCGATCATCGTGCTGATCGTCAGGCCGATGCTCCACACAGACTGGGTCATTGGAGCATGTCGTGAGACCATCGAGAGCGTGGGCCAGGAGTTTCGGCACCTGCGAGGCCATGTCGCTCAGGCCTCCGAGGGTTCCCTGCCCCCCTGAGGTCGCCGTGTAGATGAGCAGACCGTAGCGCGGGACACCGTCAGGCTTGCTCGCGTAAATGCGCTCCTTCAGGGAAGAGAGTGGGTATCCGCATTCCAGGGACAACTCGATCATCAGCGCATGGCTGAGGCTGTGGAGCGCCCAATAGACGACACCGAGATGTTCAGGATGCTGGACGCCTCGCCGACGTGCTTCGAGCTCCTCCCCTCGTCGCAGTCGCCGCGCATGATCCAGGACCTCCGGTTGCGAGGCCCAAGCCGCGATGGCTTCGGGATCAAGATGCAGAAAGATGCCCTCGCCGAGCTGTTCGACCGCCGGGAACCACGCGGTCCCAGCGCCGACCGGCGCGCCTTCCACAGCAAGGTGAATCTCGTCGAGCTCGCTCTCCGTGGCCGACGGCGCTGCCTCAAGGCGGGTAAAACCGTAGATGCAGGCCACCTCCCTGAGCCGGTCGACCCGGACGAGGCCCGCCAAGAGGCCCTTGATCCGTGAAGGGATGACGAGGGTGTCGAGATCCAGTCGTCGCCCCAGAAGGCGTGAGTTCGCTCCTTCCCGACCAATCGTTGCCGTCCGTGCAGACAGCCGATCGAACTCCTCGATACGTGGATCGGGATGCTGTCCAGATCCGCCCCCCCCACGGGTCGCCAGGGCTTCCAAAATCTCTTCGTCGGTGAACGCCGCGAAGGCAGGTGCGGTTTGTGGAAGGGCCCTGAGCATCGCAGGGAAGCCCGGGAAGGCGCGGATTGCCTCGACAGTGGACCAGTGATCCTCCAGGGCCGCAGCAGCGGCCGCGCTCTCGACCGGCATCGAGATCACCGACACGACCTGCGGGAAGTACGCATTCGTTGCCGATCGCGCGAGGAGATGCAGATCCTGATCGCATCCTTCCTCTGGCCGGTCCCATCGATTCATCCAGGGGCTCGAGCCGTCGCATCGGCCAAGGCGGCCGGGGACATGAAGATTGGCGAGCGACACCGACTTTCCGCAATCGCAGCGAACCGTCACATCCGTCGGGTCCGAGCTGACGCCACGCTCAACCCATCGCAGCGGCCGTCGGCAGGTGTCGCCAGCCTCATGAACCATCCTCCGCCAGTCGATGTCCCGCAGATGACCCTTTGGGCAGGCGGCGACGAAGCGGATCGGGCTGACCCTGACTTCGGTGCCATCGACATTGCCTCGGAGCGACTCGTCCGATTTGACCGTCAGGTTCCTGAACTCCGTCATGAGGCGCCGCGTCTCGCCGCCCGTGGGAGCTTCGCCCTTTGCCGGGTCGCAGACGAACCACTCCGGGAAGATCCGGACAGGCACGTGAGGCCGATTGAAGTCCTTCCGGTCGGGATCGTGCAACGGCGGGGTTCGTAGGGAGGGCACCGTGCCTTCCGGAAGCCGGACATCATCGAGCTGTTCCATCAGGAGGCGGCTCAGGCGTGGCTCCTCGATCAGCCGTGACACGCCCTCGGAGCCGAGCCGCCAATCCTGCACGCCCGCCACGATCACCCCCTGCTCAGGCAGATCCATCATCGCGCCCGGCCCGTAGGTGTACAGGAACTGGCTGAATCCTTGAGTAACGTCGCTTGTCATGGGCTCGTCTTCATGGGACTTCCGTCAGGGCGCCTGAGCATCAGGAGCGCCGCGGGCTCGGTTTCACGCATGGATCGGCCGGCCGCGAACCACGCACGTCGGCCATCGAGATCCGTGGGCAGAGGCTTCAGGGGTTCCTGAAGGAGGCGCTGGGGTTCAGCGCCTTTGTCGTACCGGAACTCGCCACCGCCGTTTGTTTGCTCGTCTGCGATGTCGGCCCAGGCGGCTCGTAGATCGTCGAGCCGGGACAAGACGCCCGCGCGCTCATCGGGTGGCAAGTTGGACAGCATCATCTTCGCGGTCACCTCCTCGCGCACGATCCGAACGATCTCATCGCGCGAGGCTGCCCGTTCGGCAGCCTCGGAGGGCGTGAGCGCCGGGTCGAGGTGGCGGACGGCGGCGACCAGCATGGCCGCGAGCGCACGGTCGAGCGCGCGCGAGGCGAACGGCGTCACGCTAGTGGCCTCCACCGCGCGATAGAAGCTCATATGGAAGGCGCGGAACTGCTCGTGATGGGTTCGGTCCCGAGGCTTGTGGAGATTGAGCAGCGTCACCACCAGCCCCGGCTTTCCCCGCGACCGGCCGACCCGGGAGGTCGCCTGAATGTACTCCGCAGCCGTCTTGGGCTGCCCCTGCACCACCATGAGGCCGAGCCGCGGGATGTCGAGGCCCACGGAAATCATGTTGGTCGCGAGCGCCACATGGGCCGAGCCCTTGTCGATGGCCGGCAGCCCTAGGGCCTTGCGCGCCTTGGCGACCTTGTCGGTGGCTACCCGCGACGTGAGTTCGATCGTCTCGTGCAGGGACCGGTTCACGAAGGGCACGCCCACCGGCGATTCGCGGACACGGTCCACGCCGTAGTGGGAGAGGTTCCTGCGAACCTCGTCGTCGACGATCCGCCGAGCGCCGCCGAGTTCGCGGAGCGCGTTGAAGTAGCAGAGCGCCGTCAGGTAAGGGTCCGCGGGATCGTCCTTGGTCCCTGAGGAAAGCGCCGCCGCCCCCGCGAGAAGCGTCTGGAGCGTCCGCAGGAACACCCGCTTCGGCCCCTGCCCCGGCGCCCCAGCGCCGAGGTAGAGTCGTCCCGGGGCACCGCGATCCGTTTCCGCGAAGAAGCTGTCGTGGCGGCTAGGGCCCGGCGGAGGGAAGATGCGCGTCTCCCCCCTGCCGAACAGGGCCCTGATTTGCTTGTCAGCGCGTCGCACCGTTGCCGTCGAGGCCACGATCTTCGGGCCGCGCCGGACGCCGTTCACCATTCTTGAAGCCAGCAGGTCGAAAGCCGTCTCGTAGAGCCCGGCTACGGTCCCGAGCGGCCCCGAGATCAGGTGAAGCTCGTCCTGGATCACGAGGTCGATGGCCGGCAGTTCCTGCGGAAGCTTCCGGCCTTCGCGCGGCTCGGCGGCGCCGTAGAACCCGGCGCCATCATGGCGGTCGACATGGCCGAAGAACGCACCTGATCTCCCCTCCCAAGGCACGTTGGCGAATTTATCCACCGTGGCGATCATGAAGGCGGGAAGTCGGCGATAGATCTCCTCGTCCACAGAGACGATCGGCAGCCGCTCGGCAAATTCGCAGGTCGGGTTCGAGCAGTTCACGATCAGCTGGGCGGGCTTCATCATGTTGGGCCGGGCGGTGAAGCAGTCCGGCCCGATCTCGTGACCGCACCAGGGGCAGGCCTTGAGCGGCAGGGGCGTGGGTCCGCCCTGCTTCTTCATGCGTTTCAGCCACCCCACGAGCGTCCGGTCGCCGTCGTCCTTGTTCGACCCCATCCGGTTCGGTGTCACCGCGCCGCCGACCCAGAGCCCGATCTCGATCGGCCAGTTCCCTAGACGCTTGCTCTCCACCCGCTCGAGCTCGAGCGCGCAGACGAGGCCCGCCGCCCGCGAGAGCTGGTCGAGCGTGAGGAGGCGCAGCGTGTAGCGCATCACGACGCTCAGCCCCGCCCCGGTCAGGCCTGGGTTCGCGAGCCGCCGGCGCGCGATGGCGAAGGCCGCGAGGCCGAGGTAGGCCTCCGTCTTGCCGCCGCCCGTCGGGAAGAACAGCAGGTCCACGACCGGCCGATCCTCGCTCTCGCGGTCGGCGAGGCCGTCGAGGTTGAGGAGGATGAAGGCGATCTGGAACAGGCGCCACTTCGGCGGCCCGAGTTCATCCGGCGCGACCTTCCGCTCCACGGCCTCACGCTGCCGATTCGACCGGGCGATGGCGCGATTCATGATCGCGAAGGCTTCGCGAGACATGGGATCGCCCGACAGGCGCCTGAGGCCCTTCTCGATCCGCGCGCGCGCCTCGCCGATCTCCTTCAGGCAGCGCTCCGCCACCTCGCGCCGGCGCGGGGCCAGGGTGCCCACGGTCGCCGCCTGGGCGGCCGCCCACTCGCCGTAGAGCCGCGGCAGCGCGTCCAGCAGAGCCCGCAGGGCCTCGGGTCCCTTCTCCGCCGCGGCCGCCAGCTCCTCCATCCGCAGCTCCACCCCCTCGCGGGACAGGTCGGCGGTGACGCCCTTGACCTCCTCACAGGGCAGCGGCTCGGTCCAGACGCGACGGATGCGCCCCTCGCGCGGCTCCTCCCAGTCGGCCGACATGTTGTGGCCGGCCGCGAAGGTGCAGGCCTCGCCGTAATGGAGGTCGGCCAGCCGCTCGTCGGGATCCTCAGAGTGATAGGTAGAGAGGTCGTCGCGTGGAGCGAACCCCTCCTCGCAGGAAAGCTCCAGCCGCGCCTGGAACGCCGTGGCGATGTCCGCATACCGGCGCACGACGCGGGCGCGGCGGTTGACCAGGAACACGCTCACCGCCCGAGTCCGGCGGACGGTCCCGTCGGGCAGCACGGTCTCGCGCACCGGACGCACCCGCAGCGCGAGCTCCAGCCCGTCCGCGAAGGCCATCCGCCCTGGCGTCCGGCTCCCCGGCACCACCACATCCCGCGCGCCCTCGATCAGGTCCAGGGGGACCCTCTCCTCGCGAGGGATGCGCCGCCACGTGAGATCCGAAGCGTAGGGCTTTCGCACGGGCTTCCCGTCCTCGCCCAGCAGGGGCGCCCCGCCTTCCGGAGGTGCGGCCTCGGGCAGGACTAGCGCGGCCTCGAGCGGCGGCTCGGGCTGGTAGTCGCCCCAGGTGATGCGGGCTTCGATCCTCGACGCTCCCTCAGGCACGAGCACGGTGAGGCCGACCGAGGACGGAAGGAAGCTCCGCTTCTTCGCCGGCCCGCCCTCCGCCGCCCCCTCGTCGTCGCGCACGGGCTGGTCGCCCAGCGTCTCCTCGCCGCGCAGGTCGTCCACGGCGGCCTCGGCCTGATCCTCCGGCGAGGGCGGCGGGGCCATGGGCGCGTCGATGGAGGGCGCGATCATCCCGGCGAGGTAGAAGGTCGAGGGCGGGACCTTTCCCAGCACCTCGCGCGCGAGGTCGGGGTCGAGGTCCGGATGCGGGCCGATCAAGTCGCGCCGGAGCATCTCCACAAGGCGCTCCCGGACTTCCACAGGCGATGCGGGCTTGGGCAGGGCCGACAGGCGGTCGACGGGCTTGGGCAGTTCGGCGTGATCGTCAGGCATTCGTACCCCTTACTCCGCCGCAGCTTGGCTGAGGCGCCTCGCCCGCTCAAGGGGGCTCTCGGCACCCTTGGCCGCCATCTCCTCGGCGTGGCGTTCGGCGTTGAGAGCGAGGAGGCGCTTCAGAACCTCGTCGCGGATCTCCTGCGGCCAGTGGAGGCGACCCTGGTAGGTGTGCTCGTCCTCGGGCTCGCCGTGCTGGCCGCCCCTACCGTTCTCGCCCTCGGGCTTCTCGAGGAACACGGGGCGGACGGCCTCTGCGAGGTCGTCCCAGCCGTAGGCAAGCAGCACCGCCCGGTCCATGGCGTCGTGGAGGTCGCGGAGCCGCACGATCCCCTCGTCCGTCCGCTCAGGGTCGTGGAAGCGGTTGTAGGTCTTGGTCATGCCGAGGTCCGTCGCGACCATGAGCGCCGCGCGGTGATGATGGTAGGCCTGCCCGGCAGCCTCGAGTGCCGGGTCGATCTCGTAGCCCAGCGGGAAGGGAAAGGTTTCGAAGCAGTCGGAGGGGGCGTAGCGGAGATCGTCCTTCATGGAGGAGGAGAAGAACCGCGCCCAGATCTCGTGGATGCGAGATTGGAGAACGGCGAAGGGAGCGAAATCCGAGAAAAGGAATACTTTCAAGGCATGCGAGAAAGTGTACTTACTGGACATCCTCGCCATTGCGAGATGCGGCGTGACACTGGAAATGCAAAGAACCCAGTCGACTTGCTTCAAACCATGCATGAGACCAAAGGGAATTCGGCCGTACTTCCACCAGTTATGCTTACGATAACGGCCATCGGGATCGTCACCGAGTACGTCTCTCTGAGGCTTGACTCGCCGCCGAACTATCTCAACCAGATCACCCCAGTCCTCCGCCACTGGACCGGGATAATCGCTGGGTACCATTCCCCCACGCGACAGTTCAGATCTCACGGCTTCACTGATAGAAAGCCAGGAAGGCAGGTCCGACGAGCGTCGCAGGGGATAATCTTCAAAATTGATCACGTAACGATCGTGAGCTTGAGTTGGTGAGCTATTTAGTTCCTCACCGCCAATATAGGGCATGATGCAATCAGCATTCCGCGAATTTGCGGCTACAAGTCGGTGCATCTCCTCCAAAGACTCCGACACCCCCTTTGCGGCAGCGTCGTCGTCGAAAGTGAAGCCGCTCCCATATATCTTTGCGCCCTCATATGAAAGATTGGCATTCTGGGAGATCGCGTACGGAGCCGCATCGAACTCCCCTGGTACCAGATAAGCAGAGATGCGCCCGACCTGCCTGCCATCGAGCACTGGGCTCCGCGCCTTGCCTTTGACCAAGTGAACGACCGACACGACCACGGCGGCCGCGCCCGGCCACCTAAGCCGCTTCTGCGCCCGCAGGATCGCGCCTCCCTGCCCCAGGATGGCCCGAAGCCCCGTGTCGCGCGTGTCCCCCTGTCCGATGGTGTTCGTGGCGATGAGCCCAAAGGCTCCTCCCGTCCGCAGGAGCCCGAAGGCCCGCCGGAAGAAATGCGCCACGAGGTCGGCGTTGCCATGCGCGCCCTCGTGCAGGAGCTGGAGCCAGGGGATGTAGAGCGGCCCCGACCCGTCCGAGATCGTGTTCTTGCCCGCGAAGGGCGGGTTGCCCACCATGGCGTCGAAGCCGCCCTGCTCGAAGACCTCCGGGAACTCGATCTCCCAATGGAAGGGCGTGATCCCCTGCGCCCGCGCCTGCGCCGCGCGGGCGTGGGACAGGTCGAAGCCGTGGAGCCCGTCGCGGCTCTTGCTGTCGAACTCGCCCTGGAACGCCTTCATGGCGGCGAGGCGGGCCTTGGGCTTCTCGGCCGTGAAGAAGGTGGCGACGATGGCATCCGCCGTCGCGCGGATGTCGGCCAGCCGGCTCTCCGCCGTGCGGAGGAGGCCCGACAGTTCCACCTCGGAGGCGTCGTGCGGCGCGCGTCGGACCAGCGACCGCGCCTCGCGCCAGCCCTGAAGCCGCTCCTGCACCGCCCCCCGCAGGAACAGCGCCGCGTCGCGGTTGTCGTGGGTCCAGGACCCCTGCGCGATCTGCTCGGCCGTGAGCCCCACGAGGCTGTCCCCCGCCTTGATGGCGTGGTCAAGGAAGGTGAACTCGTGCTCCGCCGCCAGCGTGGCGAGCCAGAGCGAGAGCTTGGCAAGGTCTGCCGCCATGGGGTTGCGGTCCACGCCATAGAGGCAGCGCTGCGCCACGAGGCGGCGGGCGTGGGTGGCCTCGTCCTCGTCGGGCGGGATCGCGGGCTTGAGGTAGTCGTGCTTGCCCCAGGCCCTTTCGAGCCGCTCCCCGATCTGCCGGCAGGCCTCCACAAGGAAGGCCCCTGACCCGCAGGCCGGATCGCAGACCTTGAGGTCGAGCACATCATCAGGCCGCGCGTCATCGCCCAGCCGCTCGAAGGCGGGTGCGAGGGCATGCGCCACGATGGGCGCGGTGAGGGAGCGGGGCGTGTAGTGGCTCCCCGAACGCCGGCGTTCCGCGGTCGGCTGGAGGATTGGGTGCCCTGGCGGGATGGGTGACCTCTCAGGTGAGCCGCGGGGATCCGCGACAGCGCCGAGGGCGGCCAGGAGGTCCGCCTCGGTCGTGGCCTTGAGTGCGGCCTCCCAGGCCTTGCCCTTGGCATCGACGCCCTGCTCCTTGAGCCATTTCTGGCGCGCGGCAGGCTTGAGTCGAAGAAGCGTGTCGACGCCAATGAAGGTCGGCAGGCGCTTCTCGTCCCGAACGCATATCATGCGCTCGGGCGCGGCCTCGGCGGTGAAGCCCATGACAGTCTCGTAGACCGACCCAATCTGCTCCACGTCGAGCGCGCGATAGGAGACCCGCTCCCGCGCCCCGTCGGCCGTTCGGGCAGGCAGCGTCATCAGCCCGCGCAGGATGCGATGGACGCAGCCGTCGGAGACGCGGAGGACCGCCTCCGACCCGCCGGGCACGCCGCCCTCAAGGAACGGGAATACCTTAGGGTCGAAGAGCTTGCCGCCTCGCCCTTTGATCCAGTGCGGATGCCCCTCGTGGACGAGACGGAACACCGACAGGATCTGCCCCCAGCCGCCATAGCGGTCGTCCATGGTGTCGGGGTTCGTGGCTTGGTCATCCTCAAGCCGCGCGAAGAGTGTGGCGACCGAATAGCCCGACTGCCAGAGATTCCGCGCCCGGGGCTCGCGCGAGGTGGGCAGGAGATCCCGGTCCTCCGCGTAGAGGAGGAAGACAAGGCGCATGAGGGCCGTGAGCAGCCCCTCGTAGAGATGCTGCGGCCGTTTCCGGGCCAGGGCCCCGATGGCGTCGGGGTCGGCGCGGTGAAGCCCGCGAAGGAGCTCGTGCAGCGCGCCCAGGACCTGCTCCGAGAGCTTCTCGGAGACGTCGTTCTGCGACTCGCGGGAGGCCTTCATAAGGGGCTGGAGCCGGTTCTCCGGCGGGCCTGTGAAGAGCCGCTGGTTTCCCAAGGCGACCTTCAGGCCGCTGAGCAGCGCCCGCCCCTCGGTCCGCGCCAGCGCCGCGAGCGGCCAGGTCATCCATCCCGCCGTCTCGCCTCGCGGCGCGTAGATCAGCCGAAGCGCGTTGCGGGCCACGAGCACGCCAGCCTCGACGCCGGTCTCGCGGACCATGCGCTCGAGCCGTTGATGGGGTGATGCCGGCCACCCCTCCTCCTGTCCTCGCTCGTCCGCATCGAGGTCCGGCCGGATCAGGACGAGGAGCTGCGCGGGAGGCAGGCCTTCGGTCGGGCGTGGCCAGAGCACTGCCCAGTCGGGGAACACATGCGTCTCGTACTCGGGGACCGCGACGGCCAGCCCTCCAGGTAACTCCGGCCCCCCCGGCGCGCCGGCCACGAATCCAGCCGGCCATCTCAGGACTCCGCCAAAGAAGGACCAGGGATCGCGAAGCGCGAATTGAGCATCGTCGGATCGCCGATCCTCCCGCGGGTCGAGCCCGAGCGCTTCGGCGGTCTCCTCCGAGTCCGCCGCACGCTGCCGATCGGGCTCGAGGCCCCGTTCCCGAAGCACGTTGGCCCCAAGCACCAGTCCTTGCGGCCTGATCTCGCCCAGCCACAGGTCCGTCGCGTCCGCCGGCCGATCCCCCCTCATGTCTGCCCCTCCGGCCAAAGATAGACGATTCCGACCGGTTCCACCTGCCGCGCGGCGATCCGGTAGCCCTCGCGCACCCGCGCCGGCTCGGCTTCGATATCGCGCTCGAGGCGCGCCACCTTGTCGTCCCAGGACTTCCGGTCGGCCTCCTTCTGGCGCCTCTCGCGGTCGGCCTGCGCGCGCTCCTCGTCGCTCCGCAGATCCAGCACACCCTGCGCCGGCGGAACCCATTCAGCGCGAGCCGCAGCCACGCGGGCGAGCTGCCGGCGGATCAGGTCGGCGATGGCGGAAGCCTCGCGTTCGCCATTCTCCTGAAGCTGGCCGCGCGCCACCTCCTCGGCGGCTCGCGCCCGCTCCTCGGCATGAAGGCGAAGGTCCGTGACGTCCCGGGCCACCCAGGCTGCGACCCGTTCCGCGATCTCCGGGCGGACAGAGCCGCCGGCCCGCAGCGCCTCATGCAGTTGGGCCAGGGTGGCGGCCTCTCCCTGCTCGCCAAACGGGCTCAGCGGACGCACCTCGCGGTCCGCCTCACGCCAGCGTGCGGTTACGGGGATGATCTCTTCGTGGAGCCTCTGGCCGGCTGGCCCAAAGAGCGCCAGACGGGAGATCAGCACCACCCGGGCCTGAGGTCCGCCTGCCGGCACGATCGCCACGCGATCGAGGGCGTCGGCGAAGCCCCTCGCTCGGAATCGCGACACGAGCCGCTTCACGAGGCGATGCTCCAGATGCAGCTGGATCACGTCCTGCGGCTCCGGCTCCCCCGGGCGGAGCGCCGGCGGCGAGAAGACGAGCCCGCGCGGCGGGTTCTTCGCCCGCCAGCGCGCCAACTCGCGCGGACCCGGTGGCCGGCCAGGGCGCAACTCATCGAGGAGCGACTGCCAGCTCGGATCACCGGCAAAGGCCGGATCATCAGGGCTGAGATGGAGGGCTTCCGGAACGCTGAAATCTCCAGGGCGCAGGGCCGTCCCCCGCCCTACAAGCCCGAGCGCCTGGTCCACGACAACCATGAGATCGCGGGGATCTACGCCGATCCGCCTTCGCGCGCGTTCTTGGATCGCGGCGAGCTTGTCGTTTTCTTGCCTGAGGCGATCGAGCCGCGCCGTGCCCTCGTCCCCCATCTCGCGCCGAGCCGCCTCGACTCCCTTCGGCGTGTCAGCCGACAGCACCCGGGCGAGCTCCCGGGCTTCGCCGCGCCCGATCCCCGCCCGCAGCCGACCCTCGATGTCCTCGCGGATCACCTGCCCCGCGGCGCCGAGCTCGCGCCGGATGCGCTCCGTCTTGGCGACCAGCGCGTCCAGAACGCGATCCTCCTCGCGCTGCGCATAGGAGAAGTAGCGGCAGGTCACGACAGCGGAGGGCTGGAGCTTGCGGTCGACCCGCCCGTTGCGCTGCTCCAGGCGCGACGGGTTCCAGGGCAGGTCGAAGTGAAATAGGTCGTGGCAGCGCGCCTGGAGATTGATCCCCTCCCGGGCAGCATCGGTGCAGACGAGGATCCTCACCCGGGTCTTCTCGAAGGGGGCGTTGAACTCGATCTTGATGCGGTCGCGCGTGTCCTGATCCGCCCGGCCGGTGAAGCGCAGGATGCGCCCATCGACATCGACGCCCAAGCCGTCGAGCGCCTCCTCAACTCTCGCCACGAGCCACCGATGGGTGTCCTCCCATTCGGTGAATATGATAAGCCGCCGGTCCCGCCATACCGTGCCGTCGAGCATCTCGGCCCGGATCCACTCCATGATCCGCTCGATCCGCGCGTCGGGCCGGTGCCGATGCGCGTCGGCCAGCGCCAGCATTTCGTCGATCCGGGTCAGGGCCAGCGGTTTGCCCCTGCCCGCCAGTCTCCGGGTCTCGATCGCGATGCGGTCATCATCCTCCGGCTCGTCGCTCTCGGCGAGGGCCCTGCGCTCGAGAGTGCGGCGGTGGGTGGAAAGGCTGCGGTGGAAGGCGGCGAGGGACGAGAACAGGCGTTGCTGGAACAGCGCCAGGAGAAAGCGCGTAGACTGCGACCCCGCCGCGCCGGCCACCATGTCGGCCAGCATCTCGGCGAGGCGCAGCTCCGGGGCGTCCTCGGGCAGGCCGCTGATGACGACGGGTTCCACGCGGCGCTCGGGGAAGGGCTCGCCGAGTTGGCGCAGGTCCTCCTTGAGCCGCCGCACCATAACAGGCTCGAGATCCTGGGGTTCGACCGGGATGCCGCGGGTGAAGCGCTGCGGGTCGAGGATCTCGAGCAGCGTCGAGAAGGCATTGGAATGCCCGTTGTGTGGTGTGGCCGACAGGAACAGGCGGTGCTCGAAGCGCCCGGCAAGATCCCGGACCGCTCGCGTCATCTGACTTTCCGTGGCGTAAGCGCCGCTGCTGGACGGAGCAGCATGGTGCGCCTCGTCGAGAATCAGAAGGGAGCCCGGCCGGAAGGCGCCAAGGCTGTCGCGGAGCGGACCGGCATAGGCGTCCTCGGACAGGACGGCGTGGGACAAGGCGAAGAAGGATCCGAGCGCCCAGGGGTTCGCTCCGAACCCGCGCATCCGACGCGTCCATGCCAGATGCTCCGCGTCCACGACCGTCAGGTCGAGACCGAACTTCTGCGCCATCTCGTCCTGCCATTGCAGGATCATCGACGCGGGCGCGGCGACCACGACGAAGTCGATGCGCCGTCGCAGAAGAAGTTCGCGAACGATGAGGCCGGCCTCGACGGTCTTGCCCAGGCCCACATCATCCGCGATCAGGAGATTCGCTCGCGGAAGCTCCAACGCTTTGTGAAGCGGCAGGAGCTGGTAGGGGTCAAGGCGGATGCCTGACCGGAACGGCGCCTGGAACAGCGACCGATCGGCCGCTGAGGCAGTCCCCCATTCGGTGACCTTCAGGTGTGCGCCGAGATCCTTGGCTTCCGCCGGCTGTGCCGAGGCGAGGCTGGACCATTCATCCGAGAGCCCCCGCCATGTCCGCTCCGCGGCGAGGCAGAGGTCGAGCGTCTCGCCCTGGGCGTCATCGTCGATGCAGACCAGTCTGTGAGCAGCAGGCCGTCCCTCACCGATTGACTGGACCAGCCATCGCCGGCCTCTAGCCTCCACAAGTTCACCAATTACAACCTCGGTCACCACTCATCCTCCCCCACCCGCGAGAGGTAATGAGCCGAGGATTTCTGCCGAAGGCAAGTTCTCCCAGTGGAGGCGGCATCCAGAGCTGCCGATCGAATCGGTAGAGCAAGGATTTAATATGACACCCACCGCGACGTCTCAGTCCAAAGCGGCGGCCCGCCTGCGTGTTGGCCGTTCCTCAGCCGTTTGCCGGACCGTTGCGGAGCATGTGCTCCCGCAGCTTGTCACAGGCGGGTCCCATGAGCCGATCGTTCTCCCCGCCCTTTTCGAAGCGATAGGGAATCGTGGTGATCCCTAGTAGGTCGCTCGGCAGCTTCAGATCGACACCCCGAGGCTCCATCAGCAGCGCCCTGGATCGGCCGAGGCGCCCCATGGCCAGACCCAACTCGAGCACGACGTTGTCGCGCGGTGCTGGCCATCTCTCATCCCGGCTCTCGGTCACATCGTCGGCATGCGCCACGGCCACAGCGAAGTCCGCGCGGTCGAGGGCTTCCTCGAGGTCTTGGAGGGTGTAGTTCATGGCTCTAAAGCACCCCTGGGTCCAGAGCTCAACGTCAATGGGATCGTGTTCGAACTGGTTCTGGATCATCCGGGCTACTGCCAGGGCCTCCCTCGAACTGATTACGAACAGCCTGATGCGCTCGCGATAGGCACCGATGGTCTTGTTGCGTTCCAGCAGGCGTTTGGAGAGTTCCTGAGCGATTGCGCGATAGATGGACGGGTGGCGGCTGGCCAGGTCCGAGAAGGCCTCCTCCGACAGCCGCAGCACCACCGCCTTTTCTCCGGCCCGGACGGTCGCGGACCGGGGCTGGGTCGGCTGCACGGCGGCCATCTCGCCGACATGCTCTCCGGGGCCACGCTTCGCGATGGTCCTTCCGTTCACCATCACATCGCAGACGCCAGCGATGATCAGGAAGACGTCGTTGGTATCGGCCCCCTGCTCGATTAGGATCTCGTTCGCCTGCATCTCCCGTAGGTCACCCCGCTCGGCCACCGCCTCCGGCAGACCGGCCGCCCCTTGCAGCATCTTCTGGTTGCCGAGCACTTCGACGAGAAGGCGTCGCCCCTTGTCACCTTGGAACCGTTCGATCATTCCGATCTCCCATTCGAGCCTGAGGACAGCGGGCAGCCATCCATCGTTCCACAACAGGTCGTGCCCTTGAGCTGCGCCCAGAAGTCCTGCTCGGCGATGTCGCGATCACGGAGCGCGAAGGCGAGCTCGACGGCGGCATCCGCATGATCGCCGCAGCCTCGAAGAACTGCCGGGGAACTTCCCGTACCCAACGCACACAGGCAGCGCTGCCGAAGATTCACGGCCCGTCGCGCACCTTCCCAGACAGAGTAGAGCCTTCGGCCGTCGCGTTGGACGCGGAGTCCGTGGCCTCCAGCGCCCCGCCCTTTGCGGATGACCTCCAGCCGCTCCTGGGCCAGATCTTCGGTAAACGGGGAGCCGAGCCTGTGCGCCGCCATCTCGGCGCGAAGCTGGTGGCGCGCGGCATCCCCGTGAGGCCACGCCCGCCGATCCGGCCACCGACGACGCCTTGCGGCTCGCTCTTGGAGGGACAGGAACTTGAAGAGACGCCTCCACCAGGCTCGTGCCGTCTCTTCGTCGCGAACCGCCAGATCGTCGGCTCCGTCCCACCCGAGGCAGAATGAGCCGTCCCGATTGATGTGGCGCTCGGGGCAGAAGGCGGGCAGACGGACCGGCTCGGCCTCCCGCGCGGCGACCACGTCGCCTCGGATCTCCGCGATGATGTTATACACGGGCGCGGTGCCACCTGGGCGAGGAACGGGAAGGATGAACTCCAGGCTGGTCGACCGCACGGCCGTCATCGTGGCCCCGAACTCGGCAGCCCACCGCAACAGAAGGTCGATCGGAGTCTGGGTCACCGCCAGCGAGTATAGGGTCGCAGCAGCGTGCCGGAGGCGCCCTTGACCTCGGGGGCCGCAACAGCCAGCGCGACATCCCGCGCGGCCTTGGCCGTGGTGTCGCCCTGGTCCGCCAGCGCGTCCACCGCCTCGTCGTAGTCGATTTTCGCGGCCTTGCGCTTCTGCCCGAACAGGTTCTTCACACCTTGGCTTCCGGCCTTGTAAGCCGCTTCGCCAATGGCCGTCTCCGTGCCATCGCAGCGCCGCTGCTCATCTTCCGAGGCCAGAACGCCGCGGCTGACCGAGCAGCGAACCCGTTGCTCGCCCTTGAGGCCCAGACGCGTGATCGTCATGGGCCCGAGCTCGAACCCGATCGCGAGGCCCAACCCCTCGACATCCACACCGGCGTCGTCGAGCTTCTCAAGCGCGAGCTCGAAGCTGGACCGGAGCGCCCCGGCGCAGAGCGTGGCTGTGCTCACCGTGGCCTCCTCGTCGGTGGTCCGCGCGGTGCCTTCGCAGACCAGACCGTGCAGGCAGTCCCCGATGAAGCGGATCCGGCGGCCGGCGAAGTCTCGTGACAGCACCCGCTCCATCTCCGACCGCAGCACGTGAAGCGCCCTGACGACGTCCTCGGGGCTGTCCTCGATGTTCCGGCCTACGTAGGCGGTGAAGTTGTCGATGTCCGCGTAGATCGAGACCGCTTCCTGGCGCTTCGAATTCTTGGGCGTCAGGACCGAGATGTCGAGGTGGCACAACGGTGGCGTCTGGCGGCTGAAGTCGATGCTGCCGATCGGGTTCTTCTCAAGGTCGTCCCGCCACTCCTTCACGATCTCTTCGACGGTGACCCCGAGGTCCGCAGCCGTCTGGCAGGCCTCGATCTCGCTCGCGGAGAGGGGCGCGTTGGCGGACTTGTCGACCTTCTTGAGGCCGATCGCCTCGCGGGCCCTGTTCGTCAGGAAAATGCCTTCGGCGCGGCCGGCGCCCGAGAGCTTGGCTGCATGGTTGGCGGGTTCTCCCAGGAAGAGCGGCTCGCGGTTGCCCCGGCGGCCGTTGTTCACCGCCAAGGCTTGACCGGTGTCGATGCCGACCCGCATCCGCGCATTCGGGATCTTGTCGTCATCGTCCCCGGTCTCGCGCAGGACGTCGATGACCAGCTGCGCGATCGCGACCGCCCGCTCGACCCGACGACGCTCCGCCCCCGTCTCGGAGTTGTAGGGCTTGTAGACCACCGCGTGGAGGCGCTGGTTGTGGAAGTCCACCCTTCGGGCGTCCACGCGGGAGAGGATGCGGTCCACCGCCCGGTAGTGGAGATTGAGGAAGCGAAGGGTCCGGCGATGGCAGGTCACGCCCTCCTCGCCCGTCACGCCCAGCATCTCCGAGATGTTAAGAATGTCAGCGTAGAGGTGGACCGCGTCCATCCTGTAGGCCTTGGTGACCGGAATGCTCTCGAGCGACATGTCCCGGGCGAAGTCGACGACCGTGACGGTCTCGACCTCCTTGAGCCGCTTGTCGATCTGCTCCGCGGCGCGCGAGCGCTTCCACGTCTTCGCCATCGTCCTGCTCTCTTTTACCTCTTCGCCGACCGTTCGTGTGGTCAGCGTTTGCCTGGGTCGGGGAGTTGACCCATCTCGAAAGTAGATGGATATAGTTTTAACGCCCGTCAAGGCACTTGAAAGGGGACATTATGGAGGAGCAGGATCGGCGCCGTTGGGGTCAGAGCCGGCGCTTCGAGTTCATGGAGTGGAAGCTCTTCTGGGAGGGCACCCTGAACCGGGGCGATCTCGAGGACACCTTCGGCATCTCAACGCCTCAGGCATCGCTCGACCTGCGCATGTACCGGGAGGTGACGGGAGAGAACACCGTCTATGACTCGTCCGAGAAGGCCTATGTCCCGAGCCCGCAGATCGCGCCACGATTCCTTCGGGTTTCGGCGGACCGTCTCCTCCTTCAGCTGAGGGCCTGGCTCACGGGGGCCCTCCGACGCGAGGATCTTTGGTTCAGATCGATGCCGCCCGTCGATATCACCCCGGACATCACGCGCAACGTGGACGCCAGTTGTCTACGGCGAATTCTCGAGGCCATGCGGTCCCGTAAAGGGCTCGAAGTCCAGTATCAGTCGCTCACCAACACACGCTGGCGGATCATTGCCCCGCACGCGCTGGCTTTCGACGGGTTCCGATGGCACGTCCGGGCCTGGGCCTGCGACCGCGGGGAGTTCCGGGATTTCGTGATCAGCCGGATCGACCAGATCGGCGAAGCGCGCGAAGTCGATTACGATGCGCGGGATGATCTCGAGTGGAGCACCAAGGTAACCCTGAAGCTCCGTCCTCACCCGCGCCTCGGCGACGCCCAGAGACACGCGATAGAGCGGGATTACGCGATGATCGATGGGTATCGCGAGATAGAAGCCCGACTGTCCATGGCCTACTACTTCATCCGTAGAATGAACCTCGATCTCGTGGATCTCCCGCCGGAGCGCCTTCAATTGTCGCTGGAGAACCTTTCGGAAGTTCAGAATGCCATGCAGTCTGCCAAGAGTGAAAGCAAAGCGCGGATTGGAGGCCGTCAACGGCGGTCATCCTTGCCTCAAGCTTCCGATTAGTTACAGCCGTCGAGACTGCCGGACCGGGTTCCCGGCCTAGGGTTGTTATGGGGAAGTCGAAGTCACCGGCATAGGATCGAGGTTTCGACACGATGGTGGCGCCGACAACCCAAGTTCTCAGGAAGCCCCGCGACCCTGAGGTTTAGCTCTTGGCGATTATATACATTGCAAACACGGCGGACTTGCCCTAACTCAAGGGCAAGGAGATACCGCCATGTCCATGCTGTCCCGCCCCTACTTCCACGACGAAGCCGCAGCGTTTGCGCACGTCGAGGCGGTGCTGTGGCCTGCGGGAGCGGTTTGCCCCCATTGCGGCTGCACGGGCCGCATTACGAAGGTGAAGCCGAACCTTGAGAAGCGCGTCCGCATGGGCCTGCACCGCTGCGGCGATTGCAAGAAGCAGTTCACCGTCACGGTCGGCACCGTGTTTGAGGCGTCCAAGGTGCCGCTGCACAAGTGGCTGCAAGCGGTCTACCTGATGACGTCCAGCAAGAAGGGCGTCAGCTCCCATCAACTGCACCGCGCCTTGGAGGTCACCTACAAGACCGCTTGGTTCATGTCCCATCGCATCCGCGAAGCCATGCGCGACGGCAACCTTGCCCCGTTCGGCGGCAACGGTGGCGCCGTGGAGGCGGACGAGACGTTCATCGGCCGCGAGCCCGGCAAGCCGGTCCAGCGCGCCTACCATCACAAGATAAAGGTTCTGAGCCTCGTTGACCGTGAGACGGGCCGCGCCCGTTCCATGGTCGTGGACAACCTGCACCCTAAGACTATCGCCCCGATCCTGCGCGAGAACATCGCCAAGGAAGCCCGCTTGATGACGGACGAGGCCGGTCACTACCTCCACGTCGGCAAGGAGCTCTCCGAGCATGGCGTCGTGAAGCACGGCCAAGGCGAATACGGTCGCGGCGACACCTACACCAACACGGTCGAGAGCTACTTCTCCATCTTCAAGCGCGGGATGAAGGGCATTTATCAGCACTGCGGCAAGCAGCATCTGCACCGTTATTTGGCAGAGTTCGATTTCCGCTGTAATAATCGGCAGGCCAATGGCTTTGACGATTTCGCTCGCATGACGCAAGAAATGAGTGGTATTGTGGGCAAGCGTCCGACCTACCGGCAGTCATCTTACCACGGGGCACAAGCGTCAAATGGATGAGAACCGAGTTCGGCTAACAATTATCCCCTCCGGGGAGGATCGTGATGCCTTGTCTGCTGGTGACTTCATTAAGCAGGTGGATGCCCTGCGCAAACTCGTTGCCCTTGCTCCTGGAGGTCGTGAGGCGGAAACGCGTGTTGTCCGCCTATCTATGAATAGCCCCGCTACGATTGAACTGGAGGCACTGCCGTCCAAGGCGGGAAGTCGTGCCGAACTTACGCCATTTTTCCGGGATGTGTCCGATGTGGCTCAAAAGGCCGTCGCTCCTAATCGGTTGAGCCGGGAAGTATTCGATGCACTCCGTGAAATGGCGAGTGTGGTCGGAAAGGGCGTTGCCAAGGCCATCATTCAAACAAGGGAAGGTGATATCGTCATCGATGTCCCTGCGAGGCTTCGGATAGAGGCTGCATTCGGGCAGGACTACACGCGCGAAGGGACGATCGACGGTATGCTTGAAGCCGTTAACATCCACGGCAAAGCCAACAACTGCGCGCTTTACCCAGCCGTAGGACCTAGCCGTATCACCTGTCAGTTCGACGATGCGCTGTTCAAGGAGGTCAAGCCTGCTCTCGGCAAGTATGTTCTAGTGGAAGGCATCCTGAAATATAGATGGCGCGAGCGCCATCCGTTTGAAGCCCATATAACGAGGTTAGAGATCCTACCAGGCCTGGAAGAACAGCCAAAGTTCGCAGACATTTTTGGTTTTGCTCCAGATGCAACTGGCGGCACGCCCTCGGAGGAATTCGTGGGGGCCCTGCGGCATGGCTGGTAAGCCCCCGGTCATCTATCTGGACGCCTGCATCTTTATCTCGATGGCCACTAGGGAAGAGAGGCCCGGCGATGAGTCCGCCCAAGTCGCCGGGCTTGTGGGCGCCCTAGATCGGCAGCAGATCATTCCTGTTACTTCAGCTCTGACAAGGACGGAAGTTCTGCAGTGCACACTTGACGAACAGCAGAAACACTTACTGAAGAAGTTGCTAAGTCCTCCGAAGGTGCAAGTGAAGGAAATAAGCTCTCCAATCTTAGACTTGGCGGGCGAGATCAGGGAATATTATCAAGAACAAAAGATTGTAGGCAGGTCTAATCTGCCAACACTGGAAACTCCTGACGCCATTCACGTAGCGACTGCAATTCAGTTCGACTGTGAGATGATGTTCACGTTCGACGAGAAGGATCGCGCAACAGGCAAGCTCCCGAAGCGCGGCCTGATACCTCTTAGCGGCATGATCGCGGGTCGATATCCGCTCGTCATACGCAAGCCTTTCGTCGCCCAACTAGGATTCCCGGTATGAGCAAGAAGGTGAATGGAAGCAGACCAATCGACTCCACAGCGGCTGGCTCCCAAGCCGAGAAGTTCGCCGCTCTCGCCCGGGAGGTCGAAGCGGAAGAGGACGAGCAGAAGTTCGATGAGGCGTTGAGGCGCATGACAGAGAAGCCGACCGCCAAGGTTTGCCCCGAATGTGGTCACGTGTTCCGTGGCAACGGTTGGGATGGGATAGATGCGCACTGGAAGTCGAAGCACGAGGCGGTCATGCCTTACGAGGAGGCATGGCCCCTGCTCAAAGCGGGGACCTACAAGTGAGCAAGTATGATCCGCTGTCCGCGTATCTAAGCGGCCCAGGTCCGTCTAGTCGGCGACTGAGCTTCACCGAGATCGAGGAGATACTCGGCTTCGCCCTGCCACCTAGCGCGCGGGAGCATGGCCCTTGGTGGGCAAACGACCGGACGCATACGCAAGCCAAGGCTTGGCTGTCAATTGGCTGGGAAACCGCCGAATGGGACATCACGAGCGAGAGAGTCACGTTCCGACGCGCGGACTAAGGTCCAGCCTCAGTCTTGGGTCCGAGCCGCGTTTCGGGCTCGGTTTGCAAAGTATATAATTGCCTAGCTCTTGGCCTCAAGAAGCCGCTTTGAGCTTCTTGCTGAGCATTTCGGCAAGAAGAGGCGCCTGATGATTTGAGATGCTCTGCACTTCAGCCTCCCAGACCGCTTCCACAAGCTTCCCGATCCGTTTGGTCGCGAGTTCCCCAGCGCCGAATTGGTGTGCAACGTGACCGGCGGTCCTGGCGTGGGTCATCTGAGAAAAGGGGTACTCGCGAGATGGCTCACGGACCGGAATGTGGAAAGGCTCCGAGGAATAGAACCGCCGAGCTTTGTCAAACCGGCCTGGCGGATGGGTCCGGCGCGTCTTGCGCGAGGCGTACTCGACTCCGGCGGCGATGTCCGCCTCGCTATAACCCTTTGCCAAAGCGACCAGACGAATAATACAAAGGATGCTGTTGAGACCCATGGTCTTCTCCTCACAATCGAAGCGAACACCGTGTTCGCCACGCGAGGAAGATTGGTCCGTGCGGATCCCCACCAAAGCTGATTGCCGCACTTCAGTCGTTTTTCCCGCGCTCTGGCAGCTTGGGCCGGCCAACGGACGGATCCGATCTCGGCCGGCCACGCCACCGTCTAACCTGATCTTGGTGATCTTCGGTCAGTCAGTTTAGTCGGTAAGTCACAGAATCAGCAGCCCATGTCAGTAAGTCGAGCGCCGAACCACCTGACCCGATCGTGCATACTTGCCCGGCAAGACCTCTCGCGATCGGCCTTGTCGAGCCGCTCGAAGCTCGCCTCGGAGAGAAGGTCGCGGATCCGGCCCAGCAGATCGAGGACATGATCGGAGTTGGGCCAAGGCGTCGAAAGCACGCCCACAAGGTCCTCCAGGAGATTGGTGCCGGTCTCACCTGCTGCCGCATCGAGGGTGTCGTAGAGAGCGACGGCGTGGCGGTCGATGAAGGACCGGATTCCATGAATTTGGATTTCAGACCGCTCATTGGGGGCAGCCGCAAGGTGATCAGCGGATGCGGACAGGATCGAATTTGTTGAGGTGGTGCTCATCTGAGCCTCCCGACCTTTCCAGCCTTGGCGTGGGCCAAGGAGCGCACTGGCGGTCAAGCACCGTCCCGATGCGGGACGATGTAAGGGTCTAAGCCCCTGGTCGATCAGGCGGCACGGGGCGGCGCGTTCCGAAGCTTCGACCAGAGGTAATCACCCGCCCCGGCAACGGCATCGCGCAGACCGTCGGCGAGTAGACAGAGGTCTGCGACGTCCGGGTGATCGGGCGGGATAAGCGCGAAGCAGCCCGCCTCAGGGCTGTTCAGGTCGGAGACCAGCTCGAGCGAGAGCAGCTGCAGGAGCCGGTCCACGCGCCGGCAGGCCTGACGGCTCAGGCCGGGCTGCCGGATCAGTAGATCGACAAGCTCGTCGACGGACCGCGCGTGGTCCTCTCCGCCCAGGAGTTCGGCGGCATGGCGAAGGCCGTCGGCGTGGTCTTCGATGAAGCGGCGCAGCGCATCGACGCCGTTGAGGCGCTGAGGTGTTGTGACAGTATGGATGACTGATGAGAGTTGGTTCATGGGGCTCCTTGACCGGTGTTGGCCGCAGGGGATCCCGCGGCAGTCAAGAGTTCGTCCTCGGTCGCGTGAGCCTGCCCGTCCGCCTGCGGCCCGGGTCTCGCCCCGAGGACCCGGCCGCAGGCGGCACGGCGGGCGTTGTCTGCTCCATCCTATGGTGATGGCGTCCCCTCAGGACGCTCATGCGACGGCCTCGGGGCTGAACCGGTTGCACATGAACGACTTGGGAGAGGTCGAGGAGAGGGCCGCCGCCTCTCCTCGCCGCCGGAGGCGCCGGGGGTCCAGGGGGAGCGGCGAGCGGATCCCTGGCCCGGCAGGAGGCCGCCCTCCGGCGAGGAGCGGGTCCAGGGCGGAGCCTTGGCGAATGGGCAGGTGCAGCAATCCGCGCAGCGGTTGCAGCACCTGCTTAATGAGTACGTCTATGCCGCAAAGCGGCGTCGACCCTGTCCGACCGCGCGGTTCGTCTGCCCCCGAACTCTGATCAGCTTCGCCCCCGACCTGCCCCGAATGCACGCCGATACTGCTTTCGCGAGCGATCCTGAACCTTGGGCCCGACCTCCCTTCCATCGGCACCGATGGAGGCCTTCATGTCCGACGATCCGTACAAGGTGGTTCTTCGCTTCGCGGCGTTCTTTCCCGGAGTCCTGTCCCGGATCGAGATGCACGCCCTCCGCTCGGGCGGAGACCTGGACCATGTGGATCTGGGGCTCACGTCTCGCAACCGCGCCCATGTCGGCGCGACCTTCGCCGCCCCGATCAGGACCGAGATCAAGGGTATGATGAGGCAGAACCGGGCGGAAGAAGTCACGGCACTCAGGAAAGCCCGGCAGAAGACCCTGGCGGACCAGCGGGAGGAGGACGGCTTCCTTCGGCCGTACAAGGAGAGCGCCAATGGGCCGCTTCGGGAGATCGTTCTCACGGCCAACAAGGCGTACTTCGCCGCGCCGCCCGACGCACCCGAAGAGGATGTCCTGATCACCTATAGTCGCGACAAGGATGGCCATCCCATCGAGAACCGGCTTTGTAAGGCCAAGATCGCGGCTTTCGAGCAGCGGGGCCTCGAGTTCTTCAAGACCTACTTCCCTGACTCGGTTCGGCATCTGAGGCTCGATCTCGACGAGGAAGCGCCCCATTTCCACGCGATCATCATGCCGGTGGTGGAAAAGACCTCGAAGCGGCGCGGCCGCCAGCTCATGATCGAGCCCGGGTCCAATCCCCTGATCCGTGACTATGAGCATGCCCAGGACGTCGCGGGTGAGTTCTTCGGATGCTTGGGGCTTGTTCGAGGCGAGCGCAGGGCCGAGCAGCGCCGCGAGGCGCTTGAAGCGGACCTGCCGCTGCCTGACGTCCTGAAGAGCAAGGCCCCACGGGACTGGCGGGCGGAACGGGCCAAGAAGCTCTTGGATCGCGAGACGCAGGCAGATCAGAGAACAGCCGAAGCCGATCAGAAGATCGCCCATGCCGACCTCGCGGCCGCCCTCGCTCGCGACGAGCGGGAGGAGGCAAGACGCCGGCAACAGCTGGCCGAGGAGCGGCAGAAGGAGGCGGAGCAGGCCATAGGTGCCGCGCAGACACATGCGGCCACTGCACGAGCCAGCAAAGAGGCGGTCATGGTAGGGCTCGATGCCATCCTGAAGCAGGAATTGACGTACCTGCCGGCCACTGATCAGCGACGCGATGGACTGACCTTTGGACCTGCAGCGCCCGAGAGCCGGACGACGCGCGATCGGCTGATCGACCGCATCCGCCCGGCATCGAGATGGCTGACCGACATCGCTGCCTGGGTCGCTCGCCTCTTGCAACGCGAGAAGGACCTCCACCGCCAGGAGGCGGAGATTACCCGGCGGGCGGCGATCCTGGCCAAGGCCGAAGCGGCTCAAGGCCGGTCGGTGCCCGGAGACATCGCCGAGATCGCAGCCAGCCGGATGCCGGTCACCTATACGGCAAGCTCCTTTCCCGACGCCTGGCATATTGGACCGAACGCGGACAAAGTTCACGTCCAGCGACAGCTCGATGCCATGGAGAACAAGGCTCTCAGCGCCTGCCATCGCGCGACACGGGATGCCTTGCTCCTTTGCGAGGAGCCGAGCGAGCTTCGGACCGGCTTCAGCCGCGGGTTGGGCGCGCTGGAGGTCGGTGCAAACCAGAGGGGATACGATCTCGCGACCGGCAAGCACGATCCGCATCGCGCGGCGGACCCCGGTCGGGCCCTCCTGCACACAGACCAGGAAGCCTTGCCGATCCGGGTCTGGCGGCAAGGAGCGGAGGAGTTGGGGGCTCGCTGAGACCTTGACCTACAAGATGCAGGTCAGCGAGAGCGCTTCGAGCTTCTTGGCGGTTGCCAGGGACGGCCTGGGCTTGGCCCAGGGTCGAGTTTGAGCAAAGTCGATATCAGATCTTACGGCGTTTGATTACGGACGCGCGGTGACGTCGCCCCATGGCTCATAACCCGTCATCATGGCGTCGAACCCATGATAGCCTGAACGCCGCGATTGTCTTCAGCCTCGTTCAAGAGGCTCGAACTGATGCCACCAAGCTGGGCGGCACTGCGTCACTTGAGTGCTCCTTCTTTCATCCGTCTTTGCATCGGTTCCGTCTTCGGTCGCCCTCCCAGCGATCGCATCCCATTTTTGGGCTCGGCGGCCGCGGGCGCCGGGGGTGGCCAAAGAAGGGGTGTGGCCTATCGGCCTTCGCCTTCGGCTGGGCTACGCCCCCCTGTTGCGGACACGCACCTGTCTCAAGGGTGCATGTCCCTGTGCCAGGGCCGCTTGGCCGTGATCCAGGGCACGATCATAGGACCCCTTCATGAACGCCTTGAGGAGGCGGCCGCACAGGATTAGGGCCGGGAGCCCCGCGGCAGCGTCTCGATCCGCTGATGGGCTTCCCTGCAAGCGTGTGCCGATGGCGGGGGTACCAACTGAAGCATCGACTGGGACACCAACCCTTAACCCATTGATACTTTCAGGCAGATTCCGACAGTTCAAGGGACACCCGACCTGATACAATACAGTAACTTAGCCGACTTCTGCCAGCCCCCTACGGGCTGCCAGGGCTCCCCCTGCCTTTCCGCATCGACGCCCCCTGGGGGACCGCTCGCGCGACGACGCGCGGGGCGCACGCGCCCCCTTGCCCCCGGCGCGCGCCTTGTCTAGGAAGCGCCCACCTGCCGCGGCCCGTTCGTCTATCGGTTAGGACACCAGGTTTTCAACCTGGGAAGAGGGGTTCGACTCCCCTACGGGCTGCCAGGGCTCCCTCGATCCCCGATCAGGCCAACGGATGGCAATAGGCCAGCCGCCCGCCATGGACGCTGGTCAGCGACCGCGCCGCCGCCGCGCATTCGGGGCCGGTCTCGGCCCGCAGGACGAAGGTCGGCACCTGCGTCGTCGCCGACAGCACCACGAGGACGTGCGGCCCCGGCCGCATCTCGGCCTCGGCGAAGTTCGACAGGCCCCCCTGCGCGTCCAGCACCCAGATGCGCGCCGCCACGAGGTCCTGGGGCGCGATGCCGCGCCCGGGCGTGTCGCCGAGCAGGCGGTCCAGCACCCCCTGCGCCGGAAGCGGCCCCGCCGCCAGGGCCAGGCCGAGCGAGAGGACGAGGCGGGTCGGACGGCGAAGGCGGGTCATGCGGCTCCTCGGGGCGGGGGATCGGTCACGGCATCCCGGGGGAATCCGGGCTCCCGGGACAAGCCCCGGCCTGCCCGCCGGGTTCCCCGGCCCCGCCGCCCGACCCGCCGCTCGCTCGAATTGTCGGGGCTTCGCGCTTGGATCGGCGGCCGGCCCCGTGCTTCCTTCCCGCCGTCGGACGCGCGAACGGAAGGGGCGGACAATGACCAAGGTGACCATCGGCGACGCCCTGGGGACGGGCTTCGACATCGACGGCGGCTCGCTCGGGCCCTGGGACGGGGACGCGGAGCTGGCGGTCGCGGGCACGGCCCGGCTGGGGGACGGCATGACCCGCGTCACCTACGGCATCGAGGGGACGGGCTATGCCCTCCTCGCCGACATGGACCTCGCCGCCGCGCCGGCCGTGGCGCTGCGGTTCCGCGTCGTCGATTCCGCCGCGCGCGAGATCCTGTCCGTCACCGGCCTCCGCGCCAGCGCCGACGCGCTGTCGGGCGGCCTCGACGACCTGCTCGGCGGCCGCGACACGCTGACGGGGAACCGCTTCGACGACGTGCTGCGCGGCTATGGGGACGACGACACGCTCCTGGGCGGGGCCGGGCGGGACACGCTCGTCGGTGGCGGGGGCGCCGACCGGCTGGAGGGCGGGGCCGGCGCCGACCGCCTGCTGGGCGACGCCGGGGCCGACCGGCTCTGGGGGGGGCTGGCGGCCGACCGGCTCGACCCCGGGCGGGACGCGGCCGCCGACGTGCTGGTGTTCCGCGCCGCCGCCGAGAGCGGGCCCCGCGCCCGCGACACCGTGGTCCGGTTCGACCGGGGCGAGGACCGGATCGACCTGCGCGCGCTGGACGCGCACCCGGACCGGGGCGACGACGCCTTCGGCTGGGGCGGCCGGACCCGGGGCGACGGCGATGTCTGGTGGGCGCGCGGCGACGGCGGCGTGATCCTGCGCGCCGACCTCGCGGGGGACGGCGACACCGCCCCGGACCTGGAGATCCTGCTGACGGGCCTCACCTCGCTGGGCCGCGGCGACCTGTGGCTCTGAGGCCGGGGCGTCCCGCGCGATTAACCACCATTCATCCACAATTAACCCTTCGTTCAGGATTCTGTTGCCACAATGGAGGATCGGGGCGATGAGGAACCCGTCGTAACGAGGGTAATCGCATGAAATTCCTGTCCATCCTGGCCCTGGTGCTCGCCGCGGGCACCGCGCAGGCCGCCACCATCACCGCCTCCTCCACCGCCCCGGCCCCCGGCACCCGGATCGAGCTTCGGGCCCAGGACTTCGCCGCCTCGGGCCGCTGCGGCAGCGGCGGCTCGGTCGTGGCGGGCGGCTGCTCGGTGGCGCTGGTCTCGGGCGGGCGGCCCGCCGCCTACGACCGCTTCGCCCCCCTGGGCGGCGACTGGATCGACAGCCAGGACCTCGCCGACGTGACCTGGACCCTGTCCCAGCCCCGCGCCTTCACGCAGCTCACCTTCGCGCTGACCGACGCCTTCGACCAGCTTCCCGACCGCAAGCTCGGCGCCAGCCGCTTCGCCCTGACCGTCGAGGGCGCGGTCTGGACGATCCCCCGGCGCCAGGCCAGCGGCACGCTCCACTGGCTCACGGTCACCTTCGACCGGCCGACGACCACCGCCTCGCTGCACTTCGCGACACGGCGGAACGACGGCTGGGGCCTGTCCAGCGCCAGCGTACTGCCCGCCACCCTGCCCGCCATCCCGCTGCCCGCCGGGGGCTGGCTCCTGCCGGCGGCGCTGGGGATGCTGGGCCTCGTCGCGCGCCGCCGCCGCCGCGCCTAGGTCCGCGCCGGCGGTTCGGGGGGGCCCTCGCCCGTTCCCTCCCCGGGGAGGAGCGGGCGGCGCGCGTAAAGCTCGTCCAGCAGCCCCTCGAAGACCCGGGCCCGCCGCGCGAGGGCCCGCTGCCGCTGCCAGAGCGCGGCCAGCAGGGCCAGCAGCGCGGGAAGGACGATCAGGGACAGGCCGTGGCGCAGCGTCATGATCCCTCCCATGGACCGGCCCGGGACGGGCCCCGCCGCCACCAGAGCGCGCAATTCGGTCAGCATTGGCGCGGCATTAAGGAATCCTCGGAGCCGCCCCGCCTGCCGTGGCGTCACTGACGCCGCCCCTTCGGGGGCCTGGGTCGGGCCCCTGGATCGGAACCCGGGGAGTCCTCGGCGCGGACCCGCCACCCCCGGCTGGACCCCGCGCCCCTGCCCGTCTCCCTCCCCTCCGGCAAGGCCCGGGACCGACCGCGCGTCGAGCCTCGGTGCAAGCCGGGCCCGGATCGGAGGCCGCCCAAGTCCCCGCGCCCGCGCGGTGCCGGCGTCGCCCCGTCCCGGCGCGGTCCCAGCTAGATCCGGGAACGTCGGGCCGACGACCCGGGCCGCATCCGGCCCGGCGATCCCTCCGCTCGCGGGTCGGCCTCGCCCGCCCCGCGCTCCAGCCCCTCTGGTCTTCCGCGCCGGCCGGTGTATCCTTCCCCGCAGGAGGGTCCGCCATGCCGAAGCTCGTCCGCCTCTACATCTCCAGCGTCCTGTGCGGCTTCGCGCTCGCCGCCGTCTTCGTGGCGCTGCTCCTCGCCCTCGACGTGGCCGGCCTGCGCCATCTGGTGCTCGACACCCGCTCGGGGTGGCTCGGGGGCCTGCTGCTCGTCGTCTTCAACGGCATCGTGTTCGCGGGGGTGCAGTTCGGCATCCGCATCATGCGGATGGCCGAGCCGGAGGACGAGCCGCCCAGCGGCCGCCGCCTCCGCGCCGCGCCGCTCCTCCAGCCGGTGCCGGTCCCCGTCCGCCAGCCCCGGCGCTGACCCGGCCCGACGCCGAGGGGCGGCCTTGCAGGACCGCCCCACCGTGCCTCCGCCTCACATCGCGGCGGCGAACAGCGCCTCGGTGTTCTCCTGGGTCATCTCCACCGGGTTCCCCCCCGCGCTCGGGTCCTCGACGGCCTGCGCGGCGAGGTCCGGAATCCGCGCCTCCTTCACGCCCATCGCCCGCAGCCCCTCGGGGAAGCCGAACATCGCGTTCAGCTCCTCGACGCGGCCCAGGAACCCGTCGAAGCCGCCCGCGATCCCGAGGTAGGCCGCCGCCCGCCCCAGCCGCTCCTCTACCGCCGGGCGGTTGAAGCGCAGCACGGCGGGCATCACCACCGCGTTCGTCGTCCCGTGGTGGGTGCCATAGGTCGCCCCCACCGGATGCGACAGCGCGTGGATCGCCCCCAGCCCCTTCTGGAAGGCCACCGCCCCCATCGACCCCGCCGCCAGCATCTGCGCCCGCGCCTCCAGGTCCGCGCCGTCCTTGAATGCCCTTGGCAGATAGTCGTTCACCAGCCGCATCCCCTCCAGCGCGATGCCCGCGCTCATGGGGTGGAAGAACGGCGAGCAATAGGCCTCCAGGCAATGCGCGAAGGCGTCCATCCCCGTCCCCGCCGTGATCGCGGGCGGCAGGCCCAGCGTCAGCTCGGGGTCGCTGACGACGACACGCGGCAGCACCTTGGGGTGAAAGATGATCTTCTTCACGTGGCTCTGCGAGTTGGTGATGACGGAGGCCCGCCCCACCTCGGACCCCGTCCCCGCCGTGGTCGGCACCGCGACGATGGGCGCGATGGCGTCGGCGTCGGCGCGAGTCCACCAGTCGCCCACGTCCTCGAAGTCCCAGACGGGCCGCGTCTGCCCGGCCATGAAGGCGACCATCTTGCCCAGGTCGATCCCCGAGCCGCCGCCGAAGGCCACCACCCCATCATGCCCGCCCTCGCGATAGGCCCGCAGCCCGTCGCTCAGGTTCCGGTCCGTCGGGTTCGGGTCCACGTCCGCGAACACCGCGCGCCCGAGCCCCGCCTGCTCCAGCAGGTCCAGCGCCGCCGCCGTGATGCCTAGGTCGCGCAAGCCCCGGTCGGTGACGAGGAGGGGCCGCGTGATGCCCGCCTCCGCGCAGGCGGCGGGCAGCTCCGCGATGCGGCCCGCGCCAAAGAGGACGCGCGTCGGATAGGACCAGTTCGCCGTGGGGGTCATGCCTTCACCTTGCGGAAGTGATACGAACGCGGGCGCGTCACCGAATGATACCCCAGCACCGACAGCGCCGCCCCGCGCCCGGTGTCCTTGGTCCCCGTCCAGCAGAGCGCCGGGTCGAGGTAGTCGGCACGGTTCATGTAGACCGACCCGGTGTCGAGCACCCGGCCGAGCCGTGCGGCGCGTTCGGGATCGGAGGTCCAGAGCGAGGCCGTCAGCCCATAGGGCGAATCGTCCATCAGCCGCAGCGCCTCGTCGTCGCCCGAGACGGGCATGATGCCCACCACGGGGCCAAAGCTCTCCTCGCGCATCACCCGCATGGAGTGGTCCACGTCCACGAGGATCTGCGGCCCGAGATAGGTCCCCCCGTCGTCCTCGGGGAAGACCTCCCGGCCGATCAGCGGCCGCGCGCCCGCCGCCACCGCCTCGGCCGTCTGCGCCCGCACCGTGTCGGCGAAGCGCCGGTTCGCCATCGGCCCGAGGGAGGTGGACAGGTCCAGCGGGTTCCCCAGCTTCAACTGCTTGGTCCAGGCGACCGCCCGATCCACGAAGCCGTCATACAGGCTTTCGTGCACGTAGATCCGCTCGATCCCGCAGCAGCATTGCCCGGCGTTGAACATCGCCCCGTCCATGAGCACGTCCACCGCCCAGTCGAGGTCGGCGTCCTCCATGACGTAGCCGGGGTCCTTCCCCCCCAGCTCCAGCCCCAGCGGCGTGAAGGTCCCCGCCGCCGCCCGCTCGATGGCCTGCCCGCCCGCGACGGACCCGGTGAAGTTCACGAAGCCGAAGCTCCGCTCGCGGATCAGCCGCTCCGTCCCCTCGTGGTCGAGCACGACGTTCTGGAACACCCCCTCGGGCAGCAGGCCGTCGAAGGCCTCGACCCACCGCTCCCCCACCAGCAGCGTCTGGGACGCCGACTTGTGGATCACGCTGTTCCCCGCGATCAGCGCGGGGATGATGGTGTTGCAGGACGTCAAATACGGATAGTTCCACGGTGCGACGACGAAGACGACGCCCACCGGCGCCCGCTCGATCCGCCGCTCGAACCGCGCGCTGTCCTCGGCCACCATCGGCGCCAGCGCCTCGGCCGCGATCCCGCCCATGTAGGCCGCCCGCTCGTTCAGGCCCCCGAACTCGCCGCCATAGCGGACCGGCCGGCCCATCTGCCAGGCCAGCTCCTCCACCACGCGGTCCCCCAGCCCGTTCAGCCGCCGCACCCCGTCCTGCACCAGGGCGACCCGCTCCTCCAGCGGCCGCGCCGCCCAGGGCGGCTGCGCCACCTTGGCCCGCGCCACCGCCGCGCGCGCCTGCTCGGGCGTCAGCGCCTCGCGTTCCGCGTAGACCTCGCCGTTCACCGGCGAGACGCATCGGATCATCGTCATGTCCGTCCCTCGATCGCTCGGGGCCCTCTGGCCCCTGTCATCCCTTGCAGGCCGTCACGCCCGCTCGAATCCCCGCCGCAGGTCCCAGTCCGTCACCATGCGGTCGCATTCCTCGATCTCCCAGGTGGCGGCGCGGGTGTAGTGCTCCACCACGTCGTCGCCCATCGCCGCGCGCAGCATCGCCGACCCCCGCAGCGCCTCGGCCGCCTCGCGCAGGTTCCTCGGGATCGCCCGCGCGGCTTCGGCCGAATACACGTCCCCCGCCATCTCGGGCTCCAGCTCCAGCCCCGCCTCGACCCCCGCGAGTCCCGCCGCGAGCTGCGCCGCCAGCGCCAGATAGGGGTTCAGGTCCGCTCCGCCGACCCGGCACTCCACCCGCACCCCCTTGGTCCCCTCGCCGCAGACGCGATAGCCCGCCGTCCGGTTGTCCCGGCTCCAGACCGCCTTGGTCGGCGCGAACATCCCCACGGTGAAGCGCTTGTAGCTGTTCACATAGGGCGCGAGGAAATACGTGCACTCCCCCGCATGGGCCAGCAGCCCCGCGAGGTAGCTCCGCATCAGCCCGCTCATCCCGTGCGCGGCTCCCTCGTCGAGGAAGACGTTCCGCCCGTCCCGCCAGAGCGACTGGTGGATGTGCGACGACGACCCCGCCCGCGCGGTGTCGTACTTCGCCATGAAGGTGACGCTCCGCCCCGCGGCTTGGGCCACCTCCTTCGTGACCATCTTCACGATGGAATGGCTGTCGGCGGTATCGAGAGCGTCCGAATACCGGATGTTCACCTCCTCCTGCCCCGCCTCGGCCTCGCCCTTGGTGTTCTCGACGGCGATCCCCGCCCCGAACAGCGCGTTCCGCAAGGGCCGCATCACCGCCTCCTCCTTGGAGGAGCCGAGGATGCCGTAATCGTTGTTGTAGCGCACGACCGGCGTGGGCCGGGCATGGCCCCGGTCCCAGAGCTGCTCGAACGACTCCTCGAACAGGAAGAACTCCAGCTCCGTCGCCATCATCGGCTCCAGCCCCAGCGCCCGCGCCCGCTCCACCTGCCGCTTCAGCACGTTCCTCGGCGCGTGGGCGACCGGCTCGCCGTGGTGGTCGAGGAAGTCCGCCATCACCATCGCCGTCCCCGACAGCCAGGGCGCGCGGCGCAGCGTGCCCAGGTCCGGCTTGTGGATGTAGTCCCCATAGCCCCCCGCCCACGACGCCGCCTTGTAGCCCGGCACCGTGGTCATCTCCATGTCCACGGCCAGCAGGTAGTTGCAGCCATGCGTCTCCTTGTGCCCCGACTCGAGGAAGTGCTGCGCGTGGAAGCGCTTCCCCACGAGCCGCCCCTGCATGTCGCAGGCGCAGCAGAGCACGGTGTCGATCTCCCCCGCCGCGACGGCGCCGCGCAGGGTCTCCAGGGTCAGGTTGCCGGGCATTCGGGGCCTAGGGATGTTCGGACCGGCGGTCGGGCGACCGCCGTCCTCGGGTTTCAGTGCGCGATCATAACGTGACGGACGGCGGTGTAATCCTCAAGCGCATACAGGCTCATGTCCTTGCCATAGCCCGACTGCTTGAGGCCCCCATGCGGCATCTCGTTGACCAGCATGAAGTGGGTGTTCACCCAGGTGCAGCCGTATTGCAGCCGCGACGCCACCTCCATCGCCCGCCCCACGTCCCGCGTCCACACCGACGACGCCAGCCCGTAGGGCGAGTCGTTCGCCCAATCCACCGCCTGCTCGGCCTCGTCGAACCGCGTGACGCTGACCACGGGGCCAAAGACCTCGCGCTGCACGATCTCGTCCTCCTGCCGGGCCCCGGCGATCACGGTCGGCTGGTAGTAGAACCCCGACCCCTCGGGCGCCGCGCCGCCGGTGACGACCTCCATATGCCCCTGCCCGCCCGCGCGCTCCACGAAGCCCGCCACCCGGTCCCGCTGGCGCAAGGAGATCAGCGGCGGCATCTCGTTCACCGTGTCGTCCTCGGCTCCGAAGGTGATCGAGGCCGCCGCCGCCGCCAGCTCGGCCACCAGCCGGTCGTGGATGCCGCGCGCGGCATAGACCCGGCAGGCCGCCGTGCAGTCCTGCCCGGCGTTGTAGAAGCTGAACGCCCGAAGGCCGGACACCACCTTCTCTAGGTCGGCGTCGTCGAAGACGATCACCGGCGCCTTGCCGCCCAGCTCCAGATGCGTTCGCTTCACGGTCTGCGCCGCCGCCTGGAGCACCTTCCTTCCCGTCCCCACGTCGCCGGTGATCGACACCATGTCCACGCCCGGATGGTGGATCAGCGCGTTGCCCACCGATCCCCCCTGCCCGACGACGACGTTCACCACCCCCTCGGGCAGCACCTCGGCCAGGATTCGCGCCATCTTCAGCGCCGTCAGCGGCGTCTGCTCGCTGGGCTTGAGGACCACCGTGTTCCCCCCCGCCAGCGCCGGGGCGAGCTTCCAGGCCATCATCATCAGCGGATAGTTCCAGGGCGCGATGCTCGCCACGACGCCGACGGGATCGCGCCGGATCATGCTGGTGTGGCCCGGAAGGTATTCCCCCGCCAGCGCCCCCTGCATGTTCCGCGCCGCCCCCGCGAAGAAGCGGTAGCAGTCCACGATCGCCGGGATCTCGTCGTTCAGCGCCGCGTTGATCGGCTTGCCGGTGTTGAGCGCCTCCAGCGCCGCGAACGCCTCCGCCTCCGCCTCGATCCGGTCGGCGATCTTCAGCAGCAGGTTCGACCGCTGCCCCGGGGTCGTCCGCGACCACGTGCGGAACGCCGCCCGCGCCGCCGCCACCGCCCGGTCGATCTGCCCCGGCCCCGCCTCCGGCAGCTTCAGGATCGTCGCGCCGGTGCGGGGGTTGAGAATGGTCTCCTCCCCCTCCGTCCCCGCCTCGAAGACGTTGCCGATCAGCATCCCCGTGTCGAACTGCATGGTCATGGGAGTCTCCTCATTTCCCGCTCCCCGCGACGGTGTCCGTCCCGCGGGTCAGATGATAGGCGGCCAGGATCGGCAGGGCCGTGACCAGCACGACCACCATGGCGACCACGTTGGTCACCGGACGTTCGCGGGGCCGCACCAGCTCCTCCAGCATCCAGATCGGCAGCGTCGCCTGGTTCCCCGCCGTGAAGGTGGTCACGATCACCTCGTCGAAGCTCAGCGCGAAGGCCAGCATCCCCCCCGCGAGCAGCGCCGTCGCGATGTTGGGCAGGATGACGTGCCGCAGCGTCTGGCCGTAGGTGGCGCCCAGGTCCATGCTGGCCTCGATCAGCGACCCCGACATCCGCCGGAACCGCGCCACGGCGTTGTTGTGGACCACCACGACGCAGAAGGTCGCGTGCCCCAGCACGATGGTCCAGAAGCTGAACGGAATGTCCGCGAGGTTGAAGGCCGACCGCAGCGCGATCCCGGTGATGATCCCCGGCAGCGCGATGGGCAGGATCACCAGCAGCGACACCACTTCCCGCCCGAAGAACCGCGTCCGCGCCACGGCCGCCGCGCAGAGCGTCCCCAGCACCAGCGCCACCGCCGTCGAGACCAGGGCCACCCGCAGCGACAGCCCCAGCGCCTCCCAGATGTCCGGCCGCTCCCAGGCCGCGCCGAACCAGCGCAGCGTCAGCCCCGGCGGCGGCCAGGTGAAGGACGAATCCTCGGTGCTGAAGGCGTAGGCGAAGATCAGCAGGATCGGCCCGTGCAGGAACAAAAGCCCCCCGCCCGCGAGCGCCCCCAGCCACCACGGCGCCCGGTCAGCCCGCATGACGCCCCCCCGCCGCCCGCGCGACCTCACATCGCATCGAAGGCCCCCATCCGCTTCGCGCCCCACAGATACAGCCCCATAACGGCGATCGGCACGACCGCGAAGGCCGCCGCCAGCGGCACGTTCCCCGCCGTCCCCTGATACTGGTAGACCGCCAGCCCGATGAACCGCGCGCTCGTCCCGATGATCTGCGGGATGATGTAGTCCCCCAGGGTCAGCGAGAAGGTGAAGATCGACCCCGCCACCACCCCCGGCAGCGCCAGCGGCCAGAGGACGTGCCGGAACGTCCGCCCCGGGCTCGCCCCGAGATCCGCCGACGCCTCCACGAGGCTTCCCGGCACCCGCTCCAGCGCCGCCTGGATCGGCAGGATCATGAACGGCAGCCAGACATGGACGAACACGAGGAACGTCCCCGTCGGGCTCACGGACAGGGAGTTCCCCCCGATCCCCGGCACCGACAGGAACGCCTCCAGCAGCCAGCCCAGGCCCACCGACTCGAACCCCCAGCCCACGATCCCCTCCTTGGCGAGGATCAGCTTCCAGGCATAGACCTTGACGAGGTAGCTCGACCACAGCGGCAGCATGACTCCCAGGTAGAACGCCGCCTTCCACCGCCCCCGCGCATACCGCGCCGCGTAGTAGGCGATGGGGAACGCCACGACGACGCTCGCCCCCGTCACCAGCGCCGCCATCAGCACCGTCCGCGCGATGATGTCGAGGTTCGCGGGCCGCAGCAGCTCCCCCCAGGTCCGCAGCGTCGGCGTCCGGTCGATTACCCCCGAGAACTCGTCGATCGAGAAGAACGACTGCACCAGCAGCGCCCCGAGGCTCCCGAGATACACCAGCCCCAGCCACAGCAGCGGCGGCCCCAGCAGCAGCGCCAGCAGCACCGAAGGCCTGCGCCACAGCAGGTCCGACAGCCGCCCCGCGACCCCGCCCCGCGCGGCGCCCGCCGCCGCCGCCGTCACCTCGCGCCCCCCGGCCCGGGCCGCGCCACGGAACGATCCGACGGGCCCGCCCCTTCAACTTGGCCCAAATACGCGGCCCCGCAGGGCCGGCCCCCCGCGCCGCGACGCCCCAAGTCCGCGCGACGCCCCGTCATGCCGCCTCCATCGGATGCAGCGCCCCCGCCTCCCAGGCCAGCCCCACGCGCGTCCCCGCCTCCGGCACCGCCTGCCCGCCCGGCACCAGCACCGCGACCTCGCCCTGCGGCAGGGCCACCGCCACCCGCGTCGCCGCGCCCAGATACCGCGCCGCCATCACCGTCCCCGCCAGCGCCGCCCCCTCGGGCGCGACCAGCCGCAGCGCCTCCGGCCGCAGCGAGGTCCAGGCCGCCGCGCCGCCAAAGGCCCGCGCCAGCTCCGGCGCCAGCACGTTCCCCGACCCCACGAAGTCCGCCACGAACCGCGTGCGCGGCCGCCCGTAGACCTCGGCCGGCGTCCCCACCTGCTGGAGCCGCCCCCGGTCGAACACCGCCACCCGGTCGGCCATGCTCAGGGCCTCGCCCTGGTCGTGCGTCACCAGCAGGAAGGTGATCCCCACCTTCCGCTGCAACGCCTTCAGCTCGTCCTGCATCTGCTCGCGCAGCTTGAGGTCCAGCGCCCCCAGGGGCTCGTCCAGCAGCAGCACCCTCGGCCGGTTCACCAGGGCGCGGGCCAGCGCCACCCGCTGCCGCTGCCCGCCCGACAGCTCGGACGGCCGGCGCGCGCCATAGCCCGGCAGCGCCATCATCCCCAGCGCCTCCTCGGCCCGCCGCCGCCGCTCGGCCTTGCCGACCCCGGAGATCATCAGCCCATAAGCCACGTTGTCGAGCACGCTCAGGTGCGGGAACAGCGCATAATCCTGGAACACCGTGTTGACCGCGCGCCGGTAGGGCGGCAGACCCGCCACCGGCTCCCCGAACAGCCGGATCTCGCCGTCGTCGGGCGCCTCGAAGCCCGCGACCAGCCGCAGGCAGGTGGTCTTGCCCGACCCGCTCGGCCCCAGCATCGCGAAGAACTCCCCCTCGGCGATGTCGAGGTCCACGCCGTCCACGGCCCGGACCTCCCCGAAGTGGCGCGACACGCCGCGAAAGCTCACAGCAGAGGTCATCTCATCCCCATGGCCCGGGGCCTCGCCCCCCGTCGGGCGGCGGACGGGGGCCACCGCCCGCCAGATCTCGCGAGGCGGGCCTCGGCCCGCCGCAGCAGGGGCGGGGCGAACCCGCCCTGGGCCCGGTCGCCCGACCGCTCGGTGCCGCAGGGTGGGTGGTTCTCCGCGGCACGCGGAGGTTCACACGCCATCCCCGTCCCCAAGGGGCGGCCCACCGGCCGATCACCGCCCGCCGATCACCCCGATGTAGTCGCTCACCCAGCGGTAATACGGCACGCAGGCGTCCTCGCCCTGGCTGCAATCCGCGACCGGCGTCCGCCAGAACCGGATGCGGTCGAAGTCGTCGAAGCCGTTCGCGTGGCACACCTCCGGCGTCAGCATCCCGCGCCCGTCCGTGCAGGCCTCGGGGACGGAAGGGTTGGCCCCGAACCACACCGCCAGGTCCGATTGCAGGTTGCTCGCCAGCTGATGCTCGAAGAACTTGTAGGCGCAGTTCGGATGCTCGCTGTCCACGTGCAGCATGGTCGTGTCGGCCCAGCCCGTCGCCCCCTCCTCGGGGATGGTGCTCGCCACCGGGGCGCCGTCCGCCCTGAGCAGGTTGACCATGAAGGGCCACGACCCCGAGGCCGCCATCCCCTCGTTCTTGAAGTCGTCGATCTGGATGAAGGCGTCGTGCCAGTAGCGGCCCACCAGCTTGCGCTGCCCGCGCAGCAACTCCAGCGCGGCGGCGTATTGCTCCTCGTTCAGCTCGTAGGGGTCGGCGATCCCCAGCTCGGGCTTGTGCGCCATCAGGTATTGCGCCGCATCGGCGATGTGGATGGGCCCGTCGTAGGCCTGCACCCGCCCGGCGTTGGGCTGCCCGTCCGGCAGGTCCATCGCCTCGAAGACGACGTTCCACGAGGTCGGCGCCTCGGGAAAGACCTCCGTGCTGTACATCAGCACGTTCGGCCCCCACATGTAGGGCACGCCGTAATGCACCCCGTCCACCGTGTGCCAGGGCGCGTCCTTCAGCCGGTCGTCCACCTTGGCCCAGGACGGGATCAGGTCCACGTTCACCGGCTGCACCCGTTCCCCCGCGATCAGCCGCAGGCTCGCGTCGCCGCTCGCCGTCACGAGGTCGAAGCCGCCCTCGTTCATCAGCGCCACCATCTCGTCCGAGGTGTTGGCCGTCTTGACCTCCACGAGGCAGCCCGTCGCCGCCTCGAAGCCCGTCACCCAGTCGAAGGCGGGATCGGTCTCGCCCCGCTCCACGTAGCCGGCCCAGGCGACGATCGACAGCGCGCCCTCCCCCTCGCCGACTTCGGTCATCTGCGCGCGCGCGGCCGGGGCCGCGATCAGCGACAGGCCGGCCAGGGCCGAGGCCCCCCGGAAAAAGCGGCGCGCCCGCGTCGGTTGGCTCATGTCGGTCTCCCTGCATCCGGTCCCGGCCGGCGGTCGCCCGCGCGCCGCCGGCCCGGGGACTCGCCCCGTGTCCGGCCCGAGACTGGCGCGGCCCGTTGCGCTTCGCAAACGAAATCCGCCGCATGGGGCCGGGAATGGCCCCCGCCACGCCCATGCTGCGACCGCGAAAGGACTTGAAATCGCCACGGTCCTGGGCCAACCCGGGGACCGAACTGGTTGGCCGGAGGCAAGGGCTCATGAAGATCGCGATGATCGGGACAGGCTACGTGGGCCTGGTGTCGGGGGTCTGCTTCTCCGACTTCGGCCACGAGGTGGTCTGCGTGGACAAGCACGAGGGCAAGATCGCCGGCCTCCGCGACGGCCGCATCCCCATCTACGAGCCCGGCCTCGACGCCCTCCTCGCCCGCAACGTGGCCGAGGGGCGGCTCTCCTTCACCACCGACCTCGCCGAGGCCGTGCACGGCGCGGACGCCGTGTTCATCGCCGTGGGCACCCCCTCGCGCCGGGGCGACGGCCACGCCGACCTCAGCTACGTCTACGCCGCCGCCGAGGAGATCGCACGTTCCGCGACCGCCCCGACCGTGGTCGTGACGAAATCCACCGTCCCGGTCGGCACCAACCGCGAGGTCGCCCGCATCCTGCGCGAGACCCGCCCCGAGTTCGCCTGGGGCGTCGCCTCCAACCCCGAGTTCCTGCGCGAGGGCGCGGCCATCGACGACTTCATGAAGCCCGACCGCGTGGTGGTGGGCCTCGACGCCGACGGCTCCGACCAGGCCCGGCAGGTGATGGGCGACATCTACAAGCCGCTGTTCCTGCGCGACTTCCCCATCGTCTACACCGACCTCGAATCGGCCGAGATGATCAAGTATGCGGCCAACGCCTTCCTCGCCATCAAGATCACCTTCATCAACGAGGTGGCGGCGCTGTGCGAGAAGGTGGGCGCCGACGTCAAGGCCGTGTCCAAGGGCATCGGCCTCGACGGCCGCATCGGGGCCAAGTTCCTCCACGCCGGCCCCGGTTACGGCGGCTCGTGCTTCCCCAAGGACACCAACGCCTTCGCGCAAACGGGGCAGGACTTCGGCCAGCGCCTCCGCCTGGTGGAATCCACCATCGAGGTGAACGAGGCCGTCAAGGCCCGCATGGTGGACAAGATCGCGGCGCTCTCGGGCGGCTCGCTCAAGGGCAAGACCGTCACCGTCCTCGGCGTCACCTTCAAGCCCAACACCGACGACATGCGCGACGCCCCCGCGCTCGCCATCGTCCCCGCGCTCCAGGCCGCCGGCGCGACCGTCCGCGCCGTGGACCCCCAGGGCCGCCGCGAGGGCGAGCACCTGCTCCCCGGCGTCGAATGGCTGGACGACCCCTACGTGGCCGCCGAGGGCGCGCACATGGTCGCCCTCCTGACCGAGTGGAACCAGTTCCGCGCCCTGGACCTGAAGCGCCTCGCCGCCGCCATGGCCGAGCCGCGCCTCGCCGACCTCCGCAACGTCTACGGCCCCGACGAGGCCCGCGCGGCGGGCTTCCTCGCCTACGACGCGGTCGGCCGCCAGGGCTTCGGCGCCGAGCCCGCCCAAGCCCAACGCGCCGTCGCCGAGTGACGCCCTGACGGACCCCCACCCGCGCGCCGGGTGGGGTTCCGCCGCGCCCGCCCCCGGCGCGGCCTCCCCCTTCCGAAGGGCGCACGTCAGCGCCCCACGCCAAGCCCAGCCGCCCCCGCCCCGATGGCCTCCGCAGGACGCGGTTACCCCGCCGCCGCGCCCACCCTCCCCGGCCCCGGAAGGCCGCTCCTCGCATCGGCATGGCCGCAGGAAAATCGCGGATCAGGGATGCCCTGAACCGGACGACATGATGTTCCTCCAAGTCCTGACTTGGCTTCGCTGATGTCGTCACGCGTCTGTCAGGAATACTTGTCCAGCTTCAGCGTGCCGTCCGGACGATACTCCGCGACGACGCCGCGCCCCAGGGATCGCGCAAATGTCTCGCCGTCGAGCGCGATGTCGAACTGGCGGACCCGGAGCTTGCCATCGACCTCCTCGATGATCGGCCCGTCGATCCCGAAGCTCTTCTCCAGCTCCTGCGTGTAGACCGGCAGATACAGCCGGGCCGCCTCCAGGCTGTCACGCGACCGAGCAGCCAACTGCGTCATGAAGGCGTCGAACTCGGCGTCTCCGGTGGCCTGGTGCGCGGCGGTGAAATCTCCCCCGACGGTCGCGTCCCCGCCCCCATAGTTGTTGATGGTCGTCAGAAGACCGCTGATATGGGTGAGCTGGTGGCCCGCGAAGATCTGGGCCTCCTCGACGGAGCCGAAGCTCCGGCCCGGAATCTTCCCAGCCATGGCGGCGGCGTGGAGGCTCTTCGCCTGGGACGTGGCCGCCCGCTGGAAGAGGTTGGCTCGGTTCGGCCCAGAGCTGTTGCGCCGATCACGTTCCGTCCTCGCCGCACAGCTCGGCGCGGGCGGCGGACAGGAAGGCCAGCGCGCCACCCATCGGCCCCGCCCGCCCCGCAGCGCGCGGCCCACCCCATCCCCTCAAGAGCCTTCTGACAGGCCTTCGCCCCTGCCCATCAACTTGGCCCAAATACGCAAGCAACGCCTCCGCCCGCGCCCCGGCCACGGGCTCACGGGCAACTTCATCCCCACCGCGAATCACCCCCGGGGAGTGTTGCGCGAATCGCCCCCTGACCGTTCGTTGCTGTCAGACGGCGTTAACGGTTCGGTGCGATTCTCCCCCCACACGCCCGCAACGGAAAGGAGGACCCGACCCATGGACCCGCTCACCGCCCTCGCCCTGCCGCCCGATTCGTCCTACCGGATCGGCTGCCTCGATTCCGTCCGCCGCCAGCTCGCCAGCTACGTCGCCGCCGACGAGGCCGCCCTCGCGCCCGCCCGCCGCGCCCTCTGGGCGCTGGCCGAGATCGTGGCCGGCCCCGCCCCCGACCACGCCGTGGCGCACGCGGCCGAAGCCCTCATGCGCCGCTTCGTCGAGGACTGGACGGGCCGCCCCTGGTGGGAGCCCGCCCTCCTCTCACGCCGCTTCGGGGAGGAGGCCGCGGCCGCGCAGCAGCGCCTCGACCCCCGGCATCCGGCCCCGGAAGCGGGTGTAGAGGACATCCGCCTCCTCCGATCCCCCGGCGCTCAGGATGTCCTCCTCCAGCCGTCGCGCGAGGTCCGCATCGAAGGGGTCGCCCGCCTCGCCGAAGGCGGCGAAGGCGTCGGCGTCCATGACCTCGCTCCAGAGATAGGAGTAATACCCGGCGCTGTAGCCGTCGCCCGAGAAGACATGAGCGAAGTGCGGCGTGGCGTGCCGCATCCGGATGGCGCGGGGCATCCCGATCCCCTCCAGCACCTCGGCCTGCCGCTGCATGGGGTCGGCGGGCGCGGCTCCGTCATGGAACGCCAGATCCACGAGCGCGCTCGCCAGGTATTCGACGGTGTGGAACCCCATGTCGAACGTGGACGCCGCCAGCAGGCGCTCGCGCAGGTCGCGCGGCATCGGCTCGCCGCCCTCGTCGCGCGCATGGGCCTCCAGCACCTCGGGGACCTCCAGCCAGTGCTCGTAAAGCTGCGACGGCAGCTCCACGAAGTCGCGCGCGACCGACGTGCCGCTGATCGACTCGAAGGTCACGTCCGACAGCATCTGGTGGAGCGCGTGGCCGAACTCGTGGAACAGCGTGCGGGCGTCATCCCAGCTCAGGAGGCTCGGCCCGCTCTCGCTTTTCGCGAAGTTGCAGACGTTCACGACGATGGGCCGCACCTCGCCATCGAGGCGGGATTGCGACCGCATGGCGCTGCACCAGGCCCCCGACCGCTTCCCCTCGCGGGCGAAGTAGTCGCCGACGAACGCCGCCACGTGCGCGCCCCCGCGCGTCACGTCCCAGACCCGCACGTCGGGATGATAGCGCGGCGCGTCCGCCACCTCGCGGAACTCCAGCCCGAAGAGCCGGTGGGCCACGTCGAAGGCCGCCCCGATCATCCCATCGAGCCGCAGGAAGGCCTTCACCTCGGCCTCGTCGAGGTCGTGCTCCGCCGCGCGGCGCTTCTCGGCGTAGTAGCGCCAGTCCCAGGGCTCCAAGGGCCCGGCGTGCCCGTCGGCGTGCAGCATCAGCTCCAGCACCACCGCGTCGCGCTCCGCCGCCTCCCGCGCCGGGGCCCAGACCTCCATCAGCAGCTCGCGCACCCGCGCGGGCTCCCGCGCCATCTCGGTCTCCAGCTTCCAGTCCGCGAAGGACGCATAGCCCAGCAGCCGCGCCCGCTCCTCGCGCAGCCGCAGCATCTCGGCGGCGATGCCCCGGTTGTCGGTCGCCCCCCCGTTCGCCCCCCGCGCGGTCCAGGCCTCGTAGGCCCTGCGCCGCAGGTCGCGGCGCGGCGAGAACTGGAGGAACGGCACGATGAGCGAGCGCGAGAGCGTCACCACCGGCCCGCCGGCCCCGCGCGCCTCCCCGGCGGCGCGCGCGCCGGCGACCACGAACTCCGGCAGCCCCTCCAGGTCCTGCTCTCCCAGGGGCATGGCCCAGTCCCGCTCGTCCGCGAGGACGTTCTGGCTGAACTGCGTCCCCAGCACCGCGAGCCGCGCCTTCACCTCCTTCATCCGCTCGGCCGCCGTCCCCTCCAGCCGCGCGCCGGAGCGGACGAAGCCGCGATGGGTGAGGAACAGCACCCGCTCCTCCTCGGGGTTCAGCCCGAGGGCGTCCTTCCGCGTCCACAACTCGTCGATCCGCCCGAACAGCGCCGTGTTCGACGTGATCTCGGACCCGTAGGCCGACAGCTTGGGCGCGAGTTCCCGCTCCAGCGCGCGGCGGGCGTCGTTGCTGTCCGCGCCGGCGACGGCGTAGAAGGCCCCCAGCACGCGCGAGAGCGTGGCATCCGCCCGCTCCAGCGCGGCGACGGTGTTCCCGAAGGTCGGGGCCGCCCCGTCCTCGGCGATGGCGCGGACGTTGGCGCGCGCCTCCTCCAGCGCGGCGTCCACGGCGGGGCCGAACTCCTCGTCGCGGATGGCGTCGAAGGGCGGCAGGCCGAAGGGCGTGGTCCAGTCGGACAGGAGGGCGTTCATGGCGTGGCGATCCCGCTGCGTTATGAGTCAGGCGTCACCATGGCCGACCGCGCGGCGGGGTTCCACCCCGCCCCGGGTCCGTGCGCGCAATCGTGCGTTGCATCGGAACGCCAGGAGCCGAACGGCCTAGCCCCGCGCCCGCAACCGCTCCTCCAGCCGCCGCAGCAGGAGCGACAGCCCGATGGTCATGGTCAGGTAGATCAGCGCCACGACGTTGTAGGTCTCGAAGTAGCGGAAGTTCCCCGCCGCCGTGACCTTGCCAAGCTGCGTGACGTCCGTGACCCCCAGGACGCTCACCAGCGAGGAGTCCTTGACCATCGCCACGAAGTCGTTGCCCAGCGCCGGGAACACCGTGCGGAAGGCCTGCGGGAACGTGACCAGCCGGAACCGTTGCCAGCCGGTCAGCCCCAGCGCCATGGCCGCCTCGACCTGCCCCCGCTCGACCGAGGCGAGCCCCGCGCGGAACACCTCGGCCAGGAAGGCCGCGTAGGCCAGCGTCAGCGCGATCACCGCCCGCCACAGGAGCGAGACGTCGCGCGGCCGCAGCGGCTCCAGCCCCAGCGCCCCGGCCAGCGCGTTCCAGCCCGCGACCAGCGCCGGGGCCAGCACGAAGGCGACATACAGGAGCAGCACGACGATCGGCACCCCCCGCATGACCTCCACGTAGAGGCGCGCGGCCTGCCGCGCCGCGCGGCTGCGCGACAGCGCCATGAGCGCAAGGCCCAGCCCCAGCAGGCAGGCCGCCCCGTAGGCCACGACCGACACCATCACCGTGATCCCGATCCCCTGCGCGAGCTTGCGCAGGATGTCGGCGTAGATCGGGCTCGCCAGCACCTGCCAGAAGAGCAGGAGGCCCGCCGCGACCACCGCGACGAGCCACCAGGGGAAATCCTTCTCGGGAGGCGGGGACCCCAAGGCGGGGGCTTACCGCCCCATGGCGTAATCGACGAACCACGTCTGGTTCAGCGCGTCGAGCGTGCCGTCCGCGCGCATCGACTCGATGACGGCATTCATCGGCGCCACGAGGTCCGAACCCTTGGGGAAGATGAAGCCGAAATCCTCGGTCCCCAGCGGCTCGCCCACGATCCTGAGCCCGCCCTCGGAGGCCGCGACATAGCCCTCGGCCGCCGTCGAGTCCGACAGCACCAAGTCCACGTCTCCCGAGCGCAGCGCCTCCAGCCCCGCGCCGAAGGTCTCGAACTTGATGATGCGCGGGTTCGCCTCGTCGCCGTCGAGCACCTCGTAGACGGTGGTGTAGAAGGGCGTCGTGCCCGGCTGCGCCGCCGCCAGCAGGTCGGGATCGGCGGCAAAGCCCGCCGCGTCGGCGAAGCGTTCCTCGTCGCCCCGCACGATCATCCGCATCTGGCTGGTCATGTAGGGTTCCGAGAAATCCACGACCTCCCGGCGGTCGTCGCGGATGGTGATGCCGGTCATGCCGATGTCGTACTGCCCCTCCGCCACGGCGGGGATCATCGCGTCCCAGGAGGTGTTCTCGTAAGCGACCGTGGCGTTCAGCCGCTCCGCCGCCTCGGCCATGAAGTCGTATTCCCAGCCGACGGCGTTCCCCTCGGCGTCCACGAACTGGAGAGGCGGATAGGCGTTCTCGGTAACGACCGTGATCTCGCGCCCCCCGAGGTCGGGGAGGTCCTGCGCGAAGGCCGGCAGGGCGCCGAGGATCAGCGCGGCGGAGGCGAGAAGGCGGGTCATCTGGGGGCTCCCTGTGCGGACGTTCGCGCGGCAGGTTGGCCGCGCGCGACGCCGTTGGCAAGCCGCCCCGCTCAGCCCCCCGCGCTGCGCCGGAGGCTCTGGACGAAGAGCCGCGCGACCTCGCGCACGGCCTCGTCGTCCTTGGTGTCGTCCTGCGCGCTGTCGCCCAGATGCGCGATGCTGGTTTCCAGATGGTCGAACAGACCGGGAAACTGCCGCTCGATATATGTGAGCGTCTGGAACAGCAGGTGCTCGGTGGCGAGCTCGCGGTGGCGGGCCTCGGCGCCCGATTGCATCAGGCTGTCGCCGAGGGAGGAGCGGGGGTTCGTGGATGTGTCGGCCATGGCGGGCGAACTAGGCGGCCCGATCCGGCCTTCAAGCCCGCGGCAGGCCCCGCCCGCCGCAGACCGGGCAATCCGCCCGCGCCTCCAGCCCGATCGTGCGGGCCTCGGCATGGAGCCCATCGAACAGCAGCATCCGCCCCCGCAGCGTCTCCCCCGCCTGGGCGAGGTGCTTCACGGCCTCCAGCGCCATCAGCGAGCCCACGACTCCCGGCAGCGGCCCCGCGACCCCCGCCTCGGCGCAGGACGGCACGAGCCCCGGCGCCGGCTCCTCCGGGAAGACGCAGGCATAGCACGGCCCGCCCCGCGCCGGATCGTAGAGGCTCACCTGCCCCTCCCAGGCGGTGAGCGCCCCCGCGATCAGCGGCACCCCCGCCGCGACCGCCGCGCGGTTCACGAGGCCCCGCGTCCCGAAGCTGTCCGACCCGTCGAGCACGAGGTCATAGCCCGCCAGCAGCTCCGACGCGATGTCGGCCGTGAAGCGGCGCGAGTAGGTCCGCACCGTGATGTGCGGGTTCAGCGAGGCCGCCGAGTCCCCCGCCGACCGCGCCTTGAGGCGGCCAAGGTCGGCCTCGCCATGGATCACCTGCCGCTGGAGGTTCGACCGCTCCACCTCGTCGCCGTCGATGATGCCGAGATGCCCGACCCCTGCCGCGCCGAGATAAAGGATCGCCGGGCTCCCCAGACCCCCCGCGCCCACCACCAGCACGCGGGCGTCGCGCAAGGCGCGCTGCCCCATGCCGCCGATCTCGCGCAGGGTGATGTGGCGGGCGTAGCGCGACAGCTCCGCCTCGGACAGCGTGCCGGGCACGCGCGACGGCTCCGGCGGCGGGGCCTGCCGCCGGGTGGCCTCCACTCGCACCCGGCCCAGGACCTGCCCGTATCCCCAGGCCAACGCCACGGCGGCCACGAGCAGGAGCCACAGCCGGGGATCGCTCCCCGTCTGCTCTCGCAGAGGGTGACCCTCGCCCACGATGACATGGAGCGCCACGACCGCCGTCAAGAGAATGCCGAGCATCAGGAGCCGCGCCTGCCGAGGGGTGCCGAGGGCCCAGCCGACGACCCAGATCACCGCCGCCATCGCCCCCACCACGATCACAGGCCGCGCCCTGTCGAGCCGAACCCGCCCGCGCCGCGCGCCGTGTCGTCCAGCGTCTCCGCTACCTCGAACCCCGCCCGCACCACCGGCGCGACCACCATCTGCGCGAGCCTCTCGCCGTGACGGATCGTGATTGTATCGTTCCCTGCGTTCAGGACCAGCACCAGCACCTCGCCCCGATAATCGGCGTCGATGGTGCCGGGCGCATTGGGCAGGATCAGCCCCCGCCTCGCAAGGCTCGACCGGGCGCGGACCTGCCCCTCGAACCCCTCGGGGATCGCCATCCGCAGCCCCGTGGGCACGGCGGCCTGTCCCCCCGGCGGCAGCGTGATCCCGAGGGTCCGCGCCCCCTCCGGCAGGTTCGCCCGCAGGTCCGCCCCCGCTGCGCCCGCCGTTTGGTAGGCGGGCAGCGGCAAGGAGCGGTCCGCGCCCTCCACCCAGGCGACCCGCACCACCGGCCCGCTCACGCCCCCGGTCACGCCAGCGCCTCCGCGATCCGCGCCGCCAGCCGCGCGGCCACCGCGTCCTTGCCCATGCGCGGCCACTCCTCCTCGCCCATTGCGGTGATGAGCGTCACCGCGTTTTCCGACCCGCCCATGATCCCCGTCGCGGGCGACACGTCGTTCGCCACGATCCAGTCGCAGCCCTTCCGCAGCCGCTTGGCCCGCGCGTGCTCCAGCACCCGTTCCGTCTCCGCCGCGAAGCCCACCACGAGCCGCGGCCGCCCTGCCTGCATCCCGGCCACCGTCGCCAGGATGTCCGGGTTCGGCACCAGCACCAGCGAAGGCGGGCCACCCTCGCCCTTCTTCAGCTTCTGCCCCGAGGCTCCGTCCACCCGCCAGTCGGCCACCGCCGCCGCCATCACCGCCGCGTCGGCGGGCAGCGCGGCGCGCACGGCGTCCAGCATCTCCCCGGCCCTCTCCACCCGCACGACCTCCACCCCTTCGGGCGGCGGCACCGCAGCGGGTCCGGTCACGAACGTCACCCGCGCGCCCAGCGCCGCCAGAGCCGCGCCGATCGCCGCCCCTTGCGCGCCCGAGGAGCGGTTGGCGATGTAGCGCACCGGGTCGATGGGCTCGTGCGTCGGCCCCGAGGTCACGACCACATGCCGCCCCGCCAAGGGCCGCGCGGCGGGCCTCAGCGCTCCCTCCGCCGCCGCGACGATCTCCAGCGGCTCGGCCATCCGCCCGTAGCCGAACTCCCCGCAGGCCATCGCCCCCTGGTTCGGCCCGACGAACAGCACCCCGTCGCGCCGCAGCGCCGCGAGGTTCCGCTGCGTCGCCGGATGCTCCCACATCCGCACGTTCATCGCCGGGGCCATCAGCACCCGCTTGTCGGTGGCCAGCAGCAGCGTCGCCGCGAGGTCCGGCGCGAAGCCGTTCGCCGCCCGCGCCATCAGGTCGGCGGTCGCGGGCGCGACCACCACGAGATCGGCGGAACGCGACAGCTCGATATGCCCCATCTTCGCCTCGGCGGTCAGATCGAACAGCGTCCGATGCACCTCCTCGCCCGCCAGCGCCGAGACCGACAGCGGCGTCACGAACTCCGCCCCCGAGGCGGTCAGCACCGGAGTCACCCGCGCGCCCCGCTCCTTCAGCCGCCGGATGAGGTCCAGCGCCTTGTAGGCGGCGATCCCGCCACCGATGACGAGAAGAATGTGGCGACCCGCGAGCATGGCCGGACAATTGGCGGCCCGGCCGCCGGAGTCAACGCAAGGGCCGCACCCTCAAGGCACGGCCCTTTCTTTGACTCGAAGTATTCCGGGGGCGTGGGGGCAGAGCCCCCACCTCCGTCAGTTGAAGAAGTGCAGCACCTCCCGGCTCTGCGTCTCCAGGCACCGCCGCATCTTGCCAAAGGCCGCCGCCTCCAGTTGCCGCACCCGCTCCTTCGACAGCCCCAGCTCGTCGCCCAGCGACTCCAGCGTCCGAGGCTCGTCCCGCAGCTTGCGCTCGCGGACGATGAACCGCTCCCGGTCGTTCAGCGCCGACAGCGCCGTAAGAAGCCACTGCCGCAGCGTGTCGGTGTCGTGGTTGATCTCCACCCGCTCGGCCGCCTGGGTGGTGTCGTCCTCCAGCGCCTCGATCCACTCGCGGCCTTCCTCCTCGGCCGACTGCGTGGCGTTCAGCGAATAGTCCGACCCCGACAGCCGCCCTTCCATCATCTCCACGTCGGCCAAGGGCACGCCGACTTCCTTGGCGATCATGGCGCGCACCTGATGGGGGGCGAGCGTGATCCCCTCGGCCTGCGCCTCGCGCTCGATCCGGGCCTGCACCCGGCGCATGTTGAAGAACAGCGACTTCTGCGACGACGTGGAGCCGGTGCGGACCATCGACCAGTTCCGCATCACGTAGTCCTGGATCGACGCCTTGATCCACCAGACCGCATAGGTCGAGAATCGCACGCCCCGATCCGGGTCGAACTTGTCGGCGGCCTTCATCAGGCCAAGTGAGGCCTCCTGGATGAGGTCGTTCATCGGCGCGCCATAGCGGCGGAACTTGCCCGCCATGGAGATCGCGAGCCGCATGTAGGCGGTGATGAGCCGGTGCAACGCCCTCTCGTCGCGGTGGTCGCGCCAGGCGTAGGCCAGTCGCAGCTCCGTGTCCGCGTCGAGGAGCTCCGCCTTCATCGCCGTGCGGGAAAGGTGCTGATCCGCGTAGCCGTCCAATGCCATCGTGCCTCGGGTCCCCTGTTCCTGGCCTTCGGGGCTGTCCCCCGTCGCCCATTGCCGTTACGAGCCCAAAACGAACCCGGAACGAGGAAGTTCCCGCCTTGCCCTTGCAAAAACTCACGCTGGTCCTAGGAGGCGCGGCCTCCGGGAAGTCCGCCTTCGCCGAGGACCTGCTAGCCGCCGACACGCGCGCAAAGGCCTACATCGCCACCGCCGAGGCGTGGGATGCTGAAATGCAACGGAAAATCTCCCTGCACCGCGAAAGGCGCGGACCCGGCTGGCGAACGATAGAGGCCCCGCGCGACCTGACCAGTGCGCTCGGCGGAATATCGCCTGCGGAAACGGTGTTGCTCGACTGCGCCACATTGTGGCTGACCAACGCCATGCTGGCCGAGGCCGACCTCCCGTCCGAGGAGGCTGCGCTGCTCGCCGCGCTCGCCGCCTGCCCCGCTCCGGTGGTCGTGGTCTCCAACGAACTGGGCCTGGGCCTCGTCCCCGAGACGGCACTGGGTCGCCGCTTCCGCGAGGCGCAGGGCCGCCTCAATCAGCGTCTCGCGGCGCAGGCCGACCTCGTGGTGTTCGTCGCCGCCGGGCTCCCCCTCGTCCTCAAGGGCGCGCTGCCATGAGGCGGCTCTGGCTCCTGCGCCACGGCCCCACCGGCGCCAAGGGGATGTGCGGCTGGACCGACCTCCCCGCCGACCTGTCGGACGCGGCGGCGATCAACCGCCTGTCGCTGGCGCTTCCCTGGGTGCCGGTCGTCTCCTCCGACCTCCGCCGGGCGGCCACCACCGCCGACGCCGTGGCCGAGGACCGCCCCCGCCTCCCCCACGACCCCGCCCTGCGGGAGCTGCACTTCGGCGCCTGGGAGATGCGGACCCACGCCGAGGCCGAGGCCGAGGACCCCATCCTCGCCCGCGCCCTGTGGGAGCAGCCCGGCGAGCACGCCCCGCCCGGCGGCGAGACGTGGAACGCGCTGCGCGCCCGCGTCGAGTCCGCCCTCGACCGCCACCTCGCCCAGCACCCCGAGCTGATCGTCGTCTGCCACTTCGGCCCGATCCTCGCCGCCCTCCAGCGCGCGCGCGGCATCCCGGCCTTGGAAGCCTTCGCCCAGCGCATCGAGCCCCTGTCCCTGACCGTCCTCTCCGAATCGGACGGCGCGTGGCGCGTGGAGGCCGTCGATCATCGTCCGTGATCGCGACCCGCAGCAAACGTCGTTTCCCCCGTTCCGCCCGCCCCGCTAGTCTCCTGCTCGACAAAGGGAGACCACGCCATGACCTACGACCTCGCCATCGGCGACCGCGCCTATTCGAGCTGGTCCCTGCGCGGCTGGCTCCTCCTAGACGCCTTCGGCCTCCCCGTTCGGACCCACAGCGCCCGCCTCTACACCGACGAACTGCCGACGCTGCTCAAGGACTTCGCCCCCGCCCGCACCGTCCCCGCCCTGCGCCTCCCCGACGGCACCGTGGTCCTCGAAAGCCTAGCCATCGCCGAGGAGCTGGCCTCCCGCCACCCCGATGCCGGCCACTGGCCCGCCGATTCCCGCGCCCGCGCCGTGGCCCGCTCCCTCGCCGCCGAGATGCACGCCGGCTTCCACGCCCTGCGGTCGCAATGCCCCATGAACATCCGCGTCTCCTACGAGACGACCCCGGTGGACGACGCCCTGCGCGCCGACCTCGACCGCCTCGAAACCCTCTGGTCCTGGGCTCGCGAGACGACCGGCTCCCCCGGCCCCTGGCTGTGCGGCCCCTACTCCGCCGCCGACGCCTTCTTTGCGCCCGTCGCGACCCGCATCGCGACCTACGCCCTGCCCGTATCGCCGTCGGCGCAGGCCACCGTCGCCGCCCACCTGTCGCACCCGTCCTTCCGCCGCTGGCGAGCCATGGCCCTCGTGGACGGCCCCGACCAGGAGTTCTACCGCCGCGACCACCCTCGCCGCCCCTGGCCCGGCCCCGCTCCCCTGCCTGCCCGCGCCGTCGAGGCCGGCACGCCCGAGAACGCCGCCTGCCCCTACTCCGGCCAGCCCGTCACCCACCTCCTCGAATCCGAGGGCCGGACAATCGGCTTCTGCAACGCCCTCTGCCGCGACAAGACCGTGGCCGACCCGCTGGCCTGGCCCGCCTTCGCGGCGCTATGGGCGGCGCGTTAACCCTTCCCTAACCCTCCTCGGCCATCCTCCCCTCGGGAACAGGGGAACAACAGCATGGTCGCGCTGGCCTACACGGTCGCCTTCGAGGGGGTGGAGGCCCGCCTGGTCGAGGTGCAATGCGCCGTGGCGCCGGGGATACCCGCCTTCGCCATCGTCGGCCTCCCCGACAAGGCGGTGTCCGAGGCGCGCGAACGGGTCCGCGCCGCCCTCACGGAAATGGCCATCGCGCTGCCCGCCAAGCGCATCACCGTCAACCTCTCCCCCGCCGACCTGCCCAAGGAGGGGTCTCACTTCGACCTCCCCATCGCGCTGGCCCTCCTCGCCGCCATCGGCATCCTCCCGCCCGAGGACGTGGCTCGCACGGTCGCCCTGGGGGAGCTCTCGCTCGGCGGCCAGCTCGTCCCCGTCCTCGGCGCGCTTCCCGCCGCCCTCGCCGCGGCCGAGGCCGGGCGCACCCTCCTCTGCCCCCGCGCCTCGGGCGCGGAGGCCGCCTGGGTCGGCGCGACCGAGGTCATCGGCGCGGGGTCCCTGGCCGAGGTCGTGCGCCACTATTCGGGCGATTCCCCCCTCGCCCCCGCCCAGCCCGGCGAGGTGCTGCCCCCGCCCTTCGGCCGCGACCTGCGCGACGTGAAGGGCCAGGAGCGCGCGAAGCGCGCGCTGGAGATCGCCGCCGCCGGCCGCCACCACCTCCTCCTCGTGGGGCCGCCCGGCTCCGGCAAGTCGATGCTCGCCGCCCGCCTCCCCGGCCTCCTGCCGCCGCTGACCCCGCCCGAGGCGCTGGAGACCTCGATGATCCACTCCCTCGCGGGCCTGCTGACCGAGGGCGGGATCAGCCGCGCCCGCCCCTTCCGCGAGCCGCACCACACCGCCTCCATGGCCGCGATCATCGGCGGCGGGCGCGGCGCGAAACCGGGCGAGGTCAGCCTCGCCCACAACGGCGTCCTTTTCCTCGACGAGTTCCCCGAGTTTCCCCGCACCGTCCTCGAAACCCTCCGCCAGCCCGTCGAATCGGGCGAGGTCGTGGTCGCCCGCGCCAACGCCCATGTCTGCTACCCTTGCCGCTTCCTGCTGGTCGCCGCCGCCAACCCCTGCCGCTGCGGGCACCTTGCGGACGCCGCCCGCGCCTGCGCCAAGGCCCCCGCCTGCGGGGACGACTACATGGGCCGCATCTCCGGCCCGCTCCTCGACCGCTTCGACCTTCGGGTGGAGGTGCCCCCCGTCGCCTTCCAGGACCTCGACCTGCCGCCCTCCGGCGACTCCTCGGCCGATGTCGCCGCCCGCATCGCCCAGGCCCGCGCCGCCCAGTCCCGCCGCTACGCCGGCCACGAGACCGCCCGCCTCAACGCCGACGCCGAGGGCCGCCTGCTGGAGGAGATCGCCGAGCCCTGCGCCGAGGGCCGCGACCTCCTGTCCAAGGTCGCCGCCCGCATCGGCCTGTCCGCACGCGGCTACCACCGCGTCCTGCGGGTCGCCCGCACCCTCGCCGACCTCGACGCCTCCGCCCGCGTCCGCCGCCCCCACATGGCCGAGGCCGTCAGCTACCGCCTCGCCCTCTCCAAGGAGGTCTGACGCCCCCGACGCTCCTTGGGGTGCGCTTCAGCGAACCCCATTACGCCCCATCCACTCCGGGTCCCGTCGCAGGCCGGGCCGCCCGCCCGCCCGCGCGCCTCAACCCGCCCGCTTCCGCTCGATCGCCTCCCAGATCAGCCCGGCGGCGTTCGTCCCGTCGAACCGCTCCAACTCCTGGATGCCCGTGGGCGAGGTGACGTTGATCTCCGTCAGCCAGTCCCCGATCACGTCGATGCCCACGAAGACCAGCCCCTTCTCGCGCAGCGTGGGCCCGATCCGCTCGCAGATCTCCCGGTCCCGCGCCGTGATCTCCACCTTCTCCGGCCGCCCCCCCACGTGCATGTTCGACCGCGTCTCGCCCTGCGCCGGCACGCGGTTGATCGCCCCCACGCACTCCCCGTCCACAAGGATCACCCGCTTGTCGCCTTTCGTCACCTCCGGCAGATACTTCTGCACGATCAGGGGCTCGCGCGAGAAGCCGGTGAACAGCTCGAACAGCGACGCGAGGTTGCCGTCGTCCATCCCGAGCTTGAACACCCCCGCGCCGCCGTTGCCATACAGCGGCTTCAGGATGATGTCCCCGTGCCGCGCGCGGAACTCCCGCAGAGTCCGCAGGTCCCGCGCGATGGCCGTCGGCGGCGTCAGGTCCGGGAAGCGCAGCACCAGCAGCTTCTCCGGCGAGTTCCGCACCCAGGCCGGGTCGTTCACCACCAGCGTGCGCGGATGGATCATGTCCAGCAGGTGCGTCAGCGTGATGTAATGCATGTCGAAGGGCGGGTCCTGCCGGAGCCACACCACGTCGAAGTCCGCCAGATCGACCTCCGCCTCCGCGCCCAGGGTGAAGTGGTCCCCCTTCACCCGCCGGACCTCCACCGGCCAGCCCCGCGCCATCACCCGTCCCTCCTGATAGGAGAGACGGTCGGGCGTGTAGTAGAACAGCGAATGCCCCCGCGCCTGCGCCTCCAGCATCAGGCGGAAGGTGGAGTCGGCGTCGATGCTGACCGCCCCGATCGGGTCCATCTGGAAAGCGACCCTCAAGCCCATGCGACCCTCCGTTGGCTTATGGCTCCCGCTTCATGGCGCAGGCGCGCGCGGCAAGGCAAGGTCCGGCGGGACAAGCGCGAGGACGCCGGCCGACATGGCACGGGCCGAGAGCACGCCCCGCGTCCGCGCTCGCCCAGGGGCGCGAGGGCCCGGGCCGCCCCGATCGGGTCCGCCGGGACCACGACCCTCAAGGGGATGCGGGGCTCCCTCGGGTGGCAGTTCCCGATTCCCGGCGCGGTCGTTCCGCGATGACGGGCAGGCGCCGCTCAGAAATCCTCCCCGAAGGCGTTCGGGATCACCACGACCCGCCCCATCCCGTCCACAAGCGCGAGGTCGAAGCGCAGCTCCGTCAGCGCCCCCCGCGGCTCCCCCGCGCAGAAGGCCGCCGCCGCCGCGCAGAGCCGGTCCATCTGCCGCCGCCCGAGCCGCCGCGCGGCCTCGTCCAGCCGCGTGGCCCTCTTGACCTCCACGACCACCACCCGCTCCCCCTCGCGGGCGATCAGGTCCACCTCGCCCCACGGGCTCCGCCAGCGACGCGCCGCGACCACGGCCCCTTGCTCCTCGTAATGCCGCGCCACCGACTCCTCCGCCGCCGCGCCCGCGCGCCAGGCGTCGCCGCCCCGCAGCCGTCGCCCCTCGCGCGGGTCGGCGGTCATTCGTCCTTCATCCCCAGCGCGAGCTGGTAGACCCGCTGCCGGGGCAGCCCCAGCGCGCCCGCCACCGCCGTCGCCGCGTCCTTCATCCGCATCGTCCCCATCGCCTCCGCCAGCCGCGCGCGGATGTCCGCCTCCGTCACCTCGCGCGGGGCCCCCCGGCCCACGACCACCACGACCTCGCCCCGCACCTCGTCGCCCAGGCCCTCCAGAAGCGCCCGCAGGGTGCCCCGCCGCACCTCCTCGAATCGCTTGGTCAGCTCGCGGCACACCGCCGCCTCCCTGTCCCCCAACACTGCCACGAGATCCGTTAAGAGCGCGTGAACGCGCTTGGGCGATTCATACAGCACCAGCGTCGCGGGCACGGCCCCCAGCTCGGCGATGGCCACCCGCCGCGCGGCCTCCGTGGTCGGCAGGAAGCCCGCGAACAGGAACCGGTCCGCCGGCAGCCCCGCCACCGCCAGCGCCGCCAGCACAGCCGAGGCTCCCGGCGCGGCCACCACCGGCAGCCCCCGCGCGATGGCGGCGCGGGCCAGCGTGAAGCCGGGGTCCGACACCAGCGGCGTCCCCGCCTCGGACACGTAGACCACCGAGGCCCCGCCCGCGACCGCCTCCACGAGCCCCGCGACGACCCCCTCGCCGGAATGGTCGTGGCAGGCCACCACCCGCCGCCCGTTCAGCGGCACCCCGTGGATCTCCATGAGCTTGCGCGCCGACCGCGTGTCCTCGGCCGCGATCACGTCGGCGTCGCGCAGCAGGTCCAGCGCCCGCAGCGTGATGTCCCGCGCCGCGCCGATGGGCGTCGCGGCCAGATAGACACCCGGCGAAAGTCGCCCGCGATCCTCGTTCATGTCTGGACCCCCCTGACCCCGCGCCTATGATGCAGCCCGGCGCGGGCCCGCATCGGCCGCCCCGTCCAGGCCAACGACCCAGGGGAGTGTTCCGCATGTTCGCAAGGGTTTCCAGCCGCCGCAAGGTGCTCGGCCAAATCGCGGGGCTCGGCGCGCTCGCGCTGTCGGCCTGCGCCCCCGTCGCCGTGACCACGCCGCTCACCGACGCCCCCGCGCTCGAGACCGGGGCGCCCGTCCCCGTGGCGCTCCTGGTCCCGGCGGGCTCGCCGGTCGAATCGGACAACTTCGTCGCCCGCAACCTCGAGAACGCGGCCCGCCTCGCCATCGGCGACCTCGATGGCGTCGAGGTGGACCTGCGCGTCTACGCCACCGCCGGCGACCCGCAGCAGGCGGCGGCCGTCGCCCGCACCGCCGTCGAGGAGGGCGCGGCCATCATCCTCGGGCCGCTCCGGGCCGAGGAGGCCAACGCCGTCGGCGTCGCCACCGCCGCCAGCGGCGTCAACGTGCTCGCCTTCTCGAACAACCCGACCATCGCGGGCGGCAACGTCTTCGTCCTGGGGCCGACCTTCGGCAACACCGCCGACCGGCTGATCCGCTACGGCCGGGGCATCGGCCTCGACCGCTACCTGATCGCACATGGCAGCGACCTCGGCGGCAACCTGGGGCGCGACGCCATCCAGGCCGCCGCTGCCGCCAGCGGCGCGACGATCACCGGCGTCCAGTCCTATCCCCTGTCCCAGCAGGGCATCCAGGCCGCCGCCCCCGGCATCGCCACCGCCGCCACGACCTCGGGCGCGCAGGCGATCTTCACCACCGCCGATTCCACGCTCGACCTGCCCTTCCTCGCCTCGGCGCTGCGCGACGGCGGGCTGCCCGCCGGCACCGTGCGGCTCGTGGGCCTCACCCGCTGGGACGTCACGCCCGAGATCCTGACCCAGCCCGGCCTCCAGGACGGCATCTTCGCCATCCCCGACGCCTCCATGACCCGCGCCTTCGAGACCCGCTACGAGGCCGCCTACGGCGCGACCCCCCTCCCCGTCGCCGCGCTCGCCTACGACGGCATCGCCGCCATCGGCGCGCTGGCCCAACGGGGCGGCGCGCAGGCGCTCTCGCGCGCCTCGCTCACCCAGGGGCAGGGCTTCCAGGGCACGGCGGGCATCTTCCGCCTGCTCCCCGACGGGACCAACCAGCGCGGGCTCGCGGTGGCGACGGTCCGCAACAACCAGGTGGTGATCCTTGACCCCGCTCCCCGCAGCTTCGCCGGCGCCGGCTCCTGACCTCGCGGCCTTCGCCGCGTCCGCCCCGGACGCCCCGCTCTGCCCGGAGCCGTCGATCTGGGACGGCGCCCGCATCGACCCGGCCCTCGCCGCCGCCCTGGCCCAGCCCGACCCCCGCGCCGCGCGGGCCGACTCCGTCCGCCTCCTGGCCGAGGCCCGCGCGCAAGGCATGGCCGCCATCGCCGAGGGCTTCGCCGCCCGCCCCTTCGCGGGGCGCGAGGCCACGCGCGCCATCGCCTGGCTCACCGACCGGCTGATCCTGTCGGCCACCCGCGTCGCCCGCGCGCTGTTCCCGCTCGCCCCCGGCGACGACCGCCTCGCCCTCCTGGCCGTGGGCGGCTACGGGCGCGGCGAGATGGCCCCCCAGTCCGACGTGGACCTGATGGTCCTGCTGCCCGGCGCGCTTTCGCCGGCGCAGAAGGCCCAGGTCGAGGGGCTGCTCTACCTCCTCTGGGACCTCAAGCTGAAAGTCGGCCACGCCACCCGCTCCATCAAGGAGGCGCTGACGCTCGCCCGGGGCGACATGACCATCCGCACCAGCCTGCTGGAGGTCAGCCACCTCGCGGGCGACGAGAGCCTCGCCGCGACGCTCCGCGAGCGCTTCTGGCGCGAGCTGGTGCGCGGCTCCGCCACCGAGTTCCTGGAGGCCAAGCTCGCCGAGCGCGCGGCCCGCCACCAGAAGCAGGGCGGCCAGCGCTACGTGGTCGAGCCCAACGTCAAGGAGGGGAAGGGCGGCCTGCGCGACCTCCATTCGCTCTTCTGGATCGGCAAATACGTCAACGGCGTGGAGACCACCGACGAGCTGGTCGCCATGGGCGTCTTCACCCCGGAGGAGTTCGCCACCTTCCGCCGCGCCGAGTCCTTCCTCTGGGCCGTGCGCTGCCACCTGCACCTCATCACCGGGCGGCCCGTGGACCAGCTCACCTTCGACCTCCAGGTCGAGGTCGCCCGCCGCATGGGCTACGAGGGCGGCGACGGCCGCCGCGCGGTGGAACGCTTCATGCAGGACTACTTCCGCCACGCCAACCGCGTGGGCGAGCTCACGCGCATCTTCCTCACCGCGCTGGAGGCGATCCACGTCAAGCCCGAGCCGCGCCTCATGCGGCTCTTCTCGCGCACGCCCCGCGCCCGCCCGCCCTACGCCTTCAAGCAGAACCGCCTTGCCGTCGCCGACGACGCCAACTTCCTCGCCGATCCGCTGAACCTCCTGCGGATCTTCGAGGAGGCGCTGCGGACGGGCACGCTCCTCCATCCCGACGCCATGCGGCTGGTGGCGTCGAACCTGCACCTGATCGACGACCGCCTGCGGCACGACCCGCGCGCCAACGCCATCTTCCTCGACCTGCTGCTCAAGCACGGCAACCCGGAACGCGCCCTGCGCCGCATGAACGAGCTGGGCGCGCTGGCCGCCTTCCTGCCCGAGTTCGAGCCCATCGTAGCGATGATGCAGTTCAACATGTATCACCACTTCACGGTGGACGAGCACATCATCCAGTGCATCAGCCACCTCGCCCGCATCGAGAAGGGCGAGCTGGTCGAGGAGCTTCCCGTCGCCTCCGGCATCCTCAAGGCCGGGGTGAACCGCCGGGTGCTCTACGTGGCGCTGCTGCTGCACGACATCGGCAAGGGCCGGGCGGGCGACCATTCCGTCATCGGCGCCGAGATCGCCTCGCGCGTGGCCCCCCGCCTCGGGCTGACCCCGCGCGAGACCGAGACCGTGGTCTGGCTGGTCCGCAACCACCTGCTGATGTCCGACGTGGCGCAGAAGCGCGACATCAGCGAGCCGCGCACCGTGCGCGACTTCGCGGCCAAGCTCGGCGGCAAGGAGCGTCTGGACCTCCTCACCGTGCTCACCGTCTGCGACATCCGGGGCGTGGGCCCCGGGACGTGGAACAACTGGAAGGCCATGCTGCTCCGCGCGCTCTACAACGCCGCGGCCGAGGCCCTCCTCGCCCAGGCCGCCGAGAGCCCGGCCGAGCTCGCCCGCTCCCCGCGCGAGGAGGAGGCCCGCCGCGCCCTCGCCCAGGCCCTCCCCGGCTGGAGCCCCGCCGAGATCGAGGCCGAGTCGCAGCGCCATTACGGCCCCTACTGGCTGGGCCTCCCGACCGACCTTCATGTGGTCTTCGCCCATCTCCTGCGCGGCATCCAGGACGACGAGCTCCGCATCGACATCAAGCCCGACGAAGGCCGCGCCGCGACCCGCGTGGCGATGGCGATGGTGGACCACCCCGGCCTGTTCTCGCGCATGACGGGGGCGCTGGCGCTGGTCGGCGCCAACATCCGCGACGCGCGGACCTACACCTCCAAGGACGGCTACGCGACCGCGATCTTCTGGATCCAGGACGCCGAGGAGAAGCCCTTCGAGGAAAGCCGCCTCCCCCGCCTGCGCCAGATGATCGCCCGCACCCTCCGGGGCGAGGTCGTCGCGCGCGAGGCGCTGCGCGACCGCGACCGCCTCAAGAAGCGCGAGGCCGCCTTCGAGCGCCCGACCCGCATCGCCTTCGACAACCTGGGCTCCGACATCTACACGCTGATCGAGGTGGACACCCGCGACCGCCCCGGCCTGCTCTACGACCTGACGCGGACGCTGGCGGCGAACAACGTCTACATTGCCTCCGCCGTCGTCGCGACCTATGGGGAGCAGGCCGTGGATACCTTCTACGTGAAGGACATGTTCGGCCTGAAGTTCCATTCCGAGAGCCGCCAGCGCGCCCTGGAACGCAAGCTGCGCGAGGCGATCGAGCAGGGGGCCGCGCGCGCCCGCGAATAAGGGGGTCCGACCCGCATGGCCGCACCGATCCGCCTCGTCCGGGGCGTCCTCACCGTGGGGTCGTGGACGCTCCTGTCCCGCGTGGCGGGCTTCGCGCGCGACGTGATGATGGCCGCCTATCTCGGCGCGGGCCCGGTGGCCGAGGCCTTCCTGGTGGCCTTCTCCCTCCCCAACATGTTCCGCCGCTTCTTCGCCGAAGGGGCCTTCAACATGGCCTTCGTCCCCCTTTACGCCAAGAAGCTGGAAGGCGGCGAGGACGCGGCAGGCTTCGCCCGCGACGCCTTCAACGGGCTCCTGTCGGTCCTGATCCTGTTCTCCGTCCTCGGCACGCTCCTCATGCCCTGGCTCGTCTGGGCCATGGCGGCGGGCTTCGCGGGCGACGAACGGTTCCCCCTCGCCGTCCTCTACGGCCGGATCGGCTTCTGCTACATCCTGTTCATCTCCCTCGTGGCGCTCCTGTCCGGCATCCTCAACGCCTTCGGCAGCTTCACCGAGGCGAGCATGGTGCCCGTCCTGATGAACCTCCTGTTCATCGCCGCCATGCTGCTGGGCGACGCGCTGGGCTGGGACATGGGCCTGACGCTCGCCTGGACCGTCCCCGTCACCGGCATCGCGCAACTGGCCTTCACCTGGGCCGCCGCGCGCCGGATGGGCCTCGCCCCCCGGCTCGCCCGACCGTGCCTGACGCCCGACCTGCGCCGCCTCGCCCGCATCGCCGGCCCTGCCATGCTCGCGGGCGGCGTCGTGCAGGTGAACCTCCTCGTCGGCCGGCAGGTTGCCAGCTTCTTCGACGGCGCGGTGGCCTGGCTGTCCTACGCCGACCGCCTCTACCAGCTCCCGCTCGGAGTCGTCGGCATCGCCATCGGCACCGTGCTCCTGCCCGACCTGTCCCGCCGCCTGCGCGCGGGCGACGACCAGGGCGGCCGCCACGCCTTCAACCGCGCCGCCGAGATCAGCCTCACCCTCACCATCCCCGCCGCCGTGGCGCTGGTGGTGATCGCCCACCCCCTCATCTCCGTCCTCTTCGAGCGCGGCGCCTTCGACCGCGCCGACACGGTCGCCACCGCCTTGACCCTCGCCGTCTACGGCGCGGGCCTGCCGGCCTTCGTCCTCCACAAGGTCCTGCAACCGCTGTTCTACGCCCGCGAGGACACCCGCCGTCCGTTCCAGTATGCCGTCTGGGCCATGGTGGTGAACGCCGCCGTCGCCGTGGGCCTCGCCCCCTTCATCGGATTCCTCGCCGCCGCGCTCGGCACCACCGTCGCCGGCTGGACGATGGTGTGGCAGCTCTGGCGCGGCGCCCGCTCCATGGGCGACGCGAGCCGCCTCGACGACCGCCTCCGCGCGCGCCTGCCCCGCATCGTCGTCGCCTCGGCGCTCATGGGGGTCATCCTTTGGGGGGCGGCCCGGCTCCTCGACGGCGCGCTCCATGCGCCCTCGTGGCGCTACCTCGCCCTCGCGGGCCTTTGCGCCCTCGGGATCGCCACCTACTTCGCCGCCGCCGCCGCGCTCGGCGCGCTCCGCCCCTCGGACCTGCGCGCCGCGCTCCGCCGCTAGCGCCCGCGCCTCAGCGCACCTTACCGGGCGCGGAGCCGCGCCCGCAGCGCCGCGAGGCCTCCCGGCGCGGCCACCGTCGCCGCCGCCCCGCCCGCGACGAAGCCCGCCACGTCCGCCACCCATTGCGGGTTCGCCCCGAACAGCGCCCCGAACACGAGCTGCACCGCCAGCAGCCCCCCGATCAGCCGGAACGCCCGCAGCCGCCGCTCTCCCGCCCGGCCCAGCTTCAGCCACGTGAGATAGGTGAAGGCCCCGATCAGCCCATAGACCCCCGGATAGCAGCCGAACAGCGGCTGCCCCCCGTCCAGCACGAGCCCAAAACCCGCCGCGCCTCCCACCGTCGCCGCGACGAAGACCACCAGCGTCGCCACCTGCCCCATCCCCTCGGCCACGAACTTGCCGAGCGCGAGCAGCAGCGCCCCCGCGAACAGCGCGTGCGTCACGCTCCCGTGCACGAAGGCGTAGCTCAGGAACCGCAGCAGCAGCCCCGGGTCGCGCCGCCCGCCCCAGGCGATGTAGTCGAGCACCGCCGGCGCGAAGGCGAAGCGGTCGAGCATCGCGATCCGCCACCCCACCGCGCCGGGACCGCCCACCAGCCCCGTCCCCCCGAGCGACAGCGCCACCTCCACCCCCATGACGACGAGGAACAGCGCCAGCACGGCAGGCGGCAGCGGGTTGACGGGCTGCTCGCCCGGCACCGGCTCCGGCAGGGGCTTCTGGAAGGATCGGGCCACGGGCGGTCTCCTTGACGCTGACCAGCCCCCCCGATAAGCCAACCCGACCCCCAAGGCCAGCGGACCCTTCCCCCATGCGTGACGCCCGTTTCACCCCCCGCGTCTTCTCGGGCATCAAGCCCTCGGGCGGGCTCACGCTCGGCAACTACCTGGGCGCCATCAAGCGCTTCGTGCAGACCCAGGACGCAGCCACCCACGAGACGATCTACTGCGTGGCCGACCTGCACGCGATCACCGTCTGGCAGGACCCCAAGGAGCTGCACGCCGCCACCCGCGAGGTTGCGGCCGCCTTCCTCGCCTCGGGCATCGACCCCGAACGCTCGGTCCTCTTCAACCAGTCCCAGGTCTCCCAGCACGCCGAGCTGGCGTGGATCTTCAACTGCGTCACCCGGCTCGGCTGGATGAACCGCATGACGCAGTTCAAGGAGAAGGCGGGCAAGAACGCCGAGGCGCAGTCGCTCGGCCTCTACGCCTATCCCTCGCTGATGGCCGCCGACATCCTGCTCTACCACGCGACCCACGTCCCGGTGGGCGAGGACCAGAAGCAGCACGTGGAGCTCACGCGCGACATCGCCGCGAAGTTCAACCACGATTACAAGGTGGACCTCTTCCCCCTGCCCGAGCCGGTGATCGAAGGCCCCGCCATGCGGGTGATGAACCTGCGCGACGGCACGAGGAAGATGTCCAAGTCCGGCGAATCGGACATGGAGCGGATCAACCTCACGGACGACGCCGACACCATCCTCCGCAAGTTCCAGAAGGCCCGCACCGACCCCGCGCCGCTCCCCGAGACGGTGGAGGGCCTCCAGGGCCGCCCCGAGGCCAGGAACCTCGTGGAGATCTACGCGGCCCTCGCCGGGATCGCGCCCGCCGAGGTGCTGGCCCGCCACCCCGGCGCCGGCTGGGGCACCTTCAAGCCCGCCTTGGCCGAACTCGCGGTCGAGACCCTCTCCCCCGTCTCGCGCGAGATGGCCCGCCTGATGGCCGACCCCGCCGAGATCGACCGCCTCCTCGCCCGCGGCGCCGAGCGCGCCCGCGCCATCGCCGCCCCGGTCCTGTCCCGCACCTACGAGGTCGTGGGCCTGCTCCGGGGCTGACGCGGCGTCCCGGCGTCCGCCGTCGCCGGGGGGCTTTGCCCCCCGCGCGTTCCGCGCTCCCCCCAGGATACTTGGAGCCAAAGAAGGGCCATAGCCCGCGCGCGCCACCCAGCCCTCCGCAGGATGGGGTTCCGCCCCACCCTGCGACCGCGAGGCCGGGCTGTCGTCGGGTGCGCTTCAGCGCACCATGTGCCGCGCCCACCGGTTCGCGCTCGCGCCCAAGGGTGTTGCGCGAAGTGCCCGCCGAGCGCTCGTTGCTGACACTCCGGGTTAACACTCTCCTGCGATTCTCCTCCTCGCACGACCACACGCAGCGGCCCCCCGCCGCACGGCCCGGCGCCTCTCGCAGGGGCGACGCGCCGGCACCGACGGCGGGGGACGGAAAGGAGAGACGAGACACGAGGAGCGAGCCGCCCCTGACACGCGCGGCGCAGAGACACGCGATGGGCCAGCAGCGGCCATATACCCGGCCAGGGAGGCCGAGGCGCCCCAGGGGCGCCCTCCCTCGATGCCCTTGGACCCAGCCCGCTGGATGCAGCGGACCGGCCCCCCGTCCGCGCGCCCCGTCCGCGCGGCCCAGGGCAACCGGAGGCCTCGCGGGGATTTCCTCTTTCCGCGCTCCCCGGTCGCGCGTCCCCTTTGCAACCGCCGCCGCCGCCCCGTAGAAGCGGCCAAAACGACGGCAGAGCAGGAGGGGCCCCCGATGCCCGACGACGGCAAGGACGGCCTGAGGCAGGCCGCGCTCGACTACCACCGCCTCCCCCGTCCGGGCAAGCTGGAGGTGCGCGCCACCAAGCCGCTCGCCAACGGCCAGGACCTCGCCCGCGCCTACTCCCCCGGCGTGGCCGAGGCCTGCCTGGAGATCAAGGCCGACCCCGCCACCGCCCGCGACTACACCTCGCGCGGCAACCTCGTGGCCGTAGTGTCGAACGGCACCGCCGTCCTGGGCCTCGGCAACATCGGCGCGCTGGCCTCCAAGCCGGTGATGGAGGGCAAGGCCGTCCTCTTCAAGAAGTTCGCCAACATCGACTGCTTCGACATCGAGCTGAACGAGAGCGACCCCGAGAAGCTGGCGGAGATCGTCTGCGCGCTCGAACCCACCTTCGGCGCGATCAACCTGGAGGACATCAAGGCCCCCGACTGCTTCACGGTGGAACGGCTCTGCCGCGAGCGGATGAACATCCCCGTCTTCCACGACGACCAGCACGGCACGGCCATCGTCGTCGGCGCGGCCACCACCAACGCGCTGCGCGTGACGGGCAAGCGGTGGGAGGAGATCAAGGTCGTCTCCACCGGCGGCGGCGCGGCGGGGATCGCCTGCCTCGACATGCTGGTGACGCTGGGCGTCCGGCGCGAGAACATCTGGCTCTGCGACCTTCAAGGTTTGGTCCACCACGGGCGCGAGGCCGACATGACCCCGCAGAAGGCGGCCTATGCCCAAGGCGCGACGCCCGCGACGCTGGCGGACGTGATCGGCGGCGCGGACATGTTCCTCGGCCTCTCAGGCCCGAACGTGCTCTCCCCTTCGATGGTCGCGCGCATGGCCGAGCGGCCGATCATCTTCGCCCTCGCCAACCCCTCGCCCGAGATCCTACCCGACCTCGCGCGGCAGGCCGCCCCCGGTGCGGTCATCGCCACCGGCCGGTCGGACTTCCCCAACCAGGTCAACAACGTCCTCTGCTTCCCGTTCATCTTCCGCGGCGCGCTGGACGTGGGCGCGACCACGATCAACGACGCCATGAAGCTCGCCTGCGTCGAGGGCATCGCCGAGCTGGCGCGCGCCACGACCTCCGCCGAGGCCGCCGCCGCCTACCACGGCGAGGAGATGACCTTCGGCCCCGACTACCTGATCCCCAAGCCCTTCGACCCCCGCCTGATGGGCGTCGTCGCCACCGCCGTCGCCCGCGCGGCGATGGAGTCGGGCGTGGCCACCCGGCCCATCGCCGACCTCAAGGCCTACAAGGACCAGCTCGACGGCTCGGTGTTCCGCTCGGCGCTCATCATGCGGCCCGTGTTCGAGGCGTCCAAGCACGCCGCCCGCCGGATCGTCTTCGCCGAGGGCGAGGACGAGCGGGTGCTGCGGACCGCCGCCGCCATGCTGGAGGAGACCGACGACAAGCCGATCCTGATCGGCCGCCCCGAGGTGGTCGACGTGCGCTGCCGGAGGCTCGGCCTGCCGATCCGTCCCGACCGCGACTTCGAGCTGGTGAACCCCGAATCCGACGCCCGCTACCGCGACTACTGGGGCACCTACCACGAGCTGATGGCCCGGCGCGGCGTCACCCCCGACACCGCCCGCGCGATCATGCGGACCAACACGACCGCCATCGGCGCGGTGATGGTCCACCGGGGCGAGGCCGAGTCCCTCATCTGCGGAACCCTGGGCCAGTATCTCTGGCACCTGGGCTACGTCCGCCAGATCCTCGCGCGGGACGGGCTGCGGCCCGTGGGGGCCCTGTCGCTGATGATCCTGGACGACGGCCCGCTGTTCGTCGCCGACACCCAGGTCCACCCCGACCCCACGCCCGATCAGGTGGTCGAGGCCGTCATCGGCGCCGCCCGTCACGCCCGCCGCTTCGGCGTCGTGCCCAAGGTCGCGCTCTGCTCGCATTCGCAGTTCGGCAACCTCGACACCGCCTCGGGGCTCCGGATGCGCGCGGCGATGGAGATCCTCGACCGGCTGCGGCCCGACTTCGCCTACGAGGGCGAGATGCACGTGGACGCCGCGCTCGACCCCGAGATCCGTGACCGGCTCCTGCCCGGCAGCCGGCTGGAGGGGGCGGCGAACATCCTGATCTTCTCGGGCACCGACACGGCGTCGGGGGTGCGGAACATCCTGAAGATGAAGGCGCGCGGGCTGGAGGTCGGGCCGATCCTGATGGGCATGGGCAACCGCGCCCATATCGTCACGCCCTCGATCACCGCGCGCGGCCTCCTGAACATGAGCGCCATCGCCGGGACCCCGGTGCAGCACTACAGCTAGGGCGCCGACTGGCAGGCGCGCGTGCCGCCCGCGAGCGTCAGGACGCAGACGGGGAGCGGGGCCGTCGCGGTCCCGGTCACGGGCGCGCGGGACGGCCGGGCCTCCGGCCCGCCGAGCGCCAGGGCGAAGGCGGTGAGGATCAGGGCCGCGAGGCCCAGGAGAAAGGATGGGCTGTCGGTCATGGCGTCTCCCGGACGGCCCCGAGCAGGGGGGACCACGCCGGGAGTTCGGGCCGGACCGGGATGCCGGGCAAGAACGGCGCGTTGCTAGGCGCCGGGGCCGGACCGCTATCGGCTAACGGCGCTCAACCGCTCCGGGGCGCCCAGAGGATCAGGGCCGCGCCGGCCAGCACCACCGCCCCGCCCGCGAGATCCCAGCGGTCCGGCCTCTGCCCCTCGACCAGCCAGAGCCAGAGCAGCGAGGCCGCGACATAGACCCCGCCATAGGCCGCGAAGGCCCGGCCCGCGAACCCCGACTCCGCTCGGGTGAGGAGCCAGGCGAAGCCGAGAAGCGCGGCCAACCCGGGAACCAGCCAGCCCGGGGACGCGCCGCCGCGCGCCCAGGCCCAGACGGCGAAGCAGCCGCCGATCTCCAGCCCCGCCGCCAGGGCATAGAGCGCGAGCGTCACTCGAACTGCTCGCGGATCAGCCGCTCGTCGAGGCCGTGGCCGGGGTCGAAGAGGAGGTGGTGGCGCACGGCGGGCTCCGAGGACACCTCGACCCAGGCCACGTCCTGCACGGGGCGGGAATCGGCGTCGGCGCGGACGGGGCGCTTGCCGGCCTCGATCACGTCGAAGCGCACCACGGCGTCCCTGGGGATCAGCGCGCCCCGCCAGCGGCGCGGGCGGAACGGCGCGATGGCGGTCAGCGCCAGCACCTCGGCCCCGATGGGCAGGATCGGCCCATGCGCCGAGTAGTTGTAGGCGGTCGAGCCCGCTGGCGTCGCCACCAGCGCGCCGTCGCAGACCAGCTCCTCCATCCGCACCTTGCCGTCCACGCTCACCCGCAGCTTGGCGGCCTGGGGGCCGGCGCGCAGGAGGGACACCTCGTTGATGGCGAGCGCCTCCTCGACCCCGCCCGTCACCGGGGCGGCGCGCATCCGCAGCGGGTTGATGATCGCGTGCTCCGCGCGCGCCAGCCGCTGGCGCAGCTCGGTCTCGCGGTAGGCGTTCATCAGGAAGCCGACCGTGCCCCGGTTCATGCCGTAGACCGGCACCTCGCGCCCTTCGACGGCGTGGAGCGTCTGGAGCATGAAGCCGTCGCCGCCCAGCGCGACCACGACCTCCGCCTCCTCGACCGGGGCTTGGCCGTAGCGGGACACCAGCCGGTCGCGCGCCTCCTGGGCCAGGGCGGCGTCGCTCGCCAGAAAGCGGATGCGAGGCGCGGTCATGCGCGAGGGCTCCCCCAGGTTTCCGTGGGGTTGTCCGCCGCCGTGATGCGAAACGCAAGCCGCCCCTTCGGCGACGCCCGAGGCCCGCCGCGCGTCGTTTTGCGCCTCGCGCCGGGGCCGCGCAGCCGCTAGAAGGCCGCAGACCCGCCTGACAAGGATCGCCCGATGCTGGACAACGGCTTCTTCGACACCTCTCTCGCCGCCCGCGACCCCGAGATCGCCCACGCCATCGCGCAGGAGCTGGGCCGCCAGCGCCACGAGATCGAGCTGATCGCGAGCGAGAACATCGTGAGCCGCGCCGTGCTGGAGGCGCAGGGCTCGGTGATGACCAACAAGTACGCCGAGGGCTATCCGGGCAAGCGCTATTACGGCGGCTGCCAGTTCGTGGACGTGGCGGAGACGCTGGCGATCGAGCGGGCGAAGCGGCTCTTCGGCTGCGCCTTCGCCAACGTCCAGCCCAACTCGGGCTCGCAGGCGAACCAGGGGGTCTACACGGCGCTCCTCCAGCCGGGCGACACCATCCTCGGCATGAGCCTCGACGCCGGCGGCCACCTGACCCACGGCGCCAAGCCCAACCAGTCGGGCAAGTGGTTCAACGCCATCCAATACGGAGTGCGGCGGCAGGACAGCCTTCTCGACTACGATCAGGTCGCGGGGCTGGCCACCGAGCACAGGCCCAAGGCGATCATCGCCGGCGGCTCGGCCATCCCGCGCGTCATCGACTTCGCCCGGATGCGCGAGATCGCCGACAGCGTGGGCGCCTACCTGATCGTGGACATGGCGCACTTCGCGGGGCTCGTGGCGGCGGGGCTCTACCCCTCGCCCTTCCCCCACGCCCATGTCGCGACCACGACCACGCACAAGACCCTGCGCGGCCCGCGCGGCGGGATGATCCTCACCAACGACGAGGACATCGCCAAGAAGATCAACTCGGCCATCTTCCCCGGCATCCAGGGCGGCCCGCTCATGCACGTCATCGCGGCCAAGGCCGTGGCCTTCGGCGAGGCGCTGGAGCCGTCGTTCAAGGACTACCAGCGGCAGGTCGTGGCCAATGCCCAGGCGCTCGCCGACGAGCTGATGAAGGGCGGGCTCGACATCGTGACGGGGGGCACCGACACCCACCTGATGCTCGTGGACCTGCGGCCCAAGGGCGTGAAGGGCAACGCCACCGAACAGGCGCTCGGCCGCGCCTGCATCACCTGCAACAAGAACGGCGTCCCCTTCGACCCCGAGAAGCCGACCGTCACCTCGGGCGTGCGCCTGGGCTCCCCCGCGGCGACGACGCGGGGGTTCGGAGAGGCCGAGTTCCGGCAGGTCGGCCGCTGGATCATCGAGGTCGTGGACGGGCTCAAGGCGACCGACGGGCAGGGCGACGCGGCCATCGAGGCGCGGGTCGCCGCCGAGGTGCAGGCGCTCTGCGAGCGGTTCCCGATCTATCCGGGGCTCTGACGTCCTCCCTCCGGGGCCGCGCTGGCGGCCCTGGAGCCCGGCGGGACGCGCGGCTAGAGAACGGCCATGCTGAACATCCTTCGCCACGGCACCCCGACTGATCGCCCCGCCCTGCTCATCGCCCATGGCCTCTTCGGCTCGGCCCGGAACTGGGGCGTGATCGCCAGGCGGCTGTCGGACGGGCGCGAGGTGCTGGCCGTGGACATGAGGAACCACGGCGAGAGCCCGCACGACCCCGTGCACGACTACCCGTCCATGGCGCGCGACCTCGCCGAGGTCATCGAGGCCCAGGGCGGCCCGATGGACGTGCTGGGGCATTCCATGGGCGGCAAGGCCGCCATGGTGCTGGCGCTGACGCGGCCGGGGCTGGTGCGGCGTCTCGTGGCGCTCGACATCGCGCCGGTGGGCTACGCGCACACGCAGTTGCCCGCCATCGCGGCGATGCGGCGGGTGGACCTCGCCACCGTCGGCTCGCGGAGCGAGGCCGAGGCGCGGATGGGGGCCGATCCGGCGATCGCGCCGTTCCTGCTCCAGAGCCTCGACCTTCAGGGCCGGCGCTGGCGGCTGAACCTCGACGCGCTGGAGGCGGGGATGGATGCGGTGATCGGCTTCCCGGAGGTCGCGGGGCGCTTCGACGGGCCTACGCTGTTCCTCTCGGGCGAGCTGTCCACCTATGTTCGGCCCGAGCACCGGGCGCGCATCAAGGCGCTGTTCCCCGGCGCCCGCTTCGCCCGCGTCAAGGGCGCGGGGCACTGGGTCCATGCCGACCGCCCCCGCGAGACGGAGGCGGCGGTCAGGGCCTTCCTCGACGCCTAGACAGGCGCCGTCGGGCGGGGTCAGCGCAGGCTGACCTCGGCCACGTTGTCCTGATAGTCCTTCTTCGGGTCGCGGCCGAGGATCGACAGCACCCCGGCGATCAGCGAGGAGCCGTCCTTCCAGATCTTGCCGTGCGCCGGGTCCAGCCGCAGCAGCGCCAGCTTGGGGTCGTCCTTGCCCCCCTCGTACCAGGCGGCCACGTGCGGGTTCCACAGCGCGTCGATCATCGCCCGGTTGTTGTCCACCCGGATCGTGCCCGACACCGTCGCCCAGATGTCGTGCCCCTTGGACACGAAGTGCAGGCTGGCGTCCTTGGCCCCCTGCCCCAGATGCTCCACGAGGTCGGATTCGGTGTTGCCGAAGAACCAGATCGGGCCGTGATCCCCGTCGTCCGCCAGTTGCGCGGTCATCGGGCGCGACTCGATCTCGGAGCCCAGGCCCAGCATCACGGTCATGTCCTTGCGGAGCGCGGCCCAGAAGCGGGCCTCGATCTCGGCGTCCTTCTTGGGGTCGTCGGTCATGGGTGTCGTCTCCTTGCGGTTCGGCGGGAGAACGGGCCGGCGCGGGGGCGGGTTCCGTGACGGGCGCGGGGGCGGGCTCGGGCTGGGCGGTGGCCTCCGCCGCTTCCGCCGCCGCCGCCGCGCGCGCGTCGTCCTCGGCCGCCCATTCGGGGTAGCGGTGGCGCGAGAACCAGGGGACGCGGGGGCGCTCGGGGTGGTCGGGGAAGTGGTAGCCGGCCTCCTCCCAGACCTGGCGCTGGATGAAGGAGCGGGCGACGCGGGCCTCCTCGCGCGGGTCGGCGATGCGGCGCTGGCCGAAGGGGGCCTCGGGGCGGCCGCGCAGGATCTCGGCCAGCCGGTTGGGCCGGTGCGGCGACGGGAGCGGCGCGTCGAGGAGGGCGAGGTCCTCGGGCGTGCAGGGCTGGGCGTGGTCGAGCGGCATGGGTCGGATCTCCTGGGCAGGGGCATGGCTTTGGAGGCCATCCTGCCCGGGAAGCGTTAACGCCGTCCGACAGCAACGAACGCTCAGGGGTCGATTCGCGCAACGCCCCCGCTGGGGCGCCCGCGGGGGGCGTCAGTCCTCGGCGGCCTCGCCGGAGTCCCCGTCGCCCTCGTCGTCGGCGTCGCCGGGGGTGACGGGCGCGGTCGAGTTCGCCTCGGCGGGGTTGCCCTCGGTGACGGCCTCGGGGCCGCCGGTGGCGAAGAAGATCAGCCACAGGACCACCACGACGACGATCCCGATGACGATGCCGAGGATGGCGTTGCGGCTCATGGTGGGGGTGCTCCGGTGGGGGTTCCGGGGGGACAAGGGCGGAAGGGGCGGCGGGGTTCCGTGAGTTCGGTGCGCGGCGGTTGGGGCGGCGTTGACCGGGAGGGGCGAGGGTGGGGGGATGCCGGATCGACCCGGTCAAGGACGGGGTCGTGGAGAGGCCCGAGGGGTGGTCGTCGGTTCACGGACCGGCTGGCCGGGGGTGGGCGGGTGGATGCGGGCGTCAGGTGAGCAGGTCCCAGCGCAGCCGAGGTTCACCCGCAGGGGGTCCGCGCGTCACCGTCGCAGGGTTGTAGGGTGGGTGAAACCCACCGTGGCTCGACGTGCGGATGGCGCAATGGTGGGTTGGCACCCACCCTACGGGTTGCTGGCAGGGTGCGCTTCAGCGCACCACGGGGGTTCAGGTGGTGCGCTGAAGCGCACCCTACGCAGGCCATCGGGTGAGGAGATGGCCTCGTTCCGAGCGGCAACGACGGGGGTCGATGGTGGATGGACCCGCGCCGGAGAAGTAGAGGCAGCTACATAAAGCTCCTTGCTCTATGCTAGGAACCAGCGTGACCATGAAGTCGCTGACCAGATGGCACGTTTGATCGCTAGGGAGGTGGCAATGGCAACTTATAAGGAGATTCGGGAGCACACCCGTAAGACGCGCGGCTTCGTCCCGCAAAACTGCTGGATTGCTCATGTCCTGGATACGCATGGCCTAACACAGAGGATTGCTCCTAACCGCCAAGATCCGCAGAAGCGGGTGAAGCCGTGCCCGGAGAACAAATGGGGAAGCCTTGAAGCTGCAATGCGGGAATTGGGCGCCCTGCCTTCGAAGTGAGCGCGTTCAACAGTAAGAACCCGCGCCGGAAGCGCGGAACCATCCACCCTATGCTTGCTAAAACTCGCTACGACACTTCAAGCCCATGGCGCTCATGAGCGGCCATCGCACCATTCATACAGTTCGCAAGCGTCCAGACGTTTTCAACTATTTCTGTGCCAAGTTCCGCACGAATTTTGCTCGACCAGCGAATCAGGGAAACACTTTGAGCAAGAGCAAGAATTATCAAGCAATCATCAGAGTCCGCAAGCATCCGCATGAACCCGACAACAAACGTGACTTGCAAATTTTCGTTGGAAGTGATTTTGGATAGATGAACTGTCGCTGCAACCGCACACATATCAAAAGACATGACAGTTTCATCGTCCAGAACAATAGATTTTTGGATGGAGAGATTTTCTCTTTTATGCTTTTGGCGAAATTGATCATATTGATTGCGAAACTCACTGGCTAGAAGCTCAGAAGTTTTATTAGCTGAACTCACAAAGCGCACAGGCACACCATCCTGATCGCGCTCCGCAGTCACGGTCGCCAAAGGATGAGCGCCGTAAGTTTCTAAATAAGATTCATGGTTGATAAAATGCTTACATATCTTCAACGTATTGCCACCAAACATCTTCTCTTCTCCGCCAAACTATTTAGCGAAGAGTCGGCGAGACTTATGGCAATATTGTGGCGCTGGCTCATCACCCATCCATCTTCAGCGCCGAGATGAACGCCTCCTGCGGGATGTCCACCTTCCCGAACTGCCTCATCTTCTTCTTCCCGGCCTTCTGCTTGTCGAGCAGCTTCAGCTTGCGCGTCGCGTCTCCGCCGTAGCACTTGGCGGTCACGTCCTTCCGCAGCGCCGACAGCGTCTCGCGGGCGATGACCTTGCCGCCGATGGCCGCCTGGATCGGGATCTTGAACATGTGGCGGGGGATCAGGTCCTTGAGCTTCTCCACCATCGCCCGGCCCCGCATCCGGGCCCGGTCGCGGTGGACCATCATCGACAGGGCGTCCACCGGCTCGTCGTTGACGAGGACCTGCATCTTCACCAGGGCGTCCTCGCGGTAGCCGGTGGTCGCGTGGTCGAAGCTGGCGTGGCCGTTCCGGCGAGAGGACCCCGGCAAGCCGGCCCGCGCGGGACGCCGGCCTCACTCGAAGAGGGAGCCCTGGATGCCGGCGCCGGTCATGGTCTCGTAGATGTGCTGGTTCCAGTAGGGCGTCCAGCACACCAGCGCGCGTCCCGTCCCCCGGAAGGCGCGGAGCCGCTTCTGGCCCAAAAGCGGCGCGGCCCAGATCGAGCCCGCCCTCTCGGAGGAGAAGCGCAGGCCCCGCGTCCGGCCCAGCACGAGGCGGCCCTGGACGCGCATCTCGTCCTCCACCTCCACCGTCTCCACCGGGCCCGGCGCGTTGATGGCGACGCGGCCCTGCCCCGCGAGCGTGGTCTTCCAGGCGAGGAGCCCGTCGCCGGCCCAGAAGGCGGGCCAGAACCTTTCGCGGTAGAGGCCGAGGCGCACGCCCTCCTCGGCCGCCCAGAACACGCCGGGTTCGAGCACCCAGGACTCCCCTTCCTCCACGTCGAGGACGTGGTAGCCCCCGAGCGAGGGTTGCAGCAGCACCGAGCCGGTGCCGTGGTAGCGCGGCCGGACCCGCGCCTCGCCCGAGACGAGGCCGCGGAGGAGGTCGCCGGGACCGGGCAGCCGCGCGGTGGCGCGCACGGGGCCGCGCAGGTTCGACACCGCGCCGCGCCGGGTGCGGACGCCCTCGTCCCGCAGGTCCACCCGGACCTGCCGCATCCCCTCGACCTCGCGCACGGAGAAGGTCGCCATCAGGAATCCCCCGCCCGATCAACGAAGGCCGCGCCCTCGTCCCAGGCCATCTGGCGGTCCCACAGGAGGCGGAACGGGTCGGGGTCGAGCCCCGCCTCGCCCCGGAGCGGGTCGTCGAGATAGGCGATGACGAACAGCACCACGCCCAGGAAGAAGGCGGAGATGGTGCCCAGGATCAGGTGCGCCACGAGCTTGATCCGCAGCAGGACGATGATGAGGAGGTTGAGCGCGGCCCCGACCAGCACCGCCTGCCAGAGCACGTCGGGGATGCGGGTGATGACGCCGTTGAGCCGCTGCTGGCGGGCCTGCGCGAAGGCGCCGAAGGCCGACAGCGTCTCGGCGTGGACGATCTCCTGGCCCGCGCCCTGCGGCTCGAAGCCGGCGAGGCGCAGCCGCAGCGCGTCCACGCGGTTGGCGCCGCCGTTCAGCACCTCGCCCCGCCGGTGGGCGGGCCAGTCCTTGTGGATGGTGAACAGGGTGTAGTCCCGGAGCTGCCCCCGCATCCGCGACCGCAGCGGCTCGGGGTAGGAGCCCATGTCGGCGTAGAGCGCGCCGAGCGCGCCGGCCTCCGCCTCGATGTCCTGCCCCACCGCCTCGCGGTTCTGGTAGGCCGCGACGGTCAGCAGGCCGAGGAGCAGCGCGTAGAAGAGCGAGAAGCTCGCGGTGGCGTAGCCGATGGTCTCGTTGATGGTGGGGTCGGCGCGGCCGATCAGCAGCCGCAGGATGGGCTTGAGGAGGAGGATGCCGGCGATGGCGGCCAGGACGAAGGTCGTGGTCAGCATCAGGGCGAGATCGCCGGGGGCCAGGTCGAGCAGCCGGTCGCGCCACGCCGAGAGGTCCATGCCACACTCCGGGTTCCGCCCTGGATGCTAGACAAAGCCGCATGGGACGCAAGCCCGGGCTTCCGCAGCGGCAAGAGGATCGTCTAGGCTTGCACGTCCGGCGGGCGAAGGAGGGGCGGCGTGGGGGCAGGGGCGAGGGGCCGGTGGGCGGCCTGGGCGGTGGCGGCGGCGGCGCTCCTGGGGTCGGGGGGCGCGGCGGCGCAGGAGATGACCGTCTACTCGATCGGCACGGCCGACCTCGACGGCGGCTACTGGCGGGTGGCCGAGGCGCTCTGCCGGCTCGCCAACGAGGCCACGGGGCCACGGGCGCGCTGCTCGCCCGAGACGACGCCGGGCTCGATCTACAACCTGCTGGCGCTGCGGCAGGGGCAGCTCGACCTCGCCATCGTCCAGTCCGACTGGCAGCGCGCCGCCTGGGAGGGGCGGCCCCCGCTCGACGCGCCCATGACCGAGCTGCGGAGCGTGCTCTCGCTCCACGAGGAGCAGGCGACGCTCCTGGCGCGCGGCGGCGCGGGCATCGCGGGCTTCGGCGACCTCCGGGGGCGGCGGCTGGACCTCGGGCCCCCGGCCTCGGGGCGGCGGGCGACGCTCGCGCAGCTCATGGCGGCCTTCGGGATCGGCGCGGAGGACCTCGCCGGGACCGTGGAGCTGGCCACGGCCTCCTCCCTGGACCAGCTCTGCGCGGGCAGCATCGACGCCGCCCTCCTCGTGGTGGGCCATCCCAGCGCGGCGGTGGCCCGCGTGCTGGCCGAATGCGACGTGGCGCTGGTGCCGGTGGCGGGGCCCGAGCTGGCGGGCCTGCTGGAGCGGGGCGACCTCGCCGCCTCGCGGGTGCCGGCGGCGGCCTATGGGCTGGCCGGGCCGGACCGGCCCACCGTGGCGGTGCGGGCGACCGTGGTCGCGCGGGCGGACGCCGACCCGGTGGTGGTCGGGGCCTTCGTGCGCGCGGCGCTGCGCGGCCTGCCCCGCCTGCGGCGCGAGGAGCCGCTGCTCGCCGGGCTCGGCCCCGACGCCATGCGGGACGCCGGCCTGACCGCGCCGCTCCATCCGGCGGCGGCGGCGGCCTTCGCCGGGGAGCGGAGCGCGGACTGACACGGCCCGCGCTTCCAGCCCTCACGGCGCGCGACCGCCCCTCCCCCTTCGGCCCGGGCGATGCTACCTCGGGGCCCATGCTCTCCTACCAGCACGGCTACCACGCCGGGAACCTCGCCGATGTCCAGAAGCACGCCCTCCTCGCCTGGGCGCTGGCGGAGATGGCGCGCAAGGACAAGCCGCTCTCCTATCTCGAAACCCACGCCGGTCGCGGCCTCTACGACCTCGCGGCCCCCGAGGCGATCAAGACCGGCGAGGCGCGGGCGGGCATCGAGCGGGTCGAGGGCTGGTTCCCCCCCGCCGACCCCTACGCCCGCGTGCTGCACCGGACGCGCCGGCTCCACGGCCCCCGCGCCTATCCGGGCTCCCCCCTCGTCGCGGCCCTGTCCCTGCGCCCGCAGGACCGCCTGACCCTGGCCGAGCTGCACCCGCGCGAGGGCGAGGCGCTGGAGCATCACCTCCTCCCCCATGGCGCGCGGGTGCTGCGGCAGGACGGCGCGCGCATGGCGCTGTCGCTCGCCCCGCCCGACCCGCGCCGGGGCCTCCTCCTGGTCGATCCCTCCTGGGAGGTGAAGGAGGAGTATGCCACGATCCCCGACCTGCTGGAGAAGGTGCACCGCCGCTGGAACGTCGGCGTCCTCCTGCTCTGGTATCCTCTCCTCGCCGACGACCGCCACCTCCCCATGCTCGCCCGGCTGGAACGGTCCTTCCCGCAGGCGCTCCGCCACGAGGTCCGCTTCCCGCCCGCGCGGCCGGGGCACGGCATGACGGGCTCGGGCGTCTTCGCCGTCAACCCGCCCTGGCGCATGGCCGAGCGCGCCGCCTGGCTGTCCGACCGCTTCGCGACGCTCCGACCCCTTTCCTGACCGCCCCCCGCGCCATATCTGCGGTGCCATGTTCGAATCCCTCCTCCGCCGCCTCCTCGACCCCGCCCCCGCGACCCTGGCCGACCCCGACGCCCGCCTCGCGCTCGCGGCGCTGCTCGTGCGCGTCGCCCGCGCCGACGACCACTACACGCCGGCCGAGACCGCCCGCATCGACGCCGTGCTGCGCGCCCGCTTCGGCCTCTCGCCCTTCGAGGCCGTCCGCCTGCGGACCGGCGCCGAGACGCTGGAGGAGGAGGCCCCCGACACCGTGCGCTTCACCCGCGCCATCAAGGAGCACGTCCCCTACGACGACCGCCTGGGCGTGATCGAGGCGCTCTGGGACGTGGCGCTGGCCGACGGCGCGCGCAGCGCCGACGAGGACGGGCTCCTGCGGCTGGTCGCGCCGATGCTGGGGGTGGAGGACGCCGACAGCGCGCTGGCCCGCCAGCGGGTGGAGGCGCGGCGGGCCTGACCGCCCCGCCCGCTGCCTTGCCGCCCGTCGCCTTCCCCGCGGGCGGACCTGCCCGGCCGGCGGGCGATCCGGGGACCCCGGCCCGCCCCGCGGCCCCCTCCGCCCGCCCGTCACCCCACGTCACGGGCCCTTGCGCCCGAAATCGTTGCATTTGCCCGGCAAATGGCGTCAGCTTGCCCGGACACAGGGAAGCCAACGTGACGACCAACGCCGCGCCGGTCCTCGAGATCCGCAACCTCCACAAGGCCTACGGCCAGCTCGAAGTGCTCCGGGGCGTGGACATCACGGCCCCCCAGGGGCACGTCGTCGCCATGATCGGCTCCTCGGGCTCGGGCAAGTCCACGCTGCTGCGCTGCTGCAACCTCCTGGAGGACAGCCAGCAGGGCGAGGTGGTCTTCTGCGGCGAGCCCGTCCGATGGCGCGGCCAGGGCCAGTCCCGCCGCCCCGCCGACCGCGCGCAGGTGGTCCGCATCCGCACCAACCTGTCGATGGTGTTCCAGAGCTTCAACCTCTGGTCCCACCTCACGATCCTCCAGAACGTCATGGAGGCGCCCGTCACCGTGCTCCGGCGCGACCGCGCCGAGGTGGAGGCCGCCGCCCGCGCCTATCTCGACAAGGTCGGCATCGGCGACAAGGCCGACGCCTGGCCCGCCCAGTTGTCCGGCGGCCAGCAGCAGCGCGCCGCCATCGCGCGGGCGCTGTGCATGGAGCCCAGGGCGCTGCTGTTCGACGAGCCCACCTCCGCGCTCGACCCCGAGCTGGAGCAGGAGGTCGTCCGCGTCATCAAGGCGCTGGCCGCCGAGGGGCGGACCATGCTCATCGTCACCCACGACATGAGGCTCGCGGCGGATGTCGCCGATCATGTCGTGTTCCTCCACAAGGGCCGGATCGAGGAGGAAGGCCCTCCCGACCGGCTCTTCCGCGACCCCCGGACCGAGCGGCTCCGGGGCTTCCTGTCGGCCACGCAGGCCGCCTGACACGAACCGCTCGACAGCACAGGGAACCACAGAATGACTCGACTTCTCCTCGCCTCGGTCCTGGCGCTCGCCGCCGGCGGAGCCTTCGCCCAGGACGTGGTGCGGATCGGCACCGAGGGCGCCTACCCGCCCTACAACTTCCTCGACGACGCGGGGAACCTCGACGGCTTCGAGATCGAGCTCGGGCGCGAGATCTGCGCCCGCGCCCAGCTCACCTGCGAGTTCGTCCAGAACGACTGGGATTCGATCATCCCCAACCTCGTGTCCGGCAACTACGACGTCATCATGGCCGGCATGAGCATCACCCCCGAACGGGACGAGGTGATCGACTTCACCCAGGACTACTACCCGCCGACCGCCTCGGCCTATGTCGCGCGCTCGCCCGACGTGGATGTGACCGCCGCCACCGTCGCCGCCCAGTCCACGACCATCCAGGCCGGCTACATCGCCACCACCGGGGCGACGCTGGTGGAATACGCCACCCCCGAGGAGACCGTCGCCGCCGTCCGCAACGGCGAGGCCGACGCGGTGTTCGCCGACTACGACTTCCTCGTGCCCATCGTCGAGGCCTCGGGCGGCGATCTGGCCTTCGTGGGCGAGGGCGTGCCCCTCGGCGGCGGCATCGGCGCCGGCCTGCGCGAGAGCGACGCGGGCTTGCGCGACGCGCTCGACGGCGCCATCGCCGCCATGAAGGCGGACGGCACGCTGAATGCCCTGCTCGGCAAGTGGTTCCCCGGCGAGGAGCCCCCGAGCTACGACGCCGCCACCCAGTAGGAAAGGACCGGGACGCCCCCTCGCGGGCGTCCCACCCCCCGCCATGAGCCTCCGACGCCCCCGGATCGAGACCGCCGCCCCCCGCGCCGCCCAGCACGGAGCCCGCGCCTGATGCTGCCCGACTGCTCCGACCCGTCCGCGCTCTCCGGCCTGTCGTGGCTGGCCTGCTACCTCACGACCGGCAAGCACCTGAACTTCTACGGCTCCTTCGGGACGGTGCTCCTGCTGCTGCTCGTGACCGCGCCGGTCGCGCTGGCCCTGGGCTTCGGCGGCGCGATGCTCGCCCGCTCGCGGGTCGCGCCGCTGTCGTGGATCGGCCGGGCCTACATCGCCGTCGTGCGCGGCGTGCCCGACATCGTGTTCTTCCTGTTCTTCGTGATCGCGCTCGACCAGGGGCTCGAATACCTCCGCCACCGGATCAAGTGCCCGGACTGGGACGGGCCCGTCTACCGGGGCAGCGACTTCGTGGTCTGCGACGCCGCCAAGCTGCCGCTGTCGAACGCCCCCCAATGGTTCCACGAGGCCTACGGCTTCGCCCTCGCCGTCCTGACCTTCGCCATCGTCTTCGGCGCCTTCGCGGCCAGCGTCCTCTTCGGCGCGATGAAGGCCGTCCCCCGCGCGCAGATGGAAACCGCCGAGGCCTACGGCATGACCCACGCCCAGGCCTTCTGGCGCGTCCTCGTCCCGCAGATGTGGGTCTACGCGCTGCCGGGCCTGTCGAACCTCTGGCTGGTGCTGGTCAAGGCCAGCCCCCTCCTGTTCCTCCTCGGCGTGGAGGACATCGTCTACTGGGCCCGCGACCTCGGTGGCTCCAAGACCCCGCAGTTCACCGACTACCCGCACGGCGACTGGCGGATGTGGTACTTCCTGTTCCTGCTCTGCTTCTACCTCGCCTTCACCCGCCTGTCCGAGATCGCGCTCGACCGCCTGATGCGCCGGCTCACCCACGGGCAGGCCATCGCCGGCGGCGAGGCGCAGCGCAAGGCGGCGCTGGGGGGCGCGGCATGAGCTGCTGGGACACCCTCGGGGCCTACGCCCTCCGCTCGCTGGGCTACGGCGAACGGGCGCTGCCCACCACCGACTTCACGCTCTGCCAGCAGGCGACGCTGATCGGCTCGGGGATGATCTGGAACCTCTACTTCGGCGCGGTCGCGCTCGGCGCCGGCTTCGTCCTCGCGGTCGCCGTGGCGCTGGCGCGGACCTCGGACAGCCCCTGGCTGCGCCGCCCGGCCGGCTGGTTCATCTTCCTGTTCCGGGGCTCGCCGCTCTTCATCCAGTTCTTCTTCGCCTATTTCCTGTTCCTGTCGCTCAAGGGCCGCTTCGACTGGGCCGACCCGCTCACCTCGGCCTGGCTCGGCGCGACGCTGGTGCTGTTCCTCAACACCGCCGGCTACTCGGCCGAGATCTTCCGCGGCGCGCTCCAGGCGATCCCGCGCGGCGACCTGGAGGCGGCGGACGCCTACGGCCTGACCGGCTGGACCAAGTTCCGCCGCATCACCTTCCCGACCATGCTGCGCCTCGCCTGGCCCGCCTACACCAACGAGGCGATCTTCCTCTTCCACGCCACGGCGCTGGTGTTCGTCTCGGGCTTCCCGGCGATCCAGCAGAAGGGGGACGCGCTCTACTACGCGCAGTACTTCGCCGACAAGACCTTCAACCCCTTCGTCCCCTACCCCATCCTCGCGGGGTATTTCATCCTCGTGACCCTATCCATCGTGGGCCTGTTCTGGCTCGGGTCGCAGAGGCTCAACCGCCACCTGCCCTCCCCCTCGGGACGCTGGAGGGCCAAGTTCCAGGTGATCCGATGACATGGCCCCCACGGTGGTAAGCCGTCGGCCCGACACGCCCTGACAACCTTGCCCAAACCCAACAGGTGACCCATGAGCTGGCTCGACCAGCACCCGGAGGTCCGCGCCGTCCGCTGCGGCGCCATCGACCTCAACGGCCAGGCGCGCGGCAAGCGCGTCCCCGTCCGCTTCGCCCGCAAGATCGAGGAGGACGGCACCCGCTTCCCCCTCTCGGTCCTCAACCTCGACATCTGGGGCGAGGACGTGGAGGACTCCCCCCTCGTCTTCGAGATCGGCGACCCCGACGGGGTGCTCCGGCCCACCGAGCGCGGCTACGTCCCGATGCCCTGGCTCCAGGTGCCCTCGGCGCTCCTGCCGATGTGGATGTTCACCGAGGACGGCCAGCCCTTCGACGGCGACCCCCGCCACGCCCTGCGGGCGGTGGTGGACCGCTACAGGGCGCGCGGCCTCACCCCCTGCGTCGCCACCGAGATGGAGTTCTACCTCGTGGACGACTCCGGCTCCGAGATCCGCCAGCCCCCCTCCCCCCGCTCCGGCAAGCGCCGCCCGGGGGCCGAGATCCTGTCCCTGCGGGCGCTGGACGCCTTCGACCTGTTCTTCAACGACCTGTATGACGCCTGCGACGCCATGGACATCCCGGCCGAGGCGGCGATCAGCGAGGTCGGCCTGGGCCAGTTCGAGATCAACCTGAGCCACGTCCCCGACGCGCTCAAGGCCGCCGACGACGCCTGGCTGTTCAAGCAGCTCGTGCGCGGCCTCGCCCGCAACCACGGCTTCGCCGCGAGCTTCATGGCCAAGCCCTACGAGGACTACGCCGGCAACGGCCTCCACACCCACTTCTCGGTGCTGGACGCCGAGGGGCGCAACGTCTTCGCCGACGGCACCCACGAGGGGACGCCGCTCCTCCACAACGCCATCGCCGGCTGCCTCAAGGGCATCCCGGAACTGGCGCTGGTCTTCGCCCCCCACGCCAACAGCTACGAACGGCTGGTCCCGGAATCCCACGCCCCCACCGGCATCTGCTGGGCCTACGACAACCGCACCGCCTCGGTCCGCGTCCCCGGCGGCAGCCTCGGGGCGCGGCGGGTGGAGCATCGGGTGGCGGGCGGCGACGTGAACCCCTACCTGTTCCTCGCCGCCGTCCTCGGCTCGGCGCTGGTGGGCATCGAGGACGGCCTCCAGCCGCCGCCGCCGATCATCGGCAACGCCTACGAGCAGGACATGGCCCAGATCCCCGACACCTGGGAGCAGGCCATCGACGCCTTCGAGCACAGCGCCTTCGCCCGCCGCGTCTTCGCCCCGCAGATCATCGACAACTTCGTCATGACCAAGCGGCAGGAGCTCCACTACATGAAGGAGCTGACCCCCCGTCAGCAGCTCGAACTGTATCTCGACACCGTCTGAGCCGCCCCCTTCCCCCGGCGCAAGTCCCTGCCAAGGGACTTGCCCACCGCCGCGCGCAGCGCACCGGACCCCCGCATGACCGCCTTCGACCTCGCCCCCACCCTCGAATCCCCGGCCCTCCGCCTCCGCCCCCTCGCCGCCTCCGACCGCGACGCCCTCCACGCCGCCGCCAGCGACCCCGGGACCTGGGCCGGCCACCCCGCCCGCGACCGCCACCTCCGCGCGGCCTTCGACCCCTACTTCGACGTTCTCCTGAAGGCGGGCGGCACCCTCGCCGTCATCGACCGCGCCTCGAACCGCATCATCGGCGCGTCCCGCTTCTACGTCCCGCCCGACCGGCCCGAATCCATCGCCATCGGCTTCACCTTCCTCGACCGCGCCCACTGGGGTGGCGCGGTGAACCGCGAGATGAAGCGCCTCATGCTCGCCCACGCCTTCCAGACCTTCCCCGAGGTCTGGTTCCACATCGCCCCCACCAACCTCCGCTCCCGGCGCGCCACCGCCAAGCTCGGCGCCCTCCACGACCACGACGCCGTGCTCGACCTCGCCGGGATGCCGGCCGAGTGGACCTGCTGGCGCCTCACCCGCGCGGCCTGGGAGGCCAACGACGACGCCGCGCGGGCCGTCCCCGCCCGGTAGGCAAGGCCCGCCCCGCCCGCCGCCAAGGCGAACCCGGCCCGGTCCTTCGCAGGGTGGGGCTCCACCCCGCCGCGCGCCGGCGGCCCCCCACGCCCGCGCCGCCCTCTCAACTTGGCCCAAATACGCAAGCCCCGCCTCCGCCCGCGCCGCGCGCTGCAGGGATGGCCCCCCGCCCACGCCAGCGGAGCCGCCGCTTCCCGGTCCCCCATTCCCTAAAAGGCCACGCAACACGCAACGCCCGTTGCTGTCAGGCCCCGTTAACGCCCCCGTGCGATTCTCCCTCCCACGCGGCCCGGAGTCTGCCCTCCGCCCCGCCCATCCCTTGAGGCCCGCCCACGCGGCCTCCCCCCGCGCCGGAGGCCCCCCGCCCCCGGTCGGTCTGTTTGACAGCGCGACGGGACCGCTCCCCCCGTCGCCCCCTGGGCAACCGCAAGGCCCCAGCCGCCGGCGCGTCGTGCACGCGCCTCCCGTGGGCCGGGCAGTCAATCCGGCACCACGGCCCCATGCCCCCCGGGCCGCGCGTCGGCAGAACGCCCGCGCGGCCCGGGAGGGTCATGGACTCACCCCGCCCTTGGGGGGTTGACGACCCCCCCGGGGACGGGCGTAGGCAAGGCTCGTCCCAACACGAGACCCCCATGCTGATCGGCATCCTGCAAACCGGCCACGCGCCCGACGCGCTGCGGCCGTCCCATGGCGACTACCCCGACCTCTTCCAGCGCCTCCTCCGCGACCGCGACCTCGACTTCCGCACCTGGGCCGTGGTGGACGGCGAGTTTCCCCAAGGCCCCCACGCGGCCGAGGGCTGGCTCATCACCGGCTCCCGCCATGGCGCCTACGAGGACCACCCCTGGATTCCCCCGCTGGAGCAGTTGATCCGCGACATCCACGCCGCGAACGTCCCGCTCGTCGGCGTCTGCTTCGGCCACCAGATCGTCGCCCAGGCGCTCGGCGGCCGCGTCGAGAAATTCCCCGGCGGCTGGTCGGTGGGGCGCACCGAATACGACTGGAACGGCGAACGGCTCGCTCTCAACGCCTGGCACCAGGACCAGGTGACGCAGCGCCCCGAGGGCGCCACCGTCCTCGCCTCCTCCCCCTTCTGCGAGAACGCCGCCCTCCTCTACGGCGACCGCATCCTGACCGTGCAGGCCCACCCCGAGTTTCCCAACGGCTTCGTCGCCGAGATGATCGAGAAACGCGGGCGCGGCCTCGTCCCCGATCCGCTCCTCGACGCCGCCAAGGCGAGCCTCGATGCCCCGCTGGACGACGCCCGCCTCGCGGACCGCATCGCGCGCTTCTTCCACGAAAGGACCGCCGCATGAGCTGGCTGGACAAGATCCCCGCCGCCGCGCGGACCTACCTCGACAACAACCGCCTGGACGAGGTGGAATGCGTGATCGCCGACTTCCCCGGCATCGCGCGCGGCAAGGCGGTCCCGGCCGCCAAGTGGGAACGGCAGCAGTATTTCCACCTGCCGAACTCGATCTTCTTCCAGACGATCACCGGCGACTGGGCCGAGGCCGCGACCGACGGCTTTACCGAGCCCGACATGACGCTCCGCCCCGACCTCGACACCGCCACCGCGACGCCCTGGGCGGCGGACGGCACGCTCCAGGTCATCCACGACGCCTACGACATGGCCGGCAACCCGGTCGGCGTCGCCCCCCGCAACGTGCTCAAGCGCGTGGTCGCCCTCTACCGCGAACGCGGCTGGACCCCCATCGTCGCGCCCGAGATGGAGTTCTACCTCGTCGGCAAGAACGTGGACCCGGCCAAGGAGATCCTGCCCATGATGGGCCGCACGGGCCGCCCCGCCGCCGCCCGCCAGGCCTATTCGATGACCGCCGTGGACGAATACGGCCCCGTCATCGACGACATCTACGAATACGCCGAGATCCAGGGCATCGAGATCGACGGCATCACCCAGGAGGGCGGCGCGGGCCAGCTCGAGATCAACCTTCGCCACGGCGACCCGATCCGGCTGGCCGACGACGTGTTCTTCTTCAAGCGCCTGATCCGCGAGGCCGCCCTCAAGCACGACTGCTTCGCGACCTTCATGGCCAAGCCCATCGAGGGGGAGCCCGGCTCCGCGATGCACGTCCACCACTCCATTCTGGATGCCAGCGGACGCAACATCTTCTGCGGGCCGGACGGCGAGGAGACGCCCGAGTTCCTGAACTTCGTGGGCGGCCTCCAGCGGCACATGCCCGCCGCCATCGCGGTGATCGCCCCTTACGTGAACAGCTACCGCCGCTACGTCCGCAACCACGCCGCGCCCATCAACCTCGAATGGGGCCGCGACAACCGCACCACCGGCCTTCGCGTCCCGGTCTCCTCGCCCGAGGCGCGACGGATCGAGAACCGCCTGCCCGGCATGGACTGCAACCCCTACCTCTGCATCGCCGCCTCGCTCGCCTGCGGCTACCTGGGCATGACGCAGCAGACCCCCGCCGGCGCGATGTTCGAGGGCGACGCCTACAAGTCCGACGCCGAGATTCCCTATTCCCTCTCGGACGCGCTCGACCTGTTCGAGGACTCCAAGGACCTCCAGTCCGTCCTGGGCGAGGAGTTCGCCCGCGTCTACTCCATCGTCAAGCGCACCGAGAACGACGAGTTCCTTCAGGTCATCAGCCCGTGGGAGCGGGAGCACCTGCTCCTCAACGTCTGATGCCCCGCGACCCGCTGACCCGCAACGACCCGGTTGCCGGGGCCTACCCCGCCTCGTGGTATGCCGCGAGCGCCGAGGTCTCCGACCCCCGCGCGCCGCTCCGGGGCTCCCACCGCGCCGACGTGGCCATCGTCGGCGCGGGCTACACCGGCCTCTGGGCGGCGAAGGTGCTGGCCGAGGCGGGCCTCAAGCCCGTCGTGCTGGAGGCGCACCGCGTCGGCTGGGGCGCCTCGGGCCGCAACGGCGGTCAGGTCGGCACCGGCTTCAACTGGGACCAGCGCAAGCTGGAGTCCCGCATGGGCCAGGGCGCCGCCCGCGCCGTCTGGGACATCGCCGAGGCGGGCAAGCGCCAGCTCCGCGACTTCTGCGCGGCCCATGCGCCCGAGGCCCGCTACCTCCCCGGCGTCGCCCATGGCGAATACTCGCCTGCCGAGGCCCGCGACACCCGCGAGGCCGCCGAGCATCTCGCCCGCCACTACGGTTATGACGCCATCGAGGTCATGGACCGCGACCGCTTCCGTTCGCTGATCAGATCGCCGCTCTATGTCGGCGGCGTCCTCGACCGCGGCGCGGGCCACGTCCACCCGCTGCGCTACGCCCTCGCGCTGGCCCGCTCCGCCGAACGCGCGGGCGCGGTGATCCACGAAGGCTCGACGGTGCTGGGCATCGACAAGGGAACGCCGGCCGTCCTGAGAACCGCAGCGGGGGAGCTGCGCGCCGATCACGTCATCCTCGCCGGCAACGGCTACATGCCCGACCTCGACCCGCAGGTGGCCGCCCGCGTCATGCCGATCAACAGCTTCATCGGCGCGACCGAGCCGCTCGGCAACCGCTGGACCGACATCCTCGCCGAGGACATCGCGGTGGCCGACTCCAAGTTCGTCGTGAACTACTATCGTTTCAGCGAGGACCGCCGCTTCCTCTTCGGCGGGCGCGAGAGCTACGGCTTGGGCTTCCCCCGCGACATCGCCGGTCCGCTCCGCCAGCGTCTCGCCACCCTCTTCCCGCAACTCGCGGGCGTGAGGATCGAGCACGTCTGGGGCGGCACCCTCGGCATCACCATGACGCGGCTGCCGCTCCTGCTGCGGGTCGCCCCCAACATCCTGTCGGGCGGCGGCTTCTCGGGCCACGGCGTCGCCCTCGCCGGCATCGCCGGCCGCGCCATGGCCGAGGCGATCCTTGGGCAGGCCGGCCGCTTCGACGCGCTCGCGCTCCTGCCCACGCCACGCTTCCCCGGCGGCGCGGTGGCCCGCGCGCCGCTCCTGACGCTGGCGATGACATGGTATGCGTTGCGGGACAGGCTGGGCGTCTGACCCGCTCACGACATCGCGAACGCAAGGTCATCCGCCCCGCACGCTGATCCGCGCAAGCCCCTTGCGCGGATTCCCCGGACCCCCGCTCCGCCTCGCATTGTTCGAGGCGCGAGAGACGGGTTAATCAGGACGCAGCACAAGGGAGAGCCGCCATGAACGACGCAAGCCCGAACTCCTGGGAGGCGCGCGCCGACGCCGCCACCTTCTACGGCTTCACCGACCTGCCGAGCGTGCGGGAGCGGGGCGCGGTCGTCCTGACCCATGGCGAAGGCCCCTACGTCTACGACGTGCAGGGCCGCGAATACCTCGACGCCAACTCGGGCCTCTGGAACATGGTGGCGGGCTTCGACCACCCCGGCCTCATCAAGGCGGCGCAGGACCAGTATGCCCGTTTTCCCGGCTACCACGCCTTCTTCGGTCGCCTGTCCGACCAGACCGTGATGCTGTCCGAGAAGCTGGTCGAGGTCTCCCCGTTCGAGAGCGGGAAGGTGTTCTACACCAACTCAGGGAGCGAGGCGAACGACACGGTGGTCAAGATGCTCTGGTTCCTCTGGGCCGCCGAGGGGCAGCCGCAGCGCCGCAAGATCCTGACCCGCGTGAACGCCTACCACGGCGTCACCGCCGTCTCGGCCTCGATGACCGGCAAGCCCTACAACGGCGTGTTCGGCCTGCCGCTCCCCGGCTTCATTCACCTGTCCTGCCCGCACTACTGGAAGAACGGCGCCGAGGGCGAGACGGAGGAGCAGTTTACCCAGCGCATGGCGCAGGAGTTGGAGGAGGTCATCGCGCGCGAGGGGGCCGACACCATCGCCGGCTTCGTCGCCGAGCCCGTCATGGGCGCGGGCGGCGTGATCGTCCCGTCGGAGGGCTACTTCCAGGCGATCCAGCCGATCCTGCGAAAGCACGGCATCCCGCTCATCTCCGACGAGGTGATCTGCGGCTTCGGGCGCACCGGCAACACCTGGGGCTGCGAGACGTATGGGTTCACGCCCGACGCGATCATCTCCTCCAAGAACCTCACCGCCGGGTTCTTCCCGATGGGCGCGGTGATCCTGGGGCCGGAGCTGACGGACCGCCTGCAACGCGCCTCGGAGGCCATCGAGGAGTTCCCCCACGGCTTCACCGCCTCGGGCCACCCGGTCGGCTGCGCCATCGCGCTCAAGGCCATCGACGTGGTGATGAACGAAGGGCTGGCCGACAACGTGAAGCGCCTGACCCCGAAGTTCCAGGCCGGCATGGCCAAGCTGGCCGAGCACCCCAACATCGGGGAATGGCGCGGCGTCGGCCTGATGGGCGCGCTGGAGGCCGTGGCCGACAAGGCGACCAAGCGCCCCTTCGACGGCAAGCTCTCGGTCTCCGAACGCATCGCCAACGCCTGCACCGACCAGGGGCTGATCTGCCGCCCGCTGGGCCAGAGCATCGTCCTCGCCCCGCCCTTCATCATGACCGAGGATCAGATGGACGAGATGTTCACCAAGCTCGGCCGGGCGCTGGACCAGGTGTTCGCCGAGGTCGCCTGATCCGACCGCCGGGAGGGCTGTCTGCCCTCCCGGCCCCACCCGAAGATACTTGAGGTCAGAAGAAGCCTCAGGGCTTCTTGGCCTCGTCCTCGTCCTTCGCGGGACCGGAGGAGCCGGGCATCAGCCCGCTGGTCATGGCCTTGAAGAAGGCCTCCTGCTGGGCGCGCATCGCCTCGAAGCCGGGCAGCTTGGCCATCGGGTTCGTCTTGGTCATCTGCTCCATCATCTTCGACTGCCCCTCGCGCAGCATCTCGAAGCTCGCGGCGAGGAACTGGGGCACCACCGTCGCCGCCTGCGTCGTGTAGCTGCGGACCAGCGAGGTCAGAACGTCCGTCGGCAGCACGTTCTCGCCGCGCGATTCGTGCTCCGCGATGATCTGGAGGAGGTATTGCCGCGTCAGGTCGTCGCCGGACTTGAGGTCCACGATCTGGACATCCCTGCCCTGCCGGATGAAGACCGCGATGTCCTCCAGTGTCACGTAGTCGCTCGTCTCGGTGTTGTAGAGCCGACGGCTGGCGTAGCGCTTGATGAGGAGCGGCTTGTCGGGATCGGGCATGGACGGCTCCATTGCTGCGGCTGCGAAGAGCCTAGGCCCCGCGTGAGCAAAAAGAAAGGGCGGACCCGCGACGGGCCCGCCCCAAGTTCGCGGTCCGCCGGGAGGAGGGCGGACCGGCGTCGATCCCGACGGATCAGACGTTCGTCGAGACCGAGGTCGGCACGACCTTGGCACCGGCCTGCGCGGCGGTGGCGAAGTCGGCGCCCGCCTTGCGGGCGGCGGCGGTCACGTCCTCGGACATGTCCTTGCCGGCGGCCATCATCAGCTCCAGCGTCTCGGTCTGCACGCGCTTGGCGATCTCGGCAAAGGCGGCCACGTGCTCGGCGGCGGCTTCGGCCGAGGTCGTCATGAAGTCGGTGACGGCCTTGGCGTAGTCGGCGGGCTCGGACTTGACGGTGGTCACGTTCGAGAGCTTGGACAGCGTGTCCTGCATCCAGCGGGCCGACAGGTCCGTGGACTTCTGCGCGGCCTCGATGGCGACGGCGGACATCTTCTCGGCCAGGGCGGCCTGGGACTTGGCGAGGTTCTCCATCGAGGAGGTGTCCACGGGGTAGTTGCTCATCATGTCCTTCATCATCTGGGCGTAATCGGTCGAGGCCATCGGAGGCTCCTTTCGGCTTGAGGCGAGGGCGTCGCCCCCGTGAATCGTGGCAGGAATATGTATGCTGCGGTGCAGCATTGCAAGAGGGATCTCTGCGGCGCAGCGGGATGCGCCCACCCCGCGCCCGTGCCGGATTGCCGCAGGGTCACGCGGCGCCCGGGACGGCGCGGACGTAGGTTCCCGGCGCGGGGGCGATCGGCGGATGGGCGGCGTCCCCGGGCGGGCGCGCGGCGACCATCCCGCCCGAGCGGCCGGCCAGCCATTCGGCCCAGCGCGGCCACCAGCTTCCCTCGTGCTTCTCGGCGGACTTCAGCCAGTCCTCGGGCGGGAGAGACAGGTCGTGGCCGGTCCAGTGGCCGTACTTGCGCTTGGAGGGCGGGTTCACGATCCCGGCGATATGGCCCGATTCGGACAGGATGAAGGTCCGGTCCCCGGACCCCATCGCCTGGACGCCGCGATAGGACGACTTCCAGGCGGCGATGTGGTCGGTCTCGCAGGCGACGGCGCAGACCGGCACCCCAACCTCCGAGATGTGGACCGTCTCGCCGCAGATCGGGAAGCCGGTGGTCGCGAACAGGTCGGACTGGCAGAGGCCGCGCAGGTATTCGACCGCCATCCTGGCGGGCAGGTTGGTCGAATCGCCGTTCCAGTAGAGGAGGTCGAAGGCCGGCGGCGTCTGCCCCATCATGTAGGAGCGGATCGCGGGCTGGTAGATCAGGTCGTTGGAGCGCAGGTAGCTGAACGTCCGCGCCATGAAGAGCGCCTCCAGGATGCCCTTCTCCATCGCTTCCTTCTCGATGCCGTCCACGAAGTCGTCGTCGAGGAAGACCCCGACCTCGCCCTGGTCCGAGAAGTCGGTGAGCGCGGTGAAGAAGGTGGCCGAGTTCACCGACGCATCGCCCCGCTTCCGGAGCAGGGCGAGCGTCAGCGCCAGCGTGGTCCCGGCGATGCAGTAGCCGACGGCGTTGACCTTCTGCGTCCCGCAGATCGCCTTCACCTCGCGCAGCGCCGCCAGATACCCCTCCTCGACGTAGTTCGACAGGGACGTGTCCTTGTAGGACGGGTCCGGGTTCACCCAGGAGACCACGAAGAGCGTGAAGCCCTGGTCCACGATCCACTTGATGAGGGAGTTCTGCGCCTTGAGGTCGAGGACGTAGAACTTGTTGATCCAGGGCGGAAAGATCACCAGCGGGATCTCGCGCACCTGCTCCGTCGCGGGCGTGTATTGGATCAGCTCGAACATCCGGTTCCGGAACACCACCTCGCCGGGCGTGGTGGCGAGGTTCTCGCCCACCTGGAACGCGCTGTCGTCGGCCAGCCGCACGATCAGCTCGCCGTCGTTGCGCTCCAGGTCGTTGACGAGGTTGGTCAGGCCGTCCACCAGCGACTGGCCGTTCGTCTCGATGGCGCGCTCCAGCGCGTCGGGGTTGGTGGCGAGGAAGTTCGTGGGCGCGAGCAGGTCCACGATCTGCCGCGAGAAGTAGTGGAGACGCTTCTTGTCCTTGTCCGACAAGCCGTCGGTCTGATCGACCGCCTTCTGCACGGCCTCGGCGTTGATGAGGTATTGCTGCTTCCAGAAGTTGAACCAGGGATGCGTGTCCCAGAGCGGGTTGGCGAAGCGGCGGTCCTTGGGGCCCGGGTCCTCGGGGGCCTTGAACGGTCCCTTGGCCAGCGCGGCCTGCGCCTCGGCGAAATGGGCGAGCGTCCTGCCCCAGTAGCCGGCCTGGAGCTCGATCATCTTGGCCGGATGCTCCACCGCCTCGGCCATCCAGGCCTGCGCGGCCTTGAGGTAGAGCTCCTGCGACGGGCCCTGGAGGGCGGCGGGCACCTTGCGCCGCCGGCTCATCACCGCCACGAGGCGCTTGGTCAGCTCGTCGATCTTCTTCCGGTTGGCCTCGATCAACTCAAGGTTGCGGCCCTGTTGCTCCGCCCCATCGGTCATGTCGGAACGCTCCGTTGTCATGGGCGGAACTCCACGTTAGTTATGCGGTTGCAGCATCAAGGCGTCGTTAAGGACTTCGTGCGATCCTTGCCCGCGCGCCCTCAGCCGGAGACCTGCCTTGAAGTATATGTTGACCTACGACCTCATGGAAAGCGCGCGCAACACCAACCAATGGCTAGGGGCGACCGCCCGCGCCATCGGCGCCTATCCGGCGATGGCGGCCACCGGCAACCCACTGGTCGAATGGATCAAGGCCTGGGGCGAGGTGACGGAGCGGACCTTCGCCCGCATGGTGGTCAAGCCCGACTGGGGCATCTCGGCCGTCAAGGGCGACGACGGGCGGGACCACACCGTGCGGCTGGAGACGGTGATCGCCAAGCCCTTCGGCGACCTCGTGCACTTCCGCGTGCCCGGCCGCTTCCCGCGCGAGCGGCGGGTCCTGCTGGTGGCGCCGATGTCGGGCCACTACGCCACGCTGCTCCGCAAGACGGTGATCTCGCTCCTGCCCGACTGCGAGGTGTTCATCACCGACTGGCACAACGCCCGCGACATCCCGGTGAGCGAGGGCAAGTTCGACGTGGAGGACTACACGCTCTACGTCACCGAGTTCATGCGCCACCTGGGCGCCGACCTGCACGTGATGGCGATCTGCCAGCCCGCGCCGCTGGTGCTGGCGGCGACGGCGATCCTGGCCGAGGAGGCGCCCGAGGCGCAGCCGCGCTCGCTCATCCTGATCGGCGGGCCGATCGACCCGGACGCCAACGCCACGGACGTGACCGACTTCGGCCGCCGGACCACCATGGGCGTGCTGGAGCAGACGGTGATCCAGCAGGTGGGCTTCAAGTACCGGGGCGTGGGCCGGATGGTCTATCCGGGGCTGCTGCAACTCGCGTCCTTCATGTCGATGAACGCCGAGACCCACACCCAGAGCTTCGTGGACCAGATCTTCCGCGCCGCCAAGGGGCAGGTCGCCGACCACGACAAGCACAACGCCTTCTACGACGAATACCTCGCCGTGATGGACATGACGGCCGAGTTCTACCTTTCGACCGTGGAACGGATCTTCAAGGGCCGCGAGATCGCGCGCAACGCCTTCGAGGTGGCGGGACGCCCGGTGGATATCGGCCGGATCAGCACCGTCGCGGTCATGGTCGTCGAGGGCGAGAAGGACGACATCTCGGCGCCCGGGCAATGCCTCGCGGCGCTGGACCTGCTGACTGGCCTGCCCGGCGGCAAGAAGGCGGCGCACCTGGAGCCCGGCGCCGGGCACTACGGCATCTTCGCCGGCAAGAGCTGGCGCGACAACATCCGGCCGCTGGTGCTCAAGTTCATGGACGCCAACGGCGGCCACGCGCAGCGCCGGTCGCGTCCCGTGGCCGTCCTGCCTCACGTCGCCGCGCAGGGCGGCGACTGAGGATCAGCCGGCGACGAGGTCCTGGAGCAGCCCGCGCCGGACCTCGCCCACGCGGGACCAGGTGAAGTCGCGCGACCGTTCCCGGACGCTCCCGCCCATCCGCTCGCGCAGGCCGGGGCTGGCTGCGATCGTGCGGAGCGCCTCGACCCAGCCGTCGGCGTCGTAGGGATCGAGGATGAATCCGTCGATCCCGTTCCGCACCACGCGGCCCGCTCCCATGGGCGAGACGATCATCGGAAGCCCGCAATGCGCGGCCTCATTGGTGACGAGGGGGTTCCCCTCCTCCAGCGAGGGGAACACGAAGGCGTCGGCGCTGGCGTAGAGGCCGCCCACGTCCTGCACGAAGGGCAGGCGCAGCACGTCGGGGCGGGCGAGCTCGGTGGCGCAAAGGGTCTCGATCACGTCCTCGATGCCGCCGGCGAGGACCAGGCGGCCCTTGACGCCGCTGCGCGCCCAAGCCCGGAGCAGGAGATGCGCGCCCTTGCGGACGCAGATCGAGCCCACGAAGAGGAAGGTCGGGCCATCCTCGGAGGGCTTCAGCAGGGGACCGTTCCTGGGCACGAGGCGCGCGGGGTCGAAGCCGTAGCTCGCGGACAGGAGTTGCGTGCCAGGTAGATCTAGCTCGCGGAGCGAGGATTCGACCTCGCCGCTTGGGCAGAAGACCGCATCCGACAGGGCCAGCCGCTCGCGCTCCTCCTGGATGTCCGCTTCGGTGATGCGATGGTGGGGCGACAGGTCCAGGCGGTGGTAGGCATCGTCGAGCACGCGCTTGGCCAAGGCCTTGCCGCAGTTCACCTTCTCGCGGACCACCGTGACGCCGCGGGACCGCAGCTCGCGGCCAAAGGCAGGGGAGGTCTCGCTCCAGATGTAGGCGACGGTGCCGGGGGACCGGGCGGGCAGGCTGCGGAGGAAGGCCAGCTCGGCCATGCGACGGGTGCGGGCGGGCGCCACGCGGTTGGCGAGCGTGCCCAGGCGGGTCGAGAGCAGCGACCGGAACTCCACCCCGGGCTGGCGGCCCTTGGTGTAGGGCACGATCAGGTCGGCGCGATCCGCCTCGCTGGAAGTCGCGCAGAGGACCTGGTCGCAGCAGTAGCTCACCCCCTGCCCGGTGTAGGGCAGCGTCAGCAGGGTGCGGATCGAGAGCGGCGTCCCGAGCGCCGTCGCGTCGCCCGGCCGATCCTGCGCAGGCCAGGCCGGGAACCTTACCGTCGCGGGCGAGGCGCCGGTGAGCATCACCTTGTTCATCACAGTTTCGCTCATCACCATTGGACCCGGCTTGCTGTCGGCATCGAGGGAGGCCGGGGCGTGGTCGCGGTGCGTCCAGCCCGGCAGAGATGCGGCTGAACGTAGTTAACGGCAGATGAGGAAGGCTGGAAAGCCGTTCGCTGCAAAGCGGCGAAAGTAAGGCGGCAATTTGGTATTTGTAGGCGGATGTTTGCCTATCATGCCCAATGAGCCGGCGTCATCGGAACCGTCGCCGCCTGCCGCTCAATCGGAGACTTCGCCGATCGCCTGCGCGATGAGCTTGAGGCAGCGCGGCGAGGAGAAGCGGTGGTCGGCGTCCTTGACCACGGTCAGGCGGAGGTTCGGCCCGGTGGCGTGGTCGAGCAGGCGGTAGGCTGTGGCGGGCGGCACGTCGGCGTCGGCGGAGCCCTGGAGCATCCGGGTCGGCATGGGCAGGTGCAGCGGCTCGCGGAGCAGGAGGTGGTCGCGCCCGTCCTCGATCAGGCGGCGGGTGATCGGATAGGGCGCGCCGTAGTCGGACGGGACGTGGATCACGCCCTCGGCCATCAGTCGGGCCTTCTGCTCCTCGGAGGCTCCGTCCCAGTAGGAGTCCTCGGTGAAGTCGGGCGCGGCGGCGACCGTGACGAGGCCGGCGACGCGATGGGGCGCGCGGCGCGCGATGAGGAGCGAGATCCAGCCGCCCATGGAGGAGCCCACCAGGATCGCCCGGCCGGGCGCGAGGTCGAGCACGGCCTCGGCGTCCTCCAGCCACTGGCCGATGGTGCCGTCCTCGAAGGCGCCCTCGCTCTGGCCGTGGCCGGAGTAGTCGAAGCGGAGGAAGGCGCGGCCCCTGGCCTCGGCCCAGTCGGCGAGCCACGCCGCCTTGGTGCCCGTCATGTCGGAGCGGAAGCCGCCGAGGAAGACCACGTGGGGGCCCTGCCCCGCCTGCCGCATCACCGCGAGGCGTCGGCCCTGGGGCGTGGCGATGGTGTCCATGTGTCGTCTCCCGCTTCGCTCGTGCCCGTCATGGTGCGCGGGCCTTGACGGCCTTGCAAGCCGTCGGCAGAACCCCGCCCACCCGCAACCGGGCGCAATCGTGGGCGCCGAACCGACGAGGAGAGGCCATGACCTCCATCTCCCTGACATTCCCCGACGGGCAGTCCCGTTCCTACGACGCTGGCGTGACGGCCGCGCAGGTGGCGCAGTCCATCGCGCCGTCGCTGGCCAAGGCCGCCGTGTCCGCCACGCTCGACGGGCGGCACTGGGATCTGGCGTGGCCCATCGAGCGGGACGGCGCTCTGGCGATCAGGACGCTCAAGGACCCCGAGGGGCTGGAGCTGATCCGCCACGACCTCGCGCACGTCATGGCGCGGGCGGTGCAGGCGCTCTGGCCGGACGTGAAGGTGACGATCGGGCCGGTGACCGAGACGGGCTGGTTCTACGACTTCGACCGCAGCGAGCCCTTCACGCCCGAGGACCTGGGGGCCATCGAGGCCGAGATGCGGCGCATCATCGGGCTGCGCGACCCCGTGCGGACCGAGGTCTGGGACCGTGCTCGCGCCATCGCGCATTACGAGGGCACGGGCGAGCCCTTCAAGGTGGAGCTGATCGGCCGCATCCCCGAGGGCGAGCCGATCCGGATGTACTGGCACGGCGACTGGCAGGACCTCTGCCGGGGGCCGCATCTCCAGAACACCGGGCAGTTGCCGGGCGACGCCTTCCGCCTCATGGGCGTGTCGGGCGCCTACTGGTTCGGCGACGTGACCCGGCCGCAGCTCCAGCGGATCACCGGCGTCGCGTTCCGCAACCGCGACGAGCTGAAGGCCCACCTGACGATGCTGGAGGAGGCCGCCAAGCGCGACCACCGCAAGCTCGGGCGCGAGATGGAGCTCTTCCACATGCAGGAGGAGGCGCCGGGGATGGTGTTCTGGCACCCGAACGGCTGGACCGTCTACCGCGCGCTGGAGGACTACATGCGGCGGCGGCAGCGCGCTGCGGGCTACCGGGAGATCCGCACGCCCCAGGTGCTCGACCGCATCCTGTGGGAGAAGTCGGGCCACTGGGAGGCCTACCGCGAGAACATGTTCCTCGTGGAGGTGGACGAGGAGGGCGCGAAGGAGAAGCGGATCAACGCGCTCAAGCCCATGAACTGCCCGTGCCACGTGCAGGTCTACAATCAGGGGCTCAAGTCGTATCGCGACCTGCCGCTGAGGCTGGCGGAGTTCGGGTCGTGCCACCGCTACGAGTCGTCGGGGTCGATGCACGGGCTGATGCGCGTGCGCGGCTTCGTGCAGGACGACGCCCACATCTTCTGCACCGAGGACCAGATCGAGGCGGAATGCGCGTCCTTCCTGGCGCTGCTGTCGTCGGTCTATCGCGACCTCGGCTTCGAGAGGTTCGACATCAAGCTGTCCACGCGGCCCGAGGTGCGGGTGGGCTCGGACGAGGTGTGGGACAAGGCCGAGGCGGCGCTGGCCGGGGCCATCGCGAAGGCGGGCTACCCCTACGAGCTCGCCGAGGGCGACGGGGCCTTCTACGGGCCGAAGCTCGACTTCAAGCTGACCGACGCCATCGGGCGGGACTGGCAGTGCGGGACGTTCCAGGCGGACTTCAACCTGCCGGTGCGGCTGGACGCCGAATACGTGGGCGAGGACGGGGCCAAGCACCGGCCCGTCATGCTGCACCGCGCGATCCTGGGGTCGTTCGAGCGATTCCTCGGCATCCTGATCGAGAACTACGCGGGGCGGCTGCCCTTCTGGCTCGCGCCCCGGCAGGTGGTCGTGGCGTCCATCGTCTCGGACGCGGACGGCTATGTCCGCGAGGTGACGGAGGCGCTGGTCGCGGCGGGGCTGAGGGCCGAGGCCGACACGCGGAACGAGAAGATCAACTACAAGGTCCGCGAGCATTCGGTCGGCAAGGTGCCCGTGATCCTCGCCATCGGCCAGAAGGAGGTCGAGGCGCGCACCGTGTCGATGCGGCGGCTGGGCGAGGAGGGGCAGAAGGTGGTGGCCCTGGGCGAGGCGATCGCGCTGCTGGCCAGCGAGGCGCGGGCGCCCGACCAGCGGGGCTGACCGCCGAAGCCGACAATTGATCCGCGCGCGGGGGAACGAACCGCGCGCGGGGGCCGTTTGTCCTGTGTCCCGTCCGACGGGGCAGGCCAACGGCGAGCATCCATGCCACTTCCCCCCAAGTCCGACACGACCGGCCCGATCCCCTCCGGCACGCCCCTGCGGCTGCCCGAGGGCGCGGTGATCCAGCGCGTGGAGGAGCGGGCGACCCTCGGCAAGCGCGTGGTGGACCAGGGCGGCGTCCGCGTCGCCACGCGGACCGAGACCCGTGCCGAGACCCTTCGCGACACCGTGAAGGAGATCGCGGTCGAGGTCGAGCGCGTGCCGGTGGGACGCTTCGTGGAGGCCGTCGAGCCGCCGCGGAGCGAGGGCGACCTCACCATCCTGCCCGTCTACGAGGAGCGGCTCGTCGTCGAGAAGCGGCTGTTCCTCGTCGAGGAGGTCCACATCCGCCGCCAGGCGCGGTCCCGCGAGGTCGAGGTGCCCGTGGAGATCCGCCGCCAGGTGGCCGAGGTGGAGCGCCTGCCCCCGTTGGACGGTCCAACCGAAAGTCCAGACGCACACTCAGGAGACATGAGAATGATGGACGACATCACCACCACGAGCGGCGGCTCGCGCATCGTGACCGCCCTGTTCGACAACGGCGCCGAGGCCGAGCGGGCCGTGTCCCGCCTGCGGGCGGCCGGCATCCCCGACAGCCAGATCCGCGTGACCTCGGGCGGCTCGACGGCCATGACGAGCCATGACGACACCACCTATCGCGACCAGCACAAGGGGTTCTGGGACTCGCTCGGCGACTTCTTCTTCCCGGACGAGGACCGCTACACCTACGCCGAGGGGCTGACGCGCGGATCGACCATGGTGACGGTCACGGGCTTCGACGCCGCGCACCATGACACCATCGTGGACATCCTGGACGACGAGGGCTCGGTGGACCTGTCGGCCCGCGAGACCGAATGGCGGTCCTCGGGCTGGTCGGGCTACCAGGGGTCGAGCTACCGCGACGGCGACATCTCGGGCACGGGCGGCATGGCGGGCGGCTCCTCGGGGCTGTCGGGCGCGGCCGGGGCCGGCATGGGCGCGGCGGCGATGGGCACCGACCTGGGCCTCAACGACGGCACCTCGGACCTGAACACCCGGGGCACCATCTACGATGACGGGATGCAGGACCGGAACCTCCAGATGGCCGCCGACATGGGCCGGCGCAGCCAGGCCGACCTGGGCAGCCAGCAGGCGGGCTATGCCTCGTCGGGCTCCATGGGGCAGACGGGGGGCGAGTTCGGCAGCTACCGCGACGACGAGCTGAACGAGGACGGCACCGTCAAGGTCGTCGAGGAGCGGCTGGCCGTCGGCAAGCGCGAGCAGGACCTGGGCCGGGTCCGCGTCCGCTCCTACGTTCGCGAGGTGCCGGTCGAGGCCGGCGTGGACCTGCGCGCCACCCGAGTCCACATCGAGCGCCGCCCGGTGGACCGCGCGGTGGGCGTGGGCGACATCGCCATGACCGACCAGGTGCTCGAGGCGCGCGAATCGGCCGAGGTGCCGGTGGTGGCCAAGGAGGCCCGCGTGGTCGAGGAGATCGGCCTGCGGTCCGAGACCGAGGTCCAGCACCAGACGATCCAGGACACCGTCCGCAAGACCGAGGTGGAGATCGAGGACGAGCGCACGGGCGAGCGGACCGGCCTGACCGGCGGCACGCTGGGCACGGACCGCGACCGCATCTGACGGCGGCTCCGGCGAGGATGGGGCCCCGGGCGGTGACGCCCGGGGCCCTTTCCGTTCGCGCGTGGCGAAATCGGCGGGCGGACACGTTGCCCGCCCTTCGCTTGCCCCTAAATCCGTCGAAGGAGACCGGCCGGCGCAAGGCCAAGGACGCGATGGAGAGACCGACCATGCCCAAGGGCACCGTGAAGTGGTTCAACACGACGAAAGGCTACGGCTTCATCGCCCCCGAGAACGGGGGCAAGGACATCTTCGTGCACATCTCGGCGGTGGAGCAGTCGGGTCTGACGGGGCTCGCCGACAACCAGCCGATCGAGTTCGACCTCATCAGCGGCCGTGATGGGCGGGAGATGGCGGGGAACCTGCGAAAGTCGCAGTGAGGCGATCCGCGCGGGCGGACGAGCGAGGCCGGGGCGAGGGCTCCGGCCTTTGGCGTCCTTGGGGAGTCCCATGCCCGGCCGGCGCGGCTGTTCTGGCGCGCGCCGGCGGGGATGGGGGCCGTGGTGCCGGATTGACTGCCCGGCCCACGGGAGGCGCGTGCACGACGCGCCGGCGGCTGGGTCTTTGCGGCTCCCCTGCGGTGGGGGGCCTCCCAGGTGGAGACGGGGCCAGCGGGCCCGTCGCCTGTCAAACAGACCGACCGGGGGCGGGTGAGCCTCCGGCGCAGGGGGAGGCCGCGGGGTGCGGGCCTCGTGGGGCGGGCGGAGGTCATGACGGACTCCGGGCCGCGTATGGGGGGAGTTGTGCCACGCGAGGAGCTAACGACGTCCGACAGCATCGGGCGTTGCGTGTTGCGTGGGATTTTAGGGAACGGGGACGGCGCGAGGGGAGCGTAGGGCGGGATTCAGCCCGCCGCGGGATTGCCCCGGCGCGAGCCGCCGCTGGCGGGCTGAAGCCCGCCCTACGGGGGCTCGGGAAGGCTGGGTAGGGTGCACTTCAGCGCACCGGGGAGGCGCGGGGAGGTGGTGCGCTGAAGCGCACCTTACGGGATCGCCCATGTCGGGCGGAGTTCACCCGCCCAAGGGCAGCACGACATGAAGCAAACCCCGCTCAACGAGACGGGGGCGCTTCGACGGGCTTGAGCCATAGGGTGGGTGGTTCTCCGCGGAACGCGGCGAGCTACGATCCCTACGCTTGCTTACCAAAGCGTTACTCATTACCGATGGTACCAGCGCCTCTCCGATGGCCACGTTTTTGAAATTGCCGCACTTAGAACTCCGGAGTTGATAATAGCTTCATTGTATTTTTGGTGCCAAACTGCATCATAAGATGCTCGATAAAACTGACGAGCATAAAGGTACACATCAGCGAGCTGTATCAGTCGGCTATGATGCGATCGAGCAAAATGAACTGTATCAATAAGCCGGTCTATCTTAGTCCCTTTCGCCCAATAGGTGCCACCGTCCCTGTACTGCGACAAGGACGCCACTGTCGGACCAACTTTCGGCTCATCCATATCGCCAATCAACATACCCAAACTGTCACTTCGAACTAAGAACTTATCTATCTGCTCTACTAGATACATGAACGCCACCTCGTCCGGTTCCTGAGGGTAAACGAAGTTGGCTGGTATAATCTTTATATAAAATCGAAAGATCTCCTTAGACGCACAGATCGCTAACAGCTCCTTGAATATCTCAAGCCTAAGCTGCGAGTCCATGCCCTTAAAGGAACTTTTCCCGTGAAAGATATCGCGACCATGAAATTCAGTGCCATGCTCCAATAGTCTCCTATTGAATACCTTAAGGGCCAGATCATTCATTTTGGCCTCAATGGACGAAAGATCCTCAGATCGAACCGCGACTCCACCCATCCAAAAAGCTTCTTGGGCAGGGGGGTCATATTTTACTTCATCATAGTAGAATAGATACACGACCTACCCCCACACCCCCTCGAACTCCCGCCATTCCCCCTTGCTCATCCCGGACGTCTCCTGCGTCACCACCTCCCCGGCCAGCCGGCGCTTGAGCACCTCCACGCCCTTCGCGGAGAGGGACACGCTCCCCAGGCGGAAGTCCTCGAAGGCCGTCCAGGCGAAGGGCACCCAGTCGGCGACGATGCCGGCGAGGACCTCGGCGTAGACGCGGATCTCGTATTGGGCGTGGGGGTCGGCGCGGAGGCGGAGGAAGTGGAACAGGTTGTGGAGGTTCGTCTTCCAATACCACTGCGTGTAGACGTTCATGGGGAGGTTCATGCGGGCGAGCTCGCGCGCGAGGCCCTGCTGGCCCTCCTGCGAGATCATCGCCTCGTAATGGTCGTAGGCCTGGGTCGCGTCCTCGCGCAGCCAGCCCAGGACGCGGGCGGCCTCGTCGTCCGAGAGCGTGTCGCCCCGGCCCTGGTTGTTCACCGCGCTCTGGGCGGCCAGCGCCTCGCGGGCGGGGATGTAGAACTCGCGGTCGAGGATGGAGTAGCGGGCGCTGTATTCGTTCACCGAGGCCGTGCGGTGGCGGATCCACTGGCGGGCCACGAAGACGGGGAGCTTCACGTGGAGCTTGATCTCGCACATCTCGAAGGGGGTCGAGTGCCAGTGGCGCATGAGGTAGCGGATCAGCCCTTCGTCGTTCTGCACGGACTTGGTGCCGCGCCCGTAGGAGACGCGGGCGGCCTGCACGATCGAGGAATCGTCGCCCATGTAGTCCACGACGCGCACGAGCCCGTGGTCGAGGACCGGGTGGACGAGGTGGAGGTGCCGCTCCATCCCCTCGGACACGGGGCGGAGCGTCGGGCGGGCGGCGGCGCGGAGGTCGGCGATCTCGGCCTCCTGTTCGGGGGTGAGCGGCATGGGCGGTCCTCCTGAAGGCTCGGGACCGTCTTGGGGCGAAGGGCGGGGGCGGGGCAACGGGTTCGGGCGCGCGGCGGCGCGGTCGGGCGGGCGCGTGGCCGCGCCGCGACAGGATCGGGGGCGGCGGGGCTGGCGCAGGGCGCGGGCGCTGCTAGGTTGCCGGCCGACGAAATGGGGGGACGGCATGACGATCCGCTATCTGCACACCATGGTCCGCGTGCTGGACCTGGAGACGAGCTTGGCCTTCTGGGAGCTGCTGGGGCTGAAGGAGGTCCGCCGCATCGACAACGAGGGGGGGCGGTTCAGCCTGGTGTTCCTGGCGCCGCCCGGGCAGGAGGAGTGCCCGGTCGAGCTGACGTGGAACTGGGACGGCGATCCGGGGCTGCCGTCGGATTCGCGCCACTTCGGGCATCTGGCCTACGAGGTGGACGACATCTACGAGACGTGCCGGACCCTCATGGAGGCGGGCGTGACCGTGAACCGGCCGCCCCGAGACGGGCACATGGCGTTCGTCCGCTCTCCCGACAACGTGTCGGTCGAGCTTCTCCAGAAGGGGGCGCGCAAGGCGCCGGAAGAGCCCTGGGCGTCGATGCCCAACACCGGGCACTGGTGAGGGGCGGGGCGCAGGGTCAGTAGATGTAGCGGATCTGGTCGGTCCAGTAGCGTTCCATCCGCTTGAGGGCGTTCGTGATCTCGTCCATGGCGTCCGCGTCGAGGATGGCGCGGGCGATCAGCCCCTCGGCGTGGGTGGCGAAGAGGCGGGCCACCACCTCGCGCAGCTTGCGGCCCCTGTCCGTGAGGCGGACGCGGACGGAGCGGCGGTCGATCTCGCTCCGCTGGTGGTGCATGTAGCCGAGCTCCACCAGCTTCTTGAGGTTGTAGCTGACGTTCGAGCCCTGGTAGTAGCCACGGGTCTTGAGCTCCCCGGCGGTCACCTCGTTGTCGCCGATGTTGAACAGCAGGAGCGCCTGCACCGGGTTCACGTCGAGGATCCGCAGCCTCTCGAACTCGTCCTTGATGACGTCGAGGAGGAGGCGGTGCAGCCGCTCGACGAGCGTGAGCGCGTCGAGGTAGCTGCGCATGAAGGCGGCGTCGCGCGCCGGGAGTAGGGTGTCACCACCAGTTCTAATGTTCATGGCACGGGTCCGATCCAGCGATTTCGAACCCAATATGCGGGAACAGTCGCGAACATCCGGTTAAAGCCGGAGCGTTCTTCGCGGCGAGTCCCTGAAAACTTGATTGAAATGCCGGGTCGGTCGGGCCGGGTCAGTCGGGGCAGGTCAGTCGGGGCGGGTCAGTCGGGGCGGGTCAGGCCCACGGCCCCGGCGCGGACGCGGGCGAGGAGCGCCATGTAGCGCGGGGGAGTGGCGTCGGCGCCGCTGATCCAGGCGAGGAGGTCGTGGTCGCTCTCGGCCAGGAGGGATTCGTAGAGGTCGAGGTCGGCGGGGGAGAGGGTCGCCAGCTCGCGCCCGGCGAAGTCGCGCAGGATCAGGTCCATCTCGCGGATGCCGCGCCACATGGAGCGGGTGCGGAGGCGGCCCAGCCGGGCCTCGGGCGATTCGGGCCTGGAGGAATCGGGCATGGGCCTTCCTTCAAGTGCTTGTGAGCGGCGCGGGGCGGGCGTAAGGCCGGGCGCGGTCCCCTGCCCCATCGCGAGTCCGCCATGCCCTTCCTGTCCACCGCCTTGAGCCGCGTCAAGCCGTCGCCCACCATCGCCGTCACCACCCGCGCGCAGGAGTTGCAGGCGATGGGGCGGGACGTGATCGGGCTGGGCGCGGGCGAGCCGGACTTCCCGACGCCCGAGAACATCCGCGAGGCGGGCATCCGGGCGATCCGCGAAGGAAAGACGCGCTACACCGCCGTCGATGGCATCCCGGAGCTGAAGCGGGCGATCTGCGCGAAGTTCGACCGGGAGAACGGGCTGGCCTACCAGCCGGGCCAGGTGACGGTGGGCACGGGCGGCAAGCAGGTCCTTTACAACGCGCTGATGGCGACGCTGAACCCCGGCGACGAGGTGATCGTCCCCGCGCCCTATTGGGTGAGCTATCCGGACATGGTGCTGCTGGCCGGGGGGGTGCCGGTCTTCGTCGCCGCCGGGCCGGAGGCGGGGTTCAAGATCACGCCCGAGCAACTGGAGGCGGCGATCACGGCGCGGACCAAGTGGCTGATCTTCAACTCGCCGTCCAACCCGACCGGGGCGGGCTACACGGCGGCGGAGATCAAGGGGCTGACGGAGGTGCTGATGCGGCACCCGCAGGTCTGGGTCATGGCCGACGACATGTACGAGCATCTGGTCTTCGACGATTTCAGGTTCGCGACGCCGGCGCAGGTGGAGCCGGGGCTTTATGACCGGACGCTGACGGTGAACGGGGTCAGCAAGGCCTACGCGATGACCGGCTGGCGCATCGGCTATGCCGCCGGGCCGGTGCCGCTGATTCGCGCGATGGGGAAGATCCAGTCGCAGAGCACGTCGAACCCCTGCTCGATCAGCCAATGGGCCGCCGTGGAGGCGCTGACCGGGCCGCAGGACTTCCTGGGGCCGAATCGGGCGCTGTTCCAGCGGCGGCGCGACCTCGTGGTGCGGATGCTGAACGCGGCCGAGGGGGTGCGCTGCCCGGTGCCGGAGGGGGCGTTCTACGTCTATCCCGACATCGCGGGTTGCATCGGCAAGGTCAGCCGGGGCGGCGCGCGGATCGCGACGGACGAGGACTTCGCGACGGCGCTCCTGGACGAGGCGGGGGTGGCGGTGGTCTTCGGGGCGGCCTTCGGCGTTTCGCCGGCCTTTCGGGTCAGCTATGCCACCAGCGACGAGCAGCTTTCCGAGGCCTGCGGGCGAATCCAGGGGTTCTGCGCGGGGCTCCGCTGATCGGGCGCGCGGAGAGTTGCCGATCCGGGTCGGGGGACCATGGGACGAAGGTCCGAAACGGCCGCCGAATCAGTCGCGTTAACCTTTTGCCGACGTTAGCGTGAACGGGAGAAGGCGAGATGGACGCGGTTCGGCCGCAGGGCATCCCGCCGACCAGCCCACTCGGTCGCGCCCCGCCACCATGGGGTGAGGCGCGACCGGATCGGCCTCAGCCGCGCCCCGACCGGCGGCGGCGAAGCCCGCGGACGACGCGGACGATGTAAAGGCCGACGATCGCCAGGACGATGAGCGTCGAGATGGGGTTCACCCAGGCCTCGACGGCCTTGTAGTTGCTTTCGAGCAGGTAGCCCGCCCCCGCCAGGATCGCGATCCAGAGGAAGCTGCCCGCCGCCGTGTAGGCCGCGAAGGACGGGAACGGCATCTCGGCCAGGCCCGCCGGGACCGAGATCAGGGTTCGGATCGTCGGCACGAGGCGGCCCAGGACCACCGCGACGGGGCCGTAGCGGTGGAACCAGTCCATGGCGCTCTCGGCCTCCTGGCGCGACATGGTGAGCCAGACGCCGTGGCGGTCGAGGAAGCGCAGGAACCTTTCGCGGCCCCAGGCGCGGGCGAGGCCATACCAGAGCAGCGTGCCCACCGTGGAGCCGAGGGTCGCCACGATCAGGAGGCCGATCAGGGGGATGGCGCCCTGCGCGGCCTTGAAGCCGGCGAGCGGGACGATCAGCTCGGACGGGATGGGGGGGAAGACGTTTTCGAGGATCATCAGGAGACCCACCGCGAGGAGGCCCCCGGTCTCGATCCAGGCGGTGATGAAGTCGAACATCTAGGCGTGCAGTCCTGTGAGGGGGCGCGAGGCGCGGCGCCAGAACCGTGCCATGAGGAGGGCCGAGGCCGCAACGAGGGAGGTCACGAGGCCGAGCCAGACGCCGGCCGCGCCCCAGCCGAGGGCGAAGCCCAGGACATAGGCCACCGGCAGGCCGATGGCCCAGTAGGAGAGCGCGGCGAGGATCATCGGGACCGTCGTGTCGTGGAGGCCCCGCAGGAGCCCCATGGCGAGGACCTGCATCCCGTCGAAGATCTGGAACAGCGCCGCGAAGGCGAGGAGCCCCGCGCCCACGGCGATCACCTGCGCCGCCGCCGGGTCGGCGGGATCGACGAACAGCGACAGCAGCGGCCCCGGCGCGAGCAGGAAGCCGGTGGAGGCCAGCACCGCGAAGCCCGCCGACAGCGCGATGGCCACCAGCGCCCCCTGGCGCAGCCCCTCGCGGTCGGAGCGGCCCAACGCCTGCCCGGCGCGGACGGTGACGGCCTGGCTGAGGCCAAGGTGGAGCATGAAGGTGGCCGAGGCCATCTGGAGGGCGACCCCGTGGGCGGCGAGGGCGACCTCGCCCACCCAGCCCATCATCACGGAGGAGCCGGCGAAGAGCCCGACCTCGGCCAGCAGTTGCCCGCCGATGGGCCAGCCCAGGCGGAAGACGCGGCCCATCGCCGCCCAGTCGGGGCGCCACCAGCGTTGCAGGAGGCGGTAGTCGGGCAGCCAGCCCAGCGCGTAGGCCCAGAGCGCCGCCGCCGTGAGGGTCTGCGTGCCGAGCGCCGCCCAGGCCGCGCCCTCGATGCCCAACTCGGGCAGGCCCCAGGCGCCGAAGATCAGCGCGTAGCCCCAGAGGGCGTTGAGCAGGGCGGCGGCGATGGTGGCCCACATCAGGACGCCGGCCCGCTCGAGCGCCGACAGGAACGAGCGCAGGACGGCGATCATCAGGGTCGGGATCAGGCCCCAGCCCGCGATGCCGAGATAGCGGCCGGCGAGGTCGGCGATGGCGGGCTCCTGGCCCAGGTGGCTGAAGATCAGGCCGGACCAGAGCAGCACCGGCAGGAACAGCGCCGCGTAGCCCATCGAGAGCCAGAGCCCCATGCGGGTGGCGCGGCGCACCTCGCGCAGGTCGCCCTCCTCGCGCGCGGTGGCGGCGAGCGGCATCACGGCGATGCCGAAGCCCGAGCCCATCAGGAAGACGATGTACCAGAGCGAGGAGGCGAGCGTGATCGCCGCGAGTTCCGTCACGCCATACCAGCCCAGCAGCACGATGTCGGTGAGGTGGATGGCGAAGCCCGCGAGGTTGGAGCCGATCAGCGGCACCGCGAGGGCGAGGAGGCCGCGCGCGTGGCCGGACCAGCCCGGGCGGGCCGGGGCAAGGGTCGGGGTCTGGGTCATGGCGGCGGACCTAGGCCGGAACGGAGGCCAAGTCGAGCGCGGAACGGGCGGGGTTGCCCGTCCCTTGGGCGGTTCGCGAACGGGTCAGGGCAGGTCGCGCCAGCCGTGGGCGGGGGCGAAGCCCAGGAGGCGGCGGGCCTTGGCGTTGGAGTAGAAGGTCTCGTGTTCGCCCAAGGGGCGGTGGAGGGGGAGGCCCTCGTAGAAGCGGCGGATGACCTCGGCGGAGGGGAGGCCGACGGAGGAGTCGTCGTTGGCGACATTGAACACCTGATAGCCGAGGCCGTCCGTCGCGAGGCAGCGGTCCACCATGTGCCCGAGGTCGCGGGCGTCGATGTAGGCGAAGATGTTGCGGCGGCGGACCTCCGGGTGCTCGCGCCAGGTCGTCGCGTGGGCGGAGTATTCGTGCGGCTCGATGACGTTGTTGATGCGAAGGGCGTAGATGTCGGAGCCGGTGCGGGCCTGGAAGCTGCGGGCGGTCGCCTCGTTGCAGACCTTGGACATGGCGTAGGCGTCCTGGGGGACGGTCGGGTGCTCCTCGTCCACGGGGATGTAGAGGGGGCGCACCTCGCCCTGCGCGAAGCAGACGCCGTAGGTCGTTTCCGAGGAGGCGATGACGATCTTGCGGATGCCGAGCTTGGTCGCGGCGTCGAGGACGTTGAAGGTCGAGAGGACGTTGACGCGGTAGGTCTCACTGTCCGCCGTCAGGAACATCGAGGGGATGGCAGCGAAGTGGACGACGGCGTCGTAGGGGGCGGGAGCCTCGTCCAGATCCGCGCCGGAGGCCGGGGAGGCCATGGCGTTGAAGACCTGATGGCCGTCGGTGAGGTCCACCCGGAGGTCGGGGACGCCGGGATGGTTCAGGCGGGCGAGGTCGATGTTGGTGACCCGGTGCCCCTGCCCCACCAGATGGGGGATGGCGTGGCGACCGGCCTTGCCGGCGCCGCCCGTGAAGAAGACGCGCATGGGTGTTCCTCCTTTGCCGCGCCCTGTATGGAGCCCGTCCGGCCCCGGCTTTCAAGGCCGCGCGCGGCGGTCTAGCAAGGACCCGTCCCGAGGGAGACCGTTTCGATGCCCACGCTCTATGGCACCCATCGCAGCCGCGCGACCCGCAACCTCTGGCTCGCGGCGGAGATCGGGCTGGAGCTGGAGTTGCGGCAGGTCTGGCAGGCCTATCGGCTGGACCGGCCGGAGGGGCCGGACGCCGCCCTCAACACCCGCTCGCGCGAGTTCCTGGCGCTGTCGCCGATGGGCGCGATCCCGGTGCTGGTGGACGGCGATCTTGTCCTGACCGAGTCGCTGGCGATCAACCTGTATCTGGCGCGGCGCCATGGCGGCGACCTCGGCCCCCGCGACGAGGGCGAGAACGCGCTGATGACGCAATGGACGCTGTTCGCGGCCACCTCGCTGGAGGGGCCGGGGCACGCCATCCAGAACGCCTACACCTACGGGCGGTCGGACAGCGACGGCGGGCGCGAGGAGATCGCCGATATGGTGGAGAAGCTGGGCCGGCCGCTGCGGGCGCTGGAGGCGCATCTGTCGCGGGAGGCGCATCTGGTCGGCGGGCGCTTCACGGTGGCCGACATCAACGTGGCCGAGGTCCTGCGCTACGCCCAGGCGCACGAGCCGGCGCTGGACGACGCGCCGAGCGTGCGGGCCTGGCTGGCCGCGTGCCAGGCGCGGCCGGCCTTCAGGGCCATGTGGGAGCGTCGTTCGGCTGAGCCGATGTGGCCGTGAGCAGGTCCGCGCGGCGGGTCGGTCCGCGGGTCGCGGCCTGCGTCACTCGGAATCGTTGCGGAAAGGGACGGAAATGACTAGTTGGGAAGAACGCAACGAGAACATGACGCCCATGCCCGACGACCTCCTGAACGTGACCGAGACCTATGACGCCTCCTCGATCGAGGTGCTGGAAGGGCTGGAGCCCGTCCGCAAGCGGCCGGGGATGTACATCGGCGGCACGGACGAGGCGGCCTTGCACCATCTGGTGGCCGAGATCCTCGACAACTCGATGGACGAGGCGGTGGCGGGGCACGCCAGCCGCATCGAGGTGGAGCTGCTGGCCGATGGCAGCGTGACGATCCGCGACAACGGGCGGGGGATGCCGGTCGATCCGCACCCCAAGTTCCCCGGCAAGAGCGCGCTGGAGGTGATCCATTGCACGCTGCACGCGGGGGGCAAGTTCTCGGGCAAGGCCTACGAGACCTCGGGCGGGCTGCACGGCGTCGGCGCGTCGGTGGTGAACGCGCTGTCGGATTCGCTGGTCGTGCAGGTGGCGCGGAACAAGGTGCTGTACGAGCAGCGGTTCTCTCGCGGGGTGCCGCTGGGACCGTTGCAGACCTTGGGGGCCGCGCCGAACCGGCGGGGCACGTCGAGCACCTTCCACCCGGACGCGGAGATCTTCGGGCACCACGTCCTGCGGCCCTCGCGGCTGTTCAAGATGGTGCGGTCGAAGGCCTACCTGTTCTCGGGCGTGGAGATCCGCTGGAAGTCGGAGATCGCGGAGGGCGACACGCCCACGGAGGCGACGTTCCGGTTCCCGGGCGGCCTCGCGGACTACCTGACCGAGACGCTGGGCGAGGCGTCCACCTATGCCGAGAAGCCCTTCGCGGGCACGGTGTCCTTCCCCGAGAAGTTCGGGGTGCCCGGCAAGGTGGAATGGGCGATCAACTGGACGCCGGCGCGGGACGGGTTCCTGCAAAGCTACTGCAACACGATCCCCACCCCCGAGGGCGGGACGCACGAGACGGGGTTCTGGTCGGCGATCCTCAAGGGGCTCAAGGCCTATGGGGAGCTGGCGAAGAACCGCAAGGCCCAGGACATCACGCGCGAGGACCTGCTGACGGGCGGCTGCGCGCTGGTGTCGTGCTTCATCCGCGAGCCGGAGTTCGTGGGGCAGACCAAGGACCGGCTGGCGACGGCAGACGCCGCGCGGCTGGTCGAGGGGGCGGTGCGCGACCACTTCGACCACTGGCTGGCCGCGAACACCAAGAGCGCGGGGGCGATCCTCGATTTCCTGGTGCTGCGCGCCGAGGAGCGGCTGCGGCGGCGGCAGGAGAAGGAGACGGCCCGGAAGTCGGCCACGCGCAAGCTGCGGCTGCCGGGTAAGCTGGTGGACTGTTCCGCCACCAGCCGCGCGGGGACGGAGCTGTTCATCGTCGAGGGCGACTCGGCGGGCGGGTCGGCCAAGATGGCGCGGGACCGGCGGACGCAGGCACTGCTGCCGCTGCGGGGCAAGATCCTGAACGTGCTGGGGGCGGCCTCGGCCAAGCTGGGGAGCAACCAGGAGATCGCCGACCTGTCGCAGGCCCTAGGCGTGTCGCTGGGGTCCAGGTTCAACGTCGATGACCTGCGCTACGAGAAGGTCATCATCATGACCGACGCCGACGTGGACGGGGCGCATATCGCGTCGCTGCTGATGACGTTCTTCTTCACCCAGATGCGGCCGATGATCGACCGGGGCCACCTGTATCTGGCCTGCCCGCCGCTTTACCGGCTGACGCAGGGGACGAAGCGGCTTTATGTCGCCGACGACGCCGCGAAGGCGAAGTGGCTGGCGAAAGGCCTGGGCGGCAAGGGCAAGATCGACGTGCAGCGGTTCAAGGGCCTGGGCGAGATGGACGCCAAGGACCTGAAGGACACCACGATGGACCCCGCGACCCGGCGGCTGATCCGGGTGTCGTTGCAGGACGACGAGCCGGGGGAGACGGAGGATCTGGTCGAGCGGCTGATGGGGAAGAAGCCGGAGATGCGGTTCCAGTATATTCAGGAGAATGCGCGGTTCGTGGAGGAGTTGGATGTGTGACAGAAATTGAACTTCTCTCCTCTATATTTATAAATTCATGAGCCGAATGATGGGCCAGCGAAGTAAACGAGGCACCTGCAGATTAACAGGCAAGCCGGGACTACTGGTCAAATCACATATTATCCCAAAGGCATTAACTAGACCTTCTGAGGCCGGGGCGCCACTACTTCAATCCACAAAAGGCCAAGGCTTCAAGAGACGATGGAGTAGTTGGTTCGATGGCGATTTGGTGACTCGCGAAGGCGAGGACATCCTATCTGAAATCGATGATTTGGCTATTAAAGTCCTAAGGAATCACAAGCTTATCTGGTCTGCTTGGCTTCCATTTAAGCCAGCATTTCAGAAACTGACGCCATTCAGCGACGGGCCAAGCTTACGACAACTTGCATTCAGCCAATCAGAAGGTGAAGCACTACATAGGTTTGTTTTAAGTATTATTTGGCGAGCAGCTGCCTCTAATCTTCCAGACATGTCTGATGTGAAGATTGATAGCAACATCGAAGAGAGATTACGGCAGGCATTGCTAGATAACGCTCCTCCACCGTTAGAGCTTTTTCCAACGTCGGTTACGCAGCTTACAACTCTTGGCGAGGTACACAATCAAACGCCCTACATCGACGTAAAGCGGCAACCGGCGATGCTAGGCTTGGCCGCCAAGGACATGAGGATTTTGAGGTTGTATATTGATGGACTCATATTTCACTCCCACTTCGACTCTAAAGACGTCGAGCCCTTGAATGGAAACTCACTAATCATCGGCGCGTCTGACAAACTTATAGTGTCCGGGGTGACTTACGAGAGATCGTTTCAGTATGAGAACCTGCTGACCGTGGCCTACGAGGCAGCTCTCGGCCCCCTTGGATCGCCAATCAAATAAAATGCGCCCCGCCCTCCTCGCCCTCCTCCTCCTCGCCGCCTGCGGCCGCCCCCTCACGTCCAACGAGGTGGCGTTCCTCTCCGGTCTTCAGGGCGACGCGCTAGACGCCTCGCGGGTGCGGCTGCATGACGGGATCCAGCTCGGGGGGCCTCGGGTGGTGCCGGCGCCGCCTCGGGTGACGTGCCAGGCGCGGCTGTTTCCGCCGCCACGGGGGGAGACGATCCGGGTGCAGACGGGGGCCATCGCGGTCTTCGAGCACGTCTATGTCCGGCGCGACCTGTATCGCGAGGACATGGTGGCGGGGTGGCCCGAGGTGCTGCCGCTCGCGGACGCGATGCTGCTGGCGCACGAGATGGTCCATGCGTGGCAGTGGCAGAACCGGATCGTGACCGGGTATCATCCGCTGCGCGCGGCCTTCGAGCACGTGGGGGCGGCGGACCCGTATCTGTTCGAGCTGGGGAGCGGGGCGGACTTCCTCGATTACGGCTACGAGCAGCAGGGGTCGATCATGGAGGAATACGTCTGCTGCCGGACCCTCGCGCCGGAGGCGGCGCGGACGGAGCGGCTCCATGGGATGCTGGGAGAGCATTTCCCGCTGCGGCCGCTGGAGGAGCGGATGACGGAGTGGGTCGAGCTGCCCTGGCGGGGGGTGGAGGTGGAGGGGATCTGCGACGGGGGCGGGACGGGCGCGGGGTGAGCGGGCGCGTGGGGCGGGGTTCGGCCTGCCATGCTCCACCTGACACGGGAACGCGGGTCGGAGCCGTCGCGTGGCGGGGTGAACCCCGCCCTACGGGGTGGAGGTGTGTCCTCCCGGTGGGCTACTCCTGAATGCTCTCCAGATAGTCAGCCAGCGCCAGCAGCGTCTCGGGGATCGGGGTGCCGAGGCCGGGGGTCTCCTCGACGATCACGGTGGGGCCGAGGTCGGTCGCGCCGAACTCGGGCATCGCGGGGCTGAAGTGGGAGCCACGGCGATAGCCGTCGATGACGCTCATCACCTCGTCGCGGGGGAAGGTGCCGTTGTTGCGGGCGGCGATGGTCGTCAGGTCGGCGGGGCGGGGGGAGAGGCCCTCGGCCATGGGACCCGCGCCCTTGGCGTCGGGGCCGTGGCAGGACGCGCAGTTGTCGAGGAAGGCGGCGCGGCCCGAGACCTCGGGCGGCTCGGGCACGCAGGCCATCAGCGCCAGTGGCGCGAGGAGGATGAGGTGGCGCATGGGGGGCTCCTGCTCTGGCGATCCTTGAGTCGCCTTGGGGCGACTATGCCGGAACGACCCGGCCGGCGTCGAGCCTCAGCACTCGGTCCATGCGGGCCGCGAGGGCGAGGTTGTGCGTGGCGATGAGCGCCGACAGGCCGGTGGACCGCCCGAGGTCCATCAGCGCCGCGAAGACGCGATCCGAGGTGTCGGGGTCGAGGTTGCCGGTCGGCTCGTCGGCGAGGAGGAGGCGCGGGGCGTTCGCCAGCGCGCGGCAGAAGGCGACGCGCTGCTGCTCGCCCCCGGAAAGCTGGGCGGGGCGGTGGTGGGCGCGGGGGCGGACGCCGACGCGGTCGAGGAGGTCCATGGCGCGGGACTCGGCGTCCCGGCGGGGGGTGCCGTGGGCGAGTTGGGGGAGCACGACGTTCTCCAGCGCGGTGAACTCGGGCAGGAGGTGGTGGAACTGGTAGACGAAGCCCACGAGGTCGCGGCGGGCGATTGTGCGGGCGCGGTCGCCAAGGCGCGTCATGTCGGTGCCGGCGAGGATCACCTGCCCCTCGTCCGGCGTGTCGAGCAGGCCCGCGATGTGGAGGAGCGTGGACTTGCCCGCGCCGGAGGGGGCGACGAGCGCCACGACTTCGCCCGTCTGGAGGGTGAGGTCGATGCCGCGCAGGACCTCGACGGCGGTGGGCTTGCCGGGGTTGTAGGTCTTGCGGATGCCGTGGAGCGCGAGCGCCTCATTCATAGCGCAGCGCCTCGACGGGGTTCATGCGGGCGGCACGGCGGGCGGGGAAGATCGTGACGACCCAGGACAGGACCAGCGACAGCGAGACGGCGGACAGGATGTCGGCCCATTCGAGCTTGGCGGGCAGGCGGTAGAGGCCCCGGATGGACGGGTCCCAGACGCCGCCGCCCGAGAGGTAGTTCACGGCGGCGAAGATCGGGTCGATCCAGATGGCGAAGGCGCAGCCGAGGAGGACGCCCAGGATCGTGCCGATGGTGCCGATGGAGGCGCCGCAGAGGAAGAACACCCGCAGGACCGCGCCCTCGGTGAGGCCCATGGTGCGGAGGATGCCGATGTCGCGGCCCTTGTTCTTCACCAGCATGATGAGGCCGGAGATGATGTTCATCGACGCGATGAGGACGAGGACCGAGAGGATCACGAACATCACGTTGTCCTCGACCGTCAGGGCCGAGAGGAACGCGCCGGAGGAGTCCTTCCAGGTCCAGGCGTAGGCGTCGGGACCGGCGGCCTCGACGATGGCGGGGACGAGGGCCTCGATGGCTTCGGGGTCGGCGACGGTGACCTCGATCTCGTCGGCCACGCCCTCGCGGTTGAAGAAGGTCTGCGCGGCGGGCAGCGGCAGGTAGGCGCGGGTGCGGTCGATGTCGTAGCGGCCGGCGGTGAAGATGAAGGCGACCGGGTAGGAGGAGACGCGGGGCGAGACGCCCATCGGCGTGCGCGCGCCGTCGGGCGAGATGATCCGCAGGCGGTCGCCGACGTTCAGCCCGAGCTCGCGCGCGATGCCGGAGCCGATGGCGATGCCGGTGGGGAAGTCGGCGAGGCTGCCCTCGGCGGTCTCGGGGTTGGCGATGCGGGGGATCTGGGCCAGGTCCTCCGGGGCGATGCCGAGGACCTCCATCCCGGCGTTGCGGCCCTGGTTGGTGCCCATCACCTGCCCGCGCACGAGGGGCGCGGCGCGAGTGACGCCTTCAACCCCAGCGATGCGCGCGGCCCTGGCGGCGGCATCGGGGATGGTGCGGTCCTCCTGCCCCTGCGGGCCGATCCGGGGGGAGACATAGATCGTCACGTGGGCGTTCGCCCCGAGGATGGTGTCCACGAACTCCTCGCGGAAGCCGGAGCGGACGGCGAGCGTCGCCACCAGCGCGAAGACGGCCAGCGTCACGCCGACGAGGCTGATCCAGGTCATCACCGAGACGCCGCCCTCGGCCCGCCGGGCGCGCAGGTAGCGCCACGCGATCATCCATTCGTAGGGGGCGAAGGGGGCGGTGCGGGCCATGGGTCTTGCTCCGGTCTAGGGGCGCAGGTGGCATGGCCCCGCCGGAAGGGTCAAGGGCGGGGTCGGGCTAAGCCCTTGGCCGAATTGGGACGGCGATCTACCCAGTTCGGATGAGGGACGGACAATTGCCGCCCCCGGCCCCGCCATCTACTTACGTTTCATCAACCTTTCCAGGAGAATGAACGTGCTAGGCCTCAGATGCGCCGCCGTGGCGGCGGTCCTATCCCTTCCCGTGTCCGCGCAAGCCGTCGTGATCGACTTCGATCCCCTGGAAGCGGAGCACGGCTGGTATTCGCAGATCGGCTACGGCTACGAGGAGGACGGCTTCGAGGTGACCGCGGGCGCCGAGGAGTCCAACGGGCTCGGCGTCTGGGGCACGGAGGGGCCGGGCTACCAGGGCTCGGCGGCGCTGTTCAACGACACGCCGGGCGGGGTCGTGACGCTGCGGCGCATCGGCGGCGGCGCCTTTGCCCTCGATGCCATCGATCTGGCGGGGCTTTATGCCGCCAGCGCGGCCTCGATCACCTTCGACGCCATCCTCGCGATCGGCGGGACGGCCTCGCAGACGTTCCAGCTCGACGCGCTGGCCGGGTTCGAGACTTTCACGTTCGGCAGCCTGTTCGACGACATCCTGTCGGTGTCGTGGATGCAGTCCTCGCCCTATCACCAGTTCGACAACATCGCGGCCGACTCGGCGTCGGGCACGCCGGCCCCGGTCCCGCTGCCGGCAAGCCTGCCGCTGCTGCTGGGCGCGCTGGGGGCGGTGGCCCTGGTCCGGCGCGCGCGGACGGCCTGACGGCCCGGCGGCCCGCCCAGGAGGGTGGGCCCTCGCCTCACCAGTGGCTGCCGGGGCTCTGGAGGTGCTCCACCCCCTGCCCCGCCGCCAGCGCCTTGCCGGCGGCGGCCCAGAGGAGGCCCCGGCGCAGCATCTCGAAGGGGGTCCCTTCGGCGATCACGTCGGCCTTGTGGCCGAGGGCGTTGTAGTAGACGCGGCCGAGGCCCCAGGCCTTCGTCCAGGCGACCGGCATCTCCACCTCGCCGTTGGGGGCGTGATACCAGGGCACCGTCGGGAAGGTGGTGGTGGCGAGGACGCGGTTCGCCGGATCGACGTGCAGGTAGTATTGCTCGGTCGCGACCTCGAAGTCGGGGAGGCCCCGGACCAGCGCGTCGTCGGGGCGGGTGATCCGCACCGTGTAGCGCTGGCCGTCGCCGCCGGGGTGCGCGACCCACTGGCCCCCCGTCATGAACTGCCAGAGCGGGTTGCCCCGGAAGGCGTCGCACATCCCGCCGTGGCAGCCGGCGAGGCCGGTGCCGCGCGCCACCGCCTCGGAGACGTTCGTCGCGCGTTCGCGCGACAGGTCGCTCATGGTCCAGACCGGCACGAGGAGGTCGAGGGCGCGGAGCGCGTCGGCGTCGTCGAAGCAGTCGAGGGAGTCGGTGACGGCCACCTCCGCCCCCTCGGCTTCCAGCATCCGGCGGAACAGGTCGGCCACGCGGTCGGGCTCGTGCCCCTCCCAGCCGCCCCAAGTGATGAGTGCCTTCATGCGTTGTCCTCCCCGGCGCGGAAGGGACAGGATTCGGCCGGGACGGTCAAGCCGCCCCGGCCACGTCGGGATCAGGGATGCGCGGCGTAGATTTGCGCCACGCGGTCGATGGCGGCGTCGGGGGACATCTCCTCGCTCTCGCCGGTGCGGCGGGAGGTCAGCTCCACGACGCCGGTCTTTAGGCCGCGCGGGCCGACGGTGATGCGCCAGGGCAGGCCGATGAGGTCGGTGGTCGCGAACTTCTCGCCCGCCCGGGCGTCGCGGTCGTCGTAGAGCGGGTCGAGGCCGCGCGCCTGGAGGCCCTTGTAGATCGCCTCGCAGGCGGCGTCGGCCTCGCTGTCGCCCTGCTTGAGGTTGACGATGGCGGCGTGGAAGGGGGTCACGCCCTCGGGCCAGATGATGCCCTTGTCGTCGTGCGACGCCTCGATGATCGCGCCGAGGAGGCGGGAGACGCCGATGCCGTGCGAGCCCATCTCGACGGGGACCTTGCGGCCGTCGGCGGTGGCGACGGTGGCGCCCATGGCCTCGGAATACTTGGTGCCGAAGTAGAAGATCTGGCCGACCTCGATGCCGCGCGCCACGCGGCGGCGCTCCTCGGGGACCTGCTCGAAGGCGGTGGCGTCATGCGTCTCGTCGGTGCGGGCGTAGAGCGACGTGAATTCCCGGCAGATGGCGGCGACCTCCTCCCGGTCGTCGTAGTCCACCTGGCGGTCGCCGAGCTTGAGGTCGGTCACGGCGGAGTCGTAGAAGACCTCGGACTCGCCCGTGCTCGCCAGCACCAGGAACTCGTGGGTGTTGTCGCCGCCGATCGGGCCCGAGGCGGCGCGCATCGGGATGGCGGTCAGGCCCATGCGTTCATAGGTCCGCAGGTAGCTGACCATGTGGCGGTTGTAGGCGTGGAGCGCGGCGTCGCGGTCGAGGTCGAAGTTGTAGCCGTCCTTCATCAGGAACTCGCGCCCGCGCATGACGCCGAAGCGGGGGCGCATCTCGTCCCGGAACTTCCACTGGATGTGGTAGAGCGTCAGCGGCAGGTCCTTGTAGGAGGACACCGAGGAGCGGAAGATGTCGGTGATCATCTCCTCGTTGGTGGGACCATACAGGAGCTCGCGCTTCTGGCGGTCGGTGATCCGCAGCATCTCCTCGCCGTAGTCGTCGTAGCGGCCGGATTCGCGCCAGAGGTCCGCCGTCTGAAGGGTGGGCATCAGGAGCGGGATGTGCCCGGCGCGGCCCTGCTCCTCGTGGACGATCCGCTCCACCCGCCGCAGGACCTTGAGGCCGAGGGGGAGCCAGGAGTAGATGCCCGCCGCCTGCTGCTTGATCATGCCCGCGCGCAGCATGAAGCGGTGCGAGACGATCTGCGCCTCCGCCGGGTTTTCCTTGAGGACGGGGAGGAAGTAGCGGGAAAGGCGCATTCGCTGGTCCTTGGCGGCGGGTTCATCGGGCCGCGCCGTGTTAGGGCACTGCAACGGGCCGGGCAAGCCAAGCCTGCCCGGCCCCGCACTCGTCACGCCCCCGGAGGGTCACACCGCGCCGATCGCCGCGCCGAGGCGTGCCCCATGCCCGGAGGCCTGGGCCACGCCGAATCCATAGCGCAGGACCGTGAACAAAAAGATAAGCATGGAGCCGAAGCTCAGGAACGCGCCCAGGACGATGACGGGGAAGCCTTCGGGCCGACCCGCGATCTCCACGGCGAGGCCGCCGGACATCAGCAGGACGCCGGGGATGGCGAGGGCGGCGTGGACGCGCGGGAGCCGGCCCTGCGCCGCGCGCGGGGTCAGGCGGTAGTAGATCGCGAAGAGGGCCATGGTCACCCAGCCCAGGAGGTTGAGGTGGGCGTGGACGGGGGCGAACTGGAAGTTGCCGGTCGGCCCCATCCAGAGGCCGAGCACCATGCCGGCGGTCACGCAGAGGACGGCGGACAGGAAGAAGACGTTGGCGATGTCGCGCATTTGAAGGGTCCTGAAGAAACAAGGGTAGGTGAAAGGGTCCGGCCTCAGAGCGGCGAGCCGGTGAAGGTGGCGCCGTGCCGCCCGGCGCTCTCGATGACGGCGGCCATGTCCTCGGGGAGGCGGCAGGCCCGTTGGGCCATCTCGGCGAAGAAGCCCTCGAAGCCGCCGGGCGTCAGGATCAGGAGGTGGCGCGAGGCGGTGAGCGCGCGGAACGTGTGCTCGGTCCCGCGCGGGATGAAGGCGGCCTCGCCCGGTCCCTTGCGGAAGGTCCGACCGGCGACCCAGAACTCCACCTCGCCGGTGAGGATGACGAAGCATTCGTCCTCGCGCGCGTGGACGTGTCGCGGCGGGCCGGAACGGGCGGGCGAGGTGCTGTCCACGATGGACAGCGCGCCACCCGTGGCGGCGGCGGGCAGGATCGCGCGGTAGGTCGTGCCGTTCCAGTCGTGCAGGGGCGCGGCCCCGTCAGGAGCGGGCGCGGAAACGGGCATGGCGCAACGGCCGAGGAGGTCGCGGGCCATGCGCGCGCCGAGGTCGGTCCTGCCGGGATCGGCCGCCATGGGACGGCGGCGGGAAAAGGCGTTCATCTGATGCTCCGGTGGAAATGGGGCGTTGGGAAATTCTCAATGGTTGCAGGCTAGACCGGGGGCGGGGGCCGGCGAAAGTCAGGGAATCCCCACCCGGGGCCGCCCGTCCTTGCCAAGCGGCGGGGCGTCGGCCACATCTGGGCGGGTCAGCGAAGGGGGACGGACCGCGATGGCGGTGACGGTGGGGCAGCAGGCGCGGATCTGGGGGGTGGTCGCGCTCGTCCTCTTCCTGCTGCTGTGGTTCCTGGGCGACGTGCTCCTCCCCTTCGTCCTGGGGGCGATCCTGGCCTATCTCCTCGATCCCCTCGCCGACCGGCTGGAGCGGGCGGGCGTGCGGCGGGTCTGGGCGGTGGTGCTCATCACCCTGTCGGCGATCGTGGCGATGGTGGTGGCGGTGCTTCTCATCATCCCGACGCTGGTGGGTCAGGCGACCGCGCTGGTGGAGGTGGCCCCGCAACTGGGGGAGCAGCTCAGCGCCCGCCTCCTCCTGTGGTTCCCCGAGCTCGCGGACGAGAGCAGCGTCCTGCGCCAGCAGGTCACGGAGATCGCGCAGGGGCTCCAGGCCCGGGGCGGGCAGCTCCTCAACACGCTCCTCAGCTCGGCGGTGGGGGTGCTGAACTGGCTCCTGCTGATCGTCGTCGTGCCGGTGGTGACGTTCTACCTGCTGCTCGACTGGGACGCGATGGTGCGGCGGATCGACGACCTCCTCCCCCGCGAGCACGCGCCGACGATCCGCGCGCTGATGCGGGACTGCGATGACCGGCTCGCGGCCTTCATCCGGGGTCAGGGCCTCGTCTGCCTGATCCTGGGCACCTACTACGCGGCGGCGCTGATGGCGGTGGGGCTCAACTTCGGTCTCGTGGTCGGCGCGATCGCCGGGGCGTTGACCTTCATCCCCTACATCGGCGCCCTGGTCGGGGGCATCCTCGCCATCGGCCTCGCGCTCTGGCAGTTCTGGGGCGACTGGGTCTGGATCGTGGCCGTCTGGGCGATCTTCCAGTCGGGCCAGTTCGTGGAGGGCAACTTCCTGACGCCGAAGCTGGTGGGGGAGCGGGTGGGCGTGCATCCGGTCTGGCTGCTGTTCGCGCTGTCGGCCTTCGGGGCGCTGTTCGGCTTCCTGGGCGTCGTCGTGGCGGTGCCCGTGGCGGCGGTGCTGGGGGTGCTGGTCCGCTTCGGCATCGGCAAGTACAAGGGTAGCCGCCTGTATCGCGGCACGCCGCTGCCATGAGCCGACGCGGATGAGCGGCGACCTGAACGACGGCCTGGGCGACGGCTTGGGCGACGGCTTGGGCGACGGCTTGGGCGATGGGCAGTTCAGCCTCTTCGCGGGCGAGGACTGGCCCGAGACGCCCCGCCGCGCCGCCCGCACCACCGCGCCGGCGCTGGACGCGGAGCAGCTGTCGTTCGACTGGACCCTGCCCGTCGCGCTGGGGCCCGAGGACTTCTTCGTCTCCGAGTCCAACGTGGACGCCCATGCGATGGTCGCGGGCGGGTTGCGCTGGCCCGAGGGGAAGCTGGTGCTGGTGGGGCCGGAAGGGTCGGGCAAGACCCACCTCGTCCGCATCTGGCAGGGGCTGGCCGGGGCCGAGCGGCGCGACGCGCGGGAGCTGTCGCCCGACCTGCCCGCCCCCGGCGCGGGGGTGGCGGTGGAGGACCTGGAGTCCCTGCCCCGCGAATCCGAGACGGCGCTGTTCCACCTGCACAACCACCTGCTCGCCACGGGAGGGCGGCTCCTGCTGACCTCGGACCGGCCGCCGGCGCGGTGGAGCATCCGGCTCCCCGACCTCGCCTCGCGGATGCAGGCGACCACGGTGGCGCGGCTGGAGGCGCCCGACGACGCGCTGCTGGAGGCGCTGCTGGCCAAGCAGTTCGCCGACCGGCAACTGTTCCCCGCGCCCGGCGTGCTGGCCTTCGTCGCCCGCCGCATCGAGAGGTCGCACGCCGCCGCCGCCGCCGCCGTGGCGGCTCTCGACCGCGCCAGCCTGTCCGAGGGACGGCGCGTCAGCCTCGCGCTGGCGCGACGCCTGCTCGACAGCGGCGAGCCCCCGCCGTGACGCCCGATCCCGGAGAACCGACCATGCCCGACGCGGACTTCCTCAAGGCGCCCTTCCCGACCCCCCTCGCCCCGCCGGCCGACATGATCGGCCCGGCGCGGTTCTTCAACCGCGAGCTGAGCTGGCTGGGCTTCAACTGGCGCGTGCTGGAGGAGGCGCAGAACCCGCGCGTGCCCCTGCTCGAACGGCTGAGATTCCTGTCGATCTCGGCCACCAACCTCGACGAGTTCTACACCGTCCGCGTCGCCGGCCTGCGCGAGCTGGCCAAGGCGGGCAACGTCACCCCCTCGCCCGACGGACTGACGCCGGCGCGGCAGCTCCAGCTCATCGACGCGGAGGCGCGGCGGCTCATCGCGCGGCAGCAGGCGACCTGGGAGGTGCTGAAGGCCAAGATGGCGCAGGAGGGGATCACGCTGCTGACCCGCGCCGAGGTGGCGGACGGCGACCGCGACTTCCTGGAGGAGGTGTTCCTGGGCCGGGTCTTCCCGATCCTGTCGCCGCTGGCCATCGACCCGGCGCACCCTTTCCCCTTCATCCCGAACGAGGGCTTCGCCCTCGCGCTCGCGCTGGAGCGGGTTACGGACCGGCGCGCGCTGCGGGCGCTGCTGCCGCTGCCGCCGCAGGTGGACCGCTTCATCGCGCTGCCCACCGCCGGAGGGCACCGCTTCCTGCCGCTGGAGGAGATGCTGCTCCTGCATCTCGACCGGCTGTTCCCGGGCTACCGGCTCACCGGGCACTGCGCGTTCCGGGTGCTGCGGGACAGCGACCTGGAGGTCGAGGACGAGGCCGAGGATCTCGTGCGGGAGTTCGAGACGGCGCTGAAGCGGCGGCGGCGGGGCGAGGTCGTGCGGCTCAAGATCACCGCCGAGGCGCCGCCCTCGCTCAAGGCTCTGGTGATGGACAACCTCCATGTCGAGCCCCAGGAGGTCGTGGAGGTCGAGCGGATGCTGGGCATCGGCAGCCTGTCCGAGCTGGTGCTCGACTCGCGGCCCGACCTCCTTTGGCCGCCCTTCGCGCCCCGGGTGCCCGAGCGGGTGACGGACCACGGCGGCGACCTCTTCGCCGCCATCCGGCAGAAGGACATGCTGCTCCACCACCCCTACGAGACCTTCGACATGGTGGTGCGCTTCCTCCAGCAGGCGGCGCGCGACCCGGACGTGGTGGCGATCAAGCAGACGCTGTATCGCACCTCGCGCAACTCCCCGATCGTGGACGCGCTCTGCGAGGCGGCCGAGGATGGGAAGTCGGTGACGGCGCTGGTGGAGCTGAAGGCGCGCTTCGACGAGGCCGCCAACATCCGGCAGTCGCGGCGGCTCGAACGGGCGGGGGCGCACGTCGTCTACGGCTTCACCACGCTCAAGACCCACGCCAAGATCAGCGTCGTGGTGCGGCGCGAGGGGGAGCGGCTGGTCACCTACACGCATTTCGGGACCGGCAACTACCACCCGATCACCGCGCGCATCTACACGGACCTGTCGCTGTTCAGCACGGACCCCCGGCTGGGGCGCGACGCGACCAAGGTGTTCAACTACGTCGGCGGCTACGCCACGCCCGAGGGGCTGGAGAACCTCGCCATCTCGCCGCTCACGCTCAAGCCGCGGCTGCTGGAGCTGATCGCGGCCGAGGCCGAGCACGCACGCGCGGGCAAGCCCGCCGCGATCTGGCTCAAGGTCAATTCGCTGACCGACGAGGACCTGATCGACGCGCTTTATGCCGCGTCCCAGGCGGGGGTGAAGGTCAGCATCGTCGCGCGCGGCATCTGCGGGTTGCGGCCCGGCATCGCCGGGCTGAGCGAGAACATCCGGGTCAAGTCGATCATCGGGCGCTTCCTCGAACACAGCCGGATCGTCTGCTTCGGCAACGGCCATGGCCTGCCCGCGCGGCGGGCGCGGGTGTTCATGTCCTCGGCGGACTGGATGGGGCGCAACATGGACCGGCGCGTCGAGACGCTGGTCGAGGCGATGAACCCCACCGTCAAGGCGCAGATCGTCGATCAGGTCATGGCGGCGAACCTGGCCGACACGGCGCAGAGCTGGGTCATGGCCCCGGACGGCAGCTTCGCCCGCGCCAAGGCGCCCGAGGACGGCGGCTTCTCGTGCCACAAGTTCTTCATGGAGAACCCGTCCCTCTCGGGGCGGGGCTCCAAGGGCGCGGCGGACGTGCGCCCGCTCACTCTCGGGGAGGCGTGAGGGGGATTGACCCCCGCCGCCCCGGCTCCACCTTCGCGCAGACCAGCACAGGCATGACCATGGCCCCCGACGCCGACCTCCTCATGGGCGCTCCGACGAACCCGGTCTGGGGGGACGCCCGGCCCCTCTTCGACGGCGCGGCGGGCGAGACGCTCCATGTCGGCGTGATCGACGTGGGCAGCAACTCCGTCCGCTTCGTGGTCTTCGACGGCGCGGCGCGGAGCCCGGCCTACTTCTACAACGAGAAGATCATGTGCGCGCTGGGCGCCGGGCTGTCGGAGACCGGGCGGCTCAACCCCAAGGGGCGAGTGCGTGCGATGGACGCGCTCTGCCGCTTTGCCGCGCTGGCGCGGGGCATGGGGCTGGAGACGATGATGGCGGTCGCCACGGCGGCCGTGCGCGAAGCCGAGGACGGCCCCGCCTTCGTCGAGGAGGTCGAGCGCAAGACCGGCCTGCGGCTGCAGGTCATCCCCGGCGACGAGGAGGCGCGGCTGTCGGCGCAGGGGGTGCTCCTGGGCTGGCCGGGCTCCTACGGGCTCGTCTGCGACATCGGCGGCGCGTCGATGGAGCTGGCCGACCTCGCCAATGGCAGGGTCGGACGGCGCGTGACCTCGCCTTTGGGCGGGCTCAAGCTCCAGGAGGTCAAGGGCGGCCCGAAGGCGCTGACCAAGCACATCACGGACGCGGTGGCCCGCCTGCACGAGCAGATGGACCGCGAGACGGGGATGCGGCTCTTCCTCGTGGGCGGATCGTGGCGCGCGATCGCGCGGGTGGACATGGACCGCCGGCAGTGGCCGCTGACGGTGCTGCACGAATACCGCATGACCCCGGCCGCCGTGGCGGCGACGCGGGCGCATATCGAGGGCGCGGACCTGAACGCCGACCGCAAGCGGCTCGGCATCTCCGAGGACCGGATGGCCCTGGTCCCCGTTGCGGTGCAGGTGCTGGACGAGCTCTGCCGCGTGTTCCGGCCCAAGGACATCGCGATCAGCTCCTACGGCATCCGCGAGGGGATGCTGTACGAACGGATGCCCAGCACCCTGCGCGAGCGCGACCCCCTGCTCGAAGCCTGCCGGTTCCAGGAGAGCCGCGATGCCCGCCTGCCGGGCTTCGGCCGCGTGCTGTTCAACTTCGTCCTGCCCTTGTTCCCCGGCGCGGACTGGCAGCGCCGGCGCATCATCGAGGCGGCCTGCCTGCTCCATGACGTGAACTGGCGCGCGCACCCGGACTACCGGGCCGAGACCTGCGTGGACGCGGCGACGCGCGCCAACCTCGGCGGCATTAAGCACGAGGAGCGGGTCTACCTGGGTCTGGCGCTGCTCTACCGCTACTCCTCGCGCCGCGAGGGGACGCGGTTCGACCGGCTGTTCCGGCTGCTGTCGGACGCCGACGCCCGCGAGGCCGAGGTGCTGGGGCGCGCGATGCGGCTGGGGGCGATGCTCTGGCTCGGGGCGCACGACGCACCCGGGGCGTTCCGCTGGCGGCCGGAGAAGGGGACGCTGACGCTGACCGTCGAGGCCCGCGCGCGGCCGCTGTTCGGCGAGGTGGCCAAGGCGCGGCTCGACGCCTTGGCGCAGGCCATGGGCGCGGTGGCGAAGGTCGCCTTCACCGACGACTGAGGGGGAGGCAGCCGAGATCCGATCCGGGCGGACGGGCTGCGGTCGCTGGCATCGAGGCTGTCGGGCGATCAATGGCACCCGCCGGCGTTGCACCCCAGGCCTTTCCCCCAAACGGGGGAGACGCGCGATGCTCGACTGAGCTATAGGTTTAGCAGCCGGGCCGTGCCGTGGCAGCTATCCTTCCGTTCATCCGTCGGCCGGCCTCGGTGGTGTGGGGCAACGAGAGGAGCGGTTGTCATGCGGGTGGATCCGACGTTCTCCGATCTGGTCGGGCGCATCTACGACTGCTCGCTGGACAAGGACCTGTGGCCCGCCGTCCTGGGAGAGATCTGCGGCGTCCTGAACGGCAAGCTGGCGGACATCTCGGTGTCCGACCCGCTGGGCCGCTCCTTTTCGGTCCAAGCGAGTCATGGCTGGGAGCCCGAGCTGCTGGCGCGCGTTATCCGCCACGCCCCGATCAACCCCGCGTTGCCCCACGGCCTTGTGCACCCGGTGGGCGAGCCCTGGTGCGGCTCGCGCGAGATGGGCGTGGACCGGTTCCGCCGCAGCCTCTACTGGCGCACCTGCATGGAAGGACAAGGGACCCTCGACCTCGTGGCGGTCATGATCACCCGCAAGGCAAGCGAGATCGGCTTCTGGGAGGTGACGGGCGGCGAGGAGCGGGGCGTGTTCTCGGACGAGGATCTCGACTTCGCCCGCGCCATCACGCCCCACATCCGCCGCGCCGTCGAGATCTCGGGCCTGATCCGCAACCAGGCCGGCACCGAGCGGTCGCTGCACGGGATGCTGGAGAGGCTGTCGGCGGCCGCCCTGATCGTCGCGCCCGACGGCACGATCCGGTTCCGCAACGCGGCGGCCGAGGCCGAGCTGCGCGACGGCTCCTTCGTGCGGGAGGCCGCGGGGCGGCTCGTCGGGGCGCGGGCGGAGGTGGCGCGACTGCTGGCCCATCTCGGCGACCATCCCATGCGGCAGGACGGCTGCGATCTCGTGGTCGCCAACGCGGCGGGCCGGCGGCTGCACGTCACCTGGGCCTGCCTCGACCGGGTGGCCGAGGCGGCGGACGCGCCCTTCCTGGTCCTGCTCCGCTCGCCCGAGCCAGACCTCCGCACGCCCCTGGGGCTGGCCTCGGAGCTTTACGGGCTGACCCGCGCCGAGACCGAGACGCTGGCGCAGATGCTGGAGGGGCGGAGCCTCGACGAGGCCGGGGCGGTCCTGGGCGTCGCCCGCTCCACGGTGAAGACGCACCTCGACGGCCTCTTCGCCAAGACGGGCACCCGCCGGCAGGCCGAGCTCGTGGCCCGCGTCATGGGGCTGGTCACGGCGCTGCGGTGATCCTCGCCCGCCGGTGAACGCGAGGCGTCTCCCCCGAATGGCGGACGCGCGACCGTTCGGGTTCAGGCAGGCTCAGGGGGCCGGCTCTCACGCCGGCCCGTGCCGAGTCGGGAATGGCCCCCTGTCCCTAGAGAGGGCCGATCCTTCCGTTCCGAGGGGGGCCGCGACGCCTCCAGCCGATGGCCCCCCTCGCGTTCCCATCGCCGAACCCGCGCCATGGAGTCCCGCCATGTCCGACCTCCGCCTGGCCCACGTCGTCCCGCTCCACCCTTGGAGGCTCCGGGACCGGCTGATCGAGCTGCTTTCCAGCCACGCCGAAGCCGAGGCGATCCGCCGATCAAGCGAGAGGCTGGCCGAGTACGACGACCGCCTTCTCGACGACATCGGCCTGACGCGCGAGCAGGCGACGGGGTGCGCGCCCCGGCCCGGCTGGGCCGCGCCGGACTGGTGGAAGACACGCCCCCTCTGACCCGTCCTTGTCCCTCGGGAGGCCGCGATGCGCTTCGTCCCTCTCCTGGCCCTCTGGCCCGCCCTGGCCGAGGCTCAGGACGTCACCCGCTTCGCCTGGGGCGCTCCCGTGAATGGCTCCGCGCCCTCGGGGCTGTCCCTGGAGCCCTGCCACCTGCCCTGCGTCGCCGTCGTGCGGTTCGACAACACGCTCGTCACCACCGGCGCCAGCCTTGACGTCCCCGTGCGCGCGACCCTGGCGATCTCCGGCCTGAGGATGCTCGTCACGGTGGAGAACGGGATGGGCCTGACGCCCGATCTCCTCCGGGTCCGGCCGCCGCCGGGCACCGCGGCCGAGCCGCACGAGGTGCTGGTGGACGACAACGCCACCGGCCGCGTGCGTGTCGTGCTGGCGCCGACGAGCTAGGTTGCCGCAGCATCATCGCCGCACGATCGGCATGGCGGGCGGTCGCGCGCGGGACCAGGGGGCATCCGTTGCGCGCGGAGGTCGAGATTGCCACGCCGGTCGGAGCGCTGCAACGCCGCGCCGGACGGGGTTGCCAGCCGCTCGCCCCCGACCGGGGCGAGGTTCGGCCCCCGACCTCCGCCCCCACAGCCGTCACGATGCCCGGGCAGTCCCAGCCCAGCGTCACGGGCAAGGGGCGCCCGGCCGCCGTCGCCGTCGCGCCCGAGCGGGTCCTCCACTCGATGGGGTTGGCCACGCCTGCGACGACGCGGGCCAGCACCTCGTCCGTGGCCGGCGCGGGCACCTCGACCTCGTCGATCCGCAGGAGCGACGGGCCGCCCTGGGCGTGGATGCGATCGGCCCTCATGGGCGAGCCTCCGGAGGTGGATCTTCGGGCCGGAGCAACCCCTTCAGGCGGCGGTCAGGAGCGGGAAGGCCACGGCGCCGGCCGGGCTGGCCCAGTTGCCCACCAGCTCGGCCACGACGGCGTTGGTGGTGGTGAGCCGCACGCCCGCGCGCTCCATGCGCCGCCACGCCATCTCCTCGGCGATCTGGTTCGACGATCCGCAGGCGTCGCAGGCCACCTGCACGTCGTGGCCCTCCTCCATCGCGCTGATGGCGGGGGCCACCATGCACACGTCGGTGGTCACGCCCGCCATCAGGAGGTTGCGCCGTCCGGGCGCCCGGCAGGCCGCCGCGAAGTCCGGGTCGTCCCAGGCGTTCACGACGTGGTCTTCGACGCGGTGGCCGCGAGCGGCTCCGTCACGGCCGCAGCGCAGCGGCTCGCTCTCAGCCAGCCCGCCGTGAGCCATGCGCTCAACCGCCTGCGCGATCCGCTCTTCGTGCGCAGCGGGAACCGGCTGGTGGCCACGCCCCGCGCGGAGGGGATGATCGTCCCCGTGCGCGAGGTGCTGGCCACCGCAGGGCGCCTCTTCGCGACGCAGTCCTTCGACCCGGCGACGACGACGCAGACCTTCCGCATCGCCGCCACCGACTATTCCATGATGACGGTCGTCCCCGACCTCGTGCGGCTCCTCCGGCAGCAGGCTCCGGGTGGCACGCTCGACATCCGGCCCTTCGATGCGCGGGCGCTGGGCCAGCTTGAGGACGGCGATCTCGATGCCTCGTTCTGGGCGGCCGAGCGTCCCGGCGCGCCGTTCGGGGCGCGGACGCTCTTCCGCGAGACCTACCTGGGACTGGTCTGCGCGTCGCACCCCCTGCTGGGCAAGGCGAACGAGGGGACGCTCACGGTCGGGGACTACCTCGCGCACCCGCACGTCATGGCGCGCTGGAGCGACCCCCGGCAAAGCCCGGTGGACGCGCGGCTCGCGGCTCTGGGGCACGCGCGGCGGGTCGCGGTCACGACGCCCAACTTCGCCGCCAACATCGCGGCCCTGCCGGGCACGGACCTCATCATGACCCTGCCCTCGCGCCTGTGCGGCACGCTGGACGGGCGCGCGGTCCTGGCGATCCCGCGCCCGGGCGTTCCGGGGGAGGCCATCCCCCCCAGCGACACCGACGCGACCGCGCCCAGGGGCCTCGGGGCCGGACGGCGAGGCGGCGGTCGTCCTCAACGGCCCGCACGGGCCGCCCTCCCCGCGCGAGGTCCACGGCTTCAGCCGCCAAGAGGTCGCGCGGATCGGGACCGAGCCTGCGGCGCAGGTGCCCGCCCGGCGCGGCCGTGCCGCCATCCCCATGGATGAACCTGTGCCGCAGCCGCGCGGGCGCGCGGGGGGCATCGCGATCTCGGCGTCGCGGAGGGCTCCCTCCCCCGCCATGATCCGGTCCTTCGTCCGCTGCACGTCGTTCCTCCTGCAAGGGGCCACGATTCGGCCCGTATGCGAGGAGGATGCCGGAACGGGGTTAACGGGGTCCGACAGCAACGAGCGGTCGGGGCCGGTTCGCGCAACACCCCCCGGAGGGGGCGTAGGATGGAGGGTTCGGGCGCGATCCGGCTGGGGCGGGCCGCCCCGCGCCTGGGCGGGCACGGCTCTTCTGGACAGGCCGCAGGGTGGAGGTTCAGCCCCACCGTCCCGACGGTCACGGCGTGGGGTGGAGCCCCACCCTACAGCTCGGTCTGCGGCTCGGCAGGGCCAGATTCGGGGCCAGACTCGGGGCCAGGCTCGGGCGGGGTCCAGTCCGGCGCGTCGGGGCTGCGGCGCAGGATGATGTCGCCATTGGGCAGGATCACCGGGGATTCGTAGTTCGAGATCGAATCGATCCGGCCGAACACCTCCACGAAGGCGGGACCCATCTCGCTCGCGAGGAGGGAGAAGGTCGGCAGATACTCGCCGGCGATGCCCCCGAGATCCGGCAAGGCGAGGTCGGGGAGCGCCAGCTCGGGCAGCGCGGGCGCCTCCTCGCCGAGGAGGCCGCGCAGGAAGCCGGTTCCCTGGTCGAGGAGGCTCTGCCCCTCTCCGGTGTCCTGGGCGTGGAGCGGGGCCGCGAGGAGCGCCGCGGCGAGCGCGAAGGGGATGAGCTGTGCCATGCCCCCCATATGGGGACGATCACGCGCCGTTGAAGGGCGTCAGAGGTCGATGTCGAGCGTGACCGGGAAATGGTCGGACGCGTGGAGGAGCGCGGTCCGCAGGCGTTCGTCCTTCCAGCAGGCGGCGTCGTCGAAGGGGTGCCAGATGCGCCAGCGGGGTCGCAGCGCCCGGAGGTCCGGCGAGACCATGACGTAGTCGAGCAGCGCCGACAGCCAGCGCCCGCCGGGGTTGGCCTCGTCGGGGTTGGCCTCGTCGGGGGGCAGCCGGAAGCGGGCGGTGGCGGGCTGGGCGGCGGTGGGACCCGCCAGCGCGCGGGCGGCGTGTGGGTCGTGGAGGCGGGTCGGCCCCTCGCCCAGCACGATCTCGACGCCCGAGCGGCCGAAGACGGCCTCGTGCTCGTCGATGCCGGGGCCGTCGTTGAAGTCGCCCAGCACCACCAGCGGGTCGCCCGCCGCGAGGTGCCGGTCCACGCGGGCGCGCAGCCAGAGGCACTGGGCGAGCTGCTTGCGGCGGTTCTCGATGGCGATGCGGCGGGCCTGGGCGGCATTGCGCGCGCCGTGCGGGGCCTTGGACTTGGCGTGGACGCCGATGAGGCGCAGCGCGCGGCCCCGAGGGGTGAGCAGCGCGGCCTCCAGCGGCGCGCGGCCCCAGGTCACGGGCTCCGGGCGGCCGTCGCCGTCGAGGTCGGCGCGGAAGGTGCCGTCGAAGCGGGGCGGGTCGCCGCCTTGCGGGTCGTGGACGGCGGCGAGGCGGTCGGGATCGTGGAGGAGCGCGATCTCCTGCCGGGTGCCGGAGGGGAAGCCGGTCAGCACGGCGCGGGCGCGCAGGCCCGCCGCCCGCGCGAAGGGGCCGAGCGTGCGGGCGGGGTCGTCGGGGGCCTCGATCACCAGCAGGGCGTCGGCGTCGAGCGCGCGCAGGACATGGGCCAGCCCCTCGGCCTGCTCGCGCCGCGTGACGCCCTCGCGCCCCGACGGGGCGTCGTCGGCCAGCAGGCGGCCCCGGTCGTCGAACAGGCGGCCGAGCCATTCGACGTTGTAGGTCGCGAGCCTCATGGTTCGGACAGCATCAGGCGGCCTTGGCCGAGATGCGCTCCCACGCCTGGTTGATGCAGATGAGGCGCTTCTCGGCCAGGCGGATCGCCTCCTCGGGGAGGCCGTGGGCGAGGAGGCGGTCGGGATGCGTCTCGCGCACCAGCGCCCGCCAGGCGGCGCGGGCCTCCTCCAGGGACGCGCCGTGGGGGACGCCCAGCACGTCGTAGGGGTCGCGCTCGGCGTCGGGGACGAACTCGGCGCGGATGCGGAGGAACTCGGGCTCGGGCAGGTGGAAGATCTCGGCCACGCGGGCGATGAACCGGTTCTCCTCGGGGTGGTAGTCGCCGTCGGCCACGGCGATGTGGAACAGCCCCTCCAGCAGGTCGCCAAGCTGCGCCGCCCCCTCGCCGAACATGGCGCGGATGCGGCGGGCGTAGTCCTCGAAGCCGGCGGTGTCCTGCCGGGCAAGGTCGTAGACGCGGGCGACGTTGCCCTCCTCGCCCTCGGGGATGATGAAGACCTCGCGGAAGGCCGCGACCTCGTTGCGGGTCACGAGGCCGTCGGCCTTGGCGATCTTGGCCCCGAGCGCCACGGTGGCGATGGCGAAGCCCACGGTCTTTTCCGGGGGCGTGCGGAGCTGCTCGAAGAGGGTGGACAGGCCGTCGCCCCGCGCGAGGCGGGCGAGCAGGTCGGTGACGCGGGTCCAGATGGACATGAGGGCGATCCTTCGGGGCAGAACGGTCACGGACGGAAACTCATGGCCGACGGCTCACAGGCGGCGGCCCATGAGCACGAGATCGAGCCAGCGGCCGAACTTGTAGCCCACCTCCGGCAGGCGTCCATGCTCCGTGAACCCGCAGGCGGCGTGGAAGGCGATGGCGGGGGCGTTCCCGGCGCTGATCGCCCCGATCATCATGTGCTTGCCCTGTCGGGCGGCGGCCTCGGCCAGCGCGTCGATGAGGTGGCGGCCGATCCCGCGCCCCTGCGCCTCGGGGGCGAGGAGGATCGTGTGCTCCACGGTGCGGGCGTAGCCGTTCCCCGGCCGGAAGGGGAAGCAGCGGGCGAGGCCGAGGACGCGATGGCCGTCGTCCCAGACGAGGAAGGGGTCGGGGGTTTCGGTGAGAGCCGCGATCTCCGCCTCGGAGCGCTCGGTGGTGTGGAAGATGTGGGTGGTTTCGCGGATCACCGGCGTCCAGATGGCGTGGAGGGCGGCGGCGTCGGCGGCCTGCGCGGGGCGGATCACGGGCGGGCCTTGCGGGGCGGGAGGAAGGTCACGAGGGGGTCCTTGCGGGGGTGGCGCGCGCGAGGGTGATACGCCCGCGCCGCGCCTGCCTCAATGCGCCTGCCCTCTCAACTTGGCCCTAAATACGCAAGCGACGCCGGCCCCCGTCACGCCGTCTCCAGGCGGGCGGCGCGGATGAGGTCCAGCACCTCCTTGGCCGCCTTGGGGATGGAGGTGCCCGGCCCGAAGATCGCGCTGACGCCCGCCGCCCTGAGCGCCGGGTAGTCCTGCGCCGGGATCACGCCGCCGCAGACCACGAGGATCTCGCCCGCGCCGGCGGCCCGCAGCGCCTCGACCAGCCGGGGCGCGAGGGTCAGGTGCCCCGCCGCTTGGCTGGAGATGCCGACCACGTGCACGTCGTTGTCGAGCGCGTCCTGCGCCGCCTCCTCGGGGGTCTGGAACAGCGGCCCCACGTCCACGTCGAAGCCGAGGTCGGCGAAGGCGGTGGCGATGACCTTGGCGCCGCGGTCGTGGCCGTCCTGGCCCATCTTGACCACCAGCATCCGGGGGCGTCGCCCCTCCTCGTCGGCGAAGCGGTCCACCTCGGCGCGGATGGCCTCGAAGCCCTCGTCGCCGTCCCAGGACTGGCCGTAGACGCCCGAGAGCGTGCGGACCGAGGCGACGTGGCGGCCGAACACGTCCTCCAGCGCGGCGCTGATCTCGCCCACCGTGGCGCGGGCGCGGGCGGCGGGGATGGCGAGTTCCAGGAGGTTGCCGTCGCCACGCGCGCCCTCGCGCAGCGCGTCCAGCGCCGCCTGCACGGCGGATTCGTCGCGGCTGGCACGCACCTCGGCCAGCCGGGCGACCTGCGCGGCGCGGACGGCGTGGTTGTCGATGGCGCGGATGTCGATGGGCTCCTCGCCCGCCGCGCGATACTTGTTGACGCCGACGATCACCTCCTCGCCCCGGTCGATGAGCGCCTGCCGCCGGGCCGCCGTCTCCTCGATGCGGAGCTTGGGCATCCCCGAGGCCACGGCCTTGGTCATGCCGCCGAGCGACTCCACCTCCTCCATCAGCGCCCAGGCGGCGTCGGCCATCTCCTTGGTCAGCGCCTCGACGTAGTAGGAGCCGCCGAGGGGATCGACGACCTTGGTGACGCCCGTCTCCTCCTGAAGGATCAGTTGCGTGTTCCGGGCGATCCGCGCGGCGAAGTCCGAGGGCAGCGCCATGGCCTCGTCGAACGAGTTGGTGTGGAGCGACTGGGTGCCGCCGAGGACCGCCGCCAGCGCCTCGTAGGCGGTGCGGACCACGTTGTTCATCGGGTCCTGTTCCTGCAAGCTGACGCCCGAGGTCTGGCAATGGGTCCGCAGCATGAGGGATTCGGCCTTCTGCGCCCCGAAGCCCGACATGATCCGGTGCCACAGGAGCCGCGCGGCGCGGAGCTTGCTGGCCTCCATGAACAGGTTCATGCCGATGGCGAAGAAGAACGACAGGCGCGGCGCGAAGCTGTCCACATCAAGGCCCCGCGCGATGGCGGCGCGGACGTATTCCCGCCCGTCGGCCAGCGTGAAGGCCAGCTCCTGCACGAGGTTCGCCCCCGCCTCCTGCATATGGTAGCCGGAGATCGAAATGCTGTTGAACTTGGGCATCCGGGACGCCGTGTGGGCGATGATGTCCGACACGATCCGCATCGAGGGCTCGGGCGGATACACGTAGGTGTTCCGCACCATGAACTCCTTGAGGATGTCGTTCTGGATCGTGCCCGAAAGCCGGTCCTGCCCGACGCCCTGCTCCTCGCCCGCGACGATGAAATTGGCGAGGATCGGGATGACCGCGCCGTTCATGGTCATGGAGACCGACACCTTGTCGAGCGGGATGCCGTCGAAGAGGATCCTCATGTCCTCGACCGAGTCGATGGCGACGCCGGCCTTGCCGACGTCCCCCTCCACGCGCGGGTGGTCGCTGTCGTAGCCGCGATGGGTGGCGAGGTCGAAGGCCACCGACACGCCCTGCTGCCCCGAGTCCAAAGCTTTGCGGTAGAAGGCGTTCGACTCCTCGGCGGTGGAGAAGCCGGCGTATTGCCGGATCGTCCAGGGGCGGCCCGCGTACATCGTGGCGCGCACGCCGCGCAGGAAGGGCGCCTCGCCGGGGAGGCCGGGGTCGAGGCCGTCCGTGTCGGCGGCGGTGTAGAGTGGCTTGATCGGCAGCCCCTCCAGCGTGCGCCAGGTCAGCGTCACGGGGTCGCGGCCCTTCAGCTCGGCCCGCGCCCGCTCCTCCCATGACGAGATGTCGGTCATTCCCATCCCTCCGCCCTCTCGGTTTCACTCGGTTGTGGCACGCCGGGCCGGAGCGCGCGAGTCCCCCGCGCCGCCGTTAGCGCCCGAACCGGCGCGGAAAATACGCGGTCCTGGGGTTCTTCGGAGGCCCTGCCCTACGAACGGGGGGACGGGCCGCCTATATCGGGGGCATGACCCATGCCCTCGCCCTCGCTGCCCTGCTCCTCGCGACCCCGGCCTGGGCGCAGGAGGCGGCCCCGGCCGCCCCCCCGATCGCCTCGGCCTCCGAGGCGGCGCCCGTCGATGTTCCCGCCGATGACCCCGCCGACCCGGTGGCCGCCTGGGAGGCGGACCGGACGGCGGTGCTGGACGCCGGGGCCGTGGACCTTTCGGCCTTCGAGTATGTCGCGCGGCCCCTGGTCATCTTCGCCGACAGCCCGCGCCAGCCGCAGGTGGAGGAGCAGCTCCGCCTGCTGGCGGCCGACCCCGAGGCGCTGGCGCGGCGCGACGTGGTGGTGATCCTCGACACCGACCCCGAGGCGCGGAGCCCGGCGCGGCAGTCGCTGCGGCCCCGTGGCTTCGGGCTGGTGCTGGTGGACAAGGACGGCCGGGTGACGCTGCGCCGCCCCGCGCCGCTGTCGGTGCGCGAGATCGGCCGCGCCATCGACCGGACGCCGCTGCGGCAGGAGGAGGTCAGGAACGGACGAGGGTCGGACCTTGAATAAAACTATGGCCTGATGAGTAGGTCTGAACCTTGAATTGAGACTTGTCCGAATTCACGCAGGACGCTCATGCCGAGGAGCGAACTTCCCGTGCTGTAATCCGGGGGTGCAATCAGCACCGATTGGTTCTGCAAATGCAAGCCAAAAAGCGTCAGGTTCCTGACCGTTCCACGAGCAAACAAGGCCTCCCCAGCCGCTGTCATAACTGGAACATCGAACGCGAGATTGGTTAGATCAAACCCAATCGCCGAAGCGTCACTAGAAGTTAGAAGAACAAAGCTTGCCCCAGTGTCAACGAGCATTTTAATCGTGATACCGTCCAATTGCGGTTCAACACGAAAATGCCCATCGGAATCAGCCTGAACAATCACCTCTTCAGATTCGCCATCTTTATCAACAGGCGCAACCGGCTGGATCATCATTTCGGGCCAATACTTCCAACCGAGTTCATTCGACCTTGCGCTAAGCCGGTCAGCTTCAGAATTTCCGAAGTTCCCCACAAGTGCATCGCGTAGTTGGGAGGTGCTCTGACTATATGAGCTCAGCCACTGACCCCACTCATATGCACACTTTGTCTCGCGAGCGATTCCTTCTTGCCGGAAGCCCTCGCACACAGCCATCAATGAGAAAGGAGCAATTCTGGCCTGAGCTGAAATAGAATCGTAAGCACGAATGATTTGCTCCCACCGCAGATCACGTAGTTCAGCCGCCAGCTGCGCCTCCAAGGGAGCACAGACGAAAGAGTTATGCTCACATCGACCGCTGACAGCTCGATCAAGTTCAGCTATTCTATCATCTATTTGATCGGCGACGAGAGGGTTTGCAGAACAAAGGACTAGGAACCCCGCAATCCGATGAACATTAAACATCAAGCGTTTCCTTCGAAGCCGAGGATCACGCGAACTCCAGGATCACCTGATCGACCGCCAGCGTCTCGCCCTCCCGCGCCTTCAGCGCGCGGACGCGGCCCGGACGCTCGGCCTTGAGGGTGTTCTCCATCTTCATCGCCTCGACGGTGGCGAGGGCCTGGCCCTCTTCCACCTCCTCGCCCTCGGCGACCAGCACCCGCGTCAGCAGCCCCGGCATCGGGCACAGGAGCGCCTTGGACGTGTCGGGCGGAGCCTTGACGGGCATCAGGGCGGCCAGTTCCGCCTCGCGCGGGGTGCGGACATGGACGCGCAGGTCGGCGCCGCGCGTCCGCAGCCGGAAGCCGCCCGTCGCCTTCTGCACCTTGAGAACCAGCGGCCGCCCGTCCACCGTCAGCGCGGCCAGCGGCTGGCCGGGCGTCCACGGCCCCTCGACGCGGAGCAGCGTGCCGTCCTCGAAGGTCACGTCCGCGCCGCCGGGCTCGGCCAGGATGCTGACGCGGTGGGGGTCGTCGCCCACCTGCACCACCCAGTCCGAGCCGACCTTGCGCTCGTGGTTGTCGAGCCGGCCGCCGATGCGCGCCCGCCGGATCTCGGCCACGCGGTGCATCGCCACGGCGGCGGCGGCGACGCGGCGGACCTCGGTCGCCGGAAGCTGGACGCCCTTGAACCCTTCGGGCCATTCCTCGGCGATGAAGGCGGTGGTGATCGCCCCCTCGCGGAAGCGCGGATGCTCCATGACCGCCGACAGGAAGGGCAGGTTGTGGCCGATCCCCTCCACCTCGAAGGAGTCGAGCGCCTGCGACATGGCGTCGATGGCCTGCCCGCGCGTGGGGGCCCAGGCGCAGAGCTTGGCGATCATCGGGTCGTAGAAGCGGCTGATCTCCCCGCCCTCGGTGACGCCGGTGTCGTTGCGGATCACCGCGTCGCCTTGGGGCCCCTCGGCCGGGGGCCGGTAGCGGGTGAGGCGGCCGGTGGAGGGCAGGAACTTGCGGTAGGGGTCCTCGGCGTAGAGGCGGCTCTCGACGGCCCAGCCGTTCAGCGGGATCTCGCCTTGCGTGAACGGCAAGGGCTCCCCGGCGGCGACGCGGATCATCTGCTCCACGAGGTCGATGCCGGTGATGAGCTCCGTCACCGGATGCTCCACCTGAAGCCGGGTGTTCATCTCCAGGAAGTAGAAGTTGCGGGCGCCGTCCACGATGAACTCGACGGTCCCGGCGCTCTCGTAGCCCACGGCGCGGGCGAGGGCGCAGGCCTGCTCGCCCATGGCGCGGCGGGTGTCGGGATCGAGGAAGGGGCTGGGCGCCTCCTCCACGACCTTCTGGTTGCGGCGCTGGATCGAGCATTCGCGTTCATGGAGATACACGGTGTTGCCGTGCCTGTCGGCGAGGACTTGGATCTCGATGTGGCGGGGCTGGTCCACGAACTTCTCGATGAAGATGCGGTCGTCGCCGAAGCTGGCCTGCGCCTCGTTCTTCGAGGCCTGGAAGCCCTCGCGCGCCTCGGCGTCGCTCCAGGCGATCCGCATCCCCTTGCCGCCGCCGCCCGCCGACGCCTTGATCATCACCGGATAGCCGATGCCCTGGGCGATCCGCACCGCCTCCTCGGCGTCGGCGATCAGGTCCATGTGGCCGGGGACGGTGCTGACGCCGGCCTGCGCCGCGATGCGCTTGGAGGTGATCTTGTCGCCCATCGCCTCCACGGCCGAGGCCGGGGGGCCGATGAAGGCCACGCCCTCGGCCGCCAGCGCGGCGGCGAAGCGGGGGTTCTCGCTGAGGAACCCATAGCCGGGATGCACGGCCTCGGCCCCCGACGCGCGCACGGCGGCCATCACGCGGTCGATGTCGATGTAGCTTTGCGCCGCCGGGGCGGGGCCGATCAGGTGCGCCTCGTCGGCCATGCGGACATGGAGCGCGCGGGCATCGGCCTCGGAATACACGGCGACCGTTCGGATCCCGAGCCGGCGGGCGGTCTTGATGACGCGGCAGGCGATCTCGCCCCGGTTGGCGATCAGGATCTTGCGGAACATGGGAGCCTTCGTGCGGACAGGGGGGACAAGACAAAGGCCGCCGGAGCGCGAACCCCGGCGGCCTTGCGAAGCGGGGGCGTCACGCCCCGAGGATCAGCGGCAGTTCGGGGCGCCGGGCGCGACCGAGCAGGACACGGCGCCGGCCGCGCCGCCGATGAGCGCGCCGTTGAGGGCGGATTCGCCGGTGACGGCCGCAATGCCCGCGCCGATCGTGGCGCCGGTCGCGGTGCGTTCGAGATCGGTGTCGCCGCAGGCGGACAGGGTCGCGGCGACGCCGAGGACGGCGAGCAGGCGAAGGGTGGTGGACATGTCGGTTCTCCAGATAATGTGGCCCCAGATGATCCCAGGGATGCCACTGTCAACGTAGGGGCGCAAGGCGGGGTTTCCCCGCCTCGGCGGGATGCCGTCACGACACGGGGAACCGGGCGACGACAGGCGGGCGCGCTCACTCGTCCTCCCCCTCGTCCCAGTCGTCGCCGTCGTCCGGCTCCGCCGCCGCGTCCTCGGCGAAGACCCGGGGGAAGGCCGCGCGGGCGCGGGCCACGTCGATCCGCAGGAGCGCGTCATAGCTCTTCGGGTCGAACGGCTCCTCGGCCGGGACGACCTCGCGGCCCAGAAGCCAGGACAGCCGCCCCGCGTCGAGGTTGCCGCGCACGAAGGGCTCCTCGCCGAAATGCTCCCAAAGGGCGCGCAGGAAGGCCTCGTCGGCGGCGCGGTCGATCGCCTTGCGGTCGCGGAACCTCTCGCGCGCGACCAGCGGCGTCGCGCCCTTCTTGCGGTTCTCGTGGCGGATGGTGAACTGAAGGTCCGAGCTGGGCAGGCGGCCAGGGAATCCCTTGTGCTTCTCCATCAGAAGGCCTGCGGGACGCAGGTCCCGTCCTCGATGCGGAAGCCCTCGAAGAACTGCACGGCCTCGGGATCGGCGGCTCCGAACGCCACCTCGCGATCCGAGAGCGCGACCACCACCTCGGCGGGCGCCCAGCCGTTGGCGGCCAGCGCGGGCAGCGCCATCGCCTCGCAGAGCCAGCCGAAGTCGCCCGCCACGGCGTCATAGCCGGCCCCCTCCCCGCCCAGGCCCGGCACCACCAGCCGGAACCGCGCCAGCCCGCCCGGCGCGGCATCGGACAGCCCGCCGCTGGAGAGGGCCCCGGGTTCCGCGCGGGCGGGCGCGGCGTCGAGAGGCTCGGCCTCGTCCAGCGGTCCCTCGGGGAGCCCCTCGGGGTCGGTGCCCGCGTCGGGCGCGAGAAGGACGGCCGCGGTCTCCAGCACCACGTCGTAGAGCGTGGCGGCGCGGCCCGAGGGGAGCGTCACCTCCTGCGCGGCGACGGGCCCGGCCAGGGCCAGGGCCGCCGCAGCCGCCAGGCTCCGGTCAGAGCGGAATGTTGTCATGCTTCTTCCACGGGTTCTCGAGCACCTTGTTGCGGAGCATCGCGAAGGCACGGGCGACGCGGCGGCGGGTCGATCGGGGCTGGATCACCTCGTCGATGAAGCCGCGCTCGGCGGCGACGAAGGGGTTGGCGAAGCGGTCCTCGTAGTCGCGGGTCCGCTGGGCCAGCGCCTCCGAATCGCCCCTCTCGGCGCGGTACAGGATCTCGACGGCCCCCTTGGCGCCCATCACCGCGATCTCGGCGGTGGGCCAGGCGTAGTTCACGTCGCCCCGCAGGTGCTTGGAGGCCATCACGTCATAGGCGCCGCCATAGGCCTTGCGGGTGATGAGCGTGACCTTGGGCACCGTCGCCTCGGCGTAGGCGAACAGCAGCTTGGCCCCGTGCTTGATGATGCCGCCGTATTCCTGCGCGGTCCCCGGCAGGAAGCCCGGCACGTCCACCAGCGTCAGGATCGGGATGGAGAAGGCGTCGCAGAACCGCACGAAGCGCGCGGCCTTGCGCGAGGCGTCGATGTCGAGGCAGCCCGCCAGCACGGTCGGCTGGTTCGCCACCACGCCCACGGTCGATCCTTCCAGCCGGATGAAGCCGGTCAGGATGTTCTTCGCGAACTCCCCCTGGATCTCGTAGAAATCGCCTTCGTCGGCGATCTTCGCGATCAGCTCCTTCATGTCGTAGGGGGTGTTCGCGCTCTCGGGGATCAGGGTGTCGAGGCTGGGCTCGACGCGCGCGGGGTCGTCGAAGAAGGGCCGCACCGGCACGGGCGTCCGGTTCGACAGCGGCAGGAAGTCGATGAGCCGCCGCGCCTCGATGATCGCCTCCACGTCGTTCTCGAAGGCGGCGTCCGCGACCGAGGACTTGCGGGTATGGGTCAGCGCGCCGCCCAGCTCCTCGGCGGTGACGACCTCGTTCGTGACGGTCCGCACCACCTCGGGTCCGGTCACGAACATATACGATGTGTCCTTCACCATCAGGATGAAGTCGGTCATCGCCGGGGAATAGACCGCGCCGCCCGCGCAGGGGCCCATCACGAGGCTGATCTGCGGGATCACGCCCGAGGCCAGGACGTTGCGCTGGAACACCTCGGCGTAGCCCGCGAGCGAGGCCACCCCCTCCTGGATGCGCGCGCCGCCGGAATCGTTGATGCCCACCACCGGGGCGCCGTTGCGGATCGCCATGTCCATGATCTTGCAGATCTTCTGGGCATGGGTCTCCGACAGCGACCCGCCGAACACCGTGAAGTCCTGGCTGAACACATAGACCAGCCGCCCGTTCACCGTGCCCCAGCCGGTCACCACGCCGTCGCCCGCCGGGCGGTCGCGGTCCATGCCGAAGTCGGTGGCGCGGTGCGTCACGAACATGTCGAACTCCTCGAAGGAGCCCTCGTCGAGCAGCAGCTCGATCCGTTCCCGCGCCGTCAGCTTGCCGCGCGCGTGCTGCGACCGGATGCGCGCCTCGCCGCCGCCGAGGCGGGCCGCCGCCCGCCGGGCCTCCAGCTCGTTCAGGATGTCGTTCACGGGTTCCTCCACGTTCCGCCCCGTCGATGTCCGGGCGCGGCGTGACCTGCACGAAAACCCAATCGCGCGCCATTGCCAATCCCCCCGGGACGCTGGTTGCGCTAACCCTTGGCCTGCGGCACCACGGGGCGCGTCCATCGAGGTCTCCCATGCCCGCCCTGCCCATCCCCGTCGCCGCCATCGGCCTGCTCGTGCTGTCCAACGTCTTCATGACCTTCGCCTGGTATGGGCACCTGCGGTTCAAGGGGACGGCCCTCTGGGTCGTGATCCTCGTCTCCTGGGGGATCGCCTTCTTCGAGTATTGCCTTCAGGTGCCCGCGAACCGCATCGGCCATGCCGCCTTCTCGGCGGCGCAGCTCAAGACGATCCAGGAGGTGCTGACGCTCTCGGTCTTCGCGGTGTTCTCGGTGACCTACCTCAAGGAGCCGCTGACCTGGAACCACGCCCTCGGGTTTGCCTTCATCGCGCTGGGCGCGTTCTTCATCTTCCGGCCTGGAGCCTGAACCAGCCGCCTAGCGCGGCGCGCGCCAGCCCGCCGCCTCCGCCTCGGCCACCGAGCAGAACCACCGCTCGCCCTGCGCCGCGTCGATGACGGTCGCCTCGTAGCGGGCGCTGCCGGGCACGTGGTAGATGCGCCCCGACCCCGAGACGTTGCCCTTGATCGCGCAGCCCTCCTCCGGCGCGCTCAGCACCACCACGTTCGACAGGTCGGGCGACAGGCCGGGGTCGGGCGCGCGGCGGTAGTCCTGCGGGCGCTGGAACTCGCCCTGCCAGACGCCCAGCCGGGCGCGGCGGGCCAGCTCCTCCTGGGCCACGTAGTCCGTCGAATAGTCGCGGTAGGCCAATGCGATCCCGCGCGCGACCAGCGTCCGGCCGATGTCCTCGCGCCCGACAGCGCAGCGTGACACGGCGCGGCCGTAGCGATCGGTGTCGAGCCGCTCGCAGCTCGCCTCCCGCCCGTCCCAGAGCATCCTCGCCTCGCCCACCGACCACGCGCCGCAGGCCCAGGGCTCGCCCTTGGCATCCTGGCAGACCTGCGCCTTCTCGGGCGCGTCCACGCCGTGCAGCCGGACGCGCGTCCCGCCCACGTCGAAGGTGTCGGCGTCGATCACCCGCAGCGCGCCGCGCGGGCCGTCCGAGGGCGGCTCGATGGTCAGGCCGAACAGCGCCGCGAGGCCGGCAAGGATCAGGGGACGGGACGCCATGCCCCAGATGTGATTCGGGACGGGCGCGCTGGCAAGGAAAAGTTAAGGATTGGTTAACGGCCCGGGCACCGATCCCGGGCCGTGGCGCCAGGGGCGCGCGGGCCCCGTCAGGACGACTTGGCCTTGTCCTCGTCCGTCTCGGACATCCAGCGGTTCATCCGCGCCAGCACGGTGTCGGGGATCACCCCCGCGAAGCTGGTGATGAGCTTGTTCATCAGTCCCGGCGTCATGCCCGCCTTGCCGGCCTTCATCGCCTCGAAGCCCGCCCGCGCCGTGTGCTCGGGCGTGTCCTTCAGGGAGGTCTCGCCCATGACGCTGTCGCGCATCTCGCCCCGGTCGAAGATCGGCGTGTCCACCGGGCCGGGCATCAGGCAGGTGACGGTGACGCCATGCTCCTTCATCTCGTCGTTGAGCGCGTAGGCGAGGCTGTCCAGATACGCCTTCGACGCGTTGTAGACCGCCTGGTAGCTCCCCGGCATGAACCCGGCGATGGAGCCGGTGACCAGCACCCGCCCCTCGCCCCGCGCCTGCATCCGGGGCAGGGCCCGGTGCAGCAGCAGCGTCGTCCCGAGGACGTTCAACCCGATCATCTCGCGCACGCGCGGCCAGTCCTGATCGACGAAGGCGTGGCCGAGCGTCAGCCCGGCGTTCGCCATGAGGTAATCGACCTCGCGCGCGCCGACCTGATGCCAGAGCGTCAGGACCCCTTCCTCGGTGGACAGGTCGGCCTGCACCACCTCCACCTGCCCGCCGTGCTGGCGCAGGTCGCGCGCGGCGTCCTCGATGGCGGCCTCGTTGGCGCAGATGATGAGGTCGCAGCCATCCTCGGCGGCGCAGCGGGCCAGTTCCCGCCCGATGCCGGTGGACGCGCCCGTGACGATGGCGAGCTTGCGGTCAGGCATGGAGCGCCTCCTCGGTGGACAGGGCGGCGGGACGCGGGCCGGCGGCGACGCCCGCCTCCATGTCCAGCTCGGTGCGGGCGCGGCCCTCCTCCTGCCGCCCCTTCTCCCATTTGGGCTTGAGCACGACCTTGGTCCATTCGTTCTGGTTGTTGCGGAACTGGTCGTAGCCCCTGGGGGCGTCCTCCAGCGCCATGACGTGGCTGATGAGGAAGGTGGTGTCGATCTCCCCCCGCTCGATCCGCTCCAGCAACTCGCGGTAGTAGCGCTGGACATGGGTCTGCCCGGTCCGCAGGGTCAGGCCCTTCTCCATCAGCGCCCCGGTGGGGAACTTGTCGGACATGCCCCCGTAGGCGCCGGGCACCGACACCCGCCCGCCCTTGCGGACGGCGGTGATCGCCTCGCGCAGCGCGCCGATGCGGTCGGCGCCGATGCCGACCTTCTGCTTGATCGTGTCGGGCAGGTTGAAGTTGCCGAAGCCGTGGCTCTCCATGCCCACCGCGTCGATCACCGCGTCGGGCCCCTGCCCGCCGGTCATCTCCATCAGCGCCTCAAGGACGTTGGTCTGGCTACGATCGATGACCTTGGCCCCCATCTTGCGCGCCAGCGCCAGCCGGCGGGGATAGTGGTCGATCACGATCACCTGCTCGGCCCCCATCACCTTCGCGGACTGGGCGGCAAAGAGGCCGACCGGCCCCGCGCCCCAGACGACGATGGTGTCGCCCGGCTCCACGGTCGCCTGGTCGGCGGCCATCCAGCCGGTCGGCAGGATGTCGGACAGGAACAGCGCCTGCTCGTCCGGGATGTGGTCGGGGATCACGATGGGCCCCACGTCCGAGAACGGCACCCGCACGAACTCGGCCTGCCCGCCCGGATAGCCGCCCGTCAGGTGCGAATAGCCGAACAGCCCCGCCATCGAATGGCCATAGAGCGTCTCGCTCATGTCCTGCTTCTCGACGGGGTTGGAGTTGTCGCAATGCGAGAACTCCTGGTTGCGGCAATGGAAGCAGGCCCCGCAGGAGATGGTGAAGGGCACCACGACCCGCTGCCCGACCTCCAGCGTGGACTTCGGGCCGACCTCCACCACCCGGCCCATGAACTCGTGGCCCAGGATGTCGCCCTTGAGGACGCCGGGGATCACGCCGTCGAACAGGTGCAGGTCCGATCCGCAGATGGCGGTGCTCGTGACCTCGATGATGGCGTCGCGGGGGTTGACGATCTGCGGGTCGGGGTGGCTGTCCACCTGGACCTTCATCTTGCCGTGGTAGGTAAGGGCGCGCATTCGGGGGCCTCCTCAGGCGGTCGCGGTCGGGATCGCGGTCGGGGTGGCGGACCGGGACAGGTCGGCCTGGACGGATGGGCCGCCCTGCTGGGCCTTGTTCGCCTTGTCCCGGCGGTTGACGTTGGTGGCGATCTCGCCCGCCTCCAGCAGCATCTTGAGCCGCTTGAGGTCGCGCCGCGCCTGCACCGACGGCTCGGCCGAGAAGAGCTTGGCCACCGCCTGCCCCAGCGCGCCCATCGGCGGCTTGTAGGCGATGACCGTCTCCACGATGGTCCCGCGCCCGCCCGGCGCGTCGCGGAACATCACCTTGCCCTCCGTCTCGATCTGGCTGTCGGGGGTGGACCGCCACGCGATCTGCTCGCCCGCGCGGTCGTTGACGATGCGCGAGCGGACCTTGACCGTCTGCCCCAGCGGCGCGCGGATCGTCCAGGTGGACAGGCCGGGCTCGGGCTCGCCGGCCTCGACGATGTTCTCCATGAACCGGGGCAGGTTCGCGAAGTCGCGCCAGAAGGCGTAGATCTCCTCGCGCGGGCGGTCGATCGTCACGCTGCGGCCCGTCACGGCGTAGTCGCCGAACCGCGCCTGCCGGGCGGTGCGGCCGGGGGCGTCGTCGGTCAGGCGCGGCGCGTCGGCGCGGCGCTTGGACTGGCTGGCCGAGGGGCCGAGATAGGCGTAGGCGGCCAGCCCCACCAGCGCGCCCAGCCCCAGGGTCGCGGCGGCGGCGACGACGCGGCGCTCGGTCAGCGGACCGGGGCGCGGGGCGGGGGCTCCGAAGTGATGGCCTTCAAGGGCGCCGTGCGGGGGCCAGGAAGGCCGCGGCTCGTCAAGCCAGGAATCGTCTCGGTCCATGCGAAGCTCCTCTGGGGGCGGGCCGGCCCGGCGCGGGCGGGCGGCGCGGGTCGGCCCGTGGATCGCGCCCTCAACGCGGGACGGGCCGGATCGGGTCCGAGGCAAGCGAACCGATTCGCCGCCCCTGCGTCAGCCCGCCGCGCGCCGCCGCGCGGCCCCCGGCTCCTGCGCCTCCAGCACCGCCTGCGCGAGGGACCCGTGCACCGCCCGCCCGCGCGGCCCCGGATGCGCCCCCAAAAGGCCGTTCGGGCAGTCGCGGTCGTCGTCCCAGCCGGGATGGTTGGCGATGGGATACAGGCAGATCCCCTCGACCGGCACGCCCCGCGCCCGCGCCCGCCCGACCTCCGCCGCCACATGGCGGAACCACGCCGCGCGCCGGTCCCCCTCGACCCCCGTCTCGGCGATCAGCAGCGGGCGGCCGTAGCGGGCGTGCAGCCCGAACAGCAGGTCCGACAGCGGCACGTGGGACGGATGATCCACGTCGATCTCCTCGCCGGTCCAGAGCCGCTGGTTGTTCCAGTAGTAGTTGACCCCCAGCACGTCGAGGAACCCCTCGCGCCCGCCCAGCATCGGCCACAGCCGTCCGGCGATCAGGTCGAAGGCCTGGAACTGGTAGCCCGTCTGCCGTTCGGCATCCGTCCGGCTGGCGGGGGTCGCGGGGTCGGGGTGCACCGCGATCAGCGGCTCGCAATGGACGAACCGCGCGCGCGGGTCCACGGCCCGCAGCTCGCGCATCGCCGCGATGGCGGCGGCGGCGAGCTGGCACTTCAGCTCGAACCCCCGCCCGCGCCCGAAGGGGTTGAGGTAGCCCACGTCGCCCCCCGCCCAGGCGTGGAACGACATCTCGTTGACCGGGCACCAGAACGGCGCCTCGTCCGCGACCGCCCGCCGGTGGAGCGCGGCCGCCCGCGCGAAGGCGGCGAAGCGCCCCACGAACTCCGGGCCCCAGATGTCCAGCCCCTCGGGCCAGCCGTAATGCAACAGGTCCCAGATCACCTGCGTCCCCGTCCGCCGCGCCGCCTCCAGCATCGGCGTCCAGCTTGCGAAGTCGTAGGTCTCCGGCGCGGTCTCGATCAGATGCCAGCGCAGCCCGTCCCGCTGCGTCCGCAGCCCCAGCGCCCCAAGCTGCCGATAATCCGCCTCGGCGTGGAGGTCGTGCCCCGTGGCCGCGATCACGTCGAGCCGCCGCCCGTCCCGCCGCACGTGGGTCGAGCACTCCCAGCCCCCCTGCATCACGCTCGCGAACAGCGACGGCGCGGGCGCGGGCGCGACCCCGGCCAGCGCCCGCGCGATCCGCCGCTCCCAGTCCCCCACGCCGGGAGCGCCGTCGATCACCGGCGGATGCAGCGCCATCCGCGCCAGCGCCATCGGCAGGTCCGGCGCCTCCCCCCAGGGCGCCACGGCATCCCAGCGCGGCAGCGCCCGGACCAGCAGCTCCACCGTGTCCTCCAGCGACAGGCCGAACGGCGCGTCGTCCACCTCCACGCCAAGGCCCCGCAGCCGGTCCAGCGTCGGCCCGGGGTCCCCCGCCCCCCGCGCGCAGGGGATCGCGCCCAGCCGATACCGCTCGCGCGGCAGGCTGCGGACGAACCTGAGGAGGTCGCGGTCCGCCGCCGCGTCGCCCAGACGCGCGGGGACGAGCAGCACGCGGGGCGTCGTCGCGTCGGAAGGAGGCTCGGGGACCACCGGGGCACCTGGACGGAAGGGAGAGGAATGGAGGCAGCAGGCCGCCGGGCGGGCCGGGACGCAAGCGGAGACCGGGACAGCGCGGCCCCGGTCCGCCACCTGCCCATTCCGCGGGCGGTCCCGGCACGGAACGGCCGGACCCGAAGGCCCGGCCGGGATCGTCACGGGGCGTGGATCACTCCGCCGCCGTGGAGGAGGCGGCGGTCCGCGCCGCCATCCGCTCGGCCAGCCGCCGGTAGGTCGCCAGCGCCTGCCCGACCACCTGGTCCATGTTGTAGTAGCGGTAGGTGCCCAGCCGCCCGAGGAAGATCACGTCGTCCCGCTGCAGGGCCAGCGCCTCGTAGCGCTTGAACAGCGCGGCGTTCTCGGGGCGCGGGATGGGGTAATACGGGTCGCCGACCGCCGACGGGTATTCGTAGGTGATCGAGGTCCGGTCGTGCACCTGCCCGGTCAGGTATTTATACTCCGTGACCCGCGTGAACGGCACCTCCTGCGCCGGGTAGTTGACCACCGCGACCTCCTGGAACCGCCGCTGGTCCAGCGTCTCGTGCCGGAACTGGAGGCTCCGATACGGGAGCGGCCCGAAGCGGTGCCCGAAGAAGGCGTCGATCGGCCCCGTGTAGATGGTCAGCGGCGCGAGGTCGCCGGCCTTCAGGTCGTGGAAGTCGGTCCCGAGCGCGAGGTCGATGTTCGGATGGTCGAGCATCCTCTCGAACATCCGGGTGAAGCCCTCCTTGGGCATCGCCTGGAACGTGTCGGTGAAGTAGCGGTCATCGAGCGAGGTCCGCGTCGGCACCCGGCTCGTCACCGACTTGTCCAGCTCGGACGGGTCGAGCCCCCACTGCTTGCGGGTGTAACCCTGGAAGAAGGTCTCGTAGAGGTGCCGCCCGACGGCGTTCACCACCACGTCGCGCGAGGTCCGGATGTCCTCCACCGGCTCGGCCTGCGCCGCCAGGAACGCCGCCGCGTCCTCGTCGGATTGCAGGTTCAGATTGTAGAGCCCGTTCAGCGTCGTCCGGTTGATCGGCATGGGGAGCAGCTTCTCGCCCACCTTGGCCAGCACCCGGTGCTCGTAGGGCCGCCACGCCGTGAAGCGGCTCAGGTAGTCCACCACCTGCTCGGAGTTGGTGTGGAAGATGTGCGGCCCGTACTGGTGGATCAGCACGCCCGCCTTGTCGTGGAGGTCGTAGGCGTTGCCCGCGACATGGGGCCGCTTGTCCACCACGAGGACGCGCTTGTTCGACCCCTCGGCCAGCCGCTCGGCCATGATGGAGCCCGCGAAGCCCGCCCCGGCGATCACCACGTCATAGGGCCTGGAGCCGCCGCGCCGGATGCCGGGGGCGGCGAAGCGGTCGGGCGCGCGCCGCGACCGGCGCATCTGCACGGCCTCGGCGAGGTGCCGGTCCATGCGCTTGAAGGTCGTGTCCCAGGACAGGTCCGCCAGCATCGCGTCCACGGCGGGCCGCCACGCCTCGGGCGTCCCGGCCAGCGCCAGCGCCGCCTCGCAGGCCGCGAGGAACGCCTCGGGCGTGTCGGCGATCCTCACGCCCTCCAGGTCGCCGTAATGCCGCACCACGTCGCGGATCGGCGTGGACACCACGGGCCGCCCGCCCGCCAGGTATTCCGGCGTCTTGGTGGGCGAGATGAAGCGCGTCGCCTCGTTGATGGCGAAGGGCATCAGCGCCGCGTCCCAGCCGGACAGGTAGGCGGGCAGCTCGGCGTAGGACTTGCCGCCGAGGTAGTGGATGTTCGCCCGGCGCGGCAGGTCGGCCTCGGCGATCTTCACCACCGGCCCGACCATCACCAGATGCCAATCCGGCCGCGACGCCGCCAGATGGTCGATGAGCGAAAGGTCGATCCGCTCGTCGATCACGCCGTAGAAGCCCAGGCGCGGATGCGGGATGCCGGCCAAGTCGGCGGGCTCGGCCATCCCCTGGCGGGCTTGGGCGAAGTGCCGCGCGTCCACCGAGGAGGGGAACGGGTGGATGTTGTCGTGCTGGAGCTTCTTGGCCTCCCAGATGCTCCAGCCGCCGGTGAACACCACGTCGGCGGCCCCGAGCAGCGCCGCCTCCCGCTCGCGCAGCTCCGGCGGCGCGAACTTGAAGTGCGACAGCTCGTCCATGCAGTCATAGACCACCGCGTCGGCCTCGACGTGCCGGGCGACCGGCCACATCATCGGCGTGTAGAACCAGAGCACCGGCTTGCCGCCGCCCTGGAGCGCCAGGAGGTCGTCGAGCATCGCGGCCAGCGCCTTCTCGGTTTCCTGCGCGGACCAGCCGCGCGGCACGCGCGGACGGATGGCCCGCACGTTGTCGTCCTCGAAGACGTGGATCTCGTAATAGGGCTTGTCGTGGTCGGTGGGGATGACCTCCTCCCAGTAGATCACCCGGCGGCCCTTGGCGAAGCGGCCCATCAGGTGCTGCGGCCGTTGCAGCACGAAGTCCCAGCGCAGATGAGAGAAGCAGATCAGGGGGCCGGATACGTCGTTCAGGGGGAAGGGGGTGGCGTCCGGCATCGTTTCTCCTGATCGTGTTGTTGTTGCCCCAGTCGCCGCGCCTCGGGGCCGGGATGGTCCTGCTCGCGAGGGCGGCTGAAGCGCGCCCAGGTCTGGCGCGCGGGGGTCTAACGCCATTGACCCACCTTCCGGTTCCCGCGGGACGGGAACTCTCGCCGCGGGCGCGAAGGGACTGGGCGGGTTCGCGCTGGACCGGAGGGCCGGAACCCGGCCCCGGCGGCGCGGTTGAACCCGGCCCGGACAGGGGCGCACGGCACCGGACGAAGGGGACAGCGTGGCGGACGAACTTCCTTGGGGCCTGGAGGCCGCGCGGCTGCTCGCGCTCCATGAGGAGGGCCGCCCCCTCCTTCACGTCGCCGCCACCGAATCGCGCGCCGAGGCCATCGCCCGCTTCCTCGCCGCCGCCGCGCCCGCCACCCGCGCCACGGCCTTTCCGCCCTGGGACGTGCTCCCCTACGACTGGGCCTCGCCCTCGGCCGCCGCCATGGGCCGCCGCATGGCCGTCCTGCGCCGCCTCGCGGACCCGTCCGACGCCCCCGCCATCGTCGTCGTCCCCCCTGCCGCCCTCCTCCAGCGCCTCCCGCCCCTCGGCGCGGCCCGGGGCTTCCCCCTCCGCGTGGGCCAGCCGCTCGACCCCGACGCCCTGCGCGCCTTCTGCGAATCCGCTGGCTACCGGCTCGACGACCGTGTGGACGAGCCCGGCGAGGTCGCCCTGCGCGGCGGCGTCATCGACGTGTTCCTCGCCGCCTCCGACTGGCCCTTCCGCATCGAGTTCGCCGAGGCCGTCACCGCCATCCGCCGCTACGACCCCGCCACCCAGCTTTCCGTGGAGGAGGTCGCCACCCTCGTCATCGACCCCGCCAGCGAACTCCCCGGCCCCCGCCCCGAGGACGAGGACCCCGGCGCCGAGCACCGCCTGTTCGACGCCTGGCCCGCGCTTGCCACCCTCCCCGACCACCTTCCCGGCGCACGGATCACCCTCGCCCCCGGTGCCCGCCGCGCCGCGACGCAAGGACTCGCCCAGATCGCCGAGGCCCACCGCGAACGCGCCCGCGACGACACCCCGGCCCGCCGCACCCCCCCGCCCGAACGGCTCTACCTGACCGCCGACGACTGGTCCGCCCTCCCGACCGAGGACCTCGACGCCACCGACTGGGAGCCCGTCCCCGCCTTCGCCCTCGACCGTCGCCCCCGCGCCGCCATCGCCGCCTTCCTGGCCGAACAGGCTGAACAGAACCGCCGGGTCCTCCTCACCGGCCACGCCGGCCGCGACCGCGCCCGCCTGACCCGCCGCCTGCGCGAGGCCGGCCAGCCGCCCGAGCCCGCCGCCGACTGGCCCGCCGCCCTCGCCGCGCCCGACCCCCTCCCCGCCCTCGAACCGGCGCTGGACGAGGGTTTCATCGACCGCCGCGCCAACCTCGCCGTCCTCGCCGCCCGCGACATCCTCGGCAGCCGCGCCGGCCTCCCCGCCGCCGAAGCCCTCGCCGCCCCCTGGACGCTGGAGGCCGCCGAGCTGCACGAGGGCGATCTCGTCGTCCACATGGAGCACGGCGTCGCCTGCCTCGACGGCCTGGAGACCATCGCCACCGAGGGACTGGAGGGCGAGGCCATCCGCCTCGAATACGCCGAGGGCCAGCGCCTCCTCGTCCCCGCCACCGAGGCCGGAAAGATCTGGCGCTACGGCGCCGACGAGGGCGAGGTCGCGCTCGACAAGCTGGACACCGGCAGTTGGGACAGGCGCCGCGCCAAGGTGTCCGAGGGGCTGGCCGAGACCGCCCGCGCCCTCATCGCCGCAGCCGAGGCCCGGCAGGCGACCGAAGCGCCCAGGCTCGACCCCGACCGCGCGCCCTACGAGCGCCTCGCCGACCGCTTCCCCTTCGAGGAAACGCCCGATCAGGCCCGCGCCATCGCCGCGACGCTCGCGGACATGGCCTCGGGCCGCCCCATGAACCGCCTCGTCATCGGCGACGTGGGCTTCGGCAAGACCGAGGTGGCGATCCGCGCCGCCGCCGCCTGCGCCTTCGCGGGGCGGCAGGTGGCGATCCTCGCCCCGACGACCGTGCTGGCCCGCCAGCATTTCACGAACGTCACCCGACGCTTCGAGGGCCTGGGCGTGGAGGTCGCCCAGCTCTCCCGCCTCGTCACCCCCGCCGAGGCCCGGCGCGTCAAGGCGGGCCTCGCGGACGGCTCCATCCGCGTCGTCGTCGGCACGCAGGCCCTCCTCGCCAAGGGCGTCGCCTTCGCCGACCTCGGCCTCGTCGTCATCGACGAGGAGCAGCGGCTCGGACAGGCCGACAAGCAGAAGGCCCGCGCGCTGGTCGGCAGCGCCCACCTCCTCACCATGACCGCCACCCCGATCCCCCGCACCCTGCAATCCGCGCTCGTCGGCCTCCAGGACCTGTCGGTGATCGCCACGCCCCCCGCCCGCCGCCGCCCGATCCGCACCCTGCTCGGGGAGCGCACGGACGACACCCTCCGCCACGCCCTCACCCGCGAACGCCGTCGCGGCGGCCAGAGCTTCGTCGTCGTCCCCCGCGTGGAGGACATCGACGCCGTGGCCGCCACGATCGCCCGCCTCCTCCCCCGCCTGCGCCTGCGCGTGGCCCACGGGCAGCTTCCCGCGCGCGAGATCGACGAGGTGATGGTCGGCTTCGCGGAGGGCGACGGCGACGTTCTGCTGGCGACCAGCATCATCGAATCCGGCCTCGACGTGCCGCGCGCCAACACCATGGTCGTCTTGCGCCCCGACCTGTTCGGCTTGGCCCAGCTCCACCAGCTCCGGGGCCGCGTCGGGCGCGGCGGCGCGCAGGCCTTCTGCCACCTCCTGACCGAGCCCGGCGAGGACCTCCCCCCCGCCACCCTGAAACGCCTCGGCACGTTGCAGGCCCTCGACCGCCTCGGCGCGGGCATGGCGATCAGCGCCCAGGACCTCGACCTGCGCGGCGGGGGCGAGCTGTTCGGGGACCGCCAGACCGGCCATGTCCGCCTGATCGGCCTCGGCCTGTATCAGGAGCTTCTGGCCGACGCGATCCGCGCCGCGCGCGGCGAATCCCCCCGCCACCGCGAGGTGGAGTTCCAGGCCGGCGCCACCGGCACCCTCCCCCCCGACACCATCCCCGAGCCCGAGGTGCGCCTCAACCTCTACCACCGCCTCGCCCGCACCCAGGACGCGCAGGACGTGGAGCGCCTCGCCGACGAGATCGCCGACCGCTTCGGCCCCCCGCCCCCCGAGGTCACGGACCTCCTCCGCGCCGCGCAGATCCGCGCCCTCGCCCGCACCCTCGGCGTCACCCGCATCTCCGCCGGCCCCGCCGCCGTCGCCCTCGACGTGGAGGGGTCCGAGGACCGCCTGTCCGAGGCCGTGGCGGCCTCCGGGGGCGCGCTCGAACGCATCGACGGCCGCCTCGTGCTCCGCCGGGAAAGCGAGGACGCGCGCGAGCGCATGACGCTGATCCTCGACCTGCTGGAGGAGCTGGCCTGATTCGCGGCGCCCTCCCGGACGATCCGTTAACATCCGGTTCCCCCAGCGCCCGATGCCGTCACACGGCGTGAACCCTTCCCCTGTTACACCTCTCCCCAGGCCAGCGCCGGAACCACGCCCGGTTCCTGCGGTTTGGCTGACAACTCGGGGAGGACCGCCATGCTCGACCTGACCGGAAAGGTCGCCATCGTCACCGGCTCGGATTCCGGCATCGGCCGGGCCACGGCCCTGGCCTTCGCGCAGGCCGGGGCCGACGTGGCCGTGACCTTCCACGCCGACGCGCAAGGGGGCGAGGACACCGCCGCCCGCGTCCGCGCGGAGGGCCGCCGCGCCCTGCTCAAGCAGCTCGACGTGACGGACGAGGATGCGGTCCAGACCCTCTTCGACGCCGTGGAATCCGACCTGGGCCTCCCCGACATCCTGGTGAACAACGCCGGTACCGGGGGCGACGCCGAGGTGGCGGACATGGACACCGCCACCTGGGACCGCGTGATCCGCACCGACCTTTACGGCCCCTTCTTCTGCTGCCGCGCCTTCATCCGCGCCCGCAAGCGCGCCGGGGCGCAGGGCGGCAAGATCGTCAACGTCACCTCCGTCCACGAGGCGATCCCCACCCCCGGCGGCGCGGCCTACGGCGCGGCCAAGGGCGGCCTCCTGACCTTCACCCGCTCCCTCGCGCTCGAACTCGCGCCGCTCCGGATCAACGTCAACGCCGTGGCCCCCGGCCTCATCCGCACCCCCATGACCGCCGAAAGGACCGAGGATCCCGAGGCCATGAAGGAGGAGCTGCCCCGCATCCCCTGGAACCGCCCCGGCGAGCCCGAGGAGGTCGCGCGCCTCGCGCTCTACCTCGCCGCGCCGGATTCGGACTACGTGACCGGCCAGAGCTTCACCATCGACGGTGGCCTGGAAATGAACTGGGGCCAGGGGGCGTGACCGGGATGGACTTCGCCCAGGCCCGCGACCGCATGGTGGACTCGCAGATCGCCCGGCGCGGCATCAGCGAGCCGCGCCTCCTGCGCGCCATGCGCGAGGTCCCGCGCGAGGCCTTCGTGCGCCCCGGCGACGAGGGCCGCGCCCACGCCGACGAACCTCTCCCCCTCGCCGAGGGCCAGACCATCTCGCAGCCCTACATCGTCGCCCGCATGATCGCGGCGGCGGGGGTGGAGGCCGGCGACCGCGTGCTGGAGGTCGGCGCGGGCTCCGGCTACGCCGCCGCCATCCTCGGCCGCCTCGCCGCCCATGTCACCAGCATCGAGCGCCGCCCCGCCCTCGCCCGCGCGGCGCGCGAGCGGCTGGCCCGCCTCGGCTACGCGAACGTCGCCATCCACGACGGCGACGGCACCCTCGGCTGGCCCGCCGACGCCCCCTTCGACGTCATCCTCGTCGCCGCCGGAGCCCCCTCGGTCCCCGAGGCGCTGAAGGCCCAGCTCGCCCCCGGCGGCCGTCTGGTCATCCCGGTCGAGCGCCAGGACGGTGCCCACGGCACGCAGGACCTCCGCCGCCTGACCCGCCTCGCCGACGGCTTCGAGGAAACCACGCTCGAACCCGTGCGCTTCGTGCCCCTGATCGGCGCGCAGGGCTGGAAGGAGACGCCGTGACCGACCTTTCCGCCCGCATCCGCGACGCGGCCGTGCCGCTCCCCGATCCCTCGGACCCTGCCTTCGGCGCGACCTTCGACCGCTACGCCTCGGCCCGCGTCGTCCTGCTGGGCGAGGCCAGCCACGGCACCTCCGAGTTCTACCGCGCCCGCGCCGCCATCACCCGCCGCCTGATCGAACGTCACGGCTTCGACGTGGTGGCGGTCGAGGCCGACTGGCCCGACGCCGCCGCGATCGACCGCCAGATCCGCGCCCTCCCGCCCCGCGACGGCGCCGAGCCGCCCTTCCAGCGCTTCCCCACCTGGATGTGGCGCAACGCCGACGTGGCGGCCTTCCTCCGCTGGCTGCGCGACTGGAACCGCGACCGCGCGCCCGAACGGCAGACCGGCTTCTTCGGCCTCGACATCTACAACATGAGCGGCTCCATCGGCGCCGTCCTCGCCTATCTCGACGAGGTGGACCCCGAGGCGGCGGGCGTCGCCCGCGAGCGCTACGGCTGCCTGCACCCCTGGGCCGAGGAGCCCGCCCGCTACGGCCGCGCCGTCCTCACCGAGGGCTACCGCCGCTGCGAGAAGGCCGTCGTCCAGCAATGGCGCGACCTGCTGGAAAAGCGCCTCGCCTACGGTCCCGAGGACTTCCTCGACGCCGAGCGCAACGCCAGCCTCATCGCCTCGGCCGAGCGCTACTACCGCATCATGTATCACGGCGACGAGGAGTCCTGGAACCTCCGCGACACCCATATGTTCGAGACGCTGCAAAGCATCCTCGACGCCCGCGGCCCCCGGTCCCGCGCCGTCGTCTGGGCGCACAACTCCCACATCGGCGACGCCCGCGCGACCGACATGGGCCAGCGCCGGGGCGAGCTGAACATCGGCCAGCTCTGCCGCGAATGGTGGGGCGAGGACGCCGCCCTGATCGGCTTCGGCACGCACACGGGCACCGTGGCGGCGGCGACCGACTGGGACGGCGACATGGAGGTGAAGCGCGTCCGCCCCTCGCGCGAGGGGAGCCACGAGCGCCTGTCCCACGACACCGGCCTCCCCCGCTTCCTCCTCGACCTCCGCGCCGACCCCGCCCTTTCCGCCGCCTTGGAGGAGCCCCGCCTCCAGCGCTTCATCGGCGTCATCTACCGCCCCGAGAGCGAGCTGTCCTCCCACTACGCCCGCGCCTCGCTCCCGCGCCAGTTCGACGCCTGGGCCTGGTTCGACGAGACCACCGCCGTCTTCCCCCTCGGCCCGGAACCTCACGATCACGGGCCCCGCGACGGCGCGATCCCCGACACCTTTCCCTTCGGCCTCTGACCGCGCATCATCCGCCCATGCGCGCCTTCCTTGCCATCCCGATCCCCGATCCCGTCCGCGACGCCCTCGAACGGGTGCAGGAGCAGCTCCCCTTCGGCCGACCCGCCGACCCCGAGCAGCTCCATCTCACCCTCGCCTTCCTGGGCGAGCAACCCGACGACCTCATCCAGTCCGCCCACGAGGCGCTGGAGGACCTCCGCTTCCCCGCCTTCGTCCTGCAGCTCCAGGGCCTCGGCACCTTCGGCGACCGCTCGCCCACTGCGCTCTGGGCCGGGGTGCGCGACCCCGCGCCGGCCAAGGCCCTGCGCGACCGCATCCTCCCCGCGCTCCACGGCGCGGGGATCACGCTCGAACGCACCCGCTTCCGCCCCCACGTCACGCTCGCGCGCCTGGCCCGCACCGCGCCCGCCGACCACGAGCGCCTCGCGCGCTTCCTGTCGCGGTGGGAGGCCTTCCCGTCGCCCGCCTTCACGGTGGATTCCTTCGCGCTCTACCGCTCGACGCTCCGCCCTTCCGGCGCCATCCACGAAGAGCTGGCGCGCTACCCGCTCACGTAGGGCGCGCTCCGGCCCGCCATGTCGCGCCGGTGGCGGGGCGAACCCCGCCCCACGGTCTCCGCGCCGCTGCCTCCTACCCCGCCCGCGCCACGCGCCGAGGCTGCGCCGCGACCTCCTCGCGGAACTGCGCGATGGTCCGCTCCAGCCCCTCGCGCAGCGCCACGCGCGGCTCCCAGCCCAGCTCCGCCCTGGCGCGCGAGATGTCGGGCCGGCGCTGGCGGGGATCGTCCTGCGGCAGCGGCTCATAGGCCAGAGGCGAATCCGATCCCGTCATCGCCAGCACCAGCTCGGCCAGTTCGCGCACCATGAACTCGCCGGGGTTGCCGAGGTTGACCGGCCCCCGCGCCTCCGACCGCATCAGCCGCGCCAGCCCCTCGACCAGATCGTCCACGTAGCAGAAGGACCGCGTCTGCGTCCCCTTGCCGTAGAGCGTGATCGGCTCCCCCATCAGCGCCTGCCGCACGAAGTTCGACACCACGCGCCCGTCCTCCGGGCTCATGCGCGGCCCATAGGTGTTGAAGATGCGCGCCACGCGCACCTCGACCCCCTGCCGCTCGTATTCGTAGAACAGCGTCTCCGCCGCCCGCTTCCCCTCGTCGTAGCAGGCGCGCGGCCCCCAGGTGTTCACGCAGCCCCGGTAGCCCTCGGCCTGGAGGCTCACCTCCGGGTCGCCATAGACCTCCGACGTGGAGGCCTGGAGGATGCGCGCGCCCTTCTCCTTCGCCAGTTCCAGCAGGTGCAGGCTCCCCTGCACGCAGGTCCGGAAGGTGTGCAGCGGGTCGCGCTGGTATTGCGGCGGCGAGGCGGCGCAGGCGAGGTTCCACACCTCGTCGAGCGGCCCCTCGACCGTCACCGGCTGGCCGATGTCGTGCCGCAGCAGGCTGAAGCGCGGCGCGCTCATCAGGTGCGCCACGTTCCCCAGCCGCCCGGTCTGGAGGTTGTCGAGGCAGATCACCTCGCACCCTTCCCCGATCAGCCGCTCGGCGAGGTGGGAGCCCAGGAACCCCGCGCCCCCGGCCAAAAGGATGCGGCGGGGGCGGGCGGCGGCGGGCTTGGAACGGCTCTTGCGGGGCATGGGGGCACCTCGATTGTGCGCCAAGGAAGGCGCAATTCGACGGACGCGACCGGAGGCCGGAATTGCGGAGGCCCGGAACCGGGGCCGCCATTTCGCGAACCGGCCCGGTCACGAAAGCTTCATCAACAAACCTAGCGCAGCGGAGCGTCCGTCAAGCCCTTGAGGTTGCGCTCCCGGCCCTTGGAAATCCCCGATCCATTCCGGCCCGATGAACCGCTCCATTCCGCCCCGGCCCGGAATGGAGCCCGCCGGGCCAGCCCTATTCCAGCCAAGAATCTTCGCACGAAAATTCTTGGCCCCCTCCCCCTAATCGCAGCTCACCCAGGCCTTCACGAAGCCCTCCGGCTTGTCCCGCGTGGCGTCCAGCGCCTCGCCCAGCCGCTCCAGCGGGTAATGGTGCGTCACCAGCGGCCCGGGATCGAGCCGCCCCGCCGCCGCCGCCGCCACCGCCTCGCGCAGGCCCCGCAGGTTCACCGCCGGGTCGCGCTCGTGGGCGTTCACGATGTCCAGCCCCCGCCAGTTCCAGCCGCCCACGTTGATCGTCCGGGGCCCGTCCTGATGATACCCCGCGATCACCAGCCGCCCGCCCTCGGCCACGATGTCGCCGGCGAGGTTCAGCGGCCATTCCTTGCCCACCGCCTCGATCACCACGTCGCACATCCGCCCGCCCGTCAGGCGGCGGACCTCCTCGACGATGGCCCAGTGGTCGTGCATCGGGATCGCCTCGGCCGCCCCCATCGCCCGCGCCAGCGCCAGCGACTCCTCGCGCCGCGACACCGCGACCACCCGCGCGCCCGCCTCGGCCGCCAGCCGCGTCACCGCCGCGCCGATGAAGCCGATGCCGATGACGGCCACCACCTGCCCGGCCTCGATCCGCGAGCGGCGGAAGATGTTCACCGCGCAGCCCAGCGCCTCGCCGGGGAACGGTTGCCCGTCCAGTTCCGGCGGCAGCGGCACGGCCTGCCCCGCCGCCACCACGTCGTGCGAGGCATAGCCGTGCTGGTTCAGCACCGCGACCCGGCTCCCGACCGCCAGTCCCTCGACCCCCTCGCCCAGGGCGTCCACCACGCCCCAGCCCTCGTGCCCCAGGCCGCCGGGCTCGGTCGGGAAGCTCACCCAGTCCGGCCCCGCCCAGGGCTCCAGGTTCGACGCGCAGACCCCGCAGCCCTCCAGCCGCACCCGCACCTGCCCCGGCCCCGGCACCGGGAGAGGCAGCGTCACCACCTCCACCCGCCCCGGCCCGGTCACGCGGGCGGCGCGCATCGTCCCGCCGCTCATGTCCGGAGGAGCCTCGCCCATGTCCGAACGAGTCTGGATCAAGTCCGGACGATCGGACCCCATGTCCGGACTTGTGCGCGCCAACGTCTCCGCGCTCATGTCCGGACCTTCCGATGCACAGGAAACAGGCGATCGGGTCTGTCGGTCATGGGCCTTGTCCTTCCGTAGCGTCGCGGCGGCCCATCGGTTTCCAACCGGGGCCACCCCTGTCCCGTTCCAGCCTAGGTCGCCACGGCCCCGCCGCAAGGGGCGTCCCCGCCCCCGCCCGATGCGTCCCCGATGCGCCCCCGATACTCCAAGGCCACGATCCGCGGCGGAAATCCGCCAGCCCGCCTCGCTGGTCACGACTTCGGGAACCTACTTAGAAGATGAGCGTTCCGGACCCACTGGCGCCAGAGCGCAGGGGGACCGATGACGAAAGTTCTGATCACGGGGGGATGCGGCTTCATCGGCCGCCACGTCGCCGAGGAGATGCTGGCCCAGGGCCACGAGGTGCGCCTTTACGACGCCCTGATCGACCAGGTCCACGGCGTCGCCACCGCCGCCCTCCCCGAGGGAGCCGAGGTCGTGCGCGGCGACATGCGCGACGCCGACCGCCTCCGCCCGGCGCTCAAGGGCTGCGACGGCGTGATCCACCTCGCCGCCGAGGTGGGCGTGGGCCAAAGCATGTATGAGATCGCCCGCTACGTCGGCGCCAACGACCTCGGCACCGCCGTCCTGCTGGAGGCCATGCTCGATCATCCCGTGTCCCGCATCGTCGTCGCCTCCTCCATGAGCGTCTACGGCGAGGGCACTTACGCCAAGCCCGACGGCACCCTCCTGGAGACGATCCGCCGCAAGCCCGCCGACATCCGCGCCGGCCAGTGGAACCCCACCGGCCCCGAGGGCGAGCCCCTCACCCCCGTCGCCACGGGCGAGGGCAAGCGCGTGGACCTCGCCTCCATCTACGCCCTCACGAAATACGCGCAGGAGCGCGCTGTCCTGATCTTCGGCGAGGCCTACGACGTCCCCGCCGTGGCGCTGCGCCTGTTCAACGTCTTCGGCGCGGGTCAGGCGCTGTCGAACCCCTACACCGGGGTCCTGGCCAACTTCGCCTCCCGCCTGGCCTCGGGCTCGGCCCCCACGATCTTCGAGGACGGCGAGCAGCGGCGCGACTTTGTCCATGTCCGCGACGTCGCCCGCGCCTTCCGCCTCGCCTACGAGAGCCCCCGCGCGGCGGGCGAGCTGTTCAACATCGGCTCCGGGCAGGCCTACACCATCTCCGGCGTCGCCCGCCTCCTCGCCGGCGCGATGAACCTCCCCCACCTCGCCCCGGAGATCCTCGGCAAGTCCCGCTCCGGCGACATCCGCAACTGCTTCGCCGACATTTCCAAGGCCCGCGACCTCCTCGGCTTCGAGCCCCGGCACCGGCTCGAGGACTCGCTCGACGAATTCGTGGACTGGGTGCGCGGCGAGGTCGTCGTGGACCGCGGCGCCGAGATGCGAAAGGAGCTCGAAGCCAAGGGGCTCGTCTCGTGACGGGTCCGGTCCTCATCACCGGCGGCTCGGGCTTTATCGGCTCCAACCTCGCCGACAGCCTGCTGTCCGAGGGGCGCGAGGTGCTGGTCCTCGACAACCTGAGCCGCCCCGGCGTCGGGCAGAACCTCGACTGGCTCCAGGCGAACCACGGCCCCCGTGTCCACGCGCTACGCGCCGACCTCCGCGACGAGGCCGCCCTGCGCGAGGCCACCCGCGACGCCTCGGCCGTCATCCACCTCGCCGCGCAGACGGCGGTGACGACCAGCCTCGCGGACCCGCTCGACGACTTCGAGGTGAACGCGCGCGGCACGATCAACCTGCTGGAAGCCGTGCGCGCCACCGGCCGCCGCGTCCCCGTCCTCTTCGCCTCCACGAACAAGGTCTACGGCTGCCTCGAAGCCCTCCCCATGGCCGAGGCCGCCGACCGCCACCTTCCCGCCGACGAACGCCTCCGCGCCAACGGCATCGCCGAGGACCAGCCCCTCGACTTCCGCACCCCCTACGGCTGCTCCAAGGGCGTCGCCGACCAGTATGTGCTCGACTACGCCCGCTCCTACGGCCTCCCGGCGGCGGTCCTGCGGATGAGCTGCATCTACGGCCCCCGCCAGTTCGGGACCGAGGATCAGGGCTGGGTCGCCCATTTCCTCATCCGCGCCCTTCAGGGAGAGCCGATCTCCGTCTACGGCGACGGCAAGCAGGTGCGCGACGTCCTCCACGTCGCCGACGCCGTGGCCGCCTACCGCACGGTCCTCGCGAACATCGACGCCCTCTCCGGCCGCGCCTTCAACCTCGGCGGCGGTCCCCGCAACGCCGTGAGCCTCCTTTCCGTCCTGCGCGAGATCGAGCGGATCGTGGACCGCCGCCTTCCCGTGACCCACGGCGACTGGCGGCAGGGCGACCAGCACTGGTTCGTGGCCGACACCGCCCGCCTCACCCAGGCGACCGGCTGGCAGGCCCGCATCGGCTGGCGCGAAGGGCTGGCCGACCTCGCCTCCTGGCTCCGCGCCCACCGCGTCCGCATATCCGAGCCGATGTCCGAGCCCGCACCCGTCCCGAAGCGCGTCCGCGCATGACAGAGGGCCTGCGCCTCCTCATGACCCTCGACGCGGTGGGCGGCGTCTGGCGCTACGCGATGGACCTCGCCGGCGCGCTCCGCCCCGAGGGGGTGGAGACGGTGTTCCTCGGCTTCGGCCCCCGCCCCACCGACGCCCAGCAGGCCGAGGCCGCCCGCCTCGGGACGCTCGACTGGACCGACGCGCCGCTCGACTGGCTGGTGGGGGACGCCGGCGCGCTCTCCGAGGTGCCGACCCTCGTCGCCCAAGCCGCGCGCCGTCACGGGGCCGACCTCCTCCACCTCAACCTCCCCACCCACGCGGCGGGCCTGGACACCGACCGCCCCGTCCTCGTCGTCTCCCACTCCTGCGTCACCACTTGGTTCCGTGCCGTGCGCGGCACGGGCCTCCCCCCCGGCTGGGAATGGCAGGGCGACCTCAACGCCCAGGGCCTCGCCCGCGCCGATGCCATCGTCGCCCCCTCGCACGCCCACGCCGCCGCGCTCCATGCCTGCTACGGCCCTGTCCCTCGCCTGCGCGTCGTTCCCAACGCCACCGCCGCCCCTCTGGGCGAGACCAAGGGCGAGCCCTTCGTCATAGCTTCCGGCCGCTGGTGGGACGAGGGCAAGAACGGCGCGCTCCTCGACGAGGCCGCCGAGAACACCAACCTCCCCATCCACCTCCTCGGCCCCACGCACGGCCCCAACGGCGCGACCTTCGCCGCCCGCCACGCCCTCCCGCGCGGCGAGCTGCCCCATGCCGAGGCCGTGGCCCTCATGCGCCGCGCCGGGATCTTCTGCTCCCCCTCGCTCTACGAGCCCTTCGGCCTCGCCGTGGCCGAGGCCGCGCGGATGGCCCTGCCCCTGGTCCTGTCCGACATCCCGACCTTCCGTGAGCTCTGGTCCGACGCCGCCGTCTTCGTCCCGCCCCGCGACCCCGAACGGCTCGCCGCCACTCTCGACGCCCTCGCCTGCGACCCGACCGAGCGCCGCCGCCTGGGCGAGGCCGCGCAAGCCCGCTCCCGCCGCTTCACGCCCGAGGCGCAGGCCGCCGCCATGCTCCGGCTCTACGCCGACCTCGTTCCCCAGCCCGTCACCCAGAGGTGAGATGCGTTTCCTCTTCCACACCCATTCCCTGATCTCCGACTGGAACCACGGCAACGCCCATTTCCTTCGCGGCGTGATGCGCGACCTGAACCGGCGCGGCCACGACACCCTCGCCCTCGAACCCGCGAACGCCTGGAGCCGCGAGAACCTGCTGGCCGAGCGTCCCGACGCCGTCGCCGCCTTCCACCGCGACTTCCCCAGCATCTCGACCACCATCCACGACGCCACGTTCGACCACGAAGCCGCCCTCGACGCCGCCGACGTGGTGATCGTCCACGAATGGAGCGATCCCGCCCTCGTCGCCCGCATCGGGCAGGCGCGCAAGCGCGGCGGCCGCTTCCTGCTCCTGTTCCACGACACCCACCACCGCGCCGTCTCCGCCTCCGGCGAGATCGGGGCGATGGACCTGTCCGGCTACGACGGCGTCCTGGCCTTCGGCGAGGCCCTGCGCGAGCGCTACCTCAAGGCCGGCTGGGGCCGTCAGGTCTTCACCTGGCACGAGGCCGCCGACGACGCCCTGTTCCACCCCCTGCCCGACGAGCCCGAGGAGGGCGACCTCGTCTGGATCGGCAACTGGGGCGACGACGAACGCACCGCCGAGCTGCACGAGTTCCTGATCCAACCCGCCCGCGACCTCCACCTCCGCGCGACCGTCCACGGCGTCCGCTACCCCGACGACGCCCGCGCCGCCCTCGACGCCGCCGGGATCGCCTACAAGGGCTGGCTCCCCAACGCCGAGGTCCCCCGCGCCTTCGCCCATAACCGCGTCACCGTCCACGTCCCCCGCCGCCCCTACGTGGAGCAGCTTCCCGGCATCCCCACCATCCGCCCCTTCGAGGCCCTGGCCTGCGGCATCCCGCTCGTTTCCGCCCCCTGGGACGACGCCGAGGGCCTGTTCCGCCCCGGCGACTTCCTCTGGGCCAAGAACGGCGACGAGATGCGTCAGCACCTCCGCTCCCTCGTCAACGACCCCGCGCTGCGGCACGAACAGGCCGCGCGCGGCCTCCAGACCATCCAGGCCCGCCACACCTGCCGCCACCGCGTCGATGAACTGCTGACCATCCTCGACCAGCTCAAGGCCCCCGCAAGGAAGACCGCATGACCCGGACCATCGCCTTCTACGGCTCCTCGCTCCTGTCCGCCTACTGGAACGGCGCGGCGACCTACTACCGGGGGATCATCCGGGCGCTGGCCAAGCGCGGCTACCAGACGACCTTCTACGAGCCCGACGTCTGGGACCGCCAGAAGAACCGCGACATCGACCCGCCCGACTGGGCGCGCGTCGTCGTCTACGACGGCACCCTCGAGGCGCTCCGCCGCGTCGCCGCCGAGGCCGCCACCTACGACATCGTCGTCAAGACCTCCGGCGTCGGCTTCGAGGACGACCTCCTCCTCGCGCAGGTCATGTCCGCCGCCCGCCCCGGCGCGCTCCGGGTCTTCTGGGACGTGGACGCCCCCCACACGCTGGGCGAGATCGCCGCCGCCCCCGACCACGCGATCCGCCGCTGGCTCCCCGACCTCGACATGGTCCTCACCTACGGCGGCGGCGACCCCGTGGTGGCCGCCTACCGGGCCCTGGGCGCGCGCCTCTGCGCCCCCGTCTACAACGCCCTCGACCCCGCCACCCATCACCCCGTCGCGCCCGAGCCGCGCTTCGCCAGCGACCTCGCCTTCCTCGGCAACCGCCTCCCCGACCGCGACGCCCGCGTGGCCGAGTTCTTCGCCCGCCCCGCCACCCTCCTCCCCGAGAACCGCTTCATCCTGGGCGGCAACGGCTGGCACGACGCCTCCTTCCCCTCGAACGTCCACAAGCTCGGCCACGTCCCCACCGCCGACCACAACGCCCTCAACTGCACCCCCCGCATGGTCCTCAACGTCGCCCGCGACAGCATGGCCGCCAACGGCTTCTCCCCCGCCACCCGCGTCTTCGAGGCCGCCGGCGCCGGCGCCTGCCTAGTCACCGACGCCTGGGAGGGGATCGAGCTGTTCCTGACCCCGAACGAGGAGGTTCTGGTCGCCCGCGACGGCCAGGACGTCGCCGAGGCCGTCCGCACCATCGCCCCCGACCGCGCTCGCGCCATCGGGCAGGCGGCGCTGGCCCGCGTCCTCGCCCACCACACCTACGACCAGCGCGCCAAGCAGGCCGACGCCCTGTTCCAGGCCCACGCCGCCCGGCTGGAGGCTGCCCAGTGACCCGCCCCCTCGACATCGTCATCCTCGGCCTGACGCTCTCCTCCTCCTGGGGCAACGGCCACGCCACCACCTACCGCGCCCTCCTCCGGGGCCTGCACGCCGAGGGCCACCGCACCCTGTTCCTCGAACGCGACAAGCCCTGGTATGCGTCTCAACGCGACCTCCCCTCGCCCGACTTCTGCGACTTCGCCCTCTACGACGACGTGGACGCGATGCTCGCCCGCCACGCCCCGCGCCTCCGCGCCGCCGACGCGGTCATCGTCGGCTCCTACGTCCCCGAAGGCGTCCGCCTCATCGACCGACTCGCGGCGATGGACCTCCGCCAGCTCGCCTTCTACGACATCGACACCCCCGTGACGCTGGCCGCCCTCGATCAGGGCCACGAGGACTACCTCGCCGCCCGCCAGATCCCGCTCTTCGACACCTACTTCTCCTTCTCGGGGGGCGAGGTGCTCCATCACCTCGAAGGCGCGCGCGGCGCCCGGCGCGCGGCGGCCCTCTACTGCTCCGTCGATCCCACGGCCTACCCCGCCGACCCGGACGCCTCCAAGCGGTGGGACCTGGGCTACCTCGGCACCTACAGCGACGACCGCCAGCCCACGCTCGACGCCCTCCTCCTCGAACCGGCCCGCCTGCGGCCCGACCTCCGCTTCGTCGTCGCCGGCCCGCAATACCCCGACACCATCGACTGGCCCGCCAATGTCGAACGGATCGAGCATCTCCCCCCCTCCGACCACGCCGCCTTCTACAACGCCCAGCGCTTCACCCTGAACGTGACGCGCGAGGCGATGCGCCGCATGGGCTGGTCCCCCTCCGTCCGCCTGTTCGAGGCCGCCGCCTGCGCCACCCCCATCCTCTCCGACGACTGGCGCGGCCTGTCCGACCTCCTCCCCGAGGGCGAGGCCCTGCTCATCGCCCGCTCGCCCGACGACGTGCTCCGCGCCCTCGACCTCCCCGACGCCCGCCGCCGCGCCATCGGGGCCGCCGGCCGGGCGCGCGTCCTGTCCGCCCACACCGGCCGCGCCCGCGCGCGGGAACTGGCGGCGGCCCTCCGCGCGGGCATTCCGGCGGTGGCGGCGACAGGAACCTGACAAGCGGCCCGCCCGCGGGCTACACTGCTCCGATGATCCCCTTCCTGCGCGAGCTCTACGAAGGCCACAGCGACCGCGCGCACCGGTTCCGCACGGCGCTGCTCGCCTTCGACCTCCTCACGCTCGTCTTCATCATCGCGACCAGCTTCATCCCCCGCCCCCCCTGGGTAGAGGCGGTCGATGTGCTCCTCGGCATCCTCATCGCGGGCGACCTCGCCGCCCGCCTCGCCATCTGCCCCCGCAAGACGCGCGAGTTCCTGCGCCTGTCCACCTGGACCGACATCATCGCGATCCTGTCCTTCCTGGCGCCCCTGACCAGCGAGGGCGCGGGCTTCCTGCGGGTGCTCCGCACGCTCCGCATCCTCAAGACCTACACGACGCTGAACGCCGCCCGCGACCGGAACGGCCCGCTCACCCGCAACGAGGAGGTGATCCTCGCCATCGCCAACCTCGGCGTGTTCATCTTCATCATGACCGCCATCGTCTACGAGACGCAGCACCGGCGGAACGAGGAGATCGGCAACTACGCCGACGCCCTGTATTTCACGGTGACGGCGCTGACGACGACCGGCTTCGGCGACATCACCCTTCCGGGCACCACGGGCCGGATGCTGACCGTCATCATCATGATCTTCGGCGTCACGCTGTTCCTGCGCCTCGCGCAGGTCCTGTTCCGCCCGCACAAGGTCCGCTTCCCCTGCCCCGTCTGCGGCCTCCAGCGCCACGACCCCGACGCCGTCCACTGCAAGGCCTGCGGCACCCTCCTCAACATCCCCGACGAGGGGGACTAGCCCCCGAACCCCCGCGACAGCCCGAACGCCCCCAGCAGCCCCAGCACCACGAACAGCCCGGCCAGCCCCGGCTCGCCCTCCACCGCCTCCGGGATCATCGTGTCCGCCACCATCGTCAGCAGCGCCCCCGCCGCCAGCGCGCTCACGAAGGCCAGCACCCCCGGCGAGGCCCCGCCCATCAGCCCGGCCCCCGCCGCCGCCGCGAGCCCCGAGGCCGCCGCGATCCCGCCCCAGAGCCCGAAGACGTAAGCCGCGCTCCGCCCCGCCTTCCGCATCCCGACCGCGCTCGACAGCCCCTCGGGCAGGTTCGACAGCACGATGGCCGCCAGCACGGCAAGGCTCACCCCGCCCCCGTCCAGCAGCCCCACCCCCAGCACCACCGACTCCGGCACCCCGTCCAGCAGCGACCCCACCGCGATCGCCAGCCCCCCGCCCGCGCTCGCCGCCACCTGCTGCCCGCCCGACCGCTTGCGGTGCCGCCCAGCGTGGGACAGCACCCCCTGCGACACCAGCCAGTTCGCCACCGTGTAGGCCACCGACCCGACCAGCGCCCCCAGCACGATCGGCCCCAGGCTCGACGTCTCGAACCCTTCCAGGATCAGGTCATAGGTCACCGCCGACACCAGCACCCCGCAGCCGAAGGCCATGACGCTCGCCGTCACCCGGCGCGGCAGGTCCACGAGGTAGGCCAGCGCCGCCCCCACCACCAGCGCCGCGCCGCCCAGCAGCCCCCAGAGCCCCGCCTGCACCCAGATTGCCATCGCGCCGCCCTCCGTTCCGCACCGGGCCAACCCAGCGCGCGCATCCCGTGTTCCCGGAACCGGGAACCCCGGAACAGCCGCCCCGCCCTGGCGGTTGAAGGAGGCACCCCACGTCGAAGGCCCCCCATGACCGCCTCCCCCGACCCCCGCCGCCGCAGCCCCACCAGCCCCCCGGCCTATCCCCCCGGCCTCGGCTCCGTCCTGGAGCGCAACATCCAGGCCCTCACCGACCGCCGCCGCCGCGAGGAATCCGAGGCCTCCCTCCAGGACCGCGTGGCCGAGGCGATCACCCGCTTCACCGGGTCCATGCTCTTCGTCTACCTCCACCTCGCGCTGTTCGGCTTCTGGATCGTGGCGAACCTCGGCTGGATCCCCGACGTCCCGCAATGGGACCCCACCTTCGTCGTCCTCGCCATGTGGGCCTCCGTCGAGGCGATCTTCCTTTCGACCTTCGTCCTCATCAGCCAGAACCGGATGCAGGCCGCCGCCGACAAGCGCGCCGACCTCGACCTCCAGATCGGCCTCCTGGCCGAGCACGAGGTCACCCGCATCGCCGCCCTGGTCGCCGCCATCGCCGCCCGGCTCGACGTGCGGACCGAGGTGGACGGCGAGATGGCCGAGATCCGCCGGGACGTCTCGCCCGAGGCCGTCCTCGACGGAATCGAGGCCGCCGAGGAGGCCTCCGGCGCCCCCGCGAACGCACCGTGACGTGATCCGGTCCCCCTGCGCGGACGGCCCCTAACCTCTTATATTCCCGGCGTGGCCAGCCTGTCGGGCCACGGGTCGGGCCGGACCTCTCCGGCCCCGAAGCGAGCCGCCCATGACCGCGCCGAAGCTGCCCTGAAAACCGCCCACGACATCTTGAGCGCGCGGCCGCGCGACCTCTGCGAAAGTCCCTCGACAGACTTCCCGACCCATGCGAAACGCCGCCCGCCGCGATTGCTCCCGAACCGGGACTAATCCGCCGGACAGAGGAATCCTCCGGTCCATCCGCCTCTGATGCGGGCGGGCCACAGTGGCGAACGAAGGCGACTCCGGCAACAATCCGCCCAAAAATTCGTCATAATTTCGACTAACATTCCAGTCAGTCCGCCCGAAAGAAGCGGCACGGGGACAGCGGTCCCCCTCCAGTGAGGCGATCCATGAAGACCCAGGCCACCGACTTCGGTCTCAGCCCCCTGCCTGTCCTTTCGCGGGACACGGCCCCCAACCCCGCGCGGATGCGGCGCGAGACGTTGCCGCTCGACGGGGTCTGGACGCTCTCGGTGAACGATGAACCCGCCCAGCCCGTGGTGGTTCCCTTCGCGCCGCAGGCCAAGGTCAACCGGATCGCCGTCCCCGAAGGCGAGGTGCGCCTCCGCTACGCCACCACCTTCGAGCTGCCCTTCGACTGGGCCGGCGCCGTGCTCCACCTCGAAGGCGTGGACCACGAGGCCGAGGTCGCCGTGAACGGCATGACCCTCGGCCGCCATCGCGGCGCCTGGGACCCCTGCACCCTCTTCGTCTCCCGCCCCGTGCTGCGGATGGGCCTGACCGACGGCGCGACCACGCTCCACAAGCTCGAAGTCACCGTCACCGACTCCTCCCGCGCCCGCTCCATCCTGTCCGGCAAGCAGGAGCGCGAGTCCCGCGAAGGCGCGATCTTCTACCAGAACATGTCCGGCCTTTGGAAATCCGCCTGGATCGAGCACGCGGGCGAGGTGCGCCTCAGTGACCACTTCCTGACCGCCCGCGCCTCGGGCGACCTGTCGCTGTCGGTCGATGTCGCGGGCGAGGCCTACGCCCATTCCGTCGTCCTGACGCTGTCGCACGAGGACGGCGGCGGGCTCGAACTCCGCGCCCCCGTGCAGGACGGCCGCGCCACCCTCGCGGGCCGCATGGCCGACGTGCTGCGCTGGTCCCCCGCCTGCCCGCACCTCTACTTCGGCACGCTGACGCTCCTCGACCGCCGGGGCCAGGTCGTCGACTCCATCGAGACCTACGCCGGCTTCCGCGACTTCGCGATGGACGGCGGCTACTACAAGCTGAACGGAGAGCCCTTCTACCTCCAGGGCCTGCTGAACCAGGCCATCTACCCCGACACCCTCTACACCCCCACCGACAAGCACACGCTGACGGACTACGAGCACACGCTCGCCCAGGGCTTCAACGGCGAACGTCGCCACCAGACCACGCCACGCCACCGCGACCTCTGGCTTGCGGACAAGATGGGCTACTGGCTGTCCATCGAGATGCCCTCGGCCCGCAACCTCCTCGACCCCCTCCACCGGGCCGAGGCGCTGGACGAATGGCGCCGCATCGTGCGCGCCTACGCCTGGAACCACCCCTCCGTGTTCTTCCTGGTCCCCGGCAACGAGGACTGGGGCCTGCTCGAACACACCCACCACGAGGTCCCCGCCACCGACGCCGACCGCGAGGCGTTCCAGTATGAACTCGGCGAGATGACCGAGGACATCGCCCCGCCGGGGATGCCCTACGCCGCCAACGACGGCTGGCGCTGCATCACCACGCGCCGGAACGGCGCGACCCAGAACCGGCTCGACCCGTCGCGGCTGATGTTCAACGTCCACGACTACGCCGACAACGCGCTGATCCGGTCGATCTACGGCCGCATCCCGCAATGGCCCGAGCCCGGCACCTGGGGCAAGAACCCCCGCCACGTCTTCCACCCGGCGGGCTACAGCTACGACGGCCGCACGCCCTTCGTGCTGTCCGAGGTCGGGGGCCGCGCGCTGCTCAACCGCCCGTCCAAGGGCGTCTTCGCCTACGGCAAGATCCACCGCGACCCCGAGACCTGGGCGGCGGAACTCTCGGACCTCATCGACGCGATGGGGACGATGCCGGTCCTGCGCGGCGGCTACGTGCTGACGCAGACCCGCGACGCCGGCAACGACCCCGAGGACGACACCTCGATGGGCGAGATCAACGGCGTCTTCGACGCCCACGGCCTGCCCAAGTATGAAGGTCTTGCCGTGCGCGAGGCCAACGAGAAGGCGCGGGAGGCCTGGGCGGGCCGTCTCTGACCGCCAGCGGCCCTCGTAAGGCGGGCTTCAGCCCGCCACCCGGCCCGGACCCCGGCGGGCGGACCACCGCCCGCCGCCTCTCTGCTCCGTAGGGTGCGCTTCAGCGCACCATCCCGCCCCGCCCGTCAAACGCCCGGCCCGCGCCCCCTCACCGATACCGCCCCGCCTTCTGGAGCACCTCGATCTGGTAGCCGTCCGGGTCGGCCACGAAGAAGAACGTGGCCACCGGCTCGCCCCCGTCCGGCGCGAAGGCCACGATCTTCCGGGGCTCCAGCCCCGCCGCCGTCATCCGCGCGTGCTCGGCCGCCAGGTCCTCCACCACCACGGCAAGGTGCCCGTAGCCGTCACCCAGGTCGTAGGGCTCCGTGCGATCCTTGTTGACCGTCAGCTCCACCTCGAAGTCGGCCTCCGCGTTCCGCAGGTAGACCAGCGTGAAGCCCGCGAAGTCGAGCCGCGTGTCCACCTCCAGCCCGAAGGCCGTCCGGTAGAACGCCACCGAGCGCGCCTCGTCCCGCACGCGGATCATGGAATGGATCGCCTTGGCCATGGGCCTCCTCCGTCTCTGCCGCCCCCGTGATCGCCCGCCGCTCCCCGCGCCGCAACCCCGGCGCCGTCCGCCGCCCCGACCCGCCCCCGCCGTCCACCCCACCACGCGCTCTTGACGCCGAGGGCCAGCGTGGCGCCCCCACCCCCCGATCACCGTCGGATGCGCTTGCGCGCACCGCGCCACGCCGGTCCTCGCGCTCCGGTGGGCGGACGGCGCACCCTACGACACCCCCGCGTCCGATCCCTAAAGTCCCACGCAACACGCAACGCCCGTTGCTGTCGGAGCTTGTTAACACCGTCCTGCGATCCTCCTCGCACAGGCCCAAAGGACCGGGCGCCCGCCGGGACTCCCCGTCGCGCGTCCGGAACCATCCTCGCCGCTGGGCCATACGCTGTTTGACAGGACGCCGTGCGGCCGGCGCCCGACCGGGAGGACCCACCCCCGCGCAGGACTGCGCCGGGACGGGGCCGCAAAGACCCGCCCGCCACGCGTCGAATACGCGCCCTACGCGCCGCCGATCGGCGTCGTCACCACTCCGGTGCCGCCGCAATCGGGGCAATCCTTGCCGTCCACCTTCCCCGTGCCCTCGCACTTGCGGCAGGCATTCTCGCCCGAGCCCACCGTGCCCGGCGGAACCTCCTCGGGGGTCTCGTCGCTGGCCATGCGCGTCCTCCTGTCCGGCTTCCCCGGACAACCGCGCCCCCCGCGCGATTGTTCCACTCAGGAGAAGGTGGCCGGGTTCGGCCCCGTCCGGTGCCCCGTCTCCAGCGTGGCGATGGACGCCAACTCCTCCGGGTCGAGCTGGACCCTCGCCGCCTCCAGATTCTCCCGCAGACGCCCCGGATTCGTGGATCGCGGGATGACCGAGCAGCCCAGCGCCAGATGCCACGCTAGGACTACCTGCGCCGGGCTCGCCCCCGTCCGCTCCGCCGCCCGCCGCACCGGGGCCGAATCGAAGCTCCGCGCCTGCCCCAGCGGCGTCCAGCTCTGCGTCACGATCCCCATCTCCGCGTGCTTCCGCCGCAGCTCCGCCTGCGGCAGCTCCGGGTGCAGCTCGATCTGGTTCACGGCCGGCACCACGCCCGTCGCGTCCACGATCCGGTCCAGATGCTCGGGCAGGAAGTTCGACACCCCGATGGACGACACCCGCCCCTCCTCGCGCAGCCGGATCAGCGCCTTCCAGGTCTCCACGTAGCGGTCGCGCGCCGGGGCGGGCCAATGGATCAGCAGCAGGTCGATCCGCTCCAGCCCCAGCCGGCCAAAGCCCTCGTCCGCCGCCCGCAGCGCCTCGTCGAACCCGTGCCGGTCGTTCCAGATCTTCGTGGTGACGAACAGCTCCCCGCGCGGCACCCCGCAGGTCCGCACGCCCTCGCCCAGGCCCTCCTCGTTGCCATAGAGCGCCGCGCCGTCGAACTGCCGGTAGCCCAGCCGCGCCGCCTCGCCGATCAGGTCGGCGGTCCGGTCGGCCGGGACCTGCCACAGGCCGAAGCCGATCGCCGGCATGGTCCGTCCGTCGTTGAGGGTCAGGAAGGGAACGTCAGGCATCTCGGGCTCCGTGGTGGTCGCGCGCCCAGATGGTAGCAGCAACGCGCGAAGGGCAAGCGCCCCGCGTCACGCCACGCTCGGCACGCCGTCCCTCCAGTCCCAGTGCGCCATGTGCGGCAGGTATTTCCCCACCCGCCGCCCCACCAGCACCGGCTCCTCGAAGCGGTAGGCCGGCAGCTCCGCCGACCCGATCTCGCCGCGCGCCAGCGCCGCATAAAGGTGCGACAGCTCCGACCGCTGCCGGTTGAAGCGCCCGCAGAGATAATAGATCCCCTGCGGGTCGATGCTCCGGTTCGGCTGCCGGACGAGCGAGCACCAGTCGGTCGAATCGATGTAGGGATACCAGCAGAACCCCTCGAACCGCCCGCCCCTCTCGGCCAGCTCCGGCACCAGCGCCTCGCATTCGCCGACCATGTACTTCAACCACGAGATGCGGTCCTCGATGCGCCCGCGCACGTTGGTCTCGGTCAGCATCAGCGGGAACGGATACCGCTCGTGATACTCCAGCGCCACCTCCCGGAACCCGACGGGCACGAAGTCGTCGCTCTGCCCCTGCACGGTCCAGCCCAGCTCGCTGTGCGCGTAGTAGTCGAGCCCCAGCACGTCGATCCGCGCCGGGTTGTCGCGGAACCAGGCGGCGTCCTCCGGGCTCAGCCCATGCGCGGTCAGCGTCCCCCAGAGCGGGTGCCGCTCATCGACCCGCCCCAGGATCAGGTCGAGGATGACGAAGCGCAGGTCGTTGCCGAAGTCGGTGTGATACTGCGATTGCGGGTCCAGCGCGTGGTGCCTCTCGCAGGTGTCCACGTGGACGACGCGCAGCCCCGGCACCATCCGCTCCAGCATCGGCGTGACGAGGGAGATCGCCTTGGCCTTGCCCAGGATGATCGGCACCACCCCCGCGCGGTCGCGCCAATGCGGATACCACTCGCCCATGAACCCCGCGAGGATCGCGGTCGCGAGCGGCTCGTTGATGATCGTGTAGTCGGTGATCCACGGGTAGCGCCGCGCGAAGGCCTTCACGAAGTCGCGGTAGACCTGCGGGAACTCCGGGTTGGCGAATCCGTGCTCCAGCCATTGCGGAAAGCTCGTGTGGTGCAGCGGGTCCGCGATGGGCTTCAGCCCCAGCCGCCGGACGCAGGACAGGTAGCGGTCGGTCCAGGACCAGTCGTAGACGCCCCGGACCCGCTCGATCTTGTGCCAGGGGATGCAGCAGCGGAACGTCGTGATCCCGTCCGCGACCAGCAGCTTCAGGTCCTCCCGGTAGCGGACCGTGTGCTCGGTGGTGTCGAGCACATCGACCGCGTGGCCGAACATCTGCGTGCCCTCGAATCCGGTCAGGTAGCTCAACCGGGGCACCGCCGGGGACAGGGCGGGCGGCGGCTCGGGCCGGATTTCGGGCCAGGACTCGATGAGATCGACCGGGACCTCCAATCCCGGTTCGGCGGAAAGAGGGCTGGCCAAATGTCGTTTCATGTCGGTTCTGACTTCAATTGTTTCCGGGGGCGGGGTCGTGAACCTCGTCACAAGGCGCCGGCTATGCGGCAGGCACCCCAGGGACGCCCCCATGCGGGGACGACGGATCGGCCCCGCGTCACGCGGCACGGGTCCTCGGCCTTGGGTTCTAGCCCATCCCGGCACCTCATCAACGCCCCGCGCCCTCGGTCGGGTTCCCGACTCCGGCGGCTTTCCGCACCCTTTTCCCAAAGTCTTAGCGAGGTGTCGCCCGCGCCGACCGTCGCGCTCGACCCCGGCCCACTGGCCGGACGCGCGCCCGCCCTATGTTCCGGCCGAAGACGATCCGAACAGGGGACGGGATGCAATTCAGACCGATGGGCCACAGCGGGACGGCCGTCTCCGCGCTCTGCTTGGGCACGATGACCTTCGGGGCCGAATCGACCGAGGCGCAGTCGTTCCAGATGATGGACGACTACGCCGCGGCGGGCGGCAACTTTCTCGACACCGCCGACGTCTACACGGCGGGGACCTCCGAGGAGATCGTCGGCCGCTGGCTCAAGGCCCGCCCGACCGAGGCCCGCCGGATGGTCCTGGCCACCAAGGGCCGCTTCCCCACGGGTCCCGACGCCAACGACCTCGGCCTGTCCCGCCGCCACCTGCGCCAAGCGCTCGACGCCTCGCTCCACCGCCTCGGCGTCGATCACGTCGATCTCTACCAGGTCCACGCCTGGGACGCCCTGACACCCCTGGAGGAAACGCTCCGCTTCCTCGACGACGCCATCTCGCAGGGCAAGATCGCCTATTACGGCGTCTCCAACTACCTCGGCTGGCAGATCACCAAGGCCGTCCATCTGGCGAAGGCCCACCACTGGGCCCCGCCCGTGACGCTCCAGCCGCAATACAACCTGCTCGCCCGCGACATCGAGCACGAGGTCGTCCCCGCCTGCCTCGACGCCGGCATCGGCCTCCTGCCCTGGTCGCCCCTGGGAGGCGGCTGGCTCACCGGGAAATACAAGCGCGACCAGACGCCCACCGGCGCGACCCGCCTAGGCGAAGACCCTGAGCGCGGCGTCGAGGCCTACGGCCCCCGCGCCCGCGACGCCCGCACCTGGGCCATCATCGACGCCGTGCAGGCGGTGGCCGAAGGACGCGGCACCGGCATGGCCGAGGTCGCGCTCGCCTGGGTCCGGGACCGCCCCGCCGTGACCTCGGTGATCCTCGGCGCGCGGACGCCCGAGCAGCTCGCCCAGAACCTCCGCGCCGCCGACCTCACCCTCTCCCCCGAGGAGACGGCCCGGCTCGACGCCGCCAGCGCACCCCTCGTCGGCGATTACCCCTACGGGGCCAAGGGCATCGCCCAGCGCCACCGCCGCATCGAGGGGGGCCGCTAGCCCAGCGCGCCGGAACCCGCCCCCCGGGCGGACGTTGCGGCCGGACCATCGGGCGGGCAGCAGGGGAGGGCGTCATGGCCGCAGGCTTCATGTTCGCGACTGGGATCGAGAACAGCTATCCGACCATCAAGAACGGCACGCACCGCGTGGACGAGATGGAGAAATGCGGCCACTACACCCACTGGAAGCGCGACTTCGAATGCGTGACCGAGCTCGGCATCCAGTTCCTCCGCTACGGCCCGCCGATCCACCGGACCTGGCTCGCTCCCGGCCGCTACGACTGGGAGTTCGCGGACCAGACCTTCGCCGAGCTGAAGCGGCTCAAGATCATGCCCATCGTGGACCTGTGCCACTTCGGCGTGCCCGACTGGATCGGCAACTTCCAGAACGGCGATTTCCCGGCGCTGTTCGGCACCTACGCCCGCGACTTCGCCGCCCGCTTCCCATGGGTCCAGCTCTACACGCCGGTGAACGAGATGTTCATCTGCGCCACCTTCTCGGGGCGGAACGGCTGGTGGAACGAGCAGGGGACGACCGACCGGACCTTCGTCACCGCGCTCAAGCACCTCGTGAAGGCCAATGTCCTCGCCATGCGGGCGATCCTGGAGGTCCGGCCCGACGCGCTGTTCATCCAATCCGAGTCGTCGGAATACTTCCACGCCTCCTCGCCCGCCGCCATCGGGCTGGCCGAGACCTACAACCAGCAGCGCTTCCTGACGCTGGATCTCAACTACGGCCACCGCGTCAACAGCGACATGTACGAGTTCCTGATGGACAACGGCATGACGCGGGACGAATATCACTTCTTCCTCGGCCAGGGCCTCCGCCGGCACTGCATCATGGGGACCGACTACTACTTCACCAACGAGCATCGGGTCTACGCCGACGGCCGCGTGACCGCCTCCGGCGAGATCTTCGGCTACGACGAGATCACGCGCCAGTATCACGACCGCTACCAGCTCCCCGTGATGCACACCGAGACGAACCTCTGGGAGGGGCCGACAGGCCAGGAGGCGGTGGACTGGCTCTGGAAGGAATGGGCCAACGTCCTGCGGATCCGCAACGTCGGCATCCCGATCCTGGGCTTCACCTGGTATTCCCTCACCGACCAGGTGGACTGGGACAGCGCGCTGCGCGAGGACAACGGCACCGTGAACCCGCTCGGCCTTTATGACCTCGACCGCAACATCCGCAAGGTCGGCGAATGCTACCGGACGCTCATCCAGGACTGGTCCAGCGTGCTCCCCGCCCAGAGCCACTGCCTCGTGCTCCCCCTCGACATGCCCGACGGCGAGGAAGAGCCCGACACCGCCGAGCGCCTGCGCCGCCACGCGGTCCGCAACCTCGACCGCGGCGGCATCGCCCGCAGGGGTCCCGGTCCCTCGCGCGCGCCGGGCCCGCCCGGCGGCTGGTGACCCCAAGGCGGGACCGGGCGCGGACGCAGCAGGCTGGTCACACTCCGCCCGGCCCGCACGCCGCGCGGGCCGGCCCGTCTGGCCATGGCGGGCGCCGTCGTGCTCTGCTCGCTGCGCCGGCCCGCCCCCTTGCGGCGGCCAACCCGCCCGCCTTAGAGGACACGGATGCAGATCGCCCATTCCACCCGCAGGGCCCTCCTGGCCTCCACCCTCGCCCTCGGCCTCGGCGGCTGCGGGGTGAGCTATGTCAGCCCGCTCGTGAGAGATACCGCCTCCGACAACGTCGATGTCGTGGAGATCACGGGCCAGAGCATCGCCTTCGCCAACAGCGCGCCCTACACGCCGCGCGGCCTGCCCGAGGTCTTCTCGCGCACCGCCGGCTCCGGCGGCGGCCTCCGCGGCGCGGGCGCGCTGCCCGAGGCCCCGGCCGTGCCGCAGGCGCAGCCCGGCCCTCTCGACCTGCGGCCCCCGCCGGAGACGACGCCCCCGACCTACCGGATCGGCGTGGGCGACGTGGTCCAGCTCGCCACCCGCGTCGCGCGCCCGACGGGCGAGGCGGCCCTGGGCGAGGCCCCGGCCGGAGAGTTGCGCCAGACCTACACCGTCCGCGACGACGGGGCCATCGCGATCCCCGACGTGGGCGCCGTGGAGATCGGCGGCCTGACCATCGAGGAGGCCGAGCAGCGAGTGTTCGAGCGGTTCATCGAGACGGGGGCCGACCCCGACTTCAGCCTGGAGATCGCCGGGTTCAACTCGCAGGGGATCACGGTCGGCGGCGACGTGGCCGCGCCGACCCGGGTTCCCGTGACCCTGAACGTCCCCACGCTGGACGAGGCGCTGACGGCGGCGGGCGGCCTTCAGGTCACCACGCCCGAGTTCGCGTCGATCCGCGTCTATCGCGACGGCACGCTCTACCAGATCCCGCTGGCCGACTACGACCGCGACGGCCGGCTCCGCTCCATCCAGCTCCTTCCGGGCGATTCGGTGTTCGTGGACACCGCCTACGACCTCGACCGGGCGCTCGCCTACTACACGCAGCAGATCAACGCCGCGAGCCTGCGCCGCACCGAGCGGACGGCCGCGCTGGAGGAGCTCCAGGCCGAGGTCGGGCTCCGCCGCGACGCCCTGGACGAGGAGCGCGCCCTGTTCCGGGCCCGCGACGAGCTGGGCGCTGTGCCCCGCGACTACGTGTATCTGACCGGCGAGGTGACGCAGCAGCGCCGCTATGCGCTCCCCTTCGGGCAGCAGGCGACGCTGGCGGACGCGCTCTTCGACCAGGGCGGCTTCGAGACCGAGACGGGCAACCCGTCGCAGATCTACGTCCTGCGCGCCACGCCGGGCGAGGAGGACGTGACGGCCTGGCATCTCGACGCCCGCAGCGCCGCCAACCTGACGCTCGCCACCCGCTTCGAGCTGCGCCCGAACGACATCGTCTTCATCGAGGAACAGCCGATCACCCGGTGGAACCGCGCCTTCCAGCAGTTCTTCCCAAGCCTGGTTACCACCGCCAGCAGCGCCGTGGACTGACCTGGACCAGGGGACGCGCGGGCGGGCCTCCCGGCCCGGCCGCGCGTCCCCGACCCGCCAGATCCGACCGGACGGTCCCCTCGGGGACCGCCCCGCCGCCGGGGGCCGTCAGGCCTCGTAGTAGTCCCGCCCGTAATGGACCAGCGCGCCGTAGCGGTCGCCATAGCCGTAGCGCCGCATCCCCTTGGGATCGACCCGCGACAGGACCAGCCCCGTCACCGGCACGTTGACCGAGCGGAACTGCCGCATCCCGTCCTCCACAAGCCCGCGCCCCGTGAAGTCCCAGCGGACCACGTAGAGCACTGCGTCGGCGGCCTGCCCGATCACGCGGGCGTCCGGCACGACCAGCACCGGCGGCGTGTCGATCACGACGTGGTCGTAGCGGTCGCGGGCCTCGTTCAGCATCCTCTGGAAGCCGTCGGACGAGAAGAAATCCGCCGCGTTCACCTCTGCGCGGCGCTCGCCCAGCAGCACGTCGATCCCGGCACCCTCGGGCCGCAGAACGGCGTCGGCGAGCCGTTCCCGCCCCGCCACGGCGGCGACGAGGCCGCCCCGGGCGAGATCCTGCCGGAAATAGGCCTGGAGCGTGCAGCGGCGGATGTCGCCCTCCACCAGCAGCACGCGCTTGCCCAGGCCGCCCAGGTTCTGCGCCAGCGCGATGGCGAGCGTGGTCTTTCCTTCGTTGGGAACGGACGAGGTGACCATGATCACCTGCGGCGGGCTGTCGATCCGCGACAGCAGCAGCGAGGTCCGCAGGTTGCGGATCGCCTCGGCGGCGGCCGAGGTCGGCTTGCTGGCCAGATAGGCGATGGTGTCCACCCGCGCCCGCGCGGGGATGCGCGGCACCTGCCCCAGGACCGTCCGCCCGGTGTGGCGTTCCAGCTCCTCGGCGCTGCGGAACGTCTTCTGGAGCAGCTCGCGCCCGATGACGACCGCCGCCCCCAGGAGGAGCCCTATCATCAGCGACAACGCCAAGGCGCGGGCCGGGCGCGGCGCGATCTGCTCGCCCGGGATGGCCTCGGTCAGGATGCGGCTGTCGGCCTGATAGATGTCCTCCTGCACCGACGCCTCCTTGAGGCGGCTCAGGAAGGTCTCGTAGAGGACGCGCGTCGCCTCGGCCTCCTGCTGGAGCTGGAGCAGAGCCTGAAAATCGGCGGACTGGCCCTGGAACTGCGCGGACAGGTCGTCGGACTGCTGCTGCAGCTCCTCCGCCTGCTCCTGCCCCCGCTCGATCTCGGCTTCCGCCTGAAGGACCACCTGCGCGAATCGCCGGTCGAACCGCTCCCGCGCCTCGGGATCGGCGGGCGTGGCAGCCAGCGCCGCGGCGGCGGCGTCGAGCTGACCATCCTCGGCCGCCTCGGCCTTCGCCGCCACGTCGCCCGAAGACTCGGCCGCGCGCAGCGCCACCAGCCGCTCGCCCACCCGCTCGAGCCGCCCCCTCACCTCCTGGAGCTCGGCCCCGAGCTCGATCGACTGGATGTTGAGCGCCTCCAGGCTCTCGGCGCTGACCAGCGCGCTGCGGGCCCGAAGGTCGGCGATCTCGTTCTGGCGGCTGTCCAGCTCGGCCCGAAGGTCGCCCACGCGGCCCGAAAGCCAGGTCGCGGCGCGCTCGGTGGCCTCCACCTTGAGGCGGATCTGGTCGTCCCGGTAGAGCCGGGCGAGGCCGTTGGCCAGGAGCGCCGCCTTCTCGGGGTCCTCGCTGGTGGCCGAGATGGTGAAGACATAGGTGTCGTAGCTGCTCTCGGTCTCGATAGCGCCGCGCACCGCGTCGATCACGTCGCGCCGCTCCTCCTCGGGAGAGAGGGCCTCCTCCTCGGGATCGGCCCCGCCGGGCAGCCAGGACCGCACCAGCCCCCCGAGCCCGGCCAGGAGACCCGGCCGCGCCTCGGGGTCGGGCAGCGCGCCGTTGAACTCGGGGTCCCGCATCAGGCCTAGCCCGTCCACGAGCCGGCCGATCAGGTCGCCCGAGGTGATGATCGACATCTCGGTATTGATGCTGGCCTCGTCGCCCGTCAGGCCGCTGACCACCGCCTGAAGGTTCATCATGTCGGGCATGTCGATCTGCAAGGCCATCTCGGCCTCGGCGCGATAGACCGGGGTCACGCTCGCCACGAGTCTGTAGTAGCCCAACGCCGCGACCAGCGCAGCGCAAGCAAAGACGCTCAACTTGTTCCGCCAGACGGTCCCGGCAAGGGCGAGGATGTCGATCTCCTCGTCATCCCCGGTCCGGGATGGCGCGGCATGGAGGTCTTGGGGCTGCACGGGCTTCTGCATCTGGGCGGTGTCTCGCGGCGCTGAGGTCCGGGCCCTCTTAGACCAGGATGGAAAGGCCATCAAAGCGTTAACTTCGCTCGCGCCCAGGTCCGGGCAGGCCGTGCGTCGTCCGCACCCGGACGCGGGGCGGCCGTCCACCACGCGATGTCTCGGACCGACCTGACGATGCGTCACCTTGTCGCATCTTGGGACGACCTGGGTCCGGCGCTCGCGACAAGGGTCCAGTGGACAGGCTGACTGACCTATGGCAAGCGCGCGTCGCGACGGTCGGACAGGCCGCCGGCGGTGACGTTGAACGGTGCGGCATGACTCCTCGAAGCGGACCGGCGGCCCCCGCCGGACATCCCGGTCCCGACGCGGCGGACGGCTGATGGCGTCCGGCGACGCCCTGGCCGACGACCTGCTGGCCGCCGGCCTGCGAGGACCGTGCTGCTGGCCGCCCGAGGCCGACCCCGGCCGCGTCGTGAGCCGCGCGCTCTTCCACGGCGTCGCGGGCCTCCTGGCGGGCCGGCTGTCCGGCTGGCCGCCCGAGGCCACCGCCGCCCTGCGCCGCACCGCGCTCGCGCAATCCATGTGGGAGATGCGCCACGGCCGGGTGCTCGCGGACCTGCTCGCCGCCTTGGACGCGGCGGGCGTGCGAGTCCTGCTCCTCAAGGGGACCGCGCTCGCCTACGACCTCTACGACCCGCCCGCCCAGCGGCCCCGGGGCGACAGCGACCTGCTCGTTCCGCCCGAGAACCTGGACGCGGCCCGGGCCGTGCTGGAGGCCCAGGGCTTCGCGCACTACTACGACGACCCCTCGGCCGAGGACGGGACCCGCCTCCAGGAAGCCTGGCGGCGGACCACTCCCGACGGGCTCCCGCACGAGATCGACCTCCACTGGCGGACCCTGAACGCCCGCGCCCTGATGCACCTGTTCCCCTTCGACGCCGCCTGGGCGCGGGCGCGGCCGCTGCCCCGACTCGCGCCCCAGGCCCGGGGCCTGCCGCTTGACCTCGCGCTGCTCCTGGCCTGCGCGCATCGGGCGCAGCACCTGGTGAACCCCTATTTCGCGAACGGCCGGGCCTACCACGAAGGCGACCGGCTGATCTGGCTGCGGAACATCGACCTGATCGCCCGCGCCCTGGACGCCGAGGGCTGGGCGGCCTTCGAGGCGGCGACCTTGGAGGGTGGGCTCGCCCCGGTGGCGCTGGAGGGGCTCCGTTCCGCCGCCGCGCGGCTCGGGACGCCGTTGCCCGAGGCCACGACGGCCCGGCTCGCGACCGCGCCGCGCGATACCCCGGCGGCACGTTATCTCCTCGGCGCGGCGCAGGCGGGGCGGGCGCTCCGGGACCTTCGGGCGGTGCCCGGCCTGGGCGGCAAGGCACGCTACCTCTGGCGCCGGGTGCTGCCGCCGGCGTCGTTCCTGCGGATGAAGTATCCCGAACTGGCCGGGCGCCCGGTGCCGCTCCTGCATATGAAGCGGATCATGGACTTCCCGAAGCCGCGCCGGACCAGGGGCGCGGAGTGACGCTCGCGCACCTTCTCGACCTTGCCCGGCCCCATCGCGCCGCGCTCCTGCTCATGGTCCTCCTGGGCACCGCCGAGACGGGGGCGCTGCTCGCGCTGCCGGCCCTGGGCGGCCGGCTCGCCGGGCATGTGCTCGACGCAGCAGGGGCCTCGCCCTTGCCGGCGGCGCTGCTCCTCGGGTTGGCCCTTGCCGGAGCGGCGGCGCTGCGGGCGCTGTCGGCGGTGGTCTCGGGCCGGACGGCGGCGGCGATCCTCGCGGGGCTCAGGACGCGGGTGCACGACCACCTCCAGAGCCTGCCGCTCGCCGTGCACCAGCGGCACGCCCAAGGCGATCTCCTAGCACTCGCCACCTTCGAGATCGCCCGGCTCGGCGACTTCCTGGCCGTGACCCTGGTCGGCCTGCCGGCGCAGCTCCTCACCGCGCTCGGGGCCGTCGTCCTGATGGCCCGCATCGACCCGGGCCTCGCGCTGGCCGTGCCCTTGGCGGTGCCCGTGTTCTTCCTTGCGCTCCGGGTCGCGGGCCGCCGCCTGCGTGCCCTCGCCCAGCGGACCCAGGAGGCCGAGGCCGATCTCGTGGCCGCCGCCGCCGAGGACCTGGCCCTTCTCCCCGCGATCCGCTCCTTCGTCCGGGAGGACGCCGCCTCGGCGCGGTTCGCGCGGCGGGCCGAGCGGGTGCGCGAGCTGGAGGCGAGGGAGAACGACATCCAGGCCACCCTGTCGCCGCTGACGGGCCTTGTCGCCGGATTGGGCGCCGTCGCCCTCCTGGCGCTGTCGGGCCGGGGCCTGCGCGCCGGCACCACCTCGCCCGCCGAGATGGTGAGCCTGTTCCTCTACGCCGCGCTGCTCACCCGGCCGGTGGCCGACCTCGCGCTGGTCTACGGGCGCGTGCAGGCCGCGCGGGGGATCCTGGCCCGGCTCGGCGCCCTCCTCGACGAGGCGCCCGAGCCCGGCCACGACGCGCCCCTGCGGATGGCGCGCGCCCAAGGCGACATCGCCTTCGAGGATCTCCGCTTCGCCCATCCGGACCGCGAGGAGGCGCTGCGCGGCGTCGCCCTGTCGGTGCGGGCAGGCGAGACGCTGGCCCTGACCGGACCGAACGGCGCCGGCAAGAGCACGATGATCGCGCTCCTGCTCCGCTTCATGGATCCCTCGGGCGGCGCCGTGCGCCTGGACGGGACCGACATCCGCGACATCCGGCTCGCAGACCTGCGGCGGCAGATCGGCTGGGTGCCGCAGTGCCCGCTTCTCCTCGACGCCAGCGTGCGCGACAACATCGCCTTCGGCCTGGAGGGCGCGACCGACGCGCAGGTCGAGCGGGCGGCCCGGCTGGCGCAGGCCCACGACATGATCCTGTCGCTGCCCCAGGGCTACGCCACCCGCATCGGCGAGAACGGCGTGCGCCTGTCAGGGGGCCAGGGCCAGCGGATCGCCCTCGCCCGCGCGCTGATCGCCGACCCGCCCGTGCTCGTGCTCGACGAGGCCACCTCGATGTTCGACCTAGACGCCGAAGCCGCCTTCGTCGCCGCCGCCGCCGCCGCCCTGCGGGACCGCACGGTGATCCTGGTCACCCACCGCCCGGCCATGCTGGCGCTGGCGGATCGGATCGTCACGCTGGAGGACGGCCGCATCGTGGCGCAGCGCGCGGCGGCATGAGCGGGATCTGCGGGCTCATGCGGCTCGACGGCGGGCCTGCCGAGGCGATCGGCGCGATGGCCGCCCCCTTGGAGCGGCGCGGCCCCGACGGCACCCGCCTCTGGGCCGACGGCTCCGTTGCCCTGGGCCAGACCCTGCTCGCGACCACGCCCGAGGCCTTGGTCGAGGCGCTGCCGCTGACCCATGCGGAGTCCGGCTGGACCATCACCGCCGACGCCCGTCTCGACAACCGCGAGGAGCTTCTGGCCGCGTTCGGGCTCGCCGGGCCGGGCCGGGTCATCGGCGACGGCGAGTTGATCCTGCGCGCATGGCTCGCCTGGGGCGAGGGATGCCTCCACCGCCTACTGGGCGATTTCGCCTTCCTCCTTTGGGATTCGCGCCAACGGCGGCTCTGGGCGGCGCGGGACCCGCTGGGGATGCGCGCCCTGGCCTACGCCCACGCGCCCGGCCGACTCCTCGCGCTCGCGACCGAGCCCCGGGCCGTCCTGGCCGCCCCCGGCGCGGCGCGCGGCATCGATTGGGCGCGGGTGGCGGACGTCCTCGACGGCCATCTGGAGGCCATCGACCACGAGACGACGATCTTTCAGGGCGTCCAAAGGCTGCCCCCGGGCCATTGGCTCCGCGCCGACGCGGGTGGCGTGACGATCCGGCGCTACTGGACGCCGACGCCCGGTCCCCTCCTGCGCCTGCGCGGCCCCGATGACTACGCCGAAGCTTTCCGCGAGGTCTTCACCGAAGCCGTGCGCTGCCGCCTGCGCGCGGCGGGCCCGGTGGGCTCGATGCTGTCGGGCGGAATGGATTCGGGCTCCGTGGTGGCGGTCGCCTCGCGGCTCCTGGCGGCCGAGGGACGCGGGCCGCTCCCCACCTTCTCCGTCGCTGGCCCCGACCCAGCGACCTGCGCCGAGAGCCGGGCCCTCCGCGCCAGCCTGACCTTGCCGAATCTCGACCCCCATGTCGTGGATCTCGGCGACCTGTCGGTCTGGGAGGACGACCTCCTTGCCGCCCTGGCCGGAATCGCCGACCCGTTCGACGGCCACATGAACCTGCCGCGCGCCGCCTATCTCGCCGCGCGGCGGGCCGGGGTGCGCGTCGTGCTCGACGGCGTGGCGGGCGACGTGGCGCTCCACTGCGGGCAGCGCATCGGGCACCTGATTCGCGGCGGTCGGCTCCTCGCGGCCTGGCGCGAGGTCCGGGGGACCGAACGGTTCTGGGGGGGCGAGATCCCGCGCCGGACCATCTTGGGCGACGCCCTCCGGCAGGCCGCCCCGGAGTCCGCGAGGGCGCTCGGCCGGCGGTGGCGGGGCGCCACGGCGCGGCGCCCGCGCTCCCCGATCCTGTCGGAGGCCCTGGCGCGCGAGGTGGACATCGACGCGCGAGTGGAACGCGACAGGCGGAACAACCGCCTGCCCACCGGCTCCGAGGCCCAGCAACGCGCGGCCCTTCTGGCCGGCCCCGCCCTCGCCATCGGCCGCGAGCGCTACGACCACGTCGCCGGCGCCTTCGGGATCGAGCCGCGCGACCCGTTCATGGACCTCCGCGTGGTGGACTTCGCCCTGCGCTGCCCCGGCGAGCAGCTCATGTCGGACGGCTGGCCCAAGACGTTGCTGCGCCGCGCCATGGAAGGGCTCCTGCCCCCGGAGGTGATCTGGCGGCCCGGGCGGACCCATCTTGGAATGGACCTGAGCGGGGCCATCGTGGCCCGCCTGGGGCCATTGTCCACCATCCGAAACAGTCTGTCCCCGGACGCAGCGGAACTGCTGGCCGACTGGACGGGGCTCCGGAATGGACAGCCCTTGCCCGACACATTAGGGGAAGAAACGTGTTTAGATTTTGTTAACCTTGTGCTCTGGCTTGGACAACCAAGCCTCGGGCCGATCCTTCAACCATCCTGACCCAAGTGAGCCGAATGAATACCCAAGACAAACCGCAAGCCTCCGCCCCGGCCGCCTACAGCGCCCCCAAGCTCACCGTCCACGGTAGCGTGGCCGAACTGACCGCCGCCGGCAGCAGCGGCCGGCCCGAAGCCGGCAGCCGGCGTCAGTCCCGCATCCGGGCCTGATCCGGACATGGCGGGGACATGCGCGCGCTCGCGCGCTCCCTGCCCTCCCATGGCCCGAGGTCCGCGCGCCTCGCGGGCCGGGCGCTGACCGGCCCGCAGGCGATGGCTCGTCGCTCTTGAACGGACCATGCTCACGTCCCGCCGGGACCCCCCTCGACGCCTTCGGCCTCGGCGGCTGGACCTTCGCAGTGGAGCCCGACGAGCTCATGCCGTCGGTGACCTGGACCTGGCGCGACCGGATCGGCACCGCCGCCGGCCGGCCCGACGGGATGCCCGGGCACCATGCGCTGCACGGCGAGGGAATCGGCTGCGCGCTGATCTCGATGGATGACCGCTCCGTGCGCCTCCGCGAACCGGAAGGCGCCGACGAGGCCACGGTCGCGCAATGGATCGCCGATCAGGCGGTGCCGCGTATCCTGGCGCACCTGGGCGAGTTCGTGGTCCATGCCGGCGCGGTGCAGGCCGGCGATGGACGTGTGGCGCTGTTCCTGGGCCCCACGGGTCGCGGCAAGTCCACCCTTACCGGCTTCCTCCACCGCGAGGGCTGGACGCTCCTCGGCGACGACGCGGCCCGGCTTTCCCTCCAGGACGGCCAAGCGGTCGCCGGCGCGCTATATCGGCGGCTCAAGCTTCTCCCGGACAGCTGGAACCGGCTCTTTCCCGAGCCCGGCACGCCCCCAATCCTGACGGGGCGCAAGGTCAGCGTGGACCTCGACGCGGTGCTCGATCCCGTTGCGCCGCGCCCCGTGGCCGCCATCTTCCGCATCGACATGCCGGGCGACACGCGGGAGCCGGTCGCGCACCGCCTGTCCGGAGCCGAGACCTGCATGGAACTGGTCCGGGAGAGTTTCGCCCTCGATCCCACCGACCGGGGGCGGGCCGCCCATCGCCTGCCCCTCGCCGCCGCCGTCGCTGCCGCCGCGCCAGGCTTCGCGCTCTCCTACCCGCGCGACTTCGCGCAACTCGGCCGGGTGCGCGATCTCGTCGCGGCGACGCTGGACCGGACCGCACACGCGCGGCTTGGGCCCTAGCAGGACCCAGGCCGCGCGCCGCCGCCCTCGATTACAGGACAAGCCCACGCCCATGCTCGACCGGTTTCCCTCCGACATCGCCCCCTCGCCCGAGGCCCTGGAAAGCCGCGTCGGCGAGGAGATGGTGCTCCTGCACCTGGGCAACGATACCTATTACGGCCTGGACGCCATGGGCACCCGGATCTGGACGCAGCTCAAGGCCGGCACGCCCCTTCCGGCGATCCGCGACCGCATCGCGGCCGAGCATGGATTGGACGCCCGAACCGTCGAAGCGGACATGGCGCCCTTCCTCGACGACCTGCTGAAGAACGAGCTGCTGGTCCATGGGTGAGGGAACCATCCGTCGCCTCGGCCCGCTTGCCTGGGCCGACCTCCTGCGGGCCGCGCTGGAGCTTGGGGCGGCCCGGATGCTCCTGCGGCGGCGCTCATGCCGCGACCTGATCCGGATGACCCGTGCCCGGACCCCGGCCCAGCCCATTCCCGAGACCCGCGCCACGCGGGTCGTCGAGAGGGTGGCCTTCGCCGTGCCCCGCGTCGCCGCCCGCGTGCCCTGGCGGGCCGACTGCCTCGTGCAGGCCCTCGCGGCCCAGTCCTGGCTGACCCGCGCCGGGGTGGAAAGCGAGCTTCGCATCGGCGCCCGGCAGGAGGATGCGACGGGGTTCGAGGCTCATGCCTGGCTGACCTGCGGTCCGCGCGTCGTGACCGGCGGCGGCGCTGGCGCCTTCGCTGTCCTTGTCGGGCCGGACACGCCCGTCTGAACCGACGCCGCGCCACCTGCGGCATTGTCGTCACACATCGACGCGAGTTGGTGAATAGGGCTCTTTGACGGCCCCGCGCCTCGGTTTTTTCCCGATCCCGCCATCTTCTTGTCGCAAGTCGGCGCTGTTAAGGCGCCACGAAGTCCCGAGCAGCGGGACGAACAAGGGGCAAGGGTGCTGGTTTCATGAGGGATGTCCCGACAAGCGCAGGGGCGGCCATGACAAGTCATGTCTTCGCGGTCGGAACGGGCGGCGCGTCCGCGATGGTCTACCGGGCGACGAAACGCCTGATCGACGTGGCGATCTCCCTGCTGCTCCTGCCGCCCCTCGCGGGCGTGGCGCTGGTGGCGCTCGCCCTGAATCCCCTGTTCAACCGGGGCAGCCTCTTCTTCGTGCAGGAGCGCATGGGCCTGAACGGCCAGGGCTTCCGCGTCTACAAGTTCCGCACCATGGGGCCCGCCACGACGATCGCCCGCGGCCCCTTCGACGCGATCGACAGCGACCGGATCACGCCTCTGGGCCGGATCCTGCGCGAGAGCCGCCTAGACGAGCTGCCGCAGATCGTGAACGTCCTCAAGGGCGAGATGACCCTGGTCGGGCCCCGGCCGGACAACATAGAGCACGCCCGGGTCTACGCCGAGAAGGTTCCCGGCTACCGGGAGCGTCATGCCGTCCGCCCCGGCATCAGCGGCTACGCCCAGACCGAGATCGGCTACGTGGACAGCCTGGATGGCGTGCAGGCCAAGGTGGAGGCCGATCTCCATTACCTCCGCCACGCCTCGCTCCGCTTCGATCTCTGGATCGTCTGGCGGACCATCGGGATCATGCTGGGGCGCAAGGGAAGCTGAGGCTCCTCCGATCGGTCGATGAGGGCCGGCCGACACTGGCCGTCAGGGCGCATGGACAGGCGTTCCGCACCATGCGACAGGCGTTGGGGCGGCGACCGCCCGGAACCCGGAACCATGAGGGACCTCTCGCGACGACCTTGCCTGCCGCCATCGCCTTCCGTGTCCCGAAGCCGGGCCCGGCCCGAACGCCCGCCGGGTAGTCCCGTCCTTTCGTCCATCCGCGTCTCAGGAGCCTCCAAGCGTGACCAAGCGAGCTCTCATCACCGGCATCACCGGCCAGGACGGCTCGTATCTGGCCGAGTTCCTCCTGGCCAAGGGCTACGAGGTGCACGGCCTCAAGCGCCGCGCCTCGCTGTTCAACACCCAGCGCGTCGACCACATCTACGAGGACCCGCACGAGAATGGCCGCTTCCGGCTCCACTACGGCGACCTGACCGACACCTCGAACCTGACCCGCATCCTCTCGGAGATCCAGCCGGACGAGGTTTACAACCTCGGCGCGCAGTCCCACGTCGCGGTGAGCTTCGAGGCCCCGGAGTATACCGCCGACGTGGATGCCGTGGGCACGCTGCGCCTCCTGGAGGCGATCCGCTTCCTGGGGCTTGAGAAGAAGACCCGCTTCTACCAGGCCTCCACCTCCGAGCTCTACGGCCTCGTGCAGGAGACGCCGCAGACCGAGACCACGCCGTTCCACCCGCGCAGCCCCTACGCGGTGGCCAAGATGTACGCTTACTGGATCACGGTGAACTACCGCGAGGCCTATGGAATCTACGCCTGCAACGGCATCCTCTTCAACCACGAGAGCCCGCGCCGGGGCGAGACCTTCGTGACCCGCAAGATCACGCGCGGCCTGTCGAACATCGGCATGGGCCTGGAGAAGTGCCTCTACATGGGCAACATCGATTCCCTGCGCGACTGGGGCCACGCCAAGGACTACGTCCGGATGCAGTGGATGATGCTCCAGCAGGACGAGCCCGAGGACTACGTGATCGCCACGGGCGTCCAGTATTCGGTGCGCGAGTTCATCACCTGGGCCGCCGAGGACCTGGGCATCACCCTGCGCTTCGAGGGCACGGGGCTGGACGAGGTGGCGGTCGTGGATGCCGTCCACGGAAACGCGGCCCCCCTGGTGAAGGCCGGGCAGGTCGTCATGCGGATCGACCCGCGCTACTTCCGGCCCGCCGAGGTGGACACTCTCCTTGGCAACCCCGCCAAGGCCAAGCAGAAGCTCGGCTGGACGCCCGAGATAACCGCGCGCGAGATGTGCCGCGAGATGGTGGCCTCGGACCACCTCGCCGCGCGGCGGCAGGCGCTGCTCAAGTCGCACGGGCTCGATCTGCCCCTCAGCGTCGAGACCTGAAGGGGGGCGACCGACATGGCGCGCATCTACGTGGCGGGACACCGGGGCATGGTCGGGGGCGCGATCCTGCGCCGCCTCCTGGCCGGTGGCCGGGACGTGATCCTCACCCGCACCCATGCCGAGCTGGACCTGACCGATCAGGCCGCCGTGCGGGACTTCATGGCGGCCGAACGGCCCGACGCCGTGATCCTCGCGGCGGCGCGCGTGGGCGGCATCCACGCGAACAACACCTACCCGGCCGATTTCATCTACGACAACCTGCTGATCCAGGCGAACGTCATCGGGCAGGCCCACGCGGCGGGAGTGCAGCGGCTCCTGTTCCTCGGCTCCTCCTGCATCTACCCGCGCGAGGCGCCGCAGCCCATGGCCGAGGACGCCCTGCTGACCGGCGTGCTGGAGCCCACGAACGAGCCCTACGCCATCGCCAAGATCGCCGGGATCAAGCTCTGCGAAAGCTTCGCCCGCCAGCACGGGCGCGATTACCGCTCGGTCATGCCGACCAACCTTTACGGGCCGGGCGACAACTTCCACCCCGAGAACTCCCACGTCCTGCCCGCCTTGATCCGCCGCTTCCACGAGGCGGTGCGCGGCGGCCGCGGCGAAGTGGTGATCTGGGGCACCGGCACCCCGCGTCGCGAGTTCCTGCACGTGGACGACATGGCCGAGGCCTCGCTCTTCGTGATGGACCTCGACCGCGCGACCTACGAGGCGAACACCCGGCCGATGCTGTCCCACATCAACGTCGGCACCGGCGAGGACATCTCCATCGCCGACCTCGCCCGCCTGGTGGCCGAGGTGACGGGCTACCGGGGACGGATCAGGTTCGACACCTCCAGGCCCGACGGGACGCCGCGCAAGCTCATGGACGTGAGCCGCCTGGCCGCCATGGGCTGGCGCGCGCGCACCGCGCTCCGCCCCGGCTTGGAGGAGACCTACCAGTGGTTCCTGCGCGAGGCCGCCAGCCTCCGGCAGTGACCACCCGCCGCGTTCCCGCCCGGCCAGCCCCGCCCCATGGCGGGGCTCTCGGCGACCTCCCTTCAGGACCCTAAGATTCCCATGGCAGCGATCCATCCCGTCCTCCTCTGCGGTGGCTCCGGCACCCGGCTCTGGCCGCTCTCGCGCAAGAGCTACCCCAAGCAGTTCGCCGCCCTCCTCGGCGGGGAAAGCCTGTTCCAGGCCTCGGCCAAGCGCCTGTCGGGGCCGATCTTCTCCGCGCCGGTCGTGGTCACCGCCGACGCCTTCCGCTTCATCGCCGCCGAGCAACTCGCGGAGGCGGGCATCGCCCCCGCCGCCCTCCTGATCGAGCCCGAGGGCCGAGACACCGCCGCCGCGATCCTTGCCGCCACGCTCCATGTCGCCGCCGGGGACCCGGAGGCCCTCCTCCTCGTTGCGCCCTCCGACCACGTGATCCCCGAGGCCCCGCGCTTCCGCGATGCCGTAGCGGCGGCGGTCCCGGCAGCCCAGGCCGGCCGCATCGTCACCTTCGGCATCGCCCCCGACCGGCCCGAGACGGGCTACGGCTACCTCGAACTTCAGGCGCCGTCGGAGGCCGAGGTCGCCGCGCCCCTGCCCCTCGTGGCCTTCGTGGAGAAGCCGGACGCCGACCGCGCCGCCGCCATGGTGGCCGGCGGGCGGCACCTGTGGAACGGCGGGATCTTCCTGTTCCGCGCCGACACGATGGTCGCCGCCGCGCGCGAGCACGCGCCCGACCTCCTCGCCGCCGTGGAGGCCGCGCTGGCCGGGGCCAGGCGCGACCTGGGCTTCTGCCGCCTCGACCCCGTGGCCTGGGCCAAGGCCCCGTCCATCTCCATCGACTACGCGGTGATGGAGAAGGCCGGCAACCTGTCCGTCATGCCCTACGCCGGCCGCTGGTCGGACCTGGGCGACTGGGCCTCCGTCTGGCGCGAGACCGAGGACGAGGGCGCCGGGGGCAACGCCCTCTCCGGCCCCGCCACCGCCATTGCCTGCGAGGGCACTCTCCTGCGAGCCGAGTCGCCCGGCCAGCGCGTGGTGGGCCTCGGCCTCACCGACATCGTGGCCGTCGCCATGCCCGATGCCGTGCTGGTCGCCCACAAGGACCGCGCGCAGGATGTCAAGGCCGCCGTCGCCGCTCTCAAGGCCCAGGGGGCGCGGCAGGCCGAGACCTTCCCCCGCGACCACCGCCCCTGGGGCTGGTTCGAGAGCCTCGCCATGGGCGACCGCTTCCAGGTCAAGCGCATCGTCGTGCATCCCGGCGCGGCGCTGTCGCTGCAAAGCCACCACCACCGCTCCGAGCACTGGATCGTCGTGGAGGGCACGGCGCGGGTGACCGTGGGCGACGAGGTGCGCCTCGTGACCGAGAACCAGTCGATCTACATCCCGCTCGGCGCCCGGCACCGGATGGAGAACCCGGGCAAGCTGCCCATGGTCCTGATCGAGGTGCAGACCGGCCCCTACCTTGGCGAGGACGACATCGTCCGCTATGAGGACGTCTACGCGCGGCAGTGATCCGGCGCGGCCGCGCATCCGGTCCGGTCGATCCCGCCCGGACGGTGCACGGTCTCCTCTCGCGACAATGACAGGCCAGCCGTGACCGCCAACGTAGCGACCGACGGGACCACCGCCCTCAGGGGCATCGCCTGGCTTTCGCTCGCCGCCATCGGCACCAAGGTCCTGTCGGTGGCGAACCAGGTCCTGCTCGGACACATCGCCTCGCCCGAGACCTACGCCGTCTTCGCGATCGGCGCGGCGGCGCTGGCGCTGGCCTCGGGCTTCTACAGCCCGGCCATCGGCAAGTCGCTGATCCAGAGCCAGGAGCGGTTCCACGCGCTGTCGCGGGACTACTCGGCCTTCGCGATCATGCTCAGCCTGATCGGGGTGGCGCTGATGGGCGTGGCGAGCGTGGTCCTCGCCCGCCTCTACGACATGCCGGCCCTGACGGCAGTCATCCTCGTCACCGCCCTCAGCCTGCCGCTCACCGCCCTCAAGAACATCTACCTGAGCGCGCTGTCGCTGGACCTGCGGTTCCGCACCATGTCGCTCACCGGCATAGCGCAGGCGGCGATCTACTACGTCGCCATCCTGGCCATCGCGCTGGCCGGGGCCGAGACCCTCAGCATCGCCGCCGCCCTCTCGCTGTCGGTGCTGGCGCAGGTCTGGCTCCTGCGCCGCGAATCCCCGTCCACCGCCATCGGCTTCCTCATCGGCCTGCGCCGCTTCCGCGAGATCCTCTGGAGCCTGCGCTGGATCATCGGCACCGGCCTCGCGTTCGGGCTGACGCAGAACGGCGACTACCTCGTGCTGGGGGCCGTCCTGCCCGAGGAGGAGTTCGGGCAATACTACTTCGGCTTCCTGCTGACGGCGAACCTCGGCGTGCTGCTCACCTCCAGCGTGGGCGAGGCGGCCCTGCCGATCTTCGCCAAGTTGCAAAGGAGCCCGGCCGAGCTGCGCGAGCGGTTCCACTCCCTTTGCGGCGGGATGGCCTTCGTCAGCTCCCTCCTAGCCCTGGGCCTGATGGGGCTCCTGCCGCTCGTGGCCCATGCCGTCTGGGGCGGCAAGTGGGACGAGGCCGCCCTGGCCGGGACCGCCATCGCCATGACGCTGCCGCTGCGCCTCAACGAGGCCATCGGCGCGGCGGTGCTGGAATCGCAGGGCCGCTGGCGGCTCCGGGCGGTGCTGATGATCGCCGACGCGGGCGCGCTCATGCTCGCGGCGGCGGTGGGGGGCCTGCTCTGGGGCCTGCCGGGCGCCGCCTTCTGCGTCGCGGCCGAGCAGGGGCTCGTGGGACTCCTGAGCTACGCCGTGGCCGCGCGCCGGATCGGACTCGCCCTCCCGGAGCAGGCGGCGCGACTCCTCCGCATCGTCCTGCCGCTGGCCGTGGGGATTGCGGCGCTTGGCTTCGCCTCGGCCCAGGGTCATGCCTTCTGGGCCATGCCCGTCGCGACGGCCTCGGCCCTGCCCGCGACCGCCCTCGCGCTGGCCGCGACGATCGCGGCGAGCGGACTGTGCAACCGCGAGGGCATGGCCTTCCTGGCCGGCGCCCTCGCCCGCCGGCGCGCCCGCGCGGCGTGAGGGGAAGGGCGGCCCGATGACGACACGGCCGGACGACGCCGCGAGGTCGGGGCGGCCCCGCAGCCCGATGCGCTCCCCCGCCCCGAGGACCGCCCCGAGGACCGCGCCATGAAGGCCGCGATGCTCCTCGCCAGCATGTCGAGGGCCGGCGGCGGCCTCTTCACGGCGGCGAGCGCCCTGTCGCGGCACCTCGCCGAGGCCGGCGTCGCGGTCGAGGTCCTTGCCGGCGAGGACGAGTTCTCGCAGGCGGATCGCCCGGCCTGGGAGCCCGTGCCCGTCCGGACCTTCCGCCCCTCGGGACCGCGCGCCTTCGGCTACCTGCCCGGCCTTGCCGCCTGTCTCGACGCCGGGCCTCCCGATCTGGTCCACCTCCATGGCCTCTGGACCTACCCTTCGGCGGCGGCGCTGCGCTGGTCGCGCGGCCGCCGCCGCCGGGTCGTCTCGCCCCACGGGATGCTCGACCCCTGGGCCTTGCGGAACTCGGCCTGGAAGAAGCGCGTCGCCGGGTTCCTCTACGAGGGTGCCAACCTCCGGGGCGCGGCCTGCCTCCATGCGCTCTGCCAGCCCGAGCTGGAGGCGTTCCGGGCCCATGGCCTGACGGGACCGGCCGCGATCATCCCCAACGGCGTGGACCTGTCCCGCGCGGACGGGACCCATCCGCCGCCGCCCTGGGCGTCGCGGGTGCCGGACGGGGCGAAGCGCCTGCTCTACCTGGGGCGGCTGCATCCCAAGAAGGGGCTCCTGCCCCTCGTCCAGGGCTTCGGCCGCGCCGCCGCCCCGGCGCGGTCGGACTGGCATCTGGTGATCGCCGGCTGGGACCAGGGCGGCCACGCGGCCGAGCTGCGGGCCCAGGCCGCCGACCTCGGGCTGCAAGGGCGGGTGCACCTCGTCGGGCCGCAGTTCGGCGCGGACCAGAGGGCCACGCTGGCCGCCGCCGATGCCTTCGTGCTGCCCTCCCTCAGCGAGGGCCTGCCGATGGCCGTGCTGGAGGCCTGGGCCTTCGGGCGTCCGGTCGTCATGACGCCGGAGTGCAACCTGCCGGTCGGCTTCTCGGCCGGGGCCGCCCTGGAGACGCGCGCCGACGCGCGATCCCTGGCCGCCAGCCTCGATGCGCTCTTCTCCCTGTCCGACGCGGAGCGCGCAGCCATCGGCCGCCGGGGCCGCGCCCTGGTGGAGGAGCGATTCGACTGGCGAAGGGTGGCAGCGGACATGGCCGCCCTCTACGGCTGGGTCCTCGGCGGCGGCCCGGCCCCGGATTTCGTCGAACTCATCGGCAGGCAACGCGGTCCCTCCCATGCGGCTTGATCTTTACGACGCGAGCGGATTCCAGCGCGGCGCGCCCCGCTGGAAGGAGGCGCTCTGGCTCGTGCTCGACGGGGCGCTGGTGTCGTCCTGGCTGCCCGGCTCGGGCTGGCGGACGCGCCTCCTGCGGCTCTTCGGCGCCCGCATCGGCGCGGGCGTCGTCATCAAGCCGGGCGTCCACGTCAAGTTTCCCTGGCGGCTGGCCATCGGCGCGCATTGCTGGATCGGTGAACGGGTCTGGATCGACAACCTCGCGCCCGTCATCATCGGCGACCACGCCTGCCTTTCGCAGGGGGCCTATCTCTGCACCGGCAGCCACGACTGGTCGCGCGAACGGTTCGACCTCGTGACGACGCCCATCGCCATCGGCGACCACGCCTGGATCTGCGCCGGGGCGAGCCTCGCGCCCGGCGCGGTCCTGGAGGAAGGCGCCGTCCTCGGCATGGCGAGCCTCGGGCGCGGCCGGCTTCCCGCCTGGACCCTGTCCGCCGGCGTCCCGGCCCGGCCGGTGTCGCCGCGCGTCCGTCCGTCCGCGCGGCAGGCCGGCCCCTAGGCCGCGCTGGCTCCCAGGACGGCCGGAGGTGGGGCGGTCGCGGACGGGACGGCCGCCGCCGCGCGCCGCGCCGAGGCCGCGAAGACCAGCGAGGGATAGATCATCCACTCGCCCGCGCGCAGCCCGTACTGGAACAGCGAGATGAAGCCGAACAGGAACAGCATCAGCCCGATGAACTTGCGGAACAGGTTCGGCGTGGCGTCGTGGTAGCGGGCCATCGCGCCGAAGGCCACGTGGAACGCCCCGAAGACCACCGGGCCGAAGCCCAGCAGCTCCCCCATCCCGCCATAGGGCCGATACAGGTCCAGCCGCCACAGCATCGGGTCCACCGCGATGGGGTGCAGCGCGCCGGGGATCGGCGTGATGCTGTAGATCAGGTCCGCGAGGCCGAAGTCGAGCGGGATCTGCTCGTAGACGGTGAACAGGTGCAGGTAGGAGAACTCGAACAGGTAGGACAGGTTGATCTCCCGCCACTGCGAGGCGATGAGCGTCGCCGTGGTCAGGAAGGCGTCGAGCGACTTGTCGGCCTCGCCCCGCCCGGTCATGGTCAGCACGAAGAAGAACACCGCCACCGCCAGGAACAGCGCCGCCGGGCCGACGCGCCGGCGCGCGACGAAGTGGATGGCGATGACCGCCGGCGGCAGCACGCCCGACCGCGAGGCGTCCACCCAGGCGAACAGGAGCCCGATGGCCAGCGCGACCGCCGCGCTCGCCACGCCCAGGCGGCGCACCGAGAGGTTGTAGGCCGTCAGCAGCGCGGCGGCGAGCACCAGGAACTGCGACGCCTTGGAGGCCAGGATGCGCGCGATGTAGCCCGGCCGGTTCTCCTGCAGGACCTCCCAGTCGAGGGCCACCTTGACGATGCAGTAGGCGAGGATGCCCACCAGCACGAGGAAGGCCAGCTCGGACTTGCCGCGCAGCCGGACGCGGGCCCCGCCCAGCACGATCCGCCGCCGCCGGAGGCGCAGGCGGCCGGTCGAGGCCAGGGCGGCCAGCGCGTAGCCCGCCCAGAGCGTCAGGAGCTGCAACGCGGGAATCCACCAGTAGGACCAGACCGTGCCGCAGTCGAAGGCGGTGGCGTAGTTGAAGTCCACGTTGTCCAGCTTCTCGCAGACCGCGCGGACCGCGCGCAGGTAGCTCACGGCGATGTAGCCGCCGATGGCCCAGAACACGAGCTTCAGGTCCGCCCTCGATCCCACCCCTGCCCGCATCGTCCGTCCCCTGCCGACCGCAGGCCCTTAGCATGGGACAACCCCCCTGGCCACCGGTCCTCGCGGGTCTCCGGTCGGCCTGGGGCGCGCCGCCGCAGCCCGGATCGGGGGCGCGGCGGCGGCCGGGCGCGGCGGAGGTGCCGTCAGCGCGGCGCATCGCCGTAGCGCGGGTTGCGCTGGCTCAGGGGCACGATCCGGGCGAGGCCGTGGTCGAGGCCGTTCCCCCAGGTGAAGGTGAGCGTCAGCTCGGCGGCGTTCTCGGCCTGGGTCGCGCCGGTGTCGGCTGTGCCCCAGTGCGCCGACACGAGGTCGGCGTTGACCGTCTCCAGCGCGCCGAAGGGCCCGCCATGCAGCTTGGTCCAGGCGACGCGGTTGCGCTTGACCCCGCCGCCGTCGATGTAGCCGTTGACCGTCACCGCGTAGACCGAGGAGCCGGCCCCGTCGTAGCCCGAGGAGGTCCCCTGCAACTGGAGCAGGAAGCTGACCGGCGTGGAGAAGGTCAGGTCGAGCCGCCCCGTCCGCAACCGGAAGCTCGCCTTCTTGCGGCCCGCCGTGGCGGTGTCGCCGGTGTCGAGGAACCCGTCCTCCAGCAGCCCCCGGAAGGTCCAGGGGTCGGGGTTGCGGATGGCGCCGCGCAGGGACTCGGAGGCGATGCGGTAGCTCGACACCTCCCCGGCGAGGAACTGGGCGGCGCGGTAGGTGGCGTCGTCCATGTCGATCACGAAGCCCAGGGGCGGCTCGGCCGAGAGGGAGGGGGCGCGGCTCACCAGCCGGGAATCGGGGTTGCCCAGCGCGTGGATGGAGTTGCCGGCGAAGCGGATCAGGCCCGGATACTGGAGGAGGTGGACGATGCCCGCCTCGCCGCCGGCCTCGAAGGGCGACGGGTGGTAGCCGACGATGTGGTTGTCCACGATCGAGATCGCCGGGGCGGTGCTGAACGCGGCGAGGTCGCGCGGGTAGTCGCAGACCACCAGCGGCGGGTTCGATCCCTCGTTGCTCACGCGGTTGCCGGACAGGACGACGCCGCGCGCGCTGTCGAGCACGGTGCCGCCCGCGCCGTTGTCGGTGGTCAGATACACGTAGGCCCGGCCCGTGCCGCCGTCGCCCGCCGGGATGAACATGGAATCGCGGATCGAGATGAGCGAGTTGGCGTGGATGAGCCGGGTCGTCTCGGTCATGATGCCGAGCCAGCACCTCTCGATGTTGAGCTTGTCGGCGTAGCACCGCAGCAGTTGCCGGACGTGGTAGCGGAAGTCGCAGTCGAGCAGGCTGACCGTGGTCGAGCGGGAGTTGTCGTAGGTGCCGGTGTCGAGCCAGAGGTTCACCTCCTGCGCGCCGCAGCGCTCGAAGGTCCAGAGCGAGGAATCCTGGTTCGAGGTGGACAGCGCCAGCGCCGTCGCGAAGTTCTGCCACCAGATGCCCCGGCAGATGAGCCGGCGCACCTTGGTCCCCACCGCGAAGCCGTTGGCCCGCGTGCCCGCCCCGAAGAAGATCGCCCGGTCGTCGCAGACGAGCGCCAGCGTGCGGACCTCCACGAGGTTGAGGTCGATGGGGGCGTCGATCAGGTAGCGGCCGGGCGCGACCTCGATGGCCGGGTAGCCCTCCACGAGGTCGCCCGAGCCGGGGGTGGCGTGGCTGGTGCCCATCGACACGGCGGCCACCACCGCCTTCTGGAGCGCCGCGGCGGCCGAGGCCGTCCCGGTCGGGTCGGCCCCGAAGGCGAGGAGCGGCAGGTTGCCCCGCGCGTTGCGCTGGACGTAGAGCCGGACCCCGCCGGCGGTGGCGAGGTGGTGGTCGGTCGCCCCGGCGGGGGCCACGGCGTAGGCGAGGCCCTGGCGGGCCACGCGGATCGTGTCGCCCGCCGCCACGGCGCGCGGGCCCGCGCCATAGGCCAGGGTCGCGTCGGCGAGGAGCGCGGCGAGCGAGGGCAGCGTGCGCGCGGCCCGCAGCTCGGCCAGGGCGGCGTTGACGCGGGCCGAGAGGTCGGCGCCGGTGAAGGTGGGAAGCGGCAGGTCGGCGAGGGTCATGGTGCGTGTCGTCCTTTCGTCTGGCGGGTGGCGCGGTCCCGGCGGGCGGGGGTTCGCGATGTGGCCTCCAGGATGCCGGACGGGCGTTAACGGGGCCTGAGAGCAACGGGCGTTGCGTGACCCCCCCTTGGCGGGGCCGGGCCGGGGGCGGGCGGCGGGGGTGTCGCGCCCGCGCCGCGCCCAAGGATCGTTGGGCCTCGCGGCCTTTTCCTTCCCCCGGAAAGTTCCTACTGCGGCGTTAACCAGCCGCCCGCGCGGGGTGGCGAATCATCCGGCCCGCGCGGGGCGAACCGGCGGGCCGGGCCGTGACCCATGAAGGACCGTCCCGATGCTGATCTCCGTCGTCACCGCCGTCCTCGACCGCGCCGGCACGGTGGGCGACGCGGTGGAGAGCCTGCGCGCCCAGACCTGGGAGGACTGGGAGCACGTGGTGCAGGACGGCGGCTCGCGGGATGGGACGCTCGGGGTGATCGGGCGGCTGGCCGATCCCCGCACCCGGCTGGAGAGCCGCAGGGACGGCGGCATCTACCCGGCGCTGAACCGCGCCTTCGCCCGCGCCACGGGCGAGGTGGTGGGGCTCCTGCACTCGGACGATCTCTTCGCCGCGCCCGACGTGCTGGAGACGGTGGCCGCGGCCTTCGCCGACCCGGCGGTGGACGCGGTGTATGGCGACCTGCTGTATGTCGTCAGGGACGACCCGTCGCGGGTGGTCCGCACCTGGACCTCGCGCCCCTTCCACCGGAGGCTGCTGCGGCGGGGCTGGATGCCGGCGCATCCCACGCTGTTCCTGCGCCGCCGGGTGATCGAGGCGCACGGGGCCTTCGACACCAGCTTCCGCATCGCCGCCGACTACGACGCGGTGCTGCGCTGGTTCGGGCAGCCGGGGTTCCGGGCGGTCCACGTGCCGAAGGTGCTGGTGCGGATGCGCCTGGGCGGCGAGAGCAACCGGTCGGTGGAGCGGGTGCTGACCAAGAGCCGCGAGGACCTGCGGGCGCTGCGGCGCAACGGCGTGGGCGGCCTGGGGGCGCTGGCGCTGAAGAACGCGAGCAAGGTCGGGCAGTTCTTCTAGGCCGACAGGAAGCGCACCCCGCCCGGGTCCACCAGCGCGGCCGTCAGGCGGCCGGTGGCGTAGGCCCCGGTGTCGATGGCGATGCGGCCCGGCGCGACCTGCGGCTCGGGCACGACCTTGTGGCCGTGGACGATCCAGAGCCCGTCGCCGCGCGGCCGGTCGTAGCGGGGATGGCCCCAGACCAGCTCGTCGGACTGGTCCTCGGGCGGGAGGGCGGGGTCGGCCCCGGCGTGGGTGACGACGACGTTGCCGCTGCGCCAGAGGAGCGGGCGGTCGCGGAGCCAGGCGAGCGCCGCCTCACCCATGGCGGCGCGGAGCGCGTCGCGGGCGCGGGCCAGCGCGGCGGGGCCGGCGGTCGTCGGGGTGATGCCGCCGATCCCGTAGCTCGCGAGCATCTGGAGGCCGCCGTGGCGGAGCCAGCGGCCGGGCTTGCGCTCCTCGTCGTCGAGGAAGGCGAGCAGCATCGCCTCGTGGTTGCCGAGGAGGACCGTGATCTCGGGGCGCTGGCGCAGGCGGGCGATCACCCCCGCGCTGTCCTCCCCCCGGTCGATGAGGTCGCCGACGAGGATCACGGGGCGGCCGGGGTGGTCGCGGTCGAGGCGGTCGAAGAGACGGGCGAGGAGGTCGTCGCGGCCGTGCACGTCGCCGATGGCGGCGAAGGGCGCGTCGGGCGCGAGGGCGGCGTCGAAGGCGGCGGCGGGCGCCGGGCGGCGTCGCCCCGTCAGGAGGTCGAGAAGCCGTCGCATCGGGGTGTCCCCTGTCCGTGGTCGCGGGTGGCCTAGCACCGCCGCGCGCGGGGCCGCAAGGCGGGGCGCCATGGCCTTGCGGTTGACAGGCGCGGCGCGGGGGCGACCTTTGACGCCTGGGCGACGGGAGGAACGGGATGAGCGTGTTCGAGGGTGGCCGGTCGGCGGTGGTGACGGGGGCGGCCGGGGGCATCGGCCTCGCGGTGGCGCGGGCCTGCCTGGGGCGGGGGATGCGGGTGACGCTCGCCGACCGCGACGGGGAGCGGCTGGAGGCCGTGGCGGTGGCGCTGGCGTCCGAGGCGCCGGACCGGGTGGCGCAGGCGGTCTGCGACGTGGCCGACCCCGCGTCGGTGGAGCATCTGCGCGAGGTGGCGCTGGCGGCGCATGGGCCGGTGGACCTGCTGGTGAACAACGCAGGCATCGGGCGGGCGAGCAAGCCCTGGGGCGACCGCGCGGCCTGGGAGGCGACGCTGGGCGTGAACCTGTGGGGCGTGCTGAACGGGCTGGCGGTGTTCGTGCCGGGGATGATGGCCGGGGGGCGCGAGGGGGCGGTGGTCAACCTCGGCTCCAAGCAGGGGATCACCAACCCGCCGGGGAACGCCGCCTACAACGTGTCCAAGGCGGGCGTGAAGGCGGTGACGGAGCAGCTCGCCTGGGAGTTCCGGCAGGTGCCGGGCGGGCGGCTCTCGGCGCACCTGCTGGTGCCGGGGTTCACCTGGACGGGGATGACGGGGACCGGGGACCGGCCCGAAGGGGCCTGGACCGCCGATCAGGTGGCGGCGCGGATGATCGAGGGGGTGGAGGCCGGGGCCTTCTACATCATCTGCCCCGACAACGAGGTGGACTGGGCGACCGATCGCAGGCGGATCGCCTGGGGCGCGGGCGACCTGACCGAGGGGCGGCCGGCGCTGTCGCGGTGGCACCCCGACTGGGCCGAGGCGTTCGGGGCCTATCCCGGCCCCTAGCCGTGGGCGGGGGCGGGCTTGACCACCCGCAGCGCGGCGAGGATCAGCCAGCCGAGGGCGAATCCCACCACCGCCGCGCCCAGCGCGCGAAGGAACCAGTCCACCGCCGCCTCCAGGGGGCCGGTCAGGGCGGCGACGGCGTGGGCGGCGTCGTGGATGATCTCCTCGGGGGCGTGCCAGCCGAACTCGGCCAGCCCGTGGATCACGATGCCGCCGCCGACCCAGAGCATCGCCAGCGTGCCGACGACCGACAGGAGCTGGAGGACGCGCGGCATCCCCGCCACCAGCCCCCGCCCGAGGCCGCGCCCGAGCCCCGTGCGCGCGCCCCGCGCCAGCGCCGCGCCGGCGTCGTCGGCCTTCACGATCAGCGCCACCGCGCCGTAGACGACGACGGTGATCGCCACGCCGACCGAGGCCAGCACGATCGCGCGGGTGAGGAGGTCCGGCGCCTCGATGGTGGCGAGCGCGATGGCCATGATCTCGGCCGACAGGATCAGGTCGGTGCGGATCGCGCCCGAGATCTTCTCCTGCTCCAGCTCCTCGGGGGTGCGGGCGATGTGCTCCACCCGCTCGGCCGCGTGGTCCTCGTGCGGGGTGAGGAGGTGGAGGAGTTTCTCGGCCCCCTCGTAGCAGAGATAGGCGCCGCCCAGCATCAGGAGCGGCGTGATGAGCCAGGGCAGGAACGCCGACAGGAGCAGCGCGGCGGGCAGGAGGAGGATGAGCTTGTTCTTCAGCGACCCCAGCGCGATGCGCCAGATGATGTGCAGCTCGCGCTCGGCGGCGAAGCCCACGACGTAGCGGGGGGTCACGGCGGCGTCGTCGATGACCACGCCCGCCGCCTTGCCGCCGGCCTTGATCGTCTGCGCCGCCACGTCGTCGAGGCTGGCCGCCGCCACCTTGGCGATGGCCGCCACGTCGTCCAGAAGCGCGAACAGTCCCGAGGCCATGGTCGTCCTTTCCCTCACGCGTGGTCGAGGGAGACATAAGGCCCGCCTCGCTGCGCTTCCAGGGCGGAACGGAAAACGAGGCCCCGGTGGGGGCCTCGCCCGTGACGCCGCGCGCCTCGCTACTTCAGCTTGGGGTCGTGCGTGTGGTGGCTGTCGGTCTCGCCGCCGCCGCCGGACTTGCCGCTGCGGTGGTCGTCGGGGGCCTGGCCCGGCTTCTTGGGGTCGAGAGGGGCCTTGGCGTTCTCGTGGCTCGCGCCCGGGCCGCCCTGGCGGATGGTGTTGGGGTGCTTCTCGGAGGTGCTCATGTCACCTGTCCTGCTGGAGACCCTGGTGGGTCGTGTTCACCTTGCTGTTGCCCGCCTGCCCGATCTTGTCGGGGTTGGCCTTCTGCGGGTTGCCCACCGCGACGGCGGGATCGTCCGGGTGGGCGGCGGACACGGGGCCCTTGTCGCTCCGGTTGCCGGGGGGGATGGGGGGCATCTTGCTGGACATGGGGCCTCCTCAGGCGTCGGCTTCGCCGTCGTCGAGATCGGCGCGGCCGTCGGGCCGCTCCTCGTCCTCGACGCGGCGGTTGGCGGAATGGTCGCGATACTGGTCGGTCTGCACGGCCTTGCTGTCGAGCCCGCGCTGGTCCGAGTGCTGGGCCTTGTCGCGGTTCGACAGAATCATGTTGTCGGGGATGTCGGCGGTGTCGATGGTGGTCATCGCCCCGGTTCCGTCGCCCTTGCCCTGGGCTCCGGGTCCGAAGTGCTTGCGGCTTGCATGTGCCATGACGGCCTGTTCCTCCTTGGATCGCGCCGGATCGTCCTCCTCAACCCGTGGCGAGGGAGGGGGTTCCGGCCTGTCCTGGGGTCATCGGGGGCTTGTGGCGGTCGGGCGGGACGAAGGGGCCGGGTCGAGCGCGGCGTGATCCCCCCAGGCGCGGCAGCCCGGCGGGCAAGGACGGGCGCGTCGCCGCCGGCCCTCGTCCCCAAGGGCGCTGCCCATCAACTTGGCCCAAATACGCAAGCCGCCCGTTCCGCCCGCGCGCCCCGCTGGCCGGGGGGGCTCCGGCCCCGTCAGGGCCGCGCGCAGATCACGGAGCGGGTGAGGAAGCGCCGCTCCCGCCCGTTGTCGAGGGAGAACATCCCGCCCCGCCCCGGCACCACGTCGATGATGAGGTCGGTGTGCTTCCAGACCTCGTATTGCGACTCCGAGATGTAGACCGGCATCCCGCCGATCTCTCCCAGCCGCACGTCGCGGTCGCCGACGAGGAACTCGCCCACCGCGTAGCACATCGGGGACGATCCGTCGCAGCAGCCGCCCGACTGGTGGAACAGCACCGGGCCGTGCTCGGCCACGATCTCGGCCAGGAGGTCGAGCGCGGCGGGCGTGGCCGTCACCTTGTCGAGCGGGACGGGGTCGAGGGAAGCGGGAGTGAGGTCGTTCATGGCCGTCTCCTGTCACGGGACAGGGCGCGCGGGGGGATGCCCCGCGCGCCCGCGCCTTACCAGTCGTGCCCGATCAGAAGAAGCCGAGCTTCTTGGGCGAGTAGCTGACCAGCATGTTCTTGGTCTGCTGGTAGTGGGCCAGCATGTCGAGGTGGTTCTCGCGGCCGATCCCCGACTGCTTGTAGCCGCCGAAGGCCGCGTGGGCCGGGTAGGCGTGGTAGCAGTTGGTCCAGACGCGGCCGGCCTGGATGGCGCGGCCGAAGCGGTAGCAGGTGTTCGCCTCGCGCGACCAGACGCCCGCGCCCAGCCCGTAAAGGGTGTCGTTGGCGATGGAGAGCGCCTCGTCCTCGTCCTTGAAGGTCGTCACCGACACCACCGGCCCGAAGATCTCCTCCTGGAAGATCCGCATCTTGTTGGTGCCCTTGAACACGGTCGGCTTGACGTAGTAGCCGCCCGCGAGGTCGCCCTGGAGCATCGCCCGCTCGCCGCCCGTCAGCACCTCGGCGCCTTCCTGGCGGCCGATGTCCATGTAGGACAGGATCTTCTCGAGCTGCTCGGACGACGCCTGCGCGCCGATCATGGTGGAGGGGTCGAGCGGGTCACCCTGCACGATGGCCTCGACGCGACGGAGCGCCTTTTCCATGAACTGGTCGTAGATGCTCTCGTGGATCAGCGCGCGCGACGGGCAGGTGCAGACCTCGCCCTGGTTCAGCGCGAACATCACGAAGCCTTCGATCGCCTTGTCGAGGAAGTCGTCATCCTCGCGCGCCACGTCCTTGTGGAAGATGTTCGGGGACTTGCCGCCCAGTTCCAGCGTCACCGGGATGAGGTTCTGGCTGGCGTATTGCATGATGAGCCGGCCGGTCGAGGTCTCGCCGGTGAAGGCGATCTTGGCGATGCGGTTCGAGGACGCGAGCGGCTTGCCTGCCTCCAGCCCGAAGCCGTTGACGATGTTGAGCACGCCCGGCGGCAGCAGGTCGCCGATCAGCTCGGCCCAGAGCATGATCGAGGCGGGGGTCTGCTCGGCGGGCTTCATCACCACGCAGTTGCCGGCGGCGAGCGCCGGGGCGAGCTTCCAGGTCGCCATGAGCAGCGGGAAGTTCCACGGGATGATCTGGCCGACGACGCCCAGCGGCTCGTGGAAGTGGTAGGCGACGGTGTCGTTGTCGATCTCGGAGATGCCGCCCTCCTGCGCGCGGACGACGCCGGCGAAGTAGCGGAAGTGGTCGATGGCGAGAGGCAGGTCGGCGGCCATCGTCTCGCGGATGGGCTTGCCGTTGTCCCAGGTCTCGGCGGTGGCGAGGAGCTTGAGGTTCTCCTCCATGCGGTCGGCGATCTTGTTCAGGATCACGGCGCGCGTCGCGACCGAGGTCTTGCCCCAGGCGTCCTTGGCGGCATGGGCGGCGTCGAGCGCGGCCTCGATGTCGGTGGAGTCCGAGCGGGCGATCTCGCAGAGGACCTGGCCGGTGACGGGCGAGGTGTTCTCGAAGTAGCGGCCGGCGTTGGGGGCGACGAACTTGCCGCCGATGAAGTTGTCATAGCGCGTCTTGTAGGGCGACGACGCCACGCGGAAAAACTCGACCTTGTTCATGATCCTCTCCCTTGACCGCCTCCTCGCGGCCTTATGGGGGGGAAGATGCTCCTGCGGGGGGCCTCCGGTCAGCCCCGACGAAGGTCTTAGGCGGTTCGCCACCGACGGGCGCGCCCCTCGACGGGCTGGAGGAGGGCGTATTCCACCAGCAGCATGACGGCCACGAAGGCGGCCGAATAGGCCAGCACCGTCGCCACGTCGAAGAGCTGGAAATGCAGGTGGATCTGGAAGCCGACGCCGTTGGGGCGGCCCAGGAACTCCACCACGAGGACCAGCTTCCAGATGATCGCGAGGCCGTTCCGCGCGCTGGCGGCGAGGTAGGGGGCAAGCTGCGGGAGCAGGACGTGGCGGAGGCGCTGCCAGGGGGTCAGGCGGAACACCTTCGCCATGCCGGCCACGGCGGGGTCGAGGGCGCGGGCCCCCTCGCGCATCGTCACCAGCACCAGCGCGACCTTGTTGAAGGCGACCGCGCCGATGGCCGAGACCTCGTTCAGTCCGAACCAGATGTAGGCCAGCACGATCACCACCAGCGCGGGCAGGTTCAGCGCGATCACCACCCAGGCGTCGGCCCAGCGGTCGAGCCTTGGGCGCGTGCCCAGCAGCAGCCCCAGCGCGGCGCCCACGACCATGGCGAGGCCGAAGGCCCAGGCGACGCGGGTCAGCGTGGCGAGGACGTGGCGGAGGAGGTCGCCGCTTTGCGCCTCGGACCACAGGACATCGGCCACGCGCCAAGGGGTCGGCAGGCGCACCGGGTCCTGCGCCAGCGCGGCGGCGGCGGCCCAGATCGCCAGCATGGCAAGGAGCGACAATCCCAGCGCCGCGCGGTCCACCCTCGGCTTGGCCATGGCCCCCTCTCCTTTTCATGGCAGACTGCGGCCGGGGCCGGGTCGGGTCAACGGCCCCCCGACGGTCCCCCGTCGCGACCTAGGTCGTATGGGAGCGCGGGGGAAGCCCCGCCTATCCTGCGCCGATCATGGCCGCGCTGCTCCGAATCCTGCTGCTGCTCCTCGTCGCCACGGCGGCGCGCGGGGAGGTGCTGGGCCGCGAGGGGCTGGCGGGCTTCGTCCGCCCGCCGATGTCGGTGGGCGAGCCCTTGGGCGACGACGGCGTGTGGGAACTTTTGAACTCCGGCGGCGCGCTGGCGGGTTACGTGTTCCAGACCGAACCGCTCGCGCCGATCCCCGGATTCTCGGGCGCGCCCATCGACCTGTTCGTGGCGCTGGACCTGGAGGGGCGCTTCATCGACGTGAAGCTGATCGCCCACAACGAGCCGATCTTCGTCTCGGGCCTGGGCGAGGCGCCGCTGCGGGCCTTCCTCGACCAGTATCGCGGGCTGTCCATCGCCGAGCCGATGGTGGTGGGGACGCCCTACGGCGACGCGGGGACCGGGTCGGCGCTGACCTATCTCGACGGGGTGACGAAGGCGACGGCCTCGGTCCGCATCGCGCACGAGTCGATCCTGGCCGCCGCGCGGGAGGTGGCGCGGGAACGGATGCAGGGGATCGCGAGCGCCCCGCCCGCCGCGCCGGACCTTGCCCATCGCGAGGCGCTGGACTGGGATGCCTTGGTCGCGCAGGGGATCGCCTCGCGTAAGCGGGTGACGAACGCCGAAGTCGAGGCGGGCTTCGCCGGGACCAGATGGGCCGACGACGACCCGGAGGCGAAGGCCGACCCGGAGGGGGCGTATCTCGACCTCTGGATCGTGGACCTCGGCCCGCCGTCGATCCGCGACGCCGTGCTGGGCGAGGCGACGCTGGCGCGGCTGGCGCGACTGCTGGAGCTGTCCCCGACCGAGGAGCCGATCCTCGTCATCGACGCCGGGCGGCACGGGCTGGTGTCGCCGGACTTCGTGCGGAACACCGCGCCGGACCGGCTTTCGGCCACGCAGGACGGGCTGCCGCTGGCGCTGCGGGACGCGGACCTGTTGGTGGAGCTGAAGCCCGGCGTGCCCGAGGGGACGGCGATGATCCTGCGGACCGACCGGCGGCTGGGCTTCGACCCGTCGCGGCCCTGGGTCATGGAGGTCGAGGCCGTCCGCGAGCACGGGATGTTCCAGCCCGAAGTGGGCCGCGTCACGCTGGAAGCGCCCCACGCCACGCCCGAGCGGTTTTTTCTCCGCGAGGAGCCCGCCGCGCCCCCCTCGCCGCTGCGCGAGGCGGTGCGGGCGCGGGCGGGCGACCTGTGGGTGCTGGGCGGGCTGGTGGTGGGGCTGGCCGTCCTGATGGGGCCGCTGATGCACCGCGTCGCGCGACGGGGCTGGCTCTTGCCGGTGCGGCTGGGGGTGCTGGCCGTGGTGCTGGGCTTCGTCGGCTGGTGGGGCCAGGGGCAGCTCTCCATCGTGACCGTGCTGGGCGCGGTGCGGACGGCGTGGGAGGGGGGGAGCTGGGCCTTCCTGCTCTACGACCCCTTCGGGCTGGCGGTCTGGGTCGCGGCGCTGGTCGGGCTGGTGGTCTGGGGCCGGGCGCTGTTCTGCGGCTGGCTGTGTCCCTTCGGCGCGATGCAGGAGTTCGCACATCATGCCGGGCGGATGCTGCGTTTGCCGGAATGGGAGCCCTCGGCCCTCTGGGACCGCCGGCTGAAATGGGTGAAGTATGTCCTCCTCGCAGGCCTCGTGGCGGTGGTCTTCGTCGCCCCGGACCATGTGGACAAGGCGGCGGAGGTGGAGCCATTCAAGACCGCCATCACCACCGTCTTCGTCCGCGAATGGGTGTTCGTGGCCTATGCGGTGGGGCTACTGCTGCTCGGGATGGTGACGTTCAAGGGCTTCTGCCGCTACGCCTGCCCCCTGGGCGCGGTCATGGCCATCGGCGGGCTGGTCCGGGGCCGCGACTGGATCGCCCGGCGGGCGGAATGCGGCTCGCCTTGCCAGCTTTGCCGGGTGCGCTGCCGGTATGGAGCGATCGAGCCCTCGGGGAAGATCGACTATTCGGAGTGCTTCGGCTGCCTGGACTGCGTGCAGATCCTCGACGACCCCCGGCAATGCGTGCCGAAGGTGCTGGCCGCGAAGGCGGCGCTGCGGATGCCGCAGAAGGAGGCCGCATGAGGCGCCGCCGGTTCCTGTCCATCCTCGCCGCCGCGGCGCTGGCCCCCGGCCTGCCCCGCGCCCAGGAGTCGCGAATCGCGCTGGGGGCCGAGGCGCGCATGACCCTTTACGGCCCGCCCGCTGTCACCGCCCGCGCCCGCGGCCGCGCCTGGGAGGAGATCGTGCGGATCGAGCGGGTGTTCAGCCTCCACGACCCCGCCTCGGCGCTGGCGCGGCTCAACGCGGCGGGCCGGCTCGACGCGCCTCCGCCCGAGCTGCTGGAGGTGCTGGCGCTGGCCGCGCAGCTCCACACGGCGACGGGCGGGCGGTTCGACCCCACGGTGCAGCCGCTCTGGCTCGCCCATGCGGGCGGCGGCGACGTGGAGGCCGCGCGGCGGCTGGTCGGCTGGGACGGCGTGGCCGCGACCCCCGAGGCGGTGACGCTGCGGGCCGGCCAGGCGCTCACGCTCAACGGCATCGCGCAGGGCTACGCCACCGACCGCGTGACGGCGGTGCTGGCCGAGGAAGGGCTAACCCACGCGCTCGTCGAGATGGGCGAGTTCCGCGCCCTCTCCGGCCCGTTCCGCCTGGGGGTGGAGGACCCCGAGCACGGGCGGTTGGGTCAAGTGACGCTGGTGGACCGGGCCTGCGCCACGTCCTCGCCCGGCGCGATGACCCTGCCGGACGGCGCGGCGCATATCCTCGACCCGAGGGGGGCCGGCCCGGTCTGGTCCACCGTCACCGTCACCGCCCCCACGGCGGCGGTCGCGGACGGGCTCTCGACGGCGCTCTGCCTCACCCCGGCCGCCGAGGCGCGCGGCATCCTCGAACGGATGGACGCACGGGCCACGGCGGTGACGCCCGGCGGCGACCTGCTGACGCTCTGAAGCTTGGATCGGTCGCAGGCCGGGCTGAAGCCTGCCCTACGGAGATGCCCGTCCAAAAGAACGCCCCGGAGCAGAGGCTCCGGGGCGCGCAGGTGCCGGGTCCGGCAGGGAGGAAGGTCGTCGGCCCGGATTTCAGCGATCCGGCGGCGCGAAGGTCAGCCCGTGTTCTTCGAACAGCGCCGCCACCCGCCCGTCGGCCAGCGCGGCGGCGATGGCGTCGTCCACGGCATAGCCGAGGTCCCGGTGCGAGTGGTGCACCGCCACCCCCACCGTCCATTGCCCGACCGCCAGCCCGGCGAGAGACGGCTCGCCCACCGCGACGCCCTCGCCCGCCCCGTGCTCCAGCATGGCGCGCGGCCCCATGGCGGCCGACACCTCGCCCCGGTCCAGCGCCGCCATGGCGGCGGCCATCGTCGGATAGCGCCGGATATTGGCGTTGAGCTGCCCGCCCGCGAAGTTGGCGAGGTAGAAGTCGGCCAGGGTGTCGTTCTGCACCCCCACGAGGTCGAAGCGGAAGTAGGGCGGCGTCGGCGGCCCGTCGGGATAGGTCGCCTCGCGGTAGGCGACGGCGACCTTCTCCACGTAGGCCTGACCCGTGAACACCACCTGCTCCACCCGGCAGGCGAAGTCGGGGTTGTAGGGCACGTGCAGCATGACGTTCGCCACCACGTTCTCGCCCGCGCCCAGCGGCAGCCCCTGCCAGACGTTGTAGCGGAGGTCCGCCTCCAGGTTCTCCCCGGACTGGACGAAGCGGAAGCGCGGCTCCACCCCCAGCGCCTCGGCGACGATCCGGCCCAGGCCCACGTCGATGCCGCGCGGCTCGCCCCCCTCCTCCCAGGAATAGGGGGGAAGGTTCTCGTAGGCCGCGAACTCGATCCAGCCGCGCGCCACGATCTCGTCGAGGCCCAGCCCCACGAAGTCGCGGTCGCGGTTCTGCACCGGCTGGCTGGGCACCACCCCCTCGCAGCGCGCGAAACCCGCGCCGGGCAGCAGCGCCAGCACCCCGGCGAGGACGACCCGCCGCCTCACCTCAGTTCGCCACCGACAGCACGATGTCGATGAGCTGCGCGGCCTCGTGGAACTTCTCGGGGCTGCCGTCGATGACGCGTGCCGCGTGGGCCGCCGCGCTGTCGGCGACCGGGGCGCCCGACAGCGTCTCGAACCCGGCGTTGATCTCCAGCAGCTCGGCCTTCAGCGCCTCCACGTCCGCGCCCGCGGCGTCGGTCGCATAGCCCGCCAGCTTGTCGCGCATGGCGGTGAGCTGCGGCGCGGCCTCGACCACCTGCTGGTCGTCGGGCCGCGTCTCGATGTAGGAGCGGATCGCCCAGGCGGCCTTCTGGCCCAGGATCTCGCCGAAGGCGGGCATCTTGGTCACGCCGTTCTGCGTCATGCCGTGCTGGAAGCGCTCCGCGAACCACTCGTCGCCATACTCCTCGGCCTCCAGGAACCGCAGGTCGGGGGCAAGGCCGCCCGAGATCGCGCCCAGGCCGTGGCAGCGCGCGCAGTTCTGGTTGAAGCCGGAATCGCCGATCTGGATGGCGGCCTGGAACACCTCGGGCTCCATGCTCCGGTAGGGGTTCTCGGTCAGCCACTCCTCGCCGATGTCGGGCAGGGCGTCGGTGTTGACGGCCTGCGGGGCCACGTCGCCATGGCCCCAGGCCAGCGTGGCGACGGCGATCAGCCCGGCCGCGAGGGGCCAGCGGGCGCGGATGGTGGTCATGCGGGTCGTCCTCCTCGGGGGTGCCCTCTCGCGGGGCGCGGCGTCAGGGGCGAAGGTAAGGGACGGGTCAGCCCTCCTGCCATTCGACCTTGGTGGCAACGGGCCCCCCCGCGCGTCCGACCATGGTCGCGGTTCGCCCGCCCCCTCGGGCCGCTATCCTCGCCGTTCAAGGCCAAGGCCAGATCGGGGCCAAGGCCAAGGCCAAGGCCAAGGGAGGACGACCCATGCGACCCCATCCGCTCGCGGCCGCCCTGCTGGCCGCCCTCTGCGCCCTGCCGGCCGTGGCCGAGGAGTTGCCCGTGCCCATCGCCTACCTGCGCCAGCAGGTGGAGCGGCCGCCGGTGCTGTCCGAGCTGGACCCGATCCCCGCCGACGACGGCCTCGCCGGCGCGCGACTCGGCCGCGACGACAACGCCACCACGGGGGGGTTCCTCGGCCACGACTACCGCCTCGCGGTCGTGGACGTGCCCGTGGGCGGCGACTGGGAGGCCGCCGCGCGCGCGGCGCTGGCGGACTCGCGCCTCCTCGTCGTGGACGCGCCCGCCGACGCCCTCCTGCGCCTCGCCGATCTCCCCGAGGCCGGCGACGCCCTCCTCCTCAACGTGAGCGCCCCCGAGGACCGGCTCCGGGGCCCCGACTGCCGGGCCAACGTCCTCCACGCCCTGCCCTCGCTGGGGATGCGCGCCGACGCCCTGGCGCAGTTCCTGCAGGCGCGGCGCTGGACCGATGTCGCGCTGCTCGCCGGGCCGTTCCCCGAGGACCGGGCCTGGGCGCAGGCGCTCCGCGACGCCGCCACCAAGTTCGGGCTGTCCCTCACGGACGACCGCGACTGGACCCAGACCGGCGACCTCGGCCGCACCGCGCAGGGCGAGATCCCGATGCTGACGCAGGGCTTCGCCGCCCACGACGTGCTGCTGGTCGCCGACGAGGTGGGCGACTTCGGCCGCTACGTCCCCTTCAACACCTGGGAGCCGCGCCCGGTGGCGGGGTCCGAGGGGATCACGCCCGTCGCCTGGTCGCCGGTCATGGAGGACTGGGGCGCGAGCCAGCTCCAGGGCCGGTTCGAGGGCCTCGCGGATCGCCCGATGCGCCCCAAGGACTACGCCGCCTGGACGGCCGTCCGCGCGCTGGGCGAGGCGGTGACGCGCACCGGCTCGGCCGACCCGGCCAGCCTGCGCGCCTACCTCCTGTCGCCCGAGTTCGAGATGGACGGCTTCAAGGGCCGCCCGCTGTCGTTCCGCGACTGGGACGGGCAGCTTCGCCAGCCGATCCCGGTGACGCAGCCCCGCGCTATGATCGGCATGGCCCCCTTCGAGCCCTTCCTCCACGAATCGAACGAGCTGGACACGCTGGGGACCGACCGGCCCGAGAGCCGTTGCGCGGTTTTCGCAAGCCAATGATCCGGATGGGAAAAGGTGTTGATTTTCCGTTGCGCGCAACGCCCGTTGCTGTCGGGCTTCGTTAACCCTTTTCTGCGAACCTCGTCGTGCAAGCCCATCCCTGCCCAAAGGAGCGAAGACCCCGACCATGACCCGACCCGCCGCCGCCATCCTCGCCGCCCTTCTCCTGTCCTCCGCCCTCCCGGCGGGGGCCGAGGAGATCTGGGTGACGAACGAGCTGGACGACACCATCAGCGTCATCGACGCCGGAACGCTGGAGGTCACGCGGACCATCCCCACCGGCGACCGCCCGCGCGGCATCACCTTCGCGCATGACGGCAGCGTGGTCTACATCTGCGCCTCGGACAGCGACGCCGTGCAGGTCATGGACCCCCAGACCGGCGAGATCCTGCACGACCTCCCCTCGGGCGAGGACCCGGAGCAGTTCGCGCTGGCCCCCGACGGCCGGCACCTCTGGATCGCCAACGAGGACGACGCCATCACGACCGTCGTGGACGTGGAGAGCCGCCGCGTGGTCGCCCAGATCAACGTCGGCATCGAGCCCGAGGGCATGGCCGTCTCGCCGGATGGGCGCATCGCCATCACCACGAGCGAGACGACCAACATGGCCCACTGGATCGACACCGCGACCCACGAGGCCTTCGCGAACACGCTGGTGGACACCCGCCCCCGCCATGCCGAGTTCACCGATGACGGCGCGCGGCTCTGGGTGTCGTCCGAGATTGGCGGCACGGTGACGGTGTTCGCCACCGCCGACCAGGCGGAGCTGGCCAAGATCCGCTTCGCCATCCCCGGCGTGAGGGACGAGCAGATCCAGCCGGTCGGCTTCGAGTTCACGGCGGACGGCGCGACCGCCTTCGTGGCGCTGGGCCCGTCGAACCACGTGGCCGTGGTGGACGCCGCGACCTACGAGGTCGAGGACTACATCCTCGTCGGCCGCCGCGTCTGGCACATGGCCTTCAGCGCGGATGGGTCTAAGCTGTTCACGACGAACGGGGTCTCGGGGGACGTGACGGTGATCGACGTGGCCAGCCGCGAGGCGCTGTCCTCCATCAAGGTCGGGCGCTTCCCCTGGGGCGCGGCGCTGCGGCCGTGAGCGGGCTGGAGGTTCACAACATCGGCTTCCGCTACGGCGCCAAGGTGGCGCTGGAGGGCGTGAGCTTCGCCGTGGAGCCGGGCCGCTTCTGCGCGCTCCTCGGCCCCAACGGCGCAGGGAAATCGACGCTGTTCGCGCTGCTGACCGGGCTTCTCTCCGCGCCCGAGGGGACGATCCATGTCGCCGGCCACGACATCCGGCGCGAACCGACCAAGGCGCTGGCGCGCATGGGCGTGGTGTTCCAGCAGCCGACGCTCGACCTCGACCTGACGGTGGCGCAGAACCTCCGCTACTTCGCCGCGCTGCAAGGGCTGTCGGGCCGCGAGGCCGCGACGCGGATCGAGGGCGCGCTCGACCGCCTCGGCATGGCCGAGCGGGCGGGCGAGAAGGCGCGGGCGCTGAACGGCGGCCACCGCCGCCGGACCGAGATCGCGCGGGCGCTGCTCCACCGCCCCGCCGTCCTGCTGCTCGACGAGCCGACGGTGGGCCTTGATGCCGCGTCCCGCGCGGCGATCACCGACCACGTTCACAGGCTGGCGCGCGAGGACGGGCTCACGGTCCTCTGGGCCACGCACCTGACCGACGAGGTGGACCCGTCGGACGACCTCGTGATCCTGCACCAGGGCCGCGTGCTGCGCCACGCCACCGCCGGGGCGTTGACGGGGGGGGCGCCGCTGACCGAGGTGTTCCTCGGCCTGACGAGGGCCGCCGCATGAGCCGTTACCTCACAGCCCTCCGCGCCATCGTCGCCCGCGAGGCGCTGCGCTTCCTCGGCCAGCGCGAGCGGTTCCTGTCGGCGCTGGTGCGCCCGCTGGTCTGGCTCCTCGTCTTCGCGGCGGGGTTCCGGGCGGCGCTGGGCCTGTCGATCACGCCGCCCTACCAGACCTACATCGAATACGAGACCTACATCGTCCCCGGCCTCTGCGGGATGATCCTGCTGTTCAACGGGATGCAGTCGTCCCTGTCGCTGGTCTACGACCGCGAGATGGGGTCGATGCGGCTCCTGCTCACGGCCCCCCTGCCCCGCTGGTGGCTCCTCGTCTGCAAGCTGCTGGCGGGGACGGCGATCGGGGTCCTGCAATGCTATGCGTTCCTTTTGGTCGCCTGGCTCTGGGGCATCCGGATGCCCTGGGGAGGCTACCTCGCCGCGCTGCCGGCGCTGGTGGTGGCGGGGCTGATGCTGGGGGCGCTGGGTCTGGCGCTGTCGTCGCTGGTCAAGCAGCTCGAGAACTTCGCGGGCGTGATGAACTTCGTCATCTTCCCGATGTTCTTCCTGTCCTCGGCGCTCTACCCGCTCTGGCGGATGCAGGAGGCGGGCGACCTCCTCCACGACATCTGCGCGGCGAACCCCTTCACCCACGCGGTGGAGCTGGTGCGCTTCGCGCTCTACCTCCAGTTCAACCCGGTCGCCCTGGGCTGGACCGTCCTCGCGACGGCGGCGTTCCTGGGACTGTCGCTCTGGGGCTACGACCCGGCGCGGGGGATGATGGGGCAGAAGGCCTGACACATGAGGAGACCTGACATGATGCGACGCGCGACCGTTCTGCTCCTTGTCCTCGCCGCCCCGGCGCTCGCGGACGACTACGGGACGACGAACCCCGAGGAGATGACCCTGGATCGCATGGTCGAGAACGCGAGGCGCGGGCAGACCGACATGGCGACCTGCGCCTCGGGGTATCTCATGACCAAGTCCGGCCAGCACGGCGCGGCGCGCGAGACCTTCACCGCCTGCGCCGAGGCCGGCTACACCGGGGCGATGACCTGGATGAGCTACCTCGACGACAACGGCTTCGGTGGCGACACCAACCCCGACGCCTCGACCGAGTGGAACCGCCGCGCGGCCGAAGCGGGCGACCCCATCGGGATGTTCAACCACGGCCTCGACCTCCTGCGCGGGCATGGCACGGCAGTGGACGAGGCGGCGGGACGGGCGCTGATCGACCGCGCCGCCGAGGCGGGCGTCGCGCACGCGCAACGGCTGGTCGGCGCGGGCTACGACCCCGACGAGGTGACGCCCGACGCCGACAACTGGAAGTATGCGCCGGCGTTCTGACGCTCCTCCTCGATCCGGGCGGGGCGGCCGCCGAGGCGGAGGATGCGGCCCGCCAGCGCCTCGGCCTCGCGCGGGTCGTGGGTGACGAGGATGGTGGCGGTCTCGTGCCGGGCGCGCAAGCGGGCGAAGAGCCCCATCATCTCCCGCACCCGCGCCTCGTCGAGCGAGACGAAGGGCTCGTCCATCAGGAGGAGGTCGGGCTTGCAGGCGAAGGCACGGGCGAGCGACAGGCGGCGCTGCTGGCCGAGCGAGATCTGCGACGGGTAGAGCCCGCCGGTGCCGCCGAGGCCGACCTCCACCAGCGCGGCCTCGGCCTCCTCGGCGGTGATCCCGGCGACCAAGGTCAGATTCTGCGAGAGAGTCCGCCACGGGAGGAGCGTCGGCTCCTGGAACACCATGGCGAGGCGGCCATGGCGGCGCACCTGCCCGTTGCCGGGCTTCGCGAGGCCCGCGACGACGCGCAGGAGCGTGGTCTTGCCGATGCCCGAGGGGCCGAGGAGCGCCACCGTCTCGCCCCGCCGGACGCGCAGCCGGATGGGGCCGAGGACGGGCGACCCGCCCAGCGATAGGCCGGGCAGGTCGAGGTCGAGCACCACGGGGGGCACGGCCTCGCGCGCGGGCAGGTCGAGCACCGGGGGCCTCAGCCGCCGGTGCCGACGAAGACGCCGGGCGGCAGGGACGTGGCGGTGCCGACCAGCTCCTCGCCACCCAACTCCGCCATCAGGCGCAGCATCCGGTCGGCGGCTTCCTCGTCCACCGGGCCGGTTGCCGGGATGCCGGCGAGGAAGCCCTCGCGAAGCGCGGCGAACTCGGCGTCATCCTTGGCGTTCATGATCGGGCGGATGCGTTCCCACGCGGCATCGTCGGTGGCCAGCCGGTCCTTGGCCCCGCGCGAGGCGGCGGCGAGACCCTCGGCGAGGCCGGGGTTGGCGTCCAGCGTCTCCTCGTGGAGCACGTAGCCCAGGAGCGGCGTCTCGGGGTCGAGGCCGAGCGACAGCGCGGCGTCCTCGACCGAGATCAGCTCGCGCATCCCGGCGGCCTCCATCTTGGCGTGGAAGTGCCAGAAGTTGATCGCGCCATCGAGTTCGCCCGAGAGCGCGGTCTCGTAGATCAGCGGCGGCGCGCCGAAGACCTGCTCGGTCTCGGCCTGGAGGTCGAGGCCGTATTCCTGCTGGGCGTAGGCGCGCAGGATCAGCCAGGACTTGTCCACCGGGCCGCCGGCGATGCCGACCTTGCCGCCCGCGAGGTCGGCAAGGCTCTGGGCCGGGCTGTCGGCGGCGACGAGGAGGCCGCCCACGGCCTTGGAATAGGGCAGGAACACGAGGTCCATCCCCGCCGCCCGCTGCCGCGCCACCCAGAGCCAGTCGGAGACGATGGTATCGACCTCACCGGCGAGGAAGGCGGTCTGCGCGGCTGGCGAGCCCGCGAACTCCTGCACCTGAAGGTCGAAGCCGTTCGCGGCGTCGAGCCCCTCGGCCTCGATGGTGTTCAGCTCCCAAAGGACGGTGCCCGAGGCCTGCACCCCGGCGGTCAGCACGGGCCCTTCGGCCCAGGCGGCGGTGGACAGGCACGCGGCGGCCAGCGCCCCCCAGGCGGCGTGATGGATGGTCATTGGCGCTCCTCCCAAAGCTCTCGGCCCTAGCCTACCGGCGTTCCGGCCACGGGCTATACGACCAAAGCCGCAGCCGCCGGGGCCGTCGTTTACGACCAACGTGGGATATGAGGCGGCAAGCGCGCGGCTCAATATCCCGGCAGGGGCCAACCTGCGCGCGACCGCGCCGGATCAAGGCCGGGACGGGAAACGGGGAGGAACTCCATGCTACGCTTCGCACTGGCCGCGACGGTCAGCCTATTGGCCATGGGCACGGCCCAGGCCCAGGTCACGCAGACCGACATCGCCAACGACGCCACGACCACCGCCGACGTGGTGACGAACGGCATGGGCCAGACGCTCCAGCGCTACAGCCCGCTGGACCGGCTGAACCGCCAGAACGTCCAGAACCTCGTTCCGGCCTGGGCCTTCTCGCTGGGCGGGGAAAAGCAGCGCGGGCAGGAATCGCAGCCGCTCGTCTATGACGGGGTGATGTATGTCACCGGATCCTATTCGCGGCTCTACGCCATCGACATCGCGACCGGGAAGGAGCTCTGGCAATACGATGCCCGCCTGCCCGAGGGCATCCTGCCCTGCTGCGACGTGGTGAACCGGGGCGCGGCGCTCTATGGCGACATGGTGATCTTCGGGACGCTCGACGCGCGGCTCGTGGCGCTGGACCGCAAGACCGGCGACGTGATCTGGAACAAGGAGATCGCGGAATACAAGGCGGGCTACAGCTACACCGCCGCGCCGCTGATCGTGAACGGCCTCGTCATCACCGGCAACTCGGGCGGGGAGTTCGGGGTCGTCGGCGAGGTGCAGGCCCGCGACGCCAACACCGGCGAGATCGTCTGGACCCGGCCCACCATCGAGGGCCACATGGGCACGCTGAACGGCGAGCCCTCCACGATGACCGGCGTGCAGAACGCCACCTGGCCGGGCGACATGTGGAAGACCGGCGGCGGGGCGACCTGGCTCGGCGGCTCCTACGACGCCGAGACGGACACGCTGATCTTCGGCGCGGGCAACCCCTCGCCCTGGAACAGCCACCTGCGCGGCGCGGGCAAGCCCACCGAGGGCAACACCGGCGACAACCTCTACGCCGCCTCGCGCATCGGGATCGACCCTGCGACCGGCGAGATCAAGTGGCACTTCCAGACCACCCCGCGCGAGGGCTGGGACTTCGACGGCGTGAACGAGGTCGTCCCCTACACCGACCGCGAGGGGAACGGCCGGCTCGCCACCGCCGACCGCAACGGCTTCTTCTACATCCTGAACCGCGAGGACGGGGCCTTCCTGCGCGCCACGCCCTTCGTCCAGAACATCACCTGGGCCAGCGGCATCGGCGAGGACGGCCGCCCGATCTACAACGAGGACAACCGTCCGGGCGACCCGGCGGCGGCGGCCGAGGGCGAGAAGGGCGAGACCGTGTTCGCCGTGCCGTCCTTCCTCGGCGGCAAGAACTGGATGCCGATGGCCTACAGCCAGCGGACCGGCAACTTCTACGTGCCCTCCAACGAATGGGGCATGGACATCTGGAACGAGCCCGTCACCTACCGCGAGGGCGCGGCCTATCTCGGGTCCGGCTTCACCATCAAGCCGATCTTCGAGGACCATATCGGCAGCCTCAAGGCGATCGACCCCGACACCGGCGAGATCAAGTGGGAATACAAGAACCCCGCGCCTCTCTGGGCGGGGGTGATGACCACGGCCGGCGGACTGGTGTTCACCGGCACGCCCGAGGGCGAGTTCATCGCGCTGGACGACGAGACAGGCGAGGTCCTGTGGTCCTTCCAGACCGGCTCGGGCATCGTCGGCCAGCCGATCACCTGGGAGCAGGACGGCGAGCAATACGTCACGGTCGTCTCGGGCTGGGGCGGGGCGGTGCCGCTCTGGGGCGGCGAGGTCGCGAACCGGGTGAACTACCTCAACCAGGGCGGCATGGTCTGGACGTTCCGCCTGCCGAAGGAGCTCGCCTCGGCCGAATGACCGGAGCGGCATGAGCGAGAGGCCGGCGCGTCCCGCGAGGGGCGCGCCGGTTCCCGTTTCGGAGGCTGCGACCTTGGTGGCGTAGGCGCGGCGGGGCGGCGCTGCTAGGTTGGAGGGAGCCAGACCCCGGACGAGCATCATGATTCAGGCCAGTTCCCTCGCCCTCCTGCCCCGAACCTTCGAGACGGCGCTGATCGTGGACGACCATCCGCTGTTCTGCGACGCCCTGTCGATGACGCTGCGGGCCGTCGCCGGGATCGGCCGCACCGAGACCGCCGACAGCCTTGCCGCCGCGCTGGCGCGGGTGGAGGGCAAGGGAGTGGACCTCGTGGTGCTCGACCTGAACCTCCCGGACGTGAGCGGGCTCGACGGGCTGCTTCGGCTCAAGGCGGCGGTCGGCGAGGTGCCGGTGGTGATCGTCTCCTCGATGACGGACCATCGGATGATCGCGGCGGCCATCCGCGCCGGCGCCTCGGGCTTCGTGCCCAAGCACAGCCAGCGCGACGTGTTCCGCCGCGCCCTGGCCGAGATCGCGCTGGGCGGCACCTTCGTCCCCGAGGGCGTCGTCGTGGAGGACGAGGACGCGCCGCTCGGCGGACCCGAGGAGGCGATCCGACGGCTGTCGCAACTGACCCGCCAGCAGTCGCGCATCCTGGAGCTGATCTGCGAAGGCAAGCTCAACAAGCAGATCGCCTTCGACCTGTCCATCGCCGACGCCACCGTGAAGGCGCATGTCACCGCGATCATGCGCAAGCTGGGCGTGCAGACGCGGACCCAGGCCGTGCTGCTGGCGCGGGAGGTCAGCTTCTCCACGATCTTGCACGACTGATGCCCGACCCGCTACGCTCCTTCGGCAGCCGGACGACAACGAACCGCCGGCTGGGGAGGAGCATCATGGACAGGAGCGGGGCGCTGCGCCTTGCGCCGCCGACGCCCGGGCTGGCCCGGGTCCGGTCGGCCGAGGTCGCGCATGACGAGCCCGGCGCGGTGGATCGGCTCGGGCGCGCGCTGGGGGACGACCTCGCCTTCGTCGCGCTGTTCGTGTCGCCGCTGGCCGACTTCGGCGCCGTCATGAGGCAGGCCGCGCGGCGCTGGCCGGAATCCGTCGTGGTGGGCTGCACCACCGCCGGGGAGATCGGCGCGGCCGGCTACGCCGAGGGGGCCATCGTCGCGCTGGGCCTGCCTCGCCGCGACTTCGCCGCCGTGCCCATCGTCGTCCCCGACCTCGAATCCATCGACGGCGAGGAGCTTGTGGGCGACATGATCCGCGCCCGCACGGCGCTGATCGCCCAGGAGCCCCGCTGGTCGAGCGAGTTCGCCTTCCTCCTCGTGGACGGGCTGTCGATCCGCGAGGACGAGTTGGTGTCGGCCATCGCCGCCGGGCTGGGGCCGGTGCCGCTGTTCGGCGGCTCGGCCGGCGACGGCAACCGCTTCCGCGAGACCTTCGTGGCCTTGGGCGGCGAGGTCATGCGCCACGCCGCCGTGCTGTGCGTCATCCGCACCGACTGCGAGGTGCAGGTGTTCAGCCTCGACCACCTGCGCCCGTCCGAGACGCGGATGGTCGTGACCGAGGCCGACCCCGCCCGCCGCATCGTCCGCCAGATCAACGCCGAGCCCGCCGCCCGCGAATACGCTCGCGTGCTGGGCCGCGACCCCGAGCAGCTCTCGGCCTTCACCTTCGCCGCCCATCCGGTCGTGGTCCGCTTCGGCGGCACCCACCACGTCCGCGCCATCCAGCGGGTGCTGGACAACGGCGACCTCGTGTTCTTCTCGGCCATCGACGAGGGGCTGGTCCTGACGCTGGCCGACCCCGAGGACATGGCCCAGCACCTCGACCGCGAGCTTCAGCGCATCAGCAAGGGGCGGGAGCCCGAAGCGGTCTGGGCCTGCGACTGCATCCTGCGGAGGCTCGCGGCCGAGCAGACGCAGCAGACGCGGGCACTGTCGGCGATCCTGGCCAAGAACCACGTCGTCGGCTTCTCGACCTACGGAGAGCAGATCAACGGGATGCACGTGAACCAGACGATGACGGGCGTGGCGATCTTTCCGCCGCGCGACCCGGACTGACGCCCATGTCCGCCACAGGCCTGATCGACCCCGCCGAGCCGCTGGAGCGGCAGAACCAGAAGCTCCTGCGGATCTGCGAGGCGCTGATGAAGCGCGTGGAGCAGGGCGACGACGACCGGGGGGCGGCCTACAGCCAGTTCCAGCGCGCCGTCCTGCTGGAGGACCAGGTGCGCGAGCGGACGCGCGACCTGGAGCACGCGCTCGACCTCCTCAATGAATCGAACGCCCGGCTGGCGGCGGCGAGCCGGGAGACCGAGCGGGCGCGCTCCGACCTTGCCGGGGCCATCGAGACGGTGCAGGAGGGCTTCGCCCTCTTCGACCCGGACGACCGCATGGTGCTCTGCAACTCGCGCTTCGCGATGCACCTGCCCGACATCCGCCACGCCCTACGGCCGGGCCTCACCTTTGCAGATTACGTCGCGCTGGTGAGCCGCAGCGCCTTCCTCGACCTGCCGCCGGGGATGACGCGCGAGGAGTGGTCGGTGGACCGCATGGCGCGGCATGGCGAGATGCACGTCGTCTTCAACGTCCGCATGGCCGGCTCGCGCTGGGTGCAGGTGAGCGAGCACCGCATGGCCGCCGGGCAGACGGTCATCATGCAGACCGACGTGTCCGACATCATCCGGGCCGAGAGGGAGGAGCAGGGCAAGCTGCTGGATGACCAGGCCCGGCTGATCCGCGCGACGCTCGAACATATCGACCAGGGCGTGTGCATCGTGGACCCGAGGGGACGGCTGGCCGGGGTGAACAGGCGGCTGGCCTCGGTCCTCGGGCTGCCGCTGACGCACCTGCGCTCGGGGCTCGACTTCGAACTGGTGCTGAGCCGCCTGCGGACCGGGGCGAGCTTCGGCCCCGACGCCACGCCCGAGGAGGTGCTGGCCTGGGTCCGGCAGGAGGGCCGCCGCCGTCCCCTGCGCTTCGAGCTGCGGCGCGGCGAGTCGCAATGGTTCGACGTCTTCGCCGAGGAGATGCCCGACGGCGGCTTCGTGATGAGCCTGACGGACGTGAGCGCCGAGCGCGAGGCGGCGCAGGCGCTGTCGGAGGCCAACGAGCTGCTGGAGGCACGCGTCGCCTCGCGGACGCTGGAGCTGGAGGACGCGCTGGGCGCGGCCGAGCGGGCCAACGCCAGTCGCACCCGCTTCGTCGCCGCCGCGAGCCACGACCTCCTTCAGCCGCTCTCGGCCGCCAAGCTCTACCTGTCCTCGATCACCGACGAACTGGCCGACCCGCACCACCGCGAGGTCGTGACCAAGGCGCAGAACGCGCTGGCCTCGGTGCAGGACATCATCGAGGCGCTGCTCGACATCTCCAAGCTGGAGTCGGGCCGCGCGGCCGCCGACGTCCGCACGGTGGACTTGGGCGCGCTGCTGAACCAGCTTCGCGACGAGTTCGCGCCCGCCGCCGCGCTCAAGGGACTGCGGCTGACGGTGCGGCCCACCAGCTTGAGGATCACCACCGATCCGACCTACATCAAGCGCATCCTCCAGAACCTCCTCGCCAACGCCATCCGCTACACCGAGAAGGGCCGCGTGCTGGTGGCGGCGCGGCGCACCGGCGGCTCGGCGCGCATCGGCGTCTGGGACACCGGCCCCGGCATCCCGGAGTCGGAGCAGGAGAACATCTTCAAGGAGTTCCACCGCCTGGGCCGCCGCGCCTCGGCCAGCGAGGGGCTGGGCCTGGGCCTCGCCATCGTGGACCGCGCCTGCGCCATGCTGGGGCATCCCCTCACGCTGGCTTCGGTCCCCGGCCGGGGCACCGCCTTCACCGTGTCGGTCCCGCTGGCCGAGCGGAGCAGCCACATTCCGGCCGAGGCGCGGCGGGCGGCGGCGGGCGACTGGCGGCACGACGGGCTCTGCGTGCTGGTGATCGAGAACGACCTCGACATGCGGCGCGCGCTGGCGCTGCTCCTCGGCTCCTGGGGGGTGCGGGTGCTGGATGCCGGGTCCGCCGACGAGGCGATCCGACAGTTGCAGGAGACCGGGCTGCGGCCCGATGCGCTGCTGGTGGACTTCCAGCTCGACGACGGCGAGACGGGGGTCAAGGTCATCGGCCGGCTGCGGCGGCGGCTGGGCCGGGTTCCCGCGCGCATCGTCACCGCCAACCGCACGTCGGCGGTGGCGGCGCAGGCCCGCCGGATCGGCGTCGAGACGCTCTACAAGCCGCTCGACCCCCTGATGCTCCACCTGTTCCTGGGCTCCTTGGCGCTCGGCCGCACCGCCTGACCCCGGAGTGTGAGGAGCGACGGGCCGGGCGGCGGCGGCACGCGCGCCCGCTCCGCAGGGGTCGTGGCGCGGCGGCGCAGGATCTCCAGGCGCAAGCTCCGCTCGCCCATCCGCATGGCCCAAAGGTGGTTGGCGACGAACAGGGGCCGCAGGACCGGACCCAGCACCCGCAGCAGCGGCTTCCTCGCCACCACGTCCCACTCGTAGCGGATCACGGCGACAGGCCCCTCCTGCGCGAAGGTCCATTCGCCCCGGCCGGTGAAGTCGCCCCGGGGCTCCAGGACCACGCGGCGCGGCGGGTCCACCTCCGTCACCCGGAAGCGCCAGCGGAGCGTGTAGGGCAACCACCCCTTGGTGTGGAGCGCCACCTCCTTGCCGATCCCGCGCGCGTCGCCCGGGGCCTTCTCCTCGACGGCGAGGTAGACCGAGGGCCACCAGACGGGCAGCGCCGGAATGTCGGCGAGGATCGCGCCGACCTCCTCCAGCGCGGCCTCGACGCGCCAGGTCGTGACGATGCAGTAGCGGCTCATGCGGATCCTCGGGCCGGGGGCTCGAGGGAAGCTAGCGGCGCGGGGGCCGTGCTCCAGCCCGGCCGGGCCACCCGGCACGGGCCGCTGCCCAAACAAGCGGCAGCCCCGGCGCGCCCGGTGGCGGGGACGGCCCAGAGTCAGGGCAGGCCGCACGCGGGTTTCCGCCAGCCAACGCGGCGGCCCTGCCTCTTCCTTTCCCAGCGTTAAATCATTGTCCCAGCGAGGTTCATTGTGATGCGCCAGACGGGGGAGCAGCGTCGCCGGAAACATTCGCCTTCGCCGACGCCGCCCCGGCCCGTCGCCTGTTGCATAGCCGATATGCAGGGCTTGAATGCCCAACGCTTGTGCGATAGGCGAAAACCCGCGTCTTTCAGGACCATAGAACGGGCGGAACCATGGGCCTCGCGCCGGGTTGTGGAGCATACCTCTTGCAGGTGCAGCATTCTATCGCAAGTGATCGGCGGGAGCGCCCTGCGCCCCTCCTCCGACCGAATTCGAGATCATGCTCCTGACTTCCCTCCACCCGTCGCGACGGGCTCTCCTGAAGCTCGCGGCTGCGTCCGCCCTGCTGCCGCGCCTAGCCACGCCGGCCCTCGCGCAGGAGGACCGCCCTCCTTTCTCCTTCGACGCCCTTAGCGAGGAGATGAAGGCCGCCGCCGCCCAGCCCTGGGAGCCCGCGGCCGCCCCCGAGGGCTGGTGGGGCGAGCTCGACTACGACGGCTACCGCAAGATCCGGTTCCGCGACCGCCGCGCCCGCTGGCGCGACGGCGACGACGACTGGCGGCTGATGGCCTTCCATATGGGCTGGCTCTTTCCCGAGCCCGTGCGGCTTTTCGACGTGACCGACGGCACGGCGCAGGAACTGGCCTTCACGACCGACGACTTCGACTACGGCCGCGACCTGCGCGAGCAGGTGCCGCTCCACGGCGAGCTGCCGGGCGTCGCGGGCTTCAAGCTGAACTGGCCGCTCAACGCCCCCGACCGCATGGACGAGGTGGTGTCCTTCGTCGGCGCCAGCTACTTCCGAGCACTGGGCGCGGGCAACGTCTACGGCGCGAGCGCGCGGGGCGTGGCGCTCAACACCGGAACCTCGGTGCCCGAGGAGTTCCCCCGCTTCTCGCGCTTCTATGTCGCGCGGTCGGACGAGACGGCCACAATCCACGCCGCCCTCGAAGGCCCGAGCGTCATGGGGGCCTACCGCTTCGTGCTGCGCCCCGGCCCCGTCACCGAGATGGAGGTAACGGCCCGGCTCTACTTCCGCGCCGCCGTGGAGGAGCTGGGCGTGGCCCCGCTCACCTCCATGTTCCTCTTCGCCGGGCAGAACCGGCAGGCCTTCGACGACTACCGCCCCAACGTCCATGACAGCGACGGGCTCCGCATCCTGCGCGCCGATGGTCAGACGGTCTGGCGGCCGCTGAACAACCCCGCGCGGCTGGCCTCCTCCTACTTCAAGCTGAACTCGCCCCGGAGCTTCGGGCTGCTCCAGCGCGAGCGGGACTTCGACAGCTACCAGGACCCCGGCGCGCGCTACGACCGCCGCCCCTCCATCGAGATCGTGCCGCAGGGCGATTGGGGACCCGGCGCGGTGCGGCTGGTGGAGATCCCGACCGACCTGGAGGCCAACGACAACATCGTCGCCTTCTGGGTGCCCGAGCAGAAGGTCGCGCCCGGCGACGCGCGCGAGTTCGCCTACACGCTGCGCTGGGGCGACCTGTCGCCGGACCCGGCGGGACGGCTCGCCGTCGTGCACGAGACGCGGGCCGGCACGGGCGGCGTGTCGGGGACCGAGGGCATCGAGAACGCGCGCAAGTTCGCCGTGGACTTCCGGGGCGGGCGACTGGGCGCGCTCGGGGCGGAGGCGAAGGTGGAGCCGGTGGTCACCGTCTCCTCCGGCCACGTCCTCACCTCCACCGTCGAAAAGCTGCCAGTGAACGGCGACTGGCGCGTGGTGCTCGACGTGGCCGCCGAGCCGGGCGCGGTGGTGGAGCTCACGTTGCACGTCGCCGGCTACGGCGAGCGGCTGACCGAGACCTGGGCCTACCAATGGATGAACGCGTGATGCGCGAGGACGGCGGCACGCTCTTCCCCCACGGGGACTCCCCCGCGCGGGCCTGCGCAGGGGCCGCAACCTGACCATGGCGCTCCGGACCGCCCTCCTGCGCGCCGCGGCCCTGGGACTGGCGGCGGCGCTGGCCGTGCTGGCGCTGACCCTCCTGCTGCGCGGCGGGGGCGTGGGCGCGCTCGGGCTCCTTCAGGGTCTCGCGGTGATGGTGGCGACCTTCTGGCTGGGCTTCGGCACCGCGCTCGTCCTCCTGGGCATCGGCGCCCCCGCGCCGCGCCGCGAGGAGAGGCCCTTCCAGGGCCGGGCCGTGGTGCTGATCCCCATCTGCAACGAAGACGCCTCGCCCATCTTCGCCGGCATCGTCGCCATGGACGCCGACCTGCGCGCGGAGGGCATCTGGCGCGACGTGGACATCGCCGTTCTCTCCGACACCCGCAACGCGGGCCTAGCCGCCGAGGAGGAGCGCCTGTTCCGCCGCCTGCTCGAGGAGACAGGGGATGACGGCCGGCTCTTCTACCGTCGCCGCACGGACAACCGGGGGCGCAAGGCTGGCAACATCGAGGAGTTCGTCCGCCGCTCGGGCGGGGCCTACGAATACGCGGTGATCCTCGACGCCGACAGCCTGATGTCGGGCCAGACCATCGCGACGATGCTGAACCGTATGGAGGCCGACCCCCGACTCGGCCTCCTTCAGACGGTTCCGTTCGTCATCGGCGCACGGTCGCGCTTCGGTCGGATGATGGCCTTCGCCGGAGCCTTCCACGGGCCGATCTTCGCGCGGGGGCTGTCGCGGCTCCAGGGCCGCACCGGGCCGTTCTGGGGCCACAACGCCGCCGTCCGCGTCCGCGCCTTCGCCGAAAGCTGCGGGTTGCCGGAACTCTCCGGCCCGCCCCCCTTCGGCGGCCATGTCCTGAGCCACGACTACGTGGAGGCGGCGCTGCTCGCCCGTGCCGGCTGGACCGTGCGGCTCGACCCCGACATCGGCGGCTCCTACGAGGAGGCCCCGCAGAACATCGTCGCCTATGCCAAGCGCGACCGAAGATGGTGCCAAGGCAACCTCCAGCACGCCCGCATCCTGCTGGCTCCGGGGTTCCGACCCTGGAGCCGCTTCGTCTTCGCGCAAGGCATCTTCGCCTATCTGGTGCCGCTGTTCTGGCTGAGCTTCGTGCTCCTGGGCCTCCTCGGCCGGGGCGAGGCGCGGGGGACGGCGGCGCTGGCGATCCTGGTCGTCGTGCTGCTGCTAGGGCCAAAGCTCCTCGTGGTCCTGCTCTCGGCGAGGCGCGCGCGCGCCTTCGGGGGGCGGCGGCTCCTCCTCGGCTCGGTGGCGGCCGAGGTCGTCCAGTCGAGCGTGATCGCGCCGATCCTGCTGATGTTCCAGGCGCGGTCGGTGCTGCAGGTCCTCATGGGCCGCGACGGCGGCTGGCCCGCTCAGGCGCGCGGCGACATGGGCCTGACTTGGGCCGATGGCTGGCGGTCGAGTTGGTGGATCACCGTCTGGGGCCTGGGGCTGATGGCGTTGGCCACCGTTCTCGCGCCGGCGCTGCTGCCCTGGCTGCTGCCGCTGGCGGTGCCCATGGCGCTCGCGCCGCTGGTCATCACCTGGACCTCGCGGCCGCCACGCTCCTTCCTCTTCGCGACGCCCGAGGAGATCGCCCCGCCCGCCATCCTGCGCCGCGCCGAGGCCGAGCGGCGGCGCTGGGACGCGCCCGAGGCGGCCCCGCTTGCGCCGGCCGCCCGTCCCGCGATGCCACAGCAGGTTCATCATGCGTGAGACCGCCGCTCACGAGATCCTGGCCGCGACCCCCGTCTCGGTCCTAGCCCGGACCGTGCCGCGCTCGGTGCGCGACCCGCGCCTGGACGTGCTGCGCGGGCTCGCGCTGGTGACGATCTTCATCGACCACGTGCCCGGCAACGCCTACGAGTCGCTCACCCTCCGCAATTGGGGCTTCTCGGACGCGGCCGAGGCTTTCGTGCTGATGTCCGGCGTCTCGGCGGGCCTCGCCTACGGCCTCGCCTTCCGTCCGGGCGGAGAGATGTGGACCGGCCTTGCCAAGGTCTGGCGGCGGGTCTGGACGCTTTACCTCACGCACCTCCTCGTGACGGTGATGGCCTTCGTGATCGCGGCCGGGCTGGCGCTCTGGGCGGACATTCCGGGCCTCCTGCGGATGAACGGCATCGACGGGCTGTTCCGGCGGCCCTTGGAGACGATGGTGGCGCTGCCGCTGCTCTTCGACCAGATCGGCTACGCCAACATCCTGCCGCTCTATTGCCTGCTGCTGGGCGTGACGCCCGCGCTGCTCTGGGCCGCCTGGCGGGCGCCGCGCGCGCTGCTCCTCGGCTCGGTCGCGCTCTGGTTCGTGGCCGGCGAGCTGCGCTGGAACATCCCCACCTGGCCGGTGCCGCGCGGCTGGCAGTTCTCGCCCTTCTCCTGGCAACTCGTCTTCGTCCTGGGCCTCCTGACCGGCATCCGCCTCAAGGAAGGCAAGCGCTTCGCACCCCGGAGCGATTGGCTCCTCGCCGCCTGCGCGGGCTTCCTGGCCTTCGCGCTGGCGGCGCGAGTCCTGCCGCCCGTCACTGGGGTCATGGACCTCGGCCTGGGCGGGCTCAAGGCGCTGGGCGCCCCCTGGACCCTGATCGGCTTCGACAAGGTCTTCGAGACCGCGCCCCGCCTCCTCCACGTCGCCGCGCTGGCCTACGTGCTGTCGGTCCTCCCCGTCGTGCGGCGGGCCTGCGCCTCGCCCTGGGTCGCGCCCTTCGCGCTCCTGGGCCGTCACGCCCTGCCGGTCTTCGCGCTGGGCTCGATCCTCGCCTTCCTGTTCCAGGGCATCAAGACCGAGACGGGTCACGACCTCCTCCTCGACTCCCTGATGCTGTCGGCGGGGCTGCTGGCGCAGTTCGCGCTGGCGCTGTCCAAGGACCGCTGGCCCCGTCGCTGAGGACGCCGCTGACGCGGGGACCACGTTGACCCCGGCCCACCCCCGGCTAAGGTCGTGTCCGCAGGCTGGACAGGTCAGGACACCCCATGAACACCCATTCCCAGATCGGCGCGGACCCCATCGACGCCACCCGCCTCGACCGGCTGGCCGAGCTGACGGTCAAGGTCGGCCTCAACCTCCAGCCCGGCCAAGACCTCCTCCTGACCGCGCCCGTCGAGTCGCTCCCCCTCGTTCGCCGCATCGCGGAACAGGCCTACAAGGCCGGCGCGGGCCTCGTGACGCCGCTCCTGTCGGACCCCGAGGTGACGCTCGCCCGCTACCGCCACGGCCAGGGGGATGGCTTCGACCATGCGGCCGGCTGGCTCTACGAGGGCATGGCCAAGGCCTTCGACGCCAACACCGCCCGCCTCGCCATCGTCGGCGATGACCCCATGCTGCTCGCGCAGGAGGACCCGGAAAAGGTGGGCCGCGCCAACAAGGCCCTGTCGCTCGCCTACACCCCCGCGCGGGAGCGCATCACCAACTTCGCGATCAACTGGAACATCGTGGCCTTCCCCGGCCGCGCCTGGGCGCAACGGATGTTCCCCGACCTTTCCGCCGACGAGGCGCAGGCCCGCCTCGCCGACGCCATCTTCGCCGCCTCGCGCGTGGACGGCCCGGACGCCGTGGCAGCCTGGGACGCCCACAACGCCGCCCTCCGCCAGCGCTCCGGCTGGCTCAACGGCCAATCCTTCGCCGCGCTCCATTTCACGGGTCCCGGCACCGACCTGACCGTGGGCCTCGCCGACGGGCACGAATGGATGGGCGGCGCGTCGCTGTCCTCCAACGGGATCGTCTGCAACCCCAACATCCCCTCCGAGGAGGTCTTCACCACCCCCCACGCGCACCGCGTCGAGGGCCACGTCGCCTCCACCAAGCCCCTGTCCCACCAGGGCACCCTGATTGAAAACATCCGCGTCCGCTTCGAAGGCGGCCGCATCGCCGAAGCTCGCGCCTCGCGCGGCGAGGCCGTCCTCACCAAGGCGCTCGACACCGACGAAGGCGCGCGGCGGCTGGGCGAGGTGGCCCTCGTCCCCCACGGCTCGCCCATCTCCGAGTCCGGGCTCCTGTTCTACAACACCCTCTTCGACGAGAACGCGGCGAGCCACATCGCGCTCGGCCAGTGCTACTCCAAGTGCTTCCGCGACCAGAACCTCCCCGAGGAGGAGGTCGCCGCACGCGGCGGCAACCGCAGCGCCATCCACATCGACTGGATGATCGGCTCGGGCCAGATCGACGTGGACGGCCTCAAGCCCGACGGCACCCGCGTCCCCGTCATGCGCCGGGGCGAGTGGGCCTGACGCCCCCGGCCCCGGTCGTCCCATCCGTCAGGACTGCGCAGGCAGCAGCGCGGCGACGATCGCGAACGTGTCCTGCCCCGAGGCGGCGGCGATGTCGCTCAGCGACTCGTCCGGCCCCGTGACGGCAAAGCCCGCCGCCGTCAGTCGGTCCACCAGCGCCTCGGGCGTGGTGCCCAGCGCGGGCGCGACCTCGGCGGGCGAATGGGCCAGGATCTGCTGGGCCAGCGCGAACTGCGGCGGGCCGCCCGCCGTGCCGCCCTCGCCCGTGGGGATCATGAAGGCCACCGCCGCCACCAGCGACGCCGCCAGCCCGATGGTCATCGGCAGCCGCCCCAGGTAGCCCATCATCGGCCGCCAGTTCTTCCAGACGTGCAGCACGAAGGGCACGATCAGCACGAGGCTCAGGATCTCGTGCATCTCGTGGAACAGGCTCTGCCCGACGCCCAGATAGAGGGCGACCCCCGAGATCAGGGACACGAGGAACAGCCCCGTGATGAAGGGCGTGGCGTAGCGTTGCAGCAGTCTGGACATGATGGTTCCCGATGGTGGCTGGGCGGGTGGCCCCGTCCGTGAAGCTTGTTCCTTCAACGCGGACGCGGCGCAGTTCCGTCGCGCCGCGCGAACATTTCCGCGAGGATCACGCCCCGCCCCGCACCGGCCGCACGCTCCGCAGCCGCAGCGCGTTGGTCAGCACGAAGACGCTCGACAGCGCCATGGCCCCCGCCGCCAGCACCGGCGACAGCAGCGTGCCGTTCACCGGCCACAGCACCCCCGCCGCCACCGGGATCAGCGCGGCGTTGTAGGCGAAGGCCCAGAACAGGTTCTGCCGGATGTTGCGGATCGTGGCGCGGCTCAGCGCGATGGCGTTCACCACCCCTCGCAGGTCGCCGCCCATCAGCACCACCTCGGCCGACTCGATGGCCACGTCCGTCCCCGTCCCGATGGCAAGCCCCACGTCCGCCTCGGCCAGCGCCGGCGCGTCGTTGATGCCGTCGCCCACGAAGGCCACGCGCCGCCCCCCCTCGCGCAACCGGCGGATCGCGGCGACCTTCCCCTCGGGCAGCACCTCCGGCACAACTTCGTCGATCCCGAGCCGCCGCGCCACCGCCTCGGCCGTCGCGCGGTTGTCGCCGGTGATCATCGCGACCCGTAGCCCCATCCCGTGCAGCGCCCGGATCGCCTCGGGCGTGGTCGCCTTGATCGGGTCCGCCACCGCGATCACCGCCGCGAGCCGCCCGTCGATGGCCGCATAGAGCGGCGTCCGCGCCTCCGCGCCCAGGGCCGCCGCCTCCGCCGCGAACCCCGCCACGTCGAGCCCAAGCCGCGCCATGTAGCGGTCGGCCCCGACCTCCACCCGCCGCCCGTCCACCGTCGCCGCGACGCCGAACCCCGGCAGCGCCTCGAACCCCGCGACGACGCCCAGCCGCAGCCCCTTCGCCTCGGCCGCCCGCGCCAGCGCCGCGCCGATGGGATGCTCCGACCGCGCCTCGACAGCCGCGACCAGCGCCAGCACCTCGTCAGGCGAAAACCCCGGCGCGGGCGACAGGTCCGTCAGCTCCGGCCGCCCCTCGGTCAGCGTCCCGGTCTTGTCGAGCGCCACCACCTCCACGTCCCGCAGCGACTGGAGCGCCTCGCCCCGCCGGAACAGCACGCCCATCTCGGCCCCGCGCCCGGTCCCGACCATGATCGAGGTCGGCGTCGCCAGCCCCATCGCGCAGGGACAGGCGATGATGAGCACCGCCACCGCGTTCACGAGGGCGAAACCCAGCGACGGCTCCGGCCCCCACACCAGCCAGATGACGAAGGTCAGCGCCGCCAGCCCCATCACCACCGGCACGAAGACCCCCGTCACCCGGTCCACCAGCGCCTGGATCGGCAGCTTGGCCCCCTGCGCCTCCTCGACCATGCGGATGATGCGGGACAGCACCGTGTCCGCCCCCACCCGCGTCGCACGGAAGGCGAAGGCCCCCGCGCCGTTGACCGTGCCGCCCGTGACCTCGGCGCCGACGCCCTTCTCCACGGGAACCGGCTCGCCCGAGATCATCGACTCGTCCACCCAGGACGCGCCCTCGACCACCAAGCCGTCCACCGGCACCCGCTCGCCCGGCCGCACCTCCACCACGTCGCCCGCGCGCAGATCGGCCAGCGGCACCTCCGCCACGCCCTCCCCGCGCCGCACCCGCGCCGCCTTGCCCTGCAACCCCGCCAGCCGCCGGATCGCCTCGGAGGTCCGGCCCCGCGCCCGCGCCTCCAGCAACCGCCCGAGCAGGATCAGCGTCACGATCACCGCCGCCGCCTCGAAGTAGACGTTGACGGTTCCGGGCGGCAGCGCCCCCGGCGCGAAGGTCGCGACCGTCGAGTAGCCCCAGGCCGCCAGCGCCCCCACGGCGACCAGCGAGTTCATGTCCGGCGTCCCCCGCCGCAGCGCGGGCAGCCCCCGCCGCAGGAACCGCCAGCCCGGCCCGAACACCACCGCCGTCGCCAGCACGAACTGGAGCAGCCACGACGCCCGCATCCCGATGGTGTCCATCACGAACACATGGACGGCGGGAATCAGGTGCGACCCCATCTCCAGCGCGAAGACCGGCAGCGTCAGCACCGCCGCGATCCCCACCGACCGCCGCAGCGCCGCCATCTCGCGCTCCCGCGCCGCCCGCTCCCGGTCCTCGCCCCCCGCCGCGATGCGATGCGGCTCGTAGCCCGCCTCGCGCACCGCCTCCTCCAAGACGGCCTCCGCCACGGCCCCTTGCGGGAACCGCACCGTCGCCCGCTCGGTCGCGAGGTTCACCGCCACGCCCGCCACGCCCGGCACCGCCTTCAATGCTTCCTCGACATGCGCCACGCAGGAGGCGCAGCTCATTCCCTCGACGCCCAGCTCCAGCACCGCCTCGGGCACCTCGTAGCCCGCCTCCTCGACGGCATGGACCAGCGCGACCGGATCGGGCGAGCCCGCCACCTCCGCCCGCCCGGTGGCGAGGTTGACGCCCACCGCCGTCACCCCCGGCACCTTGGCCAGCGCCTTCTCCACATGCGCCACGCAGGAGGCGCAGCTCATCCCCTCGACAGGCAGGCTGATCCGGCGGGTCTCGGGAAGATCGGAATGGGCCAGATCCTTCATGGCCGCCCCCTTGCATCGCATCCTACGGCTGTCACATAGGAACCGCCCCCCGGTCGCGGTCAACCCACGGCGTCCCCATGACGCAGGCTCCGCCGGGCGCGTCAGGAGGTTCCAGATGATCCGCTTCGACATCCCCGACATGACCTGCGCCGCCTGCGCCAAGCGCGTGACCCGCGCCGTGCAGGGCGTGGACCCCTCGGCCCAGGTCGAGGCCGACCCGCCGTCGCGCGAGGTCCGCGTGACCAGCGCCGCCCGGCCCGAGGCGCTGATGGCCGCGCTGGCCGAGGCCGGCTATCCCGCGACCGCCCGCGCCTGAACCCCGCCCTTGCGCCCCGCGCAAGGCTGGGGCCAGATGCGGCCATGGCCGACCCCTCCCTCTCGATCCTCGTCATCGACGAGAACCGCGCCCGCGCCGCGATCATCGAGGCCGGCCTGCGCGAGGCCGGGCACGACCGGGTGACGCTGATCCACTCCATGGCCGGCATAGCCCGCCGCATCCAGGAGGCCGCACCCGACGTCATCGTCATCGACCTGGAGAATCCCAACCGCGACATGCTGGAGGACATGTTCCAGCTCTCGCGCGCGGTGCGGCGCCCCGTCGCGATGTTCGTGGACCGATCCGACAGCACCTCCATCGCGGCGGCCGTGGAGGCCGGGGTCTCCGCCTATGTCGTGGACGGCCTCCGGCAGGAGCGGGTCAAGCCCATCCTCGACATGGCGGTGAGCCGCTTCAACGCCTTCGCGCGGCTGGCGCGCGAGCTTCAGGACGCCCGCGACGAACTGGAGGGCCACAAGGTCGTGGACCGCGCCAAGCGCCTCCTGATGAAGCAGAAGCGCATCGGCGAGGAGGAGGCCTACGCCCTCCTTCGCCGCACCGCGATGAACCGGAACCGCCGGATCGCCGACATCGCCCAGAGCCTTCTGACCGCTGCCGACCTCCTGGGGGACGACCTGTGACGACGCACCGGATCACGGCGGGCTTCATGCCGCTCCTCGACAGCGCGATCCTGGTCGCGGCGCGCGCCAAGGGCTTCGCCGAGGCCGAGGGGATCGACCTGTCTCTCCTGCGGGAAACCTCTTGGGCCAACATCCGCGACCGCATCGCCGTGGGGCACGTGCAGGTGGCGCATATCCTCGGTCCCATGCCCATCGCCTGCAACCTCGGGCTGACCGCCTTCGCCGCGCCGATGGTGGTGCCGATGGCGCTGGGCCTCGGCGGCAACGCCGTCACCGTGTCGAACGCCCTTTGGACGCTGATGGAGGCGGCTGGCGCGCGGCCCGACCTCGCCCCCGCCGCCGCCGGACGGGCGCTGCGCGAGGTGGCGGCCCGGCGCGCGCGCGACGGCTGGGCGCGGCTCCGCTTCGCGGTCGTCCACCGCCATTCCGGGCACAACTACGAACTGCGCTACTGGCTCGCCGCCTGCGGGCTGGTCCCCGGCCGCGACATCGACATCGTCATCCTGCCGCCGCCCCTGATGCCCGACGCCCTCGCCTCGGGCGCGCTCGACGGCTTCTGCGCGGGAGAGCCCTGGAACACCGCCGCCGTGATGCACGGCTCGGGCCGCGTCGCCACCGTCAAGGCGGCGATCTGGCGCAACAGCCCCGAGAAGGTGCTCGGCGCCGACGCCGCCTGGGCCGAGGCCCACCCCGACGCGCTCGACGCCCTCCTGCGCGCGCTCCACCGCGCCTCCCTCTGGTGCGGCACCCCCGCGAACCGCGAGGAGCTGGCCACTCTCCTCGCCGACCCCGCCCATGTGGGCTGCCCCGCCGACTGGCTCCTCTCGGCCCTGTCGGGCGAGCTGCGAACCGGTCCCGGCGTTACCGCCCGCGTCCCCGATTTCATCGTGCCGCAGGCCTCGGCCGCGACCTTCCCGTGGAAAAGCCACGCGCTCTGGTTCTACAGCCAGATGGTGCGCTGGGGGCAGATCGCCCACGACCCGGCGGCGACGGCCATCGCGCGCGACACCTACCGCCCCGACCTCTACCGCCGGGCGCTGGGGCCGCTGGGCGTCGGCCTCCCCGCCGCCAACGCCAAGGTCGAGGGCGCGCTGACCCGCCCCACCCCGGTCGGCGGCGCGGGGGCGGGGCTGACCCTCGGCCCGGACGGCTTCTTCGACGGCACCCGTTTCGACCCCGATTCGCTCGACGCCTACATCGCCGCGCAGGCCCTGTCCGATTCCGCCCAAACGGCGTGACGTCGCCGCCCATCCGCTGGGCAGTCCGCGAACCGCCCGCCGCCGCAGCGCGGCACAGGGCGCAACGCCCAAAATCAGGGCAGTTCATGTATATGAAAAATATGCGTTTTCCAGGAAATTCCGGGTTGGCCGACGCCCGGACTTAGGCTACGAAGGGCCATCCTCCCACTTCGGCGCCCAACGACGGACGCCAGGCAAAGCCGCCGGTTCAGGAGCTCGGGCCACCTCCCCTCGGGGTGCGTCGCGACCCCCCTGACGGCGGCTTTTTCCCATTCCCCCAGCCACGCGCGGCCCGCGCCAGGAGAAGCCCCATGCCCCAAGCCCGTCCCGACTCCGCCTCGCCCCCACGGGCGCTCGCCCTTTCGACGGTCGCCTTCACCGTCTGCTTCGCGGTGTGGACGATCTTCTCGATCATCGGCATCCGCATCAAGGAGGAGCTGGGGCTGAGCGAGACCGCCTTCGGTCTCCTGATCGGGATGCCGGTGCTGTCGGGCTCGCTCGTGCGGCTCGTGCTCGGCATCTGGACCGACCGCTTCGGCGGACGGCTGGTCTACACGGCGACGATGCTCCTCGCCGCCGCCGCGACGGTGATGCTGTCCTTCGCCACCACCTACAACCAGATGCTCGTCGCCGCCCTCGGCGTGGGTCTCGCCGGCGGCTCCTTCGCGGTGGGCGTGGCCTATGTCTCCCGCTTCTACCCCTCCGACAAGCAGGGCACCGCGCTCGGCATCTTCGGCGTCGGCAACGTCGGCGCGGCCGTGACCAAGTTCGTCGCCCCCTTCGTCCTCGTGGCCTATGGCTGGCAGACCACCGCCCTCGTCTGGGCCGCCGCCCTCGCCGTCATGGCCGTCGTCTTCTGGTTCTCGACCGAGGACGATCCGGTGACCCGCGCCCGCCGCGCCGGCCAGGCTGGCCCCGCCCGCCCCTTCCTCAAGGAGTTCGAGCCCCTCCGCGACCTCCGCGTCTGGCGCTTCGCCCTCTACTACTTCTTCGCCTTCGGGGCCTTCGTCGCCCTCGCCCTCTGGCTGCCGCGCTACCTGGTCGGCGTCTACGGCTTCGACATCAAGACCGCCGGCATGATCGGCGCCGCCTACTCGATCCCGGCCTCCGTGGTCCGCGCCTGGGGTGGCCACCTGTCCGACCGCATCGGCGCGCGGCGGGTGCTGTGGTGGACCTTCGGAGTCTCGGCGGTCTGCACGCTGATCCTGTCGGCCCCCTCCTCGGGCAACGCCGCCGACGGCACCGCGACCGCCGCCCTTTCCACCCCGGTCTTCATCGCCGTGATCTTCGCGCTGGGCTTCTTCATGGCCCTGGGCAAGGCCGCCGTCTACAAGCACATCCCCGTCTACTACCCCGCCAACGTCGGCGCCGTGGGCGGCCTCGTCGGCATGATCGGCGGCCTGGGCGGCTTCGTCCTCCCCCTCGCCTTCGGCGCGCTCAAGGACGCGACCGGTCTGTGGTCGAGCTGCTTCCTCCTGCTCTTCCTCCTCGTCGCGGCCTGCACCCTCTGGATGGGCTCGACGATCCGCCGGATGAACGCCGCCCCCTCCCCCCTCCCGGCCGAGTGAGCCCCGCGCGGCGGCCCCCCGCCGCGCCCTCCCCAGCCCCCGAGCCAAGGACCCCCTGAAATGACCGAACGCCTCGTCATCATCGGCAACGGCATGGCCCCCGGCCGGATGCTGGAGCACCTCCTCGACGCCGCGCCCGCCGCCTACGACGTGACCATCTTCAACGCCGAGCCGCGGGTGAACTACGACCGCATCATGCTTTCCCCCGTGCTATCGGGCGAGAAGACCTACGACGACATCGTGATCCACGACGACGCCTGGTATGCGTCCCACGGCATCACCCTGCACCGGGGCCACCGCATCGCCAGCATCGACCGTGACGCGAAGACCGTCACCTCCGAGGGCGGCATCACTGCCCCCTACGACCGGCTCGTGATCGCCACCGGCTCCAACCCCTTCATGATCCCCGTGCCGGGCAAGGATCTCCCCGGCGTCCTCGCCTACCGCGACCTCGACGACGTGCAGACCATGCTCAGGATGGCGGAACGCGGCGGCCGCGCCGTGGTCATCGGCGGCGGCCTGCTGGGGCTGGAAGCGGCGGCGGGCCTGAAACAGCGCGGCATGGAGGTCACGGTCCTCCACGTCATGCCGACGCTGATGGAGCGCCAGCTCGACCCCGCCGCCGGCTACCTGCTGGAGAAGGAGCTGAAGCGGCGCGGCATCCACGTCATTACCAAGGCCAACACCAAGGCCATCCTCGGCCGCACCCACGTCCAGGGCGTCGAACTCGCGGACGGCACGCAGATCCCCGCGAGCCTCGTCGTCATGGCCGTGGGCATCCGCCCGAACGTCCAGATCGCCAAGGACGCCGGGCTGGAGGTCGGGCGCGGCATCGTCACCACCGACGCCATGCAGACCTCCGACCCGGCGATCTACTCCGTCGGCGAATGCGCCGAGGTCGGGGGCCAGGTCTACGGCCTCGTCGCCCCCCTCTACGAGCAGGCCCGCGTCCTCGCCGCCCACCTGTCGGGCGACACCGCGCCCCGCTTCGTCCATGTGGACACGCCCACCAAGCTCAAGGTCACCGGCATCGACCTCTACTCGCTCGGCGACTTCGCCGAAGGCGACGACCGCGAGGAGATCGTGCTCCGCGACGCCTCCGCCGGCGTCTACAAGCGCCTCGTCCTCAAGGACAACGTCATCATCGGCACCGTCCTTTACGGAGAGACGGCGGACGGCGCGTGGTTCAACGACCTCAAGAAGAAGGCTACCGACGTCTCCGCGATGCGGGACACGCTGATCTTCGGGCAGATGTTCCAGGGTGGCACCCAATCGGACCCTCTCCAGGCCGTTGCGGCCCTCCCGGATGACGCGGAGATCTGCGGCTGCAACGGCGTCTGCAAGGGGCGGATCACCGGCGCGATCCGGTCCAAGGGCCTGACCGACCTCGACGGCGTGCGCGCCCACACCAAGGCCAGCGCCTCCTGCGGGAGCTGCACCGGCCTCGTCGAGAAGATCCTCAAGCTGGAGCTGGGCGACGCCTTCAACCCCGCCGCCGTGCAACCGATGTGCCCCTGCACGACCCACGGCCACGACGAGGTGCGCCGCCTGATCCGCGCCAAGGCCCTCAAGACCATCCCCGCCGTCATGCAGGAGCTGGAATGGTCCACCTCCTGCGGCTGCGCCAAGTGCCGCCCCGCGCTCAACTACTACCTCGTCTGCGACTGGCCCGAGGACTACCGGGACGACTACCAGTCCCGCTTCATCAACGAACGCGTCCACGCCAACATCCAGAAGGACGGCACGTATTCCGTGGTCCCCCGGATGTGGGGCGGCATGACCTCCTCCTCGGAACTCCGCGCCATCGCCGACGTGGTGGACAAGTTCGACATCCCCGCCGTCAAGGTCACGGGCGGCCAGCGCATCGACATGCTGGGCATCCGCAAGGAGGATCTGCCCGCCGTCTGGGCCGACCTTGGCAAGGCAGGCTTCGTCTCCGGCCAAGCCTACGCCAAGGGCCTCCGCACCGTGAAGACCTGCGTGGGCAACACCTGGTGCCGCTTCGGCACGCAGGACTCCACCGGCCTCGGCATCCGGCTGGAGAAGTTCATGTGGGGCTCCTGGACCCCCGCCAAGCTCAAGCTCGCCGTCTCCGGCTGCCCCCGCAACTGCGCCGAGGCGACCTGCAAGGACATCGGCGTCATCTGCGTGGACTCGGGCTTCGAGATCCACTTTGCCGGCGCGGCGGGCCTCGACATCAAGGGCACCGAGGTGCTGGGCCACGCCGCCACCGAGGACGAGGCCCTGGAGATCGTCGTCGCCCTCACCCAGATGTATCGCGAGGGGGCTCGCTACCTCGAACGCATCTACAAATGGACCAAGCGGATCGGCGTCCCCGAGATCAAGAAGCAGATCATCGACGACCTCCCCCGCCGACGCGCCTTCTTCGACCGCTTCGTCCACTCCCAACGGTTCGCCCAGGTGGACCCCTGGTCCGAGCGCGTCTCGGGCAAGGACAAGCACGAGTTCAAGCCCATGGCCGTCGTGGGCTATCAGGAGGCCGCGGAATGACCATCTGGATCGACATCGGCGCGCTGGACGACGTGCCCCTTCGCGGCTCGCGCTGCGTCGCCACCCCCACCGGCAAGGTCGGCGTCTTCCGCACGGCGGACGACCGCGTCTTCGCCATCCGCAACGAATGCCCCCACAAGGGCGGCCCCCTGACCGAAGGCATCGTCCACGGCCATTCCGTCACCTGCCCCCTCCACAACTGGGTCATCTCATTGGAGACCGGCGAGGCGCAGGGCGCCGACGAGGGCGCGGTCGGGACGATCCCCGTCCGGCTGGACTCCGGCCGCATCCTCCTCCTGCGCGCCGCCATCGCGGCCAAGGCGGCGGCGTGAGCGTCGAGGTCCGCACCACCTGCCCCTACTGCGGCGTGGGCTGCGGCGTCCTCGCCCGCCTCGACGGCGACCGCGCCCAGGTCCGGGGCGACCCCGACCACCCCGCCAACCTCGGCCGCCTCTGCTCCAAGGGCGCGGCCCTGGCCGAGACGCTGGCCCTCGGCGGACGCCTCCTCCAGCCCGAGGTCGCGGGCCGGCCCGCGACCTGGGACGCCGCCCTCGACCTCGTGGCCCGACGCTTCACGGACACCATCGCGCAGCACGGCCCCGACTCCGTCGGCTTCTACGTCTCCGGCCAGTTGCTGACCGAGGACTACTATCTCGCCAACAAGCTGATGAAGGGCTTCCTCGGCAGCGCCAACATCGACACCAACTCGCGCCTCTGCATGGCCTCCTCGGTCGCCGGCCACCGCCGGGCCTTCGGCGAGGACATCGTGCCCGGCACCTACGAGGACCTCGAACAGGCCGACCTCGTGGTGCTCGTCGGCTCCAACCTCGCCTGGTGCCACCCGGTCCTGCACCAGCGCCTCCTCGCCGCGCGCGCCCAACGCGGCACGAGGATCGTCGTCATCGACCCCCGCCGCAGCGCCGCCGCCGAGGACGCCGACCTCCACCTCCCCCTCCGCCCCGGCTCGGACGTGCTGCTGTTCAACGGCCTCCTCGCCCACCTCGCCGCCACCGGCGCGACCGACCCGGATCACATCGCGCAGCACACCACCGGCTTCGCCGACACCCTGGCGCTGGCCCAGTCCGACGCCCCCGACCGCGCCCGCGTCGCCAAGGGCTGCGACCTCCACCCCGCCGACCTCGCCCGCTTCTACGACTGGTTCGCCACCACCCCCCGCACCGTCACCGTCTACAGCCAGGGCGTGAACCAGTCCGCCCACGGCACCGACAAGGTCAACGCGATCCTCAACTGCCACCTCGCGACGGGGCGCATCGGGCGCGAGGGCATGGGCCCCTTCAGCATCACCGGCCAGCCCAACGCGATGGGCGGGCGCGAGGTCGGCGGCCTCGCCAACCAGCTCGCCGCCCACATGGCCTTCACGCCCGCCGAGACCGACCGCGTGTCCCGCTTCTGGACCGCCCCCAACATCGCGATGAAACCCGGCCTCAAGGCCGTGGAGATGTTCGAGGCCGCCCGCACCGGCCGCCTCAAGGCGCTCTGGATCATGGGCACCAACCCCGCCACCTCCATGCCCGACGCCACCCGCGTGCGCGAGGCCCTGCGCCGCTGCCCCTTCGTCGTCGTCTCGGACGTGACCCGCACCGACACGACCCGCTTCGCCCATGTGATCCTCCCCGCCGCCGCCTGGGGCGAGAAGGACGGCACCGTCACCAACTCCGAACGCCGCATCTCCCGCCAGCGCGCCTTCCTTCCCCTCCCCGGCGAGGCCCGCCCCGACTGGGAGATCATCGCCGAGGCCGCCCGCCGCATGGGCTTCGCCGACGCCTTCCCCTACCAGACCCGCGCGGAGATCTTCCGCGAGCACGCCGCCCTGACGGCCTTCGAGAACGACGGCGACCGCCTCCTCGACCTCGGCGCGCTGTCGGACCTCCCCGACGCCGACTACGACGCCCTGCCCCCGACCCAATGGCCCGCCCGTCGCGGCACCGAGCCGGGGGGCCGCCTCCTCGCGACCCGCGTCCCCACCCCCGACGGCCGCGCCCGCCTCGTCCCCGTCCGCCACGAAGGGCCCGCCCGCCCGGTGGACCGCGACTTCCCCATCGCCCTCACCACCGGCCGCCTCCGCGACCAGTGGCACACCATGACCCGCACCGGCCTCGTCCCCCGCCTGATGGCCCACGCGCCCGAGCCCGTGCTCGACCTCGCCCGCCGCGAGGCGCAGGCCCTCGCCCTCCAGGACGGCGACCTCGTGCAGATCGACAGCCCCCACGGCCAGGCCCTCGCCCGCCTCCGCATCAGCGACGCCCTCCGCCCCGGCGAGGCCTTCCTGCCGATGCACTGGAGCGGCCTCTACGCCGCCCGCGCCTCCTCCGGCCCCGTCTCCAACCCGGCGACGGACGCCCATTCCGGCCAGCCCGAGCTGAAGCACGTCCCCATCCGCGTCACGCGCGCGACCGTCCGCTGGTCCGGCCTCCTCCTGACGAAGCGCGATCTCCGCCCCACCGGCCTCCTCCACTGGAGCCGCGCCCCCGTCCCCGGCGGCTGGGCCTACGAGCTGGCCGGGGCCGAGCCGCCCGCCGAGGGCACCCTCCTCGCCCGCGCCCTCCTCCCCGCCGCGATCCGCGACACCCTCATCGACTACGCCGACAAGCGCGCCGGGACATGGCGGGCCGCCGCCCTCGACGCCGGGGGCCGCCTGACCGAGGCCCTCCTCGTCGCGCCCCCCGGCCGCCTCCCGGACCGCGCGTGGCTCCTGTCGCTCCTCGCGGACGGCCAGCCCCTCGCCCCCGCCGACCGCCGCGCGCTCCTGTCGGGCCGCGCCCCCACGCCCCTGCCCGACAAGGGCCGCATCGTCTGCGCCTGCATGAACGTCGGGCTCAATGACATCGCCAGCGCCGTCCGCGCTGGCGCGACGACCGTCGAGGCGATAGGCCAGCTCACCAGGGCCGGCACCAACTGCGGCTCCTGCCGCTCCGAGATCCGGGAGTTGATCCATGCGCAACGTCTCCTTGCCGCCGAGTGACGCCTCCTCCGCCGGGCCCGCGCGGGTCGAACCCCTCTCGGTCCTCCCCGTCTTCTTCGACCTCCACGGCAAGCGCGCCCTCGTCGCCGGCGGCACCGACCCGGCGGCGTGGAAGGCCGAGCTGCTCGCCGCCGCCGGGGCCGACGTGACCGTCGCCGCCGAGACGCTGGACGACGAGATGGCCCGCCTCGTCGCCGCCGGCACCGTCCGCCACCTCGCCCGCGACTGGACCCCCGACCTCCTGCACGGCTGCGCCCTCGCCATCGCCGACGAGGAGGACCCTGAACGCGCGCAAGGTTTCGTGGACGCCGCCCGCGCCGCCGCCGTCCCCGTCAACGTCATCGACAACCCGGCCTTCTGCCAGTTCCAGTTCGGCTCGGTCGTCAACCGCTCGCCGGTCGTTGTCGGCATCTCCACCACCGGCGCGGCCCCGATCCTCGGCCAGGCCGTCCGCCGCCGGATCGAGACGCTGCTCCCCCGCTCCCTCGCCCAGTGGGGGGCGCTCGCGCAGCGCCTGCGCGACACCGTGACGGACCGCCTCGCCCCCGGCCCCGCCCGCCGCGCCTTCTGGGAATCGCTCGTGGACCGCGCCTTCGGCCCCGCGCCCGAGGCGGACGCCGAATCCGACCTCCTGAAGCTGATCGACACCCCCGCCCCCAAGGGCGGCCACGTCACCTTCGTCGGCGCCGGCCCCGGCGACCCCGAGCATCTGACCCTCAAGGCCGTCCGCGCCCTGCAATCCGCCGACGTGATCCTCTTCGACGACCTCGTGTCCGATGGCGTCCTCGAACTCGCCCGGCGCGAGGCCAAGCGCATCCTCGTCGGCAAGCGCGCCGACCGCCCCTCCTGCAAGCAGCACGAGATCAACGACCTCATGGTGACGCTCGCCCGCGCCGGCCGCCGCGTTGTCCGCCTGAAATCCGGCGACCCCATGATCTTCGGCCGCGCCGGAGAGGAGATCGCCGCCCTGAACGCCCACGGCCTCCCCTACGACGTCGTCCCCGGCATCTCGGCGGGCCTCGCCCTGGCCGCCACCCTCGGCACCTCCCTCACCCACCGCGACCACGCGAAGTCCGTCCGCTTCGTCACCGCGCACAGCAAGCATGGTGGCCTCCCCGAGGACATGAATTGGCACGCCATCGCCGACCCCTCGGCCACGACCGTCATCTACATGGGCGCGCGCATGGCCGCCCGCCTCTCGGACCGCCTCCTCGCCCTCGGGATGCCCGCCGACACCCCCGTCGCCATCGGCCAGGCGCTGGGCCGCCCCGGCCAGCGCACCGCGACCGCCACCCTCGCCACCCTGCCGCAGGCCGTGGCCGCGCACGACCTGTCGCAGCCCATCGTCATCGGCCTGGGCCGAACCTTCGGCGAGGCGCGCGCCGACACCGCCCAAAGCGTCGACGCCCGGATCGTCGCTGCCTGACCCGGCCGCCGACAGCCCCGCGCGCTGGTCGAGCCGCCGGCTCCGCGCGCGAACCCCGGCGCCCCGGCAGGTAAGCGCGCAGGACCCGGCAGGTTCCCGCCAACTCGCGACGATCACCCTGACAAAGCCGCGTTTGCGCCCCGCCCTCGTCACCTTACCCTGCCAGGGTCACGATGCGCCTTTCCTGCCCAGGGACCTTCGCCCATGCCCAAGACCGCCTCCCTCAAGACGCTCGTGGCCTACCTGACCGACGGCTACTGGGACGACATGGGCAGCCCGTCGCACAGCTTCTCGGGCCACCGGATCGACGTGAACCTGTCGGGCCTCGACGCCGACGCCAAGGCCGCGGCCCGCGCCGCCTTCGCCGCCTGGGAGATGGTGGCCGACCTCGACTTCCGCGAGGTGTCCTCCGGCGGCCGGATCACCTTCGACCCCACCTACGGCGGTGCCACGACCAATGCCATCATCAAGGGTGGCACCACCACCAGCGCCACCGTCCGGATCGGCACCGGCTGGAGCGACAGGTACGGCACCGACCCCGGCACCTACGGCTTCCAGACCTACCTGCACGAGATCGGGCACGCCCTGGGCCTGGGCCACATGGGCCTCTACGCCGGCGGGGCCACCTACGACAACGCCAACTTCGCCAACGACTCGTGGCAGATGTCGGTGATGTCCTACCTCGACCAGAACGAGAACCGGAGCCCCGCCGTCAAGGCCGACAAGGCCTATGTCGTGGGCCCGATGATGGCCGACATCGCCGCGATCCAGGATCTCTACGGCACGCCCTCGGGCGGCGTCACCGCCGGGGCGACCCGCTACGGCCAGGGCTCGGACCTCGGCACCTACCTCGATTCGGTCTTCGCGGGCGGCCTGACCTACGCCCTCACCCTCTATGACGAAGGCGGGCGCGACCTCATCGACTTCTCCGACGACACCCGCGCGCAGGCCGTCAACCTCGCGGGGGGGAAGTTCTCCTCCGTCTACGGCAAGACCGGCAACCTCGGCATCGCCACCACCACCGTGATCGAGGATTACCGCGCCGGCTCGGGCGCGGACGTGGTGACGGGCAACAAGGCCCGCAACGTCATCGACGGCGGCGCCGGCGACGACCGGCTCTCGGGCGGGGACGGCAACGACCGCCTCCGGGGCGGAGAGGGCGACGACCGCCTCCGGGGCGGCAAGGGCAACGACCGGCTCGACGGCGGCGCGGGCGACGACCGGCTGAGCGGCGGCGGCGGGGCCGACAGCTTCGCCTTCGGGGTCGGCCGCGACACCGTGCTTGACTTCGCCGACGACCAGGACCGGATCGTGCTCGACCGCGACCTCTGGGGCGGCGCGGACCTTTCGGCCGCGCAGGTGCTCGACCGCTTCGGCCGCGTGGACGGCGACGACGCGGTGCTGGCCTTCGACGGCGGCCACGAGCTGCGGATCGCCGGCCTCGCCGACCTGGGCGCGCTCGCCGACGACCTCGCCTTCGCCTGAGCCGCCACAAGGCCGCTCCGGGGCCGCCCGCACCGTGCCCGGCCCGGCCTGTCCCGGCTCGGCCCGTCAGTTCTCCAGGATGTCGCGGTGGTGCCGCCACAGGAACAGGAGGCCCACGGCTCCCGTCGCCAGCGCCACGCCGAAGACATAGGCCGGCGACACATAGGCGGGCTGGTAGCCATGGTAGAAGCCCGTCCGCACCTCGGCGATGATGTGGACGATCGGGTTCCAGACCAGCCAGGCCTGCCACTGCACCGGCAGGCGGTCGATCAGGAGCATGATGCCCGACAGGAACAGCATGGGCCGCATCATCACGCCCCAGATGCTCCCCCAGAGCGGGAACATCGTGCTCAGGAAGCAGTTCAGGGTGCCGATGCCCGCCGCCAGCGCGGCCGCCATCGTGAAGCCCAGGACGATGTGCGACAGCACGAGCTGCGTCCCCGTGTCCATGAGCAGCCGGATGCCCCCCAGCAGCACGTAGGCCACCAGGAGCTGCGTGATGAGCTGCACGACGAAGCGCGCGATCAGCGCGTCCACCACCGTCACCCGCGGATAGCTCAGGAGGTTGCGCGAATAGGTCAGCGCCTGCGCGGTGCGGTTGCTGATGTGGATATAGGTGAAATAGGGCATCAGCCCGGTGGCGTAGAAGATGGCGAAGTTCGATCCCAGCCCCGGGGTCCGCGCGCCGATCGCCATGAACAGCCAGGTCATCAGCGCCACGCCCGCGACCGGCTCGATGATGGTCCACAGGTAGCCGCCGGGCTTGCGGCCGTTGCTCGTGGTCATCTCCCGCAGGATCAGGGCCACCACCACGCGCAGCGTCGCGAATCGCATCTGCCGGTGCACGGACCGGAGCCGGGGGCTGTCGGGGATCGTCGTCATGGCGGGCCGGATACCAGGGAGGGACGGCGGAGGACGAGAGAGGAGCGGCCGCCCCGCCCCGGCGCTCCGCCCGGACGCGGCATCATGGCCCCGGCGGGCCCCGGATGCAAGCCGCGAGGCCGCGTCGCTCCGTCGCGCGGCACCTTCGCGTCGGGGTTCCGCGCGGCGGGTCCGGGCGCGGCCCGGAAGGCCCTCCCGAAACGGCCCGCCCCCGATCGGCTCTGGCCCCGATCGGCTCTGGCCCTGACCGGGTCGGGTCGGGTCGCCGGGATGGTCACCAGGGCGGCCCCGGCCCTGCCCGGGACGGGCCCATCGCGGGCGCGGGGGCCAGCCCCGAATCAGGCCGGATCGGGGAGATGGGGATCCCGGGGGGGTGTTGCGCGAATCGGGCACGCAACGCTCGTTGCTGTCAGGAGCCGGAAAGGTTTGGGCGGCATTCTGGCCCCCGACGCGATCACCCGACCGCATCCGCCAGACCCAAAGGAGCCGCCATGACCACCGAGACCACGACCCGCCTCGCCCTGCCCCTGATCCAGCCCGGCCAGGCCCAGAAGCACGTCACCCACAACGAGGCCCTCCAGGCCCTCGACGCCGTGGTGCAGCTTCGCCTCCTGTCGCTCGGCGCGACCGAGCCGCCCGCCGCGCCCGCGCCCGGCGATGTCCACGCCCCCGGCGAGGGCGCCTCCGGCGCGTGGTCCGGCCAGGAGGGCCGGCTCGCCCAATGGGACGGCACGGGATGGCGGTTCCTGTCGCCCGAGGAAGGGTGGCGCGCCTGGGACGTCGCCGGCGGCGTGCTGCGCGCCTGGACCGGCGGCGCCTGGCGCCCGGTCGTGCCCGACCTCCGTGACCTCGATGGCCTGGGCATCGGCGCCGGCTACGACGCCGAGAACCGCCTCGCCGTCGCCGCCTCCGCCACGCTCCTCAGCCACGCGGGCGCCGGGCATCGGCTCAAGGTGAACAAGGCCGCCCCCGAGGACACGGCGAGCCTCGTGTTCCAGTCCGGCTGGACCGGCCACGCCGAGATGGGCCTCGCGGGCGGGCTCGACTTCACGCTCAAGGTCGGCGACGGCGCGACCTGGACGCCCGCGCTCAGCGTCGCCCGCGACACCGGCATCGTCACGCTGCCGCAGGGGGCGACGGTGAACGGCCCGCTGAACGGGACGGCCGTCCAGTCCACGCCCGCCGACGGCACCCCCGGCCGCGTCCTGACCGTCGGGGCCTTCGGCCTCGGCGGCCCCCTCCCCGCCGTCGGCGGCATCTCGGTCACCGACGGCTCGCTGGTCCCGGGCCTCTATGCCTACGACTCGTCGTCGGGCAGCTCGGGCGGTCCCGCCGGGGTGGTGCGCGCGACGGTCCTGCACGCCCGCCGCGGCGGCGCTGCCGGCGAGACGCAGCTGCTCATCGTCGAATCCGGCGCCACCGGCGTGCCGCCCGGCCTCATCTTCGGCCGGGCCCGCAGCGGCGCGGGCTGGGGCGCCTGGACCTGTGGCTCGGTGCTGGACAGCGTCTCGGGCCCCACGGGCCGCAGCCTGCGCCAGCAGGACGGCACCCAGACCTGCTGGCACACCCTGAGCACCTCCACCGCCGGCGAGGTGACCTGGGTCTTCCCCCAGCCCTTCGTCTCGACCGCCGGCCTCTCGGTGCTGCTGTCGGTCAACAGCGCGTCCGTGATCACGTTGTCGCCGCGGCACTGGAACAAGTCGGCGACGCAGGTGGGGATCTCGGTGACGAACACGTCGAGCGTCCGGGTCGCAACCACCGTGGACGTGATGGCCATCGGCCGGTGGTTCTGACATCGCCGCGATTTTCCGCGCGGGGCGCCGGGGACGGGTTTTCCCCCCGCGCGGCAGCCGCTAAGGGAGGAACGGGGCCGACCGCCGGGCGCGGACGGCCCCATGTCAGGGGGCCAAGGGACCGCATGTCGACACGTCTGCTCCGCCTCGGCGCGGGAATCGTCCTGAGCCTCGCCCTGGCGGGCTGCGGCCTGCCGCGCGGCGCGGGCTTCGAATCCGAGGTGCTGGGCTCGCGGCCCGGCGCGCAGGATCCGGCCGCCCGCGACTTCGCCGTGGAGCCCGTGACGCGCGAGCGGCTTGCCCGCTACGCCGCCTGGCCCGCCCCCGCCGCGCCGACCCTGGGCTGGCTCGCCCGGCAGGACGGCCCGGCGAACCGGATCATCGCCCCGGGCGACGTGCTCTCCATCACGCTCTGGAGCACCGAGGAGAACTCGCTCCTCACCGCCCCCGGCGAGCGGGCGATCAACATGCGGGCGGTCACCGTGTCCTCCACGGGAACGGTGTTCATGCCCTACGTGGGCGACATCAAGGTGTCGGGCATGAGCCCCGACCGCGCCCGCGAGGTCATCGAGGGCCGCTTCGTCGAGGTCTCGCCCTCGGCCCAGGTCCAGCTCGAGGTGGCCGAGCCCCGGGGCAGCCTGGTGAGCCTGGTCGGCGGCGTGAGCAAGCCGGGCACCTACCCGTTGCCGAACCAGGCCTACAGCGTCCTGTCCCTGATCGCCGAGGGCGGCGGCGTCCCGGACGACCTCAACAACCCGCAGATCCGCCTGATCCGGGGCGACTCGATCTACGGGACCTCCGTGGAGCGGCTCTTCGCCAACCCGTCTCTCGACGCCACGCTGCGGCCCGGCGACAAGGTCCTAGTGCAGGAGGACGACCGCTACTTCCTGTCGCTCGGCGCCACCGGGGACGAGGCCGTGAACCCCTTCCCCAAGGACCGCCTCAGCGCCATCGAGGCGTTGTCGCTGGTCGGCGGCGTGAGCGACAACCGTGCGAACCCCAAGGGCATCCTGGTGCTGCGGACCTACCCGGCCTCGGCCGTGCGGACCGACGGCAGCGGCCCTTCCAAGGAGCGCGTGGTCTTCACGCTCGACCTCACCTCGGCTGACGGCCTGTTCAGCGCCGGGCAGTTCGAGATCCAGTCGGGCGACCTCGTCTACGGCACCGAGAGCCCCATCGGCTCGGCGCAGACCATCTTCTCGATCCTGGGCAGCGGCTTGGGCGTGTTCACCACTGCAGGCCTGATCAACAACGAATGACAGCACCGCCGGGCGCGCGCGCCCGGCGCCCGACCCGCGACCAGGGAGGCCGCCCGTGATCGTCCTTCGCAACCTGACCAAGACCTTCGTCGTCGAGGGCCATCGCAAGACGGTGCTGCGCTCGGTCAACGCCGTTTTCCCGTCCGGGGTGTCGATCGGCCTCCTGGGCCGAAACGGCGCTGGCAAGAGCACGCTGCTTCAGATGATCGCCGGCTCGCTCGACGTCACCTCGGGCGAGATCCTGACCGACGGCCAGATCTCCTTTCCCGTGGGCTATGCGGGCTCGTTCCACCAGGACATGACGGGGGCCCAGAACACCCGGTTCACGGCCCGCATCTACGGCGTCGATACCCAGGCGCTGATGGATTACGTGGAGGATTTCGCCGAGCTTGGTCCCAGCTTCCACCTCCCCGTGCGGACCTACTCCTCGGGGATGCGGTCGCGGTTGGCCTTTGGCGTCTCCATGGGACTCGACTTCGACACCTACCTCATCGACGAGGTGACCGCCGTGGGCGACGCTTCCTTCAAGAAGAAGTCGCGCCGCGTCTTCGAGGAGCGGATGGAGCGTGCGGGCTCGCTCTTCGTCAGCCACTCGCTCGGCATGGTGGAGGCCATGTGCCAGGCGGGTGCCGTGATCGAGAACGGACGGCTGCACTACTATGAAGACGTCAAGGAGGCGATCGCGCACCACCTCCGCAATCTCGACGTCTGAGAGGGGTCCCTCCCGCGGCGGTCGGGAGGGACGGCCGGGGCCTCAGCCCTGCATCTGCCGCTGGAAGCTCCGCAGCATGACAAGATGGGTGTCGATGCCGGTGACGCCCACCATCGCCGCGCCACGCGCCATCGGGTCCTGCCCGCTCTCGGCGTAGCTCGCATGGATCGGGCGGGCCTCCTCGTGGCCGGCGATCTGCGCCTCCAGATAGGCCATGTCAAAGGCATCGCCCTCGGCCGCCTGGAGTTGGGCGAGGATCGCCGCATGGTCCTCGCGCAGCGGCACCGGCGCGCCGTTGGCGCCGAAGGCGGTCGAGATGGCCTGCTGCTCGGCGACCTCCAGGGCCGCGAAGGCCCGGACGTTGTCGCTCACGCCCTTCTCGACGGCGAGCTGGCTCGTCTGGAGCAGGAAGGTCCCGCCCTCCAGCGCCGGGAGCTTGGCCTCCTCGATGGCGGCGGGCGCGGTCTGCGCGACGGCGAGGCGCGTGGCGGGCAGGAGGCTGGCGATGGCGACGCCGCCCACGAGAAGTCGTCTGCGGTCCATGATGTTCTCCCTGGATGGAAACCTCGCGGGAGAACCCCGCATCCCGGCCGCCGGTTCCGCCGCTCGTTCGGGCATCCACAGCTCAGGTCGCATCGTTCGACAGCACTTCCAGCGCCGCATCCCTTGGGGATTCGGCCAGACGGCCCCAGAGCGCCTCGATGTCGGAGCGGCCTTGGGTCGCGCGCTCGTGAAGGGCGGTGCCGGAGTAGTCGAGCGCCTTGAGCGCGCGTTGGTGCGCCGGCGGACGATGGATCAGGTGCAGGAGGATGGCCGACGGCTCCTCGGGGCGGGCGGCGCGGCGCAGGTCCCGTTCGCGGGTCAGCGCCTCGATCCGCTTGCGCGCCTGCATCGCGAAGGCGAGGTCCTGCGCCCGCGTGGCCGCCCCATCGAGGCTGCGGGGACGGTCGCCCATGGGCGCGTAGAGGTCGGAGGCCACCACCAGCAGCGGGGCGCCCAGCGGCCCCGACAGCACGCGGTCCAGAGGCAGGTTGTTGGCCAGGCCGCCGTCCCAGAGCAGCCGGCCGTCGATCTCCACGGGGGGGAACAGCGGCGGCAGGGCGGTGCAGGCGAGGATGTGCCGCGCCCCGATGCGGTCGCGGCCGGTTTCCCACCAGACCTCCTCCCCGCGTTCGAGGTCGAGGGCGAAGCAGGCGAAGCGGCCCGGCGCGTCGTTCAGCCGGTCCCAGTCCACGAGCCGGTCCAGCGTCGCGGCGAGCGGCGCGTGGTCCTGAAGGGACACGTCCGGCGGCATGAGCGGCAGGATCGACAGGAGCCCCGGCGCGCGCAGGTGCGACAGGAGCCCCGGCGCGCGCAGGTGCGACAGGCCCGGCCGCCCGGCCAGCAGCGCGGCGACGCCGTAGGCATTGCTCCAGCGCGCGCGCAGCGCGTCCGGCATCCAGCCCAGCCAGCGGCCGTCGGCCTGCCCCGTCCGGGCCCAGAACTCCCGCAGGCGGTCGAGCCGGGTGGCGGGGGGATTGCCCATCAGGATCGCCCCCGTCACCGCCCCGATGGAGCAGCCGACCACGCGGTCGGGCTCGACGCGGGCGAGCAGCGCCTCGGCGACGCCGAGGTGGTAGGCGCCGAGGGCGTTGCCGCCGCCCAGCACGAGAGCCGTGCGGAAGCCGTCCGCGAGAACCCGATCCGTCATGCCCGCACCCCTTTCGCACCCGCAGCGAAACGGACGGGAGCGGTGGAAGTTCCGGGCGAGGGACAGAGTCGCGGCCCGGAGCGGCGCCGGCATCGACGCGGCCGGGCGAAGCCGACGGACGCCGCGCCGCCGGGGGTCCGGGCGGCGACGGTCCGCGCGCGCGGGGCCGCGACGCCCCCCGAGACGGGGGGCGCGGTCGGCTGCTGCGATTCCGTCCGGCCCCGCCACGAGCGGAGGACGAACGGCCGACGATTCCTTGGCCATGTCAAAACCTCCGGGGGGACCACGTTCGGCCTCCATCCTACCCGGAAACGGTTAAGGTCCGGTTACCCCCGCCCCCGCGCCGCGCCCCCCGATCGCTAAGATTGTTCGGACCTGCGGCGGGGCCGGGACCGGACGGGAGGGCGGAGGGACGGGGACGGGACGAGGCGGCGGGCCGAGGCGGCGGGCCAAGGCGGCGGGCGGGCCGCGCTGGGGGCGTGATGGGATGCATCAGGGCCCCGGCCCGGCGTTGAGGGTTTCGCGGCAGGCGCGGCCTCACCGGGCCGGGGTTCCCCTGGCGTCCGGCGGCGCGGCAGGCCAATCACGACGCATCGGGCCGGGGGGCGCGAATCGCGGCGCGGACCCCTCGGGCCCGCCAGTCCCGTCCGCCGGCCGCGCCCGTCGGTCCCGTCCGCTCATAGAGAAGGATCATCCCCGAATGAAGGCCAGGCTCGGTATCTCCCCCATCTGCTGGTGGAACGACGACCTTCCCGAACTGTCCGACGACGTGTCGCTGGAGGAGTGCCTGCGGCAGGCTGCCGAGGCGGGCTATTCCGGCATGGAGACCGGACGGCGCTTCCCGATGAGCATGGCCGAGCTGGGGCCGGTGCTCGACCGCCACGGCATCCGCGTGTGCGGGGGCTGGTTCTCGGGGACCGTGCTGGAGGGCGACCTGGAGGAGAACAAGGACCGCATCGGCCCGCAGATGGAGCTGTTCAAGGCGGCGGGCGCCCCCTGCATCGTCTACGGCGAGGTGGCGCGGTCGATCCAGGGCGACCGATCAAGGCCGCTGGCGACGAAGCCCAGGCTCCTGGACGACGAGATGAGGGCCTATGCCCGCCGCATGACCCAGTTCGGGGAATGGTGCGCCGGGCAGGGGATGCCGCTGGCCTACCACCACCACATGGCGGCGGTGGTGGAGACCGAGGCGGAGCTCGATGCCTTCATGGCGAACTCGGGCGAGGGCATCCCTCTCCTCTATGACGCGGGGCACATGGCCTTCGCGGGGGGCGACGTGCTGCGGGTCATCGACAGGCACCACGCGCGCATCACCCATGTCCACACCAAGGACGTGCGGAGGGAGGTGATCGACGCGCTGGACCGCGACCGCGAATCGTTCCTCGACGCCGTGGTGAAGGGGGCCTTCACGGTGCCGGGCGACGGGAGCCTGGACTTCGAGGCCATCGTGAGGCGGCTGGCGAGCCATGGCTACGAGGGCTGGTTCGTGGTGGAGGCCGAGCAGGACCCGAGGACCGCCCCGCCGCTGCCGATCTCGGCCAAGGGGAACCGGGAGCTGCACCGCGTCCTCGGGCTGGCGGGCTATGAGGTGGTGGCCTGAGCCTCGCCCCGCGCGCCGGGCCCCCTCGACGGGATACGGCGCGTTGCACGGCAAGGTTGCATAGGTTAACGCGCGCCCCGCGGGATTGTGTCCTTTTCAGGGCAATGGGACCGAGGCCCGGTCCCGCTGCCGAGGGAGGCGCCCGTGACCCTTCAACCCGCCCGGAGCCTGTCGCCCGACCCCGGCCCCTCCGCCGGGGGGCTGTCGGACTTCGAGAGGGAGGTGCTGGACCTGCGCCCCGCGCTCTGCGCCTTCGCGCGGCGGCTGCAGCGGCAGGAGGCCGACCGCGAGGACCTGGTGCAGGACACGATCCTGAAGGCGCTGGCGGCGCGGGGGCGCTTTCGCGAGGGGACCAACCTCAAGGCCTGGCTGTTCACCATCATGCGGAACTCGTTCAACACGCGCTGGCGGCGGTCGCGCCGGGAGACGCTGCCGGGGCCGGAGACGATCGCGCTGGAGGCCGTCACCCCGGCGACGCAGGCCACCGACCTCTGGGCGCGCGAGGCCTTCGCCTGCCTCCTGCGCGACCTGACGCCCGCGCACCGGGACATCCTCATCCTGATCCCGGTGATGGGCCTGGGCTACGAGGAGGCGGCGGAGGTCTGCGGCTGCTCGGTGGGCACGATCAAGAGCCGGCTGAACCGGGCGCGGCTGGCCCTGGCCGCGCTGGTGGACGGGGACCCGGCGTGAGGCGGGGGGGGACCCGGCGGCCGGCCCGGCGGTCAGACTGTCGGGGCGACGTCGCCCGGGGCGTCGTTGGCGTCGAGGTGACGGCCCTCGTGCGAGAGGTGCAGGTAGTTCGGGTTGAAGAGGCTCGCGGCCATGAGGGCGTCGATGTCGGGGATCGTCATGACGCGGTTGCGGATCTCGACCAGACGCTCGTCGCGGATGGCCTGGAAGGTGCGGCTGACATGGACGGTGCTGAGGCCGGCGATGTCGGCGATGATGGCCTGGGTGAGCGGGAACTCGCAGCTTTGGCCCCGCGCGCGGCCGGCGGCGCGCAGGCGCAGGAAGATCTCGCACAGGAGGTGGGTGATCCTCTCGAAGGCGGTGCGGCTGCCGAGGTTGAGCAGCCATTCGCGCTGGATCGCCATGGTCACGAGGGAATCCCACCAGAGGGATTGCAGGAGGCGCGGATGGGCGAGCGTCGCCTCCTCGAAGGCGTCGCGGGTGATCTGGGCCAGGGTCAGCGCCGTGATCGCGCCGACGAAGTGGTCCATCTCGCGCAGGACGAAGACGTTGAGGTCGCACAGGTCGCCCGGCAGGAACAGGCCCACGACCTGGCGCCGCCCGTCCTCGAGGTGCTTGTAGCGGCAGGCCCAGCCATCGACCACGAGGCGGATGACGCGGGGCTCCTCGCCCTCGCGGATCACGTCGTCCTTGGCGGCGAAGCGCTGCACCTTCTCGGCGCAGAGGCGCTGGACCGCGGCCCGGTCCTCGGCCGACAGGCGGGCGTAGTTGTCGAGCCGTCGGATGAGCGGGTTGTTCGACGGGGAGGCTGGCGCGACTGGCATAGGGCCCGACCCTTTCACGGATGCGTGCCCGGTGACTTTAACCTATGTTGCGCGGTGGGTCTTTCCAGCCGGGGCAGCGGGCGGCGGGAGGGCGGGGCGTGAACGCGCGGCCCGACAGGCGCGGGAGGGCGGCGGGCCGGGAAGGGGCCGCGCGCGAGGATCGGGCGGCCGACCTGGAGGCGCGGCTGGAGATCGCGCTGGATCTCGCGGGGCTCTGCACCTGGGACTGGGACCTGACCACCGGCGAGGTGGCCTGGTCGGAGGGGCATTTCCGGTTGCATGGCTACGTTCCGGGCGAGGTCGCGCCGAGCTACGAGGCCTGGGCCGCGCGCGTCGATCCCGAGGACCTGCCGGCGACGGAGGCGCGACTGCGGGCGGCGCGCGACGAGGGGCTTCCCTACGAGGCCGAGTTCCGCGTGCGGGCGGGGCCCGGCGAGGTTCGCTGGTGCCGCGCGCGGGGGCGGTTCCTGCGCTCGGCGGAGGGACGGCCGCTGCGGATGATCGGGGTGATGCAGGACATCACCGCCCTGCGCGAGGCCGAGGCGCGGCAGCGCGAGCTGCTGTCGGAGCTGCGGCACCGGGTGCGCGGCAGCCTTGCGATGATCCGGTCGGTCCTGCGGCGCAGCGCGGCCACGGCGACCGGGAAGGAGGCCTACCTGACCCATGTGGAGGGCCGGATCGACGCGCTGACGCGGGTGCAGGCCGCCGTGTTCCGCTCGCCGGGGGCGGAGCTGGAGTCGCTCCTGCGCGACGAGATGCAGGCCGCCGCCGTCGGGGCGGACCGGCTGCGCCTGTCGGGCCCGGAGGTGCGCCTGCCAGTCCGGGCGGCCGAGCTGCTGGGCCTTGCCTTCCACGAGCTGGCGACGAACGCGCTGAAGTTCGGCGCGCTGGCCAAGGCCGAGGGACGGCTGGCGGTGGAGTGGACGGTGGACCGGGGTTCGCCGCCGCGGTTGCGGCTGTCCTGGACCGAGTCGGGGGGCGGCCGTCGCGCGCCGCCGCGCCGCCGGGGCTTCGGGACGGAGCTGCTGGAACGGACCCTGCCCTACAGCCTGGAGGCGCGGGTCGCCCTCGACCACCGGCCCGAGGGAACCCGCTGCACGATCGAGCTGCCCCTCGGCGGCTGATCGGGGCGGAGCGGACGGCTTGCGCCGGGCGGGGCTTCGCGCCACGACTGGCGGGACCGCCCCTGCCCCGGACCTCCGACGTGCTCAGCGACCGCAAGAACCAGCATCTGGACATCGTCCTCGACGGGCGGGGGCGCGGGGGCGCGCGGACGGGGCTCGACGGGGTGGCCTTCGCCCATGTCGCCCTGCCCGAGCTGCACATGGACGCGATCGACCTGTCCACCACCTTCCTGGGCCGGAGGATCGCCGCGCCGCTGCTGGTCAGCTCCATGACCGGGGGGCCGACGCGGGCCGAGGCGATCAACCGCAACCTCGCTCGGGCCTGCGCGGCGCTGGGGCTGCCCTTGGCCGTGGGCTCGCAGCGGGTGGCGCTGGAGGCGGGGGGCGAGGCGGGGGGGCTCGGGGCGGAGCTGCGGCGGATCGCGCCCGCCATCCCGATCCTCGCCAACCTGGGGGCGGCGCAGCTCAACACCGGGTTCGGGGTCGAGGAGGCGCGGCGGGCGGTCGGGATGATCGGGGCGGACGCGCTCATCATCCATCTGAACCCGTTGCAGGAGGCGGTGCAGCCCGAGGGGGACCGCGACTGGCGGGGGCTGCTGGGCCGGATCGAAGGGCTGGCGCGCGCCCTGCCCGTTCCTCTGGTCGCCAAGGAGGTCGGCGCGGGGCTGTCGGGGGCGGTGGCGCGGCGGCTCTGGGACGCGGGCGTGCGGGTGCTGGACGTGGCGGGCGCGGGCGGCACGAGCTGGGCCGCCGTGGAAGCCGAGCGGGCGCGGAGCCCCCGGCAGGCCGCCGTGGCGCGGGCCTTCGCGGGCTGGGGCATCCCGACGGCGCAAGCCATCGCCGAGGTGCGCGCGGCCTGCCCGGAGGCGGTGGTCATCGGCTCGGGCGGCATCCGCGACGGCGTGGACGCGGCCAAGGCGATCCGGCTGGGCGCGGACCTCGTGGGGCAGGCCTCGGGCGTGCTGGAGGCGGCGGTGCAGTCGGAGGAGGCGGTGGTTGAGCACTTCGCCACGGTGATCGACCAGTTGCGGGTGGCCTGCTTCTGCACGGGGTCGGCGGACCTCGCGGCGCTGCGGCGGGCGGAGCTGCTGGGCTAGGCCAGCGCGCGGGCGGCGCGGCGGCCCGAGAGCACCGCGCCTTCGAGCGTGGCGGGCAGTCCGGTGCGGACATGATCCCCCGCGAGGACGAGGTTGCGCCAGCGGGTGCGGGTCGGGGGACGGAGCGCCGCGCCTTGGGGCGACTGGTCGAAGGTGGCGGCGCGTTCGCGCAGGAGGCGCTGGGCCTGCGGCTGGGCGGCCCCGAGGTCGAGCGCGCGGGCCACCTCGGACCAGAGGAGGGCCAGCGACTCGTCGCGGGGCATGGACCAGACGCGGGTCGCCTCGGCGGCGGAGACCGTGACGGAGAGCACGTCGCCGCGCCGGAACAGCCACTGCGCCTGCGCGCCGAGGAGGCCGAGGAGCGGCGGCACGGCGGCGGCAAGCGCGGGGTCCACGCGGAAATGGGCGTTGAGGATGGCGAGGCCCGGCGCGGGGCGGGGCAGGTCCGGCAGGAGGTCGGCCAGCGCGGCGGGCGGCACGGCGAGGACAACGGCATCGCGGGGGCCGAGGGAGACGCGGGGGCCATTGGCAAAGGCCAACGCCTCGGCGCGGGTGGGGCCGAGGGCGATTCCGGCGAGGGGCGCGCGGAGGCGCAGCTTGGCCCCTTGCTCTTGAAGGCGGTCGATGGCGGGGTCGATGAGGGCATCCCCCAGCCCCTCGGGGGCGAGGACGGGGCGGCAGGCGGCCTCGCCACGAAAGAAGCTGCGGAGGAGCGCGGCGCGCAGGAGGGCGGCGGAGCCGGTCTCGGGCGGGACGTTCAGGACGGCGGTCGCCATGGGGTCCCAGAAGGCCCGCCACATGGGGCCCCGGTCGCGGACGGCCTGGGCGACGGTGCGCGAGCGGGGAGCGGCGAGGAGGCCCGCGACCCCGGCCAGGGCTGAAAGGGGCGTGGCTCCGGGCGGGCGGGCGTCGGGCCGGAGCGCGCCGAGCGGCGAGCGGGGCACGCGGACGGTCCAGCGCGCGCCGGTGGCGAGGTCGGCGAAGGGGAAGGCGGCCTCGGGCAGCGTCAGGAGCCGGTCGGCCGCGCCGATGCGGGCGGCGTGGGACAGGACGGCGGCGTTGCCCGACAGGATCAGGTGGTTGCCGTTGTCGATGCGCCGGTCGAGCGCGGCGTCGTGATAACTGCGGCAGCGCCCGCCCGGCTTGGGCGAGGCCTCGTGCAGCGTCACGCGCCACCCGGCCGCCTGAAGATCGAGCGCGGCGGCGAGCCCGGCGAGGCCCGCCCCGACGACGTGCGCGTGGCGGGAGGTCACCGTCCGACGAGGCTCCCCGCCGCGCAGGCGAGCCCGTCCGCCGCCTTGCGCCAGCCGGGGCGACGCTCGGGCGGGCGGGTCCAGTCGGCCTCCATCTCGGCCAGGAGGCGCTCGTAGGGACCCATCATCATCAGGGCGGGGAGGACGCGCAGCCAGGGGTGGCCCGGCCGGGCGGCGCGGGCGCGGGCGAACTGGGCGCGGGCCAGGGTGCCGAGCTGGCGCCGCGCCTCGGGCAGGGCCGGGTGGGCACGGGCGAGATGCGGGTCGGGCGGGATGCCCGTCGCCTGGAGCACGGTGCAGGGAAGGTAGAGGCGGCCGAGGCCGGCGTCCTCCTCCACGTCGCGCAGGATGTTGGTGATCTGCATGGCGCGGGCCAGCGACAGGCCGAAGCGGCGCGAGGCGTCGCCGCGCCACGCGCCGAAGACCCGCATCGACAGGAGGCCCACCGCGCCGGCGACGCAGCGGACGTAGCGTTCGAGGCGGCGCGGGTCGGGGGCGACCATGCCCTCGGCGTCCATCCGCATCCCTTCGAGGATCAGGTCGAACTCGTGCCGCGGGAGGGCGTAGGCGGCGACGGCGCGGGCCAGTTCCTCGCCCACGGGGGTGCGGGGGGCACGCTGGAAGACGCGGGCGACCTCCTCGGACCAGAGGGCCAGCGCCTCGGCCTTGTCGGACGGGGAGAGGGGGCCGTCGGCGATGTCGTCCACGACGCGGCAGAAGGCGTAGACGGCGAAGATCGCCTCGCGACGCGCGCGGGGAAGGACGCGCATCCCGGCGGCGAAGGAGGAGCCGGATTCGACGACGATGCGGCGCACCTCGTGGCGGGGGGCGAAGTCGGCGAGGACCGGGAGGGCGGTCACGCTTGCTCCCTTCGGGCCGGGGCGGGGCGGGCGCGCGGGGCGAGGGCGGCCCAGGCGCCGAGGAGGCCCGCGTGGGCGAAGTCGGCGCGCGTGGGGGCCACGCGCCCTGCCAGGGGGTCGGCGCGGCGCAGGTGGCCGAGGAGGCGGCGGGCGAGGGAGAGGATCGTGGCGGATTCGCCCGCGAGGCGGCGCGAGGCCAGTGCACCGGGCAGGTCGCGGGCGCCGTCGAGCAGCGTCGCGCAGCGGTCGAGCGCGCGGTCGGTGGCGCGGCGCAGGCCGGGCGTCATGCGGGGGGCGGCGAGGTCGTCGGGCGTGGCGCCTTCCTCGGCCAGCCAGTCGAGGGGGAGGTAGTGGCGGCCGAGGCGCAGGTGGTCGTCCTTGAGGTCCTGGAGGTGGTTGAGGACCTGGAGCGCCGTGCAGAGGCGGTCGGAGAGCGGGCGGGCCTCCGGCCCCTCGCCGTGGAGGTCGAGGAGAAAGCGGCCGACGGGGTTCGCGGAGTCCTCGCAATAGGCGAGGAGGTCGGCCCAAGTGTTGCAGGGCTGGTTCCGGGCGTCGCGGCGGAAGGCGGCGAGGAGTTGGCGGGCGTAGCGGGCGGGGTCCGGGTGCGGGGCGAGGACGCGGCCCTCGGGCGAGCCGTCCGAATCGCCATCGAGTCCCCGTTCGTGCCATGCGAGGCGGCGGAGCTTGTCGTCGGTCGAGAGATGGGGGTCGTCGGCCACGTCGTCGGCCGCCCGGGCGAAGCTGTAGAAGGCGTGGACCGTCGCGCGCAGGTCGCGCCGGATCAGCAGGGAGCCCACGGGGAAATTTTCGCCCCGGCTCATGCGGATGGCCGCCTTGCGAACGATTTTACTAGGTGACGGGCACGCATCGCGATTTAGTTCCATCCGCAGGGGAAGCGGGCCGCAGGTCCCGCTCGTGACAGATTGGGGTCCGGCGGTGGTTTGGCAAACGAAAAGCGCGTGGGGGGTGGCTCTGGCGCTGCTCCCGGCGTTGCCCGGCGGGGCGGCCGACCTGCGGATCGAGGTCGAGGGGCTGCGGAACGCGACGGGGACTGTCTATGCCGCCGTCTGCGTGGAGGAGGACTTCCTCAAGCCGGCCTGCGATCATTTCGGCAGCGCGCCGGCCTCGGGCGGGGTGGTGACGGTGACCGGGGTTCCGCCGGGGACCTACGCCGTGCAGGTGGTCCACGACGAGAACGACAACCGGACGCTCGACCGGCCGGGGTTCCTGCCGACGGAAGGAATGGGCTTCTCGCGCGATGCGCCGATGCGGTTCGGGCCGCCGCGCTGGGGGGACGCGGCCTTCGCGCTCCCCGAGACGGGGGCGACAGTGAAACTGACGATGAGGTATTTTCAGTGAGGATGGGACGGCGGATGGCTGGTCGCGGGCGCCGGGTCGTGGTGATCGGGGCGGGGCCGGGGGGCCTCGCGGCGGCGATGCTGGCGCGGGCGGCGGGGGCCGAGGTGACGGTGCTGGAGCGCGCGCCGCGCGTCGGCGGGCGCACGGCGGCCATCGAGCAGGACGGGTTCACCTTCGACACCGGGCCGACGTTCTTCCTTTACCCGGAGATCCCGCGCGAGATCTTCGCCGCCTGCGGCTTCGACTTCGACGCCATGGTGCCGATGACGCGGCTCGACCCGATGTATCGGCTGCGGTTCGAGGACGGGCGGACCTTCGACGCGACGCCGGACGTGGCGCGGCTCAAGGCCGAGGTGGCGCGGATCGACCCGGAGGACGCGCGGAACGTCGAGGCCTACCTCGCCGACAACCGCGCCAAGTTCGAGGCGTTTCGGCCGGTGCTCCAGAAGCCGTTCCTGGGGCTCGGGGCCTTCGCGGACGTGGCCATGGCGAAGGCCCTACCCCACCTGCGGCCCTGGGCCACGGTGGACGCGGACCTGAAGCGGTGGTTCCGCAACCCGGACACACGGCTCGCGTTCAGCTTCCAGTCGAAATATCTGGGGATGTCCCCCTTCAAGTGCCCGTCGCTGTTCACGATACTGGCGCACATCGAATACGGGCACGGGGTCTGGCACCCGATGGGCGGCTGCAACGCCATCCCGCGCGCCATGGCGGAGTGCCTCGCGCGGATGGGCGTCGAGGTGCGGCTGTCGGAGCCCGTGGAGGCGATGACGTTCGATGGCCGTCGCGCGACGGGGGTTCGGACGGCGAAGGGAAGCTACGGCGCCGACGCGGTGGTGGTGAACGCCGACTTCGCCCACGCGATGCGGAGCCTCGTGCCCGACGCGCTGCGGCGGCGGTGGACGGACGCGAAGATCGACTCGAAGAGCTACTCCTGCTCGACCTTCATGCTTTATCTGGGCGTCGAGGGGACGTTCCCCGAGATGGCGCACCACACCATCCACCTGAGCCGCGACTACGAGCGCAACATCCGCGAGATCGAGGCGGGACAAGCCCCGTTCGAGCCCTCGATCTACGTCCAGAACGGCAGCGTCACCGACCCGTCGCTGGCCCCGCCCGGCCATTCGGCGCTCTATGTGCTGGTCCCCGTGGGCAATCTCGCCACCGGGACGGACTGGCGGGCCATCGCCGCGCCCTACCGCGAGGCGGTGCTGGATCGGCTGAAGGTGCTGACCGGCCACGATCTGCGGCCGCTGATCCGCACCGAAAGGATGGTCGCGCCGCCCGACTGGCGCGACATGGGCATCCACCACGGGGCGACGTTCAACCTCGCGCACAACCTGGGACAGATGCTGCACCTGCGGCCCCGGAACAGGTTCGAGGATCTGGACGGCGTGTATCTGACGGGGGGCGGCACCCATCCGGGGAGCGGGCTGCCCACCATCTTCGAATCGGCCCGGATCGCGACCAAGCTGCTCGCGAAGGACCTGGGACTGGATGCGGGCCGCGTGCCCGAGAGCGCAATGGCGGAGGCGGCGGAATGAGGATCGGCGGGACGGGGATCATCGGCGGGGGCCTGGGGGGGTTGGCCGCCGCCTGCACGCTGGCGGCGCGGGGGCACAAGGTCACGCTGCTGGAGAAGAACGCCTGGCTGGGCGGCAAGGCCGCCGTGCTGGAGGACGGCGGCTTCCGCTTCGACATGGGGCCGACGATCCTGACCATGCCGCGCGTGCTGGAGCGCATCTTCGCGGAGGCCGGGCGGGAGCTGTCAGACTACCTGACGCTGGTGCGGCTCGACCCGCAGTGGCGGTGCTTCTACGACGATGGCACCGTGCTGGACCTGCGGGAGACGGAGGCCGAGGCGCGGGCGGCGATCGGGGCGCTGAGCCCCCGCGACACGCGCGGCTTCGACGACTTCATGGCGGTGGCCAAGCGGCTCGCGGACGTGTCCGACAGGTTCTTCTTCTGGAAGTCCGTCGAGGACCTGAAGGACACGATGAACCTGAAGGCCAACATGAGCCTGAGCACGCTGTCGGACGTGCTGTCGCTGCGGATGCACCGGACGGTCGCCGGGCAGATCAAGAGGAACATCGCCGACCCGCGCGTGCGGCAGATGCTGGAGCACTTCATCCAGTATGTCGGGAGCAGCCCGCTGGGCGCCCCGGCGGTGCTCTGCGGGATCGCGCAGATGCAACTCGGCGAGGGCGTCTGGTATCCGATGGGCGGGACGCGGGCGGTGCCCGTGGCGCTGACGCGGCTGGCCGAGGAGCTGGGCGTGGACCTGCGGACCGGCGTGGACGTGACGCGCATCGATACCGAGGATGGGCGCGCGACGGCCGCCGTCACGGCCGAGGGCGAGCGGCTGGAGTTCGACCGCATCGTGTCGAACATGGATTCGGTGCGGACCTACCGGGAGCTGGTGGGCGGCGCGACCTGGGACAGCTTCTCGCGCGGGAGGACGCGCGAGGCGGCGTGCTCGGGCGTGGTGCTCTATCTCGGGCTGCGGAAGGCCTACGATCATCTGGCGCACCACAACTTCGTCTTCTCGCGCGACCCCGAGGAGGAGTTCGGCGCGATCTACGACCGGGGCGAGCCCGCGCCGGACCCCACGGCCTACATCGCCGCCCCCGCGCGGACCGAGCCGGGGGTCGCGCCGGAGGGGGGGGAGGCGCTCTATGTGCTGGTGCACACGCCCTACCTGCGCGACCGGCACGACTGGTCGCGGATGCTGCCGGAGTATCGGCGGGTGATCCTCGACAAGCTGGGCCGCGCGGCGGGGATGGGCGACCTGGAGGAGCGGATCGTGGTGGAGCGGACGCTGACGCCGCAGGACATCCACGACCGCTACAAGGTGCTGAACGGGGCGATCTACGGGTTGGCCTCGCACGGGAAGGTGATGGGGGCGTTCAAGCCGGGGAACCGCTCGCGGCAGGTGCGGGGGCTGTATCTGGCGGGCGGGTCGGCGCATCCGGGGCCGGGGATGCCGATGGCGCTGATGTCGGGATGGATCGCGGCGGACACGTTGCATCAGGACGCGACGGCCAACGCCCCGGTCGTCGCCGCGCAGTGAGCAGGCGGCTCCAGCGCGGCGCGGACCCGGTGGCGTTGCGGCATCCCGGGATGACGCGGTTCTTCGCGGGCGTCATGGCGCGGCAGATGGCGGGGGCCTTCCGGGCCGTGCGGCTGGCGCGGCCGGGGGTGCCGGAGCTGCCCGAGGGGCGGCCGGTGATCGTCTACACGAACCACCCGTCCTGGTGGGACCCGGCGTTTGTCATCGTGCTGCATTCGCGGCTGTTCCCCGGACGCGAGGGCTATGGGCCGATGGAGGCGGCGATGCTGGAGCGCTACGGCTTCTTCCGGCGGATCGGGTTGTTCGGCGTCGAGGAGGGGCGCGTCGGTGCGGCGCGTTTCCTCGCGACCTCGGGGGCGATCCTGGCGGACCCGCGCCGGATGCTGTGGGTCACGGCGCAGGGGCGCTTCGCCGACCCTCGCGAGAGGCCGCTGGGGCTTCGACCCGGCGTGGCGCACCTGATGGCGCGGGTGCCGGGCGCGGTCGCGGTGCCCTTGGCGCTGGAGTATCCGTTCTGGAGCGAGAAGCGGCCCGAGGCGCTGGCCGCCTTCGGGACGCCGCAGGAGGGCGGGGGCGACGCGGCCGCCTGGGGGCCGCGGCTGGAGGCGGCGCTGGGGGCGACCTGCGACCGGCTGGCGGCTCTGGCGCAGGCGCGCGATCCTGGGGCTTTCGGGAACGTGCTGGCCGGCAAGGCGGGCGTGGGCGGGATCTATGGAGCGTGGCAGCGGCTTCGGGCGCTCGCCCGAGGCGAGCGGCACGTGCCGGACCACATGGCGGAGGGCGGGCGATGATGCTGGAGCTCGCGATCCTGTCGCTGCTGCTGGCGGGGCTCTATGCCGGGATGACCTTCGCCAACCTCCGGGCCTACCGTCCGCCGCCGGCATCGAGGGGTGGGCTCCGGCAGGTCTCGGTCCTGATCCCCGCCCGCGACGAGGAAGCGAACATCCGGCCGCTGCTGGAGACGGTGCTGGCGTCGAAGGACGTGGAGCTGGAGGTCGTCGTGCTGGACGACGACTCCTCGGACGGGACGGCCGAGGCGGTGCGGCGGTTCGCGGCGGCGGACTCGCGGGTGCGGCTGGTCAGGGGCGCGCCGCTGCCGCCGGGCTGGATCGGCAAGTCGCACGCGTGCTGTCAGCTCTCTCTCGCGGCGCGGCATTCGCTGCTGGTCTATGTGGACGCGGACGTGCGGCTGCACCCGGAGGCGCTGGCGCGGCTGGCGGCCTTTGTGGAGCAGGAGAGGCTGGGGCTGGCGAGCGGCTTCCCGCGCCAGATCACCGGGACTCTGGGCGAGAAGGTGGCGATCCCGCAGATCTTCGTGGTGCTGCTGGGCTACCTGCCGTTGGGCCTGGCGCGGCGGCAACCGACGGACCCGCGCTTCGCCGCCGCCTGCGGCCAGGTGCTGGCGGTCACGCGGCCCGCCTATGACGCCGCCGGAGGCCACTCGGGCATCCGGCGGTCCATCCACGACGGGCTGAGCCTCGCGAGGGCGGTGCGGCGGGCGGGCTTCGCGACGGATCTCTGCGACCTGACGGGGCTGGCGAGTTGCCGGATGTATCGGACCTGGAGCGCGCTCTGGGCCGGGTTCTCCAAGAACGCGCGGGAGGGGATGGCGACGCGGACGGCGCTGCCGCTCTGGACGCTGCTGCTGGGGGGCGGGCACCTGCTGCCGCTCCTGCTCCTGCCCTGGGCGGATGGGCTGGCGTCCCGGGCCGCGCTGGCGGCGGCGGTGCTGGCCTGGGCGGCGGCGGCGGCGACGGCGCTGCGGATGCGGGCGTCGTGGGTGTCGGTGGTGCTGCACCCGGTGGGCGTGGCGGTGACTCTGGCGATCCAGTGGAGCGCCCTCCTGCGCGGGCGGCGGCGAAGCCCGGCGGTGTGGCGCGGGCGCAGCTACGACGTATGAGCGGCTTTCCCTGGCACCGCGTCTTTCATCCGCTCTGCGGCGCGGACCCGGTGACGCTCCTGCGGTTGGTGGCGCGGAACGGGCCGCCCTCGGCGCGGGGCTGGCCGGCCTACGCGGTGGCGCTGGCGACCTCGGTCGTGCGGCTGCCCTTCACGGTGGCGGACCTCGCGCTTGGGGCGGCGTGGCCGGCGAGGGTCGCGCCGCCGGTGTTCATCGTGGGCTATCCGCGCAGCGGGACGACGCACCTGCACAACCTCATGGCGGCCTCGGGGGCCTTCGCCACCGCGCCGCCCGTCCTGGCGGCGATGCCGTGGGAGCCGCTGACGCTCGCCCCCGTCGCCAAGGTCTTCATCGACCCCTACCTGCCCCGCACCCGGCTGATCGACGGCGTGGCGATGGGGCCGGAGGCCCCGACCGAGGACGAGGTGGGGCTCGCGAACCTCGGGATGGGCAGCTACTTCCACGCGGTCTACTTTCCGCGCCGCTTCGCGAAGGACTACCGCGATGGGCTGGCCGGTCCCGCCGGTCCCGAGCGGCGGCGGGCGATCCGGCGCTATGTCCGGGCGCTGGCGCGGCGGGCGAAGGGACAGCCGCTGCTGCTCAAGAACCCGGCCTACACGGCGCAGGTGGGCGTGCTGCTCGACCTCTTTCCGGGCGCGCGGATCGTCCACATTCACCGCGACCCCCGCGCGGTCTTTGCTTCCTCGCGCCGGGCGCTGCGGCGGACCATGCGGGAACTCGCCTTGCAGGACGTGCCCGAGGAGGAGATCGACGCGGCGGTGCTGGAGACCTATCCGCTGGCGATGCGGGCGCTGCGGGCGCAGACCGCCGCCCTGCCCGCCCGGCAGTTCGCCGAGGTGGGCTTCGAGGAGCTGGTCGCCGATCCGCGCGGGGTCCTGCGGCGGCTCTGGGCGCGGCTGGACCTGCCCGCGCCGCCCGACGCCCTGGCGCGGATCGACGCGCATCTGGCCGAGGTCGCGGGGTTCCGACCCGAGGGGGCGCGACTGGGGGAGGCCGAGCTGCGCCGGCTGGGCGCGGCCTGGCCGGAGGAGCTGGCGCTTTATGGCGGGCCTAGCGCAACAGGAACCGGATGATCCGCTGGACGGTCGCCCCGAAGGGCGGGCGGCCGAGGCGGGCGGGCATAAGCCTTGACGCGACCATGACGCTGCGCGGGCGGGTGAAGGCGCGGAAGCCCTCCTCGCCGTGGTAGGCGCCCAAGCCCGACTCGCCCGCGCCGCCGAAGGGGAGCGTGTGGGCCGCCACCTGAAGGAGCGTGTCATTGACCAGCGCCCCGCCCGAGCGGACCCGCGCCACCACGCCCTCGCAGGCCGCGCGGTCCTGCCCGAACACGTAGAGCGCCAGCGGACAGGGCCGGGCGTTGGCGAAGGCCTCGGCCTGCGTCAGGTCGTCGTAGGGGATGAGCGGGAGGATCGGGCCGAAGATCTCCTCGCGCATCAGGGGCGAGTCGGGGTCCGCGTCGGGGACGGCCCAGGCGCCGAGCCGGGGGGCGAGCGGCATCGGGTCCATCAGCGCCACCGCGCCCTGCATCCGCAGGAGCCCAAGGAGGCGCGCGTGGTCCTGGGGCCGCAGGATCGCGGCGTAGTCCGCCCCGTCCGGGTCGGGGTAGAGCCGCTGCGTGGCGGCGCGGAGCGCCTCGACCACCTCGGCCATGCGGGCGCGGGGGACGAGGGCGTAGTCGGGGGCCACGCAGGTCTGCCCCGCCGAGAAGAGCTTGCCTGCCATCAACGCCCGCGCGGCCTGGGGCAGGTCGGCGTCGGGGAGGAGGATGGCGGGAGACTTGCCGCCGAGCTCCAGCGTGACGGGCGTCAGATTGCGCGCGGCGGCCATCGCGACCTCGCGGCCCGTGCGGGTGGAGCCGGTGAAGAACAGCCCGTCGAGCGGCAGGTTGCAGAGGGCGCGGGCGAGGGCGGGGCCGCCCTCGACCACCTGCACGAGGTCGGAGGGCAGCGCCCGGCCCAGCACCTCGGCGAGGAGCGCCGCCGTGCGGGGGGTGGCCTCGGACGGCTTGAGGATCACGCGGTTCCCCCCGGCCAGCGCGGCGACCAGCGGCAGGAGCGTGAGCTGGATCGGGTAGTTCCACGGGCCGAGGATCGCGACGCGGCCCAGCGGCACCCTCTCGACCCGGCCCGAGGCGCCCAGGAACTCGGGCGGCAGGCGGACGCGGCGGACCTTTGTCCAGGACGGCAGGCGGCGCAGCGTCCAGTCGGCGTGGGCGAGGACGAGGCCGACCTCGGCGAGCATCGTCTCGGCGCGCGGGCGGCCACCGAAGTCGGCGTCCACGGCGCGGGCGAGATCCTCGGCGGCGTCGCGGGCGGCGCGGCGCAGGGCGGTGATGTGGGCGCGGCGGGCGGCGAGGTCGGGCGGGTTGCCGTGCAGCGCCTCGAAGGCCATGCGGGCCTGCTCTGCCGCGTTCGGTCCCCTGCCGCCGTCCATCCCGGTCCCCTGCCCCGTTGGCCCGCGACCACGCTAGGACCGGCGCGGCGGAACGGCAACGGCGGCGGCCCGCCCGTTTCGACGCGGGGCCGGAACCGTCACCGCGCGGCGACGTTCCCTCGGCCTAGGCGGTCCGGCTGGCCTCTCGGCCCCGGCCCCCGCAACCAGAGGGATTTCTCCATGGGAATGTTCACTGCCGACATCGAGACGCTGGACGACCTCTTCGTGCACCAGCTTCAGGACATCTACTACGCCGAGAACCAGATCACGAAGGCGCTGCCGACGATGATCGCCAAGGCGACCGACCCCGGCCTGCGCGCGGGCTTCGAGCAGCACCTCGCCGAGACGCAGAACCAGATCAAGCGGCTGGAACAGGTGTTCCAGATGCACGGTCACGAGCCCAAGGCGGTGGACTGCCCGGCCATCGACGGCATCATCAAGGAAGCCAACGAGACGGCGGGCGAGATCGCCGACAAGGAGGTGCTGGACGCCGCGCTGCTCGCCTCGGCGCAGGCGGTGGAGCACTACGAGATCACCCGCTACGGCACGCTGATCGCCTGGGCCAAGCAGCTTGGCCGCAACGACTGCGCGAGCGTTCTCCAGCAGAACCTCGACGAGGAATACGCGACCGACAAGAAGCTGACGGCGATGGCCGAGGCCAAGGTCAACGCCCGCGCCGCCTGATACGGGCGACGGGACGGGATGGGGGCCGGCGGAGCGATCCGCCGGCCCTTCGTCGTTACTGGGTACCTGTGCCGGGCTCGGACATCTTGCGGTGCTGCTCGGCCAGCATCCCGGCGGGGGTGATGTTGGCGATGGCCGACTGGAGCTTGTTCTTCCAGCCCGCCACCACGTCGCCGTCGCCGCGCATCATCGCATCCCAGCCGACCTTGGCGACCATGGCGGGGTCGTCCTTCTTGGCGGTGCCGACCTTGGTGTCCTCCATGTCGGCGCGCTCGAAGAACTCGGTCTCGGTGGCGCCGGGCATCAGGTCGGTGACGGTGATCTTCGTGTCCTTCAGCTCGTTCCGCAGGGCGAAGGCGAAGGAATTGATGAAGGCCTTGGTGCCGTTGTAGACGGCCTGGAACGATCCCGGCATGAAGCCGGCGATGGAGCCGGTGATGAGGATGCGGCCCTGGTCGCGCGCCCGCATGTCCTGGCCGACCTTGTGGATCAGGTAGATCGTGCCGGTCACGTTGGTGTCCACGACGTGGCGCGCGTCCTTGAACTCCTGGTCGAGGAAGGCGTGGCCGAGCCCGTGCCCGGCGTTGGCGATCAGCACGTCCACGGGCTGGCCCCGCGCGGCGGCGTAGAGCTTGTCCACGCCGTCGGTGGTGGACAGGTCCACCTCCACGGCCTCGACCTGCGCGCCCAAGGCGCGGAAGTCCTGGGCGGCCTGCTGGATCTCGGGCCGGTCGGCGGCGACGAGGAGGTCGTGGCCGTTCTCGGCGGCCAGCTTGGCGAGCTCGTAGCCGATGCCGGAGGAGGCGCCGGTCACGAGGGCGAGGGGACGGGGCATGGGGGAACTCCTGAACGGGGGCTGCCGGGGCGGCTATCCCGCCCAACGCCTCGGCTGGGCGGGCGTTCCGCCGGAACCGGGGCGAGGCGCGCGGGTTGGCGCGTCGAAGCACGACAGGAGCCCGATCATGGCCGAGACCACGACCGATCACGACACGATCCGCACATGGGCCGAGAGCAAGGGCGGCAAGCCCGCCGCCGTGGACCGGACCCACTCCGACAAGGACGTGGGGCTGATCCGCATCATGTTCCCCGACGCCCCCAACTCGCACCACGACAACCTCGTGGAGATCACCTGGGAGGAGTTCTTCGAGGAGTTCGACGCCAAGAACCTCGCGCTGCTCTTCGACGAGAAGAGCCTGTTCAACAAGCTGGTGGGGCGGGAGACGGCCGAGAAGCGGGAGGGCGGGAATCACCACGCCTCTCGCGGGTGAGGGGCTCTGCCCCTCGCCCCTTCGGGGCTTCACCCCGGGATGCTTGGGACCGGAGGAAGGGCCGGCCGCACAGACTAAATCCCCGCGAGGCCTCCGGGTTCACTCCCGGGCTCGCGGGGACCAGGGGCGCGCGAGCGGGAGCACCGGCCGCTATTTAGCGGGCTGGGTCTCAGTGGCATCGAGGGAGAACGCCCGTGGGGCGCCTCGGCCTCCCTGGCCGGGTATCTGGCCGCTCCTGGCCCATCGCGTTCGTTCGAGCCCTCCTTGCGGATGGGCGTCCCTTCGTCCTTGTCTCTCCTTTCCGCCCCCCGCCGTCGGGGCCGGCGTCTCCGCCCCTGGGGAGCGCCGGGCCGTGCGGCGGGGGAGCCGCTGCGTGTGGTCGTGCGGGGGAGAGAGTCGCACGCAGGCGTTAACAGGTGGTGTCAGCAACGAACGGTCGGGGGGCACTTCGCGCAACACCCCGGACGGAGGTGGGCATAGGCGGACGTAGGGTGGGGTTTCACCTCACCAGGCCACAATCCCGCCCGGCGTTGCGGTCGCATGGTGGGTGAAACCCCACCCTACGCGGCGGGAGTCGTGGCGCGGAGATGGAGGCCGGGGTCGAACCGGCGCCGCCCCTCGTCGCGCCGTGGCCTTTCTTTGACTCCAAGTATCCCGGGGGGAGCGAAGCGGGGGGCAGAGCCCCCCTGCGACGGCAGCCCCGGCAAATAGCGGTCACGGGACCGGGAACTTGCGTCGCCCGGCCCGGTTGTCGTGGGCGGCCGATCCGGGCCGGGGCGCGCGGACAGGGGTGCGGATGAAACTGGTGGTCTTCGGGCTGGCCGTGAGCTCCTCCTGGGGGAACGGGCACGCGACGCTGTGGCGCGGGCTGATCGGCGCGCTGGCGCGGCAGGGGCACCGGGTCACCTTCTTCGAGCGCGACGTGCCGTGGTACGCCGAGACGCGCGACCTGACGGCCTTGCCCGAGGGGGCGGAGCTGGTGCTCTATCCCGACTGGGACTCCGTGACGGCGCGCGCGCAGGCCGAGGCGGCGGGGGCGGACGCGGTGATGGTCACGTCGTTCTGCCCGGACGGCCCGGCGGCCTCGCGGCTGGCCTGGGAGGCGTCGCCGGGGGTGACGGTCTTCTACGACATGGACACGCCCGTGACGCTGGCCCGGCTGGAGAGCGGCGAGGCGGTGGACTTCCTGCCGCCCGAGGGGCTGGGCAACTTCGACCTCGTGCTGAGCTACACCGGCGGCATGGCGCTGGACCTGCTGCGGAGCCGGCTGGGCGCGCGGCGGGTCGCGCCGCTTTACGGCCACGTCGATCCGAGGGTGCATCGGCCGGGGCGGCCGGATGCGGCGTTCCGGGGGGACCTGTCCTATCTGGGCACCTACGCCGCCGACCGGCAGGCGGCGCTGGAGGCGCTGTTCGTGGAGCCGGCGCGGGCGCGGCCGGAGCGGCGCTTCGTGCTGGCGGGGGCGGGCTATCCGCCGGACTTCCCATGGACGGACAACATCTTCTTCGTGAAGCACCTGCCGCCCGCCGATCATCCGGCCTTCTTCGCCTCGTCGCGGCTGACGCTGAACGTCACGCGGGGGGCGATGGCGGCGATGGGGTGGTGCCCGTCGGGGCGGCTCTTCGAGGCGGCGGCCTGCGGCGTGCCGGTGCTGAGCGACGTGTGGGAGGGGTTGGGGGAGTTCTTCGTGCCGGGGCAGGAGATCCTGACGGCGCGGACGACCGCCGACGCGGTGGCGGCGCTGGAGAGAGGGGACGCGGATCTGGCCCGCATCGGGCGGGCCGCGCGGGAGCGGGTGCTGGCCGAGCACAGCTCGGACGCGCGGGCGGCGGAGCTGGTGGCGCTTCTGGGCGGGTCCGCGCCGGAAGGGGCGAGGATCAGGGGGGAGAGCGTGTCATGTGGGGAATAATCCCGGCGGCCGGGAACGGGACGCGCATCCAGCCGCTGGCCTTCTCCAAGGAGCTCCTGCCGGTGGGCGGGCGGCTGTCGGGCGACGGGCGGGCGCGGCCCAAGGCGGTGAGCGAATACCTCGTGGACCGGATGGCGCTGGCGGGGGCGACGAAGGTGTGCTTCGTGATCTCGCCCAGCAAGGGCGACATCCTCAAGTACTACGGCGGGCATTGCGACGTGGCCGAGATCGCCTTCGTGGTGCAGCCGACGGCCTTGGGGCTCTGCGACGCGATCTTTCGTGCCCATGCGGTGATCCCCCATGACGAGCCGGTGCTGGTGGGGCTGCCCGACACGATCTGGTTCCCCGAGGATGCCTTGCGCGCCCTGCCCGACGACCGGCTGTCGTTCCTGCTGTTCCCCGTGGAGACGCCCGAGGTCTTCGACGCCGTGGTGACGGACGAGGCGGGCCGCGTGCTGGCCATCGACGTGAAGTCGCCCGAGGTGCGGTCCAACTGGATCTGGGGCGCGTTCAAGATGCCAGGGCACGTGTATCACGAATTGCGCGCCTTCTGGCAGGCGCGGCCCGAGCCCGACGAATACATCGGCACGCTGGTCAACGCCTGGCTCGCGCAGGGCGGCGAGGCGGTGGGGGTGCGGGCCGGGACGCTCTATGCCGACGTGGGGACGCTGGAGGGCTATCGGATGGCGATGGAGCTGCTGGGGCCGGGGATGGCGCAGGTCGCGCGCTAGGCCATGGACGGGCTGCCCGAACGGCTGGCGCGCGGGGAGCGGGTGCCCGAGCGGGTGGTGCTGGTCGTGGCGCATCCCGACGACGAGACGCTGGCGCTGGCGAGCCGGCTGCGGCTGTTCGACGACCTTTGCATCGTGCACCTGACGGACGGCGCGCCGCGCGACGGGGCCGACGCGGGGCGCGCGGGGGTGGCGGCTGTGGAGGACTATGCCCAGTTGCGCCGTCAGGAGCTGCGGGCCGCCATGGCGGCGCTGGGCTGCGGGGCCGACCTGCGCTGCTGCTGGCATCCAGACCAGGAGGCGATCCGGCATGGGGCGGCGATCCTGAAGGCGCTGGGACGCGAGCTTCGGGACGCGGCGGCGGTCGTCACGCACGCCTACGAGCATGGGCACCCGGACCACGACGCGGCGGCGCTCTGCGTGGCGCTGGCGCTGGGGGCGCTGCGGGCCGAAGGGCGGGCGGGGCCGGTGCATTATGAATTCCCGGGGTATCATCTGCGGGACGGGCGGGCCGTGTTCGGGCGGTTCTGGGAGGACGGGGGGTGTCCGGAGACGGTCCTGCCGCTGTCGGAGGAGGACCGGGCGCGGCGGCGGTTCGGGCTGTCGCGCTTCGCGAGCCAGGAGAAGTTTCTCTCGCAGGTGCCGGAGTGGGAGGAGCGGCTGCGGGTCGCGCCGTCCTATGACTTCCGCCGATCTGCGCCTCCGGGGGAGGCGTGGTACGGGCGGCTGGGCTGGGCAATGACGCCGGAGGTGTGGCGCGCGGAGGCGGATGCGCTGCTGGACCGCTTCGGGACATGAGGCTGACGGTCCTGAGCGTGGCCTATCCGCTCGCGCCCGTGACGGCCGATCCGGTGGGGGGCGCGGAGCAGGTGCTGGCGCGGCTCGACCGGGCGCTGGTCGCGGCGGGGCACCGGTCGCTGGTGATCGCGCCGGAGGGGTCGGAGGTGGCGGGGGAGTTGTGGCCTGTCCCCCCCGTGGCGGGGCCGATCGGGGAGGCGGAGGCCGGGCGGGTGCGGGCCGCCGTGCGGGACCGGATCGCCGAGGTGGTGGCGCGCGAGAGGGTGGACGTGATCCACCTGCACGGGATCGACTTCCCGACCTACCTGCCCGAGTCGGGGCCGCCGGTGCTGGTGACGCTGCATCTGCCGCTGGACTGGTATCCGCCCGAGGCGCTGTCGCCCTCGCGGCCCCGGACCTTCCTGCATCCGGTCTCGGCGGCGCAGGCGGCGACGGCCCCGCCGGGGGCGCGGATCGGGGCGCCCATCGCGAACGGGGTGGAGATCCCGGAGGTGCGGGTGCGGCGGCGGAGGTATGCCTTCGCCCTGGGGCGGATCTGCCCGGAGAAGGGGTTCGACGACGCGCTGGAGGCGGCTCGGCTGGCGCGGCGGCCCCTGCTGATGGCGGGGACGGTGTTCCCCTACCCCGATCACGAGCGGCATTTCCGCGAGGCGGTGGCGCCGCGCCTGTCGTGGCGGCGGCGCTGGGTCGGGGCGGTCGCAGGGGAGCGCAAGCAGGCGTTGCTGGCGGGGGCGGCCTGCCTGCTGGTGCCGTCGAAGGCGCGGGAGACCTCGTCCCTGGTCGCGATGGAGGCCTTGGCGGCGGGGACGCCGGTGATCGCCTATCCGAGCGGGGCGCTGGCCGACATCGTGGATGACGGGCGGACGGGGTTCCTTGTGGAGGGCGTCGAGGGGCTGGCGCGGGCGATGCGGGAGGTGGGGCGGATCGACCCGGAGACCTGCCGGGCCGTGGCGCGGGAGCGGTTCTCGGCGGAGGCGATGGTGGGGCGCTACCTCGAACGCTACGCGGAGCTGGCGGGGTGAGCGGCGCGATCCCGCCAAAGCGCGGCGGGCCTTGGAACCTCACGGGCGCGCGAGCGTTTGTAGCCGAAGGAATGTAGAAGCCGCCTCGGGGGTAGTCCGATCAACGTCCAGCTTTATCTGATCCGCCATGCGGCGCACGCGGATTTCGGGCGCAGGCTCACCGGCCGGGCACCGGGCGTTCCCCTGACGCCCGAGGGCGAGCGGCAGGCGGAGGCGTTGGGGCGGAGGCTCGCGCCCGAGGGGCTGGACGCGATCCAGACCAGCCCGCGCGAGCGCGCCCGCGCCACAGCCGAGGCCGTCGCGCGCCACAGCGGCGCTCCGGTTACGGTGGTCGAGGCGCTGGACGAGGTGGATTTCGGTGACTGGACGGGGACGGCGTTCGCGGACCTGGACGGCCCGGCCTGGGACGACTGGAACGCCCGCCGCGCGACCGCCCGCGTTCCCGGTGGCGAGAGCATGGGCGAGGCCGCCGACCGCATCGCCCGGCACGTCGATGGACTGGCGGCGCGCGGGGGCCAGCGGATCGCGCTGGTGAGCCATTGCGACATGATCCGCGCGCTTGTGGCCCGCGTGCTGGGGCTTTCGCTCGACAACCTGCTGCGGTTCGAGATCGGGCCGGCCTCGGTCAGCCGGCTGGAGGCCGGGCCCTGGGGCGCGCGGGTGCTTTCCCTCAACGAAACCTTTGGGACGACGGCATGAAGGACGTATCCGATCCGGGCGAGGACGACCTCGCGCGCCGCATCGAGGCCCTGGGGCCCTGGTTCCACAACCTGCGGCTCGGGGGCATCGAGACGGCGCCGGGGCACTTCCTGGGCGACTTTCCCCGGACCAAGTTCGAGCGCTTCGACCATGCGGTGCCCGCCGACCTGTCGGGGAAGTCGGTGCTGGATATCGGCTGCAACGCCGGGTTCTACAGCCTGGAGATGAAGCGGCGCGGGGCGGCGCGGGTGCTCGGGATCGACCACGACGAGCATTACCTTCGGCAGGCGCGGCTGGCCGCCGAGGTCGAGGGAATGGACATCGAGTTCCGGCGACTGGAGGTCTACGACGTGGGGGCCTTGGGCGAGAGCTTCGACGTCGTGATCTTCATGGGGGTGCTGTATCACCTGCGGCACCCGCTGCTCGCGCTGGACCTGATCCGCGAGCACGTCGCGGGCGACCTCCTGATCTTCCAGTCGCTGCTGCGGGGGACGGAGGAGGTGCTGGAGGTGCCGGAGGAGATGCCGTTCTCGGAGGAGGCGGTGTTCGAGAGGGTGGGCTATCCGGCGCTCTACTTCATCGAGAAGTCGTATTCCGAGGACTGGACCAACTGGTGGGCCCCGAACCGCGCCGGCGTCGAGGCGATGCTGCGGGCGGCGGGGTTCGCCATCGAGACCCGCGCGAGCGAGGACGTCTATATCTGCCGCCGCGCGGAGGTGCCCTATTCGCAATGGGGCGCGGGCGCGGCCTATCCGGCCAGGGGAGCCGCGCGATGATCGATTCCGTGATGTTCTGGAACGAGCCCAACAACAAGTCGCACTGGGACCCGGAGATCGACCCGGACTGGTCGCAGTTCTCGCGCATGGTGAACCTCGCCGGGCGGGCGGTGGCCGACGTGAATCCGGGGATGACGCGGGTGCTGGGGGGGATCTCGCCCATCGATCCCAACTACATCCTGCGGCTGAAGGAACAGGGGGTGCTGGACCACGTGGACGTGCTGGCGGTGCATGGCTTCCCGCTCGACTGGAACCTGTGGCAGATCGGGGAATGGCCCGCCAAGGTCGCGGAGATCGAGGCGGTGGCCCCCGGTCATCCGGTCTGGGTGAGCGAGGTGGGCGTCGGGTCCTTCGGGGCCGAGGAGGTGCAGGAGTTCGGCGTCCGGCGAACGGCCGAGCTGCTGGTCGGACGGGTGCCGCGCGTCTACTGGTATTCGCTGTTCGACCTGCCGCGTCAGTGGGAGGCCACGACGCGGCACCGGGAGGCCGAGGGGTCGAGCTACTACCGGCATTTCTACATGGGCCTGATCCGCGAGGACGGCACGCCCAAGCCGGGGCTGGCGGCCTACGCGCCCCATGCGGACCGGATGGGGCTCATGCAGTGGTTCCATTTCGAGGACCCGCGCCTGCCGCTGGCGGTGGACTGGCTGAAGCGGCTGGGGGTGCGGCACCTGCGGACGGGGCTGAGCTGGGCGGACAGCTTCCGGCCGAACGCGCTGGACTGGTTCGACCGGCAGATGGAGGCGTTGCAGGATTTCGACGTGATGGTGACCTTCTGCTTCACGCCCGAGCACCTGGGCGTGCAGCCGCACCACACGAGCCCGCCGCGCGAGCCGCAGCAGTTCGCCGACTTCTGCGCCGCCATGGTCGAACGCTACGCGCCCGCGATGCCCGCGCGCGCCACCGCAGGGAGGGGATGATGCCCGACGGACACCTGGCCCCGAAGGGGATCAACGTCGCCATCGTCGGCGTGGGCAACTGCGCGAGTTCGCTCGTGCAGGGGATCGCGCTGTATCGCGACCACGACCGGAACGAGCATACGGGGCTGATGCACTGGGACCTGGGCGGCTACCGGCCCGGCGACATCCGGGTGGTGGCGGCCTGGGACATCGACCGGCGCAAGGTCGGGCAGGACGTGGGCCGCGCGATCTTCGAGAAGCCGAACTGCACGCTCACCTTCTGCGCGGACGTGCCCGAGACGGGGGCGAAGGTGCGGATGGGGAAGGTGCTGGACGGCTTCGCGCCGCACATGGCGGACCAGCCGGAGAACCGGACGTTCCTGAAGGCCGACCTGCCGGAGCCCGACCGCGACGAGGTGGTGCGGGTGCTGCGCGAGACGGGGACGCACGTCCTGATGAACTACCTGCCGGTGGGGAGCCAGAAGGCGACGGAGTTCTACGCGGAATGCGCGCTGGAGGCGGGCGTCGCCTTCGTCAACAACATCCCCGTGTTCATCGCGAGCGACGAGGCTTGGGCGCGGCGGTTCCGCGAGGCGGGCGTGCCGATCATCGGGGACGACATCAAGGCGCAGGTGGGCGCGACCATCGTCCACCGGGTGCTGACCGACCTCTTCGCCAAGCGGGGGGTGCGGCTGGACCGGACGTATCAGCTCAACACCGGGGGGAACACCGATTTCCTGAATATGTGGGCGCGGGACCGGGTGGCGTCGAAGAAGATCTCGAAGACCGAGGCGGTGCAGGCGGTGGCGGGCGAGCGGCTCGACTGGGAGAACATCCATGTCGGGCCGTCGGACTACGTGCCGTGGCAGAACGACAACAAGGTGGCGTTCATCCGGCTGGAAGGGACGATGTTCGGCGGCGTGCCGATGCACATGGAGCTGCGGCTGTCGGTCGAGGACAGCCCCAACAGCGCGGGCGTCGCCATCGACCTGATCCGCTGCGCCAAGGTGGCGCGCGACCGGGGGCTCTCGGGGCCCATCGAGGCGCCGGCGGCGTTCTTCTGCAAGCATCCGCCCCGGCAGCTGCGGGACGACGTGGCCTATCAGGCGGTCGAGGACTTCATCCGCGAAGGGTGACGCCGGGCGGGCCGCGAGGGTCCGTCCGGCGCCGGGAGGGCTGGGCGTCAGGCCGCCAGCTCGGCGGCGGCGTAGGTGGTGACGAAGCCCGCGTCGTCCGTGTCCGTCGCGTCCGCGAGGGAGCTGCCGTCGTCGTCCAGCGAGGCCGCGGCGAGGGCGTAGTCGCTGTCGTCCTCCATGGCCGAGGTCACGGTGACGGAGGCGGTGGTCGCCTTGAGCACCTTGGTCGCCGGCTTGGCCGCGAACTCCACCTCCTGCGAGAGCTCGAAGGCCGAGAGGTCGCCGTTGAAGTTCGTCCGGCTGAAGGGGTTGCCGAAGACGAGGTCATGCGTCCCGAAGCCCTTGCTGCCGCCGATGACGCCGGTCATCGCCGTCTCGCCGGCCAAGCCCCCGTCCACCCAGATCTGCAGCTTGCCGCTGTCGAGCTGGACGACCACGTCATGGGGCTGGTTGGCGACCGCGTTGAGCCCGGCGCCCTTGGTCGTCAGCCAGACCGGCGTCGTGCCGTCCCGGAACACCTGGAACGTCAGCTCTCCCGACGAGGTGACGGAGGCCATGAAGCTGCCATGGAGGCGGACGACCTCGCCCGAGGCGCCGGCCTTGTCGGCGTCGAGAGTCATGGCCAACGTCATCTTGTCGCTGCCGATGATGTCGAGCAGGTGGCTGCGGTCCACAGTCGCAGCGACGCCGGTCGCGCCGAGCTGGAGCCCGTCGGCGCTCATCTTGGCCAGGGCGCCGAGGCCGGTGGCGACGCCGCCGTCGTAGACGGTGAGTTGGCCGTCGTCGAGGGTCACGACCTCGGAGGACTCGATGGCGCAGGCGGCGGTCTCGGTCGCCTTCTCGCCGGTGGGCAGCTTGACGGACAGGGTGACGTCGAACTCGCCAGCCTTGGCGTAGCTGTGCTGGACCGTCACGCCGGTCGCCTTGGTGCCGTCCCCGAAGGTCCAGACGAAGGTGCTCCCGGCGGGCAGAGCGGCGCCCTTGAAGGTGGACTGGCTCGCGTCGAAGACGCGCGTCGTCGCGTTCACGTCGTCCATGTCGAAGGTCACGAGCAGGCCGTCGGTGATGCCCTGGGTGAGCTTGGAGCCCGCGTTGGCCAGGTCGATCGCGCCGCCCTTGACGGCCACGTAGTCGTTCACGCCGTCGGCGCCGTCCAGGGACGAGCCGGTGAACACATCGTCGTAGAAGTTCGGATCGAACTTGTACTGGTCCTGGACGAGCACGTTGTTGCCGACCGTCCAGCCCGCCTTGGCGGTCGGGACCACGGCGGCGACGTTCTGCGTGACCACGACGCCGGTCGAGCGGGCCGAAACGGCGATCTTGGGGATCTCGACGCCGCTGTCGGCGGCGTCGGGCCGGTCGCCATCGGCGTGCAGCACCGAGTTGTTGCGGATGGTGAGGCCCGCCGTCTCGCCGACCATGATGCCGTGGACATGGCCGTTGGTGATCGTGTTGTTCTCGATCAGGACGTTCTGGTAAAACATCTCCGTCCCGGCGCGGCCGAGATCGACCTCCTCGTTCCGCATGAAGATGGATTGGGTGAAGGACCCTTCTCCGATGTCGAGCACGTTGTCGCGGATGACGATGTCCGTCGAGGGCTGGGTCGTGCCCATCGTCCAGAACTGGATCATGTCGCGGTGGTCGCCCGAGGCGTAGGACGCCCGGAAGTCGTGGATGTAGTTTCCCTCGATCAGGACATCCTGGACGTCGGCGAAGTTCATCCCGTCCATGCGGATGTCGTGGATATCGTTGTCACGGATCACGAGGCCCTGGTTATCTGAGAAGACCATCCCACGAAAGAAGCTCGACACCTCACAATTCTCGATCAGCACGTCGCTGCTGTTCCGCACCGACAGGCCGACCGCAGTCGCATAGCCATTGTCGTTCGCCGTGAGGCCGGATGCCAAGTCGCCGTCGAAGGTCGAATTGCGGATCGTCAGATCCGTGCAGCTCGTGAATTGGAAGGGACGGGTCTGAAGGGTGTCGCCGGCCTTGAATTCGTAATCGAAGTTGATCCCGTCGAGGACCAGGTGGCTCGCCTTGCCGATCTGCACCGACGAGAAGGTGGCCGGATTCGCGGGATCGGCCGATTTGATCGTCACGTCGGACGGGAATTTGAAATTGAACTTCGTCTGCACGTTCAATGCCAGATTGCCGTAATCGCCACCCGCCAGGAGGATCGTTTCACCCCCCTTGCAGCTCGCCAGGGCGGTATAGAGTTGCGCCAGATTGGAAGCAGTCAGATTCGCCATCGTTCCCTCGGCTCTTCATTTTCTGTTATGGTTAACCCTGATCCACTTATCCCGGGCGATAGTGGCGAAAGCACGCCGCAGCCGGAGCAGGACCAAGACTTCTGTAAGGACACTCGGACAGGGATGGCCTTGAAACGGCCACCAGGGCGGGATGGCCGCACACGCCAACCCCCTCGACGGGGCAGCGTCACCATGTCCGCTGCGCTTGGTCCAGCGCCGCGATGCGGCAGGGCCGGTGGCCGGCTGACTTCCGCGCCCGGAGCCGTTGGGGATCGGCCGGTTCTCGCGCAGGGATGGCTGCGGGGGACGGGGAGGCGAGACGACGACGCCCCCGCCCGGAGGGACGGCGGCGCGCGGGGCCGTCGTGTCGGGCCGGTCAGGACTCGCGGAAGGCGCGGTGCAGGTGGCTGCTCACCGGATGGAGCAGGTAGTCGAGCACGGAGCGCTGGCCGGTGCGGAGGAAGGCCTCGACCGGCATCCCGGGCAGCAGCGTCACGTCCGGGCCGAGCCGGGCGATCTCCTCGGGGCCGACGGACAGGGTGACGCGGTAGAAGCTGCGCCCGCTGGCTGGGTCCGTCACCGCCGCCGCCGGCACCAGCGCCACCCTGGCCTTGAGGTGCGGCGTGCGCGCCGGGTCGAGGGGGGCGACCACCACCTCGGCGTCCTGGCCGGGATGGACCTGATCGATGGCGGCGGGATCGACCTGGAGCTCGAAGTCGAGCCCGCGCCCGAGCGGCATCACCTGGAGGAGCGTGTCGCCCGACCGCACGACGCCGCCCACGGTGGCGACCGCCATCTCGTGGACGATGCCGTCCGTGGGGCTGCGGACGACCGTGCGCTCCAGCTCGGCCGAGCGGGTGACGATCTCGAGCACCAGCTCATCCACCTTGGCCGAGACCTCGCCGAGGTCGCTCGCGATCGATTCGCGGAACTCGCGCTCGTCCTGGAGGGTGGCGAGGCGGGCGTCCTCGATGCCGATGCGGGTGCTGGCCACGTCGGCCTCAAGGCTCTCGATCTCGCCCTGGAGGCTGGCGGCGGTGCGGCTGGCCTCGTTGACCTCTCGGCCGGCGACGAGGTTGCGCGCGTCGAGCTCGCGCAGGTTGGCGAGGTCCAGCTCCAGAAGCTCGGCCTGGCTGCGCCGCGCGGCGATCTGGGCCTGGAGGCCGACGATGCGGGATTCGGCCTGACGGATCGTCTCGGCGAGCTGGGCGCGGGCGCCGGCGCGGACCTCGGCGCGGGCGTCGAAGATCTGGCGCTGCGCCTCCTCCTGGGCCGAGGTGTCGGGGCGGTCGAAGGGCAGGTCGGGGTAGCGGAAGTCGGGCTCGGCGAGGCCCCGCTGCTCGGATTCGAGGCGGGCCTCGAGCGCGAGCGCGTCGGCGAGGCGGACCCGGGCGATGCCGAGGTTGGTCTCGACCAGGGTGCGGTCGAGCCGCAGGAGGACCTGCCCCGCCGTCACGGCGTCGCCGTCGCGGACCTCGATGGCGCGGACGATCCCGCCGTCGAGCGAGGCCACGATCTGCGGCTTGCCGGCGGCGGTGATCTGGCCGGTGCTGACCACGGCCCCGTCGATGTCGGTGAAGGTCGCCCAGCCGCCGCCCACGCCGAGCAGCAGCACCAGCGCCGCGACGCCGAGCCGGGTCGTGCGCCGGAGATCGACGGCCGGGGTCGCCTGGGGGATGGTGATGGCGGTCATGACAGCCTCGCCTTGGACGTGGAGGTGGAGGTGCGGGCCGCCATGCGGGCGCGGTGGGCGGCCCGCTGCTCGGCCAGCCGGCGCATCGCCTGGGCGACGCCGGGCGGCACGGACAGGGCGCTCTCGTCCGGGAGAGCGGGATCGGCGGGCGCGGTCCTCGCGGCGGCGTCGTCCGCGAGGGTCCCGGGCACGGGAATCACGGTGGCGTCGAGCGGCTCGGGCGCGGCGTCCCGCGCGACGGCGGCCGGGCGGACGACGGTGAGGGGCGGAAGGTGCGGGTCGGTCGCCTGACCCTCGGCCAGGGGGCCGAACCGCTCCACCTGGCCGTCGCGCAGGACCAGGATCCTGTTGAGGGCGGCCAGGGCGGCGGGGCGGTGGGTGACGACGATCACGGTGGACCCGGCCTGCCGCAGGCGGAGGATGACGCGGGCCAGCGCCTCGTCGCCGGCGGCGTCGAGATGGGCGTTGGGCTCGTCGAGGATGACGAGCCGGGGCATCCCGCAGATGGCGCGGGCGAGTCCCAGGCGCTGCATCTGCCCGCCCGAGAGCGCCGCGCCGGCCGCGCCGCCGACCTCGGTCGCGTAGCCGTGCGGCAGCGCCAGGAGCATGTCGTGGATGCCGACCATCCAGGCGGCCTCGATCACGGTCTTGTCGGTGATGGCGGGGTCGAAGCGGGCGATCACGTCGCGCGCCGAGCCTGGCAGGAGGTCCGGCATCTGCGGCAGGTAGCCCACGTGACGGCCCAGGCGGCCGGGCTCCCACTGGTCGAGCGTCGCGCCGTCGAGCCGCACCTCGCCGGCATCGGGCGCGACGATGCCCAAGAGGGCGCGGACCAGGGTGGACTTGCCGCTGCCCGAGGCGCCGACGATGGCGAGGCCGTCGCCGGGCTCGAGCGCGAAGGTGACGCCGTCGAGGAGGGGGCGACGCTCGCCCTGGCCGGGAACCTGCGGGGCGGCCTTGGTCAGGGCGCGGACCTCGAGCCGGCCCTCGGGCTCGGGCAGGTGCACGATGCCGGGGGAGGAGGGCGCCTCGGCGAAGACCTTCTCGAGAGCGCGGCGGGCCAGCGCGGCGCGGCGGATGGCCCGCCATCCGCCGATGATCTGGTCCACGGGCGCCAGCGCGCGCCCCGACAGGATGGAGGAGGCGATGATCATGCCGCCCGAGATGTCGCCCTGGATGACGAGCCAGGCGCCCGCCGACAGGATCGCGGACTGGAGCAGCATCCGGAAGGCGCGGCTGGTGGCGGCCAGGATCTCGGCCGGGTGGCCCGAGGTCTGCCCCGCCGCCAGCGCGGCGTTGCGGAAGGCCTGCCAGCGGGCGACCACGGCCTCCTGCATCCGCATCCCGGCGATGGCCTCGGCCCCACGGCGGGACCGTTCGACCAGTTCACGCTCGGCGGCCTCGCGGGAGAGGGTCTGGCCGATCGACTTGCTGGTGACGAGGTGGTTCGCCAGCGCCAGGACCGCCGTGACCGCCGCGCCGCCGACGGTGAGCCAGCCCAGGACCGGGTGCACGAGGAAGAGCACGCCGAGATAGAGCGGCACCAGCGGCGCATCGAAGAGCGCGGTCACCGCGCCGCCCGACAGGAAGCCGCGCAGCGTCTCGAGGTTGGCGAGGGGCTGGGGCGCGGCCTCGGCGGCGCCCCGGGTCGAGGGCAGGCCGCCGCGCAGCACGTGCGCGAAGGAGCCGGCCCCCAGCGCCTGGTCGAGCCGCACCGCCGCGAGGCCCAGCATCCGTGCCCGAAGGAAGTCGAAGAAGCCCAGGAAGGCGTAGAGCACCACGACGATGCCGAAGAGGGCGAGAAGGGTGTCCACCGAGCGGCTGGACAGCACGCGGTCGTAGACCTGGAGCATGTAGATGGAGCCGGTCAGCATCAGCACGTTGATGACGATGCTGAAGCCGAAGATCACCGCAAAGGCGCGGCGCAGGGCACGGATCGCCCGATTGAATACGGCGCGGGGCTCTGCCTCGGGGCCCGTGACCCTGGGCGCTGGTCGCGCGGATGGGATCGGCCCGAGCGGGCCGGGACCGGCAATCGTCATGCTCATCGCTGTGCCCTCGCAGGTGTGCGGCCGGCCTATTCTTCCGGCTTGGGCAACGGTTCGCCCCGAACTGGGCCATTTTCAAGGCGATACGGGGACAATGCTGCGGATGCGTCGAATGCCGCCGATTGGGGAGCGCCGGTCCGCCGACCGCGCCCCCTGCCCCGCCCGTCGGCTAGGCGAGGTCGCGGCCGAAGGCCAGGCGACGCGCCTCGGGCGCGAGCCGGGCCGCGACCGAGGCGGGCGGCCGGAGGTTGAACGACCCGGCCAGGATGGCCCAGGCCTCGGCGCGATACCCCTTGGCGGCGATCTGGCCGGCCTTGGCCAGGGAGAAGGCCAGCCCCGTCGGGACCGACCCGGGGAAGAACCGCTTGAGGAACAGGATCCGGCCCCGGTGCTTGAAGTAGAGCGAGAAGGGCGAGGCCGGGCGGCCGATGGTTGGGGAGCCGATGGCCGTGCCGGCGCGGTGGTAGACCAGGCCCTCGGCGCAATAGGCCAGGGGCAGGCGTCCGCGGCGGAGCGCCCAGTCCACCTCCTCGTAGTAGAGGAAGTAGTCCTCGCGCATGGGGCCCACGGCCTCGTAGAACTCGCGCGAGACGACCATGCTGGCGCCGGTGATGAAGTCGAGCCTGCCGGGATCGGGGGGCGGCGTGTCGCGATGGGACTGGAACAGGCCGGAGTTGTCCGTCACGCCGGTCCGCCGGTTGACGAGGCCGCCGTCGATCTGGATCACGTCCGGCTTGTCGAGATAGAGCACCCGCCCCCCCAGGAGGCCGAAGCCGCCGGGCGTGGTGGCAAAGGCTCGGGGGCTGTCGGGCGGCACGGCGCTGTCGGGGTTGAGCACCCAGAAGCGGCCGAGATCCCGGTTCCGCGCCAGATGGGCGAGGCCCCGGTTGACGCCCGCCGCGAAACCGCCGTTCACGCCGGTCTCGATCAGGGTGATGGCGTGGCCCTCGGCCGGGAGCGGATCGCCCTCGGCAAGGAGCGGCAGGGGCTTGGGTGCGGCGGCCAGGGGGAACGGGATGTCGCCGGGCGCCTCGTAGGGCGTCGCGCCGGCGGCCCAGGCGCGGATCAGCGCCGGCGTGCCGTCGGTCGAGGCGTTGTCGACGACCGTGATGGCGAGGCGGACGCCGCGCGAGGCGAGCAGGCTTTCCAAGCAGTCGAAGATCACGTCCGCCGAGTTGAACGTGACCAGGACGACGCCGAGTTGGGGCAGGGTCATGAGGCTTTGTGCGGTCTCTGGAGGGTGGGCGGCCGTTCGTCCGGCCGTTCGCCGGACCGGGCGGAGCCAGGCCGGGCTGCGAGGGGGAAGCGGCTGTGGCGCGGCCCGGGGCGAGGCCCCTGGGTCGGCGCGATGGCGGGGGCGTCCTGCCGGGCCCGGCCCTGCCGCAGCCCCGGAGGCGGCGGCGCCGCGCCCTCGCCCGCCTCCCCGGTGCGGGGCTCGGCGGTGATCAGCCACATGCCGGCCCCGAACATGAACATCGCGAAGGAGTAGATGTTGGTCCAGACATGGACGGTGCAGAGCGTGAAGCTCAGGCCCAGGAAGGTGAAGACCCAGGCCCGCCGGATCAGGGTCAGCCGCTCGTCCCCCTCAAGGTTCCGCCGCATGACCATGGCCACGCCATAGGCCCAGCCCACGGCCAGCATCAGGAAGCCCGGGATGCCGTAGCGCACCGCCATGACGAGCCAGAAGTTGTCCATGCTCCCCGAGAACATGTACCAGGGCCGCTCCCAGTCGTTGAGACCGATGCCGACCCAGGGGTTCGCCCAGACGTTCTTCATGCCCCATTCGAAGATGATGCCACGCCAGTAGGCGTTGTGCGCCGAGAAGGTCGCGTAGCTCATGAAGACGCGGATCGGGCTCCGGGTCGAGGTCACGTCGATCACGACATAGGCCAGGGCGAAGAGGCCCACGAGGATCCACCAGCGCTGCCTCACGCTCTGCAGAAGCGTGGACCAGATGATCAGGGCGAACTGGAGCACCATGGCAAGGAGCGCCCCGCTGGACAGGGCAAGGAAGCCCGACAGGGCGACCAACGTGCTGCGGAGGAGCCGCCAGGCGGTGGAGCCCAGGCCCTGGAGCGCCACGAAGGACAGCGAGAAGGCCACCGAGCAGAACAGCCCGTAGTGGATGGGATGGGCGAATACCGCCTGCACCCGCTCCAAGCCCATCCGCTTGTCGGCGTTGACCATCTCTACGGTGACGACGCCGGGGATCCTCCGGATGAACTCGATCAGGAGGGGACGCCCCGTCCTCGCCTCGAATATGTCGAAGGGCAGCGTCAGCAGGACGATCGCGCAGAGCCATCGGCACAAGGCGATGAAGGCCTCGGGCGTACGGATGTAGGCCCGGCCGATCAGGTAGCCGCCCAGGAACTCCACCCCGACGGAGCCGACCTGCTGGACGAACTTGTCCGGGTTGTTGACGTGGAGCGCGAGGGCAGCCCAGCAGATGTGGCCGAGGAACAGGTAGTCGGTGATGAACAGCTTCCCGAAGCGCTTGCTGAACAGCATCACGGTCAGCGGGATCACCATCACCATGAGGAAGCCCCGCAGCGTGGTGACCACCAGGGGCCCGGCGTTAAGGCCGATGGGGATCACCACGCAGAGGAGGTAGATCTTCGCCGCCCAGGGCAGGCGCGCGCCCTTCAGCGTGAATTCATTCCGCAAGGCGTCCGCCAGTCCGGCGGCGGGGCCGGCCGGGCGGCCGGGAAGGGTGTCGATCGCTGCCAAGGCTTCAGGCTTCCTCTGGGACGGTCGGGCTCGGCTTTGGCCGCCCTTTTAGGCTTGGCTGTGGCAAAAGGCGACCCTCTTGGGGGCCCTTGGGGCGCCTGGGCTGGACTTATCGCAGGCGGGCGCCCAAGTCGACGCCGTCCAGCGGCCCGCCCGGGCGCGGCGCGAACGAGGCCGGGGCGGTGGGATCGCCGCCCACGAAGACGGTTCCGTAGAAGTTCGGCTCCATGCGGGTGCGGTCCTGGACGAAGAAGTTGCCGTCCACGATCCAGTCGGGCTGCTCTTCCCATCCTCCGATCTTGGAGGTGACGTTGCCGGCGATCCGGACATTCGTCGAGCCCTCCTGCACCCGGATCTGCGGCGTCCAAAGCCCGGGATTGTCATCCTCCCCCTCGGAGCGCGGGTTGCGGACGACGGTGTTGCCGATGATCGACAACCCGTCGGTCTCGCCCACGGTGATGCCGTGAAGATGCGCGTTCAGGATGAAGTTCCCCTCGATGAGGACGTCCCGGTAGAACATCTCGCGCCCGGCGATGCCGCGGTCCACCTGGTCGTTCCGCATGAAGATCGACTGGGTGTACCAGCCCTGCCCCGAGTTCAGCAGGTTGTCGCGGATGGTTATGCCGACCGAGGGCGCTTCGGTCCGGTTGGTCCAGAACTGGATCATGTCGGCGTGGTCGCCGGATTCGAGCGACCGCTCGAAGTCGTGGATGTGGTTGGCCTCGATCAGCACGTCCCGGACCTGCGCGAAGTTCATCCCGTCCATGCGGATGCCGTGCAGGTCGTTGCCGCGCACGATCACGCTATCCGACTTGCTCACCACGAGGCCGCGGAAGAAGCCGCGGATCTCGCTGTCCTCCAGAACAACATCGCTGGAGCCGGTGATCGAAAGTCCGAAGGCCGTGGGGAACCCGTCGGACGCGGGCCCCATTTCCCGCGCGTCGTCGCCATCGAAAAGGGCATCGCGCAGGGTCACGCCACGGCTGTTGGTGATCTCGAATGGCCGCAGATGCGGCGGATCGCCCGGCGTGAAGTCATAGTCGAACACGAGCCCGTCGAGCACGACGTTTCCTGTCAGCGCGACCCGCGCCGTCGAGAAGCGGGGCGGGTCGGCGGGATCGGCGGAGCGCAGGACCAGAGGGGCGCCCTCGGGCCAGTCGCGCCGGACGATCTCGAGCCGCCCCCAGTCGCCGCCGGCCAGCAGGAGCACGTCCCCTCCTTCGGAGGCAACGAGCGCGCCCGCCAGCTCGGAGGGATCGGCCAGCCGGATCTCGCGCGGGGCGGCCTGGGCCTCCACCGGGAGGCAGAGGGCCACACCGAGCCCAGCGAATCGTATCCATTTCATGGACTGACGGCCTCCATCATCGCTCTCTTGCCGGGTGTAGCGCGCCCGAGTCGGTTTCATCTACAAGCAACCCCATCCCACAATCCGACGACACGGTTCGGCCAGAACCAGAACAGGCCCCGTGACAGACGCCATCTCTGCCGCCCCGCCCTATCCAGGGGCCCACTAAGGCCCGGCATCGCGGGCTCAACCGCGTCTCCGGAGGCTCGGCAGCCTCCTCGTCTCGCTTCGGCGCCCCTACTACACCCGCTTGTGGGGAATGGACATCCATCCGACGGCGTAGATGTCGCTTTCCGGCCAGTTCGACAGGACGTTCCCGGTCGACATCCATGTCGGGCCGCGCAGCTACATCGCCTGCGAGGCCCGCCTGCTGACCCATGAGATGACCCGTGGGCTTTATCTTCAAACCCGCATCGCGGCCGACCGCTTCATCAGCGAGCGGAGCCTGATCCTGCCCGGCGACGGGAGCGTGGTCGGGGCGGGCTCGGTGGTCACGAAGTCCGTTCCCCCACGCTCGCTGGTCGCGGGCAACCCGGCCCGGATCATCCGCAGCGACTTCGAAGTGGGGGCCTATGGGCGGTTCCTGACCGCCGACGCCACCGAGGCCGCGCTGGCCGAGGCCGACCTGACCTGATTCGACCTTACGGGGCGGCCTGGAAGGGGGCCAGCGCCTCGCCTCCCCCGGGACGTCACCGGCCGAGCTTCCGCGCCAAGGCGGCGAGCACGGGCGCCCGGATCGTCCGCATCGTGGCGAGCTGCACCCCGAAGGCCAGCACGACCGCCAGGGCCACCGTCCATTCCGGCACCCCGGGCCACTCGCGCAGGACCAGCGGCAGCGCCAGGAGCAGGGCCGTCGCCAGCACGGGCGCCGCAAGCGGCCGAAGCGATGCGCCGAATCGGCTCCGAAGCAGCAGGAGCGAGACCGCGAAGCCGACGGACTCGGCCAGGATGCCGATCCAGATCACCATCTCCAAACCGAAGCCCTGCTGGACGGCGAGCCAAGCCAGCGGCAGAGAGACGAGCCGGACCAGGTTCGCCATGGCGGCATTGCCGGCCTTCCCTCGGGCAAGGGCGATGGTCGAGCTGCCGGTCTTGAAGATGCGGGCCGCCTGCATCACGGCCATCATGTCGATCAGCGGCACGAGCGCCGCATATTGCGCGCCCAGGGCCAGCCGTACGAAGGGCCCGCCCAGGAGGACGGTCGCGACCACCAGCAGCCCGCCGGTGAAGAACCCGGACTGGTGCGCCCCTTGCGAGAGGCGGAAGAAGCGGCGGCGCGCTTTGGGACCTTCGCCGTGCGCGGCCTCCGACAGGCGGGGAAGGAAGAAGTTCTGGATCGACTTGCCCATGACCAGCGTCGGCGCCAGCGTGAGCGTCATGCCCATGCTGAAGATCGCCAGGCTCTCCATGCCGAGGAGCCGCCCCACGACGATGCGGTCGCCGTTGAAGACGAGGAACAGGAGCACGTTGTTGAGGAGCAGCGGCCAGCCGAAGATCACGCTCTCGCGTATGATGGCGCGGTCGAGCACGAGCCTATAGGGCCGCTCCGCGACGATGTGGGTGGAGATCATGCCGACCACGCTCTGGATCAGGATGGCGAAGAGCATCGCCCGCCAGTCGCCGAACCAAGCCACCAGCGGCCAGACCGCCAGCAGGGACGCGAGCGCGGGCAGGAGGCTGGCGAGGATCATCGGCCCGAATATCCCCTTACGGTTGAGCCGATAATGGTCGAAGTGCCCCAGGGCGTTCAGCACCGGAACCAGCGCCATCAGACGGTGGCCCCAGGTCGCCTCGGGGACGTTCATGAAATCGGCGATGGGTCCGGCGAGAACGGCCAGGAGCAGGCCCGAGAACAGGCCCCGCACCACCTGGAAGCCCTGGAGCGCCGCCTGGAAGCGCGGGTCGTCGCCGTTCTTGGCCTGGATGATCTGCTGCTGGAGCCCGAAGGCCGACACCATCTCGACGATCGACATGGCGATGGCCAGCGTCGCGGCCACCCCGAAGTCGGCGACGGGGATCATGCGGGCGATGAGGAGGTTCCGCAGCAGCATCAGGAGGGACGCGGCGGCGTTGCCCGAAAGGATCAAGAAGGCGGTGCGGAACATGGGGGGAAGGGGAACCTGGGCTGCGACGTCATGGCGCCATTGGGACGCAGTGTGTTTCCGCCAATCGCGACGAGGTCAAGTTGCCGTTCCGGCCCCGGGCAAATAAAAGCCTCGGGACCGAGGCCCCAAGGAGGACCGATTGTTGGAAAACGCGGAACGAGGGATCGGCTTCGCGCCGGCCGTCTCCGAGCCGGCGACGGCCCCCTCCCTGGCGCGGGTCGCCCGGGGGAACACCTGCGCGGGCTGCGGGGCCTGCGCCGCCATCGCGGCCGGCAAGGTCCGCATGGCGGTCGCCGTGCCCGGCTACCTGCGTCCCGTCCAGTCTGCCCCGCTCAGCCGGGCCGAGGACGAGGCCATCCAGCGGGTCTGCCCGGGACTTGGACAGATGGTCGAGGCCGGGGACCGCACGGACGACGTGCTGTTCGGGCCTTACGTGTCGATGCGGACCGCGTGGGCCACCGATGACGGCATCCGCCACGCCGGGGCCTCGGGCGGCGGGCTGTCGGCGATGCTGCTCCACCTCGTCCAGAGCGGTGCGGTGGATGCGGTGATCGAGACGACCGCCTCGGCCGACCTCGCGATCGGCAACGCCACGGTGGTCACGGCGGGGCGCGACGGCATTCTCGGTGCCGCCGGGTCGCGCTACGCGCCCTCGGCGCCGCTGGAGAACCTCCAGGATCGTCTGGCCGAGCACGAGGCCACGGGCCGGCGCTTCGCCTTCGTGGGCAAGCCCTGCGATGCCGCCGCGATGGCGGCCCTGCGCGCCGCCGACCCCAAGGTCGCGGCGGCGGTGCCGGTGATCCTGTCCTTCTTCTGCGCCGGCGTCCCGTCCCACGCGGGCGGGCGGGCCGTGCTGAAGGCGCTGGAGGCCGAGGAAGCGCGGGTCCGGAGCTTCCGCTACAGGGGCAACGGCTGGCCGGGACGGGCGACCGCCACGCTCGACGACGGGACCGAGCGGTCGATGACCTACCACGAGAGCTGGGGCAAGATCCTGAGCCGCCACGTCCAGCACCGCTGCAAGATCTGCCCCGACGGCACGGGCGTCATGGCCGACATCGTCTGCGCCGACGCCTGGGAAAGCGACGAGGGCGGCTATCCGGTCTTCGAGGAGCAGCCGGGCATCAGCCTGATGGTCGCCCGCACCGCCCTGGGCGAGCGGCTGGTCCGCGACGCCGAGGCGGCGGGCCGGATCGGGACCGCGCCCTTCGACGTGGGCACCCTGCCCGCCATCCAGCCTGGCCAGCGCGAGCGTCGCCGCGCGCTTGCGGCGCGGCTCCTCGCGCTGCGGGTGGCGGGGCGGCCCGTGCCGCGCTACCAGGGCTTGCGAATCCTCGCTGCGGCGCGGCAGAACTCTGCGCAGCGCAACATGAAGAACTTCCTGGGGATGATCCGCCGCTCGCTGAAGCGCCGGCCCTGATCCCGGTCCGCCTAGAAAGGGTGACAATGGCCCCGAGACCGATCCGCGTCTGCCTCATCATGCACTCCACCCGCTCCGACAACCTGGGCGTGGGGGCGCTGACTGTCTCGGAGGTGGCGATCCTGCGCCGGCTCGCGGCCGACCTGAGGCGCGAGATCGAGATCACCGTGCTGGACCTCATGGACCGGCGGGAGCCCTACGTGACCGGGCCCGACATCCGCCTCGTTCCATACAACCGGCAGGCGATGACCCGGCCGGACGGCTACTTCGCCCTGGCGCGCAAGTCCGACTTCGTGATCGACATCGGCGCAGGCGACAGCTTCGCCGACATCTACGGATCGGGGCGGCTGAACAGGATGTTCCTGCTCAAGGGGCTGACTCACCTTGCCCGGACGCCGCTGGTCATGGCGCCGCAGACCATCGGGCCGTTCACCAAGCGGAGCTCCAAGCTCGCCGCGCGGCTGTTCCTGAACCGCGCCGCCGTGGTCGCGTCGCGCGATCGGCAATCGACCAAGGCCGCGAAGGACCTGGGCCGGCGCGACGTGATCGAGGCCTCGGACGTGGCCCTGCGGCTGCCCTACGATCCCCCGGCCCCGCGCGAAGGCGGCCCGGTGAAGGTCGGGATCAACGTCTCGGGCCTCCTGCTCGCGGGCGGCTACAGCGGCAGGAACGACTTCGGCCTGCGGACCGACTATCCGGGCCTGATCCGCGACCTGATCCGCCACTTCCAGGCGCATCCGGCGGGCTGCGAGGTCCACCTCGTGTCGCACGTCATCGTGCACACCGGCCGCATGACCGGCGAGGACGACCTGCGCGCCTGCCAAGCCCTTGCCGCCGAGTTCCCCGGCACGGTCCTCGCCCCCGACTTCGCCTCGCCATCCGAGGCCAAGACCTACATCGCTGGCCTCGATTTCTTCATGGGCGCGCGGATGCACGCCTGCATCGCCGCATTCTCCTCGGGCGTGCCGGTGGTGCCGATGGCCTATTCGCGCAAGTTCGCCGGACTCTTCGGCTCCCTGGGCTACGACCGCACCGTGGACTGCACGGGCGAGGAGAACGCCGCCATCCTGGGCAAGGTCGCCCAGGCCTTCGAGGACCGCGCGGCCGTCAAGCGGGAGACGGAGGCGGCGCTCGCCCTCGGCATCCAGAAGCTCGCAGCCTACGAGACGGCCCTGCGGCGCCTGATGGAGGCGGCCCCTCGTGCCTGAGGTCGCCGTCATCATCCCCCATTACAACGACGTGGCCCGCCTGACGCGCTGCCTTTCGGCGCTGATGCCGCAACTCACGCCCGAGGTGGCGGTCGTCGTGGTGGACAACGCTTCGACCGACAGCCTCGAGCCGGTGCGGGCGGCGCATCCGGGGCTCCGCATCGTGGTGGAGCCGCGCAAGGGCGCGGCGATGGCGCGCAATCGGGGCGTCGCCGAGACCACCGCGCCGGTGATCGCCTTCCTCGACTGCGACTGCGTGCCCGCGCCCGACTGGCTGGCCACCGTCCGCCGCGTGGCGGGGCGCGCGGACATCGTGGGCGGTACCATCACGCTCTTCGACGAGACGCCGGGGCCCCGCAGCGGGGCGGAGGCCTTCGAGACGGTCTTCGCCTTCGACAACCAGGGCTACATCGAGAGCAAGGGCTTCTCGGTGACGGCCAACCTCGTCACCTCGCGCGCCATCTGGGACAGGGTGGGCGAGTTGCGGCCCGGCTTGTCCGAGGACCTCGAATGGTGCCACCGCGCCCGGGGCCTGGGCTTCCGCCTCGTCCATGCGGACGAGTTGCGCGTCGCCCATCCCACCCGCTCGGACTGGTCGGCGCTGGAGCGGAAGTGGCGCCGGCTCACCGCCGAGATGTGGGAGCTGCGCCCCACCCAGAGCCCGCGCGCCCGCGCGGCCTGGGCCCTGCGCGGCCTCGGCATGGTGCCGTCGATCGGGGTCCATGCGGTGAAGGTGATGACCTCCCCGCGCCTGAGCGGCGTGGCGGAGCGGCGGGCGGCCCTCGCGACGCTGACGCGGCTGCGCCTGCGCCGGTGCGCCTGGATGCTGGGCCAGGCGGCGGGCCGGAAGGTCTAGCTCCGCATCCGGATGACGCGGGCGGGGACGCCGGCGGCGATGGCCCCGGCCGGAACGTCCTTGGTGACCACCGAGCCCGCGCCGATCACGCAGCCCTCGCCCAGCGTCACGCCGGCGGTGATGACCGACTTGGTGCCGATCCAGCAGTCCGGGCCTATGACCACGTCGCGCTCCACCATCTCCTGATCGGTGATGCGCCGGCCGGCAGCAAGGCCGTAGTCGGCAGCGGTGACGAAGCAGCCCGGCCCGAAGGTCGTCCGCGCGCCGATGCGGACCCACGAGGTGCTGCGCCCCGCCCAGAGCGCGGTGTGCTCCCCGAGTTGGACCTGATCCCCGAGCTCGATCCTCTCGGCGTTGCGGAAGGAGGTGTTGGGGGCGAGCCGCACGTCGCGCCCGAGCCGCATCTGACGACGGGGCCGGACATGGCTGTAGCCGTAATAATGCAGCATCCGGAACGGATGCAGCCAGACGAGCGGATCGAGGACGGAGCCCAGCAGGTGGGCGACGCGCCCCAGCGTCGTGCGTTTCCGGACAGCCATCGCGGCCCTCTCTCCTCGTTGCTTCGCGCGACGGGCCACTCCCGGCCCGGCCAGCGCGTGGCCGGCGCCGTCCCGGCCGCGTGACCCGGTCCGCCGGGGACGGTCGCCCCCAGTCCCCATGGCGCGGCGGCTTGGCCCGGTCAGTCCTTGTAGTCGTAGTCTTTGCCGAGGTAGCGGCAGCTGTTGACCACCACGCCCATGATGTTGGTCCGGCTCGCCAGCTCGCGCTCGCAGTTGTCGATCTCGGCGATGGTGGTGGTGCCCGCCCCCGCGATGATGAGCGCGGCGTCCACGTGCCCCGCGAAGGACATCACGTCGTCGCCCGACAGGACCGGTGGCAGGTCGAACAGGACCACGGTGGGCTCCAGGGCCTCCTCCAGCGCGGCGATCGCCTGGGCTGTGGCGGGCGACTGGAACAGCTCGGGCGCGTTGCGGCGCGGCTCGGGGCTGGACAGGACCGCGAGGTTCGGGCGCAGCCGGATAGAGACGTCGGACAGGCCTGCCTGCCCGTCGAGGAACTCGGCCACGCCGACGGACGGGCGGAGCCCGAGCACCTTGGCCAGCGACGGGCGCCGCAGGTCGGCCTCCACCACCACGACACGCACCTCCGGCTGCCGCGCCAGGCTGTAGGCGAGGTTCAGGCAGACGGTGGTCTTGCCGCAGGACGGGCCGGGCGAGGTGATGGCGATCCGCCGCCACTGGTTGGCGCGGACCTCGTGGATAAGCTTGGTCCGCATCATGTCGAAGCGAACCGCTTCCTTCTCGCCGGTGGCGGTGACGACATGAGCCCGAACCAGGGCCTGCGCCGGCACGGCGACCTCACGCAGCGCCTGCCAGTTGGCGAGGACCGCAGCCTCCGCCCCGGATTCGGCCGGCTGGCGGGCGCAGCCGGCGGGCGCCTGCGCAACCCCCGGGCCGGCGACGGCGTCGGTCCGGGCCGCGCGGGCCTTTTCGATCGCATGTTGGATGCGTTCCATGGATCTGATCCTCAGCCGAGGTTGGACAGGACGGGATCGAGGCTGGCGGTCATCCGACCGAGCAGGCGATCCGCCACGAGGTTGAGCGGCATGATCTGGCTGTGGATGAACCAGAGGGCGCCGGGAAGGACGACCAGGATCAGCGCCAGGGCCACTGCGATCCGCATCTTGCGGCGCCGCAGGTCGTAGCGGCTCCGGATCAGCGGCAGCGCCGCGAAGGGCACGATGCCGAGCTTGCCGGTCAGCTCGACCGGACGGCGGATCGAGCGGTCGGACAACTCCAGCAGGGCCACCAGCGCGAGGCCGAGGAACAGCCCGCCGCCCAGGCCACCGGCGGCGATCAGCAGCCGGTTGGGGCTCTGCGGCCGCTCGGGCGGGACGGCCTGCTCGACAACGGTGATGCGCTGGCCGCGCGACAGCGTCTCGATCATCTCGCCGGTCTCGGCGACGGCGCGGCGGGCCACGGCCTGGTCGTACTGCTCGCTGACGTTCTCGTAGTCGCGCTGGAGGTCGGCCAGCGTGATCGCGTTCGCCGGAGTGGCCTCGATGGTGGCCTGGAGCTCGGCCAAGCCGGCTTCGATGGCGGGCTGCTGCTCCTCCAGTTGCCGGATCTGCAGGTCCATGTCGGCGAGCTGGATCTCGTAGGCGCTCATGCCGGCCCGGGCGCTGTTGGCGACCGAGGCCCCCTGGGTGGCCGCCACCTGCGCCTCGAGCGCGGTGATCTGGTTCTGGAGCACGGTCACGCGCGGGTTGGTCGGCGACAGGACGGCCAAGGCGGACGAGAGCTGGTTGCGGAGCTCCTGGAGCTGCCGCTGCTCGGGCGTGAGGGCGGCGCCGGCCGCGTCGAAGCCGACGGCGCCGGTGGCCTCGTAGAGGTTCACGAGCTGCTGGCGACGTTCCCGCAGCGCAGCCGCGTCGCGCTGGAGTTGAAGCAGCCGCTCCTGCTCGGCGACGAGCTGGCCGCGCCGGAACTCCAGGCTGTCGGGCAGCGCGTCGCGGTTGGACTCCTGGAAGGCCCGGATCGCGGCGCCCTTCCGCGCGAGATCCTGGCCGAGCCGGTCGACCTCTTGGTTGAAGAAGTCGAGCGTCTGGCCCGCCGTCTGGGTCCGCATCTCCACGTTCTCGCGGAGCATGAGAGTCACGACCTCGTTGGTCACGGCGGCCGAGAGCTGCGCGGTCCCCGCCGTGAAGCCCACGGTGACGCTGATGGGCTGCACGGGTTCGCGAGTCGTGCGGCCCGGACCGCCGCCGGTGGTGGTGATCTGGATCCGCTCGCGCAGGTCGGCCACCAGGTCGTCGGCCGCCATCTGCACAGGCGCCTCGCCGGGGGCGGGGGCGTAGATGTCCAGGCGGTTCGCGAGGTCGATCAGCCTCTCGCGCGACAGGATGCGTTGCGTGATGAACTGGATCTGCTCGAGGGGCGGGCTCTGGACCGTGGAGGCGGCCAGGTCGCCCGGGATCTGCTCGGATTCCACGGCGAGACGGGCCTGGGTGTAGTAGCTCGGCGGCAGCAGCGCCGCGACGGTCCCGCCGAGCACCGCGCCCAGCACCGTGAGCAGGATCACGTAGGGCAGGCGCCGCAGGAAGACGGACAGGTAGAACTTGAGGTCCATGCGTCAGGCCTCCCCTCGGCTGGTGGTGGTTTCGCCCACGGCGCGGGCGCGCGGCGGGATGGTGACGGTCTGGCCGCCCGCGAAGAACACGCCATCGTTCAGCACGTCCTCGACAGTCGCGCGCGAGACGTGGCGCTGGTCCTTCGTGAAGGCGTAGACCATGGCGAGGTCGCAGAGCTGGTTGACCAGCCGCGGCACGCCCTTCGAGGCCTCGTGCACCAAGTCGATGGCTCCTTCGCTGAAGATGGGCTCCTGCGCGCCCGCCACCTCCAGCCGGTGCCGGATGTAGCCCTGCACGGTGGGACCATCCATCGCCGGAAGGTGGAAGCTGGCGGCGACGCGCTGCGCGAGCTGGATCATGTCCGGGCGGCGGATCAGGTCGCGCAGCTCCGGCTGGCCGACGAGCACGAGCTGCACCAGCTCGTCCTTGTTGGCGTTGATGTTGGTGAACATCCGGATCTCCTCCAGCGACTCGCGCGAGAGGTTCTGCGCCTCGTCGAAGATCAGGATGACCCGGCGCCCCTGGGCGTATTCCGCGATGAGATGCGCCTGGAAGCGGCTGAACAGGTCCACGTAGGAGGCCTCGACCGGCGCGGGCTGGTCGAGCGCCATCAGCACCCAGCGCAGCAGCTCGCCCCGATCGCCGTGCGAGTTGGTGATGAGCCCCACCCGCACGTCGTCGCCCAGCGTCGCCAGCAGCTTGAACAGGATCGTGGTCTTGCCGGCCCCGACCTCCCCCGTGATGAGGGTGACGGGCGCGCGGGTGACGATTCCGTATTCCAGCATGGCGAAGGCCCGCCGGTGATGCTCCGACCAGAACAGGAAGGCCGGATCGGGCACCAGGGAGAAGGGCCGCTCCGTGAGACCGAAGTGTTCGACATAGATGTCAAGGCTCGTGGCCATCTTGCGCCTTGTCCAGGAGGTTTCGGGACTTCCTAGCCCAGAGCGCCGACCTTGGCCAGACGGACTCGCCGCAGTGCGGCGAATCGTTCCCGCCCAGCGTGGCGCATTCTCCTAGAATGCCGACCAAATCTGAGGCAGTTTCCAATCGAACGCTAGTCTGTTGCCCGATCCGGCTCCGGACCTAGGTCGGAACATGTTGCACCTGCGGCATCAACAGGGCTAGAACCATTAATGAAATATTAATGACCTCGCCACCCGGGGAACCAGGGTAGCCTTCATCCGCGGGGGGCTGCCGGGCCAGCGGGCTCCAGCCTTTCCTGCCTTGACCTTTCGCGCTGAGGAAACCCATGTCGATGCATGATCGTGAGCAGAGCTGGCTTCTCGGCCGGTCGAACAACACGGCGACGGCGACGATGTCCGATGCTCCCATGGCCCCGACGAAGCAACGGCACTTCTACCGCCGCGTGGCCAAGCGCGCCCTCGACGTGCTGGTCGTGCTCCTGGCCTTCCCGATCGTCCTTCCTCTCGTCCTGCTCCTGGCCCTCGTCGTGGCGATGGAGGGCGGGAAGCCCTTCTACACGCAGGACCGGGTCGGCCGGGGCGGGCGCGTCTTCCGCATCTGGAAGCTCCGCAGCATGGTGCGCGACGCCGACGCCCGCCTGGAGGAGCATCTGAGGAACGACACCGCTGCCCGGGCCGAATGGGACGAGACGCAGAAGCTCAAGGCCGATCCCCGCATCACCCGCGTCGGCCACATCCTGCGGAAGTCCTCGCTCGACGAGCTTCCCCAGCTCTGGAACGTGCTCAAGGGCGACATGAGCCTCGTCGGGCCCCGTCCGATGATGCCGTCGCAGACGGAGCTCTACCCCGGCACCGCCTACTTCCAGATGCGTCCCGGGATCACCGGCCCCTGGCAGGTCAGCGAGCGGAACGGCACCTCCTTCGCGGCGCGCGCCTCCTACGACAACGCCTACCTCAACAGCCTGTCCTTCGGCGAGGATGTCCGCATCCTGGCGGCGACGGTCCGCGTCATCTTGCGGGCGACCGGCTACTGACGCAATAAGGGGATCGAGTAGCAGGCTGGCCGTTCGAGCCTGGTTCCCGCGTATCCTGTTTCAATCGAGATCCCATGCTGAACCGATCTGGCGTCATCCTCGCGGCGGCCCTGTCCTCCGTCCTTGTCCTGTCCGGCTGCGAGAGCCAGGAGGACAAGGCCGAGCGATTCTACCGGTCCGCCCTTGCGCTCATCGAGCAGGGCGACGAGGACCGCGCCCTGGTCGAGCTGCGGAACGTCTTCGACAACGACGGCTTCCACCAGGAAGCCCGCATGGCCTACGCGGACATCAACCTCCGCCGCGGCAACGTGACCGAGGCCTACCGCCACTATCTCCTGCTGGCCGAGCAGTATCCCGACCTAGGCGAGGTCCGCCTGACGTTGGCGGAGCTCGCCATCGAGCAGGGCAACTGGGACGAGGCCGAGCGCCACGGCGCCGAGGCCCTGCGCCTGCTGCCCGATGACCTGCGCGCCCAAGCCGTGGACCTGGCGCTGCGCTATCACGGCGCGGTCATGGCCGGCGACGAGGCCCGGCAGGAGGAGGTGGCCCGGCAGGCCCGCATCCTCCTCGCCGCCCATGACGAGCTCGGCATCGCGCGCCGCGTGGTGATCCACCGTCTGGTGTCCGGCCCGAACCCCGTCGATGCCGTGCCGGTGATCGACCGCGCGCTCCAGGACGACCCCGATTCGCTCGACCTGCACATGACCAAGTTCCGGGCGCTGGTCGCGGCCGAGGACATGGACGGCACGGGGGCCCAGCTCCGCGAGATGTATCGCCTCTTCCCCGACAACGAGGAGGTCCGCTCCTCCCTGGTGCGCTGGCACCTGATTCAAGGCGACAGCGCCGGGGCCGAGGCCCTCCTGCGCGAGTTGGCCGGCGATCCCACGGGAGCCACGGGCGGCTTCGTCACGCTGATCGACTTCATCCGGGCCGCCCGTGGCGCCGATGCCGCCCGGGCCGAGATTGAATCGCTGGTCAAGGCCAACGAGGGCACGGCCAACGCGGACCTCTACCGGACGCTCCTCGCCGGCCTCGACTACGAGGCGGGCAAGGCCGACGAGGCAGTGGCCGCCATCGAGGCGGTGCTGGAGACGGCGCCCGATTCCGACCAGACCCGCCGCATCAAGACCACGCTGGCGCGGATGCTGTCCGACATGGGCAACCGCGTCGGCGCGCGCCAGCGTGTCGAGGAGGTGCTGGAAGTCGATCAGGGCAACGTGGACGCGCTCAAGCTGCGCGCGGCCTGGGCCATCGACGAGGACCGGCCCGGCGATGCCATCGTGGACCTCCGCACCGCCCTCTCGCAGGAGCCGCGCGACATCGAGGTGCTGACCCTGATGGCCGAGGCGCACCAGCGCGACGGCGACCTCGACCTCGCGGGCGAGCGCCTGTCGGCCGCCGCCGAGGTGTCGAACTTCGCCGTGGAGCCCTCGCTTCGCTACGCCGAGTTCCTCCTCGCCCAAGGCCAGGCCACCGCCGCCGAGACCGTGCTGTCGGACTCCCGCGCCGCGAACCCGGCCTCCGTCGAGGTGGCGCTGCGGCTGGGCCAGCTCTGGCTGGGGCAGAACAACCTCCCCGGCGTCGAGCAGGTCGCGGCGCAGCTCGACGCGATCGGCTCCGACGCGGCCAAGGACGCGGCGCAGCGGCTGCGGGCCGGGCTTGCCTTCTCCAGCAACCGGACGGAGGACGGGCTGGAGATGCTCCGCACGCTGGCCGACCAGGGCGGCGGCGCCGAGGACGTGGCCCGCGCGGTCAGCGCCATGCTCCGCACCGGCAGCGCCGAGGAGGCGCGCGACTTCCTCGACCAGCGCCTGTCGGATTCGCCGGACGACTTCGACCTGCGGCTGCTCGACGCCGGCCTGATGGCCTCGGAGGACCGGATCGACGAATCGGAGGCGCTCCTGCGCGAGCTGATCGCCCTGGACCCGACCTCGGAGCGGGCGACGATGCAGCTCTACACCCTGCTGGCCCGCACGAACCGGGCCGAGGAGGCGACGGCGGTGCTCGACGCCGGCCTTGCCGCCAGCCCCGGTTCCCAGCAGTTGTCCTGGATGAAGGCCGCCGAGCTGGAGCGGAGCGGTGACATCGACGGGGCGATCGCGATCTACCAGTCGATGTACGACGCCAACAGCTTCAACGTCGTTGTCGCCAACAACCTCGCCAGCCTCCTGAGCCAGCGGGCCTCGAGCGCCGAGGACCTGGACCGCGCCTTCGCCATCGCCAAGCGGCTCGAGGACTCGCGCGAGCCGGCGCTGATGGACACCTACGGCTGGATCCTGGCGCAGCGGGGCCAGCACGCCGAGGCCCTGCCCTACCTGGAAGGGGCCGCCGAATCGCTGGGCGAGGACCCCGTGGTGAGCTTCCACCTGGGCATGACCTACCACGCGCTGGGCCGGACCGAGGAGGCGCGGGCGGCCCTGACCCGCGCCCTCGACCTGGCCGGCGACCGTCCCATCCCGCAGATGGCGACCGCCAGGGAGACCCTGGCCGCCCTGCCGGCGGCACCCGCCGGGCTGTCGTCGAACTCCTCGGCGGCCGAGCCCGCCTCCGCGCCCTGACTCCCCCACCTGTGGTGCCGGGACCGCGCCGCGCGGAAACTCGGCGCCCGGGGATGGTGCCGGTCTTGTGCGCCCGGCGGCGGTTGCTATCGTGACGGCAGGACCTAACGCAGGGCTGCCGTCGCGCAGTTGAGGAACCGCATGATCATTCGGAAGACCACCATCGCCACGGTCACGGCCGGGCTCCTGGGCCTGGGGGTGCTGGGGACGGCGCAGGCGCAGGACGCCTATCGGATCCGGCCCGGCGACGTGCTCCAGATCGAGGTCATCGAGGACCCGGGCCTCAACCGAAGCAGCCTCGTGTCGCCGGACGGGCGGATCACCGTCCCGCTGGCCGGCTCGGTGCCGGCCGCCGGCCGCACGGTGGAGCAGATCCAGTCGGACCTCGTGGACCGGCTCGCCCCCAACTTCACCGCGCCTCCCAACGTCTTCGTCGGCCTGGCCCAGATCGCACAGGACGAGGAGGAGCCTCTGGCCGCCGAGGAGCCCCCCACCATCGACGTCTACGTGGTGGGCGAGGCCGGGCGGCCCGGCAAGCTCAGCGTCGAACCGGGGACGACCATGCTCCAGATCGTGGCCGAGATGGGGGGCTTCTCGCCCTTCGCCGCGACCAAGCGCATCCAGCTCCGCCGGACCGACCCCGCCACCGGGCGCGAGACCGTCTACGGCATCGATTACCGCGCTATCGAGCAGGGGCGCAGCGGCGCGGGCTCGGTCGCGCTGGCCGACGGCGACGTGATCGTGGTCCCGCAGCGTCGGCTCTTCGAATGACTACCGCGCCGTCCCGGCGATTCGGGCGCCCGCCGTCCCGGCGGGGCGGCGTGCCCGTCCTGGCCGCGCTGGCCCTTGGCCTGCCGCTGTCCGCCCCCGCGCCCGCGCAGGAGGGGCCGAACCCCGGCCTGACCGTCAGCCTGTCGCAGGGCCTGGGCTTCGACACCAACGCCGACCTCGACCCCGGGGTCGAGGACTCCCGCACCAGCGCCCTGACGGCCTTGGGCCTGTCCTACGCCAGCAGCACCCCGGCCTCGCGGCTCACGCTCCAGGCGGGCGCGAACGTCGAGGTGCCGTTCTCCGACGACGAGGCGCGCGTCGATGGCCCGAGCCTGTCCTTCGGCTACGAGCGCGCGGTCCCCGCGTCCAGCTTCACGGCCTCGGGGCGATTCAGCCGCACCGACGTGTCGTTCCTGCGGGGCCTTGGCGACTTCCTGGGCGAGGACGGGACCATCGACCTCCCCGACGACTTCGAGGACCTGGAGGGCGAGGGCACCCGCCAGCTCGGCCGCCTCGACGCCAGCCTCTCGCTGCGCGACGACGCGCCCTTCGGCGCGACCCTGTCCGCCGGAGTCCAGGGCGTGGACTACAGCGACGTCTCGGCCGAGAGCGAGCTTCTCGACTACACCGACACCAACTTCGGCGCGGAGCTGCGCTTCAGCCTGACCGAGACCATCGACCTCCGGGCCGGCTTCACGACCTCCACCTACGAGGAGGACGGCAGCGATCCCGAGACCGAGAGGGGCGTCGATTTCCAGGGCTCCATCGCGCGGCCAGACGGACAGTATGTGGCCAGGCTGGGCTTCGACGACACCGACGAGGGGCTGCGGACCTCGCTCAGCTTCGGCCGCGACCTCGAACGCCCGCTCGGCGCCGTCTCGGGCCGGATCGGCGTCACCCGCGACGGCACGGGCGACCTCCAGCTCACCGGCGGCGTCTCGGCCAGCCGGACGCTGCCGCGCGGCACGGCGTCGCTCGCGCTCGACCAGTCGGTCGAGACGCTGGAAGGCGACGAGGAGGAACTGGTGACCACCCTCGCCGCCCGCCTCAACCAAGAGATGACCCCGACCACCTCGCTGAGCCTCGACGCGCTCTACGGCGCCTCCCAGGACACCTCGACCGACGCGAGGACCCGCAGCCTGGAGCTCGGCGCGACGGTGCAGCGGCAGCTCACCCGCGCCTGGAACCTGTCGCTGGGCTACCGCCACGAGCGCGAGGACGAGACCGGCGAGGAGCTGGCGAAGAACGACAATCTGTTTCTGACCCTGGGCCGCCAGTTCGGCGGCGGGCTCTAGCCCCCCTGAGGAGGGCACCCGCCGGCCGGAAGCTCCTGAAAGGGCACGGAGTCGCAGCCCCGGCGGCCGCCCGGGGCCTCGACCGGCCCCCGGGCGGCGCAAGTTGTCGCGCCCCGCGCGACCACTCGATTTCCGTGGCGTGACGCCCTATGGTCCCTTTCGGTTCGGCTGCCCGCGCGGGCGGTCCTGATGCGCACGTCCTTCTAGGGTGATCGATGTCCTACGTTCCCTCCCAGGCCCTCGGCCGTCCCGACCGTGGCTTCAACCCGCCGGGCCTGTTCTGGTTCGCGGCCCTGATCGTCGCGTCGCTGCCGGTCTACTGGCTGGGCTTCGAGGCGCTGGCCCGCGCCTGGTCCACCCCCGAATACAGCCACGGCCCGATCATCCCGCTGGTCTCGCTCTATCTCTTCCTGCGCGAGCTTCGGATGGCTCCGCCCGAGGACCCGGCCCAGCCGCGCCGCCGCTGGCCCGGCATCCTCGTGATCCTCTTCGCGCTGGCCTTCGGCATCTTCGGCAACCTCGTGCAGATCCCGGACGTGACCACCTACGCCTTCATCATCTGGATGATGGGCGTGGTGCTGGTGGGCTTCGGCTGGGACCGGGGCCGCAGCCACTGGGCACCGGTGCTGCACCTCATCTTCATGCTGCCCCTGCCCCAGTTCCTCTACTGGCAGCTCACCATCTTCCTCCAGCTCGTCTCCTCCGAGCTGGGCGTCTGGTTCGTGCGGCTGGCGGGAGTGCCGGTGTTCCTTGAAGGGAACGTGATCGACCTGGGCGTCTACAAGCTCCAGGTGGCCGAGGCCTGCTCGGGCCTGCGCTACCTGTTCCCGATCCTCAGCTTCTCCTACCTGTTCGGCATCCTTTACCGCGGCCCCTTCTGGCACAAGGTCGTGCTGTTCCTGATGGCCGCTCCGCTCACCGTGTTCATGAACGCGGTGCGGATCGGCGTGATCGGAATCCTCGTGAACAGCTACGGGATCGAGCAGGCCGAGGGCTTCCTCCACTTCTTCGAGGGCTGGGTCATCTTCGGGGCCTGCGTGGCGATCCTGTTCATCATGGCGGTGACGCTCCAGCGGCTCACGCCCAACCCTCTGCCCCTGTCCGAGGTCATCGACCTCGACTTCGAAGGCTTCGGCCGGCAGGCCGCCCGCCTCGGCGGGATCCAGGCCTCGCCCGGGCTCGTCGCGGCCGCCCTCCTGTCGGGCGCGGTGACGCTGGCCTTCGTGGCCACTCCGGCCCCGGAGCGGCCGGATCTCGTCCGCGAGACCTTCGCCATCTTCCCCGAGGACATCGACGGCTGGTCCGGCTTCTCCGAGGCGCTGGCGCCCGAGACCGAGACGGTGCTCGATGCCTCGGACTACGTGAACGTCACCTACGTCTCCCCCGAAGAGGCCGCGCCGGTGAACCTGTTCTCGGCCTGGTACAGCAACCAGACCGAGGGCACGGGCATCCACTCGCCCGAGGTCTGCCTGCCGGTCGGCGGCTGGGAGGTGTTCTCGATGGAGCCCGTGGCCGTCTCCATGCCGGGCACGGTCTACGGCGACTTCACCCTCAACCGAGCGGTGATCCAGAAGGGCCTGTCCAAGCAGCTCGTCTACTACTGGTTCGAGCAGCGCGGGAAGCGCATGACCAACGACTACCTTGCCAAGGCCAGCGTCGTCTGGGACAGCCTGACCATGGGCCGCACCGACGGGGCCATCGTGCGCTTCGTCACCGCCATCAACGAGGGCGAGGCCGAGGAGGTGGCCGACGCCCGCATCCGCCGCCTGATGGCCGAGGTGCTGCCCCGCCTGCCGGACTACATCCCGAACTGACGGGCTGCGCGAAGCCGTCTCCCGGGGGAGCGCCACGCGCGCTCCCCCGGGCGTTTCGCCCATGGACACAGACCGGCCCGAGCCGGGTCGTTGCGCCTTCCGGCCCGAGCGGCTAGGCAACCGCCGGGACCGCAACAGCAAGGTGAACCGCGACATGGCCGACGCAACCTCCCGGCACGTCCTCATCGTCGTGGAGAACCTGCCCGTTCCCCTCGATCGCCGCGTGTGGCTGGAGGCTACGACGCTGATCGCGGCGGGCTACCGGGTGTCGGTGATCTGCCCGCAGATGCGGAACTGGACGGCCCCCTACGAGGAGATCGACGGCGTCCACATCTACCGCTATCCCCTGCCCCTGGAGGCGCACGAGGGCGCGGTCGCCTACGCCCGCGAATACGGCGCGGCGGTCAAGGGCTGGTTCAATCTCGCGGCCAGGGTCTGGAAGGAACAGGGGCCGTTCCAGGTGATCCAGGGCTGCAACCCGCCCGACCTCGTGTTCCTGCTCGCGCGCCGCTACCGCTCCAAGGGCGTGGCCTACCTCTTCGACCACCACGACCCCTCCCCCGAGCTGTTCGAGGCCAAGTTCGGCCGCAAGGGGATGCTCTACAACGTGATGCTCCTGTGGGAGAAGCTGACCTTCCGCACCGCCCGCGTCTCCATCGCCACCAACGAGAGCTTTCGCCGCATCGCCATCGAGAGGGGCGGCATGGACCCCGACGACGTGTTCGTCGTCCGCTCCGCGCCCAAGCTCGAAACCTTCATCCCCGGCCCGGGCAACCTCGTCCACCGCAACGACGCGGGAACGGTCCTGGGCTACGTGGGCGTGATCGGCCAGCAGGAGGGCATGGACCTCCTCGTCGCCGCCGCCGACCACCTCGTGAACGGCCTGGGCCGCTCCGACGTGCATTTCGCCATCGTGGGCTTCGGCTCGGGCCTCGACGAGATGAAGGCTGACGTCGCCCGGCGCGAGCTGACGGACAAGTTCACCTTCCACGGCCCGCTCTATGGCGAGGCGCTGGTCGAGGTCCTGAACAGCATCGACATCGGCGTCGCGCCCGATCCCCGGAACGCGATGAACGACATCTGCACGATGAACAAGGTCATCGAATACATGGCGCTCGGCAAGCCGGTGGTGCAGTTCGACCTGACCGAGGGCCGCGCCTCGGCCGGCGAGGCGTCGCTCTACGCCCGCGCCAACGAGCCCGAGGATTTCGCCGACAAGATCGCCGTCCTGATGGACGACCCCGACCTGCGCGAGAGGCTGGGCCAGATCGGCCTCGACCGCGTGCGGGGCGGACTGAGCTGGAGCCACTCGGCTCCCCGGCTGCTCGCGGCCTACGACCGGATCTACCGCACCCTCGGCTGATCCGGCGCGCGGCCCAACGCCCGGGTCGCGGCCATCCCGGTCAGCAGCCCGCCCAGATGCGTCTGCCAGGCGAGCTGCCCCCCCGCCAGGACCCAGGTGACGAGGTTCAGCGCCGCCAGCACCGCGAGAGCCGCCAGCACCCCGCCGGGGCGGCGCTGCTCCTCCCAGTAGAGGACCAGCGCCGCCCCGGCGAGGCCGAAGATCGCGCCCGAGGCGCCGACCATCGGCGCCGCCGTCGCGGACAGGAGGCCGAACACCACGGCCCCGCCCAGCGCCGACAGGGCATAGACCACCGCGAGGCGCCACGCCCCCAGCCGCCGCGCGAGCGAGGGGGTCAGGGTGGCCAGCGTCGCCATGTTGCCCAGGGCATGGCCCGGCCCGCCGTGCAGGAAGGCATAGGTCGCGAACATCAGCACGGCCTGTCCTGGATAGTTGGGCTGCCAGTCGCGCAGCAGACCCGACCAGAAGCCCCCATACTGATAGGCCGTCACCCGCCAGAGCGGCGACCCCCAAAGGCCCCGGTCCGCCGCGAGGAGCACGGCCTCGACCAGCAGGTTGACCGCGATCAGCGCCATGGCGACGCCCGGCAGCCGGAGGCCCGGCTCCCCTTCCGGCCGACGCTCCACCCGGGACGAATCCCGCCCGCGCATCTCCGCTGCCGCCACCCTGCCCCCCGGTTCCCCGCGCCGGCCCGCGCGCCGTGTCCGTCCATCATGCGGCCCCTGGCCGGGGGACGCCAGCGTCCCGGGGCCACACCGGCACGGCGACCGCCCCGGCGTGGCCGCGCCGCCCTTGCCGTGGTCTCTGCGATGCGGCATGGCGCATACTTGACCATCCCGCCGTCCCGTGGCGGGGTCCCCCGCGTGGCAGAGGAAGGGAGAACCCCCAGATGAAAATCCTGGTGACCGGCGGCGCCGGCTTCATCGGCTCGGCGGTGGTGCGCCTCGCCGTGGCGCGTGGCCACGAGGTCGTGAACCTCGACGCCCTGACCTACGCGGCCAACCTCGCCAACGTGGCGCAGGTGACGAACTCGTCGCTCTATGCCTTCGAGCAAGCGGACCTCCGCGACCGCCCGGCGCTCGACCGCGTCCTCGCCGCGCACCGGCCCGACGCGATCATGCACCTCGCCGCCGAAAGCCACGTGGACCGTTCCATCGACGGCCCCGGCACCTTCGTGGAGACCAACGTCAACGGCACCTTCAACCTGCTGGAGGCCGCCCGCGCCTATTGGCTGCGCGAGGGCCGCCCCGAGGGCTTCCGCTTCCACCACATCTCCACGGACGAGGTGTTCGGCACCCTGGGCGCGACCGGCCAGTTCACCGAGGACACGCCCTACGCCCCGAACTCCCCCTACTCCGCCACCAAGGCCGCATCCGACCACCTGGTCCGCGCCTGGCACGAGACCTACGGCCTGCCGGTCGTGCTCACCAACTGCTCGAACAACTACGGTCCTTTCCACTTCCCCGAGAAGCTGGTCCCCGTCGTCATCCTCAACGCGCTCCACGGCAAGCCCATCCCCGTCTATGGCCAGGGCCTGAACGTCCGCGACTGGCTGTATGTGGAGGACCACGCCGACGCCCTCCTGACCGTGCTCCAACGCGGGCAGGTCGGCCGCAGCTACAACATCGGCGGCGAGAACGAGGCCCGCAACATCGACCTCGTGCAGACGATCTGCGCCATCCTCGACGACCTGCGCCCCGAGGCCGCGCCGCACGACCACCTCATCACCTACGTCGCCGACCGCCCCGGCCACGACCTCCGCTATGCCATCGACCCGACCCGCATCCGCGAGGAGCTGGGCTGGCGTCCCTCCGTCACGCTGGAGGAGGGGCTGCGCCGCACCGTCGAATGGTATCTTCGGAACGAGGACTGGTGGCGTCCCCTGCTCGCGCGGCAGGGCGTGGGCCAGCGGCTCGGCACCAAGGTCGATCCCGTGCCGGAGAGCGCGGAATGAGGCTCCTCCTCATCGGCCGCACCGGCCAGGTCGCCACTGAGATCCTGCGCCGCGCCCCCGAGGGCGTGGCCGTGACCGCGCTCGGCCGCGACGTGGCCGACCTCTCCGACCCCGCCGCCTGCGCGGCGGCCATCGCCAGGGCCGAGGCCGACGCGGTGGTCAACGCCGCCGCCTGGACCGCCGTGGACCGCGCCGAGTCCGAGGAGGAGGCCGCCCGCGTCATCAACGGCGAGGCGCCTGCCGCCATGGCCCGCGCCGCCGCCGCGCGCGGGCTGCCCTTCGTCCACATCTCCACCGATTACGTCTTCGACGGGCTGGGCACGAAGCCTTTCGCGCCCGAGGACCCGGTCGCCCCCCAGAACGCCTACGGCCGCTCCAAGCTCCTGGGCGAGCAGGGCGTGCGTCAGGCCGGCGGCCCCCATGTCATCCTGCGGACGGCCTGGGTCTTCTCGGCCCATGGCGCGAACTTCGTGAAGACCATGCTCCGCCTCGGGCGCGAGCGGGAGGCGATCACCGTCGTCGCCGACCAGATCGGCGGCCCCACCCCCGCCGCGGCCATCGCCGACGCCTGCTTCGCGCTGGCGCAGGGCCTCGCACAGGGTGGCCCAAGCGGCACGCACCATTTCTGCGGCGCCCCGGAAACGAGCTGGGCTGGCTTCGCCGAGGCGATCATGGCCGAGGCGGGCCTCGCCTGCCGGGTGAACCCGATCCCCTCCTCGGCCTATCCGACGCCGGCCACGCGGCCCCTGAACTCGCGGATGGACTGCGGCTCGCTCCACTCCGCCTACGGCATCGCCCAGCCCGACTGGCGCGACGGCCTGCGCAACGTGCTGAGGGAACTGGGGGCGCTGCACGCCCCCGCCTAGGCGAAAGGGCGGCCGATCAGGCCGCCCCCCCCTCCTCCGCCATCGCACGCAGGTAGCGCCCATAGGCGTTCTTCCCGAACAGCCTGGCCCGATCCAGCAGCGCCTCGCGGCCGATCCAGCCCTGCCGCCACGCGATCTCGTCCGGGCTGCCGGTCTGGAGCCCCTGCCGCTCCTCCAGCGTGCGGACGAAGTTCCCCGCGTCCAGCAGCGAGGCATGGGTCCCGGTGTCGAGCCACGCATAGCCCCGGCCCATGGTCTTCACCGACAGCCGCCCCTCGTGGAGGTAGGTCTCCAGCAGCGTGGTGATCTCCAGCTCCCCCCGGGCCGAGGGCTGGACGCCCCGCGCCCGCTCGGAGGCCGTGCCGTCGAGGAAGTAGAGCCCGGTCACGGCGTAGTTCGACGGCGGCACCTCGGGCTTCTCGATGATGGCGCTCGCCTGACCGTCGGCGCCGAAGGCCACCACCCCGTAGCGCTCCGGGTCGGCGACGTGGTAGCCGAAGACGGTCCCGCCCTGGGGCTGGCGGTCGGCCTCGGCCATCAGGTCGGGCAGGCCGTGGCCGAAGAAGATGTTGTCCCCCAGCACCATCGCCGAGGGGGAGCCGGCCAGGAAGTCCTCAGCCAGCAGATAGGCCTGCGCGAGCCCGTCCGGCGAGGGCTGGGCGATGTAGGTGAGCGACAGGCCCCACTGCGCGCCGTCGCCCAGCGTCCGCCTGAACTGGTCCTGGTCGGCGGGGGTGGTGATCAGCGCGATCTCCCGGATGCCGGCCAGCATCAGCACCGACAGCGGATAGTAGATCATCGGCTTGTCGTAGACCGGCAGGAGCTGCTTGGAGAGCCCGATGGTGATCGGATACAGCCGGGTGCCCGACCCGCCCGCGAGGATGATGCCCTTGCGATTCGTCATTTCGTTCCGTCCCAGGTGAAGGGGCTGTCCCATTCCGCGAAGCGCGGCGCGGCGCGGTCCTTGTCCGACAGCACCGCCTTGTCGGCCCCGATGCCCCAGTCGATCCCCAGCGTCGGGTCGTCCCAGGCCACCCCGCCGTCGCAGTCGGGCGCGTAGGTGTCCGTGCACTTGTAGGCGACCTGCGTGTCGGGCGTCAGCGTGACGAAGCCGTGCAGGAACCCCACCGGAATGAGGAGTTGGCGGGAGTTGACAGCCGTCAACTCCTCCGCGACCCACTTCCCGTAGGTCGGCGAGCCCTTCCGCGCGTCCACCGCCACGTCGAGGATCGCCCCGGCGATCACGCGCACGAGCTTGTCCTGCGCGCGCGGCGGGCGCTGATAATGGAGCCCCCGGACCGTGCCGGCGGCCGCGCTCAGGGAATGGTTGTCCTGCACGAAGTCGAGGTCGATCCCCTGCGCCCGCAGGACCTCGCGGTTCCAGGACTCCATGAACCAGCCCCGCGCGTCCCCGAACCGCCGCGGGATCAGGACCTTGACCCCGGATAGGGCCGTATCTTCGATCTGCACCGTCGCCTCGTTCCTTGCCAGTCGCCCCGGCTCTACCAAGGCGACCCGGCAGCGTCACGGGCTTTTCGGCCCCCGGCTCGCCGCGGCGCGGAAACGCATCGTCGCCCGGGCCGCCGCGCCTCAGCCGGCGGCGACGGGCCGCCGCGCCTGCCGCAGCAGCGAGGCCGTGTAGACCGCCAGCGCCGCCCAGATCATCGGGAAGGCGATCATCCGGGCGCGGCCGAACTCCTCTCCGAACAGCAGCACCGCCGTCAGCGCGATCATCGTCGGCGCGATGTATTGCAGGATGCCGATGGTCGAGAGCCGCAGGAGCTTCGCGCCGTTGGCATACAGGATCAGCGGCACCGCCGTCACCGGCCCGCAGGCCAGCAGCAGCCAGGTCGTCGCGGTATCCCCCGAGAGGAAATGGCTCCGCCCCGTCGCCACCAGCCAGCCCAGGTAGGCCAGCGCGGGCGCGAGGAGGATCAGCACCTCCAGCAGGAAGCCCTGGTTCGGGCCCACCGGCAGCCGCTTCTTGAGGAAGGCGTAGATCCCCCAGGTGAGCGTGAGCCCCAGTGCCACCATCGGCAGCCGCCCCGTCTCCCAGGTCAGCACCGCGACCCCGGCGGCGGCCAGGGCGATGGCCGCCCATTGCGCGGGGGCCAGCCGCTCGCGCAGCAGCGCCGCGCCCAAGAGCACGCTGAACAGCGGGTTGATGTAGTAGCCCAGCGCCGCGTCGAGCGCGTGCCCCGCGCCGATGGACCACACGTAGATCCCCCAGTTGACCGAGATCAGCGTCGCCGTCGCCACGGCCATGCCCAGCATCCGGGGCGAGCGCAGCGCGCGCCGCAGGTCCTCCGTCCGGCCCGTCGCCCAGATCACCGCACCGGCGATGGGGATGGACCAGATCACGCGATGGACGATCACCTCGGACGGGGGCACATGGGCCAGCGCCTTCATGAACAGCGGCAGGAAGCCCCAGAGCACGTAGACCGTGGTCGCCAGCACGATGCCCTTCAGGCTGTCGCCGTTGCCGTCCCCGTTGCCGTCCCCGTTGCCGTCCATGACCGACCCTCCCCCGGATGCCGCGCCCGCAGCCGGTAGCGCAACGCCCCGCCGGGGGCCACCCCGGACGCGCCGCCGGGACGGGACCGGGGCAAGGGGCCGCTAGCGCTCCAGCAGTTCGCGGACCTTGGCGGCCAGCGCCTCGACGGCGAAGGGCTTGGTCAGCATCGCCATGCCGGGCCGCAGGAACCCCCCGGCCCGGATCGCCCCCTCGGCATAGCCGGTGATGAACAGCACCTTCAGGTCCGGCCGCCCCTCCCGCGCCCGGTCGGCGAGCTGCCGGCCGTCGAGTCCCGGCAGCCCGAGGTCCGTCACCAGCAGGTCGAAGCGCCGCCCCGGCCCGAGCAGCTCCAGCGCCGCCGGGCCGTCGCCGGCCTCCAGCACCGCGAAGTCCCGCTCGCGCAGGACCTCGGCCACCAGGGCGCGCACCACCGGCTCGTCATCCACGACCAGGGCGGTGCCGCCGCGCCGGGCGGCGGGGATCTCGGGCCCCCGCATCTCCACCCCGCCCGGCTCCATCCCGCCCGGCGGCGCCCCGCCCCGCTCCGCCGCGTCCTGGATGCGCGGCAGCAGCAGCGTGACCGTCGTGCCCCGCCCTTCCTGCGACTCCACCCGGACCAGGCCTTCGGACTGCCGGGCGAAGCCGTAGACCATCGACAGGCCAAGCCCGCTCCCCTGGCCAAGCGGCTTGGTGGTGAAGAAGGGCTCGAAGGCCCGCGCCACCACCTCGGGCGCCATGCCCAGGCCGGTGTCGGCGACCTCGACCGCCACGAAGGCACCGGGACCGGCATCCCCCTCGCCTTCCCCAAGGAGGACGTTGCGCGTCCCCACCCGCAGCCGCCCGCCCCCGGGCATGGCGTCCCGCGCATTGATGCAAAGATTGAGGAGCGCGCTCTCCAGTTGCACCGGATCGCAGAGCGTCCGCCACAGCCCCTCGGCGCGGTCCAGCTCCAGCGCGATCGCCGGGCCCAAGGTGCGGCGCAGCAGGTCCTCCATGCCCGACAACAGGGCGTTGGCGTCCACGGGCCGGGGATCGAGCGGCTGGCGGCGCGCGAAGGCCAGCAGCCGGTGGGTCAGCGCCGCCGCCCGCTGCGCCGAGCCCATCGCCGCCTCCACGTAGCGCCCGAGCCCGTCCGTCCGCCCCTGCCGCAGCCGCGTGCCCAGCAGGTCCAGCGATCCCACGATCCCGGCCAGGAGGTTGTTGAAGTCGTGGGCGATGCCGCCGGTGAGCTGCCCCACCGCCTCCATCTTCTGCGCTTGCCGGAGCTGCTCCTCGGCCTGCCGCTGCCCGGTCACGTCGCGGCCGATGGCGTGGAACACCCCGTCCCCCGGCACGCCCGTCCAGGACACCGTGCGCCAGCTCCCGTCGGCGTGGCGCAGGCGGTTCTCGAGGTCGGCGATCCGCTGGCCCCGCCGCAGCCGCGCCAGCGCCCGCAGCAGGCGCGGCCGGTCCTCGGGCCGGGTGAGATCGAGGAAGGGCGTCCGCCGCAGCGTCTCCTCGTCGTGGCCCAGCGTCCGCGCCCAGGCCGGGTTGATCGCCCGCCGCGTCCCGTCGAGGCCGAACACCGCCATCAGCTCGTTGGAGTTCTGCCAGATCCGGTCCCGCTCGGCGGTGCGCTGCGCCACCTCGGCCTCCAGGTCGCGGTTCAGCCGCCGCAGCTCCTCCTCGGCGCCGGCGCGGGCGGTGTCGTCGCGCAGGGTCAGCACCGCGCCGATCCGCGTCCCGTCCGGCAGCCGGATCGGCCGGGCCGACCCCACCGCCCGCACCTCCCGCCCGTCGGGGCGGCGGATGCGCCAGCGCGCCTCCTCCGCCGCCTCGCCCCGCAGCGCGGCCCGCGCCAGCGGCAGCTCCTCGCCGGGATAGGGCGCGCCGTCCTCGGTGAAGAGCCGGTAGGTTGCGCTGTAGTCCTCCGGCCCGACGCCCAGCCGCGCCACCCCGTGGATGCGCGCGGCGGCCTCGTTGACGAAGGCGATGCGTCCCCCGGTGTCGGTGACGACCACGCCCTCGGCCAACTGCCCCAGGATCGCCGCCGTCCGCGTGGCGTCCCGCTCCGCCGCCTCCCGCGCCTCCCGCAGCGCCCGCTCGGCCGCCTTCCGCTCGGATATGTCGGCCACCAGCACATAGAAGCCGTCCCAGGCCCCGTCGGCGGCCCGGCGCGGCAGGTAATGGACCTCGGTCTCCTCCCCGCCGCCGTCGGCGCGCGGCGTCGCCGCCTCGAAGCGCCGCGCCTCGCCCCGCAGGGCGGCCTCGGCATGGTGGCGGCGCAGCCCGAAGGCCTCCGCGCCCAGCACCTCCTCCATGGTCCGGCCCAGCACGTCGTCGCGCGCGCGGCCGAACCAGTCCTCGTAGGCCCGGTTCACGAAGCGGTAGCGGCCCTCCCGGTCCACCAGCGACATCAGCATGGGCAGGGCGTCCGCCAGCAGCCGCAGGCGCTCCTCCTCCGCCCGCAGCCGCGCCTCGGCCTCCGCCTTCTCGACCGCCGAGGCGGCGAGCTGCGCGAGCTGCACGAGGATCGCCTCGTCGGTCCCGTCGAACTCCCCCTCCAGCCGGTCCGAGAGCTGGACCAGCCCGAGGTTCCGCCCGTCCCGCCCCACCAGCGCCGTCGCGAGCCAGCCGCGCATCGGCGGGTGCCGGGCGGCCTCGGGGCCGAAGCCGCGCCAGCGGGGATGCGCCTCCAGCTCGGCCTGGGTCATGCGGACGGTGAGGTTCCCCTCGCAGACCCAGGCATAGACGCCCGACCCGTCCGGCGCGCTCTCGTAGCCGGCCCAGCGCGCATAGCGGTCCGACAGGGAGACGGCGGTGATCGCCTGCGACCAGTCGGGCCCGCGCGTGAGGCTGCACACCGACTGGTGCGCGCCGACGATCTCCCGCGCGGCGTCCGTGATCGCCTGGAGCGTCGCCGGCAGGTCCGGGGCGCCGACGATGGCCCGCGCCGCCCGCGCCAGCGCCGGCATCCGGTCGGCCGCGCCCCGGGCGGCGCCGTCGGAGGCCTCGCGCAGCCGGGCGTTCTCGGCCCGCAGGACCGCCGCCTCGCGCCGCAGGGCCTCCAGCTCGCCCGCCGCGTCGCCGATCCGCGTTTCCATGCCGACCCTCCCCGGAACCGCAACAAAGCCGAGCGGGCGGGGTTCCGCAAGGCCGCCGGGCGCTCTGGACGCCGCGCCCCGCGCGGGGCAGAGGGGAAGGCGCCGCAGCAAAGGGGACGCGCATGGACCTCCTGGCCCTCTTCCACGTCGAGAGCGGGACCGAGCTCGCCTGGGTCCTGGTCGGCTTCCTCGCCCAGGTTCTCTTCGGCGGGCGCTTCGTCCTGCAATGGTGGCGGTCCGAGAAGGCGGGCGAATCGGTCGTGCCCGTGGGCTTCTGGTGGCTGTCGATCACCGGGGGCGCGCTGATGCTGGCCTACGCGCTCTATCGCATGGACCCGGTCTTCGTGCTGGGCCAGGGGCTCGGCCTCGTCGTCTACCTCCGCAACCTCGCGCTGATCCGCAAGGCCGCGCGCCGCCGGGCCTGAGCCCTCACCCCTCGTCCCCGAGGTTCGCCGTCCGCCGCACCGAGTAGTGCGTCCGCGCCTCCTGCCGGCCGTAGTAGATGCGGACCAGCACCTCGCTGAGGAGGCCCAGGGAAAAGAGCTGCAACGCCGACAGCCCCGACAGCACCGTCAGCAGCAGCAGCGGGTTCCCCGACATGTCCACCCCGCCCGCCAGCTTCATCCCCACCGCGCCCAGCAAAGCCAGGATGCTGACCCCCAGCGCCAGGAGCCCGAGCCCCCCGAAGAGCCGCATCGGATGGGCCGAGTAGTCGAGCAGGTATTTCAGCGTGATGAGGTCCAGCAGCACCACCACCGTCCGCCACAGCCCATACTTCGTCACCCCCGCCACGCGGGGCCGATGGCTCGTCGGCATCTCGGTCCAGCGCGCCCCGCGCTGCACCATCAGGATCGACACGAACCGGTGCATGTCGCCATACAGCTCCAGCTCCGACAGGAACTCGCGCCGGATGACCTTGAGCGTGCAGCCAAGGTCCCGGATCGGCACCCCCGTCACCCGCCGGATCAGCCCGTTGGCGAGCCGCGAGGGCAGCTTCCGGGTCAACCGCGCGTCCTGCCGGTCCCGCCGCCAGCCCGCCACGAGGTCGTGGCCCTCCTCCAGCCTGGCCACCATCGCCGGGATGTCCGCCGGGTCGTTCTGGAGGTCGCCGTCGATGGTCACGATCGCCCCGAACCGCGCCCGGTCCATCCCCGCCCGCAGCGCCGAGGTCTGCCCGTAGTTGCGCCGCAGCAGCACGAGCTTCACCCGCCCGTCCCGCGCCGCGATCCCCTCCATGAGCCGCGCGCTGCCATCGCGCGAGCCGTCGTCCACCAGGATGATCTCGTAGGGCTTGCCCACCCGCGCCAGCGCCGCCGTCAGCTCCTCGTGGAGCCGGGGCAGGTTCTCCTCCTCGTTGTGGATCGGCACCACCACCGACACGCCGTCCACCGGCTCGGCCGCCAGGTCGCGGGCGAGAGGATCGGCGAGCGGGGCTTCGAGGGGCATCGGCGGGGCTCCTGGGCGGGACTGCGGTCCACGACGATAGCACCCTTCGCCGCCGGGGGCAGGGCCCGGCCCGTTCCCGGTGGCGCGCCCGCCACGAAAATGTCACGGCGGCCGGCGGCCCGGCGCCCCGTCTGGGCGCGTCTGGGCGCGTCGGGGCGCGTCACCGCGCGATCAGCACCTCGATGCCCCGCGCCTCGAAGGCCTTGGCCTCCCGGTCCGGGATGCCGTCGTCGGTGACGAAGGCGTGCACCACGTCCAGCGCGGACAGCCGCGTGAAGGACGACCGGCCGATCTTGGTCGAATCCGCCACCAGATAGACCCGCGCCGCCGCCCGGATCATCGCCTGCTTGAGCTGGAGGTCGGCGAAGCTCGGGTAGGTGAGCCCCGCCTCCAGATCGACGCCGGCGGTGGCCAGGAACAGCTTTCCCGCGAAGATGCTGCGGAAGTAATCCACCGACGCATCGCCCGACAGCGACAGCGTCGGCGGCTTGAACTGCCCGCCGGGCATGTGGATCGTGTTCCCCGGCACCGCCCCCAGGATCACCGCGATGTTGAGGGCGTTGGTGATGACGGTCAGCCCATGGCGCGGCACCAGCCGGCTCGCCACCTCGGTCGTCGTGGTCCCGGCGTCGAGGATCAGCGTCTCCCCGTCCTGCACGAGGCTCGCCGCGAACGCCCCGATGCGGCGCTTCTTGTCCATGTTCTCGCTGTGCTGGAGCGTCAGGGCATTGACCTGCTGCGGCACCGTGTTGAGGTAGGCCCCCCCGTGCTCGCGGGTGATCTGCCCCTCGGCCTCCAGCCGCTCCAGGTCCTGGCGGATCGTCGCCTCGGACACCTGGAAGGCGGCGGCGAGGTCGCGCACCCGCGCGCTCCCCTCCTCCTGGAGCCATTCGAGGATGCGCCGGCGCCGCGGCTCCGACAGAAGGCCCGGCTGGACCTCCATCCTGAACTCGCTCGGCTTGGCGTCCAACGGGGCCCCCATCGTCTCTGCCTCCCGAGTTATGCTGCAAACGGAGGAGGGAGCAAGCCGATCCCCCTCAGCGCCCCAGCGCCGCCTGCTGCTGGAGCACCACGCGCGCCTGGATGCGGCTCTGCGCCTGGTCCACCACCACGGCCGCGATGATGACGAGGCCCTTGATGACCGTCTGCCAGAAGGACGAGACCCCCATCATCACCAGCCCGTCCGACAGGATGCCGATGACGAAGGCCCCGACGATGGTCCCGCCGATCCGGCCCCGGCCCCCCGACATCGAGGTTCCCCCCAGCACCGCCGCCGCGATGGCGTTGAGCTCGAAGGTCTCCCCCGTCGCCGGATGCGCGGCCTGGAGCTGCGAGGCGATGATGAGCCCCACCAGCGCCGCGCAGAAGCCCGAGAACATGTAGACGGCCATCTTGACGCGGTTGACCTTGACGCCCGAAAGCGCCGCCCCCCGCTCGTTGCCGCCCACCGCGTAGATGTGCCGCCCCAGCGGCGTGCGCCGCGCGACATAGGCCGCCGCCAGCGCCACCACGACCAGGAGCCAGATCGACACCGGGATGCCGAGCCAGCTCCCCGCCCCGAGCACCCGGAACGTGTCCGACCCATAGTCCGGGTTGCCGTTGAGGTTCGGGAAGGTCTTGCCGTCCGATGACAGCAGCGCCGCCCCCCGCGCGACATAGAGCGTCCCCAGCGTCGCGATGAAGGGCGCCACGTTGAGCTGCGTGATCAGGAGCCCGTTGACGACGCCCACGCCCACCCCGATGGCGATGACGATCAGGCAGATCTCCACCATGTTGAACTGGATCGTCCAGGCTTGGCCCAGGTCCAGCCCGTTCAGCACCAGCCAGCCCGCCACCATCCCGCAGAGCCCGACGATGGAGCCCACCGACAGGTCGATCCCGCCGGTGATGATGACGAACGTCATGCCGATCGCCAGGAAGGCGTTCAGCGCCACGTGCTTGGACATGATGACCATGTTCGCCGCCGACAGGAAGTTCGGCGCGGCGAAGGCGAAGAAGCCGAACACCAGGATGAGCGCGACGAAGGTCCGCAGCCGCAGGAGCAGCAGGAGCGTCGAACCCGAGCCGGCGCCCGGGCGGGTGGGGAGGGAAGCGGGGGCGGCGGTCATGCGGCGTCCTCCAGTCGGGATGTGGCAGGGGCGGCGGCCGAGGCCACCTTGGCCGCGTCAGCCTCGGCGGCGTCGAGGATGGCGGTGACGCGGCCGTCGGCCATCACGGCGATGCGGTCCGACAGCGACAGCACCTCGTCGAGGTCCGAGGTCACGAAGACGATCCCGAGCCCCTCCCCCGCGAGGTGGCGCATCACCCGGAACACCTCGGCCTTGGCGCCCACGTCGATGCCGCGCGACGGCTCGTCCATGAGGAGCACCTTCGGACGGGTCATCAGCGCCTTGCCGATCACCACCTTCTGCTGGTTGCCGCCCGACAGGCTGAACACCGGGTTCTCGACCGACGCCGCCTTGATGGCGAGCCGCTTCGCGTAGTCCAGCGCCGCCCGCGCCTCGGCCCGCAGGTCGAGCCGCCCAAGCCGCGCGAAGTCCCGCAGCGACGACAGCGTGAGATTCTCGCGGATCGCCATGGTCCCGATCAGCCCGTCGCGCTTGCGGTCCTCGGGGATCAGCGCCACGCCGCGCCGGATGCGGCCCGCCACGTCGCCCGCCAGCGGCTCGCCCCCCACGAGGACGCGGCCCGTGGCATGGGGATGCCGGCCCATGATGCAGTCCAGGAACTCGGTCCGCCCCGCGCCCATCAGGCCGTAGATGCCCAGGATCTCCCCCTCGCGCAGCGACAGCGACACGCGGTCCACCAGCCAGCCGCCGCCCTGGCGCGGCAGGCTCACCTCCTCGGCCCGCAGCACCTCCGGCCCGAACCGGGCCGGCCCCTCGCGCGGGAAGTCCTTCGAGGCGTCGCCGATCATGTTCCGCACGATCCAGGGCACGTCCACCCCCTCCATCGACCGCGCGCCCGTGACGACCCCGTCCCGCAGCACGGTGATGTAGTCGCCGACCCGGATCAGCTCGTCGAGCCGGTGCGAGATGTAGACGATCCCCACGCCGCTGGCCTTGAGGTCCGCGATCACCTTGAACAGCCCCTCGACCTCGGCGGCCGACAGCGCCGAGGTGGGCTCGTCGAGGATCAGGATGCGCGCGTCCTTGGCGAGGCTCTTGGCGATCTCCACGATCTGCTGCTGGCCGATGCTCAGCTCGCCCACCAGCGCGTCGGGGTCGATGTCGCGCTCCAGCCGCCGCATCACGGCGCGCACCGCCGCGGCCTGCGCGGGGCGGTCGATGTCGATGCCCGCGCGGGTCCGCTCGTGCGCGATGAAGATGTTGTCCGCGACGGTCATGTCCGGGAACAGGTTCAGCTCCTGGAAGACGATCCCGATGCCGTGCCGCTCCGCCTCGCCGGTGGAGCGGAACCGGACCGGCCGCCCCTCCATCTCCATCCGGCCCTCGGTCAGCTCCTCCACGCCGGCGATGACCTTCATCAGCGTGGACTTGCCCGCGCCGTTCTCGCCCACCAGCACGTTCACCGCGCCCATCCGCAGGTCGAAGTCCACCGCCTTCAGCGCCCGCGTCCCCGGATAGACCTTGGTCCCGCCCCGGATGGACAGGCCGATCGGAGGCCCGCTCACGGCGCGTCCTCCAGCGCCAGCCGCGTCGGCACGACCTGGATCGGGTCCGACCCCGACCGCAGCGCGAAGGCGCCCTCGAAGGCGACGCGCTTGCCCAGGAGGTCGCCCTCGGGCAGCGCCAGCGCCTCGGTCGCCCGCGCGTTCAGCGCCCGCGCCAGCGCCGCGAACTCGATCTGGTCCTTGAAGTCGGTGAAGACGTAGAAGGGCGAGGCGTCGCGCAGCGCCGTCCCCTTGACCACCGGCCCGAGCTGGATCTGGAGGTCCGCCGCCCGGTCGCCGTCGAGGTCCACCTCCAGCACCGCCGCCCGCGACTCCCGGTCCGCGCCGACCACCGTCCCCTCGCCCTTGGCGAGGAAGTTCCAGGCCCCGCCTCCCGCCGCCCGCGCGCCGAGCGCCTCGCCCGCCGCGTCGAGCCCCTGCCCGATGGCGGCCGTCAGCTCCCGCGCGTCCACCGCCCCCTGCGCCACGTGCGGCAGGAGCCGGGCCTCGTAGGTGTCCGCCACCACCTGCCCCACCATGTCGGCGGGCGCGGCGGCCCCGGCCCCGGCCCCGGGGGCCTTCTGGACGATCTTGCAGCCGCACAGGACGGACGCGGCCAGGAGGCCGGCGAGAAGGGCGCGGGTCATCGCGAACCCCCTTGGAACAGAGGAAAAGGGGCGGCCCGGCCGCGCGGGCCGCCCGAACGCCCTCAGGACGCCAGCGCGAAGGTCTCGAGCTGGTCGGCGTTGTCGGCCGTGACGAGGATGCAGTCCATGAGCTGCTTCTCCTCCAGCCCCGTCGAGCCGTCGGTCAGGAACCTGTCCGCCTGGTCCACCGCCATCTGCGCCTGGGCAAAGGCCGGCTGGAGCACCGTCGCCTTGATTCCCCCCGCGAGGATCGAATCGCGCACGTCGTTCGACCCGTCGAAGCCCACCACGACGACATCGGTCCGCCCCGCCGCCTCCAGCGCCGCCCAGGCCCCCATCGCCATCGTGTCGTTGCCCGAGATGACGCCCTTGATCCCCGGGTTGGCCTGGAGGATCGACTCCATCACCGTGTAGGCCTCGGTCTGCGACCAGTTGGCGGTCTGCTGGGCGACCATGGTCATGTCGGGATACTGGTCGATGATGTCGTGGTAGCCCGAGGATCGGATGCCCGCGTTGGTGTCCGACTCCTTGCCCACCAGCTCGGCGTAGTCGCCCGCCTCGCCCATGAGCCGCACGAACTCCTCCGCGCCAAGCTGCGCGCCCTGGTAGTTGTTCGACACGATCTGGCTGACGGCCACGCCCGACTGGGTGATCTCCCGGTCGATCAGGAAGCTCGGGATGCCCGCGTCCTTGGCCCGCTGGATCGGCGCGACCGAGGCGTCGGCCCCGGCATTGTCGAGGATGATCGCCTTCGCGCCCTGCGCGATGGCGGTGTCGAACAGCTCCGACTGCTTGTTCGGGTCGTCGTCGTGGACGAGGACCAGCGTCGCGTAGCCCAGCTCCCGGGCGCGGGCGTCCGCGCCGTCGGCCTCGGCCTTGAAGAACGGGTTGTCGTGGCTCGGCGTGATGATGACGATGAGGCCCTTCGAATCCTGCGCCCAGGCGGGAACGACCCCCGTCGCCCCCACGGCCAGCGCGCCCAGCACCGCGCGACGGCTGATGTTCATGTCTGTCCTCCCTTTCCCTTGCCCACCAACGGGCTTCCTCCAAGAGCAAAAGAGAACGAAAGCGGTTGGCTTGTCAATTGCTTTCGTTTGCCGAGCATCTCACCGAATCGCGCTGTTAGCGCCACCATCAAGCAAATTCGACGGGACCACGCAACGCTCGTTCCTGTCAGACGCCGTTAACTTCCGTCAGGCATCTTTGTCTTGCGCGTCCAAGTCGGGCCCGCTAAACGAAAACAAATGCAAGCGATCGAAAGTCGAGCCAGCAGGGAGGATGCGAACATGACGCTGACCGTCATCGGAGAGGATGTCACGACCCAGGAGGCGGGCTCCGTCCCCGTGACCCCCCTCGTCCGCCGCGCCGTGACGCTCGGCGTGGTGATCGGCTCGCGCGCCTTCTTCAACGCCGCCCCCTGCCGGCAGGCGCGCGAGGAGGTGCTGGCCCAGCTCGACCGCTTGGGCATCCGCGCCCTGACCCTGCCCTTCGAGGCCACGCACAACGGCGCGGTCCAGTCGATCCCCGACGCGCAGCTCTACGCCGACTTCTTCAAGCGGCACCGCGACGACATCGACGGCCTCGTGATCTGCCTGCCCAACTTCGGCGACGAGATCGCCGTCGCCGAGCTGGTGAGCCGGTCGCGGCTGAACGTCCCGATCCTGCTCCAGGCCAGCAACGACGACAACGACAAGGTGTCCGTCGCCGAACGGCGCGACGCCTTCTGCGGCAAGATCAGCGTCTCGAACAACTTCTGGCAATACGCCGTCCCCTTCACCGAGACGACGTTCCACACGGTCGATGCCGGCGGGCCCGAGTTCGCGGCCGACCTCGACCGCTTCGCCCGCACCTGCCGCACCGTGCGGGGGCTCCGGGGCGCCCGCCTCGGCGCCATCGGCGCGCGCACCGGCGCCTTCCAGACCATGCGCTACTCGGAAAAGCTCCTCCAGGCCTCCGGCATCACCGTGGTCACCGCCGACCTGTCCGAGCTGATGGGCGCCGCCGGCCGCCTGCCCGACACCGATCCCGCCCTCCTCGCCAAGATCGGGCGGATCCGCGCCTATGGCCGCATCCCCGCCCATATCACGCCCGACCAGATCCTGCGGCAGGCCAAATGGTCCCTGACCGTGGACCGCTGGATCGTGGAGAACGGCTGCGACGCCTCGGCCATCCAGTGCTGGCGCAGCTTGCAGGACAACTTCGGCTGCGCCACCTGCGTGACCATGTCGATGCTGGGCGAGGAGCTGATGCCCTCGGCCTGCGAGGTGGACATCATGGGCGCGCTGTCGATGTATGCCCTCGCGCTCGCCTCCGGGGCCCCGCCCGCGATCCTCGACTGGAACAACAACTTCGGCCGCGAGCCCGACATGTGCGTGGCCACCCATTGCGGCAACTTCCCCAAGCGGTTCATCGGCGACACCCCCGAGATCGGCGAGCTGGACGTGCTGGGCGAGACCATCGGGCGCTCCAAGTGCTTCGGCGCCGTCAAGGGCAAGGTCAAGGCCGGCCCGATGACCTACTTCCGCCTCAGCTCGGACGACCGCGCCGGCACGCTCAAGGCCTATCTCGGGCAGGGCGAGTTCACCGACGACCCCTATCCGATGGACGGCGGCATCGCCGTCTGCCGCGTCCCGCGCCTGCGCGACCTGATGCGCTTCGTGACCCAGAACGGCTTCGAGCATCACGTCGCCATGGTGCGCGGCCACCACGCCGCCGTCGTGAACGAGGCCGTCACCCGCTACCTCGGCTGGCCGCTCCACGACCACGACACTCCGCCCGCGCCGATGCTCGTCCCCCCGCCCCGCCGCTTCTGAAGGACCCCGCCCGATGTCCCTGCCCAACGACCCGCTCCCCCTGATCCGCGAGAAGGCGCTCTGGATGCGCCGCCGCGCCTTCCGCATGGTGTTCGAGGCGCAGCTCGGCCATCCGGGCGGCGACTTCTCGGCCATCGACGTGCTGGCCACGCTCTACTTCGGCGCGATGCGCCACGACCCGTCGCGGCCCGACGACCCGAGCCGCGACCGCTTCATCATGTCCAAGGGCCACGCGACGGGCGCCATCTACACCGCGCTCGCGGCGGCCGGGTTCTTCCCCGAGGACTGGCTCGACACCTACATGCGGCCCCGCTCGCTCCTGAACGGGCATCCCAACCGCAATTACCTCCCCGGCATCGAGACCAACACCGGCCCGCTCGGCCACGGCTTCCCCGTGGCGGTCGGCATCGCCATCGCGGGCCAGATCGACGGCGCGGGCTTCCGCACCTTCGTCCTGACGGGGGACGGCGAGCTTCAGGAGGGCTCCAACTGGGAGGCGGCGATGACCGCCGGCCACCGCCGGCTCGCCCACCTCACGCTGATCGTGGACCGCAACCGCCTCCAGCAGGGCGCCGGGACCGAGGAGACCAACGGCCTCGACCCGCTCGACGACAAGTTCCGCGCCTTCGGCTGGCACGTCGAGGAGGTGGACGGCCACGACCACGCCGCCCTCCTGAAGGTTCTCGGCTCGCCCGTGGGCGACCGGACCCGGCCGCTCTGCGTGATCGCCAGCACCGTCAAGGGCAAGGGCGTCTCGTTCATGGAGAACAAGGCCTCCTGGCACCACGGCGTGCCCAACGCCGCCCAGTTCGACCAAGCGATGAAGGAGCTCGCGTGATGGCCCAAGCCGCACCCGTCCAGACCGGCCTCCACGACTGCCGCGAAGCCTGGGCCCGCACCATCGAGGATCTGGCCGCCGCCGATCCGCGCATCGTGGCCGTCGTCAACGACTCCGTAGGCTCCTCGAAGCTTGGCGGCTTCCAGAAGAAGTATCCCCAGCGCCTCATCAACGTCGGCATCGCCGAGCAGACCATGGTCGGCGTCGGCGCGGGCCTCGCCAACGGCGGCAAGGTGCCCTTCGTCTCGGCCGCCTCGCCGTTCCTGACGGGGCGCTCGCTCGAGCAGGTGAAGGCCGACGTGGCCTATTCGAATGTCAACGTGAAGCTCGTGGGCCAGTCCTCGGGCGTGGCCTACGGTGAACTCGGGCCGACCCACCACTCCATCGAGGACCTGGCCTGGCTCCGCCCCCTGACCAACCTCACCGTCGTCGTCCCTTCGGACTCTTGGGAAACCGCCGAGGCGGTGAAATGGGCGGCCGAACACGAGGGCCCCGTCTTCCTGCGGATCAGCCGGATGCCGGTGCCCGACCTCGCCATCCCGAACCGCGTCTTCCGCGTGGGGCAAGCCGAGACCGTGCGCGACGGCGACTCGCTCGCCATCATCGCCTGCGGCACCACCGTGCACCTCGCCGCCGAGGCCGCCGACCGGCTCGCGGCCGAGGGCATCCGCGCGCGGGTCCTGAACATGGCGACGATCTCCCCCCTCGATCGCGACGCGGTGCTCGCCGCCGCCGAGACCGGCGCGATCGTGACAGTGGAGGAAGCCAACATCCTCGGCGGTCTCGGCAGCGCCGTCGCCGAGGTGACGGCGCAGGCCCGCCCCGTTCCCATCGAGATGGTGGGCTTCCCGGGCTTCCTGCCCACCGGCTCGGTCGAATGGCTCTTCGAGCAATACGGCCTCTCGCCCGAAGGAATCGTCGCAGCGGCCCGCCGGGCCTTGTCTCGCAAGGGGGCGTGATGGCGACGCCCCGCATCCTCGCCCTCGACCAGGGCACCTCAAGCACCAAGGCGGTCCTGTTCGAGTCCGACGGAGCCGTGGTCGCCCGCGCCAGCCGCCCGCTGGCGTCGAGCTACCCCCGCGACGGCTGGGCCGAGCAGGATGCGGGCGCGATCTGGGACAGCGTCCAAGGGGCCGTAGCCGACATCGTGGCGCAGGCCGGGGCCGAGGGCATCGCGGGCCTTGCCATTGCCAACCAGCGCGAGACGCTGGTGGCCTGGGATGCCGAGACGCATCGACCGATCGCTCCTGCGATCCTGTGGCAATGCCGCCGCACCGCCGAGGCCTGCGCCGCGCTCATCGTGGCGGGTCACGACGCGCGGGCGCGGGACCTGACGGGCCTCGGGATCAACCCGCTCTTCCCCGCCTCCAAGCTCGGATGGCTCCTGCGGCACGTCCCCACCGCCAAGGACCTGCTGGCCCGGGGCCGGCTCCGCGCCGGCACCGTGGACTCCTGGCTCCTCTGGAACCTCACCGGCGGGGCTGCCTTCGCCACCGACCACTCCAACGCCTCCCGCACCCAGCTCCTCGACACCGCCCGCCTCGAATGGTCCGAGGAGCTGGCCGACCTCTTCGGCGCGTCCCTCGCGGCCCTGCCCGAGCCGCGCCCCTCCGACAGTCGCTTCGGCGAGACGGCCCCGAACGCCACCGCCCTGCCCGCCGGCACGCCGGTCCTCGCCATGATGGGCGACAGCCATGCCGCGCTCTACGGCCATGGCGTGCGCGCGCCGGGGATCGTGAAGGCGACCTACGGCACTGGCTCGTCGCTGATGACGCTCACCCCCCGCCGGATCGCCTCGGCGCACGGCCTCTCGGGCACCATCGCCTGGTCCACCCGGGCGGGTGGCCCGGCCCACGCCCTCGAAGGCAACATCACCGTCTCGGCCCAAGCCGCCGCCTTCGCGGCCCAGCTCCTCGGCCTGCCCGACGCCGCCGCCCTCTCGGACCTCGCCCAGACGGTCGAGGGCTCCGAGGGCGTGACCTTCGTCCCCGCCCTCGCGGGCCTCGGAGCGCCGCACTGGGACGACCGGGCGCGCGGCACCCTCGCCGGGCTGACGCTAGGCAGCCAGCCCGCCCACGTGGCGCGCGCGACCCTCGAGGCCATCGCCCTCCAGATCGCCGACGTGCTGGCCGCCATGGAGCAGGATCTGGGACAGCGCCTCGATAGTCTCCGAGCCGACGGCGGAGCCTCCGCGAACGATCTTCTGATGCAGCTCCAGGCCGACCTGCTGGACCGCCCGGTGATCCGGGGCGAGGTGGCCGAGGTCGGCGCGCTCGGCGTCGCCACCCTGGCCTTCGCGTCCCTCGGGGTCGAGGTCGCGGGCGGCGAGGGCCGCACGACGACCTTCACGCCCCGCATGGACCCCGCCCGGCGCGAGGCGCTCCACCGGGGCTGGAGAGCGGCCTTGGACCGGGTGCTGCACCACGCCCCCTGATCCCCCGCCCCGAAGCACGGCTAGCCTGCGGGCAAGGGGACGCAGGAGGAGGCCTTGGCATGATCCTGTCCACCATCGGCTACGAGGCCGCGACCCTGCCCGAGGTGATCGCGAGGCTCCGGGATGCCGGCGTGGCGCTCGTCCTTGACGTGCGCGCCGTGGCCGCCTTCCGCCTGAACTGGCCCCCGTTTCGACCGGGCACCTGGGCATGACCATGGAGGCTCAGGTCAGCCCCAAGCACGTGCTTGTGTCTGACGCTGAGATCATCACCGATGGCGGCCGGCGCCGCCGCTGGTCGGCGGCCGAGAAGCTCCGCATGGGTGTATCGGATCATGCAGGCGCACAGCCTCCTGCTGGCCCGCCACTGCACCGAGCGGCCGGACCTCGCCCACGACGGCAAGGTCATCGCCATGCGTTCCAATCTCCGCTGGCGCAGCGATGGCTTCGAGTTCACCTGGCTCGGAACGGCGAGGTCGTCCGGGGCGCCTTCCTCATCGACGCCCACGACCGCGAGGCCATCGCCTGGCGGGCTGTGGCGAACGCCGGGATCGGCGGCTCGGAGGTGCGAAACATGATGCTGGAGGCCGTCGAGGCGCGCTTCGGCGGCTGCCGGGCCCCCCAACTCGTGGAGATGCTCAGCGACAACGGCTCGCCCTGCACCGCCAAGGAGACCCGCATCTTCGTCCACCAGCTTCCCGCGACGGTGACGCACAGCATCAGAAGCAGGCCCGCAGCCACGACGAGTGGTCCGATAACCGGGGCACCCGCGACCCGGTCCTCCCTACGAGCCCATCCATGAGAGGCAAGGTCGCGGCCAGCACGAGCGGAACAGGCGGAAAGGTCGCCTCCGCGACTGGACCGCAGTGATCCCTCCGCCTCGATCAGGAGGACGGGCAGGAGCACCAAGATCGTGCCCAAGACACCGCAGAGGAGCAGCATCAAGAGCATGAGCCCCACGAAGGGGCGCGAGCCGAGGACCGAGATAGCCACCATGGCCCGGTCGCCGCCTTCTCGACCAGGACGACGACATCTAGCGCTCCCGACGGCGAGGCTCAGCGTTGGATGGCCCAGCCTCCCGGCTTCGCGCCCCGCATTGGTCCTCGGACAGATGTTCCCAGCCCCAGCGTCGGCGCTGCGATGCCCAGACCGATGCGGCGCCCCGCGCGTCGCATCGCCGACCAGATCAGGCCGAGTGCGCAGGGACACGGTTCGGGACGACGCGGCGGCCGGGCGGCTGAGACGCGGCGGTCGGCGCAGACCGGAGGCCGGGAACCGGCGAGGGCGGACGAGCGGCTGTCGAGCAGCGACAACGTCGGGCCCCCGTACTGCTGCCGCTGGGCTGGGCTGAACCGGCTCAATCAGGGCTCCGCTCCGGCCTCGACCATCGGCCACGAGCGCCGAATCGCCTCGGTCGGGGCCGGATGTCCGAACGCCACGACCGTGGCAGCTTGGCGACAGTCTGACATCTGCGTGATCGGCGCTCCGCTGAAGGGGCAGATGGCCTATTCCACAAGCCGAACTCGAAAACGAATCGCGGACATTCCTTTCCACCCGCTTGGCCCAAGCCAGCTTGGCCATCCCTGCGGGAAACTGCCGCCATGACGCAATGAGCCAATGAGAGGAGTGTTCGTCGAGGGTCTTCGCCAGAAGCGCCCCGATAGCGTCCGTCAATGACGTGTGGTCTTGGGTGTGGGGCTGGGTGGTCACGGGTCATGCGGCGTGGGGTGTAGGCCTGGGCGCGGTGAGCTCATCGAGCTGCGGTGCAGCGAGTTCGGCCATGCCCTCGATCTGCATGTAGAGATGCTGGAGCTGCCATTCGTCGTTGGCATCGAGGAGCACGGCGCCGATCAGTCGGGTGAACGGCCACGGCCGCCGTCATCGAGCTTGCGACCATGTGCGGCCGCCACGGCCGCCGCATCACCGCCCTCCTGAGAGCCTCGGGATGGCGGGTGGAGCGCGATCCGGCCGGCGCGAAGGGCTCAAGGCACCACGCCGACAGCCTGAGAGGGGCCGGCTGTGGCTGAACGACGTCTCGCTTGTCCGGCTCGGGCCGGAGAGGCCGGACCATGTGCGGGCCTGCGACGTCGTGCAGGGCCAGACCCGCGACGGGCGCAGGTTCCGGATGCTCTGCGTCGTGGACGAGTTCGCGCGCGATGCGGGTGAACCGGACGCTCCCCTCGGCCAGCCGCTCGAGACCTTGGCCGGGCTCACGCCCAAGCGCGGCGCACCCCAACGGCCCGGCGTTCATGGCTCGGAATGTGCGGGGCTGGCTCGCCGCAGGGGGCGCCAGGACCGCCGACATCGAGCCGGGCAGCCCTTGGGACGATGGATGCGTCGAGAGCTTCACCGCCAAGCTCAGGGAGGACCTGCTCCATGGCGGGATCCGTCCCCCGCTTCGAGACGCCCAGGTTCCCACCGAAGGCGGGCGACGCCATCCGCCCGCACTCGGCCCCGAGATGGAAGCCCCCCGCTCCGCAGGTCCGGCTCCCCGAGCCCCACGTCCGGCCCGCCAGGAGGCTAGCCCACCCCGCCCCGGCGAACCATCATCGACTCCGGAGCCGCGATCAGGGGCCAGCCAGATCTCCCGAAAGGTCCGTAGCCTGCCGAGCCGATGCTAGTGACAGGCGCCCCTGCCTCGTCGTCGCCCCTGTGATCCGCCCGAGGCGACGGCCACATCCAGGTAGCTGCGCCGTATGCAGGGCTGCCCGACCGGGAAGCCCACTTGCATTCCACCTGGACAGCCTCGACGGACGAGACATCGCCCGCAACCCGGAGCGAACATCGACGCCGAGGGAGTCGCTGAGCTCCGGTTTACCGTGGAGAACGCTACCTCGCGCAGCTCAGCAAGGGACTCTTCTCCCGACGCCGCACAGCGACCAGCAAGGTCTTTCGGCGAGCCTCTCCCTTACGCGCACCCCGTAGCCGACCGTGAAAGGAGAGCCATGGCACGGCAACCCCTCGCGGTGCCCCGCCCCGACGACAAGGGGCCGGAGCATCGCTCCGGCCTCCCCTCGCCCCAAGGACGGGGTCTCACTCGGCCGCGAGCTTCGCCTGCGGGTTGTTGGGATGCGTCGTCCAGTTGGCGTAGCCGCCGACCACGCGGCCCGTGCGCGGGTCCACGCTCCCGCGCGGCAGCTCCACCATGGTGATGCAGTCCTGCACCGGGCAGACGTCCACGCAGAGGTTGCAGGCCACGCAGTCCTCGTCCTTCACCGTGAACACCCGTCCGGGGTTCATGGCGACCGCTTGGTGGCTGGTGTCCTCGCAGGCCGCATAGCAGCGCCCGCACTTGATGCAGAGGTCCTGGTCGATCCGCGCCTTGGTGACGTAGTTGAGGTTCAGGAACTGCCAGTCGGTGACGTTCGGCACCGCGCGGCCCACCAGTTCCTCGACCGACGTGAACCCCTTCCGGTCCATGTAGTCCGACAGGCCCGAGATCATCTCCTGCACGATCTTGAACCCGTAGGTCATGGCGGCGGTGCAGACCTGCACGTTGCCCGCGCCCAGCGCCATGAACTCCGCCGCGTCGCGCCAGGTGGTCACCCCGCCGATCCCGCTGATCGGCAGCCCCCGCGTCTCGGGGCTCCGCGCGATCTCGGCCACCATGTTGAGCGCGATGGGCTTCACCGCCGGCCCGCAATAGCCGCCGTGCGTGCCCTTGCCGTCGATCTTGGGCTCCGGCGCGAAGTCGTCCAGATCGACGCTGGTGATCGAGTTGATGGTGTTGATGAGGCTCACCGCGTCCGCCCCGCCCCGCTTGGCCGCCTCGGCGGGCTTGCGGATGTCGCTGATGTTGGGCGTCAGCTTGACGATGCAGGGCATCCGGCTGTGCGTCTTGACCCAGCGCGTCACCATCTCGATGTATTCGGGCACCTGCCCCACGGCGGAGCCCATGCCGCGCTCCGCCATCCCGTGCGGGCAGCCGAAGTTCAGCTCCACCCCGTCCGCGCCGGTGTCCTCGATCCGGTGGAGGATGTCCTTCCACGATTCCTCGTCGCAGGGCACCATCAAGGAGATGATCAGCGCCCGGTCCGGGTAATCGCGCTTGACCGACTTGATCTCGCGGAGGTTCACCTCCAGCGGCCGGTCGGTGATGAGCTCGATGTTGTTGATCCCCATCACCCGCCGGTCCGCGCCGTAGATCACGCCGTAGCGCGGCCCGTTGACGTTGACCACGGGGGGCCCCTCGGACCCCAGCGTTTTCCAGACCACCCCACCCCAGCCGGCCTCGAAGGCGCGGCGGACGTTGTATTCCTTGTCGGTGGGCGGCGCCGAGGCCAGCCAGAACGGGTTCGGGCTCCGGATCCCGAGGAAGTTGGTCGCAAGGTTCGCCATGGCTCAGGCCCCTCCCATCAGCGCCGCGTGGATCGCCTCGGCCGCGTCGCGCCCCTGCGCGGCGGCCGTCACCGTCAGGTCCTCGCCCCCCGGAGCGCAGTCGCCGCCGATGAAGACGCCGGGCGGCAGGCTGAGGGGGTCGATCTTGCCGCCCGCCACCCCGACGCCCTCGGGCAGCTCGCCTAGCGTCTGGCCGATGGCCTTGAACACCTGGTCCGCCTCCAGCCGGAAGCCCGCCTCCGCCAGCCGCAGCCCCTCGGGCGTGGCCTCGGTGTAGGCGAACTGCACCTCCTTCACCGCGCCGTTGCCGCGCAGCTCCACCGGGGCGGCCTCGTGAACGATGCGGACGCCGACGTGCTTGGCGTGGTCCTGCTCGTAGCCCGACGCGCTCATCTGCCCTTGGTCGCGGCGGTAGACGATCGTCACGTTCTCCGCCCCCAGCGCCTTGGACTGCACGGCGGCGTCGATGGCGGTCATGCCGCCGCCGATCACCACGACGCTGCGCCCGATGGGGATCGCGCCCTTGTCCGCCGCCTGCCGCAGCACGGCGATGAACTCCACCGCGTCGCGCACCTCGCCCCTCTCCTCGCCCGGCGCGCGCAGCGCGTTCACGCCCTGCAGGCCCACGCCCAAGAACACCGCGTCGAAGTCGCGCCGCAGGTCGGAGAGCGTCATGTCCCGCCCCAGCTCCACGCCCATCCGCAGCTCGATCCCGCCGATCCGCAGGAGCCAGTCCACCTCGGCCTGCGCGAAGTCCCCCGCCACCTTGTAGGCCGCGATCCCATATTCATTGAGCCCGCCCGGCCTCGCCCGCCGGTCGAACACCACGACCTCATGCCCACGCATGGCGAGCCGGTGCGCGCAGGCCAGCCCCGCCGGACCCGCACCGACCACCGCCACCCGCCGCCCGGTGGACGGCGCGCGGGCGTAGGGATGCGCGTTCGTCGCCATCCCCGCGTCGGTGGCGAAGCGTTGCAGCCGCCCGATCTCCACCGGCTTGCCCTCGGCGGCCTCGCGGACGCAGGCCCCCTCGCAAAGCTGCTCGGTCGGGCAGACCCGCGCGCAGGCCCCGCCAAAGATGTTCTGGTCCCAGATCGTCCGCGCCGCGACCTCGGGCGTCCCCGTCAGGATCTGCCGGATGAACAGCGGGATGTCGATTTCCGTGGGACAGGCCGCGACGCAGGGCGCGTCGTGGCAGAAGTAGCAGCGATCCGCCGCGACCCGCGCCTCGTGCGGATCGAACGGCAGTTGCGCGTCCGAGAAGTGGCTGGCGATGCGCGCGGCGTCGAGCCGGTGCGGCACGACTCCGGGCGTCTGCGGGCTGTTGGTCATGGGCTCCCCGTTGAACGGCTTCATCTGGGCTTGTTTTGCCCGAGCCTGACACGGAGCCGAAATTTTACCAAATGGAAAAATTCAGCGGGGGCCGTCCGTCGCGAACAGGTGAGCGATGCTGCCCGCGTAATAGGCGAACAGGTCCGCCTCCTCCGCCCGCCGCGCCACGCCCTCGGGCATCTCCGCGATCACCCCGCGCTCGCGCAGCAGCGCCAGCGCGTCCCGCACGATCTCCTCCGGCCCGCGCCCGGGCAGGTCCACGCCCCGCCCGGCGAGGTGGCCCAGGTCCTCCCGCACCGCCTCCACCAGCGCCGCCTCGGACCGCGCCGCCCCGTCCAGCAGGTGCCGCGCCACCAGCGGCACCGGCACGACCGGCATGGCGGCGTTGACCCGCGCCATCAGCTCGGCCGCCAGCGCCTCGGTCGGATGCTCGGGGGCCCCGGCCAGGAACTCGCGCAGCGACAGCGGCGGCCCCAGCGCCACCTTGGCGGTGCCGAAGCCCCGGAACCGCCCCGTCGCCCGCAGCCAGAGGTGATGCCCCAGCCCCGCCAGCACCTCGCCCAGCGGCGGGCGGAACCGCCGCACCCCCGTCACATGGGCGCGGATCAGGAAGCGGTCCTCCAGCACCCGGTCGTAGTTCAGCGCCACGGGCACGAAGATCACGTCCCGCGTCCGGTCCGGCGCCCCTTCGACGATGTAGCTCAGCAGCCCCAGACGCGGCTCTCCCGGCCGCCCGTCGAGGCTCAGCCGCCCTTCGGGAAAGATCGCCTGCGTCACCCCCCCGGCGGTCGCCATCTGGACGAAGCGCGCCAGCACCCGCCGATAGAGCGCGCCCCGGTCCCGCCGCCGGATGAAGTAGGCCCCCATCATGCGGATCACCCCCGACAGGGGCCAGACCCGCGCCCATTCCCCCACGGCATAGCTCAGCGCCCCCGCGCCCGACACCAGCCACGTCACCAGCACGTAGTCCATGTTCGACCGGTGATTCATCACGAACACCACCGCCGCGTCGGGCGGCAGCCCGTCGATGGCCCGCAGGTCCACGTCCGACAGCCGCATCCGATACAGCGACCGGCTCAGCCAGCGGGCCAGCCGGATGCCCCAGCCGAAATACACCGTGGCCGAGAAGGCGGGCACGATCTCGCGCGCATAGTCGCGCGCCTTCTCGAAGGCCACGTTCTCGGGGATGCCGCGCCCATGCGCGTCCTCGGCCACCGCCCGCGTCACCATGGGATCGTGGATCAGCCGCTGGATCATGTCGTAGCGCCGCGCGAGCTTGAAGGGCTCGATCGGCCGCTTCAACCGCGTGTTGAGCCGTCCGACCACCCGCTCCATCCGGCGGCGAAAGAACCAGCGCACCGACGGGAACAGGAAATGCGACGCGAAGGTGACCCCCGCGAACAGAAGGATCAGCAGCAGCAGCCAGAGCGGAATCTCGACGGTCCGGGTCATGGCCGGACCCATGACAGGCTTGCCCGCGCCCATCAATCCCGCCATCCGACAATCCCGCACGGGCCCGCCCCGGGCCGCAGCCCGAATTCGACCGCGCGGCCCGCTTGGCGGAATTCGGCTTTTCCCGGATTTTATTCGCGCGGATGATTGAAACGCGCGGCGCGCTCATTATGAATGGGAAACGAGGGAAGTGCGTGACCCGTGCCGCCCGTTCGACCGAACACGAGGGAATCAGGAATGACCGATTACGAGAACATGTCCCGCAGGGAGCTGGTGGCGCTCCGCGCGAACATCGACAAGGCGATCGCCACCGCCGGCGACCGCGACAAGCGCAACGCGCTCCGCGCCGCCGAGGAGGCGGCCCGCAACCATGGATTCAGCCTCGCCGACCTGATGCCGCTGATGACGCAGGCCAAGCCCCGGCGCGGCCGCCCGGCCGAGGAGGGCGGCGCGCCGCGCTACCGCAACCCCGACAACCCCGACCAGACCTGGTCCGGCCGGGGCCGCCGCCCCCGCTGGATCCACGAGGCCGAGGCCGCCGGCCGCCCGCTGGAGGATCTCCGGGCCGACTGACGGGACCGCGCGGGGGCGCCTAGGGGCCTAGGCGCTCCCGCAACTCGTCCAAGGTGTAGCGCTTGGCGACCTTCCCCGCCTGGGCCTTGTAGAAGTTCGGCGCCACCGGCAGGCACCCCGCGCCGCAGACCTGCCGGGCCACCATCCGCGCGGAATCGACGTGCCAGAGCCGCGCCCGCCCGGCGTCGCGATCCAGCCATCCACGCCCAGCCGCCGATCGGCCAGCAGGTCCACGTCCGAGGGCAGCTCGTTATGGTAGCTGAAATCGAAGGCCCCATGGGTGTGATAGCTCGCCCGCACGTCCAAGCCCGAAGGCCATTCCAGCGGACAGGAATCCCGATTTCCCTCCACCGGCGGCGTCGCCGAAAGCGCGCCGTCCGACGTGATTCCGATGAAGCCGCAATACTCCCGCCGCTTGGCGAAGGATAACGGCTGAATCTCCTCGAACAGCGCCGTCACGAACTCCACCTCGTCGCGCGACTGGGCCTGCCCCATCGCCGGAAGCAGCAGAAGGACGGCAAAGGCAAGGCGAGGCATCGGAACTCTCCGGGGATCGCGTTGCAGGCTATCACGCCGGCGCGGGCCGTCACGATTCCGATGCGGCGGATTTGACTTCCCTCGGGCCGGCGTCGCACAAATCCCGGGGACCGGGGAAAGGACACCGCCATGAGCACCCATATCGGCGCGCGGCCGGGCGAGATCGCCGAGACCGTCCTCCTCCCCGGCGACCCGCTGCGGGCCGAATGGGCGGCGCGCACCTTCCTCCGGGACGCCGTATGCGTGAACCGCGTCCGGGGGATGCTGGGCTTCACCGGCACCTGGAACGGCCACCGCGTCACCATCCACGGCACCGGCATGGGGATGCCGTCGCTGTCGATCTACGCGAACGAGCTCCTCCGCGACTTCGGCTGCCGCACCCTGATCCGCGTCGGCTCCGCCGGGGCCTACCAGCCCGCCCTCGGCCTGCGCGACGTGGTGCTGGCGCAGGCGGCGTCCTGGGTCTCCACGCCGTCCACGCCTTACCTCCGCGACCTCCACCTCGCCCCCATCGCCGACTGGGGCCTCCTCCTCGCCGCCCACCAGGCCGCCGCCCGGCGCGGCACGCCGGTCCATGTCGGCAACATCCTGTCCTCCGACACCTTCTACACCGAGCGTGACGACCACACCGCCCTCCTCACCCGCCACGGCGTCCTCGCCGTGGAGATGGAGACGGCCGAGCTCTACCTCCTCGCCGCCCGCCAAGGCGCCCGCGCGCTCGCCATCCTGACCATCAGCGACCATCTCGTGACCGGCGAGGACCTTCCCGCCGACGACCGCGAGCGGAGCTTCGGCGAGATGTTCGAGATCGCCCTCGCCGCCGCCTTCGCCTGACGGCGTCCCCTCGGGCCATCCGGCGGGCGTGATGCATTCCCCTCACGCGCGGCCGACGAATCGCGGTCGCGTTGATCCAGGTCAAATCGCCGCGCCCCCGGGCCTCTAGGCTGCCCCTCAGTCCCCCAGCCGAGGAACCCCGCCATGACCGTCATCCGCGAAGCCCTGGCCACCTGGCACGAGCGCCGTGAGCGCGAGCGCGAGATCGCCCATATCACGCCCCAGGAGATCGCCGACTACGGCCTGAGCCCGCAGGAGTTCCGCGACATCGCCCTCATGCCCGAGGAGCAGATCCGCCGCATGGAGGAGATGGCCCGCCTGAACGGCCTCGACCCCGCCCGGCTCGACGACGACCGCCCGCTCCAGATCGCCGTGGCGCTCACCTGCGCCCATTGCCAGGAGCAGGGCCGGTGCCGCCGGGCGCTCCGCGACGGCGCGGACCGCGACGACACCGACTTCTGCAACAACAGCGAGACCTACCGGATGCTCGCCGCCGAGTAAGCGCCCCGGCGCGGCAGCCGCTTCAGTACCTCCGGGTCGGCGATCCACCCCTCCGACAGGTCGAGCGCGTCCAGCCGCTCCGGCGCGTCCCGCATCAGCCGCGCCGCCCAGGCCGCCTGGACGGCGCAAAGGAGCGCGTCCACCGCGTCCCCCGTCGGGTCCTCGGCCAGCCGAGCGGGGGCCTGCACGGTCAGATCGAAATATGTGCGGCCCTCGTCACCCGTCAGCGCACCAAGCAAGTCCTTTCGGGCTTCGGCTAACGCTAGGGTCTGCTTCGTCTTTGCATCGTTCTTATAGGGGCGCTTGCCAATCAGCCCGCGCGCGGCGACCCCTGGATAGGCCTCGACCGCGACGCGGGAAGGATCGCCGTCGCAAAGACCCGGGAGATGCACGCCGGCCCGCTTGAGGCGAGGCACCCCCGCGAACTGCATGAGAGCCACCGGCACATAGTCGAGCTTCTGCGGGCTTGCGGCTCCTATCCCCGCCTCAAACGAGCGAAAGTGCTCTTTCTGGCCCTTCTCCCGTCGTGCCTTGTAGTCTTCCAAGGCAGCACGAAATTGCGCCTTCCCTCCATCCATCCCGATCAGGAAGTCTGCATATGCCAGCCAATCTTCTGGCCAGTTCATGTTCCGCAGGAATGTGCGCGACTGCGTGAAGGGGAAGTCAAAGCCCGCGACCCAGGGACCGGGCTCCTGCAGAGCCGCTTCAAAGGCGTCCAGCGATGCCAGCCGGCCCATCCTTTCGAAGATCAGACGATCCCCGTCCAGCCGGCAGACGGCGACGCAAATCGGCTTCCGCCGGCTCGGCGCACTTGTGAAGTCGATACCGTAAATCCGCACGGCGCGGCTTCACCCGCGCGTCAGACCACCCGTTCCAGCATCAGCCGCCGGATGTCCATGATCGCCTTGGCCGGGTTCAGCCCCTTCGGGCAGACCTTGGCGCAGTTCATGATCGTGTGGCAGCGATACAGCTTGAACGGGTCTTCCAGGTCGTCCAGCCGCTCCCCCGTCGCCTCGTCGCGGCTGTCCACGATCCAGCGATAGGCGTGCAGCAGCGCCGCCGGGCCCAGGTAGCGGTCGCCGTTCCACCAGTAGGACGGGCAGGCGGTGGAGCAGCAGGCGCAGAGGATGCACTCATACAGCCCGTCCAGCTTGCGCCGGTCGTCGATCGACTGCCGCCACTCCTTCTCCGGGGCGTTGGTGGCGGTCTCCAGCCAGGGCTTCACGCTGGCGTGCTGGCCGAAGAAGTGGCTCAGGTCCGGGATCAGGTCCTTGATGACCGGCATGTGCGGCAGCGGATAGATGCGGACATCGCCCTTCACCTCGTCCAGGCCGGTCACGCAGGCCAGCGCGTTCACCCCGTCGATGTTCATGGAGCAGGACCCGCAGATCCCCTCGCGGCAGGACCGGCGGAAGGCCAGCGTCGGGTCGATCCGGTCCTTGATGTAGATGAGGGCGTCCAGGATCATCGGCCCGCAGTTGTCGAGATCGACGAAGTAGGTGTCGATGCGCGGGTTCGCCCCGTCCTCCGGGGTCCAGCGGTAGATGCGGAAGGTCTTGAGGTTCGTCGCGCCCTCGGGCTTGGGCCAGGTCTTGCCCACGCTCATGCGGCTGTTCTTGGGAAGGCGTAGCTGGACCATCTGGCATTCCTCGGTCTGGCGGCCGGGCGGCGCTCCGCCCGGGCTCGGGATGGGTGGGGCCTACTGCCGGGCAGAGGCCTCGATGCAGCCGGGCAGCTCGGGCCGGGACAGGAGCGGCGTCACCACCTGCGCGGCCAGCTCGGGCGAGGGGCCGCTCGCCGCAGCCAGCGCCGCCCGCTGCTCGGGCGTGGCGATGGCCACGACGCAGGCGGCGATGATGCGCGCGACGTGCTCCGAGGCGCCGGGCATCCCCTGCGTGCTGTCCTCGATCATCGGCAGGACCACCGCCTGCGCCCGCGCGTCCTCGGCCGAGGTCTGGGCCAGGGCCGGGGCGGCCAGCAGGCCGAGGAGGAGGATGAGGCTGGGCTTCATGCGCGGGGTTTCCTTCACGAACGCAGGCGCGGCGGGCGGATCGGCGGCTGTCCGGTCCGCTGCTCGACGCATCGGGTATAGACCTCGATGGGGTCGCGCCCCGCGAGGTAATCGCCGGTCAGGCCGATGGCGACGCCGCCGAAGGCCCCGTCGCTCGAACTCGCCCCGACCGTGACCGAGCCCGTCGGCCCCTGCGCCCCCCGGGCCCGCTGCTCGCAGACCTGCGCGGCGCGCTCGGGATCGACGGGACCGGGCTCGCAGGCCGCCAGGAGCAGCGCCCCAGCGGCCAGCAGCATCGGCGGGACGATGTTCGGCATCAATAGACCCTCGCCTTGGGCGCCACCTTCTTCGGGTCGATGCCGCCCTGCTCGGGCGTGGAAAGCGCCTCGGTGTGCACCGGGCGATAGGCCAGCTCGACCTCCGTCCCCCGAACATAGGACAGCGTGTGCTTGCGCCAGTTCACATCGTCGCGTTCGGGGAAGTCCTCGTGGGCGTGCGCCCCCCGGCTCTCCTTGCGCGCCTCGGCCGAGACGATGGTGGCCAGCGCGCTCGGCATCAGGTTGGTCAGCTCCAGCGTCTCCACGAGGTCGGTGTTCCAGATCATCCCGCGATCTGACACCCGCAGGTCGTCCATCCTGCCCGCCACCGCCGTCATCCGCCGCACCCCTTGGGCGAGCGTGTCGCTGGCGCGGAACACCGCCGCGTCCTCCTGCATGGCGCGCTGCATCTCCTCGCGCAGCGCGGCCGTCGGCACGTGGCCCTTGGCGTGGCGCAGCGCGTCGAACCGCCCCAGCGCATAGTCGAGCGCCTCCTTCGGGATGTCCGGGTTCGCCGTCCCCGGCGTCACGATCTCCGCCGCCCGGATCGCCGCCGCCCGCCCGAACACCACGAGGTCGATCAGCGAGTTGGACCCCAGCCGGTTCGCCCCGTGGACGCTCGCGCAGCCCGCCTCGCCCACCGCCATCAGGCCCGGGGCCAGCCGGTCGGGATCGTCCGCCGTCGGGTTCAGCACCTCGCCCCAGTAGTTCGTCGGGATGCCGCCCATGTTGTAGTGGACCGTCGGCAGGACCGGGATCGGCTCCTTGGTCAGGTCCACCCCGGCAAAGATGCGCGCCGATTCGGTGATACCCGGCAGCCGTTCGTGAAGCGTCTCGGGCGGCAGGTGGCTCAGGTTCAGGTGGATGTGGTCCTTGCGCTTGCCGACGCCCCGCCCTTCGCGGATCTCCAGCGTCATGCAGCGGCTCACCACGTCGCGGCTCGCGAGGTCCTTGTAGGTCGGCGCGTACCGCTCCATGAACCGCTCGCCCTCGGAGTTGGTGAGATACCCCCCCTCCCCGCGCGCGCCCTCGGTGATGAGGCAGCCCGCCCCGTAGATGCCGGTCGGGTGGAACTGCACGAACTCCATGTCCTGCAAGGGAAGCCCCTGGCGCGCGACCATGCCGCCGCCGTCGCCCGTGCAGGTATGCGCGCTGGTGGCCGAGAAATACGCCCGCCCGTAGCCGCCCGTCGCCAGCACCACCATCTTGCCGGTGAAGACATGGATCGTCCCGTCGGCGAGGTTCCAGGCCACCACGCCCCGGCAATCCCCCTCCGGCCCCATCAGCAGGTCGGTCGCGAAATACTCGACGTAGAACTCCGCCTTCTGCTTGACGCTCTGGCCATAGAGCGTGTGCAGGATCGCGTGCCCCGTGCGGTCGGCGGCGGCGCAGGTGCGCTGCACCGGCGGGCCTTCCCCGAACTCGGTCGTGTGCCCGCCAAAGGGCCGCTGGTAGATCTTGCCCTCCTCGGTCCGCGAGAACGGCACGCCGTAGTGGTCCAGCTCGTAGACGGCCTTCGGCGCCTCGCGGGCGAGGTATTCCATGGCGTCCATGTCGCCCAGCCAGTCCGACCCCTTCACGGTGTCGTACATGTGCCATTGCCAGTGGTCCGGCCCCATGTTCCCCAGCGAGGCGGCGATGCCCCCCTGCGCGGCGACGGTGTGGCTGCGGGTCGGGAAGACCTTGGTGATGCAGGCGGTCTTGAGCCCCCGCTCCACCATGCCGAGCGTGGCGCGAAGGCCCGCGCCCCCGGCGCCGACCACCACCACGTCGTAGGCATGGGTCTCGTACGAATAGGCGGCCATGGGAACCCCGTTCAGAGGGCGATGCGCGCCACGGCGAAGACGCCGGTGGCGAGGATCGCGTAGGTGACGCAGATGGCGGCGATGACCATGGCGCGGCGCGGCGTGCCATGGGCGTAGTCCTCCAGGACGACCTGCACGCCGTGACGGAAGTGGACCAGCCCGACAAGGAGCGTGAGCCCGATCACCAGCGCCGGGAAGGGCCGCGACAGCGCCGCGACGGCCTCCTCGTGAGGTAGCCCGAGGATCGAGCCGAAGGTGAAGACGAACAGCGGCACCAGGATCACCAGCGCGATGGAGGTCACCTCCATCAGCCAGAAATGGTCCGTGCCCCCGCCCGAGGCGCCCAGGTTCTCGGCCCGCTTGCGGGCGGTGATGTAGCTGGTGGAACGGCTCATGCGGTCACCCACAGGATGAGGACGGTCAGGATCGTCAGGACGACGGACAGGCCCACGATGATCTTGCCGAACAGCTCGGCCTGGTGGATCTCCATGAAGCGCCCGGTGGACCAGACGAGGTGCCGGATGCCGGCCAGCGTGTGGTACCAGAGCGCCCAGACGCTCCCCAGCAGCACGAGGTCGCCGAACCAGCTCCGCAGCACCGCGTCGGCGGTGGCGAAGTGATCCGGGCCGGTGGCGGCGGCGAGCAGCCACCACACCACGAGGATCGTGCCGACGATGAGCCCGACCCCGGTGATCCGCGTCAGGATCGAGGTCGCGGTGGTCCATTGCGGACGGTAGATCTGCAGGTGCGGCGAAAGCGGTCGGTTGCCGCGCGGAATATCGGGCATGTCTGTCCCTGAGCTTTGGCCTCGGAGCTAGGGCTCCTTTGCCCGCTTTTCGAGGCGCTGTCACGCGCCTGTGCGAGGGAAAATGCTTCAGGATCGAGTGGTTTCGCTAACATTCCGTGAGTTGTGATCGCAGCCTTTCGGCCTGCGATCACAAACCTCGGCCCCAAGGCCCGCTTCGTTCGCCCGCCCCGCCCGGACGCCCCGCCCCACGACCGCATCGCCCTGGGGCGTCCGTCGCCCGGGGGGCTCTGCCCCCCATCGCCTCCGGCGATTCCCCCCGGGATATTTGGAGCCAAAGAAGGCCAGGGGCGCGAGGAAGGGCGGCGCGCTTCGTTCCGCGCAGGGCGGGACTCCCCCAACCGCCCGCCCCCTCCCCGCGTCCAGCCCGCGCGATTCGCCCGGCTCGCGCGCGTGGCACGAAGCCCGGGGGCGTTGCGCGAGCCGGGCGTTGCGCGCCCGTTGCCGTCGGAGATCGTCAACGCTTTCCTGCGATTCTCCCCGTGCACGCAACACGAGGCCCCGCGCCGGGCCGCTCCCTCCTCCGCCTGCGCCGGGGCTGGCGGGGCGGGGAGGCGACCGGCGGGGGCGGAAAGGAGAACGACGATGAAGGGCGCCCCCTCGGGGGCCGGCAACAACGCGGTGGGCCAGCAGCGGCCAGATACCGGGACCGGGAGATCCTCCCCGGCGCCCCCATGACCCAGCCCGCTGGATGCAGCGGACCGGCCCTCCGCTGCGCGCGCGCCCCGCCCCCGCCAGCCGAGGACAACCGGAGGCCTCGCGGGGATTTAGTCTGTCCGGGTTCCAGCGCGCCGGGACCGCGCCCGCCGATCCCCTTCTTCTGACCCCAGGTGTCCGCGGGGAATCGCCGCAGGCGATGGGGCAGAGCCCCCTGCGGCGGACGTGGCGCGGCTCCCCTCGGACCCGCGCCCCGCCCGATCAGAACTCGAACGCCGCCACCACGTTGCGCCGCCCCAGCGTCATCGCGTCCGCCACATGGACCAGCGGCGACAGGTCCACGTCGCTCTCGCCCCGCCCGACCAGCTCGGCCATGCGGGCATAGAGCGCCGGATACTCCTCGACCTCCGACCCGTCCTGCCGCACCCCGTCGACCCAAAGCTCGTTCCCGCCCGAGCGCAGCGCGACCCTTGGCCCGTCCTCGGCCTCGATCTCGATGTCCCAGGTCTGCGGCCCGGTCTGGAGCCAGTCCAGCTCCATCGACACCCCGCGCGAGAACTCCACCCGCGCGGCGATGGGCGTCTGCCGCCCGTCCGGGAAGTCCAGCTCCGCCCGCACGACATGGACGGGCCGGGGCAGGATCTCCGTCAGGATCGACAGGGCGTTGATCCCCGGATCGAAGACCCCGAGCCCGCCGGGCTCGAACACCCACTCCTGCCCCGGATGCCAGTGGCGCACGTCCTCCTTCCAGGTGATCTTGCCCGCCCGGACCTCGCGCCCAGCCAGCGCCGCCTTGGCCCCGGCCACGCCCTTGCCCATGCGCGAATGCCAGGTCGCGAACAGCGTCACCCCCGCCTCGGCGGCGAGCCGCTCCAGCTCGTGCACCTCGGCCAGCGTCTGCCCCGGCGGCTTCTCCAGCATGACGTGCCGCCCGGCCTTCAATGCCTTCCTCGCGTACTGGAACCGCGGCTGCGGCGGCAGGCAGAGCGAGACCACCTCGATGTCCGGCCGCTCCAGCAGCATCACGTCGAAGTCGCGGAAGGTCGGCACGCCTTCCACGCTGCCCTGCCGGCTCACCGTCGCCGCCAGCTCCCACTCCGGCGAGGCGTCGATCGCCGGGACGTGCTGGTCCCTGGCGATCTTGCCCACGCCGACGATGCAGACCTTGCGGCTCATCAATGCGAGTCCTTCCCGACCGGAGCCCCACGGCAGCCCCGAAGGAAGTCGAGGTCCGCCCCGGTGTCCGCACCGCCCACGTGCAGGTGGTGGAGCATGGCGTAGCCCCCCTCGGGCGCCGTCGCCGCCGGATGCCACTCGGCCAGCCGCCGCGCGATCTCCTCGTCCGTGAGGTCGAGGTGCAGCCGCCGGTTCGGCACGTCCAGCTCGATCATGTCGCCATCCCGCACGATGGCCAGCGGCCCGCCCGCCGCCGCCTCGGGCGAGGTGTGCAGCACGACCGTCCCGTAGGCCGTCCCCGACATCCGCGCGTCCGAGATCCGCACCATGTCGGTGATGCCCTTCCGCAGGACCTTGGGCGGGAGCCCCATGTTGCCGACCTCGGCCATCCCCGGATAGCCCTTCGGCCCGCAGTTCTTGAGCACCATCACGCAGGTCTCGTCGATGTCGAGCGCCTCGTCGTTGATCTTGGCCTTGTAGTCGTCGATGTCCTCGAACACGACCGCGCGGCCCCGGTGCGTCATCAGCGCCGGCGTCGCGGCGGACGGCTTCAGCACCGCCCCGTTGGGCGCGAGATTGCCCTTGACCACCACGATGCCGCCCGACTGCGTCAGCGCCCTCTCGTTCGACAGGATCACGTCGTCGTTGTGGTTCTGCACGTCGCGGACCTGCTCCCAGGCGGTCTCGCCCGAGACGGTCAGCGCGTCGTTGTGCAGGAGCCCCATCTCGCCCAGCCGCTTGATGACGACCGGGAGCCCGCCCGCATAGAAGAACTCCTCCATGAGGTATTTCCCCGACGGCATCAGGTTCACGATCGTCGGCACGTCCCGCCCGCAGCGGTCCCAGTCGTCGAGCGTGAGGTCGATCCCCACCCGCCCCGCGATGGCGAGGAGGTGAATTACCGCGTTGGTGCTCCCCCCGATGGCCGCGTTGGTGCGGATGGCGTTCTCGAAGGCCTGCTTGGTCAGGATGTCCGACGGCTTCAGGTCGTCCTTGACCATCTGCACGATGCGCCGCCCCGAGAGCTGCGCCATCGTCCGCCGCCGCGAATCCACCGCCGGGATCGCCGCGTTCCCCGACAGCGCCATGCCCAAGGCTTCCGCCATCGAAGCCATCGTGGACGCCGTCCCCATCGTGTTGCACGACCCCGCCGACCGGCTCATCCCGGCTTCCGCCTCCAGGAACTCCTCCTGGGTCATCGTCCCGGCCTTCACCATCTCCGAGAACTTCCACAGATGGGTGCCCGAGCCCACGCGCTCGCCCCGGAAGTGCCCGTTCAGCATCGGGCCGCCCGTGACCATGATCGTGGGCACGTCGCAGGACGCCGCGCCCATCAGCAAGGAGGGCGTGGTCTTGTCGCAGCCCACGAGGCAAACCACCCCGTCGATCGGCTGGCCCCGGATCTGCTCCTCGACCGCCATGGCGGCGAGGTTGCGGAACATCATCGCCGTCGGGCGGAACGTGCTCTCGGACACCGAGAACACCGGCACCTCGACGGGGAAGCCCCCGGCCTCGTAGATGCCGTTCTTCACCTTCTGCGCCAGCACATCCAGATGCGCGTTGCAGGGGTTGAGCTCGCTCCAGGTGTTCAGGATGCCGATGACCGGGCGCCCGTCGAACATGTCATGCGGGTAGCCTTGGTTCTTCATCCAGCCGCGGTGATAGATGTTGTCGCGCGACGTGCCGCCCCACCACTCCTGCGAACGGAGCTTGCGGGGCCAGGGTGCGGGCGTGAACGCCATGGGAAACCTCTAGAGCTGACGGACGGTCGCGACGCCCTGATCGGCGTCCACGGCGAGAGGGTTGCGGAGAGCGAGCCCGAAGGCGGGGACCTCGATCTCGAAAACGTCGCCGGGCTCCGGCTTGATCCCGTCGGCGAAGCTCAACGTCGCCGTCCCGAACATATGAACGTGCACGTCGCCCGGCTGGCGGAAGATGCCGTACTTGAAGTGGTGGTGCTCCAGGTTGGCGAAGCTGTGGCTCATGTTGGCCTCGCCCGACAGGAACGGCTTCTCCCAGATCACCTGCCCCCCGCGCTTGATGCGCGACGCGCCCCGGATGTCGGCGGGCGGCTCGCCCACCAGGATCTCCGGCCCGAAGCTCGCGGGCCGCAGCTTGGAATGGGCGAGATACAGGTAGTTGATCCGCTCGGTCACGTGGTCCGAGAACTCGTTCGCCACGGCCCAGCCGACGCGGGCGGGCGTCCCGTCCGGGCCGATCACGTAGATCCCGACGATCTCCGGCTCCTCGCCGCCGTCCAGCGCGAAGGCCGGGGAGACCAGCGCCGCCCCCGGCGCGACCACGTGGACGCCGTTGCCCTTGTAGAACCACTCCGGCTGCACGCCGGGCAGGCTTGCGGGCTTGCCGTCCTCCAGCCCCATGCGGAACATCTTCATGGAGTCGGTGGCGTCGTCCGCGCTGGCCTTGGCGTGCATGGCGCTGCGGGTCGAGGCGCTGCCCAGGTGCGTCAGGCCCGTCCCGGTCAGGTGCAGGTGCGCCGGGTCCGGGTGGTGGATGGGGGCGAGCAGCCGCCCCTCCCCGGCCACCGCCACCAGGTCCACCGCCTCGCCCAGCCCGTGCGCCGCGACCGTCTCGGCCAGGGACCGGCCCGAGGCCAGCGCCTCCAGCGCCAGGTCCCGCACCGAGGCCGCGTCCTTCACGAGCGCCGCCTCCGAGCCGTCGCGCGCCACCACCCCGACCCCTCCCTCGGGCCGCCGGATCTGCGACAGGAGCATCATGTCCTCACTTGTTCTTGTTGTAGACGTCGAAGATCACCGCCGCGAGGAGCACGAGCCCCTTGATGACCTGCTGGTAGTCGATGCCGATCCCCAGGATCGACATGCCGTTGTTCATCACGCCCATGATGAAGGCGCCGATGATCGCCCCCACGATCCGGCCCGAGCCGCCCGTGGACGACGCGCCGCCGATGAACACCGCCGCGATCACGTCCAGCTCGAAGCCCGTGCCCGCCTTGGGCGTGGCCGAGTTGAGCCGCGCCGTCACGATCATCCCCGCCAGACCCGCCAGCGCCCCCATGTTGACGAAGGTCAGGAAGGTCAGCCGGTCGGCGTTGATCCCCGACAGCCGCGCCGCCTTGAGGTTGCCCCCGATGGCGTAGATGCGCCGGCCGACGGTCGTCGACTCCGCCAGGAAGGCATACAGGATCGTCAGCACCGCCATCGACACGGCGACGTTCGGGATGCCCCGGAACCCCGCGAGCTTCCAGCCGATGAACACCAGCGCCGCCGCCATGATGACGTTGCGGAGCCAGAAGATGCCCGTGGGCTCGACCTCCATCCCGTGCGCCATGTTGCGCGACCGCGACCGCATCCCCATGCCGAGGATCGCCAGCGCCGCGACCACCGCCACGACGAGCGCGAGCCAGTTCGGCCGGTCCGCCCCGAAGATGTCGGGCACGAAGCCCGTGGACAGCGCCTGGAAGGCGGGGGGGAACGGCCCGATGTTCTGCCCGCCCAGCAGCCACAGCGTCAGGCCCCGGAAGACCAGCATCCCCGCCAGCGTCACGATGAAGGACGGGATGCGCCAATAGGCGATCCAGTAGCCCTGCGCCGCGCCGATGATGCCGCCGACAACCAGCCCCGCCGGGATCACCGCCCAGACCGGCCAGTCGTAGTTGACCGTCAGCACCGCCGCGACCGCCCCCGTGAAAGCCGCGACCGACCCCACGCTCAGGTCGATGTGCCCCGCCACGATGACGAGCAGCATCCCCAGCGCCATGATGATGACGTAGCTGTTCTGGAGGAACAGGTTGGTGATGTTCTGCGGGTTGAGGAAGTCCACCCCGATCTGGGCCCGCACCAGCGCCACGAAGAACACCACGATGGCGATCAGCGCCAGCAGCATCCCATATTCGCGCAGGTTGTCCTTGAGGTAGGCCGCCCCCGACCGCCCGTTCGCGCTCAGGCCCTCGCCCTCGCGCAGGCCGCCGACCCCGGCCTCGCCCGGCCCCAGCCGGCTGTTGTTCACGTCAGCCATGCGCGGCCTCCATCTCCTGTTCCATCACCTCGTGCTCCCGCACGATCAGCGACATGATCTTCTCCTGGGTGGCCTCGGCGGCCGTCAGCTCGCCCACGAAGGCCCCTTCGGCCATGACGTAGATGCGGTCGCACATCCCCAGCAGCTCCGGCATCTCCGAGGAGATCATCACGACCCCGCGTCCCTCGGCGGCAAGCTGGTTCATGATCCCGTAGATCTCGAACTTCGCGCCCACGTCGATGCCGCGCGTGGGCTCGTCGAGGATGAGCACCCGGGGCTCGGTGAACAGCAGCTTGGACAGCAGCACCTTCTGCTGGTTGCCGCCCGACAGGTTCACGACCCGCTGGAAGACGTTGGGCGCGCGGATGTTCATCGCCGCCTTGAACCGGCTCGCGACCCGCTGCTCGGCCGCGTCGTCCAGCACGCCGCCCCGGGACACGCCCCGCAGGTTGGCGAGGCTGATGTTCGTCACGATGGGCTCGTCGAGGATCAGCCCCAGCGCCTTGCGGTCCTCGGTCACATAGGCCAGCCCCGCGCCGATGGCCTTGGGCACGGTGGACACGTCCACGTCCCGCCCGCCAATCCGCACGCGGCCCCGGATGTCCTTGCCCCAGCTCCGCCCGAACAGCGACATCGCGAACTCGGTCCGGCCCGAGCCCATCAGCCCGGCGATGCCGACGATCTCGCCCTTGCGGACGCGGAGCGCGATGCTCCGCAGGAAGTCGCGGTCGGGATGCTCGGGGTGCCGGGCCGACCAGCCCTCCACCTCCATCAGCACCTCGCCGGGGGTCCTGACCCGCTCGGGATAGCGGTGCGCCATGTCGCGCCCCACCATGTCCCGCACGATGCGATCCTCCGTCACCTCGCCCGCGTGGGCGTCGAGCGTGGAGACCGTCGCGCCGTCGCGGATCACCGTCACCCGGTCCGCGACCCGCCGCACCTCGTTCAGCTTGTGCGAGATGATGATGCTGGTGACGCCCTGCGCCTTCAGCTCCAGCAGCAGGTCCAGCAGCTTCTGGCTGTCGTTCTCCTGAAGCGCCGCCGTCGGCTCGTCCAGGATCAGCAGCCGCACGTTCTTGGACAGCGCCTTGGCGATCTCCACGAGCTGCTGCTTGCCCACGCCCATGTCGCCCACCGGCGTCGAGGGGGGCTCCTTCAGGCCGACCTTGGCCAGCAGCGCCGCCGTCCGGCCGTAGGTCTCGCGCCAGTCGATGACGCCGCCCCTCGCCCGCTCGTTCCCGAGGAAGATGTTCTCGGCGATGCTCAGCAGCGGCACCAGCGCCAGCTCCTGGTGGATGATGACGATGCCCGCCGCCTCGGAGTCGTGGATGCCGCGGAACCGCGCCTCCTCGCCGGCGAAGCGGATCACGCCCTCGTAGGAGCCGTGCGGATAGACGCCCGACAGCACCTTCATCAGGGTGGACTTGCCCGCGCCGTTCTCCCCGCAGATGGCGTGGATCTCGCCCTCGCGGACCTGGACCGTCACGTCGTCGAGCGCGCGCACGCCCGGGAATGTCTTGGAGATGCCCTGCATCTCGAGGAGGACGCTCATCGCCGCACCCTTGTCACGAATGAAACGGGGGGCGCCCGCGCGAACGGGCGCCCCCCGGAAAGTCAGGTCACTGGACCTCTTCGGCCGAGTAGTAGCCCGAGCCGATGACGATCTCCTCGTAGTTCGAGGCGTCCACGGCCACGGGGACCAGCAGGTAGGACGGCACGACCTTGACGCCGTTGTCGTAGGTCTCGGTGTCGTTGACCTCGGGCTCCTGGCCTTCCAGGACCGCCTCGACCATGCCCACGGTCACGCGCGCCAGCTCGCGGGTGTCCTTGAACACCGTCGAATACTGCTCGCCCGCCATGATCGACTTGACGGACGGCAGCTCGGCGTCCTGCCCGGTCACGACCGGCATCGCCATGTCGCCCGAGCCGTAGCCCACGCCCTTGACCGACGACAGGATGCCGATGGACAGGCCGTCATAGGGCGACAGCACGCCATGCAGCGTCTTGTCGCCGTAGTTCGCGGACAGGATGTTGTCCATGCGCGCCTGGGCGGTGGCGGGGTCCCAGCGCAGGGTGCCGACCACGTCCATGCCCATCTGGCCGGACGGGATCGCCACGTCGCCCGCGTCGATCAGCGGTTGCAGGACCGACATCGCGCCGTCGTAGAAGAAGAAGGCGTTGTTGTCGTCCGGGGAGCCGCCGAACAGCTCGACGTTCCAGGGCTTCTGGTCCGGGAACCGCGCCTTGAGGCCGTCCACGAGCGAGGTCGCCTGGAGCACGCCCACCTGGAAGTTGTCGAAGGTGGCGTAGTAGTTGACGTTCGCGCTGTCGCGGATCAGCCGGTCGTAGGCGATGACCGGGATGCCGGCGGCGGCCGCGTTCTCGAGGGCCGAGGACAGCGTGGTGCCGTCGATGGCGGCGATCACCAGGGCATCGACGCCCTGCGAGATCATGTTCTCGATCTGCGACAGCTGCGTCGGGATGTCGTCCTCGGCGTATTGCAGGACGGTGCCGTAGCCGGCGGCCTGGAACTGCTCCTCCATGGAGCGCCCGTCCGAGATCCAGCGGGCCGAGGACTGCGTGGGCATCGCGATGCCGACGGTGCCCTTGTCCTGGGCGAAGGCGGGGGCGCCGAGGCCCACGGCAAGGGTGACGGCGGCCAGGGCCGCGGAGACGATCTTCATTGGTTCCCTCCCATTGCGCCGCGCGACCGTCGCGCGGACGCAGCGAAACGCCGACGGCCCTCGTCGGGGGCCTCGGCTGGCCGGGAAGATGCCGGGCCTTGCCGGGCAGGTCAAAGGACAATATGCCATGGTATACATACCAGGACTGATATGAATGGACGCAACTGTTAACGGTAACAGCCGCTTTCTTCGGCGCGGGCTGAAGATTGTCCACCTCCGCCTCGCCGCCGCCCTGGGCGAGACCGGGGCCATCGGCATCGCCGCCGCGCGGGTGGGCATCAGCCAGCCTGCCGCCTCCCGCCTCCTCGCCGAGATGGAGGAGATCGCCGGCCGCCCGATCCACCTCCGCTCCGGGCGCGGCATCCAGCTCACGCCCGAGGGGGCGGCGCTCGCCCGCCGCGCCGCCCGCGCCCTGGCCGAGATCGGCGCCGCCGAGCGCGAGGTCGCCGACCTCGGGCGCGGCCTCTCGGGCCATGTGCGCCTGGGCGCCGTCACCGGCCCCGCGCTCGACCGCGTGCTGCCCGCGCTGCGCGCCGCCCGCGTGGCGCTGCCCCTCGTCACCACCGAGGTCGTCGTCGCCCCCTCCGACCCGCTCTGCGACCTCCTGCTGTCGGGCGGCGTCGATTTCGCCCTCGCGCGGCTCGCGGGGGGCCGCGACCCGTCGCTCTTCGACCTCCAGCCGCTCGAGGACGAGCCGGTGAGCCTCCTCGTCCGCCCCGGCCACGCCCTCGCCCGGGCCGGGGCCATCGCGCCCGCCGACCTCCTCGCCTACGACTGGGTGCTGCCCGAGCCCGGCACCCTCCTCCACCGCACGGTGCTCGAACGCCTGGCGGCCCTCGGCCTGCCGCCGCCGCCCGGCCGCCTGTCCACCTCCTCGTTCCTCCTCACGCTCGCCATGCTGCGCGAATCGAACGCCATCGCCCCGCTCGCCGCCGCCGTCGCCCGCCGCTTCGCCGCCGGGCCCGAGGCGGGGCCCGAGGCCGGGCTGGTGGTCCTGCCCATCGACCTCGGCATCGTGGTGCCGACCTACAGCCTCGTCACCCTGCGCGGCGCCCGCCTCACCCCCGCCGCCGAGCGGCTGCGCGACCTGATCCAGGCCCAGACCGCCTAGCCCCGCACCGGGCTTGAAGGCCCCGTCCCTTGGGCGCAGACTGCCGGCCAAACCAGCACCCGCCCGAGGCCAGATCCCATGGACACGCTCTACGACCGCCAGAACGACCCCCGCGCCGTCATCGAGGCCGACCGCGCCCATGTCTGGCACCACCTCGCCCAGCACAAGCCGTTCGAGCCCGGCCCCCACGCCCTCGACCCCCGCATCATGGTCGAGGGGCACGGCCTGCGCGTCTGGGACATCACCGGCAAGGAATACCTCGACTCCGTCTCGGGCGGCGTCTGGACGACCAACATCGGCTACGGGCGCGAGCGTGTGGCCAACGCCGTGCGCGACAGCATCCTCAAGCTCTGCTTCTGGGCCGGCGCGCAGGGCACCATCCCCGGCGCGCTCTACGCGGAACGCCTGATCGAGAAGATGCCCGGCCTGTCCCGCGTCTACTACGCCAACAGCGGGAGCGAGGCCAACGAGAAGGCCTGGAAGATGGTCCGCCAGATCAGCCACAAGCACCACGGCGGCCGCAAGTCCAAGATCCTCTACCGCGACCGCGACTACCACGGCACGACCCTCGCCGCCCTCTCCGCCGGCGGCCAGCAGGAGCGGAACGCCATGTACGGCCCCTTCGCGCCCGGCTTCGTGCAGGTGCCCCACTGCCTCGAATACCGCGCCGGGGAGCTGGCGGGCGAAGGCTACGGCGAACGCGCCGCCGCCCAGATCGAGGAGGTGATCCTCCGCGAAGGCCCCGACACCATCGGCGCGCTCTGCCTCGAACCCATCACCGCCGGCGGCGGCATCATCGTCCCGCCCCAAGGCTACTGGGAACGCGTGCAGGAGCTCTGCCGCCGCTACGACATCCTCCTCCACATCGACGAGGTCGTCTGCGGCTTCGGCCGCACCGGCACCTGGTTCGGCTACCAGCAATATGGGCTGCAACCCGACATCGTGACCATGGCCAAGGGCGTCGCCTCCGGCTACGCCGCCATCTCGGCTTGCGTCACGACCGAGGCCGTCTTCGACCAGTTCAAGGACGACACGGACCGTCTCGGCTACTTCCGCGACATCTCCACCTTCGGCGGCTGCACCGCCGGCCCCGCCGCCGCGCTGGAGGTCCTCGCGATCACCGAGGAGGAGAACCTCCTCGCCAACTCCACCCGCATGGGCGCCTATCTCTCATCCCAGCTCCAAACCCTCATGTCCCGCCACCCCGCCATCGGCGAGGTCCGCGGCCTCGGCCTCTTCCAGGGCGCCGAGCTGGTCGCCGACCCCACCACCCGCGAGCCCCTCCCCGAGAAGCAGGTGCAAGCCATCGTCGCCGACTGCCTCGCCCAGGGCGTCATCATCGGCGCGAGCAACCGCTCGATGCCCGGCTTCAACAACACGCTGCTGTTCGCTCCGGCGCTAATCGCGACGGAGGGGGATATTGATCAGATCGTGAACGCGGTGGATGGGGCGATTGGACGGGTGGTGGGGTGAGGCGAGAGTCTGATTCTACCTAATCAATCTTCATAGTCGTCGGGTTTAGGGAGCTGTTTGACCTCGTCGGGAGGGGGGAGTTGGCTATACTGCTCAGTCCTCCCCCTTGCTATACCTGCAATCTCGCGGATGCGGTCCGTAAGTGGCTTTACGTCATCACCGAATTTCCCGGCTACCTCGCCTACATCACTCACCCCTCCAAGGATCACATCGAAGAGTCCCTTAGGCTGGTTTAGTTGCTTCTCAATAGCGTTAATCCTGTTAAGGAGACGCCTCTTGTGGGCATCATCAAACAGACTTGACGCAAGAATGATTCTTCGCATCTCACCGCAAAGCGTGAAAACTCTAGCTTTATCGTCGGCGTTCAACTCAAACGTCGGGGTTACATCCAACAGGTCCGACTCGGCTTCTGCTTTCTCTCGGTCCTCGGCAGCTTCACTTTCTCGGGTTTCCAGAAAATCCAGATAGCCTGCTAGGCGACTAAGATAAGTAAGCGCCTTTTCGGGCTCTTGTCGTTGAACGCATTTTTCCAGATCATCAATAATCGAGGATATGGCTTGCCTGTCACTTTCGGGCAGAGAAGAGGCATATCCTTTAATCCTATACACAGACCTAAAATCTACCTCTTTTCTCCCCAAATGTTCATCAAGTTCGTTTTTAAGATACCAAGCGTGCAAATGAGTGCTCCGCGCATTGATAGGCCACGTGGCTCGCATCTACAAACCTTTCGGCGAAAAGCAAGCTGGATTGATATGCTGAAAGAACTTTCTCCGGTCCCTAAACCCGCTTCAACATGGCCATCGACCCATGCAGCAGGTGTAAGCAAGCGTAGGGTGGGTGGTTCTTCTCCGCGAAGCGGAGGTCACCCACCACCCCACACCATAGAGCAGCGCACGAACCCGCCCGCAATCGGCGAAACCACCCTACTCCCCCAGCCGCCTCGGCAAATCCATCGCCCCGTGCAGTACGGCCACGACGACGACCTCCTCGGCGACCTCCTCCCAGACGACCACATGCGCGCCGACCCGCGCGAACATCTGCCTCTCGGGCATCCGCTCGCCCCAGACCTTGCGGCAACTCCGCCCGATCAGCGCGTCCTCGGCGATCCGTCCGAAGGCGTCGATCAGGTCGGCCTCATAGGCCTCCGCCTGCCGGGGGCCAAAGCGATCCAGGGTCCAGGCGAAGATGTCGACAAGGCTCGCCTCGACCTCGGGATCGACCCGCAGGACGCGCGTCACTCCGCCGCCTTGGCGGCCTGGCGGGCCTCGTGGGCGGCGCGGGCCGTGCGGAAGGCCCGACGCACCACCTCCTCGCCGGTTCCTGGCGCCCGCTCGCCCGCGACGGCCCGTTCGTGCGCCCGGTGGAGCCGCTCCGCGAGCGCGTCCATGCGCGCTTCGTCGTCCTCCAGCAGCCGCACCCCGGCCCGGATCGCCTCGCTCGCGTTCTGATAGCGGCCCTTCGCCACCAGCCCGTCCACCACCCCCGCGAGATGATCCGTCAGCACCACGTTCCGAGTCGGCATCGCACCCTCCCTGATCCATTGGCAATATATGCCAACCTCCCGACGAGTCCACAGGCGGGGCGGGCGGCCCGCCTCACGACGGTCACGCCCGCGACCCAGCCCCACCCCCTTCCGCGACACGAAGCCCCCCCGCCCTTGGCCTTCCCCGCCCCGCGCCCTAGCCTCCCCCCGACCCCAAAGGGACCGCGCCCATGACCACCGACGACCACCCCTTCCTGTCCCGTGTGCCCCCCCACGCGCCCGCCGCCCTCCTCGCCCAGGCGCGCGGCCTCCCCCCGCCGCGCGTCGCCCTCGTCAACGCCGGGGCCGCCACCCCCCTCCAGGGCCTCCGCGAAGCCTGCGACGCCGGCCTCGCCGAGCCGATCCTGCTGGGCGAGCCCATCAAGATCCACGCCGCCGCCGAACGGATCGGTTGGGACATCCGCCCCTTCCGCCTCGTCGCCGCGCCGGGCGAATCCGCCGCCCCCCGCGCCGCCCAACTGGCCGTGGCGGGAGAGGCCGACGCCATCATGAAAGGCCAGATCCACACCTCGACCTTCCTCAAGGGCCTCCTGCCCTCGGCCATGGGCCTGCGCGACAAGGGCGCGACCTGCGGCCACGTCTTCCACGTCACCGTGCCGGGCTCCGACCGGCCGCTGTTCCTGACCGACGCCGCGCTCAACGTCGCCCCCGACCTCGCCACCCGGCAGGCCTGCCTCGCCCATGCCGTGCGCCTCGCGGAACTGACCGGCACCGCCCAGCCCCATTGCGGCCTCCTCGCGCCGTCCGAGGACGTGACCGCCGCCGTCCCCTGCACGGGCGAGGCCGCCGCCATCGCCGCCTGGGCCAAGGGCGCGCTGCGGCAGGCGGTGGTCGAAGGCCCCCTCGCCCTCGACCTGATGCTGTCCCGCCGCGCCGCCGAGGTGAAGGGCGTGGCCTCCCGCATCGCGGGCCGCGTGGACGTGATCCTCGTGCCCGAGCTCAACGCAGGCAACGCGCTCTTCAAGCTGATGACCCTCGGCATGGGGGCCTGCGCGGGCGGCGTGGTCATGGGCGCGCGGGTGCCGATCCTGCTCACCTCGCGCGGGCAGGGCGCGCCCGACCGCATCGCCTCCGCTGCGCTCGGCGCCATCCTCGCCGCCGAGGCCCGGTCGAGGCGGGCCGCCGCATGATCCTCGTCGTCAACGCCGGCTCCTCCTCCGTCAAGGTCGCGCTCTTCACCCCCACCCTGCGCGAGGTCCTGCGCGGCTCCGTCACCGAGATCGGCGCCACGGGCGAGTTGACCCTCGGCCCCGCCCGCCAGCCCGTCCGCGCCACCGACCACGGCGCGGCGCTGGCCTACCTCCTCGCCATGCTGGCCGCGTCCGGCCACCCGGCCCAGAACCTCACCGCCGCCGCCCACCGCGTCGTCCACGGCGGCGCGACCCTCACCGCCCCGCGCTTCCTCGACGACGCGACGCTCGCCGAAATCGAGGCCTGCGTCCCCCTTGCCCCCCTCCACAACCCCGCGAACCTCCAGGGCATCCGCGCCCTCCAGCGCCTCGCCCCCGACCTCCCCCAGGTCGCGAGCTTCGACACCGCCTTCCATTCGACCGTCCCCCCGGTCGAATCCACCTACGCCCTCCCCGCTCCCCTGCGCGACGGGGGCCTCCGCCGCTACGGCTTCCACGGCCTCAGCTACGCCGCCCTTGCGTCCCACCTGCGCGACCGCAACGAACTCCCCCGCCGCCTCCTCGCCTTCCACCTCGGCAACGGCGCCTCCGCCTGCGCCCTCCTCGACGGCGCGTCCGTGGCCACGACCATGGGCTACTCCCCCCTCGACGGCCTCGTGATGGGCACCCGCACGGGGAGCATCGACGGCATGGCCGTCCTTGCCATCGCCCGCACCCAAGGCATCGAGGCCACCGAGACCCTCCTCAACCGCGCTTCCGGCCTGAAGGCCCTCGCCGGCACCTCCGACATGAGAACGCTGCTGGCCCGCGACGACGCCGAGGCCCGCTTCGCCATCGACCACTTCTGCCATTGGGCCATCCGCCAGGGCGCGGGCCTCGCCGCCGCGCTGGGCGGCCTCGACGCCCTCGCCTTCACCGGCGGCATCGGAGAGAACGCCACCCCCATCCGCACCCGCATCGCCCAGGGCCTCGCCTTCCTCAACCCGCAGGCCCCCACCCACGTCGTCCCCGCGCAGGAGGAGCGCCAGATCGCCGCCGACGCGTCGGCCCTCCTCCCCTTGCCGTCCTGACCGGCCCGCGCTACGCCCCCGCCCCATGACCGTCGCCGCCCTCTACGACGCCCGCGCCCGCGAGGGCCGCCTCGCGCCCGACCCCGGCCAGCGCGCCACCCTCCCCGCCCTCGACCGCCTGCGGACGGACCTCCTCCAGCCCCCGCGCCGGAGCCTCTTCCGCAAGCCCCGCCCCGTGCGTGGTCTCTACCTCTGGGGCGACGTGGGGCGCGGCAAGTCCATGCTGATGGACCTCGCCCTGCAATCCATGGGCGAGGCCGTCCCCACCCGCCGCCAGCACTTCCACGCCTTCATGCAGTGGGTCCAGGCCGCCCTCGCCCGCGCCCGGCAGACCGGCACCGACGACGCCATCCTCCCCGTCGCCGACGAGATCGCCGCCACCGCCCGCCTCCTCGCCCTGGACGAGATGCAGGTGACCGACATCGCCGACGCGATGATCCTGGGTCGCCTGTTCCAGCGCCTCTGGTCGCAGGGCGTCACCCTCCTGACCACCTCCAACCGCCCGCCCTTCGACCTTTACAAGGACGGCCTCAACCGCGCGCTCTTCCTGCCCTTCATCGCGATGATCGAGGCCGAGTGCGACGTGGTGGAGCTCGCCTCCCCCACCGACCACCGCCAGGGCCGCCTCCAGGGCGCGCCGCGCTACTTCTGCCCCGTGGACGCCGCATCCCGCGCCGCCATGGCCGCCATCTGGGCCGACCTCACCGGCGGGCAGGCCCAGCCCACCACCCTCCGCGTCTACGGCCGCGACGTGGAGATCCCGGCCTTCCACGACGGCTGCGCCCGCGCCACCTTCTACGACCTGTGCGGCCGCCCCCTCGGCCCCGCCGACTACCTCGCGCTCGCCGCCGCCGCCCGCGTCCTCCTCATCGACGAGATCCCGCGCCTCGGCTCCGAGAACTTCAACCAGGCCCGACGCTTCGTCACCCTCATCGACGCCCTCTACGAGGCGCGCGTCACCCTCATCGCCGCCGCTGCCGCCCCCCCCGACCGCCTCTATGTCGAGGGCGAAGGCTCCTTCGAGTTCGCCCGCACCGCGTCCCGCCTCATGGAGATGCAAGCCGCCGACTGGGGCCGTCTGGCGGACGCCCCCGACGCGCAGTAAAAGGGCCCCGCCAACCCCAAACCGGAGCCCCTCCCCATGCAGAACAGCGAGATCGCCGAGCGCCGCAAGACCGCCATCGCGCGGGGCGTGGGGATGCAGACCCAGATCTACGTGGACCGCGCCGAGAACAGCGAGGTCTGGGACGTGGAGGGCAACCGCTACATCGACTTCGCCGCCGGCATCGCCGTGGTGAACACCGGCCACCGCCACCCGCGCGTGATGGCAGCGGTCAAGGCCCAGCTCGACAGCTTCACCCACACCTGCCACCAGGTCCTCCCCTACGAGAACTACATCCGCCTCGCGGAACGCCTGAACGCCCTCGTCCCCGGCGACTTCGACAAGCGCACCCTGTTCGTCACGACCGGGGCCGAGGCGGTGGAGAACGCGGTCAAGATCGCCCGCGTCGCCACCGGCCGTAACGCCGTGATCGCCTTCGGCGGCGCCTTCCACGGCCGGACCTTCATGGGCATGGCGCTGACCGGCAAGGTCCAGCCCTACAAGGCGGGCTTCGGCGCGATGATGCCCGACGTGTTCCACGTCCCCTTCCCCATCGGCCTGCACGGCATCAGCACGGATGACGCGATGGCCGGCATCCAGAAGCTCTTCAAGGCCGACCTCGACCCCGCCCGCGTCGCCTGCATCATCCTCGAACCCGTGCAGGGCGAGGGCGGCTTCTACCCCGCCCCCCCGGAACTCATGCGCGCCCTGCGGGCCCTCTGCGACGACCACGGCATCGTGCTGATCGCCGACGAGGTGCAGACCGGCTTCGCCCGCACCGGCAAGCTCTTCGCGATGGAGCATTACGACGTCGCCCCCGACCTCACCTGCATGGCCAAGGGCCTCGGCGGCGGCCTCCCCATCGCCGCCGTGACGGGCAAGGCCAGCATCGTGGACGCCGCCAACCCCGGCGGCCTCGGCGGCACCTACGGCGGCAACCCGCTCGGCATCGCCGCCGCCCACGCCGTCCTCGACGTGATCGCCGACGAGGATCTCTGCGCCCGCGCCAACGCGCTCGGCTCCCGCCTCCGCCAGCACCTCGAATCCCTGCGCGACCGCGTGCCCGAGATCGCCGACATCCGAGGCCCCGGCTTCATGGTCGCGGTCGAATTCAACCTCCCCGGCACCCACACCCCCGACCCCGACTTCACCAACCGCGTGAAGCTGGAGGCGCAGAAGCGCGGCCTCATCCTCCTCACCTGCGGCGTCTACGGCAACGTGGTGCGCTTCCTCGCCCCCATCACCATCCCCGACGAGGTGTTCAGCGAGGCTATAGGCATCCTGGAGGACTCGGTCCTCGCCGCCCGCGCCGCCTGATCGCGGGGGAGTCGGGACGGCTCCACCCCGTCGGGCGGGCTTCAGCCCGCCATGCGCCCCCCTCGGCGTCATGGCGGGACGCCCCCTCACAGCCCCGCGCCGTCCCGCCCCGGCCGCTGGACGAACCGCATCGCCAGCGCCGCGAGCCGGAACGCCAGCGGCCCCACCCCCAGCGACAGCACGAAGGCGATGGGCCAGGCCGTCACCCAGCGGAGGAGCCACTCCCCCACCCAGCCGGGCGCGAAGCCCATGGGGATCGCCGTGAAGATCAGCGTCATCAGAAAGGCCATCAGGCCCGAGATGAACACCTGCGCGGTGATGAGGGTGGCCTTGGATTGGGTCATGTCGCTCTCCGGTCATGGGCGACGGAGGACCGAAAGCGCGCGCGCCCACGGCCCCCGTCGATTGGGGTCCGCCGCGGGATCGTGGGAACGACTAACTCCCGCGAGCGTCGCGGGGACCGGGCTAACCTGACCGGCCTGACGTTTTTCGGCCCGCCGCTCCTAGCGGCCCCGCCCCCCGCCCGCAAGCCCCGCCCGCGAGCGCTCCCGCTCCCCCCCGGCGCGGCCCAAATCCCTTCCCAAGGGGTTTGCCAAGAGCCTTCCAAAGGCTTTTCGTCCCCCGCCCCCCGCCTGCGCCCCCGATGCCTAAAATGCCACGCAACACGCAACGCCCGTTGCTGTCAGAGGTCGTTAACGCCCCCGTGCGATTCTCCCTCCCACGCGGCCCGGAGTCCCTCGCGACCTCCGCGCCCCCACGAGGCCCGCCCACGCGGCCTCCCCCCGCGCCGGAGGCCCCCGCCCCCGGCCGGTCTGTTTGACAGGCGACGGGCCGCTGGCCCAAACGCCACCTGGGCGAGAGGTCCCAGCCGCCGGCGCGTCGTGCACGCGCCTCCCGTGGGCCGGGCAGTCAATCCGGCACCACGGCCCCCATCCCCGCCGGCGCGCGAAGGGCACACGCGCGCCGGCGGTCCCTCTGGACTCCGCCTACCGGCCCAGCCGCCGCTTGCTCAGCAGCGCCGGCCCCGCGCATTCGGGATCGGTCGGCGCGGTCGTCTGCGCGATGAAGGGCTTTTGCGGCTCCACGCCGGACTCCTCGACCCAGACCCCCGACAGGCAGAAGTCCTGCGCGTAGTTCCCGGCGTTGAACCCGAACTCCCCCTCGTCGCAGTCCGCCGCCGTCCCGTCCGCGTTCCACCCCTGGTCGAAGGGCCCCGGCACCTCGCCGTTGGTCGGGAACTGCATCAGCCTCGGCCAGTAGCGCAGGTACCACGTGTCATCCGGCGCCCGCGTCGTGGCGTCCCAGGTGCCGATCGGGCTTCCGTCCTTGAAGCCCGCGATCTTGAACCGCGTCACGTCCGCTTCCGTCACCACCTCGGCTCCGGCCAGCGCGTCGGGGAACTCCATCGACCCGACCATCGTGTAGCCGCTCGACCCCGCCCAGCAGAAATGGACCAGGGCCGCCTGCGACGGCTGCGCCCAGAGCGCGAGGAGGAGCGACCAACGGATCATGCGCCGCTTCGTAGCACGTGCCCGGCGAGGTACAGCGACCCGCAGATCAGGACTCGGTGAGCGCCCATCCCCACCGCCGCCGCGATGGCCTCGCGCACGCCGTCCGCCTCGTCGGCCACCAACCCCGCCCCCCGCGCGTGCCGCGCCGTCTCCCCGGCGGGCAGCGTGTTCGCCTCCCCGGGGATCGACACCGCCCAGAGCCGCTCCGCCACCCCCGCCAGCGGCCGCATGAACCCCGCCACGTCCTTGGTGTTCAGCATCCCGCAGACAAGATGCGTCCGCGCGGGCGGCATCGCCTTCAGCGTCGCCGCGATGGCCTCCCCCGCCGCCGGGTTGTGCCCGCCGTCGAGCCACAGCTCCCCCGGCCCCATCACCTCGGCCAGCATCCCGCGCAGCCGCTGCATCCGCGCCGGCCACTCGGCCGTCGTGACGCCCGCCTCGCAGGCGTCCGCGTCCAGCCCCAGCTCCCGCATCGCCGCCAGCGCCGCGCCCGCGTTCACGATCTGGTGCGGCCCCGCCAAGTTCGGCAAGGGCAGGTCCAGCAACCCCCGTTCGTCCCGGAACACCAGCCGCCCGTCCTCCACCCCGCAATGCCAGTGCTGCCCCTCGGCCAGCACCGGCGCCCCCAGCCGCGCCGCCCGCGCCTCGATGACCTCCAGCGCCTCCGGGTGTTGCCGCGCCACGACGACCGGCACCCCGCGCTTCAGGATGCCCGCCTTCTCCCCGGCGATCCTGCCCAGCGTGTCGCCCAGGTATTGCTGGTGGTCCAGGTCCACCGGCGTCACGACGCACAGCCTCGGCTCCACGACGTTCGTCGCGTCCAGCCGCCCGCCCAGCCCCACCTCCAGCAGCGTCCAGTCCGCCGCCGTCTCGGAGAACGCCAGGAACGCCGCCGCCGTGGTGATCTCGAAGAAGGTGATCGGCGCCTCGCCGTTCGCCGCCATGCAGCGATCCAGCACCGCCATCAACTCATCCTCGGAGATCAGCTCCCCCGCGACGCGGATGCGCTCGTGGAACCGCGCCAGATGCGGCGAGGTGTAGGCGTGGACGCTCGCCCCCGAGGCCTCCAGCCCCGCCCGGATCATCGCCTGCGTCGATCCCTTGCCGTTGGTCCCCGCGACATGGACCACCGGCGGCAACCGCCGTTCGGGGTGCCCCAGCGCCGCGCAGAGCCGTTCCACCCGCGCCAGCGTCAGGTCGATGATCTTGGGGTGGAGCCGGGTCATCCGCTCCAGCAGGAGATCGCTCCCCCCGGTCATTCGGCGGCGGCTTGGGTCTCGACCGCGACGGGCTCGGGCGACGGCAGGTCCGCCATCACCGCCGGCGGCTCGCGCAGCAGCATCCGCAGGATGGTCACGATCTCGTCCTTCAGCTTGCCGCGCGGCGTCACCCGGTCGAGCATCCCGTGGTCGAGCAGGTATTCCGCCCGCTGGAACCCGGCGGGCAGCGTCTCGCGGATGGTTTGCTCGATCACGCGCGGCCCGGCAAAGCAGATCAGCGCCCCCGGCTCCGCGATCTGCACGTCGCCCAGCATGGCATAGGAGGCCGTCACCCCCCCGGTCGTCGGATGCGTCAGCACCACGACGTAAGGAAGCCCCGCCTCCTTGAGCATCTGCACCGCGACCGTCGTGCGCGGCATCTGCATCAGCGACAGGATGCCCTCCTGCATCCGCGCCCCCCCGGCGGCCGAGAACAGCACCAGCGGCCGCCGCAGCTCCACCGCCCGCTCGGCGGCGGCGATGATGGCGTTGCCCACGTACATCCCCATGGACCCCGCCATGAACGAGAAGTCCTGCGCCACCGCAACGACCGGCGTCCGCCCGACCTCGCCCTCGGCGACCAGCATCGCCTCCTTCTCGCCCGTCGTCTTGCGGGCCTCCTTGAGGCGGTCCACGTATTTCTTCTGGTCGCGGAACTGCAGCGGGTCGGGGATCGGCTCGGGCACCCGGACCTCGATGAACGCGCCGCCGTCGAAGAAGGCCTTGAACCGCTCGCGCGGGCGGATCGCCATGTGGTGCCCGCAGTTCGGGCAGACGTTCAGGTTCTCGGCCAGCTCGCGGTGGAACAGCATCTGCCCGCACTCGTCGCACTTGGACCAGAGGTTCTCCGGCACCTCCCGGCGCGAGAAGATGGAGTTGATCCGCGGGCGGACGTAGTTGGAGATCCAGTTCATGCGCGCGCCCTCCGAGCCTTTGACGGGCTGAGATAAGCCCCCACGGCCGCGGATGCAATCGGCGCGGGGCCGCGCGCCCCGCCTACGCGCGACTGGACAGCCGCCCCCGCCTGCGCGACCTTCCCCCCGGATCGCAGGGGGAAGACGCCGATGACGACCGACCGCCGCTTCGACAAGGCCCGGCTGCCCAGCCGCCACGTCACCGAAGGCCCGGCCCGCGCGCCGCACCGCAGCTACTTCTACGCCATGGGCCTCACCGACGAGGAGATCCACCAGCCCTGGGTCGGCGTCGCCACCTGCTGGAACGAGGCCGCGCCCTGCAACATCGCCCTGAACCGGCAGGCGCAGGCCGCCAAGGCCGGGGTGAAGAAGGCCGGCGGCACCGCGCGCGAGTTCACGACCATCACCGTCACCGACGGCGTCGCCATGGGCCACGAGGGGATGCGCTCCTCCCTCGCCTCGCGCGACGCCATCGCCGACACCGTGGAGCTGACGATGCGCGGCCACTGCTACGACGCGCTCGTGGGCCTTGCGGGGTGCGACAAGAGCCTCCCCGGCATGATGATGGCGATGATCCGCCTGAACGTGCCCTCCGTCTTCGTCTACGGCGGCTCGATCCTCCCCGGCCGCCATCAGGGCCGCGACGTGACCGTGCAGGACGTGTTCGAGGCCGTGGGCCAGCACCAGGCCGGCACCCTGTCCGACGCCGAGCTGGCGATCCTCGAACGGGTCGCCTGCCCCTCCGCCGGGGCCTGCGGCGCGCAATACACGGCGAACACCATGGCCTGCGTGAGCGAGGCGATCGGCCTCGCGCTGCTCAACTCCTCCTCCGCCCCCGCCCCCTACGAGAGCCGCGACCAGTTCTGCGAGGCGGCGGGCGTGGCCGTGATGACCCTGATCGAGAAGAACATCCGCGCCCGCGATATCGTGACGCGGAAATCGCTGGAGAACGCCGCCCGGATCGTCGCCTGCACCGGCGGCTCGACCAACGCGGCGCTGCACCTGCCGGCCATGGCCCACGAGGCCGGGATCGCCTTCGACCTCTTCGACGTGGCCGCCATCATGCGCGACACGCCCTGGTTCGTGGACCTCCGCCCCGGCGGCCGCTACGTCGCCAAGGACCTCCACGAGGTCGGCGGCGTCCCGGTCGTCCTCAAGGAACTCCAGCGCGTCGGCCTCCTGCACGAGGACTGCCTGACCGTCTCGGGCCGCACGCTCGGCGAGGAGCTGGACGAGATCCGGGCCGAGGCCGACGGGCGGGTGGTCTACCCGGCGACCTCGCCCCTCACCCGCACCGGCGGCGTCGTCGGCCTGCGCGGCAACCTTGCCCCCGACGGCGCCATCGTGAAGGTCGCGGGCATGAGCGAGGCGGAGCAGGTCTTCACCGGCCCCGCCCGCGTCTTCGAGAGCGAGGAGGACGCCTTCGCCGCCGTCAAGGCCCGCGCCTACCGCGAGGGCGAGGTGCTGGTCATCCGTAACGAAGGCCCGGCGGGCGGGCCGGGGATGCGCGAGATGCTGGCGACCACGGCGGCGCTGTCGGGCCAAGGCATGGGCAAGAAGGTCGCGCTCATCACCGACGGCCGCTTCTCGGGCGCGACGCGCGGCTTCTGCGTCGGCCACGTGGGCCCCGAGGCCGCCCATGGCGGGCCCATCGCGCTGCTGCGCGACGGCGACCTCGTCACCATCGACGCGCTCCGGGGCGAGCTGTCGGTGGCCTTGTCGGACGAGGAGCTGGCCACCCGCCGCGCCGCCTGGCCCGGGCCCCGCGAGACGCAGTATGCCTCCGGCGCGCTCTGGAAGTTCGCCCGCCTCGTCGGAAGCGCCCGCCACGGCGCGGTGACGCATCCGGGCGCGAGCGCCGAGCGGCACGTCTACATGGACCAGTGAGGAGAAGGGGGGCGCTGCCCCCCGCGCGCCGACGCGGGGGCCGCCGCCTTCGGCCCGTTTCCATGGCTACGCCAATTCCGCGAGACTCCTCCGATTTGACCGGCCTTTGTCTCAATTGTGCCTGATTCGAGAACGAGAAGCGCCCCGACACCAACTCCCGTTCCCGATTTGGAAAGGATCGCGCATGGACCGCCTGACCGAGATGGAAGCCTTCGCCACCGTGGTGGACCAGGGCGGCTTCACCGACGCCGCCAAGAAGATGGGCATCTCCAAGTCCGCCGTCTCCAAGCACGTCTCCGCCCTTGAGGCCCGCCTCGGCGCGCGGCTCCTCAACCGCACCACCCGCCGCGTGTCGCCGACGGAGATCGGGCTCGCCTACTACGACCGCGCCCGCCGCGTCCTGAACGACGCGGGCGAGGCCGACTCGCTCGTGACCTCCATGCAGGCGGCGCCCTCGGGGCTCCTGCGGATCTCGGTGGCGACCGACTTCGGCGTGAACCACCTCAGCCCGGTCCTGGGCACCTTCCTTCAGGAATTCCCCGACATCACCGTGAACATGGTGCTGAACAACCGCTACGTGGAGCTGATCTCCGAAGGCTTCGACATGGCCATCCGCATCGGCGACCTGGAGGATTCCACCCTCCGCGCCCGCAAGCTGGCCGAGACGACGCGCAAGATGATCGCCTCGCCCGACTACTTCACCCGCTACGGCCGCCCCAAGACCATCGACGACCTGAACGAGCACAAGCTCCTGCACTACTCGAACCAGGCCAACAACGCGGTGTGGAAGATCACCGCCCCCTCGGGCGAGAAGCGGCAGGTCCGCACCTCGGGCTGGCTCACGGTCAACGACGGCCAGTCGCTGCTGAACGCCTGCGTGTCGGGGCTGGGCATCGCCTACCTGCCGTCGTTCCTTTACGCCGACTCCATGCAGAAGGGCCTCGTGGAGGAAGCGATTCCCGGCCTGCCGACCGAGGTGCAGGGCATCTACGCCGTCTATCCGCCGGGCCGCTTCACCCAGCCCAAGGTGCGCGCCTTCATCGACTTCCTGGTCGAATCCTTCGCCGAGAAGGGCCCGAACTCCTGGTGAGCCGCTTCAGGGCAGGACCAGCGCCTCGACGCGCCGGTTGGCGGCGCGTCCCTCGGCGGTGAGGTTGGTGGCGCGCGGCGCGAGCCAGCCCATCCCCTCGGCCACGAGCCGCCCGCGCCCGACCCCCAGCGCCACGAGCCGGTCGGCCACCGCCTCGGCCCGCCGCTTCGACAGGGCGACGTTGGCCGCCAGCGATCCCTCGGCGTCGGTGTGGCCGACGATGGCGACGCGGCGGCCCGGGTTCGCCGCCAGATAGGCCGCCAGCGCCGCCAGCGCCGCGCCCCCGTCCGGCCCCAGCTCCGCCCCGCCGCTGGCGAAGGCCAGCCCTTCCAGCACCACCCGCCCCTCCCCCTCGATCCGCGCCGCGAGGTCCGAGGCGGCCGGCGCCGGCCCGGCCTCCGGGGCGGCCGGCGGCACGGGGTCCGTCGGATCGGCGGGCGCGACCGCGACGAGCTGGACGAAGCCCTGCGCGTCGCTGCGGCTGACCAGGAGGCTCAGGACCTCGCCGCCGCGCCGGGCCGACAGGTAGTGGAAATCCACGAGGTCCACGAACATCGCGGGCGGCGGCAGGATCTCGACGGCGGCCCGGAAGTCGAAGCCCCCGCAGGCCTCGGCCTCGCAGTCCAGGAGCGGCCGGAACCCCTGCGCCGCGACCTGCTCGCGCAGCGGCGCGAGGATCTGGAGCACCGTGCGCCCGGCCGCGTTCACCTGCCAGACCCGCCGCGTCACCGCCCCCTCCGCCGCCAGGACGGGCGCGCCCCCGTCCTCGGCCCAGGGACCGGTGGCGATGGCATGGCGGCCCAGGGGCTCGGACCGCTCCAGGGCCAGGACCACGGGGCCGCGCACCTCCAGCGTCACCGCCCCGGCGGGGCAGGCCCCGAGCGCGAGAGCCAGCGCGAGCCCGGGAAGCGCCCACCCCGTCGCCCTGCCCCCGCCCGACTGGCCCCCGCTCGCCCGGCCCCCGCGCCGGCTCATTCCGGGAAGAGCGCCGCGAGCCGCGTCATCGCCTCGTTGACCCGCGCCCCGTCGGCGCCCCGGATCACCACGTTGGCCCCGAAGGCCCCGTTCTGCTGGAACGGATAGGAGCCCATCGTGAGGTCGGGATAGGCCGCCGCGAGGTCCGACAGCGGCCCCGCGATCTCGCCCTCGCCGCGCTGGATGCGGTAGCTCTGGGACAGGAGCGGCGTCCCGCCCGTCAGGCGCGGCAGCAGGCCCGCCACCATCGCCTCGAAGATGCGCGGCACGCCGGCCATGACATGGACGTTGCCGACCGAGAAGCCGGGGGCGGCGCTGACCGGGTTCTCGATCAGCGTGGCCCCCTCGGGGACGCGGGCCATCCGCAGCCGCGCCTCGTTCATCTCCACCCCCATGCGGTCGTAATGCGCCCGCAGGACCGCCCGCGCGTCGTCCCGCACCGACAACGCCACGCCCATCGCCTCGGCCACGGCGTCGGCGGTGATGTCGTCGTGGGTGGGGCCGATGCCCCCCGACGTGAAGACGTGATCGTGCGCCCCCGCCAGCGCCCGCACCGCTTCCACGATCACCGCGTGGCGGTCGGGCACCACCCGCGCCTCCCGCAGGTCGATGCCGACCCGTGCCAGCTCCTGCGCCAGGAAGTGGAGGTTCGAGTCGCGCGTGCGGCCCGAGAGGATCTCGTCGCCGATCACGAGGATCGCGGCCGTGGGATTCATGAAGGTCCTCGCATTGGTGCTGGGGCTGAGGTATAGGCCGGCGCCCCCGGCCGATCCAGCCTCGCGTCTGGAACTCCCCGGCGGCTTCGCCTATTTCCTCCCCATGGATACAAGGACGCGAGCAGTGGACGAACGCCGAGGCCGACTCACCCGCGAGGGCATCCGCATCCACGAGCCGGGCGACTTCGCCGGGATGCACGCGGCGGGCCGCGTCGCCGCCGAGATCCTCGACGACATCGGCCCGCACGTCGTCCCCGGCCAGACCACCGGCGAGATCGACCGACTCATCACCGAGATGGTGAAGGCGCGCGGCGCGACTTCGGCCACGATCGGCTACAAGGGCTACCAGCACGCCTCCTGCATCAGCGTGAACCACGTCGTCTGCCACGGCATCCCCGGCGACAAGGTGCTAAAGGACGGCGACATCCTGAACATCGACGTGACCGTGATCCTCGACGGCTGGTATGGCGACACCTCGCGGATGTATGTCGCGGGCACGCCCAGCCGGAAGGCCGAGCGGCTGATCCAGGTCACCCACGACGCCCTGATGCGGGGGATCGAGGCCGCGCGGCCCGGCGCGACCTTCGGCGACATCGGCCACGCCATCCAGGCCTATGTCGAGGCGAACCGGATGTCGGTCGTCCGCGACTTCTGCGGCCACGGCCTCGGCCGCGTCTTCCACGCCCCGCCCAACGTCCTCCACTACGGCCGCCCCGGCACCGGCCCGCGCCTGGAGGAGGGGATGTTCTTCACCATCGAGCCCATGGTGAACTTGGGGCGCCCCGAGACCAAGGTCCTCGCCGACGACTGGACCGCCGTCACCCGCGACAAGTCGCTGTCCGCGCAGTTCGAGCATTCGGTCGGCATCACCGCGACGGGGGTGGAGATCTTCACGCCCTCGCCGGGCGGGGTCTTCGTCCAGCCCCGGCGCTAGGCCCGCACCATCGCCGGCTCGGGCAGCCACCACTCCTCCAGGTTCGGCCCCTCCCCGATCCGGTCCACCACCGCGAACAGCCCCGGCGCGTGCAGCGGCGTCAGCACCCCGTGCCACGTCCCCCGGTGCAGGTTGATCCCCTGCCCCGGCGCGGTGAGGAAGGCGCGGACGCGGCCCGGCGTCGCGTCGCGTCCCTCGGCGACGATCACGAGGAACGGGTTCGGCGTCATCGGCAGGAAGGCCTGCGAGCCCAGCGGATGCCGCTCCACCATCTCCAGCCGATAGGGCAGCGCCCTCGGCTGGGCGTCGAACAGGCTGATCCCGGCGCGGCCCCCGTCGAAGTCGAGCCGCGCCCGGTCGTGGAAGCGGCCGCAGAGGCCCTGGTTGATGATCCGGTCGGGCGGGCCTGCCGCCTCCAGCACGTCGCCGAAGGGGGCGAAGGCGTCGGGGGTCAGCGGTTCTGCGAGGGTGTCGGTCATGCGGGCACCGTCGAGGGGGGCTCTGCCCCCCGGCTTCGCCTCCCCCCGGGATATTTGGAGCCAAAGAAGGCCATCAGAGCGCCAGCGCCGGATGGCGGTTCACGTCCTTGTAGAGGAGATACCGGAACGGCCGGTCGCCCGTCGCCACGCAGGCCTGCGGGCAGAAGGCGCGCAGCCACATGAAGTCGCCCGGCCCGACCTCCACCCAGTCGGTGTTCAGGAGGTAGCGCGCCGTCCCCTCCAGAACGTAGAGCCCGTGCTCCATCACGTGCGTCTCGGCGAAGGGGATGCGGCCGCCGGGACGGAACGTCACGATGTTCACGTGCATGTCGTGGCGAAGGTCGTCGGGCTCCACGAAGCGCGTCGTGCCCCAGAGGTCGGTGTTCGGCATCCACCGCACCGGCTCGGCGCGGTCGGAGGTCACGACGACCGGGGGCATGGGCAGCCCCGGCGCCGGGACATACCGGCGGCGCACCCAATGAAAGCGCAGGAGCGAGGTGGCCCGCAGGCTCCAGCCGCAGGCGGGCGGCAGGAAGGCGTAGCTCCCGGCGCCCAGCTCATGCGTCTTCCCGCCGATCCGCAGGACGCCCGTCCCCTCGGCCACCAGGATCACCCCCTCGGCCCCGGCGTCGGGCTCGGGCGCGTCGCTGCCGCCGCCGGGCTGCACCTCCATGGCATATTGCGCGAAGGTCTCGGCCAGCCCCGATAGCGGTCGCGCGAGGACCCAGGCCCGCGTCCCCTCCCAGCCGGGGAAATGGCTGGTCACGATGTCGCGCTGCACCGACGCCGGGATGAAGGCGTAGGCCGTCGTGAGCACGGCGCGGTTGGCGGCAGGATCGCCGGACTGGTCCGGCAGGCCGCCGGGCGGGAAGGCGTAGCTCATGGCAGGATCGCTTTCAGGCGCAGCTCGGCGATGCGCTCGACCTGCCGCAGCGCCTCGGCCAGCTCGGTCGCGGGATCGGCCCCGACGCGCCGCTCGAAGGCCGACAGGATCGACGCCTTCGTGTGGTCGCGCACCGCGATGATGAAGGGAACGCCGAACCGCCCCACATAGGCCGCGTTCAGCTCGGTGAACCGCGCCCGCTCCGCGTCGGTCAGCGCGTCAAGCCCGGCGCTCGCCTGCTCGGCGGTGGACTCCGCCGTCAGCCGCCGCGCCGCCGCCAGCTTCCCGGCGAGGTCCGGGTGGGCGCGCAGCACGCCCAGCCGCTCCTCCGCCGTGGCCGTCCGCAGCACCCGCGCGAGCGCGCTGGCCAGCCCCGTGGCCGTGTCATGCGCCGCCCCCAGCTCCAGCTGCCATGCCCGTTCGGCCACCCAGGGCGAATGCTCCACGATCCCGCCGAACCGCTGGACGAAGGCGTCGAGCGGCATCTCCGACGGCCGCTCCCGCCGCTGGTGCGGGTGATGCGCCGCCCAATGCGCCGCGATCTCGCCCCGCGTCGCGAACCACGCGCCGCCTTTCTGCCGCGCGTGGTCGAGGAACTGCTTCAGCCCGCTCGCCTTGCCCGGCCGCCCCACGAGCCGGCAATGCAGCCCCACCGACATCATCCGCCCGCCCTCGGCGTGGAGCGTGTCATAGGTGTCGCAAAGGTAGTCCCCGAAGTCCCGCCCCGTCACCCAGCCGGGCGACACCGCGAACCGCATGTCGTTGGCCTCCAGCGTATAGGGGATCACCAGTTGGTCGCGCGCCCCCACCTCGCGCCAATAGGGCAGGTCGTCGTCGTAGGTGTCGCTGATCCAGTCGAAGCGCCCCGTCTCGGCCGTCAGCCGCACGGTGTTCGCGCTGCACCGCCCCGTATACCACCCGCGCGGCGGCTCGCCGACCACCTCCGCATGGAGCCGGATCGCCTCGGCGATCTGCGCCCGCTCGACCTCCTCGGGCATATCCCGATGCTCGACCCATTTCAGCCCGTGCGAGGCGATCTCCCACCCGGCCTCCTTCATGGCCGCCACCTGCGCGGGCGACCGCGCCAGCGCCGTCGCCACGCCGTAGACCGTCACCGGCTGCCCCCGCAGCATCCGGTGCAGCCGCCAGAACCCGGCCCGCGCGCCGTAATCGTAGATCGACTCCATGTTCCAGTGCCGCATCCCCGGCCACGGGCTTGCCCCCGCGATGTCGGACAGGAACGCCTCGGACGCGGCATCCCCGTGCAGCACCGAATTCTCGCCCCCCTCCTCGTAGTTCAGCACCAGCGACACGGCCACGCGCGCGCCGTGGGGCCAGTTCGCCTCGGGCGGGGCCTCGCCATGGCCAAGGGTGTCGCGGGGGTAGCGGTCGGGCATCGGGCGTCTCCTGTTCGGCCGATTGGTAGGCCGGGGCGGCGGGCGCTTGCAACCCGGAGCGGACCGGCCGACAAGGCGGAAAACGGGGACTCGCCATGTCCGATGGATTTCTGACCACCCATGTTCTCGACACCGCGCGGGGCGGCCCGGCGGCGGGCCTGCGCATCACGCTCGACCGGCTGGACGGCAACACGCGACAGCGGCTGGCCGAGGCCGTCACCAACGCCGACGGCCGCACCGACGCGCCGATCCTGCCGCAGGGCCGCTTCGCCCCTGGCCTCTACGAACTGACCTTCCACGCCGGCGACTACCTGCGGACGACCGGCGCGGCGCTGACGGAGCCCCCGTTCCTCGACGCCATCCCCCTCCGCTTCGGGATGGAGGCCGGGCACTACCACGTCCCCCTCCTCCTGTCGCCCTTCGGCTATTCCACCTACCGGGGAAGCTGAGACCGCCCAAAATCCAGGCATCGCCACCCCGCCGGGCGCCCTGCGCCTTCCGGTCCCCCGCCGCCCCGCCTATCCTGACACCCGCAAGGGGAGAACCGAATGTACGACGCCGCCGTCCTGTGGCACTGGGCCGAGTTCGCCGTCCGCTGGCTCCACGTCATCACCGCCATCGCCTGGATCGGGTCGAGCTTCTACTTCATCGCCCTCGACCTCGGCCTCCACCGCGACCGCAAGCTGTCCACCGGCGCGGACGGCGAGGAGTGGCAGGTCCATGGCGGCGGCTTCTACAACGTCCAGAAATACCTCGTGGCCCCCGCGCAGCTCCCGAACGACCTCGTGTGGTTCAAATGGGAAAGCTACTCGACGTGGCTCTCGGGCTTCACGCTCCTGATCCTCGTCTACTGGCTGGGGGGCGAACTCTACCTCATCGACCCGCGCGTCCAAGCCTTCCCGCCCCTGCACCTGGGCCGGATCGAGATCCCCTCCGGCGTCCAGGCCGCCGCCCTGTCCGCCGCCTCCCTCGCCTTGGGCTGGGTGATCTACGACCGCCTCTGCCGCTCCCGCTTCGGGCAGGAGCCGGTGCGCCTCATGGTGGCGCTCTTCGGCGTCATCGTCGGGATGTCGCTGTTCTACACGAACGTCTTCTCGGGCCGCGCCGCGCTCCTCCACCTCGGCGCCTTCACCGCCACGATCATGTCGGGCAACGTGTTCTTCACGATCATGCCCAACCAGCGGATCGTGGTCGCGGACCTCAAGGCGGGCCGCAAGCCCGACCCCAAGTATGGCAAGATCGCCAAGCAGCGCAGCACCCACAACAACTACCTGACGCTGCCGGTCATCTTCCTGATGCTGTCGAACCACTACCCGCTGGCCTTCGCGGGCGCGAACACCTGGGCCATCGCGTCGCTCGTGTTCCTGATGGGCGTCACCATCCGCCACTGGTTCAACACCACTCACGCCCGCCAAGGCCGCCCCCATTGGACCTGGGCCGCCACGGCCGTGATCTTCCTCCTGATCGTCTGGCTCGCCTCCCCCCGCGCCTTCGGCTACTCCGAGGCGCAGGAGGCCGAGGCCACGCTCCTCGCCCCCGGCGCCGACCGCTACGCACAGGCCTCCGACTTCGCCGAGGTCCATTCCATCGTCCGGGGCCGCTGCTCCATGTGCCACGCGGCCGAGCCCGCCTGGCCCGGCCTCCACTGGCCCCCCAAGGGCGTGATGCTGGAGACCGAGGCCCAGGTCGCCAACCGCGCCCGCGACATCTACCTCCAGTCCGGCGCCAGCCACGCCATGCCCCCCGGCAACCTCTCGGAGATCACCGAGGAGGAGCGCGCCGCGATCCGCGCCTGGTATCAGGGCGCGACCTGAGGCGGCCGCAGCCAGCCGGGCGCGCACTCCACCCGCCCGGCCCCCGCCAGCGCCGCCACCCGCTCCAGCTCCGCCAGCAGCCGGTCGGTGCGCCCCTTGCCCCAGCGCAGCCCCGGCTCGGGCCAGAGCGCCCGAAGGACCACCGCCCCGCCCATGGCCACCACCTCGGCCCGCCCCACGAGCCGCGTCCCTTCCAGCAGCGGGAACACGTAGTAGCCAAAGACCCGCCGGGACGCAGGCACGTAGATCTCGATCCGGTAGCGAAAGCCCCAAAGCCGCTCGGCCCGCGCCCGGTCGCGTAGGGCGGGGTCGAAGGGCGACAGGAGCCGGAGGCGGTCCGACGGCTCGGGCAGCGCGGCGGCCTCCTCCCGCACGCCCGGCCGGGCGAGGCTCCGGCGCAGCCGCCCGTCCGCGCCCTCGACGGCGACCTCCTCCACCTCGCCCCGCGCCAGCGCCCCGCGCGCCCAGGCCTGCGCCTCCTCCGGCGTCAGCAGGTCCCAGAACGCCGCCACCTCCCCCGGCGTGGCAAATCCCAGCCGGTCCAACGCCGCGCCGGCCGCCCAGCCCACCGTCTCCTCCAGATCGGGCCGCGCCGCGCGCACGGCCTCGGGCACCACGCGCTCGGTCAGGTCATAGGCCTTCTGGAAGCCCTGCCGGTGGCTCACCGACAGCTCCCCCACGCGCCACAGGTATTCCAGCGCGACCTTCCCCGGATGCCAGTTCCACCAGCCGGGCGGAACCCTCGGCCCCCGCGCCAGCTCGCCCGACAGCGTCGGGCCGTTGGCGGCGACATGGGCCAGCGTCCGGTCGATCTCGGCGCGGAACCCCGGCCCCTGCCAGGCGTCCCAGCGCGCATCCAGCCGCGCGCGGTCCCGCTCGAAGCGGTGCCGCCAATGCGGCCAGAACGCCATGGGGATCACCGCCGCGTCGTGCGTCCAGTGCTCGAAGGCCCGCCGCCCGCGCACCTCGGCCCCCAGGTCGGCGGGCCGATGGGCCGGGCTGCGGCTCCACAGGATCAGGTCGTGGGCGCGGGCCAGCGTCAGCACCGAGTCCACCTGCACGAAGCCCAAGTCGTCGAGCAGCGCCCCCGTCCCCCGCCGGCGCGGGGCCCCAAGCAGCCCGTGCCGGTCGAGAAAAAGCCGCCGCGCGGCGGCGTTGGGCAGGATCGGCAACGCCATGGGGGCCTCCTCGTGGACTTCCGGGCCCGGCGACCTTATGTCGGTCGGATCATGGCCGACCAGAAGAACCCCAACCGCAAGCTCATCGCCGAGAACCGCCGCGCGCGGTACGACTACGCCATCGAGGACGACCTGGAGGCGGGGATCATCCTCATGGGCTCCGAGGTCAAGTCGCTCCGCACCGGCCAGTCGAACATCGCCGAAAGCTACGCGAGCGTCGAGAACGGCGAGCTCTGGCTCACCAACGCCTACATCGCCCCCTACGACCCCGCCAAGACCTGGGGCCACGAGGAGCGCCGCCGCCGCAAGCTCCTCGTCAAGCGCAAGGAACTCGCCCGCCTCTGGTCCGCCACCGCGCGTGAAGGGATGACCATCGTCCCCCTGTCGATGTACTTCGACGACAAGGGCCGCGTGAAGCTCAAGCTCGGCATCGCCAAGGGCAAGAAGCTCCACGACAAGCGCGCCACCGAGGCCGAGCGCGACTGGAACCGCCAGAAGGGCCGGCTGCTGAAGCAGGGCTACTGACCGCCCCTCCGCGTCCGGAGGCGCGACGCGAAGGCACCCACCAGCCCCGCCCCCGGTGGGCGCGCGGAGCCGTCCCGCCGCCCGTCGGAAGCGCCGCCTCGCCGGAATTTACGCTGCGTCAGGGAACCAAGCGCCCGCTGCCACATTGAAAGCCTGCCGCCGCGCCTCCCGCGCCGGCTGCGGGCCGACCGGGCCACGATCAACCAACGCAGGGGAGCGGAATGGGTTTCATCTGGACCATCGTCATCGGCTTCGTCGCCGGCATCATCGCCAAGCTGCTCACGCCGGGGCGCAACGAGCCCTCGGGCTTCATCCTGACCGCGATCCTCGGCATCGTCGGTGCCTTCGTGGCGACGTGGCTCGGGCAGGCGCTGGGCTGGTATGCCCCCGGCGAGGGCGCGGGCCTGATCGGCTCGGTCGTCGGCGCCGTCATCGTCCTCCTGGTCTGGGGCGCGCTGCAACGCCGCCGCGCCTGATCCCGTCCCGCGCCTACCGCCCAGGCGGGGCCTGCGCCCCGCGCCCATCCCCCACGCGGGGCCGCGCCCCGCGCCCATTCCGAGGAGTTCATCCATGGCACGCAGCGGCTTTCCCTCGATGACGGCCCTTCTGGGGCTTCTCGCCGTCGCAGGCTACCAGAACCGCGACAAGATCTCCGAGATGCTGAACAGTCGGGGCGGCGCAGGAGGCGGCACAGGCGGCGGCGGCCTGGGCGGGGCCATGGGCGGCGGCGACGGGATGGGCCGCCAGGCTGGCCTGGGCGGCGGCGCCGGCGGCCTGGGCGGGATGCTCGGCGGCCTCATGGGCGGCGGCGCGCAGGGCGGCGCCGGCGGCGGCGGCCTCGACCGCCTCCTCGGCGGCCTCATGGGCGGGGCCAGCGGCGCGGCGGGCGGCGCGGGCCTGGGCGGCCTCCTCGGCGGCGGCCTCCAGGAGATGAACGAGCGCTTCCGCCAGACCGGACGGGGCCAGGTGATGGACTCCTGGGTGAACACCGGCCCCAACGAGCGCATCGAGCCCCACGACCTCGAGGCCGCCATCGGCCCCGAGACGCTGGAGGACCTCCAGGAGGCGACCGGCCTCTCGCGCGAGGAGCTGTTGTCCCGCCTCTCGCGTGAGCTTCCCGACGCCATCGACCAATACACTCCCGACGGCCGCCTTCCCGACCGGGACCTGTCCTGACCGGACGAGGGCGGACCGCCACGATCTCCGCCCCCTCCCCACCAAGGACATGAACGCGGCGGGTGATCCGCGTGGGATGCGCGTCAGCGCACCATCCTCGCCCGCCCCCACCCGCTGCGCCGAACCGCATCCTGCGCCCTGCCCCCTCATCCCATAGGGGCGTGCGTCCAGCCTTCATGGAGTGCAGGGTCCTCGCCCCGCAGGGAGCGCGGTTCTTCGCGTCCCGCGAAGGTTCACGCACCGCCCTCCCCTCGCGATCGACGAGGGCGCGTGAACCCCGTCCCCGCCGGGACCCACGCCCCCTGCGGCCTGCTCCGCCCGGCCCCCCGCCTCACAACGCGAGCCCTCCCGCCGCGCGGGTCCAGGGCCCCCCTCCCCGCGCGCCGCTCCCCCATCCGACTCCACCGATCCTCCTTGATGCCGCCTCACTTCCGCCACGATCCGGGACGCCTGTCCCGCGCGATCCCGCCCCTCGGGACCGCCGCCATCGAGGATTCGCCCCATGCTCAAGACCCTTCTCGCCACCGCCGCCCTGCTGGCCGCCACCACCGCCGGCGCGACCCCCGTCGCCCCCCTCCTCGTCAACGGCGACTTCGAGGACGGCCTGACCGGCTGGACCGCGACGGCCTGGGGGGACACCTGGATCGGCGCCGAGGTCGACTCCGGCCCGGACGGCTCGGCCAACCTCGGCGCGGGCCTCTACGCCGGCGCCGGCGCCACCCTGAGCCAGAGCTTCGCCACCACCGCCGGCCACGCCTACGCCTTGTCGTTCTGGTCCTTCAACTCCTGGTGGGGCGACGTGCCGATCCTCTACGCCTTCGGCGACGTGGCCGGAGAGGTGTCCGACATCCCCCGCTGGATCGAGACCACCGCGACCGTCGTGGCCAGCTCCGCCATCACGACCCTGACCTTCACCTTCGACGCGGCCGACGTGCCCGAGGACTACAACGCCTACCTGGGCCTCGACGACGTGACGATCACCGACGAGGGCCCCGCCGCCCCCGCCCCGGTGCCGCTCCCCGCCTCGGGCCTCCTGCTGATGGGCGCGCTGGCCGGCGCCGGCGCGCTGCGCCGCAAGCGCGCGGCCTGACCCGACGCGCGGAACGGCCCGACCCGGACGGCCATCACGGGACCGGTCCAGCGTAGGGTGGGGTTCCACCCCACCATCCCGGCGCGCAGGACGCAGGGAATCGCGCCCAACATGGCTTGCCGCCCCGCAAGGTGCGTGGTCCTTCGCGTCCCGCGAAGGTTCACGCACCGCTGGACCTCGGCGGCCGGATGGTGCGCGAACCCCGGCTCCCCCAGAACCCACACCCCCTACGCCGTCGAACGGAGGTCCAGCCTCAGCGCCGAATGGTCGCTCAGGCCGGCGCGGGTCGAATGGTCGTAATCGGCCGCCGAGACCCGCTCCACGAGGTCCGCCGACACGAAGGCATGATCCAGGCGGAACCCGTTCCCCGCCGTCGAATACCACGAGAACTCCCGTGCCTCCCCATGGAGGAGTCGCCACGCATCGACCCAGCCGGCCTCCCCCAGGCGCCCGAACTCGGCCGCGCATTGGAAGGTCGCCCCCGCCTCGTCCAGGCGATGCCGCCCGGTGTTGAAGTCCCCCATGACGAGCGTCGGCCCGGACAGCTCCGGGGGCCGACCGAGAAGCCACAAGAACATCGGTCGCTTCGCCTTCAGTTGCGCGAAGTAGACGCCGACAAGGGTGACCCCGGCCACGCGCGCGGCCACGGCCCGATGCTCCTCGCCCTCGGGCAGGGCCAGCGGCACGGCCTCGGCCTCCTCGCGGGCGAACAGCGCCACGGTGTTGGTCTTAGGCGGCACCTCGGGCACGAAGCACCGCCGATAGCCCGCCTCGGCCAGACGCGCGCGGAGCCGGTCCCCCGTCGGGCCGCGATGCACCTCCGAGCAGATGATCGCATCGCTGCCCGTCCCGACCAGCCACTCCGCCAAGGCGTCGATCCGGCGGGAGCCGCCGTGCCAGAGGTTGAGCGTCGTGATCTTCATCGGGCGGGCGTCCTGACCGGCGTAGGGTGGGTTACCCCTCACCTTGACCCGCGCAGCCCCGAGGCGGAACCTCGCCCCAGGTTAACAAACCGTTGCCACCGAACGCTCACCCCCCGATTCGCGCAACACCCCCCAACCCTCGCGTATAAAGGACCTCCACGACGAAAGGAGGTGATTCCATGCGCGCAGACGACCCGACGACCGCCCCGGCCCCCAGCCACGCCCCCGCGCTGGCCCGCCTAGTGCGCGTCGGCCCAGGTGCGCCCGCGTCCCGCCTCGACTTCCAGCGGCACCGACAGCCGCACCGCCGGATCGGGCGCCGCGACCATCACGGCGCGCGCCCGCTCGATCAGCGCGTCCTCGGCCCCCTGCTCCACCTCGAACAGCAGTTCGTCGTGGACCTGGAGCAGCATCCGCACGGGCAGCCCCGCGATGGCCGGCTCCATGCGGATCATCGCGCGGCGGATGATGTCGGCCGCCGTCCCCTGGATCGGCGCGTTGATCGCGGCGCGGCGGGCAAAGGCCGCGCCGGGCCCCTTGGCGTTGATCTCGGGCGTGTGGATCTTCCGCCCGAACAGGGTCCGCACGAAGCCGTCGCGCTTCGCCCCCTGGATCACGCTGTCCATGAAGGCCTTGATGCCGGGGAACTTGACGAAGTAGGCGTCGATGAACCGCTGCGCCTCGTCCTTCGGGATGCGGAGGTTGCGCGCCAGCCCGAACCCCGAGATCCCGTAGATGATCCCGAAGTTGATCGCCTTCGCCCGCCGCCGCAGCTCGGGCGTCATCTGGTCCAGCGGCACCCCGAACATCTCGGACGCCGTGATCGCGTGGATGTCCCGCCCCTCGCGGAAGGCGGCCTTCATCTCCGGCAGGTCCGCCATGTGCGCCAGCAGCCGCAGCTCGATCTGGGAATAGTCCAGCGACACCAGCACCTTGCCGGGCTCCGCGACGAAGGCCTCGCGGATGCGGCGGCCCTCCTCGGTGCGGACGGGGATGTTCTGGAGGTTCGGATCGGTGGACGCCAGCCGCCCGGTGTTCGCGCCCGCGATGGAATAGCTCGTATGGACGCGCCCTGTCTCCGGGTTGATCGCGTTCTGGAGCGCGTCCGTGTAGGTGCTCTTCAGCTTGCTGACCTGACGCCAGTCCAGCACCCGGCCGGGCAGCGGATGCTCGGTCGCGAGGTCCTCCAGCACGTTCACGTCCGTCCCATAGGCCCCGGTCTTGCCCTTGACCCCGCCCGGCAGCTTCATCTCGTCGAACAGCAGTTCCCCGAGCTGCTTGGGGCTCCCGAGGTTGAACGGCCGCCCCGCCATCTCCTGCACCTCGGCCTCCAGTTGCGCCATCTTCTGCGCGAAGGCCCCGGACATGCGGGACAGCGTGTCGCGGTCCACCTTGACCCCCGCCATCTCCATATGGGCGAGGACGGGCACCATCGGCCGCTCCAGCGTCTCGTAGACGGTCGTCACGCCGACCCGGTGCAGCCGCGGCCGCAGCACGGTCCACAGCCGCAGGGTCACGTCCGCGTCCTCGGCGGCATAGGGCGTCGCGCGGTCGATCGGCACGCGGTCGAACGTCACCATGCTCTTGCCGCTCCCGATCAGTTCCTTGATCGGGATGGGCACGTGGCCGAGGTAGCGCTCGCTCAGCTCGTCCATGCCGTGGTTGTGCAGGCCCCCGTGGAGCGCATAGCTCAGCAGCATGGTGTCGTCGTGCGGCCGGATCTCGATCCCGTGGCGGGCGAGCACCTTCCAGTCGTACTTGATGTTCTGCCCGATCTTGAGGATGTCGTCCGCCTCAAGCACCGGCTTCAGCGCGTCCAGGACCTCCTGCAAGGGCAACTGCCCCTCGGCCAACTGGTCGCCGCCGAACAGGTCGGCGGTGGGCGAGGACTTGTGCCCGACCGGGATGTAGCAGGCGACGCCCGGCGCGGTGGCGAGGCAGATGCCCGCCAGCTCCGCCACCATCTCGTTGAGCGAGGTGGTCTCGGTGTCCACCGCCACCCGCCCCGCCTCGCGGATGCGGGCGATCCACTGGTCCAACTGCTCCCGCGTCCGCACCGTCTCGTAGGCGGCGCGGTCGATGGGCGGCAGCGCCGTCTCCTCGGGCGCGGGCAGCTCGCGCGCCATCTGGCCCGAATCCTCCGGCACCGCCGGCGCGTCCACGCCCAGCCGCTGCGCCACCTTCTTCGACAGGCTGCGGAACTCCATCCGTCCCAGGAAGTCGAGGATCGTCGCCGCGTCGGGCTCCCGCACCTCCAGCGAATCGAGGTCGAAGTCGAGCGGCATGTCGCAATGGAGCCGCACGAGGTCCCGCGACAGCCGCACCTGATCGGCGTAGTCGATGAGCGTCTGCCGCCGCTTGGCCTGCTTGATCTCGGGCGCGCGCGCCAGCAGCGTGTCGAGGTCGCCATACTCCTGAATCAGTTGGGCGGCGGTCTTGGCCCCGATCCCCGGTGCGCCCGGCACGTTGTCCACGGCGTCGCCCATCAGCGCCTGCACGTCCACCACCCGCTCGGGATAGACGCCGAACTTCTCGAAGACCCCCTCGCGGTCGATGCGCTTGTTCTTCATGGGGTCGAGCATCTCGACCCCGCCGCCCACGAGCTGCATCAGGTCCTTGTCCGAGCTGACGATGGTCACGCGCCCGCCCGCGTCCCGCGCCTGGCAGGTCAGCGTGGCGATGATGTCGTCGGCCTCGAAGCCCTCGATCTCGTGGCAGCTGACCCCGAAGGCGCGCGTCGCCTCCCGCGTCAGCGGGAACTGCGGCACCAGCTCCTCGGGCGGCGGCGGCCGGTGGGCCTTGTAGTCGCCATACATCTCGTTGCGGAACGACTTGGAGGAGAAGTCGAAGATCACCGCGACATGGGTCGCCGCGTCCGCGCCGGTGTTGGTCTCGATGTAGCGCAGCAGCATGTTGCAGAAGCCCGCGACGGCGCCCACCGGCAAGCCGTCGGACTTCCGCGTGAGCGGCGGCAGCGCATGGTAGGCCCGGAAGATGAAGGCCGAGCCGTCGATCAGGTGCAGGTGGCACCCTTTGCCGAACGCCATGCGCCCCGCCCCCCGTCAGTTGCCGTGATGCTGGCCCGAGCCGCCGTCGTTGCCCTTCCGCGCGCCGTCCGTCCCCGCGCCCGGCTGCTTGCCGCGCACGGTCCCCTCCAGGTCGGCGGGCTGGGCATGGTCGGCGAGGCCCGGCGTCGCCGGATGGGCGTGCTGCGCCTCCGACTCGGCGTGGACGAAGCGGGCGTCGCAATAGCCGCAGTCGATGAACCCCTGCTCGCGCGGGATCGTATACCAGACGCGGGGATGCCCCAGCGCGCCCTGCCCGCCGTCGCAGGACACGCGCCAGGCGGTGACGACCTTCACCTCCGGCGGCGGCAGCCCGTCGGGCGCGGGATGGTCCGTGCGGCGGATCATGATCTGGGTCATGGGAAGCGGTCCCCCTCGGGCTGTGCGGCGCTCGGGCCGGTCTTAGCCCAGCCCGGAGGGCGAGGAAAGTGCGGCGCTCCGGACAGCGCCGCGACCCGCCACGCCCTAGCGCGACAGCATGGGGCCCAGCGGCCGTCCGCCCAGGATGTGGATGTGGAAGTGCGGCACCTCCTGCCCCCCCGCCTCGCGGGTGTTGGCGATGGCGCGGAAGCCGGGCTCCAGCCCCTCCATCCGGCAGACCTCGGCCACGGCGGCGAGGAACCCGGCCTGCTCCACCGCCGTCGCCTCGGCGGCGAAGTGGTCGAGGCTGGCATAGGGCCCCTTCGGGATCACGAGGACGTGCACGGGCGCCTGCGGCCGCACGTCGTGGAAGGCGAGCGCGTGCTCGTTCTCGAAGACCGTCTTGGCCGGGATCTCGCCGCGCAGGATGCGGGCGAAGACGTTGCCGGGGTCGTAGTCGAAGGCCACGGGGCATCTCCTCAAGCCGAACAGGGCCGTGGCGCGGCCCTCCGGGGCGCATCCTGTCCCACCGCCGCGCCCGGCGCCAGGGGCGGCGCGCGGCCGCGGCGGCCCGGCGCGCGGACGGGGCCCGGACGGGCGGCGCCCGGCGCATTGGCGCCCACCTGTGGCCCTCCCGCCACGGACCCTGGGGCTCCCGGCGGGGCGGACTCGACACAAGCCATGGTTTGGCCTTGATTTTGTCGTGGGTCGCCCGGTCGGACGCCCTTGACGACACAGGGCCCTTCGATGGCGGCCTGCCCCATCTGCGGCTTGATCCCGATCGCGTGAAGATTCTAAGCAGATTCCATGACGAACATCGATCCCACCGCGTCATCCTGCGAAGGCCCGGGCCCGGCGCCCGGCCTGCCTCTCCGCCCCCTCGGGACGGGACGCGCCGCGCGTCGCTCCCGGGCGGCGCTGCCGCCGATGCCGCTGGGCAAGCGGCTGTTCGACATCATGCTGTCGTTCCTGCTCCTGGCGATCCTCTGGCCCGTGCTGCTGCTGACCGCGCTGGTGCTGCTGCTGGCCGAGGGGCGGCCCGTCTTCTACCTGGGGGAACGCATGTGCTCCCCGGACCGTTCGTTCCGCCAGATCAAGTTCCGCACCATGCGGGTCGGCGCCGACGCGGTGGGCGGGGTGACGGGCGGCGACAAGGCGGCCTCGATCTCGCCGTTGCACCAGCTCCTGCGGCGCACCCGCGCGGACGAGCTGCCGCAGCTCATCAACGTCCTCAAGGGCGAGATGAGCCTCGTCGGCCCCCGCCCGCCCATGCGCTCCTACGTCGAGGCCTTTCCCGAGATCTACACGCCGGTGCTCCAGAGCCGCCCGGGCGTGACCGGCCTCGCGACCCTGCGATTCCACCAGCACGAGGAGCGGCTGCTGGCCTCCTGCCGGACCCACCGCGAGACCGAGGCCGTCTACCGCCGCCGCTGCATCCCCCGCAAGGCGCGGCTCGACCTGATCTACCAGCAGCGCCGCAGCCTGTGGCTCGACCTCGCCCTGGTGGCCGAGACGGCGACCAAGCCCTTCTGGCGGGTGCATCACCGCAACCAGTTCCCCATGCCGCAGCAGGTCGTGACCGCCAAGGTCGCGTCGGGCCTGCCCGCCGGCATGGCGGCCCCGCAGCCCGCGCCCGTGCCGATCTCCCCCCATCCGGCCGAGTAGGGGGGCGCCCGTCAGGGCGCCGCCGGAGCCGCCTCGCGCGGGGCCTCGTAGCCCCAGGGATTGGCCGACTGCCAGGCCCACAGGCTTCGCACCATGTCGTCCACGTCGCACTCCGCCCGCCAGCCCAGGACGCGGTTGGCCCGCCCGCAATCGGCCCGCATCTCGGCCACGTCGCCGGGACGGCGGGGATGCACCTCGGCGGGCAAGGGGCGGCCCACCGCGCGCTCGAAGGCCGCCAGCATCTCCTTGACCGACACGCCCTGGCCGGTGCCGATGTTGTAGGCCTCCGCGCCCGAGGCCGCCTCGGCGCGGGCCAGCGCCGCGACATGGGCGCGGGCGAGGTCGGCCACGTGGATGTAGTCGCGCACGCCCGTCCCGTCCGGCGTCGGATAGTCGTTCCCCCAGATCCGCAGCGCGTCGCGCCGCCCTGCCGCCACCTGGGCCATGAAGGGCATCAGGTTCTCGGGCACGCCGCGCGGGTCCTCGCCCATCCGGCCCGAGGCGTGCGCCCCGACCGGGTTGAAGTAGCGCAGCAGGATCGCCGCCCGCCCTGCGTCGGCGGCGGCCCAGTCTGTCAGCATCCGCTCGGCGATGACCTTGGTCTGGCCGTAGACGTTGGTCGGCCCGATCGGGTGGTCCTCGTCGAAGGGCAGGTAGCGAGGCTCGCCGTAGACGGTGGCCGAGGAGGAGAAGATGATCCGCGCCGTCCCCGCCGCCTCCATCGCCTTGAGGAGCGAGACGGTCCCGGCGACGTTCACGTCGTAGTAGTCGGTCGCGCGCCGCGCGCTCTCGCCCACCGACTTGAGGCCGGCGAAGTGGATCACCGCGTCGGGCCGGAAGCGGGTCGCGGCGGCGGTCAGGCGCGCGGTGTCGCGGATGTCGCATTCCTCGGACTCGAAGAAGCCGTTGGTCAGCTCGCGCACGCGGTCGAGCGCCCGGGGGCTGCTGTTGGCGAAGCTGTCCACCACCAGCGCCTCGTGGCCCTGGCCCAGGAGCTCGACCAGGGTGTGGCTGCCGATGTAGCCGGCGCCGCCGGTCACGAGAACGCGCATCTGTCCCTCATGCGTTGTGTGTGCCGGCATAGCGGCCGGACGGGGGGCTTGGTTCCGACAGCGACAGGGGCTCCGCCCCTCGGCCCTTCGGGCCTCACCCCGGGATATTTGGAGCCAAAGAAAGGCCAGGGGCAAGGCCGTTACTCGCGCGCGAGCCGGGCGCGGCCCTGCGCGGTGACGCGCAGGCGGGCCTCCACGAAGACCCGCTGGCCCTCGGCCTCGGCCTCGCGGCGGTCGAGCGCGTGGCGCAGCTCCACCTCCCCCGCCCCGGCAGCGCGGGCGCGGGCCGTCGCCTCGGCTTCCAGCGCCTCGGCCAGCGCGGCCAGCGCCGCATCCGGGTCGGCGAAGCGGCGGGGGCCATCGGGGAGGTGCGCGACGACCGTGCCGGGGGCGGGGCTGGTGACCGTGCCCTCGACCGACAGGGCCACGCGGCCCACCACGGCCCCCACGGCGTTGGCGACCTCGGCGTGCTCGGGCAGGACGACGCGCGCGCTGAGCCGGGCGCCGACGGCGGGGTAGTGCGTGCGGGCCGAGGCCCCGAGCGCCACGACGGGGACGCCCAGCGACAGCCGTGCCCGGACCAGCCCCTCGTGCCCGTCCAGCCCCGCCTGGGCGAGCGGATGCCGCGCCAGCGCCTCCGGGTCGGGCCAGGAGCGGGAATCCTCGGCGAAGGCGGCCTCCAGCAGCGCCAGCGCGGTCTGGTGGGCGAGGCGGTCGAGGATGGCGCGGGCCAGCGCGGCGGCATCGGGGGCGAGCCGGTCGCCTCCGCCGGTGCGGCGGCGCGCGAGGACCGCGAGCGCCTTCTCGGCCGCGTCGCGGTCGAAGTCGGATTGCAGCCCCGCGACATGGGCGGCGTCGGTGGGCGTCGCCGCCGAGATCATTGCGAGCCCGCGCCCGACGAGCCGGTTCAGCGCCGCCCCTTCGGTCCGGGCGAGGACGGCCTTGGCAAAGGGAAGCGGGCCATGCGCGAGACGGGCGGCGACGACGGATTCGCGCGCGTCGAGCCCCGGCGGCGGGCCACCTTGCCAGAGCGGCAGGACGAAGCGCCCGGCCTCCTCCTCCGCCCGCTCCCGCGACAGGGCGTCGTCCAGCGCGCGGTGGACCAGCTCGCCATGGTCGCGGGCGAGGAGCGACACGGGGACGACGCGGCGCGGGCCAAGGTGAAGCTCGCCGTCCAGGCCAGGGAGCAGGTGCACCTCGCTGTCGCCGCCCAGGCCCCAGGTCCGCATCGCGACGGCCTCGACCATGGTGCGCCAGGGGCCGACGCGCGCGCCCTCGGGGTCGATCCGGGGGCGGCCGTCCGTCAGGACGCAGACGTCGGTGGTGGTGCCGCCGATGTCGGACACCAGCGCCAGCGGCTCGCGCGCCAGCCACGCCGCCCCGGCGACCGAGGCCGCGGGGCCGGACAGGATCGTCTCGATGGGCTTCTCGTGGGCGACCGCTGCGGCCATCAGCGCGCCGTCGCCGCGCACCACCATCAGCGGCGCGGGGATGCCGCGCGCGCGCAGGTGCCCCTCGCAGGCCGCCACCAGCCGGTCGATGAGGCCGATCAGCCGGGCGTTCAGCACGGCCGTCAGCGCCCGGCGCGGGCCGCCCAGGGCGGACGACAGCTCGTGCGAGCAGGTGACGGGCAGGCCGGTGACGCGGCGCGCGAGGTCGCGGGCGGCAGCCTCGTGCGAGGGGTTGCGGGTGGCGAAGCGGGCGGCGACGGCAAGGCCGGTCAGCCCCACGGGGAGCGTCCGCAGCCCCGCCTCCAGCGCCGGAAGATCGAGCGGGGCCACCTCGGCCCCGGCGTGGTCGTGGCCGCCGGGCAGGCGGATCACCGGGTCGCCGCGCAGCGCCTCGGGCAACCCGTCGCGCCCGAGGTCGGCCTCGTCGAAGCCGATGGCGACCAGCGCCACGCGACCCCCCTGCCCCTCCACCAGCGCGTTGGTGGCGAGCGTGGTGGAGAGCGCGACCATCGCCACCTCGGACGGCGCGATCCCCGCCCGCGCCAGCACCGCGTCGATGGCCGCGCCCACGCCGATGGACAGGTCGGGCCGGGTGGTCAGCGCCTTGGCCTTGGCGAGGACGCGGGTTTCACCCTCGTCCAGCAGGACGGCGTCGGTGTAGGTGCCGCCGGTATCGACGCCGAGGAGGACGGGCATGGGGGTTCCCAAGGAAGGAAGATGCGTATTTGGGCCAAGTTGAGGGGCAGGCCCGCAAAGGGAACGGGCGCGAGGGGGTCCCCCGCGCCCGCGCCACGGATCAGGGCGTCACTGGGCGGCCAGCGCCACGTCGGTGACGGCGGTGGTCCAGGCCCCCTCGGGCACCGCGTTGATGACCGGGGCCGAGCCGCCGGCCATCAGCGTCGCCACCGTCCGCTCGTAGGCGGCGGGATCGAGAGCGCCGGTGGAATCGCCGATGAGCTTGGCGACCTCGCCCATCATGCGGGTCTGGTGCTCGATGGTCTGGGCGCCGGTCTCGTCGTTGTCGAGGACGATCTGGGCCGCCTCCTCGGGGTTCTCCTCGGCCCATTGCCAGCCGCGCATCGAGGCGCGCACGAAGCGGGCCATCCGGTCCACGAAGGCCGGGTCCGCGAGGCTCTCCTCCAGCACGTAAAGACCGTCCTCCAGGGTGGCGACGCCCTGGTCCTCGTACTTGAAGTTCACCAGCTCCTCGGGCGTCACGCCGGCGTCGATGACCTGCCAGTATTCGTTGTAGGTCATGGTCGAGATGCAGTCCGCCTGCCGCTGGATCAGCGGATCGACGTTGAAGCCCTGCTTCAGCACCTCGACCCCATCCGCGTCCTTGCCGTCCGTCTGCAACCCGAGCTGCGACATCCACGACAGGAACGGATACTCGTTCCCCGAGAACCAGACGCCCAGCGTATGGTTCGCGAAGTCGGCCGGCGCCGCGATCCCCGAATCCGCCCAGCAGGTGAGCTGCATCCCCGAGGCCTGGAACGGCTGCGCGATGTTCACCAGCGGCACGCCGGCCTCGCGCGCGGCCAGCGCGCTCGGCATCCAGTCCACCACCACGTCGGCCCCGCCCCCGGCGATCACCTGCGTCGGCGCGATGTCCGGCCCGCCCGGCAGGATGGTGACGTCGAGGTTCTCCTCCCCGTAGAACCCCTGATCCAGGGCCACGTAGTAGCCCGCGAACTGGGCCTGCGTGACCCATTTCAGTTGCAGCGTCACGGCGTCCTGCGCGACGACCGGAGCCCCGAGCGCGCCCAGCGCCGTGGCGAGAAGCAGTTTCTTCATGGTGGTTCCCCTGTTGGTTTTCTTCAGGTCCGCTGCGAGGGGTGCCAGAAGGTCGCCCCCCGCTCGACAAGCGTGATGATGCCGTAGACGGCGCTGCCCGCAAGGGCCCCCACAAGGATCGCCGCCCACACCATATCCAGTTGCAGCGCCCCGTTCGCGGTCGATATGCGGAAGCCGATCCCCTGGGTGGGCGAGCCGAAGAACTCGGCCACGATCGCCCCGATCATCGCCAGCGTCGCCGCGATCTTGAGCCCGTTGAACACGAAGGGCAGCGCGGCCGGCACCCGCAGCTTTCCCAGCGTCGCCCAGTAGCCCGCGCCATAGGTCCGCATCAGGTCGCGCTGCATCTGGGTCGTGTCCGCAAGCCCCGCCACCGCGTTCACCAGCATGGGGAAGAACACCATCAGCACGACGACCGCCGCCTTGGACTGCCAGCCGAAGCCGAACCACATCACCATGATCGGCGCGACCCCGATGATGGGCAGCGCCGCCATGAAGCTCCCCACCGGCAGAAGCCCCCGCCGCAGCGCGTCGAAGCGGTCCACCAGCACCGCCACCGCCAGCGCCGCCGCGACCCCGATCGCCAGCCCCGAGAACGCCCCCTTCAGGATCGTCTGCACGAAATCGCCCCACAGGACCGGCAGGTTCCCCGCGAAGGTCGCGCCGATCCGGCTCGGCGGTGGCAGGATCGCCGGCGGCACGTCCAGCCCCCGCACCAGCAGCTCCCAGCACAGCAGGATCGTCGCCCCGAAGATCAGCGGCACCGCGACCCGCACCGCGCGCAGCCGCTCCCGGCCCCCGCGCGTCAGCCAGCCGTTCAGCGCCCAGCCCCCGACCCAGACGGCGACCGCCAGCAGCACCAGCGTCATGCCGCCCCTCCCATCGCCCGCAGCGTCCGCCGCTCCAGCCAGCCCACCAGTCCCACGAGCCCCGCCGCCAGCACCGCCGCCATGAGGAGCGCCGCCCAGATCTGCACCGTCTGGCCGTAATAGCTCCCCGCCAGCATCCGCGCGCCCAGGCCCCCGCGCTGCACCGGCAGCTCGCCCACGATGGTCCCCACCAGCGCCGCCGCGATGGCGACCTTCAGCGACGCGAACAGGTAGGGCACCGACGCCGGCAGCCGCAGCTTCCGCAAGGTGTCCCCCGTCCCCGCGTTCCAGGTGTGCATCTGATCGAGCTGCATCCGGTCCGGCGCGCGCAGCCCCTTCACCATGCCCACCACCACCGGGAAGAACGAGAGATACGCCGAGATCACCGCCTTCGGCAGCAGCCCCTGCACCCCGACCGAGTTCAGCACCACGACGATCATCGGCGCCAGCGCAACGATGGGCACCGTCTGGCTGATGACCGCCCAGGGCATCACGCTCATGTCCATGGCCCGGTTGTGGACGATCCCGATGGCCAGCAGCACCCCCGCCGCCGTCCCGATCAGGAACCCCACCACCGTCGCCCCCAGCGTGATCCCGGCATGGGTAATCAGCGAGCGGTTCGAGAACTCGCCCGTCTGCACGAACCCGCGCCGTCCGAAGACCTCCTCGCCGACCGTGCTTTGCCACAGCTCGACCGCCACCTGATGCGGCACGGGCAGGCGCGGCCGCTCCTGCGACCAGCCCGCCATCGCGACGCCAGGGTTGCGCGCGACCAGAGCCAACGCCGACCGCTCCTGCCGCTCGGCCGCCGTGCCGCCCCAGACCTGCGCGCCGCCGCGCTCGGCCTGCGTCAGCACCTCGCGGACGTTCATGGGGATGGCCGCGACATACCAGACCACCAGGATCGCCAGCACCACCCACAGCACGGGAAGCACCGACCGCCTCATGCCCGTACCTCCTGCGGCCAAGCGATCAGCACGACCGCCACGACCCCCAGCGCCATCCCGGCAAGCTGGAGCCCGGAGGGCCGCTCCCCGAACCAGGTGAAGGCCAAGATCGAGATGAGAACGAGCTGCGCCACCGAGGAGATGGAGATGGCGAGCGCCAGCCCCCCCTCGCGCATCAGCCGGACCATCATGACGTTGCCGACGCAGAACAGCGCCAAAGCCCCCAGCAGCGTCGGCAGATGGGACGAGGCCGCGTAGGTCCGCAGCACCGCGTTGGCGAGGACGAAGACGACCATGGCCCCGCCCAGCCAGAGAAGCGACCCCGCGCTCATACCTCGATGTGCCCCGCCCGCAGCCCCTCGCGCACCCGGTGGGCGACGGCCAGGAACTCGGGACTCTCGCGGATGTCCAGGGGACGCTCCCTCGGCAGCGGCGAATCGATGATGTCCGTGATCCGCCCCGGTCGCGGCGACATGACGACGATCTTGGTGCTCAGATACACCGCCTCGGGGATCGAGTGCGTCACGAACAGCGTCGTCTTCCCCGTCCGCGCCCAAAGCCCCAGAAGCTCCTCGTTCAGCCGGTCCCGCACGATCTCGTCCAAGGCGCCGAAGGGCTCGTCCATCAGCAGGATGTCGGCGTCGAACGCCAGCGCGCGGGCGATCGACGCCCGCTGCTGCATCCCGCCCGACAATTGCCAGGGATATTTCCGCCCGAACCCCGCGAGGTCCACGAGCCGCAGCACCCGGTCCACCCGCGCGTCCTGCTCCGCCCTCGGGAACCCCATGATCTCCAGTGGCAGGCGGATGTTCCCGGCGATGGTCCGCCACGGGTAAAGCCCCGCCGCCTGGAACACGTAGCCGTAGGCCCGCGCCTTCCGCGCCGCGTCCGGGTCCATCCCGTTCACCGTCAGCCGCCCCGAGCTGGGCGTCTCCAGCGCCGCCACGCAGCGCAGCAGCGTGGTCTTGCCGCAGCCCGATGGTCCGATGAACGACACGAACTCGCCCTTGGCGACCGACAGGGACACGTCCCTCAGCGCCTGCACCGGCCCGTCGGCGGTCTGGAAGACGAGGTTGACGCCTTGCGCCTCGATGACGGGGCCGGCGGTTCGTGAGAGACTGGCGGCGTTCGCCATCTGGGCGCTTCCATCGGGGGACATGACCAATGACCTCATGCCAGAAGATACGGCCCGGCGCGACGGCCTACGCGGGCAAGCAGGGCTTCGACTACGTCGAGGGCATCTCGCGCGAGAGCATGGGATCGCGGGCCATCTGCATGATGCTCCTGACGATCCCGCCGGGCGGCCGCGCCCACGCCCACAAGCACGCCACCCACGAGACCGCCATCTATGTCCTGTCGGGCGTCACCATGATGGCCTGGGGCGACCGGCTGGAGAACGTCATGGAGATCGCGGCGGGTGAGATGCTCTACATCCCCGCCGACATGCCGCACCTCCCCTGGAACCCCGGCCCAGAGCCCGCCGTCGCCGTCATCGCCCGCACCGACCCGCACGAGCAGGAGAGCGTCGTCCTCCTGCCCGATCTGGAATCGCTGGTCGCATGACTTTTCTTCGCCAGGCCCCGCGCCGTTAACCGAATCGCAACGCCCGCCTGCTAGAAAGGACGCAAGCCGGGCCGAATCGCGCGCCCGGTTCCGAAGGTCTCGACCCGACTCGCGCGGGCCGATCCCTTCGGATCGAACCCCGGCGGCCCCGGCTGCTTCCACCCTCAACCTCAACGCAGACCCGGCCCGCCCGCGCGGCCCGCGCCGTCCGTCCCCAGGACCGACGCGGATCATCGGGCGCCCCCCGCCAGAAGGCGGGCGGGACGGCCAGGACCCAGAACCACGCGCCCGCACCACCAACGCAACCACAGGCCGGAGGGCCGCCAACGAACGGGAGGACGGACCGATGCAGACCGACGCGACGACCACGCTCCCGACCGGGGGCCTCACCACCACCGCTCCGCGCGCGGCCCCCGACCTCACGAACGGCGCGAGCCGGACGACCTCGCCGCTGCGCCGTCTCGACCTCATTCCCTCAGACCCCGCTCGCCGGGACGCCGGTCCGCGTCACGGGACGCGGCGCGGTCAGCTCCTTCCAGGTGCTCAGCGCCCGGTTGACGGGCGTATTCGCCTCGCGCGCCACGAACTCGCCATGCCCCTCGCGGGCACGGATCTCGCCGTCATGCACGGCGACGTAGCCGCGCGTCAGCGTGAAGCGCGGCAGGCCCTTCACCTCCTGCCCCTCGAACACGTTGTAGTCGATGGCCGACTGCTGCGCCCCGGCGGTGATCGTCTTGGACTTCTCGGGGTCCAGGACGATCAGGTCGGCGTCCGCGCCGACGCGCACCGCGCCCTTGCGCGGGTAGCATCCCAAAATCTTGGCGATGTTGGTGCTCGTCACCGCGACGAACTCGTTCGGCGTCAGCCGCCCCGTCGCGACGCCGTGCGTCCAGAGCATCGGCATACGGTCCTCCAGGCCCCCCGTCCCGTTCGGGATCTTGGTGAAGTCCCCCAGGCCGAACCGCTTCTGCGCGGTCGTGAAGGCGCAATGGTCGGTGGCCACGACGGACAGCGACCCGGATTGCAGCCCGGCCCAGAGCGAATCCTGATGCCGCTTGTCCCGGAACGGCGGCGACATGACCCGTCGCGCGGCGTGATCCCAGTCCGGGTGGCGATACTCGCTATCATCGAGCGTCAGGTGCTGGATCAGCGGCTCGCCCCAGACCCGCTTGCCCTGTTGGCGGGCGCGGCGGATGGCCTCGTGCGCCTCCTCGCAGGACACGTGCACGACATAGAGAGGCACCCCCGCCATGTCAGCGATCATGATGGCGCGGTTGGTGGCCTCCCCCTCGACTTGGGGCGGCCGGGAATAGGCGTGCGCCTCGGGTCCGGTGTTGCCTTCCTCCAGCAGCTTGCGCTGCAGCTCGGCCACCACGTCGCCGTTCTCGGCGTGGACCAAGGCCGTGCCCCCCAGCTCGCCCAGCCGGCGGAACGACGCGAACATCTCGTCGTCGTTCACCATCAGCGCGCCCTTGTAGGCCATGAAGTGCTTGAAGGTGGTGATCCCCTGGCCGATCACGGCGGGCATGTCGTTCCAGACCTGCTCCCCCCACCAGGTCACGGCCATGTGGAAGGAATAGTCGCAGGTCGCGCGGCCCGCCTTGTTGTGCCACATCCGAAGCCCGTCGAGCAGCGGCTGACCCTGCCCCGGCAGCACGAAGTCCACGACCATCGTGGTCCCGCCCGCCAGCGCGGCGCGGGTGCCGCTCTCGAAGTCATCGCTCGAATAGGTGCCCATGAAGGGCATCTCCAGGTGCGTGTGCGGGTCGATGCCGCCGGGCATGACGTAGCAGCCCGTGGCGTCGAGCACCTCGTCGCCCTTGAGGCCAGGGCCGATGCCAGCGATGCGCCCGCCCTCGATCAGGACATCGGCCGGATAGGTGAGGTCATGCGTGACGACCGTGCCGCCCTTGATGACTGTGCTGGCCATGCGTTCCTGTCTCCCTGGTCTTGGCCTTGGGGCCTGTTCTTGGTGTCCCGGTCAGGCCGGGTTCGGCGGCGCGATCGGCGCGGGCGGCGTGATGTTGCCCGGCACCAGCGGCGGCGCGGTGTCGGGGCCGAGGCCGCCCCCGTCCAGCGGCACGGGCGGGGTGACGGTCGGGGTGACGGGCGGGGTGACGGGCGGGGCCACCGTAGCGACCGGCGTGCCGTCGCAGACCGGGTTCCCGGCGGCATCCTCAAGCGGGTAGCCCGAGGGCGGCACCGTCACCTCGACCGAGACGAGATAGCAGCCGTCGCCGTTCCGCACGACGACCGACTGCGGCACGCCGGGCGGCAGGGCGGCCACGACCTGCGGCGGCAAGGGCGGCGGAGCCTCGGGCTCGGCCTCGGGGCGGGCGAAGATGCCGCCGAGACCGCCGGGAAGGCTCCCCCCCTCGGGCGCGGGAGCCGCGCAGGCGGCGAGCAGGGGCAGGAGAAGCAGGGGCAGGCGTTTCATCGGGGCTCCGCAGGCTGGGTCAGGGCCGAGCCTAGCGCGGCCCCGTCCCGAGCGGGAGGCACCAGAGCATGATTTTCCGCCGTTCAAGCCACGACCTCGGCCGCCTCAAGGACCGCATGAAGGAGCACGTCCGTGCCCTTGGCGGCCCCGTCCTGGGTGATCTCCTCCGCCTCGTTGTGGGACAGGCCGTCCTTGCAGGGGCACATAATCATCACGGTCGGCGCGACGCGGTTGATCCAGCAGGCGTCGTGCCCCGCCCCCGACACGATGTCGCGGCGGGAGTAGCCGAGCGCGTCCGCCGCCCGCCGCACGCTGTCGGCGAGGCCTGCATCGAAGGTCACGGGGTCGAAGTGCCCCACCGGCTCGATCTCGATTCCAAGTCCCAGCTCGGCCGCGATCCTCGGCGCCTCGGCCTCGATGACCGCGCGCATGGAGTCGAGCTTGGCCTGCTCGGGCGAGCGGATGTCGATGGTGAACACCGCCCGGCCGGGGATCACGTTGCGCGAGTTCGGCCAGACATTCGCCTGCCCCACCGCGCCGACGGCGTCGGGCTGGTGGTCCATGGCGACGCGGTGCACGAGTTCCATGATCCGCGCCATGCCAAGGCCCGCATTGACCCGCATCGCCATCGGCGTCGATCCCGTGTGCGCCTCGCGCCCGGTCAGCCGCACCTCCAGCCACCAGAGCCCCTGCCCGTGGGTGACGACGCCGATCTCCTTGCCCTCGGCCTCGAGGATCGGCCCCTGCTCGATGTGCAGCTCGAACATGGCGTGGATCCTGCGGCTCCCCACCGGCTCGTCCCCGACGAAGCCGATGCGGCTCAACTCGTCCCCGAACCGCTTGCCGTCGGCGTCCACGCGGTCATAGGCGTAGTCCTGCGTGTGCAGCCCCGCGAAGACGCCCGAAGCCAGCATGGCGGGGGCGAAGCGCGTCCCTTCCTCGTTGGTCCAGTTGGTCAGGACGATGGGCCGCCGCGTCGTGATCCCGGCGTCGTTCAGCGTCCGCAGCACCTCCAGCCCGCCCAGCACCCCCAGCACCCCGTCGTACTTCCCGCCGGTGGGCTGGGTGTCGAGGTGCGAGCCCATGTAGACCGGGTCGAGCCCCGGCTCCGCGCCCTCGCGCCGGGCGAACATGTTGCCCATGGTGTCGAGGCCCATGGTGCAGTCGGCCGCCTCGCACCAGCGCTGGAACAGCCGTCGCCCCTCGGCGTCGGCGTCGGTCAGGGTCTGGCGGTTGTTGCCACCGGCGACGCCCGGCCCGACCTTCGCCATCTCCATGAGGCTGCCCCACAGCCGTTGGCCCGAGATCCTCAGGTTGGCCCTAGTGGCGGGCATGACGCGGTCTCCCTGTCCTTGGACCTTTCCGGGCGGAACGGCCGCCCCGGTCGGCCTCTATTTGACCAATCGGTCAAAGGCACGCTAGCAAAGGCGGAACCCCAGTCAAGGTTCTTGCGCGGAGGCCGGGCATCTGCTTGGAAACCGGGCACTTGGTTGGGCGGATGCCAGCGGATCGCTCAAAGGCAGGATATCGATGGACGGCACCCCGGAATCCGCGCGACCGCCCGCCGGCCGCACCCGCATCCAGGAACGGAATCGCGCCGCCATCCTCGAGGCGGGGCTCGCGGTGTTCTCCTCGCTCGGCTTCTCGGGCGCGACGCTGGACCGGATCGCGCGCGAGGCGAAGCTCTCCAAGCCGAACCTCCTCTACTACTTCCCCTCCAAGGAGGCCGTGCACCTGGCCCTCCTCGAGAACCTCCTCGACGCCTGGCTCGCCCCCCTGCGCGCACTGGACCCGGAGGGCGAGCCGGTGGAGGAGGTGCTGGCCTACGTGCGCCGCAAGCTGGACCTCGCGCGCGACTTCCCGCGCGAGAGCCGGCTCTTCGCCAACGAGGTGCTGCGCGGCGCGCCCCACCTCTCGGGCGTGCTCGGCGGGGATCTGGCGCAACTTGTGGCAGAGAAGTCCGCCCTCCTCGACCGCTGGATGGACGAAGGGCGGCTCGCGCGGCTGCCGTCCAAGCACCTTGTCTTCTCCATCTGGGCGCTGACACAGCACTACGCCGACTTCGAGACGCAGGTGCGCGCCGTGCTGGGCGAGGGCCACGATCCCTTCGCCGAGGCCGGGGAGTTCCTCGACACCCTGTTCCGCCGCCTTCTGGCTCCTTGAACCCCCAGGAACCCCGCCGACCTTCGCCGCATTGCAGAGCACGAAGCCGCGCTATAATCAGTCGCGGATGCGCGGCAGGCTCCCGGGATGGCAATGAGCGACAGCGACAGACCTGACGCGGGGGCCACCGGCCCCGCCGTGCCGCGCGGCGAGGGGCAGAGCATGGGCGAGGCGCTGTCGGCGGCCCACACGCCCTCGGACCTGCCCACCCCCGGCCAGCACGGCACCGGAAGCCTCGCCGCCCTCACAATGGGCGCGATCGGGGTCGTCTACGGCGACATCGGCACCTCGCCCCTCTACGCGATGCGCGAGTCGCTGCACGCCGCCTCTCGCGACGGCCTCACGGACGCGGACGTGATCGGGGTGATCTCGCTCCTGATCTGGACGCTCGTCCTGATCGTCACCTTCAAGTATGTCGTCCTGATCCTGCGCGCCGACAACCGCGGCGAGGGGGGCACCCTGTCGCTGGTGGCCCTGGTCCAGGGCGCGCTCGACCGGCGGCCGGTCTGGCTCCTGGGCCTCGGGATGGTCGGCGTCTCGCTCTTCTTCGGCGACGCGATCATCACGCCCGCGATGTCCGTGCTCTCGGCGGTCGAGGGGATGCGGCTCGTGACCCCCGCCTTCACCCCCTACGTCGTGCCGATCACGCTGGCCATCATCACCGGCCTCTTCGTGGTGCAGCGCTGGGGCACCGGGGCGGTGTCGGTGCTGTTCGGGCCGATCATGGCGGCGTGGTTCCTCATCATGGGGCTCCTGGGCCTCATGCACATCGACGACGACTGGTCGATCCTGCGGGCGCTGAACCCCGGCTACGCGGCGGGCTTCGTGGTGGCGAACGGCCTCGCCTCGCTGCTGGTCCTGGGCTCGGTCTTCCTGTCGGTCACCGGGGCCGAGGCGCTCTATGCCGACCTCGGCCACTTCGGGCGGCGGCCGATCCGGGTGGCCTGGGTGGCGCTGGTCTGGCCGGCGCTGACGCTGTCCTATCTGGGGCAGGGCGCGCTGGTGCTGTCCCACCCCGAGACCGCCAGCAACCCGTTCTTCCTGATGGCGCCGGACTGGGCGCTGCTGCCGCTGGTGATCCTCGCCACCGCCGCCACCGTGATCGCGAGCCAGGCCGTGATCTCGGGCGCCTTCTCCATGGTCAAGCAGGCGGTCCGCATGGGCCTCCTGCCCCGGCTGGAGATCCTGCACACCTCCGAATCGCAGGAAGGCCAGATCTACCTGCCGCGCGTGAACGCCGTCCTCGCCGTGGGCGTCATCATCCTGGTCCTGGTCTTCGAGTCCTCCTCGAACCTCGCCGCCGCCTACGGCATCGCGGTAACGGGCGACATGGTCATCACCACGATCCTCGCCACCTTCGTCATGCTGCGGGCCTGGCGCTGGAATCCGGCGCTGGTCTCGGCGATCATCGTGCCCATCCTCGCGATCGAGGCGATCTTCCTGGGCGCCAACATCCTCAAGATCCCCGATGGCGGCTGGGTGCCGATCCTCATGTCGGTGGCGATGATCCTGCTCATGTACACATGGGTGCGCGGCACGCGGCACGTCCAGGCGCAGGCGCGGCGCGGAGCCACCTCCATCGAGTCGCTGATCGAGATGCTGGCCAAGTCGAGCCGGCTCAAGGAGGTGCCGGGGACGGCGATCTTCCTGACCTCGGACCCCGACATCGCGCCGGCGGCGCTGATGCACAACATCAAGCACAACCACGTCCTGCACGAGCGCAACATCATCGTCTGCGTGAGCGTGGCGACCCGGCCCTTCGTGCCCGACGCCGACCGGGTGCGGATCATCAGGCTGTCCGAGCGGTTCAGCCGCGTGGACCTGTGCTTCGGCTACATGGAGGAGACGAACGTGCCCCGCGCGCTGGCGCTGGCCCGCAAGCAGGGCGAGAAGTTCGACATCATGTCCACCTCGTTCTTCCTGAACCGGCGCACCTTCCGGCCGTCCAAGACCCAGGGGCTGCCGGGCTGGCAGGAATCGCTGTTCATCGCCATGACCAAGTCGGCGGCCAATGCCACCGACTTCTACCGCATCCCGACGAACCGGGTGATCGAGCTGGGGCAGCAGATCATCATCTGAGAAGGGGCTTCGCCCCTCGCCGCTGGCGCGGCTCACCCCAGGATATTTGGAGCCGAAGAAGGCGTGACGGGACCTCCCGTGAGGGGGCCGTGGGCGGGCGCGTGCACGACGCGCGGCGGCTGGGTCTTTGCGGGGCCGCGCTGGCGTCGTCCGACGCGGGCGGGGCTCCTCCCAGGGGGACGACGGCCGCATGGCGTCCCTTCAATCAGCAGCGCCCCCGCGGCAAGGATGAGTCCGAACGCGCGAGAGGTATTCTAGTCGCGCAGGCGGTCCTTGGGGCGTCGTGTGGGGGAGAATCGCACGAGGGAGTTAACGGGTGGTGTGAGTAACGAACGCTCAGGGGGCACTTCGCGCAACACCCCCGCCTAGATCGCGCAACACCCTCCGATGGGGCAGGCGTAGGGTGCGCTTCAGCGCACCACCCACCGGCGCGACGATGGTGCGCTGAAGCGCACCCTACGCAGGCGGACCTGCAGGGCGGGGTTCACCCCGCCACCCGGCGGGACGAACGCCGCCCTACGGGGCGGCGCGCCTTGGTGTTTCTCTAGCTTTGAATATCTCAAGGGGGCTTCCGAATGAAGCTGCCCCCGAACTGACCGGACAGGGTCTCCCACTTCCCTAAGGGGTAGGAGTACTGTTCACATCATGACTGGTCACATCCCACGGCCCGA
>NZ_JAGGJP010000003.1 GCF_017872975.1 Rubellimicrobium aerolatum
CGCGGCACACGACGCCGCAATGCTCAACCTCGTCGCGACACCCACGCTTCCCATCCAGATTGTCGCGCTCACCTCACCCAGATCGTCGCGCTACAAGCGGTTACGTTCGTTCAGGCGCCCCTTCTTGAGCACCAGACGGGATGAGCCCTCGGGTCGCGGACAACCCGAAGCGCACGGATGGGTGGGTTCGGTTCACGCCGGGCGAGCGCGCGGGGATGACAGGTCGGGCGGACGGGGCGATAAGTTCTCCGGTGGCCGCGCTTGGGTTCGGGCGCGAGGGCGAAGGGGGCGGTCGTGCTGCGGATCAGCGATCAAGTGACGATCCAGGACTGGGAATTGACGGAGCAGTTCACCCGCGCCTCGGGGCCGGGGGGACAGAACGTCAACAAGGTCTCGACTGCCGTGGAGCTCCGCTTCGAGGCGGAGCGGTCGCCGTCGCTGCCGCCGCCGGTCAAGGCCCGGCTGCGCCGCCTTGCGGGGCACCGCTGGGTGGGCGCGGAGGGGTCCGGCGCGGTGCTGATCCGGGTGGAGGACACGCGGCATCAAGCGCGCAACCGCGAGATCGCGCGGGAGCGGCTGGCGGAGCTGATCCGGCAGGCGCTCGTGGCGCCGAAGCGGCGGATCGCGACCAAGCCCACGCGGGGCAGCGTGCGGCGGCGGCTGGAGGCGAAGGCTAGTCGCGGCGAGGTGAAGGCCGGGCGCGCGAAGGTGCCCGGCGAGCCGCCGTCCTGAGCGCCGAGGGGGGCGGCCCGGCGGAGAGGCCTGATGGAGGGAGCGACGGGACGCTCCGGGTGGTCGATGCGGGTCATGTCGGTCCTCCTCGAATCAGTAGGGTGGCCGCTGGGGGCCGGGATGAGGACAGGTATAGCAGGGAGAGGTTAAGGAGTGGTTGAGCACACCCCAGGATCACCGGACGCGACGAAGCGGGTCGATCTCTGATGCGGCGTCTATTCGAGTCGTGGGCGCCCGCCGTCAGACCTGCATCCGTGAGATCAAGAAAAGGCCGGCCGAGCAAATTCGACAGGCGCTCGTGACACCGAAACGGCGGATCGCGACCAAGCCCAGGCAGGGAGCGCGCGGCGACTGGAGGAGAAGGCCAAGCGCGGCGACGTCAAGGCCGGGCGGGCGAAGCCGTACGACGAGTCCCTGTCATGACCGCCCGCGCGGGGGTGGACCCCAGCGGGCGGCGGCGGCGGAACGGACGATCCGGGCGGTGGGCGTGGCGGGATGCTCGGGGCGGTGGTGGAAGCGGGTCATGGCGGTCTCTCCGAATCAGTGGGGTGGCCCTGAGGGGCCGGTTCGAGAGACGGTATAGCAGGGGGAGGTTAAGGAAGGGTTGAGGGTGCCTCACTCTTCGACTGATCGTCCATGCTGGAGCGCAGACCGTGCATTGGAGTGACGCTTGGTCGAGTTGCTCGCCCGCAGTCGTGTAACCGCCTCTCCTTACGCGAGCGCGTAGTTCCTCCATCGCTGGACGAGCTCATCAAAATATGCATCACGCTGCCCGCCCCTACCATCATGCTGCATATTAAGAATTAACGCACTGCAAAAGGTGTCGTACGTTACCGACCGGCCGCTCGACTTGCTCTTCGAATTTCCAACAAACCACTGATAGGCTAGCTTTAGAACGGTTTTTCCGAAGAATAGTTCACGTCCCAAGCGACCATGCAGTTGTTCCTGTCGAATCTGAACCTTTTCAAAAAAGCGCGTCGCTCTACACTTACTTACAACACCAGATGCACGCAAAGCACGGCCACCTGTTGTATCACTTGCCACGAGCGACGCTGGTTTGCTACGGTCGAAAATCTGCACTGGTGCGCTTCGATAGCGAACATCAATCAAACACAGCCTTCGCAACTGTGCGTCGCTACTTTGCATGAAACTATAGTAACTCTGTTCCAGCCGCGAAGTATCGACAACCGTAAAGAAAAGATTCATGATCTTACCAAAAGAGAATCCATACGGGAGATCACTCTCCCAACTGTAGCCGTAGCTATACAGCACACACGGATGCTCCACCTGCTCGCTGAGCAACCAATCGTAATCCCGATCAAGCGCCACAATAGCCCGAGCCACGTTACCTGAAAATATTCTCCCAGCTAGCGCTATCAAATCAGCCTTGCAACCAAAACTCTTGCAAAAGACCTTCTGACCACGCGCCGCCATCACCTCCGACCAAAATAACTCATCCAGGGACGAAGTTCCATCTTCCTTCGATGAACCCTCGCAATATAGAACGACGTCAGCCTCATAAAATCTGTGCTCGGCCGACAGGCCGTCGGCAGTTCTACTGAATATCATGGATGCATTCCCGGACTTCGATTATTCGGTCCTGAAACTTGCCCACTATATCAGGGGAGTGGGTCGCTGTGATAACCTGACAAGACCCATTAAGCTTCCTGATATCTTCGAAAAGAGTGTTTTGCCAGCTTACATGAAGCGATAGCTCCGGCTCATCAGAGATGAAGACAACTGGTTTCTCTTCTTGCAGCAGCGCCTCCCCTAATAAAATAAAAAGTTGCTTCTCTCCCGAAGACAGAACGCTCACGCCAACCTTCTCACCAGACGCAAGATGAATCACTGGATCATTTCGAGCGTCAAATCGAATCTCTTTCCCGGTAAACAGTTTATTGATTATCTCCTCAAAAACTGTCTTTGGACGGAAGATTTTGCTGCGAGCCTCCACAGAGTCACGCCACTTATCAACCATGTGCTTTATTCTTCGCGAGTCGGATAGAGTTATCGCCTCAGACATGCTAATTGCACGGCGATCTCGCGCACTCTTTACAGCGGCCTCCAGTTTAGAATAATGCGAACTAACGCTTCGGGTTGCTTGGGCCTGACTCACACCAAGAGTCCGAAGCACTCCTATAACTGTTCTTCGGTCCTCTGGCTCAACCTCGGCGTATGCGAAGACATTAGCCCTGTCATCGTCCTGTTCTAGCAGAGATAGAAAAACATACTCCTGAAATCCTTTTGTAACTTCGGTTGCTTTGGAGTCGAGCAATGAGAAGTAGCTGGCAAACTTTCGCGACATTTCCCAGATTCGCTGATCTATGACCGTATCAAATTCTTCTTCCCTAGCAGCGCGACTGAAACGTTCGAAAGTGCCCCGATGCACAGTAACCCAGTTCACGGAGACTATCTGGCCCAAGATGCTTCCAAGTCTTGCGCCCATTTCTTGGGAACGCCTAGAGCGCACATAACGGGAATCCCGATATAGTCTTTCGTCGCTAGGACCTTCGATTCCGAACGTTTGACCCTCTTCCGTAGTCTTCTCCTTAACGCTATAAATTAACTCAATGTTACCAAGCGATGGGTTTACAATCTTGGCCACCTCAATGACAGGCTTCTGATTTCTTCCAAAAGATCGCAGCTTAACCCTCACCTTCTCGAACTGAGTGGCGTAGAGGGTGGGTATATCAGCGCGGAGTACCGCAGCTAGCAGGTTGATGATTGTTGTCTTCCCGCTACCGTTAGCGCCTATGAGAAAATTTAGGTCCCTGTAAAATTTTATTTGAACCTTCTTGTTACCCCAGAATCCGTCAATTTCGATGGATTCGACAAAGTTGATCATATTACATCCTAGTATTCGCGTTGCATGGCTTCGGTGTCAGTTTTATTACACCCTCACCCGCCTCCCCACCTGCTCCCCCACCCCGAACACCCTCTTATACCGCTCCACCTCCGCCGTCGGGCCCATCGCCTTCTCCGGGTTGTCCGACAGCTTGACGGTTGGACGTCCGTCAGCCTCGACGGCCTTGCAGACGAGGCTGAAGGGGGCCAGCGCGTCGCCCTCGACCAGCCCCGCGAAGTCGTTGGTCAGCAGCGTTCCCCAGCCGTAGGTCAGGCGGACGCGGCCACTGAACCGTGCGTGGAGGGACTCGATCTCCTCCACGTCGAGGCCGTCGGAGAAGACGATCAGCTTCTCGCGCGGGTCCTGGCCGTGGGACTCCCACCAGCGGATCGCGGTCTCGGTGCTTTCCACCGGGTCGCCGGAGTCGATGCGGATGCCGGTCCAACGGGCCAGCCAGTCGGGCGCGCGATCGAGGAAGCCCTTGGTGCCATAGGTGTCGGGCAGGATCACGAGGAGGTTGCCGTCGTGCTCCTCCTGCCAGTCCTCCAGGACCTTGTAGGGGGCGCGGGCCAGCTCCTCGTCGCTGGAGGCCAGGGCGGCGTAGACCATGGGCAGCTCGTGGGCGTTGGTGCCGATGGCCTCCAGGTCGCGCTTCTTGGCGATCAGGCAGTTGGAGGTGCCGACGAAGGCGGGGCCCAGCGCCTCGATCATCGCCTGCACGCACCAGTCCTGCCACAGGTAGCCGTGGCGGCGGCGGGTGCCGAAGTCGGCGAGGCGCAGGCCGGGGATGCGCTTGAGACGCTCGCCCTTCTCCCACACGCGGGTCATGGCGCGGGCGTAGAGGACCTGAAGCTCGAACCGGCCCATGTTGCGGAGGACGGCGCGGGAGCGCAGCTCCATCAGGATGGCGAGGGCCGGGATCTCCCACAGCATGACCTCGGGCCAGCGGCCCTCGAAGGTGAGGACGAACTGGCCGTCCTGGCGGTCCAGTTGGTAGGGGGGGAGGCGCAGGGCCTCGAACCACTCCATGAAATCGGGGGAGAACATCTGGCGCTTGCCGTAGAAGGTGTTCCCCCGCATCCAAGTGGATTCGCCGCGCGTGAGCGAGAGGGTGCGGACGTGGTCGAGTTGCTCGCGCAGCTCGCCCTCGTCGATGAGGTCGGCGAGGCGGATGTCGCGGGAGCGGTTGATGAGCTGGAAGGTGACGTGGGTGTCGGGCTTGTTGCGGTAGACCGACTGGCACATCAGCAGCTTGTAGAAGTCGGTGTCGATGAGGGAGCGGACGATCGGGTCGATCTTCCAAGTGTGGTTGTAGACGCGGGTGGCGAGGTCCATCACGCGGCCACCGTGATGCCGGCCTGGCCCCAGGCGGCGCGGGCGGCGGCGAGGCTGCCCGAAAGGTCGATGGCGCGGGTCAGGTCCTCGCGCACGGTGATGCGGAAGCCGAGGCGGGCGCCGTCGAGGGCCGAGTAGCTGACGCAGAAGTCGGTGGCGAGGCCCGCGAGGGTGATCGTGTCGATGCCGCGCTCGCGCAGGTAGCCGGACAGGCCGGTGGGGGTCATGCGGTCGTTCTCGAAGAAGGCGGAGTAGCTGTCGATGCCGGGGCGAAAGCCCTTGCGGAGGATGAGGTCGGCGTCGGTGCGGAGCGCGGGGTGGAAGGCGGCGCCGGGGGTGCCCTGCACGCAGTGGTCGGGCCAGAGGACCTGCGGGCCATAGGGCATCTGGATCGTGTCATAGGGGTCGCGGCTATGGGTGGTGGCGAAGGAGGAGTGGCCGGCGGGGTGCCAGTCCTGGGTAAGGACGACGGCGGGGAATTCGGCCATCAGGGCGTTGATGCCCGGCACGATCGCGTCGCCGTCGGGGACGGCCAGCGCGCCGCCGGGGCAGAAGTCGTTCTGGACGTCGATGACGACGAGGGCCTCGTTCGCGGGACGCATGGCAGTCTCCCTCCGCATGGCGTGGACGCCATGGGTAAGGAGGGGGCCGGGGGCGGTCAACCGGCGCGTCGGCAGGGCATGGACAAGGGACGGGGCGGGCTGCGAAAGAGGAACGGACGATGGAGGCGGAGCCGATGACGACCGTGACCGATCCCGAGGCGCTGGCGCGGCATCTGGCCGGGCTGTCGCAGGAACGGCGGGTGCTCTGCGCCATCGCCGGGGCGCCGGGGTCGGGCAAGTCCACGCTGGCCGAGGCGCTGGTCGGGCGGCTGAACGCCGACGCGCCGGGCCAGGCGGCGCTGCTGCCGATGGATGGGTTCCATTACGACGACCTTTATCTCGTGCCCGCCGGGCTGCGGCCCCGCAAGGGCGCGCCCGAGACCTTCGACGTGGGGGGCTTGCGCCACACGCTCCTGCGGCTGCGCGCGAACGACGAGGACGCGGTGGCGGTGCCGGTCTTCGACCGCGACCTGGAGATCGCGCGGGCGGGGGCGCGGCTGATCCCCGCGTCGGTGCGGATCATCGTGGCGGAGGGGAACTACCTGCTGCTCGACCGCGCGCCCTGGGACGGGCTCCGGCCGCTGTTCGACGCGACGGTGATGATCGAGGTGCCCGAGGCGGAGCTGCGCGCGCGGCTGACGCGGCGGTGGGAGCAGTACCGCCTGACGCCCGAGGAGATCGCCTGGAAGCTCGACGGCAACGACCTGCCCAACGGACGGGCGGTGCGCGATGGGAGCGTGTCGGCCCAGTTCGTGATCCGGGGCTGAAACGGCGGCCCGTGGCGCAGGACCGGGCGAGGCATCGTTGCGCTTGGGCGGGTCCGCGATTACGGAAGAGCCCGACGCGAGGCTCGATAGGCGCGGAGGGTGGCGGAGCGATGATCGTGGCGGCGGCTGCCCTGTCGCGCCGGACGACGCCAGGCCCGGCATGACCGGCGAGGCGGGAACGGCCCGTGAGCGGGACGAGGAGGCGCGGGCCCGGATCGCCGGCCACCCGCTCTTCGACGAGGTGTGGTATGCGGCGCGCTATCCCGACGTGGCGGTCTCGGGCCTAGGTCCGGCCGAGCACTTCCTGCGCCTGGGCGCGGCGCTGCAGCGCGACCCGGGCCCGGCCTTCCGCATGGCCGAGCATCTGGCCCGCCATCCGGAGGACGCGGCGGACGGCCTCAACCCGCTGCTGCGTCCCGGCTTCGACGGCCCCCCGGAGCCCGGGCGGGGGCCGGTCGCGCCCCCCGCGCCGGCGAGCGAGCGCGTGGACGTCATCGTGCCCGTGCACAACGCGCTGGAGGATGTGCGGATCTGCCTGCGCGCGCTGGTCCGCGCGCCGACCGGGTTCCAGGTCCGCGTCCTGGTCGTGAACGACGGATCGGACGCCGCCACGGCGGACTGGCTGCGCGCGGCGGTCGCGTCGATGGGCACGGCGACGGTGGCCTTCGAGCTGATCGAGCACCCCGAGAGCCGGGGTTACACGGTGGCGGTGAACGCGGGGCTGCGGGCCTCGACGGCCGGCCATGTGGTCACGCTCAACAGCGATACCATCGTGACGCCGTTCTGGCTCGACGCCCTGGTGCGCTGCCTGCGCTCGGCCCCGGGGATCGGGATCGCCGGGCCGCTGTCGAACGCCGGCGGCTGGCAGAACGTCCCCCGGCTCCGGGCCGCGGACGGCGGCTTCGCGATCAACGCCCTGCCGTCCGGGCTCGGGCCCGACGGGATGGCGGCGCTGGTGGCTCGGGCCAGCGCGCGGCTTTATCCGCGCGTCCCCTTCGTCAATGGCTTCTGCTACATGATCCGGCGCGAGGTGATCGACCGCATCGGGCTCATGGACGAGGCGGCCTTCCCGGTCGGCTACGGCGAGGAGAACGACTATTCGATCCGGGCGCGGGACGCGGGTTTCGCCCTGGCCGTCGCCGACGACGCCTATGTCTTCCACGCCAAGTCCAGGAGCTTCGGCACCAAGCGCCGGCGCGACCTGACGCGGGCGGGCACCGAGGCGCTCCGGGCCAAGCACGGGGCCGAGCGGCTGGCGGCTCTTATGGCCGAGTCCAGGGAGTCGCCGGTGCTGGACGGGATGCGCGCCCGGGTGGCCCGCGCGCTGGCCGAGCACGCGACGACGCCCTGGGCCGCCCTCGCCGCGATCCTCGAACGGCGCGTCCTGTTCCTCGGGTCCGCCCCGGAGGACGTGGACGCCGTGCGGCTCGCCTCGGACCTGCGGCGGATGGGGGTCGATGCGCGGGTCGGCGTCGAGGCGGCGCGGATCGAGGCAATGGCCCGAGCCTTCGCGGACCTGCCGGGGAGCGAGGACCTGTTCGTCGGCCATGCCCCGACCGACCTGACCATGACGGCGGCCCGCTTCGACATCGTCGTGGCGGCGCGGCCGTGCGCGGCCGGGCTCGTGGCGGGCATCGTCCGGCATTGCCCCTGGGTGCTGCCGGCCCGCCACGCCCGGGCGGACGCGGCCGAGAACCCTCCGGCGGTGCGCGATGCGGTCGGGATCGGGGCCGATCCGGGCCTGGACGGCGCCAGGGAGGACCTGCGCCGCCTCGGGCCCGCGTTGGCGGGCCTGCGCCGGCAAAGGCCGCGCCCGGAGCGCCCCCGGGTGACGGTCCTGCCCGCGCTGTCGTTTCCCGGACCCTACATCACCGGATCGGGCTTCGTCCGCACGGTCCTGCCCTATGGTCAGGACGGGCTTGCCGGGCGCTTCGACGTGACGGTCTCGGCTCGGGGATGGCTGCCCTACCGGGCGGCGGCCGAGGCCGTGCTGATCCAGCGGGATCTGTCCGAGAAGGCCTGGGCGAAGTTCGCGGCGTGGCATCCCCCCTTCCGCGCCATGGGGGGCCGCCTGATCTACGAGATCGACGACGACCTGCTCGACGCCGCGGGGCTGGTGGCGCGGGGCTATGCCCGCCCGCCCGAGGAGCTGGGCCGGCGCGTCGCGGCCTATGCGGCGGCGGCGGACCTCGTGGTCGTGTCCACCGACGAGCTGGCCGGACGGCTGCCCGGCTGCGAGGGCAAGATCCGCGTGGTGCCCAACCTCATCGACGAGCGGCTGTGGCTGGCGGACGGGCGGGAGCCGCGCCGCGCCCGGCCCAAGGCGCCGGGGCAGGTGCGGATCGGCTACATGGGCACCGCGACGCATCACGACGACCTGCGGATCGTGCAGGAGGCCATGCGCCGGTTGCAGGCGCGGCATGGGGCGGCTCTCGACATCGAGGTGATCGGCGTCTTCGAAACGCGGCCGCCGCTCTTCGGGACGCGCCTTCCGTTGCCGCGCCGGCGGTCCTACCCGGATTTCGTGCGCTGGCTGCGGGAGGTCGTGGACTGGGACATCGCCCTCATCCCGCTGGCGGACGACCGCTTCAACCGCGCCAAGAGCGACCTGAAGTTCATCGAGGCCGCCGCGCTGGGGACGGCCATCGCCTGCTCGGACGTGCCGACCTACCGGACGGTCGCCCGGCACGAGGCGAACGGGCTCCTGGTCCCGAACACGACGGCGGATTGGGTCGCGGCGCTGGAGCGGCTGATCGGGGACGCGGCCCTGCGCGGGAGGCTGGCCCGGACGGCCCATGAGGAGGTGGCACGGCGGATGACCCTGCAACGTCACGAGGACCTGCACCTGTCCATCCTGGACGAGGCGCTGGGGATGCCGCGATGAGCGCGCGGACGGCGGTGCTGGTGCTGGGCACCGGCTGGGACACCGGCCGGGCCCTGACGGACCTGCTGGACGGGGGACGCGACCGGACCGCGGCGGAGGCGTTCCCGGCCGCCGGCCCGAGGATGCGGCAGGTCGCGGCTCTGACCGACCGGGTCCTGGCGGCGTCGGGGCGGTCCTGGCACGACTGGCGGCCCGGTCCGGTCCCGGGACCGGACTCGGCCGAGGGGCGCGGCCTCCGCGAGTCGGCCGCCCTGATCGTCCGGGGAATGGACGGGGCTGGCCCCCTCGTCCTCGGCGACCCGCTCCTGGGCCGCGTCCTCCCCGTCTGGCGCGATGCCCTGGACGGGGGGCACCGTCCGGTGGCGGTCCTGACCCTGGCCGAGCCGATGGCCTTCGCCCGGGCGCTCCGGGCGGCCGAGGGACTCCCCTTGGCCCATGGGGCGCTGCTCTGGATGCGCCTCGCGCTCGACGCCGAGCGCCTCGGCCGGGGCCTGCCCCGGGTCGTCCTGCGGCCCGGCGCCCCCTGGGACGCGCTGGAGCGGCTGGGCCTGGACCTCCCGCCCGGCGGCGGTCCCGCGACGGAGACCCCGCCTCCCCCGGGTCGCGAGGAGGTCGCGGAGGCGGGCGTGCCCGCGCTCGGCGAGGCATGGCGCTGCTTCGCCATCCTTGACCGGTGGGCCTCCGAGGGCGAGCGGCCCGAGGATCGCGCCACGCTCGACGGGATGGGCGCGGCGCTGGACGCGGCCGCCTGGGCCTACGTGGACCCGCCCGACGACCGGCGCCTCGCGGCGGGGCTGGCCCGGGCGGAGGCCTCGGCCCGGGCGCTCGGCGAGGACCGCGACCGGCAGGCTTGGGAGCTGGGCGTGCTGGCGCGCCTCCTGTCCGAGGCCGAGTCCAGGCTGGACCGGCAGCGCGGGGAGGTGCGGGCCGCCCGCTCGGCCTTGGCGGCGTCGGAGCGGCGCTACGCCGCCATCGTCGGGAGCACGTCGTGGCGCATCACCGCGCCGCTGCGACGGGTCGCGGCCAAGCTCGGGCAGGGCCGGGGTTCCTGACCGGCGGACATGCGCCGGTTGTGTGACGCCAATGCCGCAACCGCGAAATCGGCGAGACGCCCCACGAGGGAGACGGTAGAAGAACCTTGAGACGGGAGGCCCATGATCCTATGGGAAACCCAACAGGCCGAGAGAACGCGCTTTGCGTGCATCAGTTCCCACGATGACCGAACATCCAGCCGAGCCCGGCGCGGCCCGAGGGTTCCGGATCGGCCGCCGCCGAGGCCCGTCGGCTGCGGAGCGAGCCCGCGGCCACCCCGTCCCTGCATCCGTTCGAAGGCCCATGCTCCAGATGATCGCTTCCCCATCCCGTCCGACAGGATCGCTCCATGGCTGAGGAGGACATCGTCATCGACGCCCGCTGGTATCGCGCCGCCCATCCCGACGTGGACCTGCTGGAGATGGACCCGGCCGAGCATTACGAGCGGATCGGCCGCCTTCTCGGCCGCCGGCCGCGCCCCGAGCCCTCGACGCTCGACAGGCCGCTGGCCGATCTCGCCATCGCCGTCGCGGCGCTGCCGCGCGCGGCGGCCGACGCGCCCCCCGGTACCCTGGGCGATCCCTCGTCCGCTCCGATCATCGACGCGCCGGCCGAAGCGGAAAACCAGGTCTCCTCCGTTCCGGCCCACGGCGTGGAGCCCTGGACGGGCGAGAGCCTGCGCGTGAACGGAACCGAGGTGGCGCGACCGGCGGACGACGAGGCCCTGGCCTGGCCCGTCCTCGCGGCCTTCTGCCGGCTGCATGGGCTCGACCCGGCCGCGGCCTGCGAGGTCCAGGCTGGGGGCGTCGCGCGTCCGGATCGCCTCCATGACATGGCGGGGACGACCCCGTTGCCATCCCCCATGGCCCCGCGCGGGCTCGGGGATCTTTGGTTCAGCTCCAGCCATGGCCTCGTGCTGTCCTTCGACGACCCGGACGGGCCTGGCAAGGGCGCGGCCGTCCGGCTGTTCCAGATCGACCCGCGCCTGGGGGACGCGGTCGTGCAGGTCGGCGGGCAGGCGCTCGCCCCGCAGGGACCGACCTTCGTGGAGGCCGTTCTCCGCAACCCCCTGATGCCCCTGCTCGTCGAGGTCTCGGATGCCGGGGGCGCGACGCGGGAGCTGGCGCTCCTGGCCTTCCCGTCGCTCGCGCGCGGCGGGCTCCACGCGGCCGAGCTGGCCGCGCTGGCCGAGGGCGATGGCGGGATGGACACGGTCTGGGCCTACGCGGCCGCGCGTCTGGCCGAACGGCTCGCGGCCGGGCCATCCGGCCAGTTGGGGCGGCTGGCCGTCACGATCGAGGGCGCGACGGGGGCCGAGGCGATCTTCTCCGCCGAGGTCGGGGCCTGGCTGCGCCTGTTCGGCCTCGCGCCCGAGCCCGCCCAGGGCGCCCAGCCGCAGGACCTGTCGCGCCTGCGGGCCATGCTGCCCTCGGCCGACGACGGGGCCGGCGCGGCCCAGGGGCCCATGCTCGTCCTGCCCGCCGACGCCATCCCGACCGTCGCGGCCCTGACGCGGCCCCTCGACGCCGTCGGCGGGGAGGGCGCGACGCTCGCGCCCTTCGTGGTCGCCGAGCGGGTGTCGAACCGGCCCCTGTGGTCGGTGGCCCCGCCCCGGGACGCCATGGAGGATCTGGCTGGCCTGCAGCCCGGCGCCTGGCACCCGCCGCTGCTGGCCGGAGGCGAAGGCCTGGGCCTGCCCTTGGCCGTGGTGCAGCGCGACACGCGGGCCCAGAGCCACGTGGAGCTGCTGCTCCCGTCCTCGCCCGACCGGCCGGCGCTGAGCGCCCCACCCGGACCGGGGCCGGTTTCCGGGGCCGTGACCTGCGTCCTCGTGGTCACCGAGGTCGCCGCCGCGCGCACCTTCCTCGAAACCCTGGCGGGCCAGGCGGAGCGGCCGGATCTCCGCGTCGCGCTGGTGGCTGGCGCGCGGGAGGCCGAGGCCCTGGACGAGACGCTCCACCGCCTCTTCCCCGCCGCGCATCGCCGGCTGGACGGTGGCCGCCTGCCGGACGCCGCCCGGCTGCTGGACGTGTCCGAGGGCCGGCCCCTGCTCCTCGCCGAGGATCGCGTCCTGCTCCACGATCCGCGCACGCTGGCGACGCTGCGGGCGATGCTGGCCGGCGGCCGCGTCGCCAGCGCGGCCTGCGTCGCCCTGCACGAGGAGGTCGGCCGGAAGGGCACGACCCTGCGACCCGAGTCCGGCGGCTTCTTCCCGTCGCGCATCGGCTTCGTCGGCGGGCCGCACCTCGTCTTCGACCAGCCGGACGTGCTGGGCGCTCTGCCGCGCGCCACCTATCCGGTGGCGGCCAACGCCTTCGCGGCAACGCTGGTCGAGCCCTGGGCCCTGGAGGCCGCCCTGCCCCGCCTCGCCGCCTGGAGCGGACCCGCCGGGGCCCCGCTCGATCCCCTGGCCTTCGGGCTCGCCACGGTGGCCGAGGGCTGGCGGCACCTCTGCACCTCGACGGTGCGGGTCGCCACCACGAGGCCGCGGCGGCGCGCGGACCGGACGGACCCGGCGCTCCTGCGCGCCGTCGCCCCGGCCCGCTGGGAGGACCTGCTCGCCCGGGTCACCGTGGCGCGGGAGCTGCGCTGATGGATATCACGGTGGTGGTCCCGTCGGAGGACTCGTTGGGTTTGGCGGGCGTCCGCATCCGCTACGACCGGCTCCGGCCGGCCCTTGAACGGCTGGGCCATCGCCTTGAGATCCGCGTCATCGACACGCTCGGCCTTGGCGACCCCTTCGAATCGGACGCCTACCTGTTCTGCAAGTGCCAGGACGTGCGCTCCGTCCTTCTGGCCCAGGCGATCCAGGCTGCGGACCGGCCTGTCGGCGTCGATATCTTCGACGACTACTTCAGCCAGGAGGAGGACCCGCGCCTCGTGCCGATGCGCGGCTGGCTCGTCCGGATACGGCCGCAGCTTCGCTTCGCGCTCTGCGCCACCGAGACCATGCGCGAGAGGCTCGGGACCATCGCTCCCGGCCTGCCCGTCCATGTGCTCCCCGATCCGGCCCCGGAGTTCGATCCGGATGTCGTGGTGGCGTCGGTGGAGCGCAAGATCGCCCGGGCCCGCGCGACCGGGCGGATCGGGATCGGCTGGTTCGGCACCGGAAGCAACAAGTACTTTCCCGTCGGGCTCGACGATCTCGTGGCCTGGGGCGGCGCGCTGACCGAGCTGCGCTCGGCCGGCCTCGCGCCCAGCCTCCGCGTCCTGACGAACCGACGGGCCCTCACGCCGTCGGCGCTGGAGGGACTCGCCCGCCTGCCCGTGCCCGTGCACCTAGCCGAGTGGAGCCTGGACCGCGAGGCGGCGCTGATGGACGAGTGCCTGGCCGTGTTCCTGCCGGTGAGCGCGCAGCCCTTCAGCACGGTGAAGTCGCTCAACCGCGCGGTGACGGCCCTGACGGGCGGCGCGCAGGTCTGGACCGTGGGCCACCCGCTCTATGCCGATCTGGACGACTTCGTTTACCGCTCGGGCCTGGAGCTTGCCCGGGACGTCCTGACAGGCCGGGCGCGGTTGGACCGCGCCGCCTTGCCGCGGCTGGTCCGCCGCCTGGAGGAGGCCGGAGACGCCGAGGTCGAGGCCGGCCGCCTCGTGGCGTTCCTGTCCGGTCCAGCCGGATCGGCGGAAGCCATCCCGTTCGACCGCAAGGCGGGACCGCCGATGGTGATCCACGGCGTGGGCAGCACGACCACGATGCACAACTGGTTGCGGAAGGACGAGATCCTCTCGGTCGCCAGCCCCTTCGCGCAGCCCAAGCCGGCCTGCGACCTTCGCTTCGAGAGCGACGCCGAGGGTCGGTCCTGGGCCGTGCTGTCCGAGGCCGCCTGCGCCCGGATCGACCCCGCCTTCGCGCCCGGCCTTGGCGAGCCGTTCAAGAAGAGCAACACCACGTTCCGGAAGCTGTTCCTCGGGTGGAGCCCGCTGCCCGGATCGAACGCCCCTCGAATGGCCGAGCGGATCGCGCTCTATCCCGCCGCGCTCGCGGCGACGCGGGACCTGGTGGCCCGCCTGATCCCCGGCGCCCGGATGGTCCTGTCCGAGACGGCGGCCCCCTTCCAGGAGGGACGCGCGCCATGAGCCGTCCCAGCCTCGTCTTCGTCGTCAACCTGCTCCAGGACGTGAACGTCCTGCGCCCCCTGGCCTTCCTGGCGGGGCGCGAGACCGGGGCCCGGCTCCGGTTCCTTGTCACGTCCCGGTTCTTCGATCGCGATGCCGGCGGGGTCTGGAAGGCCGAGATCGACGACATCGCCCGGCGGATCGGCGCGGAGGTGGACACCTACGGCAGCGCGATGGACGCCGTCCTGGCGCTGCAAGGCGGATGGGGCGCCCTGATCGCGGCCAGCGAGTCCGACCTGTCCGGCCATGTCCATGTGCACGAGGTCTTCCGAGCCGCGCCGCCCGGCTACCTGCGGATCACGCTCCAGCATGGGCTCGAATGCGTGGGCTTCCTCCAGAACCGCGAACACGTGATGGCGCATGGCGAATCCGTGACCTTCGCCGCCGACGTGGTCTGCGCCTGGATGGAGCCGAGCCGCCTCCTCTCGCTCCACCCCTCGCAGCGGGCCAAGGTGCGGGTGACGGGGCCGACCTCCCTGCTGTCGCGCCCCGAGGGCAGCCCTGCCCCGGCCCGCAGCGGGCTGGTCTGCGAGAACCTCCATTCCGTGCGGCTGCGCGCCTCCGGGGAGCACGGGCGTCCCTTCATGGAGACCTTCGGGCGGTTCTGCGGGCTCCTGGGCTCGGCGGGCGAGAGGGTGACCTTGCGCCCGCATCCCGGCGGGCAATACGTCCTCAAGAACAGGGTCGCGCTGCCGCCCAACGTGGCGATCGAGAACCGGCCGATGTACCGGGTGGACCTGACGGCCTTCGATTGGGGCATCTCCGCTCCCTCGACGGTGGTGCTCGACATGGCGCTCGCGGGGATCCCGGTCGGCGTCTGGCAGGACCCCGAGGGCGTCATGGACCTGTCCACCTACGAGGGGCTCCATCGGATCAGCACGCTGGAGGAATGGATGGGCTTCGTCCGCGACGCGCGGGCGCGCCCCGAGGCAATCCTGGCCCGCCAGCGCCGCTGGCTGGAGGGGCTGGAAATGCCGCTCGACCCGGCGGAGGTGTATCACCGCTTCGCGCGGCTGCTCAGGAGCGCCACCGTTCCCCGAACGCGGGTGAAGAACATCCCTCGAATAGGCTCCACCTCCCTGAACGCCGCGTCCCGAACCGACGTGCGTTCCGTGCATGTGGTGTCCGACCAGACAGGCCCGACCCAGGCCATCCATCTCCGCAACCCGATCGCGGACACGGTGACGATGACCTTCGCGGATTGTTCCGGTGGAACCAAGGACCTGCAATCGCTCCTGCCCGAGACCGTGCCGGACGTGCTCGTGCTGTCGCGCCTGACTTCCGCGTTTGGGGGGCCCCTCATCGACTGGGCTGCGACGCGGGACATACCTGTCGTCTTCCACATCGACGACGACCTCCTCGAGGTGCCCGAAGTCCTCGGACGGGAGAAGACGAAGCGCTACCGTGACCCTGTGCTGCTGCGGAACCTGCGCGCCAACATGGAGGGCAGCGACCTCGTCTATGCCTCCACCAGGCTCTTGGCCGACCGGCTCCGCAAGCATGGGATCAGCGCGCCGATCGTCGCGGGCGCCATTTCGGGTTCCATCGATCCGGGCAAGATCCGTTCGGGGCGTCCCTCTCCGACGCCAGTCCTGGGCTACATGGGCACGAAGGGGCATGTGGCCGACTTCGACCTCGTGACGCCGGCCATCCTGCGGCTCATGGACGAGATCCCGGCTCTCCGCTTCGAGACCTTCGGCACCATCGCCATGCCGGACGCCTTCCGGCGCTTCGGCTCCAGGGTGCATCACCATCCTCCCGTCCCCGATTACGACGGCTTCATGGACCGGCTCTGGACGTTGGGCTGGTGGGTCGGGATCGCGCCGCTCGTGGACCACCCCTTCAACCGCTGCAAGACGGAAACGAAATGGGTGGAATACAGCGCGGCCGGCATTGCGGTGGTGGCGCAGGACCTGGAGGTCTATCGCGGCCCTTGCGCCGGTGGAGCAGGACGGCTGGCCGCGACGGAGGACGAGTGGCTCACCGAGATAAGGATGCTTCTCGACGACCAGGGCGCTCGGGCTTCGGCCGTCGCGGCCGCACAGGCCAAGCTGCGCCGGGTCTATTCACGAGATGCCTTGCGCGAGCAGGTGCTGGCTGTATTCAAGCAGGCGCAGGCCGCGAGGCCATCGCTCAGGAGGGCGGGATGAACGATCTGGGACCACGGGGATGGGCTGGACGGACCGCCCCCTCCTCGCCCGAGACCACCGCCATCGCCGTCGCCACCGCGCGCCGGGTCCTGACGATGGAGGCCGAGGCGCTGGTCGCCATGGCCGATCGCCTGCCCGAGGACTTCGCGCCGACCGTGGAGTTGATCCTCGCCACCCGGGGCCGCGTGATCCTGTCGGGGATGGGCAAGTCCGGCCATATCGCCCGCAAGATCGCCGCCACCCTGTCCAGCACCGGCACCTCCGCCTTCTTCGTCCATCCCGCCGAGGCGAGCCACGGCGACCTCGGCATGGTGGGCGAGGACGACGCCTGCCTGCTCCTGTCGAACTCGGGCGAGACAGCCGAGCTGTCGGACCTCATCGCCCACACGCGGCGCTTCGGCATCCCTCTCATCGGCATGGGCTCGCGCCGCCAGAGCACGCTCATGGAGGCGGCCGACCTGCGGCTCGTGCTGCCGCCCATGCCCGAGGCCTGCATCATCGGCATGGCCCCCACCACCTCGACCACCATGTCGCTCGCCCTGGGCGACGCCCTGGCCATCGCGCTCATGGAGCGGCGCGGCTTCGCGCCCGAGCATTTCCACGCCTTCCACCCCGGCGGCCGGCTGGGCGCGCGGCTCGCCAAGGTCGGCAGCCTGATGCGCGGGGCGGAGTCGCTCCCGCTCGTGGGGCCCGACACGCCGATGGGCGAGACCATCCTGGAGATGACGGCCAAGGGCATGGGCGTCGCCGGCGTCGTCGAGGACGGTCGCCTCGTGGGGATCATCACCGACGGGGACCTGCGGCGGAACATGGAAGGGCTGATGTCCCGAACGGCGCGCGAGGTGGCGACCCGGTCGCCCGCGACCGCGCCGGCGGACATGCTCGCGGCCGAGGCCATGGCCGAGATGAACGCCCGCAAGGTCCATGTCCTCTTCGTGGTGGACGACATGGGGGTTCCCCGAGGCGTGCTGCACATCCACGACTGCCTGCGGGCGGGCGTGGTCTGACGGAGGAACCGGACATGGGACACAGGCAGGCCACCGCCGCGATGACGCTGGACCCGATCGGATTCGGCGAGGGCGCAGGACCCTCGACCCCCTCTGTCGAAGCGACGCCGGAGCGGGACGAGGCACGGCTCCACCTCCTTGAGCTGACGGTCGCGGCACGCGAGGCCGAGATCGCCGAGCTGGCCCGCCGCGCCCAGGCCGCCGAGGCCGCCGCCGTCGAGGCGCGGACTCGGGCGCGGGCGCTCGAGGCCGAGTTGGCCGAGCGCTACCGCGAGATCGCCACGCTGTCCCGGCTGCACCTCGCGGCCAGCGCCGGAGCGGGCGCATCGGCCCGGAGCGGCGCCGACGCGGAACGCCTCGTCAGCGCCGGTCCCGAGGCCGTGCGCCAGGCCCTCGCCTCCCGCGAGGCCGAGCTTCGGCAGATCAAGCGCCAGCATGACCGCCTGCTCGCCAGCACCTCATGGCGGCTCACGGCCCCCGTGCGGCGCGTGTCGGACTGGCTCCGCTCGCGCTGACCCTTTCCCGCGGAGGCGACCTTTGGGCCGCCGCCGCCTCCAACGAAGGACCACTGACGTGAACGACAAGCTCAAGATCTACATCGGCTACGACACGCGCGAGGACATCGCCTACCAGGTCTGCCGCCATTCGATCCTGCGGCACGCCTCCCGGCCCGTCGAGATCTACCCGCTCAAGCAGGCCTCGCTGCGCGAGCTCGGCCTTTACACGCGCGGCGCCGACAACGCGACGACCGAGTTCTCGCTGACCCGGTTCCTGACCCCCTACCTAGCGGCGCATGACGGCTGGTCGATCTTCGTGGACTGCGACTTCCTGTTCACCCGCGATGTCTACGAGGCGCTGGACATCGTCGATCCGAGCAAGGCGGTGCACGTGGTCCAGCACGACTACAGCCCGGCCAACGCCATCAAGATGGACAACAAGCAACAGACCGTCTACCCGCGCAAGAACTGGTCCTCGTTCATCCTGTTCAACGGCACGCATCCCGACGTGAAGGCGCTCACCCCGTCGGTGGTCAACGCCGCCGAGCCGGCCTTCCTGCACCGCTTCACCTGGGTCTCGGACGACTCCATGATCGGCAGCCTGCCGCTCGAATGGAACTTCCTCGAGGGCGAGTACAGGAAGCCCGACGCGGTGCCGATGGCGATCCACTACACCAACGGTGGGCCGTGGTTCGATAACTGGCAGCACGTGGATTTCGCCGACCTCTGGACGGCCGAGCGCGACCTGGTCACCCAGACCATGACCGAGGCCGCGTGAGGCCGGAATGATCGATCCCGTCACCGGCGGGGCGGGTTTCATCGGCTCGCGCCTCGCGCCTTTTCCCCTTGGAGCATGGCACGGGGTGCGGCGCCTCGACAGCTGGACGCCGCGGACCACGGCAACCTGCCGGGGCGGGGCTCGACTGGATCCGCAACCATCGGAGCATCGGGGTCCACCGACGCGCGGGTGACGGTCGAGGCGGACCCGCATGGCGCCGGCGCGGTGGCCCGCCCCGCCGACCGCATGGCCGGGGCCAAGGCGAACCCGGACGAGTGAAGGATGGCAGGATGAATTGGCTACCTTGGCGACGCGAGACGAAAGATGAATCATTCTTGCCCGACACGACATCCGTGACGACGCGCTCCATCACCATCATCGGCGACAGCCACATCCAGGCCATCAAGAAGGCCCTGCTCGACCGGACCAATGCCGGGGCGAAGCCGAGGATCTCCGCGCTTCGCCTGACGGGCAAGAAGCAGGGCGACCTCACCTTCGACGAGGCGGTCGCCTTCGCGGCGCAACGTGGCCCCGAGGACATCCTCGCCGTCATCCGTCGAGGAAACTTCTACAACACGCTGGCCCTAATCCAGCATCCGCAAGCCTTCGACCTGCTGGAGCCCGGAGCGGATGCGGCTGATCTCCAGGAAGGGGCCGAACTTGTTCCCCACGCCGTCATGAAGGACTTCTTCACGTCCACCATCCAATCGGGTTACGTCAAGATGCACCGTCGCCTCCGCGAGGCGTCGCCCGCCCCCGTGATCTGCCTGGAAGTGCCGCCCCCCAAGGAGGATGCGGAACACATCCGACGCAGCGCCGAAACCTTCTTCGTCCAGAACAACATCGCCGAGGCCGGCGTGACGCCCGCGCCGATCCGCCTCAAGCTCTGGAAGCTCCAGCAATCCGCCTTGGCGGCGAGCTGTCATGAACTGGGCATCGACTATCTCCCGAGCCCCGCGGGCACGCGAAACGAACGGGGCTTCCTCAGGCCGGAGTTCTACGCGCCGGACGCCACCCACGCCAACGCCGCTTACGGCGAGCTGGTCCTGCGGCAGCTCGAGGCCATCTCCCGGACGCCGAACGCCGGCCTTGCCACTGTCCAGGAGGCGATCCGATGAGCGGGCATCCCTACCGCGCCCTGCCCGCCAAGGCCTTCTGGCGCCGCGAGGTCGCCGGACTCGCCCCCGCCGATGTGGACCCCGTGGGCCGGTTCGACCTGCGGATCACCCCGGAGACGCGGGTCGCCACCGCCGGAAGCTGCTTCGCCCAGCACATCGCGCGGCATCTCAAGGGCTCGGGCTTCCATTACTACGTGGCCGAGGCCGGGCACCCGATCCTGCCCGAGAGGATCCGCGAGTCGCACAATTACGGCACCTTCTCGGCGCGCTACGGCAACGTCTACACCGCGCGCCAGCTCCGCCAGCTCGTCGATCGGGCCATGGGCCGCTTCGCGCCCTCGGAGCCCGCCTGGATCGACCCCGACGGCACCGTGCGCGATCCGTTCCGGCCGACCGTCCAGCCCGGCAACTTCGTGTCTGTGGCCGAGATGGAGATCGACCGCCGCCAGCACCTCGCCGCCGTGCGCCGGATGCTGACGGATCTCGACGTCTTCGTCTTCACCCTGGGCCTGACCGAGGGCTGGCTCTCGCGCGAGGATGGGGCCGCCTTCCCGCTCTGCCCCGGGGTCGAGGGCGGCACCTTCGACCCCGCTCGCCACGTCTTCCACAACCAGACCGTGGCCGAGGTGGTCGAGGACATGGAGGCCGTCCTCGCCACGCTGCGCGCCGTGAACCCCAGGGCGCAGGTCTGCCTGACCGTCTCTCCCGTGCCGCTGATGGCGACGGCGGTTCCCGGCCAGCACGTCCTTTCGGCCACGACCTACTCCAAGTCGGTGCTGCGGGTGGCGGCGCAGGAATTGACCGATAGCCACGCCTTCGTGCATTATTTTCCGTCCTACGAGATCATCACCGGTGCCTTCAACCGGGGTCGCTACTTCGCCGAGGATCTACGGAACGTCACCGAGGAGGGGGTGGGCCACGTCATGCGCCTCTTCCTCGCCCATGCGACGGTGGGGGAGGTCGCGCGTGCCCGGCCCGCGCCGCCCGCCAGGGAGGACGCGGCGGAGCACCTGCTCGCCCAGGCGGCCCGATTCGTCGAGGTGGAGTGCGACGAGGTGGCGCTCGACCGGGGGTCCTGACGGCCCCGGGCGGGGCCGCCGCCCTCAGAACAGCAGGATGTCGGCGCTGGTCACGCTCGCCTTGCCCTGGAGGTCGGCCAGGAGGGTCAGCTTCCCCGCCGCAGCGCCGTTGGCGTCGAACCAGAGCGTCCGGTCGGTGGTGCGGAAGATGAAGTGGTCGTCGGCATCCTGCGCGCGGTTGTCCGCGCGGACGCGGAACTCCGACGCGGGCAGCCGGCCTTCGTCAAGGCCGGCCCCGAAACCCGAGGCGTCGATGCGGAACAGGTCGTCGTCGCGAAAATCCGTGATGACGTCGCCCCCCTCGCTCGGCCGGAGGAACAGGAAGGCGTCGTCGCCCGCGCCGCCCGTCAGGCTGTCCTTGCCGGGGCCACCCTGGAGTCGGTCGTCGCCCGCCCCGCCGATCAGGATGTCCCTTCCGTCCATTCCCTTGAGCAGGTTGCTCGACCCATTGCCGGTGATGCGGTTGCCCAAGGCGTTGCCGGTCCCGCCGATCCGGCCCGCGCCGGTCAGCAGCAGGTTCTCGATCTCGGCGGGCAGCGTGACGGCGACGCTGGACCGGACCTGATCCGTCCCGCCGCCCCGCGCCTCGACTACGGCGTCGCGCGCGTCCCCGAGCAGGTAGAGGTCGTCGCCCGCGCCCCCGTCGAGCCGGTCCGTTCCGGTCCCGCCATCGAGGATGTCGGCCCCGCCCCCGCCGATCAGCACGTCGTCGGCGCCGGCCCCGGACAGCGCGTCGCCGCCCGCGCCGCCCACCAGGGTGTTCGCCCGGTCGTCCCCCGACAGGACCTCGGTCCCAAGGTCGGCCACGGCGATGACGAAGGTCCGAAGCGTCGCGCCTCCGCGACCGTCCTCCACGAGCACCTGCACCTGATGGGAGGCCTGCTGCTCGAAGTCGAGGCGGAGCCCGTCGGCCACCACGATCCGCGCGCCGGACAGGGCGAAGCGGCCGTCCGCCCCGTCGACCAACCGGTAGGTCAGCGCGTCCCCATCCGCGTCCCCCGCCGCAAGCACCCCCGCCACGGTGCCCGCCCCCGCCGCCTCGACCACCGGCCCGCCGTCCAGGTTCGGCGTCCCCGGCGCGTCGTTCACCGCCGCCACGGTCAGCCGGAACGTGGCCTGCGCCGTCAGCGCCCCGTCGAAGGCGACCACCCGCAAGTCGATCGCTCCGGTCCAGTTCGCGGGCGGCGTGCCCGAGAATCGCCGCGCCGCCGCGTCGAACCCCATCCAAGCGGGCAGCGCCGCCCCGTCGGACAGGCTGGCGGCATAGGCCAGCGCGTCGCCGTCGATGTCCGAGAAAGCCGGGACCGTGAAGCTCCAGGCCGTGTCCTCCGCGACGCCCTGGTTGGCGAGGATCGGCGCCACCGGCGCGTGGTTCTCGACCATGACCGCCCCCGGGTTCCAGCCCTGGGCGAGGTTGTCGGACGTCAGGGCGGCGGCGACGGTGCCCTCGAGCACCAGCACCGTCCGCCAATGCACGCCCGTTCCGGTCGGATCGACCCGAAGCTCGGCCTGCGGGCCCGACTGCACCCAGAGCAGGCACCCGGTCAGGAAAGGGTTCGCGCCGGCCGCATGGTTCTCAAGCTCCGCCACGAGGTCGGCGAGGTCGATCACGTCCCCGCCCGCGCCCGCCGTGAAGTCCGTGATCCGGTCCGCCGGGTCCGCGAAGATCAACTCGATCTGGTTGTCGGTCTCCAGGTCCCAGCCCCAGTCCCGCGTCCAGCCCCAAGCCAGGTGATAGGTGTCCCGCCCCGCCCCGCCAGTAAAAAGCTCGCCCGCCGCGTCGGCGTCGGACACTTCCCAGAAGTGGTCGGCCCCGGCCTCGCCCCAAAGCCGATCCACCCCCGCGCCGCCATAGAGATGATCGGCCCCGTCCCCGCCGACCAGCGTGTCCGCGCCGGCCCCGCCCCGCAGGAGGTCATCGCCGCCCTGCGCCTGCAAGATGTCGGCCCCGCCCGTGCCCTCCAGATGCCGCCCCTTGCGGAGGGGGGTCCAGGGCGGCGTAAAGTTGTCCGCCGTCAGGTCCGCGATGCCCAGACCCTCCAGCATCAGGAGAGCCGTCCAGACCCGCGAGGAGGCGCCGCCCGTGGCGACCATGAGCTCGGCCCCCGCGTCGGTCTGGAACAGCGCCAGCCGATCGGAGCCCAGGAGGTCCGTCCCCAGCGTCAACGTCAGGTCGATCAGATCGATCAGGTCCCCGCCCGCGCCCGCCGAGAAGTCCGTCACATGGTCGGCCACCGGCACGTCATTGCCCATCCATGTCCAGACGAGGCCATAGGCGTCGCGCCCCGCCCCGCCCGTCAGCACGTCGGCGGCCACGTCCTGCGACACCGCGCGGAAGCGGTCGTCGCCCGCCCCGCCCGACAGACGGTCCAGGCCGAGTCCGCCGAACAGCGAATCGTTGCCGTCCCCGCCGTCGAGGGTGTCGTTCCCGTCTTGGCCGTCCAGCCAGTCCGCGCCGGTCCCGCCGGCGATGATGTCGTTGCCGTAGCCGCCCCAGATCGAATCGTTGCCGGTCAGCCCGCTGATGTCGTCGTCGTTGGGCGTGCCTGCCAGCGTGTCATTGATGAGCGACAGCGTGCGGTCGCCCAGGATCGTGTCGCCCAGGCCGGTCGGGCTCCAGATCGGGCTGAAGTTGGCGCCGGTCAGGTCGCTGGCCTGGATGCCGTCCAGCACCAGCAGCGGCTGCCAGTTCGAGCCCGTCCCCCAGGCGTCCACCTGCAGCTCGGCGTCCGCGCCGACCTGCACCCAGCGCAGATACCCGACCAGGAAAGGGTTGTCCGCGTTCTGATGGCCGACGAACTGCGTCAGCAGGTTCGAGAGGTCGATCATGTCGCCCCCCGCGCCTGTCGTGAAGCCGGCCACGCGATCGGCGATGTTGCCCGCCCCGCGCGTCCAGTCGATGACGAAGGACTCGCGCCCCGCGCCCCCGGTCAGGAGGTCGAGGCTTCCATCGCTGGACACCCCATGATGCTGGATCTGCACCGTCATGTCGTGGCCCGTCACCTTCCCGTGCTGGGAGGGCCGGAGCCTCGCGATCCCACGGCGACGGCGTCGTCTGGCCGTCGTCGCGGCGCGAGCGCCCCGACCGAGGCCCGATCCTAGCCGACAAAGGGTAAACGTTTGCTTGACGGCACGCCCCCGGCCTCATGGCCGGGGGAGCGCGGATCTGGCTGGCGCGTCAGGTGTCGAGGTTCGCCACCGACAGGGCGTTCTGCTGGATGAACTCGCGCCGCGGCTCCACGGCGTCGCCCATGAGGCGCGAGAAGATATCCTCGGCCTCGGCCACGTCGTCGATGCGGACCTGCAGCAGCGTCCGCGCCTCGGGGTCGAGCGTCGTCTCCCAGAGCTGCTCAGGGTTCATCTCGCCCAAGCCCTTATAGCGCTGCAAAGCCAGCCCCTTCTCGCCCTCGGCCAGAATGGCCCTGAGAAGATCGAGCGGCCCGAAGATCATCTGGCTCCGGTCCTTGCGGATCAGCGTCGCGGGCTTGTCGTAGGTCTCGGCCAGCGCTTCGGAATGGCTGCCCAGCCGCCGGCTCTCGCCCGACCGCAGCATCGCGCCGTCGAGCGTCCGCAGCTCCTCCACGCCCCGCAGGACGCGGCTCAGGCGGATGCCCTTGTCCTGGGTGACGCGGCCGCGCCAGCCCTTCTCGTATTCCAGCGCGATGAGGTCGAGCCGCTGCGCCACCGTCTCGGCCACGCCGTGAAGGTCCTGATCCACGGCGCCGGCCCGGAACGCCCCGGCGATGGCTGCCTGCTCCAGGATGTGACGCGGATAGTGGGTCGGATAGGCCTCGATGCTCCGCCGCACGGTCCGCGCCTCCTCGACCACGCGCAGGAGGTCCGCGCCGGCGATCTCGGCCCCGGAGCCCAGCCGCAGCACCGCGCCCTCGGTCCCCTGCTGGATCAGGTACTCGTCGAGCGCCGCCTGATCCTTGAGATAGACCTCGGACTTGCCGCGCGACACCTTATAAAGGGGCGGCTGCGCGATGTAGAGGTAGCCGCCCTCGATCAGCTCGGGCATCTGCCGGAAGAAGAAGGTCAGCAGCAGCGTGCGGATATGCGCGCCGTCCACGTCGGCGTCCGTCATGATGACGATCTTGTGGTAGCGCAGCTTCTGGATGTTGAACTCGGTCCGGCCGATGCCGGTGCCGAGCGCCATGACGAGGTTGCCGATCTCCTGCGAGGACAGCATCCGGTCGAAGCGCACCCGCTCCACGTTCAGGATCTTGCCCCGAAGCGGCAGCACGGCCTGGGTCCGCCGGTCGCGCCCGGTCTGGGCGCTGCCACCGGCCGAGTCGCCTTCCACCAGGAACACCTCGGTCTTGGAGGGGTCCTTCTCGGAGCAGTCCTTGAGCTTGCCGGCCAGGAAATTCACGTCCATGGCCGTCTTGCGCCGCGTGAGCTCCCGCGCCTTGCGCGCCGCCTCGCGCGCGAGCGCCGCCTCGATGATCTTGGCCGTGATGACGCGGGCGTGCTGCGGGTTCTCCTCGAACCATTCGGCCAGCTTCTCGCCCACCAGCCCCTCGACCGCCGGGCGCACCTCGCTCGACACCAGCTTGTCCTTGGTCTGCGAGGAGAACTTGGGGTCCGGCACCTTGACCGACAGCACGCAGGTCAGCCCCTCGCGCGCGTCGTCGCCGGTGAAGTCCACCTTCTCCTTCTTCGCGATGCCCGAGGATTGCGCGTAGCTGTTGATCGTCCGCGTCAGCGCCGCCCGGAAGGCCGCGAGGTGCGTGCCGCCGTCCCGCTGCGGGATGTTGTTGGTGAAGGGCAGCACCGTCTCGTGGTAGCTGTCGTTCCACCACATCGCCACCTCGACGCCGATGCCCCCCCGCTCGCCGGCGATGTGGATGGGCTCGGGCATCGCCGAAGCCTTGGAGCGGTCGAGATACTTCACGAACTCCTTGACGCCGCCCTCGTAGAACAGCTCCGAGCGCAGCGGCTCGGCCGGACGCTCGTCCTCCAAGAGGATGCGGACGCCCGAGTTAAGGAAGGCCAGCTCGCGCAGCCGCGCCTCCAGCGTCTTGAAGCTGTAGTCGAGGTTCGTGAAGGTCCCGTCCGGCCGGTTGATCTTGGCCGAGGCGAGGAAGCGCACCTCCGTCCCCTTCTCGCCCGGCTGGGCGTCGCCTTCGACCCGCAGCGGGATGGCGGTGTCGCCGTTCTCGAAGCGGGCGTAATGGACCTTGCCGTTCCGCCAGATCCGCAGGTCGAGCCAGTCCGACAGCGCGTTCACCACCGACACGCCGACGCCGTGCAGCCCGCCCGAGACCTTGTAGCTGTTCTGGTCGAACTTCCCGCCGGCGTGGAGCTGGGTCATGATGACCTCGGCCGCCGACACGCCCTCTTCCTGGTGGATGTCCACCGGGATGCCGCGCCCGTTGTCGCGCACCGAGACCGAGTTGTCGGCGTGGATCTTCACCTGCACGGCGGTCGCGTGGCCGGCCAGCACCTCGTCGATGCCGTTGTCCACGACCTCGTAGACCATGTGGTGCAGGCCCGACCCGTCGTCGGTGTCGCCGATGTACATGCCCGGCCGCTTGCGCACGGCATCCAGGCCCTTGAGAACCTTGATGGAATCGGCGTCGTAGGCGGTGGCCGCGGCGGCGGTGTCGGACATGGGGGAAAGCCCTTCTGAAACTCGTCGATCTTATAGGGGGAGGAGGGGGTGATGTCACCCCTTGGCCCTTGCAAATATGGGGTTTCCCGGCCGGATTGCCACCCCCGGCGGGGGTCACAGGAAGGGGATCAGGAGCCCCACGCCGACCAGCAGCCCGCCCGCCGCGAAGGTGGTCCGCCGCACCGCCCCCGGCGAGGACAGGAGGGTCCGCGCCCGGTCCACGACCAGCGCCAGCCCCAGGTTGCCGAGGAGAGGGATCGTCCCCGACACGAGGAGGATCGCCGCGATGTCGGGGCCGCCCAGCCGCGTCACGTCGAAGAAGCCGGGCAGCATCCCCATGTAGAACAGGATCGCCTTCGGGTTGCCCAGGATCGCCAGCACACCGGCCCCGAACCCCGCCCACATCCCTGGCCGCGTCAGCCGCGAATCGGCCCCGAGCGGCCGGCCCGCGCCCCGGATCACCAGCGCGCCCATGAGAACGAAAGTCCCTGCCGCGACCCATTTCAGCGCCGCAAGGAAGCCGCCCCAGACCGACAGGACCCAGGTCACGCCCAGGATCGCGCAGAACGGCCACAGAAGGTCCCCGAGCGTCACCCCCACCGCGAGGGGCCACGCGCTTCGGAAGCCCCCCGCCAGCGTCCGCGCCGTCAGCGCCACCCAGACCGGCCCGGGCGTGAGCCACAGGAGCGCCACGGCAACCGCATAGAACCCCAGATCCGCAAGCGAGACGGTCATGGCGTCGGCAGCGTCAGGCTCCCGTCCTCGGCCAGTGGCCAGAACGGGTTCACCGCCAGTTCCCAGACATGGCCGTCCGGGTCGGCGAAATACCCCGAATAGCCGCCCCAGGACGTCGCCTGCGGAACCTTGATCGCCTTGGCTCCCGCCTGCATCGCCCGATGCCAGGCGGCGTCCACGTCCTCCTCCGCGCCGAAGTTCTGCGCCAGCGTCACCGCCCCCGTCCCCAGCTCGCCCACCGGCCGGTCCTGGTCGTCCGCGAGGTCTCCGAGCCCGAACAGCGCCAGCGCCGCCCCGTGCATCTGGTAGAACGAGATCCGCTCCGTCTCCTGCGCCGGCTGCCAGCCCAGCGCGCGATAGAAGGCCCGCGACCGCCCCAAGTCGCGCACCCCCAGCGTGACCAGGGTCACGCGCTGCTCGGGCAACAGATGGTGGCGGGTCATGGTGGGCTCCGTTCCTGCAAGATGCTGACGCCGCCCTCCTCGGCGGCCTCCCAATACTGCGCCCGCGCGCCCAGTTCCGCAAACAGCGCGGGCTCCGTCCCGGTCAGGAAGGCCTGCAACCCCAGCCCGCAGACCTCGTCATAAAGCGCCGCGCGCCGGCCGGGGTCGAGATGCGCCGCCACCTCGTCCAGCAGCAGGACCGGCGCGGTGCCGTCCTCCTCCAGCGCGCGGGCGTTGGCGAGGATCAGCGACACCAGCAGCGCCTTCTGCTCCCCCGTGGAGCAGTCGCGCGCCGCGACGCCCTTGGCCGTCCACAGGGCGTCGAGGTCGGCGCGATGCGGCCCCAGCAGGCTCCGCCCCGCCGCCATGTCGCGCCAGCGCCCGCGTTCGAGGGCCTGCGCGAACAAGGCCTCCGTCTCCGGCAGCGGCTCCTCGGGGTAGACGATGGCGAGCGTCGCCGCCGGAAACGCCGTCTCGGCCCGCGCCTGCGCCGCCATCAGCCGGCCCAGCGTCGCGTCGCGGTTCCCCGCCAGCCGCATCCCCGCCTCGGCCATCTGCCCTTCCAGCGCCCCATACCAATGCCCATCCCGCGAGCCATCCTTCAGCAGCCGGTTCCTCTCCCGCATCGCCTTCTCGTAGGCCAGCGCCGCCTCCCCGTGGTCGGGGAACAGGCTCAGGCAGGCCCGGTCGAGGAATCGCCGCCGACCCTCCGCCCCTTCCAGCCACAGCCGGTCCATCGCCGGCACCAGCCAGAGCACCGGAATCAGCCGCGCGAGGTCGAGCTGCGGCGCGCTCTTGCCGTCGATCCGCACGGTCCTAGGCTCGCCCGGATGGGCCTGGGTCTCGACCTCGCGGACCGCGCCCGGCATATCCAGCGTCGCCGCCACCCTCCAGCCGACGCCCTCGGCCCGCCGCCCGACCTCCTCGGCCCCCGCGCGACGCAAGCCCCGTCCCGGCGACAGAAAGGACACCGCCTCCAGCAGGTTCGTCTTGCCCGACCCATTCGCGCCCCAAAGCGCCACGGGCCGCCCGTCGAAGGCCAGCCGCGCCCGCGCGTGGCTGCGGAACTGCGACAGCGCGAGGTGCTGGACGTGCGGCCTCACACCCGCATCGGCATCACGACATAGAGCGCGGACAGGTCGTCGCCCTCGCGCATCACAGTCGGGTCGCCCGAGGAGTTGAACAGGAACACCGCGTTCTCGCGGTCCACCTGATGGGCGATCTCCAGCAGGTATTTCGCGTTGAAGCCGATCTCCAGCCGCTCGTCCCCGTAGGCCACGGCCAGCTCCTCCTCGGCGGTGCCCTGGTCCGGGGCGTTCACCGACAGGATCAGCCGGTCCTCGTCGAGGTTCAGCTTCACCGCGCGCGACCGTTCCGACGACACCGTGGCCACCCGGTCCACGGCGCGGGCGAACTCCTTGGCGTCCACCTCCAGCCGCCGGGCGTTGGCCTGCGGAATGACGCGGGTGTAATCCGGGAAGGTGCCGTCGATCACCTTCGAGGTCAGCGTGAGGCTCGGCGTCTCGAAGCGGATCTTGGTGTCCGAGACCGAGACCTTGATGACCGCCTCGTCGTCGTCGAGCAGCTTGCGCAGCTCCGCCACCGTCTTGCGGGGCACGATCACGCCCGGCATCCCGTCCGCGCCCTCGGGCAGCTCCGCGTCGATTCGCGCCAGCCGATGCCCGTCGGTCGCCACGGCGCGAAGCACGCGCTTGCCATCCGCGCCGGCGGACACATGGAAATAGACCCCGTTCAGGTAATACCGCGTCTCCTCGGTCGAGATCGCGAACTTCGACTTGTCGAACAGCCGCCGCAGCAGCGGCGCGGGGGCCTCGAAGCTCGTGGTGTAGTCGGGCGAGGCCATCTGCGGGAAATCCTCGACCGGCAAGGTCGAGAGCTGGAACGTGGACCGCCCCGCCTCGATGGTCAGCCGCCCCGGCGCCCCTTGCGTGGACAGCGTCACCAGCGCCCCGTCGCCCAGCTTGCGCACGATCTCGTTCAGCATCAAGGCCGCCACGGTCGTCGCGCCCTTCTGCGCCACCTGCGCGGGCGCGCGGTCCACCACCTCGACATCCAGATCGGTCGCGCGGAAGCGCACGCCGTCGCCTTCCGCCTCGATCAGCACGTTGGCGAGGATGGGAATCGTGTTCCGCCGCTCCACCACCGACTGCGCCTGCGCCACGGCCTTGGAGAGAACGGCCCGTTCGATGCTGAATTTCATATGCTCTCTCCCCCGTCATGCCCCGTTCGCCGGGAGGCGAACCCTATCCGTTTCCCTGCCCTTCTCAAGAGGGGATCAGGACTCCAGCGCCCGCTTCAGCAGGTCGAGGTCGTCGGCGATCTGCGAGTCGGTGCCCAGCAGTTCCTCGATCTTGCGGACGCCGTGCATGATGGTCGTGTGGTCGCGCCCGCCGAAGCGCCGGCCGATGTCCGGCAGCGACCGGCTCGTCATGGTCTTGGACAGGTACATCGCCACCTGACGCGGCCGGGCAAAGCTCCGCAGCCGCTTGGGCCCGATCAGGTCCGCAAGCCGGATGTGGTAATGCTCCGCCACCCGCCGCTGGATCTCCTCGATGGACACCTTGCGGTCCGACGCCCGCAGCACGTCCCCCAGGCAGTCGCGGGCGAGGTCCAGCGTGATCTCGCGACCCACAAGGCTCGCCTGCGCGCAGAGCCGGGTCAGCGCCCCTTCCAGCACCCGCAGGTTCGAGGTCACGCGCGCCGCGAGGAAGTCGAGCACCCCGTCCGCGATCCGCAAGGAGGGGTCCGCCGCCCGCGCTGCCGCCACCTTGGATTGCAGCACGCCCAGCCGCAATTCATAGTCGGCCGGGTTCACCTGCACCACCAGCCCCGACTGGAGCCGCGAGGTCACCCGCTCCTCCAGCGCCGCGATCTCCACGGGGGAGCGGTCGGCGGTCAGCACGATCTGCTTGCCCTGGTCCACCAGCGCGTTGAACGTGTGGAAGAACTCCTCCTGCGTGGAGTCCTTGCCGGCGATGAACTGGATGTCGTCCACCATCAGCACGTCCACCGCGCGGAAGACCTGCTTGAAATCCATCATCTTGCGGTCGCGCAGCGCGGTCACGAAGCGGATCATGAACTGCTCGGCCGAGAGATACAGCACCCGCGTCTGCGGCCGCCGCGCCCGCATCTCGTGGGCGATGGCCTGCATGAGGTGGGTCTTGCCCAGGCCCACGCCGCCATGAAGGAACAGGGGATTGAACCCCACCGCGTTGCCCTCGGCGATGCGGCGGGCGGCGGCGTAGGCCAGCTCGTTCGACTTGCCGACCACGAAGCGGTCGAAGACCAGCCGCGGGTCGAGCCGCATCGCCTCCTCGGCGGGCTCGGCCTGCGGCGCGGGGGCCGGGGCGACCGGCGCGGCGGCGGCGGCCTGCGGCGCCACCCGGCCTTGCGGCGCGAAGACGAGCCGGCTCGACGGCGCGCCGGCCTCGGCCAGCGCCGCCAGGATCGCGTCCTGGAAATTGCGGGCGACGTAGGAGCCCAGGAAGGCCGTCGGCACCGTCAGGGTCGCCACGCCCTCCTCGACCGAGGCGAGGCGCAAGGGCGCGATCCAGCTTTGGAAGCTGCCCGCGCCCACCCGCTCCCGCAGGGTCGCCCGGACCCGGCCCCAGAGGGCGTCCACGCCCTCCGCGCTGTCCGCGTGGATCGTTCCGAAGCCCGCGCCGTCCGCCATGTCATCGTCCTCGCATACGAACGGGCCACGTCGCCCGCCGGTCCCCCCAGGACCTCGCCTCGTTCCACGCCCGAGACGTCCCCAGGGGATGATGCAAGGCACCGCGCCCGCCCCTTCGGACGGCGCACGGCAACGGGACCCGCGTGGCAGCGCGGACCCACCCTTCCCGACCAGCGCGACAGGATCACCCCGACCGGCCTGGCAGGGCCGACCCGGCGGCCCCGCGCCGCCCTGGCAGGGGCGGAGGATGCGGAGCCATGTCGCGCCAATCCCTTCATTCCCCCAGGAACGACCGGAATCGCAGGACTGAAGCTAGCAACTCCCCGGGGTCCCGCAACCGAACAACACGCTTGACGCCCGAGTCCCGGGACTCGAATCGTAACGCTTCCTTAACGACTCGTCCGACTCCTGAGGATTCAGCCGAGTCGCGTCACAGGCTTGTGACAGACTCGCCAAGGACTCGAAATTTTTGTCCCCAGGCCCGGAACCCGCCCCGCCGCCCTCTGGACAAGCGCCCCGGCGCGAGTCCGCCGACCCACACCCCCGAGTCGCGCAATTCCTTGGAAACAAAAGAAAAGGGGCGCATCCCCCGCGGGATGCGCCCCTTGATGCCGCGAGTCGCTGGGACTCAGGCCGTCGCGACCGGAGCCGCGCCGGTCGCCTTCACGCGGGCGGCCAGGCGCGAGATCTTGCGCGACGCGGTGTTCTTCTTGACCACGCCCTTGCTGACGCCGCGCATCAGCTCCGGCTGGGCCTGGCGCAGCGCCTCGCGGGCGGCGGCGTTGTCGCCCGAGGCGATCGCCTCCTCGACCTTGCGCAGGAAGGTGCGGATGCGCGAGCGGCGCATCTTGTTGATCTTGAAACGGGCCTCGCTCTGGCGGGCGCGCTTCGCGGACTGGGGCGTATTGGCCATGTGATGTCGTCCCGCGGCAGGGGTTTAAATCTGAAGCCGCGTCCCTAGACGGGATGTGGGTAAGTGTCAACCGACTGGCGGGACGAAGTTGCCGGCTGTCAACTCTAGCCCTGGCACTCCGGGCAGTAGAAGCTCGACCGCCCCGACTGCACGACCCGCGCGACGGTGCCGCCGCAGCCCTCGGTGCGGCAGGGCTGGCCCGCCTGATCGTAGACGCGGAACGAATGCTGGAAATACCCCAGCTCCCCATTCGCCTGCCGATGGTCGCGCAGGGACGACCCCCCGGCCTCGATCGCCTCCTCCAAAACCGCCCGGATGGCCGCCACGAGGCAGGCGACCTCCTCCGCCGTCACCCGGCCCGCCGGCCGCAAGGGGCTGATTCCCGCCCGCGCCAAGGCTTCCGAGACATAGATGTTCCCCAATCCCGCCACGATCCCCTGGTCGAGCAGCAGCGCCTTAACCGGCGCGGCCCGCCCCCGGAACGCCGCCTCTAGCCCCTCGGGGGAAAACCCGTTGCCCAGCGGCTCCGGCCCCAGCGCCCGCAGCAGTCGGTGATTCCCCACCTCTCCCGTGGGCCACAGGTCCATCGCCCCGAACCGCCGCGCGTCGTTGAAGGTCACGCGCGCGCCGCCCTCCATCTCGAACACCACATGGTCGTGCGGCCCCGGAGCCGCACCCACGTCGTGGTGGAACCCGCCCAGCACCGCGCCGCCCACCAGCATCCGCCCCGACATCCCCAGATGCGCGATCAGCGTCTCGCCCGAATCGAGGTCGAGCAGCAGATACTTCGACCGCCGCCCCAGCCGCTCCACCCGCGCGCCGGTCAGCCGCTCGGCCATGCGCTCGGGGAACGGCCAGCGCAGGTCCGGCCGGCGCACCTCGGCCCGCGCGATCCGCCGCCCCTCCATCACGGGCAGCAGGCCGCGGCGCACCGTCTCGACCTCGGGCAGCTCGGGCATGATTGGGTCCTTTCGCGGGCAGGGCGTCCCCTATAAGGACCCGGACGCGAGGCCCCACAAGCCTTGGCAAGTCACGACCGCGCGCCACCCTCCGGCGCGCAACCCCAAGCGAGCCGGACCCATGCCCGATCACAGCCGCGACCAGACGACCCATTTCGGCTTCGAGACCATCCCCGAGGCCGACAAGGCGGGCCGCGTCCAGGGCGTCTTCACCTCGGTCGCCGCGCGCTACGACCTGATGAACGACCTGATGAGCGGCGGGCTCCACCGGCTCTGGAAGGACGCGATGCTCGACTGGCTCGCGCCCCGGCCGGGGATGCGCGCGCTCGACGTGGCGGGCGGCACCGGCGACATCGCCTTCCGCCTCCTGCGCCGCGCGCCCGGCGCCCATGTCACCGTGCTCGACCTCACCGAATCGATGCTGGTCGAGGGGCGCCGCCGGGCCGAGGCGCAGGCCCTCGCCGACCGCCTGACCTGGGTCGCGGGCGACGCCATGGCACTCCCGTTCCCGGACGCGACCTTCGACAGCTACACCATCTCCTTCGGCATCCGGAACGTCACCCGCCCCGAGGCCGCGCTGGCCGAGGCCTTCCGCGTGCTGAAACGCGGCGGCCGCCTCCTCGTGCTCGAATTCTCGCAGGTGCCGGTGCCGCTCCTGCAGGCGGCCTACGACCTCTACTCCTTCAACGTGATCCCCCGCATGGGCCAGGCCGTCACCGGCGACCGCGCGAGCTATCAATACCTCGTCGAATCGATCCGCCGCTTCCCGGATCAGGAGACCTTCCTCGGCCTGATCCGGCAGGCGGGCTTCCGGAACGCCAGCTTCCGCAACCTGTCCTTGGGCGTGGCCTGCCTCCACTCCGCCTGGAAGATCTGATGCGCGGGCCGGTCAACATCGTCCGCCTGCTGCGGACGGGCGCGACCTTCGAGAGGACCGGGGCCATGACCCAGATCCTCGACGCCATGCAGGCCCCGCCTCTCCTGCGCGGGCTGGTGCGCGGGCTCGTGTGGCCCTTCCGCTGGCTGGGCTATGCGGGCGACCCCGCCATGCCCCCCGTCACGCGCGCCATCACCGCGCTCGGCCCCGCCTACGTCAAGTTCGGCCAGATCCTTTCCACCCGCCCCGACATCGTGGGCGAAGGCCTCGTCCAGCAGCTCCGCATCCTCCAGGACCGCCTGCCCCCCTTCCCCACCCCCGTCGCCAGGGCCGCCGTCGCCGCCGATCTCGGCCGCCCGGTGGACGAGCTGTTCTCCGAGTTCTCCGAGCCCGTCGCCGCCGCCTCCATCGCCCAGGTCCACCGCGCGCGCCTCCGCGCCACGGGCGAGGAGGTGGCCGTCAAGGTGCTCCGCCCCGGCATCGAGCGCGCCTTCCGCCGCGACATCGACGCCTTCCGCTTCGCCGCCCGCACGCTCGACCTGTTCGTGCCGCAGACCCGCCGCCTGCGCCCCATCGACGTGATCGCCCATTTCGAGGGCGTCGTGCGCGGCGAGCTCGACCTCCGGCTCGAAAGCGCTTCCGCCTCCGAGTTCGCCGACACCACCAAGGACGATCCGGGCTTCCGCGTCCCCGCCGTCCGCTGGGCCCATTCGGGCAAGCGCGTGATGACGCTCGACTGGGTGGAAGGCATCGGCGCCGCCGACGTGGAGGCCCTGCGCGCCCAGGGCCACGACACCGAGGACCTCGCCCGCCGCGTCCTCCAGCTCTTCCTGCGCCACGCGCTGCGGGACGGCTACTTCCACGGCGACATGCACCAGGGCAACCTCAAGGTGGACGCCGAGGGCAACATCGTCGCCTACGACTTCGGCATCATGGGCCGGATCGACGACTACACCCGCCGCGTCTACGCCGAGATCCTGTTCGGCTTCATCCAGCGCGACTACCGCCGCGTGGCCGAGGTCCATTTCGAGGCCGGCTACGTCCCCGCCGACCGCAGCGTGGACCAGTTCGCCCAGGCCCTGCGCGCGGTGGGCGAGCCGATCTTCGGCATGGACGCCTCCCAGATCGCCATGAGCCGCCTCCTCGCCTATCTCTTCGAGGTGACGGAGCGCTTCGGGATGCAGACCCGGACCGAGCTCATCCTCCTCCAGCGCACCATGGTCGTGGTGGAGGGCGTGGCCCGCACGCTCGACCCCCGCATGAACATCTGGGACGGCGCGCGGCCCGTGGTCGAAGGCTACATCCGCGATTCGCTGGGCCCCCTGGCGCTGGCCCGCGACCTCGCCCGCTCGGCCCGCATCCTTGCCCGCTTCTCGCCCCGCCTCCCGGAGCTGGCGCGCGAGGGCCTGATCCGCACCGCGACCCCGCCCGCCCCCTGGCGCCCCGGCCTCCTCGCCGCCGCGCTCTACATGGCCGCCGGCGCGGCGCTGGCCGTCCTGGGCGGCCTCATCGCCGGCGTGCTCTGACACCCCCTCCTTGGTCCGCCACCAAGATCCGCGCCCGACGGACCATGTCCGACCGGCCGGGCCCTCCTGGCGGCCGAAGCCTCCGCACCCGCCCGAGCAGCCCCGAGCGAAGGGACTCGGCCTCCATGATCCGCCGCCAAGGACCGATGCCCAAGCGCGACGGTCCATGCCTGACCCGCCGATCCGCCCAACCGTCGGAGCCCATGCACCCGCCCGGCAACGCCGGACAACCGGACCCGGCCCCGAACGCCGCCGCCAAGGATCGATGCCCCAGCCTGATGGCCGCCATCGACAGGCCCTCCCCGACCGCCGAGTCGCGACGGTCGCGCCTTGACGGCCGCCGTGTCCGGCCCGGCATCATCGGACCGCCCTTCACGTCGCCCCTCACCCCGCCCGCCGCAGCCCCGTCACCGCCGAGGAGGCCACCGTCGCGCCCCCTTCCATGACCAGCACCGTCGCGCCGTTCTCCGTCCGCACCTCCGTCACCGTGCCATAGACCTCCGCCACCTTCGACCCGAGCACCTGCCCGTCCTTCAGGCTCACCACCTCGAAGCTGTAGAGCCCGCTCGCCAGCGGCGAGCCGTCCTCGCCCACCCCCGCCCACTCGACCGGCTCCGAGGAGACGGGGATCGCGCCCCGCGCCACCTCCCGGCCCGATGGATCGCGGACCACGAGCTGCGCCTCGTCCGCCGCCGAATCGACGGACGGCACGATCGTCACGGGCGATCCGTCGAACCGCGCCGGCATCGCCGCCCGCGCCTCCTGCCCGACCCAGCCCGCCATCACCCCCAGCCCCGACAGCGCGAGCTGCGCCGACAGGCTGTTCAGCAGGTCGTTGGTCTTCACCTGCTGCTCCACCCCGGAGAACGTCGCGAGCTGAGTCGCGTAGTCCGACGAATCGGTGGGGTTCAGCGGGTCCTGGTTCTGCATCTGCGCGGTGAGCATCTTCAGGAAGGTGTTGAAGTCGCTCGAGATCACGCCCGGGGACGTGGGGGAGGCCGCCGAGGCGGCGGTCGTGGTCGAAGCGGTGACGGTCGAGATGTCCAAGATGCTCTCCTAGAATCGCAGATCGATGTGGCCCGGCGCGGCGCGGGGCCGGGCGGCGACGGGAAGGGATTCGGCCAGGGCCGTCCCGGCGCTCCCGACGGCGGCATAGCCGGGACGGTCGGCCCCCTGGGACCGCCCCTGCGAGGTCGATTCGCGCTGGGAGTCGCCCCCGCCGATCGACACGCTGACCCCGCCCAGCCCCTCCTGCCGCAGTTCCTGGCGCAGCGCCTCCACGTGCCGCCGCATCAGGTCGGCAGTGTCGGGCCGCGCGGCCTCGATATGGACGCGAAGCCCGTCGCCCACGACCTCGACGCTCAGGCGCAGCTCGCCCAGCTCCTTGGGGGCCAAGCTCACCTCGGCCGCGCCCCCGGTCCGAAGCGCAGGCTGCGCCGCGATCTGGCGCGCGACGCTCCGGGCGGTCGCGGCCCCCTCGGGCCCGGGGGCCGTCGTGGCGAGGGCGGCGAAGCTCCCCGTCGGGGCCGCCCCGCCCTCGGCCGTGCCACGGTCCTCCGCGCGGGTCCGCCCGGGACTGGCCGAGCCTCCGCCCCGCGCGCGCGCCTCCCGCGCGGCCTCCACCGGCTCGGCCGCGACCGGCGGCCCGGCCCGGACGGGGGCCGGCTCGTCCGTTCCTTCCTGGCGACGCGCGGCCGAACGGGCCTCCGACCCGCGCTCCGGGAGTCCGGCCGATTCGCCGGCCCGCGCCCGCGTCGGAACGGAGGGAGCGGCTTCGGGACTCCGCGCGGGGGCCGGCGAAGGGGACGCAGGGTCGCCCAAATCTCCCGGCGACGCCTCGCCCGCCGAGGCGGGCTTCGCGGCCGCTTCCTCGCCTGGGTCGGAAACGGCGGTCCAGGCCAGCCGCGCCCGGGCCGCGTCCGCCCCGGCGCCGGCCGCCTGTCCCGCCCGCGACGCCACCCCGGTCCCCGGCCCGGCCTGCTCCGCCGCCTCCGCGACCGGGGCCTCGGCCTCGCCGGCCTCCGCACCCCCAAGGCCCGCCTCGCCCGGCGGCCCCGCCACCTCGCCCTTCGGCGGCAGCGGGAACGGGACGGCCGGCCATGGGCCTTCGCCAACGCCAAGCCCGCCCTCCGGGGCCGGGACGCCCGCCTCCGTCCTCGGGGGCGGCGCGGGGATGACCGGAACGACGGCGGTCGCGACGGCGGCCGCGTCCTCCGTCCTGTCGCGCTCCCCGTCCTCCGTCGCCTCCGGAGGCGATTCGGCCCCATCCGCCTCGCCGGCCCGCGCCGCCTCCTCGGGCCTGGGCCCGCCGCCGTCCACCAGTCCCGCGAAGCCGTCGTCCCCCGGGGGGGACCGCCCCTCGCCGTCCGCGCGCGCCCTGGGGGCCGCCGGTCCGACCGGGCCCACCGGGGGCCAACCTGCCGCGATCGCTCCTGCCATCCGATTCGTCCTTCTGCGTCACCCCCTTTTCCCGCAGAAAACTTACGAATCCTTTACCCGGCCGCGCGAAACTGCCCCGGACACCGATTCCGAGGACGCCCATGAACATTCCCCCGCCGCTGGCCCCACCCGCCGATCCCCTCGCCGCCCGCGACCACGCCCTGCGCGAGGCCGCCGTGAAGCTCGAGGCCGGGTTCCTCAAGCAGATGCTGAGCGAGGCCGGCCTCGGCCGCGCCCCCGGGGGGATGGGCGGCGGCGCCGGCGAGGACCAGTTCGCCTCCTTCCTGCTGGAGGAGCAGGCGCTCCGCATGGCCCGCTCCGGCGGGATCGGGCTGGCCGAATCGTTGTTCCAGGCGCTCAAGGCCCGAGATGCGGCCTGAGCCCCTCCCCGACCTCGCCCTCCTGCTGGAGGAGGAGCGCCGCCTGATCCTCGCCGGCGCCTGGGACGGGCTCCAGGCCCTCGCCCCCCGCAAGGCCGCCGGCCTCGCCGCGCTCCCGCGCGAGGGCGGGGCGGCTCTGGCCCCGCTGGCGCGCGGGCTGGCCCGCAACCAGGCCCTCCTGTCCGCCGCGCTCGACGGGGTGAGGGAGGCCGTCCGCCGCCGCGCCGCCATGGCGACCATGCGGCGGGGCCTCGTCACCTACGACGCCCAGGGCCTCCGGGCCGAGCTGCCCACCGCCCCCCCACGGATCGAGCGCAAGGCCTGAAGCCCGCCTCCGCGCCCCGCGCCCGGCCGTGCCCCCGCACCGCCGGGCGCGGCCGTTTCAGGCCCTCCCCACGGGCGGCCGCATTTGATTCGAATTGCAGGAATCTCCGCTCGCCGCGTTAAGCCCTCCTTCACCTCGGGGGCGCATGGTGGCCTGGCATCCGATGGATGGCGCAGATGGGGCAAAGCTCCCTCAGCACAGGTCAGAATGACGAACCGCCGACGCGGCCCACTCGCGGCCCCGGCCTCCCGAAACGCTGGCGCAAAACGCGCATCACGAAGGACCACTCATCATGTCGAGCATTCTGACCAACAACGGCGCGATGGTCGCGCTCCAGACCCTCCGCTCGGTCAACTCGAACCTCGCCAAGACCCAGAGCGAGATCTCGACGGGCAAGACGGTGGCGACCGCCAAGGACAACGCCTCCATCTGGTCGATCTCCAAGGTCATGGAGTCCGACGTCAAGGGCTTCCAGTCCATCTCGGACAGCCTGAGCCTCGGCGAATCGACCTTGGCCGTGGCTTCGACCGCCGCCGAGAAAATCACCGACCTCCTCAAGGACATGAAGGCGACCATCGTCTCCGCCCAGAGCGAGAGCGCGAACCGCGCCACGCTCCAGACCGACGTGGACAAGCTGCGCGACCAGATCAAGACCATCGTGGAGGGCGCGCAGTTCAACGGCGTCAACCTCCTCAAGGGCACCGAGTCGATGGACCTGCTGTCCTCGCTCGACCGTAACAGCAACGGCACCGTGGCCGTTTCCAACATCATCGCCGACCGCAACGACCTGACCACGTCGGCGGGCAAGCTGGGCACCGGCGCGGCCCTGACCGCCCCGACCGTCTCGGCCTCGCCCGTGGCCAACACGGCCAAGACCGCGACGCTGACCATCGCCGGTTCCGTCGCCATCGGCGACACCTTCACGTTCAAGGTGGGCGACACGGAGGTGAGTTTCGCCGCCACCGCAGCTACCGTCGCCAACGTCGCCACCGGCCTGACCTCCAAGCTCAACGAACTGGGGCTTTCAGGCCTCACCGCCGCCGCCTCGGCCGGCGTGCTCACGCTGTCGTCCACCAAGGCCTTCGATGCCACCGCCCTGGTGGCGAGCAACAACGGCTCCGGCACGAGCACCCTGTCCGCCACGACGATCGCCGCGCGGGCCGAGACGGTGACCTTCGGCACCACGGCGGTCGCGGAAGGCGACGGCTACCGGGTCGTTCTCGGCGGCCAGAACTTCGACTACGTCGCCGGCAAGGGCGAGACGATGGAGGACGTGGCCCGCGGGCTGAAGGGGGTCATCGACTCCGCCAAGGTTGCCGGCATCTCCACCAACGTGAGGCTCGACTCGGCCACCAACCAGTGGTCCCTGCAGATCGACAACAACAGCTCCACCTCCCGAACGCTCACGGCGAGCGGCGCCAAGGGCGGCACGGCCACCGGCGGCCTGCAGGCCTTGGCGGGCATCGACGTGACGACCAAGGCCAACGCGCAGTCGGCGCTCGCCAACATCGAGACGCTGATCCAGTCCGCCACCAGCGCCGCCGCCTCGTTCGGGGCCTCGAGCTCGCGCGTGTCGATCCAGAACGACTTCGTGACCAGCCTGACGGACACGATGAAGACCGGCATCGGCAGCCTCGTGGACGCCGACATGGAGGAAACCTCGGCGCGGCTCCAGGCGCTGCAGACCCAGCAGCAGCTCGCCGTGCAGTCGCTGTCGATCGCCAACCAGGCGCCGCAGTCGATCCTGTCGCTCTTCCGCTGATCGCGACGGCGGAGGCGTCCCGGCGCCTCCGCCCCCCTCCCCCGCCGCGGCAAAGCCACGGCCCGTCCTCCGGTCCCGAAAGGACATCGCGTGAACGCCATCGAACGAGCCCACCAGGCCTATGCGGGGGCCGCCGCCCCGATCATGACCGACCGGCGCGCCGAGCATCAGGTCTTCTCGACCGTCACCGCCCGCCTCCACGCCGCCGCAAAGGCCGACCCGGCGGAGCTTGGCGCCTTCCCGCGCCTCGCCGCCGCGCTCCACGACAACCGCCGCCTCTGGACCCGCCTCGCCGTCGATGTTGCCGACAGCGACAACGGCCTGCCCGCCGAGCTGCGCGCCCGCATCGTCTACCTGGCCAAGTTCACCCTGCATCACAGCTCCCGCGTCCTGCGGGGCGAGGCCGAGCCGCAGGCGCTGATCGACATCAACACCGCCGTCATGCGGGGCCTCGCCGGGACGCCGGCCGCCCCGGCCCAGGTGCCGCAATGACCGGGCTCGTCCTCAAGCTCGGCCCCAAGGAGCGGGTCCTCGTCAACGGCGCGGTGATCGAGAACGGGGACCGCCGGTCGCGCCTCGCGATCCTGACGCCCAACGCCAACATCCTGCGCCTGCGCGACGCGATCCGCCCGGGCGAGGCCAACACGCCGGTGCGCCGCGTCTGCTACATCGCCCAGCTCGTGCTGTCGGGCGACGTGGCCGAGGACCAGGCCCGCCACCAGCTCCTCCGCGGCATCGAGCAACTGGCCCAGGCCCTGATGGACCCCGACAGCCGCCTTGCGCTGGCCGAAGCGGCCGAGGCCGTGCAGGCGGCCGATTTCTACCGGGCGCTCAAGCGCCTCCGCAGCCTGCTGCCGCGCGAGGAGCGGCTTCTCGGCGGGGTCGGCCAGTCCGGGCTGCCGTCATGACCTACCAGCCGGTCCTGCCGCTGGGCGGCTACACCGGCTGGCGCGTCCTGCAGCGCACGCTCGACCGTCAGGAGGCGAACTTCAACAAGAGCGCCCCGGTCCAGCGCGCGACCGACTACTTCAAGGCCAACATCGCCAAGGCCAAGACGGCCGCCGACCTGGTCGGCGACCGCCGCCTGCTGGAGGTCGCGCTGGGCGCTTTCGGCCTGTCCGAGGACATCAACTCCAAGGCCTTCCTCCGGAAGGTGCTGGAAGGCGGGACGCTCAACTCGGCCTCGCTCGCCAACAAGCTGTCGGACAAGCGCTACGCGGCCTTCGCCAAGGCGTTCGGCTATGGGGACGGCGGGGCGCGCACGGGACTCTCGACCTTTCCTGACACCATCATCTCCAGGTATCGGGCCGAATCCTTCGAGCAAGCCGTCGGCGAGCAGGACAACAACCTGCGCCTTGCGCTCAACCTCAAGGACAGCCTCGCTGAAACCGCCGCCTCGACAACCAACACCAACGCGCAGTGGTACTACCTGATGGGGAACACGCCGCTGCGGAGCGTGTTCGAGACGGCGCTGGGCCTGCCCTCGACCCTGAGCGCGGTCGACGTGGACAAGCAGCTCGCCGCCTTCAAGAGCCGATCCGAGGCGGTGTTCGGGACCTCCAAGCTGTCGGACTTCACCGACGCGACCCGGCAGGAGAAGCTGATCCGGCTGTTCCTCGTCCGCTCCGAGATGCAGACGAGCGCGGCGACTCCCGCCGCGATGGCTCTGAGCCTGCTGAGCAGGTCCTGAAGCTCGCCCTGCTGTCACATGCCTGCGACGATGGCCCTGCGGAACGAAGGATTCGGTTGCCCCTGCACACGCGCACGAGCCGGCAGGCGGGTGTCATAACCATGTGCGAGGCGACAGGACGGTAGTTCGCGGAACACCCCCAGCGCGGCGCATGACCCTGCATGTCCCACAAGATGACAGGATCGCCGATCGCCACCATCTCGGGTTCCTGGCCGACAGAGCCCCATTTCTGCCGGGGTGGCTGGGTCTGGCGGCGATGTGGGAGCGGGCTCGCACCTCCGCACGCTTGGCCGCCATGCGGGGCACGTCGGAAATGAAGGGCTCGCCCCGGCTCTCCGGACGCTTTCGGAAATCCTGGTTGGCCCATACGCGCCTCTGCCCACCCGGCGCGCGACGACGAGCGCCTCCCGGCCACAATGCGCGACCTCCATCTCGTCCTCTTCGCCCGCCTCGTGCCCGGAAAAGCCGCGACCCTGCCGGCGCAAGTCCCTTCCCGGTAGGACGCGGCATCCAGGATCGCAGAACTCCACAGGTCGGCGTCACGCCTTGCGGGCCTGCGGCCGCGCTGGTGCGATGACCTGGCGGAGGGCCGCGAAGCTCGCCTGCGGCGAAGGCAGGCCGGTCTGGGCCAGGAAGCGGTCGAGCCCGGCCTGCACGGCCACGGCGGCATCGACCTCGGGGTCGGAGCCGGGGGCGTAGAGGCCCGCCCGGATCATCAGCGCCGCCCGGTCATAGGCGCCGAGCAGCGCCCGCGCCTCGCCGATGAGCTGGTTCTCGGGCCGCGAAGCGACGCCGGGCAGGGACCGGGACACCGAACGCAGCAGGTCCACCGCCGGGAACCGGCCCCGTTCCGCGATGGCGCGGTCGAGCACCACGTGCCCATCCAGCACGCCGCGCAGCCAGTCGGCCACCGGCTCCTCCATGTCCGAACCCTGCACGAGCACCGAATAGATTGCCGTGATGTCGCCCTGCTCGCCCGCGCCCGGTCCGGCCCTCTCGCAGAGCGCGGCGATGGCGGGGCCGGTTGAGGCGGGGAAGCCCCGCAGGGCCGCGGGCTCGCCAGCCGAGACGGCGACCTCGCGATGCGCCTCGGCGAATCGGGTCACGCTGTCGAGGAGGAGGAGCACCTGCCGGCCCTCGTCGCGGAAGTGCTCGGCCACGGCGGTCGCGGCGAGCGCGCAGCGACGGCGCACCTGCGGCGCGCGGTCGGACGTGGCGGCCACGACGACGGCGCGCGCCATCCCATCGGGGCCCAGCACGTCCTCGACGAAGTGGCGCAGCTCGCGCCCCCGCTCCCCCACGAGGCCGATCACCACCACCTCGGCCGCGACCCCGCGCGCGAGGCCGGCAAGGAGCGTGGACTTGCCCACGCCCGACCCGGCGAAGAGCCCGATCCGCTGCCCCTGCGCGAGCGGCAGGAGCGTGTCGAAGACCGCGTAGCCGGTCGCCGTGCGCGCGCCCATGGCCCGCCGCATCCCCGCCGGCGGCGGATCGGCGCGCAGGGGCCGCGCCGCGGGCCCGGGGAGCAGCGGACGTCCGTCGAGCGGCCGCCCGTCGGGGTCCACGACCCGGCCGATCCAGGACGAGTCGGGGGCAAAGGCAGGCGCGGGCTCGAGCCGCACCGGGTCGGACAGCGACACCCCGTCCGCCGATCCCTCGGGCAGCAGATGCACCAGTCCCTCGCCGATCCGAATCACCTCGGCCGCGAGCGGAGCGCCACGCCGGGGCGTCACCCGGGCCCGGTCGCCCAAGCGCGCGTTCTGCGAGAGCCCGGACACATGGAGCATCCCGCCGCTCGCCCCGGCGACGCGGCCCAAGGGGAAGTCGGCGCGCGCGCGCGCCACGGCGGCGGCAACGCGGTCGATCAGCGGATCGGCCATTCTGGTCCCTTTCTCGATTCTGCCCGCAAGACCGGGCGCGTGAACCGATCATTAGGGAATCGGTGTTAAATTTCCCTTGCATTGTTCGAGGGAGAAACCCCGATGTACGAGTCGCTGGACATCCTGCGCCTGTCGTCCGCGCTGGCCCGCAACGCCGGGCAGCGTCAGGCGTTGGCCGCCGTGAATGTCGCCAACGCCGACACGCCCGGCTATCGGGCGCAGGCCCTCCCTTCCTTCGCCGCGACCTTCGACGCCCAGGCCATGCGCGCGACGCGCCTCGGCCACCAGGGCGGTCGCGGGCTGGAGGAGGCGCAGCCGGTCGAGGCCGATGGCGAGGCTTCGCCCAACGGCAACACCGTCTCGATCGAGAGCGAGATGTTCGCCTCGGCCGAGGCATCGCGGGATCACGGGCGCGCGCTGGCCATCTGGCGCCACACGATCACGGTGCTCCGCACCTCGTTGGGGCGCTGAGCCATGGCCGACTTCTCCGACGCTCTCCGGGTGACCATGTCCGGCCTGCGGGCCCAGGCCACGCGCCTGCGGCTGACGGCCGAGAACATCGCCAACGCCGACACCTCGGGCTACCACCGCAAGACCGTCAGCTTCGCGGCCATCGCCGGCGAGCCCGGGCTGGTGGCGACCGGCCCCGTCACGCTCGACCGAGCCGCTGTGGAGCGGATCCACGACCCCTCGAACCCGCTGGCCGACGCCGGGGGCTACGTGGACGGCTCCAACGTCAACCTCCTCCTCGAGATGACCGACGCCCGCGAGGCGTCGCGCAGCTACGAGGCCAACCTCAAGATGTTCGAGCAGACGCGGGCCATGTCCTCGTCCCTCCTCGACCTCCTCCGTCGATAAGGAACCAGAATGGATCTCAAGGCCGTCCTCTCGCAGGTCACCAACGCCTATGCCGCCGCCCGGCCCGCCACGGCGCCCCAGCCGGGCACCGGCGGCAACCTCGTGCGCGACGCCGCGCTCGACTTCTCGGCCACCCTCGCACAAGGCGAGCGGACGGCCCTTTCCGCCATGGCGGGCGGATCGGACGCGCACGCCCTGGTGCAGGCCCTCACGCAGACCGAACTCGCGGTCGAGACGGCGGTGACGGTCCGCAACAAGGTCGTGGAAGCTTACCAGGAAATCCTGCGGATGCCGGTATGATGAGCGAGGTCGCCTTCTACGACATGCTCCGCCAGGGGCTCTGGACCGCCACGGTGCTGTCGCTGCCGATCCTGTCGGTGGCGCTGGTCGCCGGGCTCGCCATCGGCCTCCTGCAGGCGCTCACCTCGGTGCAGGAGCAGACGCTGACCTTTGTGCCCAAGCTCGCGGCCATCGTTGCGGTCTTCTGGGTCTCCATGGGCTTCATGACCGAGACGCTGGTGAGCTTCTTCCGCGACACCATCGCGCCCGCGATCGTGGGAGGGTGAGGCATGGACAACGCGGTCTACGCCACCCTCGGCCGACAGACGGGCCTGATGGCCCAGATGCGGATGGTGGCCAACAACATCGCCAACGCCAACACCACCGGCTACCGAGGCGAATCGGTGGGCTTCGTGGAATACATCCGCACGACCGGCTCGGGCGCGTCGCTGTCCATGGCGACGGCGCGGGTGAAGCTGACGGACTGGACGCAGGGCTCGCTCTCGCCAACGGGGGGCGACCTCGACCTCGCCATCGAGGGCGAGGGCTTCTTCCTGGTGCAGACGCCGCAAGGGCCGCGCCTGACACGCTCCGGCCACTTCACCGCCAACGAGAACGGCGACCTCGTGACATCCGAAGGCCACGCCGTGCTCGACGCGGGCGGGGCCCCGGTCTTCGTGCCGCAGGGCCAGGGCCCCGTCGGCATCGCTCCCGACGGGACGATCTCGGCCGGAGGGGAGCCGGTGGGCCAGGTCGGCATCGTCCTCCCGCGCGAGCCCGACGGCCTCGTGCGCGAAGGGGGGACGCTGTTCCGCGCCGACGAGGGCACCGACCCCGCCCTGAACGGTCGCGTGCTCCAGGGATTTCTGGAGGAGTCGAACGTCAATCCCGTGCTCGAAGTGTCCCGCATGATCGAGGTCCAGCGCGCCTATGAGATGGGCCAGGGCTTCCTCGACCGCGAGGACGAACGCATCCGCAAGACCATCCAGGCCCTTCAGACAAGGTAGACCGACATGCGCGCCCTCGAGATCGCCGCCTCCGGCATGACCGCCCAGCAGACCCGGGTCGAGGTCATCTCCAACAACCTCGCCAACATGAGCACGACCGGCTATTCGCCCCGGCGGGCCGAGTTCGCGGACCTCCACTACCAGCAGCTCGTCAAGCCGGGCACGATCAACGCCACGGATGGGACGGTCGTGCCGGTCGGCGTGCAGCTCGGTCTCGGGGTGCGGCCCACGGCGGTGTCGGTGATGATCGCGCAAGGGGCGCTGTCGGCCACGGGCAACAACCTCGACGTGGCGATCGAGGGCGCGGGCTACCTAGAGGTGACGCTGCCGGACGGCGGCGCGGGCTACACGCGGGACGGCTCGCTCAAGCTGTCGCCGGACGGCCTGATCGTGACCTCGGACGGCTTCACGGTCCAGCCCGAGATCACCGTGCCCTCGGACGCGCAGTCGGTGTCCATCAACGCCGAGGGCGAGGTCTACGCCTACTTCAGCAACCAGGCCGCGCCGCAGCTCCTGGGCCAGTTCACGCTGGCGAGCTTTACCAATCCCAAGGGGCTGGAGGCGACAGGCTCGAACCTGTTCCTTGAATCGCCCGCTTCGGGTCCGGCGCTGGTCTCCACCCCTGGGCAGGACGGTCTGGGCACGTTGCGGCAGGGCTACCTCGAGGAGTCCTCGGTCGATGCCGTGAAGGAGGTCACCGACCTGATCGAGGCGCAGCGCGGCTACGAGCTCAACTCCAAGGTCATCTCGGCCGCCGACCAGATGCTCGGCGCGACGGTCCAGGTCCGGTGAGGTTCCTTCCGATGCTCCGCCCACTCGCCCTTGCCCTGCTAGCCACGCCAGCGCCGGCCGAGATCGTCGTCCCGGCCCGCACCCTTGCGCCGCAGACGCTCATCGCGCCCGAGGACCTCGTCCTGTCGGACGCGGAGGTTCCCGGCGCGATCAGCGACCCGGCCCAAGCCATCGGCCTCGAGACGCGGGTAGCTCTCTACCCCGGGCGGCCCATCCGGCCGCAGGACCTCGGCCTGCCGGCGGTGGTGGAGCGGAACGCCATCGTGGCGCTGGTCTACGATCGCGGCGGGCTCCTCATCACCGCCGAGGGACGCGCCCTGGACCGCGCCGGTCCCGGCGAGGTGATCCGGGTGATGAACACCGCCTCCCGCACCACCGTCAGCGCCCGCGTAGGCACGGACGGGGCGGCCTACGTTTCAGAATGAGACCTCGCATGACCCCTCCCCGCGCGCTCCCGCTGCTTCTCCTGCTCGCCGCCTGCGGCACCGCGCCCATCGGACGGCCTCCCGCCTTCACGCCGGCCGACTACCCAATCCCGGACGAAGAGGCAGCGATGCGCGACCCTCTCGCCCTTCCGGCCGCGATGACGGCCCTGCCGGCCTCCGGCGCGGCGGGCTCGGCCTCGCTCTGGACCGGCGCGCGCGGATCGCTTTTGGGCGACAACCGCGCGGTGTCGCGCGGCGATATCCTGACCGTGGTGATCGAGATCGACGACTCGGCCCAGATCAACAACTCCACCGACCGGGGCCGGTCGAACTCGGAGTCGCTAGGGGTGGACGCCCTGTTCGGCCTGCCCGAATCCGTGAATGGCGATCTCCCGGGCGGGGCCGGACTATCGCCGGCGGTGGACCTGACCTCGCAGAACAGCTTCAGCGGCCAGGGCACGGTCAAGCGCGCCGAGCAGCTCGAGCTTCGCATCGCCGCCACAGTGACCGAGGTCCTGCCGAACGGCGTCCTCGCCATCGGCGGCAGCCAAGAGGTCCGGGTCAACAACGAGCTGCGCGAGCTTCTCGTGACGGGTTTCGTGCGCCCGACGGACATCACCCGCCAGAACGAGGTCACCTACGACAAGATCGCCCAGGCACGCATCTCCTATGGCGGGCGCGGGCAGATCACCGATGTCCAGCAGCCGCGCGTGGGCACGCAGGTGCTCGACCGCGTCCTGCCCTTCTGAGGTCCCGACATGAAACGTCTCCTGATCCCTCTCGTCCTGCTGCTCCTCGGCCTGGGGGGCGGCGTCGGCGCTGGCCTGATGCTCGCGCCGGCCCCCGTCGAGGAGCCGACCGCCGAGCTGGCCAACCCTTGCGGCGTCCCCCCCGGAGGAGAGGCCGTCGTGCCGGGCGAGGAGGAGCACGCCATCGCTGAAGGGGAGCACGCGGAGGGCGAGCCGGCCGAGGACGGCGAGGCGGCGACCGGCGAGGATGGGCTGCCCACCCACGACTACGTCAAGCTCAACAACCAGTTCGTGGTGCCGCTGCTGAACGAGGGGCGGGTCGAGGCGCTGGTGCTGATGTCGCTGTCGCTCGAGGTGCCGCCCGGCAAGCAGGAGACGACGCTGGCGCTCGAGCCCAAGCTGCGGGACGCCTTCCTGCAGGTTCTCTTCGACCATGCCAACACCGGGGGCTTCGACGGCCTCTACACCGCCTCCTCGGCCATGAGGGGGCTGCGCTCGGCGCTTGTCCGAGGGGCGCAGGACGCCGTTGGCGAGCTCGTTACCGATGTGCTGATCTTGGACCTGGTGCGTCAGGACAAGTGAGGACGGCCCGACCCTGGGCTTTCATCCTCCGGGATCGGGCGGCTTCACGGGCCGGATCGCGGCGGCCCTGAGCTTCGCGTTGGCCTGCCACTTGCCGTCTTGGGCTCGCGAGCGGCGGGTCGCGGCTGCCAGGACCGGGCGAGCAGCCGCGCGCCTCACGGGCGGCTCCGACGCAAGGCGCGGGTTCAGGAGTTCCGTTCCTCGAACCTGAGACGGCGGGCGGCCCTGTCGCGACGGACGTCCTCTGCCAAGGTCTCTATGGCCGTGCGGCGGCCGAAGGCGCGGGCGAGATCGTCGCGGGCGACCTCGATCCGGGCGCGCAGGCGGGCGAGCTCCGCGCCGAGAGCGGCGGACCGGCCCTCGATCCATCCTTCCCAGCGCAGGTCCGCCCCGGCGCGAAGCGCGACGTCGGTGGCCAGAGCCTCGGCGGCACGGGCCCGGCGGGCCGAATCCAGCGCGCCGATCTGGCGACGCAGTTCCGTCTCCTCCTGGCGCAGCCGCGCGAGCCGCGCCTCGGCGGCGTCGCAGGCCATCGCCGCGACCCCGGCCAGGGCGGTCAGGTCCTTCGCCGTCATCGGCTGCCCTCCTGGGCCTTGGCGCGCAGCCGTTCGGCGAATCGGATCGCCGCGGCGACGGCCCGCCATTCGGGGCGCGCGACCTCCTGGCCAATCTCGACGCTGGCGTAGATGGCGCGCGCCGTGGGCGGATCGCGCCGGATCGGAACGCCGGCGGCCATCGCCCGCTCGCGGATGCGGGCGGCCATCTCGTCCACGCCCTTGGCGACGCAGACCGGCGCGCCGCCCCGGGCGCGGTCCCATTTCAGCGCGACGGCGTAGTGGGTCGGGTTGACGACGACGACCGACGCCTCGGGCACGTCGTTCAGCATCCGGTTCATGGCGATGCTCATGCCCCTCTGGCGGCGCTGCTGCTTGACATGGGGGTCGCCCTCGCTGTCCTTGGTCTCCTCGGTCATCTCCTGGCGGCTCATCATCAGCCGCTTCTGGAAGGACAGCCGTTGCCAGAGCAGGTCGCCGATGCCCAGGACGACGGCGACAGCCGCGACCTTGCCAAGCAGAGCCAGGGCGATCTCGAACATGAGCAGCACCGCCTGCGGCGGCGCTTCGCGCACCGTGCCGACCAGCCGGGGCGTGGCCTCGACCAGCCCCAGGCCCAGCACCGTCCCGTAAAGGGCCACCTTGATAAGTCCCTTGGCGAACTCCACGAGGCCGTGGAGCCCGAACTTCTGCCCGGCCACGGCCAGGGGCGAGATGCGGGACAGCTTGGGCGCGAGCCGGTCGGGCGCGACCACCAGCCCCTGCTGCGCGAGGAGGCACAGGAGCGAGGCCCCCGCCGGCAGGACGAACCAGGGCCAGAACGCGCTCACGGCCTGGCCCAGCGCCGCCGCCCAGATCGGGTGCGGGCTGCCCGCGAAGGCCTGCGCGGCCAGCGGATCGGCCTGCGCCAGGAACGTCCCGAGCGTGGCGCCCATCGCAAGGAGCGATCCGGCGCCGAAGGCCGACACCGCCAGGACGAAGCCTCCGTAGGCCGCGGCGGTCACGAGGTCGTTGGACTGGGGGATCTCGCCGCGCTTGCGCGCCTCGTCGAGCCGTCGTTGCGTGGGTTCGAAACTCTTTTCGCTCTCGTCCCCGCCCTCGGCGCTCATGGGGAGCCCCCGAAGGGATCGCCCATGAAGGCGCCGAAGGCCTCGGCCCAGACGGCCAGCATGACCGGCGCGGCGACGAGAAAGAGGAGCAGGCCCCCCGCCGTCAGAGCGGGCGCGCCGATGAAGGTGATAGACAGTTGCGGCATCGCCCGGTTGATGACACCCATCGCGACGTTGTAGAGCAGCGCCGCCGTCACGAAGGGCGCGGCCAGCGAGAAGGCGAGCGCGAAGCTGCGCCCGACCTCCCCGAGGCCGGCCTCGAGCAGCATCCCGGGATCGAGCGCCGCGCCGGCCGGGACCAGCTCGTAGCTCTGGACCATGTAGGCGGCCACCTGCACGTGCAGCCCCAGGATCGCGGCCAACGCGAGGCCGCCGATCACCAGGAGGTGAGTCATGGCCGGCGACGGCTCGCCCCCCGGGCCGGAGCCGAAGAGCTGGGACAGCGAGGTGGACTGCGCGGCCATGGCCCCGGCCGTCTGCAGCGCCAGCACGAAGAGCCGCAGCATGAGCCCGAAGGCGAGGCCTATGGCCGCCTCGCCCAGCACGAGGAGGAGGAGCCGGGCCGGCGAGCCGGCGGATGGCAGGGTGGCGGCCTGGGTCGGCAGCACGACCAGCGTGAAGGCGAGTCCGAGGCCTAGCCGGACGCGCATGGGGATCGTCGCCTCGCCGAACAGGGGCACGGCGGCGAGCATGGCCCCGACCCGCAGGAAGACCACGAAGGCCTGCCAGAGGCCCGCCCGCGTCCACCCCAGCAGCGGGCCCAGCGTATCGAGCAGCTCCGGGCTCATGCCGGGACGAGCCCCACCAAGGCGGGGCGCGCGTCGATTCCGATCTCCTCGAAGGACAGGACCGGGTTGGTGATGCCCTTGGCGGCCAGCACCGTTCGCAGAAAGCGCCGCCGCCGCGTCGATGTGACCAGCGCCGGGAAGGTCCCGTGCTCGGCCGCCTGCGCCACCTTCTCCGCCACGGCACCGGCCAGCCGGTTGAACTCCTCCGGCGGCAGGGCCACGTCGGAGGGGCCCCGGTCGGCGCCGATCTGATAGGTGCTGAAGATCTCCTCCCATTCCGGCGCGAGCTGCACGAGGGGGATGGTCCCGTCCGCGCGCCGGAGCTCGGCCACGAGCTGGAAGCCAAGGCGCTGGCGCACGTGCTCTGCGATGGCCTCGGCGGTGCCCATCGAGGGGCGAGCCTCGGCCACCGCCTCGAGGATCAGGGGCAGGTTGCGGATCGAGACCCGCTCCTCCAGCAGGAGGCGCAGAACGGACAGGAGCAGGTCCACCGGCACCCGGTCGGGGATGAGCTCGTCCAGCATCTTGCGGTTGGCCTCGGCCCGTGCGGGATCGGACAGGTTCACCATCTCGTCGAGAAGGCGCCGCAGGGCCTTGAGCGTCATCAGCCGGGCGAAGTTGCGCTTGATGATCTCGAGCAGATGGGTGGCCAGCACCTCGGCGGGCCAGACCGTGGTCAGCCCGGCCAAGGCCGCCGCCTCCTGCTCGCCCTGCCCGATCCAGCGGGCCGGGGCTCCATATACGGGCTCCTTGACGTCCTGGCCGTCGAGGTCCGGGGCATCGAAGCCCGACAGCAACGCGAGGACGCGCCCGGGCTGGAGCACGTCCTTGGCCTGCTCCACCCCTTGGACCTTCACGCGGTAGGTGCCGGCGGGCAGCGCCGCGTTGTCGGTGAGCCGGATCTCGGGCAGCAGAACCCCGAAGGCGGTGGCCACGTGGTTCCGCATGTTGGCGATCCGCACGTCGAGTCCCGTCGCCGGGTCGAGGACCATGTCCACGAGGTCGGGCGCGAACTCCACGTGGATATCGTCCAGATCCAGCAGGTCGCCCATGGACGCCTTGGGCGCCGGAGCGGCCGAGGCTCCGGCCTCGCCCTTGGGCGTGGTCTCGGCGGGCCGGCGGAACTGCCGCCAAGCCACGCCGCCCAGGATGAGGGTCCCGGCCATGAACGGCAGGAACGGCATCCCCGGCACGACGGCGAAGACGCCCATCACGGCCGCCACGGTGGCGATGGCGGCGGGGTGCTGGCCGAGCTGGCCCATGATGGCGGCGTCGGTGGTCTGCGTGGAGCCGCCGCGTGCCAGGAGGAGCGCCGTGCCAACGGCGATGATGACGGCCGGGATCTGGCTCACCAGCCCGTCGCCCACCGTCAGGATCGCATAGGTCTCCAGGGCACTGCCGATCGGCATCCCGTGGACGAAGACGCCCATGGCGAGCCCCACGAGCAGGTTGAGCGCCGTGATGAGCAGCCCTGCCACCGCGTCGCCCTTGACGAACTTGGACGCGCCGTCGAGCGAGCCGAAGAAGGTGGTCTCCTGCGCCTCGCGCTCGCGTCGGGCGCGGGCCTCGGCGTGGGTGATGGCGCCGGCGGCGAGGTCGGCGTCGATGGCGAGCTGCTTGCCCGGCATGGCGTCCAGGGCGAAGCGCGCGCCCACCTCGGCCATCCGGGCCGCACCCTTGTTGATGACGACGAAGTTGACGATCAGCAGCACGAGGAAGACCACGATCCCCAGCAGGACCTGCCCCCCCATCACGAACATCGCGAAGCCCTCGATCACGTGGCCGGCCGCGTCGGTGCCGGTGTGGCCCTGTCCGATGATGAGCTTGGTGGAGGACACGTTGAGCGACAGCCGCAGCATCAGCGACGCGAGCAGGATCGACGGGAAGGCCGAGAAGTCCAGCGGACGCTCGATGAACAGGGTCACCGTGAAGATCAGGATGGCGAGCGCGAAGGACATCGCGAGGCCCACGTCCAGCACCCAGGCCGGCATGGGCAGGACCATCATGATGATGACCGCCATGAGCCCGAGCGCGAGAAGGATGCGCGGCTGGAACAGGGAGGAGAACGTGATCGTGGGCATGTCTCAACCGTCTCCGAGCGGGACGAGGGAGCCCAGGCGCAGCGCCCCGCCCGCCGGCTTGAGGAGCGGGAAGGTGTTCACGCGCGGCGCGCCCAGCCCCTTGCCCTCGGCCAGCAGCGTGCCTTGGGCGGCGAACGGCCCCGCGAGTTCGCCGCCATCGACGCCGGCGGCCTGGGCCACCGCGAGGTTCTCATCGAACAGCGCCCTGTATTTCGCAGCAAGGTCGGGCGTGCGGGAATGGAAGGCCCCCGCCGCCTCGGACCAGCCGCCCTTTTCCTCGGCCAGCGTCCTGAGGAAGCTCGCCGCGTAGGTGGCGTTCGCCAACGGGTCGAACATCTGGTCGATGGACACGAAGTTTTCGTGGTGCCACAGCCAGTTGATCTGGAAGCAGCCGACGTCGAAGCTTTCCGCGCCGCTGGCGTGACGGGCCTGCGCGAAGGCCAGCGCCTCGTCCCGAGTGGCGAACCAGTGCCCCTCGCCCTCCATGTTGACGGTCCAGGGCCATGGACGCCGCGTCCCGTCCCGACCACGTCCGGTCTCGGTCAGTGTGACGGCGATCAGCACGGACAGGGGGACGCCGGACAACCGGCTTGCGTCCTGCGCGGCTAGGAGGCAGAGGTCCGAATCGTCCGCCCGCGCCGAGCCGGCGAGACCCAGCGCAAGGAGCGCGCCCAGGAGGATCGCCGATGGCCGCCCGATGGAGGCGACAGCGCTGGCCCGGCACGTGGCTCCTGAACCGCGTCCGCCTCGGGCCGGGCCGCTCCCCTCTCCCGCAAGCCGGCGCGAGCGGCGGGCGATGGACCAAAAGGGCGTGGGGCCAAGAGGTCGAGGGACGTCCGGCAGGTCGGAGGCGGCGTCGGGCGGCGAGTCGGTCATGGCTGGCGGCTTTCTGCTGCTCTCCCCAAGTATCGGCCAAAGAGATTGAGAATTCCCTAACCCCCCTTCCTCAGGGGGAAGGAGACGGCCCGAGCAGCGCCAGTGCCCGGTCCCGCGAGGCCTGCGCCTGCTCGAGGAGGATCCGGCCCTGCGTCAGGCTGATGGTGGCTTGACCGTCGGACGTGGTGCCGGGCGGCGGGGTGATCGCACTGGCGGGGAGGCTGGGGATGGCGGGATCGCTCGCCATCGGGATGAGCGTCGTCACGGTAGCCGAGGAGGAATCAGCGGCCGCGGCAGATTCGAGGCTGGCGTTCGACGTCGGGCCGACCGCCGGCTGGACGGGCAGGAGTGCCGGGGGCAGCCCTGCATCGGACTGGAGATTCGCCGCTTGCGGCTCGGGCCTGGGAGGCGCGCGATCCTCGGAGGGAACGTCCAGCGTCCGCGACCCAGCGGTGGGCGGCAGGAGGGTCGGCAGGCCCGGGGCAGCGCTGCGCGATCCGGGCGTCGCGAGGAGGGGGTCCGGCGGCAGCAGGGTCGGCAGCCGGCTCGGGCCCGCGGCGGGGTCGGCCGGGATCGGTTCGGCGTAAGCGGCCGCATCCTTCGACGTGTCGAGGCCGCCGAGCCGACGCGCCTCGTCCGGGAAGCCGAGCGCCTCCAGGCGATTCGCGACGGCCCCGACGGCCGGAGGCGGCAGGTCCGCCGGGAGCCGGGCCAGGGCGAGCTCCAGGAACGGCCCGTCCTCCAGACCGTCCGTCAGCGCCAGGACCGCGGCCGCCAATCCGGTCTCCAGGTCGGGGCCGGGGTGCACGCGCCGTTCCTGAAGGAGCAGCGACAGGGCCTCGTCGAACCGCGTGGCGGCGGTCAGGGCCCGCGCCTCGGCAAGGAGGAGGGCGCGGCCGTCCTCGCCCCCATGCTCGAACCGCAACGACCGGGCCAGCTCCAGGTCGTCCTCGGACAGGGCGCGCCCTTCCCGGATCGACAGGTCGATCAGGTCCACCATTCCCGCCGGCGTCATGCGGGGATCGGTCTCGGCCAGCTCCCGAAGCTCCGCCAGGGCCGGCTCGGGGCCCTCGGTCTCCTTCAGGATGGTGGCCTGGGTCAACTGGGCATCTGTCGGCAGGTCCTCGGCATCGGCCATGTCGGCCACGGCCTGCGCCTCGTGGGGGGCGCCGTCCGTGAGGAAGAGATCGGCCAGCCGGGGGGCCAGGAGCGCGCGCGCCGGGTCCGGCAGGGCCCGCAGCGCGACGGTCATGGCCGTCCGCTCCCGCTCGTCGGTGGCGTCGATCGAGCCGCGCGACAGGGCGCGCCAGAGAGCGACGGGACCGGTGCAGCCTGCCTGGTCCTCCAGCACGTCCGCCGGGGCGGGCTCGCCGTCGATCAGGCGGGCCAGGAAGGTCAGGAGATCCCGCTCGCGGGAGGAGACCCCGTCGAGGCCGAGCGTCTGGCGGGCCTCGCGGCCGAAGCCGAAGACGAGATAGGCCCGCGCCAGGTCCTCGATGGCCTCGGGATCGAAGCGCTCCCGCTCGTCGCTGATCCGCGCCAGGCGCGGGGGGATCTCCGCCTCGAACTCGACGCCGTCGGTCCAGGCGGCGAGATCGAAGGTCTCGTCCGGCAGGCAGGCGGTGCCCCTGGAGCCCAGCGCGGCGCGGCGCGTGGGCCGGTCCGTCGCCGTGCGGAAGGCGATCCCGGGGCCGGCATCCGCGGCCGGGCGCGGGAAGTCCTGGGGCGGTCCGGGCTCCAGCACGCGGGCGCTCGGCTCGGGCATCGGCGGGCCGGCGGGCGGGACCGGCTCGGGCAGGTCCGCCGTCGGAGCGAGGTCGAGGAAGCCTTGCGACGCGGCGTCGGCGAAGCTTTCGAGGATCGCCTCCTCGGATTCGGCGACGCGCTCCATGGTGGCGACGGCCTCGGGGTCCGGGGCCGCCTCGGCGGGCGGGGGCGGCGGGGCGAGCAGCGTCGCCCCGCCCCGCCCTTCGGCGACGAGCGGAATGAGGCCCGGCCCGGCGGCCGGGGCCGAGGGCGCGCCCGGGCGCAGGGGTCCGGGGCCGTCGATCACGTCGAGGACCAGCCCCACCCCGCGCAGCGCCTGCGTCTGGACGTGGCAATCGCAGTCCACCGTCAGGCCGAGCCGCCCGAGGCCCCTGGCATCGAGGGCCCGGACGCGGGTGCGGGGGATCTTGTCGAAGGCGCGCGACAGGTCGTAGCTCGCCCCGGGCGGCATCCGCAGCTCGAAGCCGCCGGGCACGGGGACCAAGGTCCAGATGGCGCCGTCCGGCACTCCGACGACGAGGCGGGTGTATTCGGCGTGCTCCCCCCCCCGGATCGGCACCGTCTCGGCCAGGGCGGGACCGGCGGCCAGCAGCAGCGCGGACAGGGCCAGCGATCTCATGCGGCCTCCTTGGTGGCCTTCAGGGCTTCCTCGAGCTCCGCGAAGGAGGGGCGGTTGTGGCCGGGGGTCGCCTGCCGCCCGACCTCGATGCAGATGTTGGGCGCGTGGGCGTGGAGGTTCGCCACGAGCACCTGCCGGATGAGCTGGTGGAAGTGCGCGTCCTCCTCCAGCACGGTCTTGAGCTTGGTGGCGAAGGGGCCGACGAAGCCGTAGGCGAGGAACACGCCCAGGAACGTCCCCACGAGGGCGCCGCCGATCATGTGGCCCAGCACCTCGGGCGGCTGGTCGATCGCCGCCATCGTCTTGATGACGCCCAGCACCGCCGCGACGATCCCCAGCGCCGGCAGGCCGTCCGCCACCGACTGGAGCGCGTGGGTCGAATGCATCGCGTGGTGCTGCGCGGCCTCCATCCGGGTGTCGAGGATCTCCTCCACCTGGTGGGGGTCGTCGTAGTTCATGCTGCCGGCGCGCAGGGTGTCGCAGATCAGCGCCACCGCCTCCTTGTCGGCGAGGATGCGGGGATACTTGCCGAAGAGCGCCGATTCCTGCGGCTTCTCGATGTGCTCCTCCAGCGCGATGGGGTTGGAGCGGCTGATCCGGATCAGCGCGAAGAGCAGGCACAGGAGGTCGCGGTAGTCCTCGTGCTTCCAGCGGGGGCCCTTGAAGACCTTGCCCACGTCCTTGAGCGTGTGCTTGATCGAGGCCCCGTTGTTGGAGATCACGAAGGCGCCCACGGCCGCGCCGCCGATCATCATCATCTCGAAGGGCAGCGAGCCCAGGATGATGCCGATCTTGCCCCCGGCCAGCGTGTAGCCGCCGAACACCATCACGAAGATGATGACGATTCCGACGATTCCGATCATGCCAGCCTCCTTTCCTGTCCGTGACCCCCCGAGTCTCCCACGAAAAGGTTAAGAAACCGGGAACGCGCGCGCCTAATCCGTCGGCGCGCGCGCGTTGCGCCCCGCGAGGACGGCGCTGATGGCGTAGGCGGCCGCCGGTTCGAGGTTGGTCATCACGGCGGCGGCCGATTCGGGGTTCATCAGGCCCACGAACCCGGCCGCGAAGTCCGGGTCCATCGCCGCGAAGAGCGCGGCGGCGTCGGCGGGCTTCATCGCCTCGTAGACCTTGGACAGCCGCGCGAGGTCGTCCCGCGCGGCGGTCTCGGCCAGCGCCAGGGTGGCGGACAGGCGGGCCTCGGCCTCCTGGAGCGTGGCGATCTGGGCCTGGAGCTCGGCCCGGGCGAGGTCGATCTCGCGCAGCCGGGCCTCGACCTCGGCCTCGCGGGCGGCGATCCGCTCCTCCCGCGCGCGGAAGGCGGCGAGAAGCTCGTCCGGGGCCTCGGCGGGGGAGGAGGGGGCCTCGGCGGGGGCCGTCCCCTCGCTGGCCAGGACCTCGCCCGCGCCGGGGCCCAGCCGGACCAGCGCCGACAGGAACAGCATCCCAGCCACGACGGGAAGCACGCGGCGCGGCGCGCGGCGGCGCGCGGGGGCCTGCGACGCGCGCCGGGTCATGACGTCCCTCCCGCCGGGGCGGCGCCGCGGACGAAGACGGGGCCGATCGGGGCGCGGGCCTGCTCCTCAGCCGGCGGCGGCAGGTCGTGCAGCGAGGCCATCAGCAGCTCCAGCCGCTGGCCCGCGGCCTCGGCGCGGTCGGTGGCCTGCGCGAGGCTGGACACCGAGTCCCTGGCGGCCGATTCGGCCCGTCGCAGGGTCTTGGACAGGTCATCGACCTGCGCCGACAGGACGGCCACGGCGCCGCCGACCCCCCTTTCGAGATCGGTGAAGCGGCGCAGGCGCCGCGACAGCACGAGGCAGTAGACCCCCGCGCCGATCGCCCCCGCGGCGAGGAGGATGTCGCTCAGCTCGGCCAGGATCTCCATGTCGCGCACCTCGTCCGAATCAGTTGATCACGAATTCCATCACCAGGAGGTCGCGCACGCGGTCCCCCCCGGCGACGACCTGAACCCGCCGCAGCATCTGCGCGCGGATGCGGAGAAGGGCGGTCGGGTCCTCCACCTCCCGGGGCTCCAGCGCCCGCAGGTAGCCGTTGAGCACGTCCACCACGCGCGGCGACAGGGTCGTCACCTCCTCCACGTGCTCGGGCGCGACCTCGAGCTGGCCGGAGAATCGCAGGAAGCGCCGCCCGTCGCCGCCCGGAAGGTTCACGACCAGCGGCGGCAGGGCCACGAAGGCGGCGGGCGCCAGCTCGGGGAGCTGGGCCTCCTCCAGCGCCTCGGGCGCGGGCTCCTCCTCAGCATGGGAGCCCAGGAGGCCCATCTTGACGGCCATGAAGCCGCCCGCGCCGCCCAGGACCGCGAGCACGACCCCGAGGATCAGCGGCAGCTTGGACTTCTTGGGCTTCTCCTCGGCGGGGAGGTCGGTGGCGGCGGCTTCGGTCATGCGGGTTCTCCGGTCGGGGGCTTGGCCCTCCATAAACCGGCAGGAGCTAACCAATTCTTAATCCGAATCCCGCATGGTCGTGGCGTGGGGCAGAAGCCCCGGCCTTGGCAGGGAGGATCCCTCTTGGAAAGCGTGGTTTCGGTCTGGGGCAAGCTCGACGCGCGTCGCCGCCTCGTGGTGGTGGGCGCCACCCTGGCGATGTTCGCGGCCGTTCTTTTCCTGGCCCGGGGCCCCGGGCCGGGCACGATGGCCCTTCTCTACGCGGGGCTCGATCCGGCCGCCGCCGGCGAGGTCGTGGCCGCCCTGGAGGCGCGCGGCACCCCCTACGAGGTGCGGGGCGACGCCATCTGGGTGCCCGAATCGGCCCGCGACCAGGAGCGGATGACGCTGGCGTCGGAGGGACTGCCGGCAACGTCGGGGCAGGGCTACGAGCTGCTCGATTCGCTGTCGGGCTTCGGCACGACCTCGCAGATGTTCGACGCCGCCTACTGGCGCGCGAAGGAGGGCGAGCTGGCGCGGACCATCCTGGCGGTGCCGTCGATCCGCGGCGCCCGCGTCCACATCTCGGCGGGCGCGAGCCGGCCCTTCCGCCGCGAGGACGCGCCCACGGCCGCCGTCACCGTCACCACGCGGAGCGGCGCGCTGGGCCCCGACCAGGCCGACGCCCTGCGCCATCTGGTGGCCGCCGCGGTGCCGGGCCTCGACCCGGCGGACGTGGCGGTGATCGACGCGGAGCGGGGACTCGTGGCCGGGCGCACGGACGCCCAGGCCCCCGACACCCGCGCCGAGGAGCTGGCGCAGCGCGCCCAGCGGCTGCTGGAGGCGCGGGTCGGCGCGGGCAACGCCGTCGTGGAGGTCTCGATCGACGCGGTGACCGAGAGCGAGCGAATCACCGAGCGGAGCCTCGATCCCGAGGGACGGGTCGTGATCTCGACCGACGCCCAGGAGGGCAAGTCGAGCGGCGAAGGCGGCGGCAGCGTCACGGTCGCCTCGAACCTGCCCGACGGCGAGGCGCAGGGCGGCGGGCCGACGTCGTCCGAGGAAAGCTCGCACACCGTCACCAACTACGACGTGTCCGAGACTTCGCGCGAGGTGGTGCGGGCGCCCGGCGCGGTGCGGCGGCTGACGGTGGCGGTGCTGGTGAACGACGTGCCCGCCACCGACGCGGAGGGGGTGGTGACCTTCAGCCCCCGCCCCGCCGAGGAGCTGGCCGCGCTGGGCGAGCTCGTGTCCTCGGCCGTCGGGGTGGACGCGGAGCGGGGCGACGTGCTGACCGTGAAGTCGATGCCCTTCGAGCCGCTGGCGACCGAGGGCAGCGAGGCCGCGCCCGCCGAGGGGCGGCCTTTCGACCTGATGTCGCTGCTGCGGCCCGTGCTGCTGGCGCTGGTGGCGATCGTGCTGGGGCTCTTCGTCGTGCGGCCGCTGCTGCGGTCGGGCGCGCAGGCGAACATGGTCCCGCTGCCCCCCGCCCTGCCGCCGTTCGAGGGGATCGGGTTGCCGATGACCGCGCCGATGCTGGCGGGGGACTTCGGCGGGTTCGGCGGGGGCCCGGGCGAGGTGGCGGACGCGGAGATCGTCGATCCGGCCGCCCGCCTCCGCCGCCTGATCGAGGAGCGGCAGGACGAGACGGCGCAGATCCTCCAGTCCTGGATCGACGAGGTCCCGGGCGCGGGCCGGGCGCAGGAGACGGCGTGACATGGGCCTGATGCTCGAATCCTTCGACGCCGCCCCGCCCGAGCCGGTCCCCGAGGAACCCGCCGGCCCCTCGGCCGAGTGGCGGGAGGGCTTTGCCGCCGGCCATGCGGAGGGCCTGTCGCAGGGCCGCGCCGAGGCCGAGGCCGAATCGGCCCACCTGTCGGCCGAGCTCGCGCGGGGGTTGCAGGACATGGCCTTCGGCTATGCCGAGGCGAGGGGGCAGGTCCTGGCCGCGCTGCGCCCGCTGGTCGAGCTGCTGATCGAGCGGCTGCTGCCGCAGCTCGCCGCCGAGGCGCTGGGGCCCTGGATCGCCCAGGCGGTGCTCGACGCGGCGCGGGCCGACAGCGCCGCGCCCCTCGTCGTGGACCTGCACCCGGATCGCATCGAGGCGGTGCGGGCCTGCCTGCCGCCCGGGATGCCGGCGACGCTGCGCCCCGACCCCGCGCTGGGGCCGAACGCGGCACGGCTCTCCACCCTTCACCGCGAGAGCGACCTCGACATCGACGCCTGCCTGGGCGCGATCCGCGAGGCGCTGTCGGCCCTCATCGACACCAGCCCAGGATTGCTTCGCCATGGATGACCCGACCCTCGCCGCCCCGGTCCTCGGGGCCGACCACCCCCTTCGCGCCCTCCCCGTCGAGATCACCATCTCGGTCGGCCGCGCCCGGCCGCTGGTGCGCGATCTCCTCGCCCTCGGGCCGGGGGCGGTGCTGCCACTGGACCGCCGCATCGACGACCCGGTGGAGCTCTACATCGGCGAGCGGCTCATCGCCCGGGGCGAGCTCCAGGAGCTGGAGGGGGGCGAAGGCGGGCAACTGGCCGTGCGCCTGACCGAGGTGGCGCATCCCCGGGGCGACCTCGCATGACCCCGCCGCGCTATCCGGCCGGGGCCGGCGCCGGCCGGATCGCCGCGCTCCTGGACCGGACGGGCCCTGGCTGGAGGGTCGGGCCAGGCCTCCTGGTCGCCCTTCTCGCCTTGGCCGGGCCGGCCGGGGCGCAGGAGCTGAACCTGGACCTCGGCGGCGACGGCTCGCTCGCCACGCGGTCGATCCAGCTCATCGCGCTGGTGACGGTGCTGAGCCTGGTGCCGGGCCTCGCCATCATGGTGACCTGCTTCCCGTTCATCGTGACGGTCCTGTCGATCCTGCGGCAGGCGCTGGGCCTCCAGCAGGCGCCGCCCAACATGCTGATCGTCACTCTGGCGCTGTTCCTGACCTGGTTCATCATGCAGCCGGTGTTCGACCAGGCCTGGGCGACGGGCGTCCGGCCGTTCCTGGACGGCAGCCTGCCCCTGGAGCCAGCGTTCCTGACCGCGCTGCAACCCTTTCGCGTCTTCATGGCGGGGCGGGTGGCGGCGGACACCTACGACGCGCTCGCCGCGCTGCGCCCCGCCTACGACCCGGCGACCGCGCCGGTCGATGCGCCGCTGTCCGTCCTCGTCCCCTCGTTCCTCCTGAGCGAGATCACCCGCGCCTTCCAGATCGGGTTCCTGATCTACCTGCCGTTCCTGATCATCGACCTGGTCGTGGCGGCGGTGCTGATGTCGATGGGCATGATGATGGTGCCGCCCGCGATCGTCGCCCTGCCCTTCAAGCTCGCCTTCTTCGTCGTCGCGAACGGTTGGACCCTGATCGCCGGCAGCCTGGTCCGCAGCTACGGCTAAGGCCCGGACAGAGGGCCGGGGTTCCTCTTGGAGCGGCCCGACGCAAGCTGTCCGGAACACGGGATCCAGAGGGCGCCAGGGGACTCGGTCGCGTCGAGGCCGGGCGGGGCACCGCCGAATCCCTGGAGGCGCGTTGGACACCGCATCGCCTAGGACGGCCCCGGAACTGCGGGACCCAGACGCCCTCGCGCGGGATGCCATCGATGCGGCCCACCCAGGGACGGTCCGGGTGGAGGGGCTCCGAGGCCAGGGACGGCGCGACGCGCGAGGTCGGCGGGACACGCATCGACGCCTGGGTGACGGCCGACCGGCACGACGGCAGCACGCGGCGCGGCGCGCGGCGCGATCGACCGTGCCGGAGACATCTCGGGCTCCCCGCCTTCCAAGGCCGGCGATGCCGCATCCGTTCCGTGCGGTCCCCCAGTCCGGCTCGGGGCGGAGATCGGCAAGGACGGGCCGGCGCGATGTGGCGCTGGAGCCTTGGCGGCAACGCTTCCGTCCGCTGTCGATCCTCCAACAGCGGCCCGCCGATCTGCGCGAAGCCTCCAAGGCCCTCGGATCGCCCGCGCCTGCCGCAGCCAGATCGGACGAGCCTGTTGGGTGTCGTGAGCCTCGGCTCGGGCGGCTTGGGACCGCCCTCTGTCCCCCTCACGGAAGGATTCCGAAATGCGATGCACGACAGATCGAGGTCGCGCGACCGCTTCGTGGCTGGAGCCGGCTCCGGGCGATCCGCGCCTCACGCCGACAAGGGCGGTTCCGCTGGCCGGGGGGATGGGCAGGCTGCGGCTCGAACGTTGTTCCAGCAGCCTCGGGCCTCCCCCGACAGGGCACGGCGGCTCGCCCTCGTCCTGCCTCTCGATGACCGCCGCTTGCGCCCGTAGGATGTCGGGTGCAACCTCGCGCGGCCCTAGTCGGGCTGGTCCGTTTCGCCGCCTGCTTCCGCGTCGCCGTCCTGTCGCCGAACCGCCCGAGCGTCCCTCCAGTTCACCGGTCCGGGACCGTGGTCATGTGAGGCCAAGGCGGCTCCTTCGGCCCGCAGCCGATGAACGCGGCCCTCTGCCCTTCGCTCTCAGGCCGGACGTGGCGACAGGCGGCCACGCCGAGCAGGAACCCAGGCGCAGGCAGGGGCCTGCTGGACGCCGCCCGCCTCCAGGCTGGCCCTCGTCGGTGTCGCGGCGTCGGCCGCTCGCCCCGAGGTGGCCCGGGCGCCGGAGCCGGGCCCCGAAGGGCCGGATCCCCCTCGCGACTATCGCACCAGGAACTCGGCCTGAAGCGCGCCGGCGGCTTTGATGCTCTTCAGGATGTCGATCATGTCCAGGGGCGCGACCCCCAGGGCGTTCAGGCCGGCCACGACCTCGGAGAGCGAAACGCCACCCCCCGTCTCGGCCAGCCGTCCCGGCTCCTGCGTGATCGAGGCCTCGCTGCGCGGGACGACCACGGTGTCGCCTGGCGTGAACGGGTTCGGCTGCACGGCCAGCGGCGCCTCCTCGATCCGCAGGGTCAGGTTGCCCTGGCTGACGGCCACGCGGGACACGCGGACATCCTCGCCCATGACGATGGTGCCCGAGCGCTGGTCCACCACCACGCGGGCGCGGATCTCGGGCTCGACGAGGATGTTCTCGAGCCGCGCCAGCGCGTGGGCGGCCGAGGCCTCGCCCGTGGCGACGATGTCCAGCGACACCGTGCCCGCGTCCTGCATGAGGGCGACCGCGCGGCCGAAGTCCTGGTTCACCGCGTTCTCGATCCGGGCCGCCGTGGTGAAGTCGGGGTTGCGGAGCGCGAGCCGCAGCGTGCCCAGCGTCGAGAAGTCGAAATCGACCTCCCGCTCCACGGTGGCGCCGGAGGGGATGGTGCCGGCCGTCGGCACGCCCTGGGTGACCGAGGCCGCCTCGCCCCGGGCCGAGATGCCGCCGGCGATGATCGTGCCCTGGGCGACCGCGTAGATCTCCCCGTCGGCGGCGTTGAGCGGCGTCATCACCAGCGTCCCGCCAAGGAGCGAATCGGCGTCGCCGATGGCCGAGACGGTCACGTCGATGCTGCTGCCGGCGCGCGCGAAGGGCGGGAGCTTGGCGGTGACGAGGACGGCGGCGACGTTGCGCGGGCGGAACTGCTCGCCCGTGATGTTGACCCCCAGCCGTTCGAGGATGTTGGCCATCATCTCCTCGGTGAAGGGGGAGTTGCGGAGGCCGTCGCCGGTGCCGTTCAGCCCGACCACGAGGCCGTAGCCCAGGAGGTCGTTCGACCGCATCCCGTCGAACTCGACGAGATCCTTGAGGCGGATGGGCATTGCCGGGGCGGCCCCGGCGAGGCCGCAGAGGAGGAGCGCGAGGAGGGTCCGGGCGATCACCGCAGGTAGCTCATCAGGCTGAGGGAGGAGAGGCGCTGCGTCATCTCGTAATGGGTCTCGAGCTGGGTCTGGAGCGCCTCGACCTCGGAGGCGGTCCCGTAGGGATCGACCTCGGCCAGCTCGTTGCGCAGGATCTGCCAGGCCGAGGCCTTGGCGGCGTGGCGCGCGATGGCCTGATCGACGCGGGACTGGCCCAGGCCGATGCCGGCCCGCAGCTCGGTCAGCGGGGAGGACAGGGACAGGAGCGCGTCGCGCGATCCCTCGATCAGGGCGCCCGCCTCCTCGTCCGGCAGGTCGAGCGTGACGTCGGCGGCCAGGGCCCCCAGGGCGGCGGCCCTGAGCAGGCCCCGCAGGGTCGGATCGTCGGCGCGCACCCCGATCCGGACCCTGGTGTCCGCGTCGATGTCGCGGCGCGCGTCGGCGTCGCTGCCCTGGTAGGCCGCGCCGAAGCCGTCCCCGGTGCCGGCGAACCAGTCGTCGAGCCCGGCCTCGACCCCGGCCGCCGTGGTCACCCCGGCCATGGTCGCCAGGATGTCCGCCATCATCGCGTCGGCGCTGGCCAGGGCGGTGCCGCCCGTGGCCGTGCCGGCGAAGAGGCCGTCGTCGCCGAGCTGGGTGTTCAGGGCGGAGACGATGGTCGCGAAGGCCGAGCGGGCCGAGGCGGAGGCGGTGCCGAGATTGCCGCCGGCGGTGGCGGTGACGAGATCCGAGAAGAGGCCGGAGCGGGCCGTCTCCACCCGTTCGAGGGCCTCGTCCACGAGGCCGAGACGGGTGGCGGCCTCCTTGGCGGCGGAGCCGTAGGCCTTGGCCAGGGCCACGCGCCGGTCGAGGTCGGCCAGGGGCGCGGTGTCGCCCTTGCGATGGGCCACCATGTCGCTGGCCACGCCGGTGGACAGCTCCTGCGAGCGGGCCGCCAGGCGGGTGCGGATCTCCGTGTTCTGGCGCAGTCCGAGGAGGAGCTGCGCGCGATCGCCAAGTCCCGTGACGCTCATCTCAGATCTCCAGGATGGTCTGCATCATGTTGTCGAGGGCCGAGATGACCCGCGCGTTGGCGGCGTAGGCCTTCTCGATCTGGAGGAGCATCTGCGCCTCCTGGTCGCTGTCCACGCCGCCCGCGAGCTCGGAGGAGCGCAGGGTGGACCAGCGGGCGCTGGAATAGGTCTCCTTCTGCTCGGCCGAGAGCCGCCTCGCGCCGATGTCGGACACGAACTCGGCCGCGAGGGCGGCGGAGGAGCCCGGGCTGCCGCCGGAGGTCAGCGGCCGCGATTCGGCCAGGGCGTCGATCCAGCGGCCGATCTGGGTGGAATCGCCAGGATCGGCCGGGGTGGAGGCGCCCAGGCCGTCCCGCAGGAGGGTCGGGTCGCCGGCCGCCGCCGTGTTCACGGCGAGGCGGCGGGCGAGGCCCGAGGTGGTCGTGGCCGAGGCGGGGCCCTGCGCGTCGGTGAGGAGGCCCGCGTCGGACGCGCCCAGCGTGGGATCGGCGTCGGCGAAGCGGTCGAGGAGGTCGCGGGCGAGCAGGTCCAGCGTGTCGGCCACGGCGGGAAGCGTCTCGTCGCGCAGGACGAAGGCGGCGCCGAGCGAGCCGCCGGACAGGGCGCCCACGCCGTCGTCGCCGCCGACCGGCTTGCCGTTCAGGGTAAGGCCCTGGAGGTTGTCGGGATAGGCCATCGCGCCGGTGATGGTGGGCGAGGCGACGAAGCCGACCGTGGCCGCGCGGGAGCCGTCGAGGAGCGTGGCGCCCTGCGGCGTGATGAGGGCGATGGCGCCGCCCGTCCGCTCCATCTGGCGGATGGGGACCATGGTCGCCACCTTGTCGAGGAGGACCCCCTGCTGGTCGAGCAGGCCCGCCGCATCGACGCCGATGGCCCTGGCCCGGACGATATCCACGTTGAGCTGCGCGAGGCCCTGGAGCGCGGCGTTCAGGTCGCCGACCTGGGTGGCGATGGAGGCATCCGCCTCCTCGCGCCGCTGCTGGACGGTCGCCGCGCCCTGGTTGAGGGTGGAGGCCATGGACCCGAGGCTGTCCATGACCTGCGACAGCCGCGTGTCGGAGGACGGGTCGGCCGAGGCCGAGACCAGGGCCTCCTCGACCGCCTGGATTCGGGCGGCGAGGCTGGTGCCGGCGTCGGTCGAGCCGAGGTCGTCCTCGAGGCCCCGCAGCGCCCCCGCGAGGGCGGCGTCGCCGGCGAGGGTGCCCTCGGCGCTGCGGCGTTCGGCCAGGAGGGCGGTGTTGACGTGGCGGGCGATGCCGTCCACGCGGACGCCCATGCCGCGCCCGCCCACCGACAGGGAGGACAGCTCCACCGAGCGGCGCGCATACCCTTCGGTGAGGGCGTTGGCGAGGTTGGACGCCACCACCTCGGACATCCGGGAGGCGGCCCCGAGGCCGGACAGGGCGTTGCCGAAGGCGGTGCTGAGGCTCATGGGACGGACCCCTTTCGGTCAGGTTCAGCGCTTGAGGTTGGTGGTTTCCTGGAGCATCTCGTCCACGGTCTGGATGATCTTGGCGTTCGAGGAATAGGCCCGCTGGGTGCGGATGAGCTGGGTCAGCTCCTCGGCGACATCGACGGACGATTCCTCGCGCGCGTAGCCCTGGATCTCCCCCGTGGGGCCGGAGCCCGCGTCCCAGAGGATGAAGGCGCCCGAGGCCTCGGACGGGGCGTAGGTCTGGCTGGAGAGCGCGGTCAGGCCGTTGGGGTTGGGCACGTCCACCACGGGGATCTGGAACAGGCGGCGGGTGTCGCCGTCGCCGTAGGTGGCGACGACGTAGCCGCTGGCGTCCACCTCCACCCCCGTCATGCTGGAAGCGGCGGCGCCGTCCTTGGTCGTGTTGCCGGGCGAGAAGTCGTCGGCGAACTGGGTGAAGCGCCCGGCCTCGCCCGGCTGGCCGACGTTGATCTCGATGGGGCCGCTGGCCGTGGTGACGGTGAGCGCGCCGGTGGCCGCGTCGTAGGCCCCGCCCACGGTGCCGACGCGGGCGACGGTCGCGATGCGGCCGTTGTTCACGCTCGTGTCGGTGAAGGTCATCGCGTAGGTGCCGACCACCGCGTCGCCCTGGGCGCTGTCGGTGACCGTCATGGTCCAGGCGTTGGAGCGCGCCGTGCCGGTGGCGGGCACCGTCGGCGTGAAGGTGAAGGCGAGCGTCTGCGCGCCGCCCAGGTTGTCGTAATAGGTGGCGGACATGGTTTTGGTGGCGCCGTCGGCCTCGGGCAGCGTCTCGTCGGCGGGCAGGTTGGCCGAGATCGACATCTCCGTGGTGGGGGAGCCCTGGATCTGGTTGGCCTGGATCCGCACGGGGACCAGGGAGGCCGAGGTCGTGCGGGGGAAGGCGGGCGTGACGCCATCGTCGGCCACCGGCACGCCGAGCAGGACATGGCCCGTGGCGGTCGTCAGGTAGCCGTTGGCGTCCGGCTTGAAGGAGCCGGTCGTCGTCATCAGGAAGGGCAGGTCCGTGCTGCCGGCCCGGACATCGGTGATGCTGGTCACGGGGAGCATCCCGCGCCCGGTGATCGCCAGGTCGGTCGAGTTGCTGGTCGTGGTCAGCGCCCCCTGCGCGGCGACGTTGCGGAGGGCGGTCGCCCGCACCCCGCCGGCGGTGTAGGAGGACCACTGGTTGCCGCCGATCACCATGGCCGCGAAGTCGGTCGTCGCCCGCTTGTAGCCGGTGGTCGAGGAGTTGGCGATGTTGTCCGAGATGGTGGAGATGCTCATGGACTGGGCCGCGAGCCCGGCCACGCCGGCGTTCATGGAAGACGAGATCGACATGCGAGGGCCCTTGTGCAGCTTCGGTTCCCCCGAGTCGTATCATGTCGGCCCTAACATCCCCTTAACGCAGCCCGCCTTCGCGGCCCCGGCGCAGCAGCGTGATCTCCAGCCGGTCGTTGCGGGGGGCGGTGGGGTCGCCCACGGCGGGCGAGCGGTCGCCGTGGCCGGTGACGCGGGCGATCCGCTCGGCCGGGAGGCCGTGGTCGCCGAGCATCCGGCGCGTCCGGTCGGCGCGGGCGAGCGAGCTGTCCCAGGCCGGGCTGGGGGCCAGGAGCGCGGGCGCGGCGGGGACGTGCGCGGCCACCGCGACGGGGTTGGTGACGAGGCCCGCCATCCGGGCGACGGTGCCCACGATCTCGAAGGTGGCGGGGAGAGGCTCGTCGAAGGCGTCGAAGATGGGCGCGCCGGGGGTCGCGAAGATCTCGACCACGAGGCCCTCGTCGGTGAGGCGGGTCACGACGTGCTGGAGCGCCTCCTCGGAGATGAAGCTCTCGCCGCCGCGGCCGAGGAGCGCGTCCTCGATCTTGACGAGGGCCGCCACCTCGGCGGCGCGGTCGGCGGCCTCGGATTCGGATTCGCCCTGGCCGGGGAAGCCGGCGGCGCCGACGAGGCCGGGGGCGGTCTTGCCCTCGGTCCGGGCGGCGTCGGAGGAGGTGGGCGAGTCGCCGCCGAACATCCCGTCGGAGCCGCCCGAGACCCGCGACAGCGGGATGTCGGGCGCGAAGTAGTCGGCGAGGCCCTTGCGCTGCTGTTCCGTCGTGGCGTTGAGCAGCCACATCAGCAGGAAGAAGGCCATCATCGCCGTCACGAAGTCGGCGTAGGCCACCTTCCAGGCGCCGCCGTGGTGGCCGTCGCCGCCGCCGGCCTTCTTGCGCTTGATGATGATCGGCGCGAGGCCGGCCCCCTTGCTCATGGTAGATCACTCCCGTCTCACCCGCGACCGGGATAGGGGAAGAGTGGGCAAGGTTTTCTTAACGGATCGAATCCGCCCGAAACGTCGCGGGGATGCCGCAATGCGGCGCGGGTTCCGCCGCGGATGGGGCAGGGTCAGGGCGGCGTGCCGTGGGCGTGGTAGGACTTCTCCTCCACCAGCGCCGAGCCGGTGAGGCGGTTGATCGCGCGCTTGAGGGCGGCGCGGCGGTCGTTGGTGCGGTAGACGGCCTGGGCGAGGCGGACGAAGGCGGGGCCGAAGTCGCCGGCTGCGTCGCGGGCGCGGATCGCATCCTCGATGTCCCAGAGCTGCTCGTTGATGGCGCGGAGGTCGGCTTCGAGCGCGGACAGGGCCGGGCTGGGGGGGATGGCGCGGGCGACGGCTTCGAGGGCGGCGAGTTCCTTGTGGATGTTGGCGAGCTTGGCGGGATCGGGGATGCGCGCGGCCTTGATGCGGAGGATCGCGATCTTGTCGAGGAGCTCTCCGGCGGAAACGGGGGCGAGGAGGTCGGTCATGCGGGAGAGCCTTGGGTTCGGTCCCGGAGCAGGGCCTTGAGGTCGGCGCGGACGCGGGCGAGGACGCCGGGCCAGTCGCGGGGCGCGGATTGGCGGATGAGGCGCATGGAGGGATACCAGGGGGTCGCGTCGCCGGTGGGACCCCAGAGCCAGAAGGCGTCCCAGTGGAGGAGCGTCCAGACCGGGCGGCCGAGGCTGCCGGCGAGGTGGGCGGTGACGGTGTCGGAGGTCACGATCAGGTCCATCTCCTCCATCAGGGCGGCGCAGTCGGCGAAGTCGCGGTCGGCGGAACCGGCGTCGATGATGAAGGCGGAGGTGCCGTCGGCCTGGAAGGCGGCCAGCTCGGGGCCCTTGTAGAGGGAGACGAGTTGCAGGCCGGGCAGGTCGAGGAGCGCGTGAAGCTCGGTGTGGGGGAAGCTGCGGAAGGCGTTGCCGCGGTAGGTGACGGAGCCGCACCAGACGACGCCGACCTTGAAACGGTCCCGGACGGGGGCGGTGAGGGCGCGGGCGCGGGCGCGCGAGTCGTCGGGGATGTGCAGGCGCGTGGGCGGGGGGATCGTGTCGGTGGCGGCGAAGTGGAGGGTGGGCAGGTCCATCATGTCCACCCAGACGTCGAAGCCGCCGGGCGGCGCTCCGGGGCCGACGTGGTCTGCGCCGTCGACCCCCTGCATGAGACGGAGGAGGGGCGCTTCCGCGAGCAGCGCCACGCGGGCGGGGTTGAAGCGGCGCAGGGTGGGCAGGACTCGCGCGAAGCAGAGGGCGTCGCCGAAGCCCTGCTCGGGCAGGACGAGGATCGTTCGGCCGTCGAGCGGGCCGCCGTCCCATTTCGGTGCGTCGATCCGGCGGGGCGTGAGTTCCCCGGTGCGCCAGCGGGCGGCGTAGTGGCGGAAGCCGTCGGCGTAGCGGGCGGCGGCAAGCTCGGTCAGGGCGAGCTGGACCTGCGTCTCGGCGTCGTCGGGGAAGCGGCGGAGGGCGTCGTCGAGGAGGGCTATGCCTTCGTCGAGGCGGCCGAGGGAGCGCAGCGCCTTGCCGGCCATGGCGGGGTGGCTGGGGTCGTCGGGCGCATCGCTCAGGAGGTCGCGGCGGAGCGACAGGCTGCGCTCGTGCTGGCCGAGGTCGTTGAGGATGTTGGCGAGGTTGTTGCGGATGCCGGGGTCGGCGGGGAGCAGGGCGAAGGCCCGCTCCTGCGCCTGGAGGGCTAGGTCGTGGCGGCTCTCGGCCCGCAGGAGGGCGCCGAGGTTGGTCCAGAGGCCGGCGTCGCGCGGCGCGCGCGCCAGGGCGGCGGCGTAGAGCGGCAGCGCCTCGGCGCGCCGGCCGGCGCGGTGGGCGGCGACGGCGCGGTCGCGCAGGGTGGCGAGGCCGGGCGCGGGCCCGGGCCCCGGGATGGTCGGGACGGTCACGCGGTCCTCCCCCCTTTCACGGGGAGAGGAAAGCCGAAACCGGCGGGAAAGGAAAGGCTTAGACCGCCATGTCGAGCGAGCGCGCCTCGTCGGAGGCGGCGGCGAGGTCGAGCACCTTCTGGAGCGCCGCGCCGCGCGCGAAGTCCGGCAGGACCGGGGTGCCCGCGCGGATCGCGGCGATGAAGCGCTGGTAGTTGGTGGGCACGGGCGGGCTGGGCAGGTCGCGCCAGGTGCCGGACAGCATATCCTCGCCGAGGCTGCCGCGCAGCTCGCTCAGCTCGTTGTTGCCGCGCACCTCCAGGCCGCCCTTGGTGCCGAAGAGCTTGAGCGTCAGGTCGTTGAGGTGGCCCGAGGCGAAGCGGGAGGCATGGACGACGCCGGTCGCGCCGTTGGCGAGGCGGAGGTGCATGACCGCCGAGTCGTTGGCGTCGAGGACATATTCGCCGATCCGGTCGTCCGGCGCCTTGGGGAAGGTCGCCAGCCGGCAGGAGACGTTGGTGGGGATCGATCCCGCCGCGAAGGTGGCGAAGTCGAGGATGTGCACGCCCACGTCGCCCAGGACGCCCATGCTCCCGTGCGATTTCGACAGCCGCCAGAGCCAGGTGGAGGAGGTCGACCATTCGCCCCAGGCGGGCTGGGTCAGCCAGGACTGGAGATAGGAGGCCTCGAAGTGGCGCACCTCGCCGATCGCGCCCTCGGAGACCAGCCGGGCGGCCTCGTTGATCGCGGGGACGTTGCGGTAGGTGAGGTTCACCATGTTGACCACGCCGGCGAGGGAGGCGGCCTGCGCCATCTCGGCCGCGTGGGCGTAGTTGGAGGCGAGGGGCTTCTCGCACATGACGTGCTTGCCGGCCGACAGGAACGGCAGCGTCGTCATGTAGTGCACGGCGTCCGGGGTGACGTTGGTCACGGCGTCGAACTCACCCCAGTCGAGCGCCTCCTGCACGGAGGCGAAGCCCTGGGGGATGCCGTGCGCCTCCTGGAAGGCCGCGAGGCGGTCGGGGTTGGTGTCGATGCCGGCGGCCAGCGTCACGCCGGGGATGGCGCCGAACTTCTCGGCGTGCTGGCGGGCCATGCCGCCGGTGCCGACGATCAGGAGGCGCACGGGCCGTTCGCCCGCCTGGGCGGCGGGCTGGGCGGCCTCGGCCGGGGCCATCACGGCGCTGTCGGCGGGCTGGGTCGCGGGGGCGGTGGAGGTGCCCGTCTGGGTGCCGGATTGGGGGTCGCTCACCGGAAGCCCTCCTCGCCGGCCTCGTGGAGCGTCGCGCCCCATTTCTCGAAGGGCTCCAGCGCCTTGTCGTGGGGGACGTTGGGGGCCTTGGTGGGGTCGGACAGGCGGGCGGCCGGGTTGTGGGCCCATTTGACGGCGTTCTTCAGCACGAGCTGGACGTTGGCGTCGTGGTAGGTCGGATAGGTCTCGTGGCCGGGGCGGAAGTAGAAGACCGACCCCGCGCCGCGCTTGTAGGTGAGGCCCGAGCGGAAGACCTCGCCGCCCTGGAACCAGCTCACGAACACCGTCTCAAGGGGCTCGGGGACGCCGAAGGGCTCGCCATACATCTCCTCGTGCGGCAGCTCGAAGTGGTCGGGGAGGCCCGCCGCGATGGGGTGGTTGCGGGACGTGACCCAGAGGCGTTCGCGCTCCCCGGCCTCGCGCCAGGTGAGGTTGCAGGGCGCGCCCATCAGGCGCTTGAAGATCTTGGCGAAGTGGCCCGAGTGCAGGACGAGGAGGCCCATGCCGGACCAGACGGCCTCGGCCACGCGCTCCACCACCTCGTCCTTGACCTCGGCATGGGCGGCGTGGCCCCACCAGAGCAGCACGTCGGTCCGCGCCAGCCGCTCGGCCGGAAGGCCGTGCTCGGGCTCCTGGAGGGTGGCGGTGGTGGCCTCGATGGCGGGGTCCGCGTTCAGCGCGTCGGCGATCGTCCGGTGCATCCCCTGGGGGTAGACCTCCGCGACGCGGCGGTTCTTGTGCTCGTGGACGTTCTCGCCCCAGACGACGGTGCGGATGGCCATGGGTTCTCTCCCGGATGAAGGGTCGGCGCGAAATTGCATGGGCGGGGACGATAGCGCAACCGGGGTCAGAGTCCCGAAAGGCCGTCCCAGATGAGCTTGATCCCGACCAGCGCGGTGAGCGCGTAGGTGAGCGGATAGAAGACCTCGGCCCGCATCCGGCGGATGATCCAGGCACCCACGAAGGTGAAGGCGACCGCCAGCGGGGCGAGCAGCGCCGAAAGGCCGAGGTTGGTGGCGTCGAACTCTCCCAAGGCGGCGTAGGGGATCAGCTTGATGTAGTTGACGACCGTGAAGAAGGCGACGGAGGTCCCGGTCAGCGTGCGGGGGTCGAGGCCGAGGGGCAGCGTGTAGACCTGGAAGGGCGGGCCGCCGGCGTGGGCGACGAAGCTGGTGTAGCCGGCGAGCGCCCCCCAGAAGGAGGCGGGGGCGGGCCGTTCGGGACGCGGCTCCTGCCCGTGGCGGTGCCAGAGCTGCCAGAGCCAGCGGGCGACGAAGGCCACGGCGACCGCGCCGACGATCAGCCGCACGGCGGCGTCCGAGACCAGGGCGGCGGTGAGCCAGCCCACGCCGATGCCCGCCACCGCGCCGGGCAGCATGAGGGCGAGGGTCCGGCGGCTCCAGGTGCCCCACCAGGTCCAGGTGGCGACGATGTCGGTGAGGCAGAGGATCGGCAGCAGGATCGCCGCCGCCTGCACGGGCGGCAGCACCAGAGCGAGGAGCGGCACGGCCATGGTGCCGACGCCCGCGAGCCCGCCCTTGGCGAGCCCCACGACGGCGGCGGCCAGCGCCATGACGGCCAGGGCCACGGGATCGTGGAGCTGCGCGATGTCCATGCGGTGTCGGCCTTCTTCCTGCCCGGCGCCTCACTTGCGCCTTTCCCCGGCGGGGTCAACGGGCGCGCGTTTGCGGCGGGGCGCGGGATGGCCTAGATAGGGGGCGCAGCCTTCGGGGAGGACAACAGCCATGGCGAGCAAGCTCGAGCAACTCCGGTCCATGACCGTCGTGGTGGCCGACACCGGCGACCTGGAGGCGGTGCGGCGGCTCCAGCCGCAGGACTGCACCACGAACCCGTCGCTGGTGCTGAAGGCGATCCAGAACCCGGCGATGGAGGAGCACCTCGCCCGCGCTGTCCAGACGGGGCGCGGGTCCGACGACGCCGAGGCGGTGATCGCGCAGGAGCTGACGGTGGGGCTGGGGGCGGAGCTGGCGAAGATCGTGCCCGGCCGCGTCTCGACGGAGGTGGACGCGCGGCTGTCCTTCGACACCGAGGGGTCGGTCCGAAAGGCGGAGGCGATCCTTGCGGCCTACGACCGCTTGGGCGTGGGCCGGGAGCGCATCCTCATCAAGCTCGCCTCCACCTGGGAGGGCATCCGTGCCGCCGAGCGGCTCCAGCGCGACGGGATCGATTGCAACCTGACGCTGCTGTTCTCGCTCGCGCAGGCCAAGGCCTGCGCGGACGCGGGGGCGTTCCTGATCTCGCCCTTCGTGGGGCGGATCACCGACTGGCACGGCAAGGCCACGGGCCAGACCACCACGCCCGAGACCGATCCCGGCGTGCTGTCGGTCCGGCGCATCTACGAGCACTACAAGGCGCACGGCATCGCGACGGTGGTGATGGGCGCGTCCTTCCGCAACACCGGCCAGATCGAGGCGCTGGCGGGCTGCGACCGGCTGACGATCTCGCCGGACCTGATGACGAAGCTGGCGGAGGACGGGGGCGACCTGCCCCGCCGCCTGTCGCCCGGCGCGGCGGAAGGACGGGCCGAGCCCATCTCCGAGGAGGCGTTCCGCTGGGAGATGAACGAGGACGCCATGGCGACCGAGAAGCTGGCCGAGGGCATCCGCAACTTCCATGCCGACGCGGGCAAGCTGGGCCGGATCATCCGGGAACGGCTGGCGCAAGGCGCGGTGGCGGCGGCCGAGTGACCGCCGGCTCGACCCGAACGGCGGCGGGCTGACGCCCGGCCTGCTGGCCCTTCTTTGGCTCCAAATATCCCGGGGGGAGTCTCCGCAGGAGACGGGGGGCAGAGCCCCCCTCCCCCGCCGCGACCGGGCCTGGCCCCCGGCCGGTCAGCCCAGCGAATACCCGGCGCCGCGCACCGTCCGCAGCGGGTCCACGCCGCCCTCGGCCATCAGCGCCTTGCGGAGGCGGCCGATGTGGACGTCCACCGTGCGGGTGTCCACGTAGATGTCGCGCCCCCAGACCCGGTCGAGGAGCTGCTCGCGCGACCAGACGCGGCCGGGCTTCTCCATCAGCACCGCCAGCAGCCGGAACTCGGTGGGGCCGAGCCTCAGCGCGTGGCCGTCGCGGGTGACGCGGTGCGTCTCGGAGTCGAGGACGATGCCGCCGTGATCGAGCACCTGCCCCACCGTGGAGGGGCGCACGCGGCGGAGCTGGGCGCGCACGCGCGCCAGCAGCTCGGCCACGGCGTAGGGCTTGGTCACGTAGTCGTCGGCCCCGATCTCCAGGCCCCGCACGCGGTCCACCTCCTCGGAGCGGGCCGAGAGCATGATGACGGGGAGCGCCCGCGTCTCGGCCCGGGTGCGGATGCGGCGGCAGATCTCGATCCCCGACACGCCGGGCAGCATCCAGTCGAGCACCACCACGTCGGGCGGGTCGTCGCGCAGCGCCGACAGCCCCTCGTCGCCGTCCGCCGCCTGGGTCACGCGGAACCCCTCGGCCTCCAGGTTGTAGGCCAGGATCTCGCGCTGGGCGGGCTCGTCCTCCACCACCAGCACGTGGGGCGCGAGGGAGGGCCGGCTCACGGCGCCCCCGAGTCCGGTCCCGCCTCCGGCCCGGCGATGTAGGCGGTGCGGTCGCCCTTGGGCCGGTCCTCCTGGGGCTTCTCGCCGGTGACGAGATAGACCACCTGCTCGGCCATGTTGGTCACGAGGTCGCCCATCCGCTCCAGGTTCTTGGCGATGAAGTGGAGGTGCATGGAGGGCGTGATGGTGCGCGGGTCCTCGAGCATGAAGGTCAGGATCTCGCGGAAGAGAGCGTTGTACATCTGGTCCACGCTCTCGTCGCGGGCCAGCACCTCGCGCGCCAGCGCGGCGTCGCGGCGCACGAAGGCGTCGAGCGTGTCGCGCAGCATCCCCTGCACCTCGCGCGCCATGCGGCGCAGGGAGGCGTCGGCCCCCTCGATGCCCCGCGCCTCGGAGATCACCGTCACGCGCTTGGCGATGTTCTTGGCGTAGTCGCCGACCCGCTCCAGCGCGGCGGCGAGGCGAAGGACCGACAGCAGGATGCGGAGGTCGGCGGCCATCGGCGCGCGCAGCGCGATGGTGCGGGCGACCTCCTCGTTGACCTGCTCCTCCAGGGCATCGATGGCCTTGTCGGCCAAGCGGACGCGGTCGGCGGCCTCCACGTCCCGCGCGGCGAGCGCCTCGGAGCCCTGGAGGATCGCGTCCTCCACCAGCCCGCCCATCTTGAGGATCTGGGCCTGGATCGCCTCCAGGTCGCGGTCGAAGGACTTTAGGATGTGCTGTTCGTTCATGGGCGCGGCCTCCTCAGCCGATCCGGCCGGAGATGTAGGATTCGGTCCGGGGGTCGCGGGGGTTGGTGAAGATCTGCCCGGTCTCGCCGTATTCCACCAGGTTCCCGAGGTGGAAGAAGGCGGTGCGCTGGCTGACGCGGGCGGCCTGCTGCATGGAGTGGGTGACGATCACCACCGAGTAGCTCTGGCGCAGCTCGTCGATCAGCTCCTCGACCTGGGCGGTGGCGATGGGGTCGAGCGCCGAGCAGGGCTCGTCCATCAGGAGCACCTCGGGCTCGGTCGCGACGGCGCGGGCGATGCAGAGCCGCTGCTGCTGGCCGCCCGAGAGGCCGGTGCCGGGCGATTGGAGCCGGTCCTTGGCCTCGGTCCAGAGGGCGGCGCGGCGGAGCGCCTTCTCGACGATCACGTCGAGGTCGGCGCGGGAGCGCGCGAGGCCGTGGATCTTGGGCCCGTAGGCCACGTTGTCGTAGATGGATTTCGGGAAGGGGTTCGGCTTCTGGAACACCATGCCGACCTTGGCGCGGAGCTGCACCGGGTCCACGCGGCGGTCGTAGATGTCCTGGCCGTCGATCTCGATCCGGCCGGTGACGCGGGCCGAGGGGATGGTGTCGTTCATCCGGTTCAGGCAGCGCAGGAAGGTGGACTTGCCGCAGCCCGAGGGGCCGATGAAGGCGGTCACCAGCCGGTCGCCGATGTCCACCGACACGTCCTTGAGCGCGTGGGCCGCGCCGTAGTGGACGTTCACGCCCTTCGCCGAGATCTTGGTGTCGTCCAAGGCGGTCGCCCTTTCGATCGGTCGCATGTCGTTCATGGCCTGTATCCTATCACCAGCGCCGTTCGAAGCGGCGGCGCACCAGCACGGCCGCGAGGTTCATCAGGAGCAGGAACACGAGCAGGATGACGATGCCACCCCAGGCGCGTTCGTAGAAGGCGGGGTCGGCGCGCTTGGCCCATTCGTAGATCTGGGCGGGCATCGCCGAGTTGGGCGAGGTGAAGCCGTCGAGCGCGCCGTTCGGGTAGTTGGAGGCGACGAAGCCCACCATGCCGATAAGGAGGAGCGGCGCCGTCTCGCCCAGGGCGTGGGCCATGCCGATGATGGTGCCGGTCATGATGCCGGGGATCGCCAGCGGCAGGACGTGGTGGAACACCGACTGCATCTTCGACGCCCCGACCCCCAGCGCGGCGTCGCGGATCGACGGCGGCACCGCCTTGAGCGAGGCGCGGGTGGCGATGATGATCGTGGGCAGCGTCAGCAGCGTCAGCACCAGCCCGCCCACCAGCGGCGCGGATTGCGGCAGGCCCATGAACTGGATGAACACCGCCAGCCCGAGGATGCCGTAGACGATGGACGGCACGGCGGCGAGGTTGGCGATGTTGACCTCGATGAGGTCGGTGAAGCGGTTCTTGGGCGCGAACTCCTCCAGGTAGATGGAGGCGGCGACGCCGATGGGCAGCGACAGCGCCAGCACCACGAGCATGGTGTAAAGCGAGCCGATCATGGCGACGCCCATCCCCGCCTCCTCGGGCCGCCGCTCCGAGGCGTCGGCTCCGGTGATGAAGTCGGCGTTGAAGCCGCGCTCGATGGTGCCGGCCTCGCGCATGGCGTCCACGATGTCGAGATGCTCGGGCCGGAGGTTGCGGTCGTTGGCGAGGCTTTCGCGGGTGACGCGGCCCTTGACGTAGCCATCCACGCGCGACGAGGCGAGCAGGTCGAAGGTCACGGTCTGGCCGATCAGCGAGGGGTCGCGGAGCACCGCCTCGCGGATCTGCGCGCCGGCGCCGGGGGAGAGGATGTCCTCCAGGTCGCCGGGCTCGATGGCGGTCGGGACGCCGGCCGCCGCGACGGCCTGCACCATCGCGGCCTCGATGAGGTCGCCATAGCCGAGGCTCGACGTTTCGCCGATCACGGCGGGGTCGCGGGTGCCCTGGGGGTCCAGCTCCGACTCCAGCAGCTCCACGGGGAGCTGGATGCGGGTCTGCGTGAAGGCGCTCAGGCCGTTCAGGAGGATGGAGCCGAGGAGAAGCACCAGGAAGAACAGGCCGACCAGCAGGGCGCCCAGGCCATAGGCGCGGAAGCGGGCCTCGGCGCGGTTGCGGGCGCGGGTGCGCGGGTCGAGGTCGAGGATGGACCGGGCGGGGCGGGCCTCGGGCATTGCCCCGTGGAGGGGGAGGTCGGTCATTCGTACTGCTCCCGGTAGCGGCGCACGATCCAGAGCGCGAGGATATTGAGGCACAGCGTGACCACGAACAGGGTCATGCCGAGGGCGAAGGCGACCAGCGCCTCGGGCGAGGAGAAGTCCTGGTCGCCGGTGAGCTGGCTCACGATCTTGGCGGTGATCGTGGTCATCGCCTCGAAGGGGTTGAGCGACAGCTTGGCGGCGGCCCCCGCGCCCAGCACCACGATCATCGTCTCGCCGATGGAGCGGGAGGCGGCCAGCAGCACCGCGCCGGCGATGCCGGGGAGCGCGGCGGGGAGGACGACCTGGCGGATGGTCTCGGACGGCGTGGCGCCGAGGCCGAGGGAGCCGTCCCGCATGGCCTGGGGCACGGCGTTGATGATGTCGTCCGACAGCGAGGACACGAAGGGGATGAGCATGATCCCCATGACGAGGCCCGCCGTCATCACCGCCGTGCCGCCGTCCATCCAGCCGAGGCCGCCGTCGCCGAACACCGCGAGGAGCGCCGGGCCGACGGTGAGGAGCGCGAAGAGGCCGTAGACGATGGAGGGGATGCCGGCGAGGACCTCCAGCATCGGCTTGGCCCAGGCGCGGACGCGGTGCGAGGCGTATTCGGACAGGTAGACCGCCGACAGGAGGCCGAGCGGCACCGCGACCAGCAGCGAGATGAAGGAGATGTAGAGCGTGCCCCAGATCAGCGGGAGGATCCCGAGTTCCGAGCCGCCGCCGAAGGACGGGCTCCAGGTCAGGCCGAAGAAGAAGTCGGTGGCCGGGTAGAGCTGAAAGAACTTGATGGTGTTGAAGATCAGCGCGAGGACGATGCCGATGGTCGTCGCGATGGCGACCAGCGCGGCGGCGATCAGCAGCCCCTGGATGCCGCGCTCCACCTCGTTGCGGGCACGCAGGTCGGGAGTGGTGCGGCGCAGCGCCCAGGCGGCAGCGCCCCCCGCGATGGCCAGCGTCAGCGCGGTCAGCAGCCACGAGGAGCGGGCGGCCAGGATGTCGTATCGCTCGGCGGCGGCCAGGGTCGATTCCGACACGTCCTGGCCCACGGCGACGCCGACGCTGGCAAGGCGGTCGCGCAGGCCCTCGGCGGCAATGGTATCGAAACCCTCGTCCAGGATCACGAGGCCGCGGGCGACGCGGCGGACGTCGCTCATCACGAGGGCGGGGTCGCCTTGGTCGGCGACCATCGGCGCGACCATGCGGTCGATCACGGAGGGCGCGACGGCCGTCCAGGCGGCCATGAGCAGCAGCGACGGGATCAGCACCGCCATCGCCACGTTCCAGCCGTAGGCGCCCGGGAGCGAGTGCATGGCCCGGGTGTCGCCCCCGGCGCCGGACAGGGCGCGGCGTCGCCCCATGACGTAGCCTGCGGCGGCGATCAGCAGGACCAGGAGGAGGAGCCAGCCAAGGGGCATCGAAGCTTGTCCCGAATGAGGATGGGCCGGCGCGGGGATGCGCGCCGGCCCGGAGGGGTCAGGTCACTCGGCCGGGGCGGCCATAACCGTTTCGCTGGCGACGATCTCCTGCACGGAGGCGAGTTCCGGGTCGGAGACGAGGCCGTAGTCTGACAGCGGGCCGCCGGGGCCGGCCATGTCGTCGGACACGAAGAACTCGGCGAAGTCCTTGAGGCCGGGGATCACGCCGATATGGGCCTTCTTGACGTAGAAGAACAGCGGACGCGAGACCGGGTATTCGCCCGAGGCGATGGACTCGGTCGAGGGGGTGACGCCCGACATGGTGGCGACCTGGAGGCGGTCGGTGTTGTTCTCGTAGAAGGCGAGGCCGAACACGCCGATCCCGTTCGGGTTGGCGTCGAGCCGGGCCAGCGTCTCGTTGTAGTCGCCGTCGATGTCGGTGGACACGCCGTCGGTGCGGAGCGTCAGGCAGGCCTCCTCGGCCGCGTCCTCGTCCAGGCCGGAGGCGGTGAAGGCTTCGAGCGCGCCGGTGGCCTCGCAACCTTCGAGGATCACGTTGTCCTCGAACACCTCGCGGGTGCCGTGCTTGGTGCCGGGGATGAAGGCGGCGATCTCCTGATCCGGCAGGGCCGGGTCGATCTGCGACCAGTTGGTGTAGGGGTTGGCGACAATCTGGCCATCCTGCACGACCTGGGCGGCCAGGGCGTTGAACCAGTGCTCGGGCGTGAAGGCGAAGGCCGGGCCGGCCTTGGCCGAGGCGAAGACGATGCCGTCGTAGCCGATGCGGACCTCGATGATGTCGGTCACGCCGTTGGCGGCGCAGGTCTCGAACTCGCCGGCGCGGAGCGGGCGCGAGGAGTTGGCGATGTCGATCTGGTTCTCGCCCACGCCCTCGCAGAAGCGCGCGAGGCCCGCGCCCGAGCCGCCGCCCTCGACCACCGGAGTCGGGAAGTCGAAGTTCTCGCCGAAGGCCTCGGCCACGATGGTGGCGTAGGGCAGCACGGTCGAGGACCCGGCGACCTGGACGTTCTCGCGCGTCTGCGCGAGCGCGGGCGCGGCCGCGAGGACCAGCGCGAGGGCCGTGGCCGGGCGTTTCACGTGAAACATGGGGAGCTCCTGTTATTCCCTGCAAGCCGGACGGGCGTTCCGCCAGCTTCCGGGGCTGCTTTAGGGGCGGTCGGCGATGCTTGTGTAACGGTTGTGTAAAGGTTTCATGACAACCGGCGGATTCCTTTGCCATGTCGTCGAGCTGACGCCACGTCAGGGGACATGGCGAGCCGGGACCGTTCGGGTCCGAGCTTCAGGAGGCCCGGATCTGCGGCAGGACCCTGCCGCCGAAGGCGTCGAGGAACTCGTCCTGGTTGCGGCCGACGTTGTGCAGGTGGATCTCCTCGAAGCCCATCTCGATGTAGCGGCCGATCCATTCGACGTGCCGGTCGAGGCTGGCGGAGACGAGGATCGACTCGGCCATGTCCTCGGGGCGGACATGGCGCGTCGCCGTCTCGAACTGCTCGGGCGTCCGCAGCTCCCAGTTCACCTCGCCGCCCAGGACGTTGGTGCGCCACTGGTCCCAGGCGTTCCGGAGCGCCGCTTCCTCGGTCGGGGCCCAGCTCAGGCCGACCTGCATGACGAGCCTCTTGCCCTCCCCTCCCCCGCGCCGGAAGGCGTCCACGACCTTGCGGACCCGGTCGGGCTCGGCGCTGGTGGTCAGCAGGCCGTCGGCCCAGCAGCCCACGAACTCGGCCGTGGCCTCGGTGATGGCCGCGCCCAGGAGGGGCGGCGGCGTCTCGGGGCGGGAGTAGAGGCGCGCGTCCACCACGGGCACGCGGCCGTGGCACGACACCGATTCGCCCCGCAGCAGGTCGCGGATGATGCCGGCGCACTCCTCCAGGCGGGCGTTGCGCTCGGGCTTCTCGGGCCAGGGGACGCCCATGATGTCCTCGTTGAGCCGCTGGCCGCTGCCCAGCGCCAGCCAGAAGCGGCCAGGGAACATCTCGGAGAGCGTCGCGGCGGCCTGCGCCACCACCGCCGGGTGGTAGCGGTAGCCGGGCGCGCAGATGGAGCCGATGGGGAAGCGCGTCCGCGCCAGCGCCGCGCCGAGCCAGGACCAGGCGAAGCCCGAGTGACCCTGCCTCTCGCTCCAGGGTCGGAAGTGGTCCGAGCACTTGGCCGCGTCGAACCCCGCCGCCTCGGCCGCCACGACGAGGCGGAGGAGCTCGGAGGGCGGGAACTGCTCGTGCGAGGCGTGAAAGCCGATGCGGGCCATGGAGGTCTCCGGTTCGGCCGGATGAACCCGCGACGGGCCGGGAATGTTCCCCGGGCGGGAGCCCCGCCGGGCGGTGGGGCCATTCGGCCCCGGCGCGAGGTGCGCGCCGGGGCCGGGCGCGTCACCAGGTGTAGGTCAGGCGCGCGCGGACTTGGCGGCCGTCGTTGTACCAGTTCGCGTCGTAGGAGTAGATGACCTCCCGCTCGTCGAAGAGGTTGGACACGTTCAGCGCGAGGGCCACGTTGTCGGAAAGCTCGTAGCTGACCGCCGCATCGACCACGGTGATGCCGCCGAGCTCGGTGGTGTTGGCGTCGTCCGCGAAGCTCGGCCCCGTGTGGCGCAGGCCGCCGCCGAGGTTGAGGTCGCCGCGCGCCCCCTGCCCCGCCACGGTGTAGTCGGCCCAGAGCGAGGCGATGTGCTCGGGCGTGTTGTAGGGGCGGTTCCCTTCGTTGCCGCCCAGGCCGTTCTCGGTGATCTCGGCGTCCCAGTAGGCGTAGGAGGCGGTGAGGCTCAGGTTCCCGATGGCCCACTTGCCGTCCAGCTCCGCGCCGCGCACCCGCACCTCGCCGATCTGGCTGTAGGCCAGCGGCGAGAGTTGCCGCACGAGGTTGGTCTGCGTCAGGTCGAAGACGGCAGCCGTGAAGAGCGCGTTGCCGCCGCCGGGCCGATACTTCGCGCCCAGCTCGTATTGCGTGCCCTCCTGCGGCTCCACGTCCGTCACGAGGCTGCGGAAGTAGGAGCCGACCGGCTGGAACGACTCGGAGTAGTTGGCGTAGAGCGACAGGTCGGCCGTCGCCTTGTAGGTCAGCCCCGCGCGCGAGGTGACGGCCTCGTCCTCGAAGCTGGCGGTCGCGCCGGGCGCGCCCGTCTCGGTGCTCACCGTGTCGTAGCGGGTGCCGAGCGTCACGATCCAGCGGTCGGCGAAGGTCAGCTCCTCCTGGAGGAAGACGCCGGTGGTCTCCTGGGTGGTCTCCAGCTCGGTGGGCGTGCCGAGGCTGGCGAGGACGCAGGCGCGGCCGCAATACTCCGGGTCGAAGGGGTCGATGCCGGCGATGGACCCGAAGGCCGAGACCTCGGACAGCTCGTCGCGGGCGTAATCGACCCCTGCCAGCGTCCGCGTCCCCACGCCGCGCAGGGTGGCGTCGTACTGGAGCTGGCTGTTGATCGCGAAGGACTCGAGCGTCCCGTCCACGTAATAGGCCGAGCGCGGCGTGGCGGCGGTCGCGCCGCCGCCGTAGACCTGCTCGAGATCGAGGTCGAGGCTGGTGTAGCGCGCGACCTGGCTGAAGGTCAGGCCCGGCGCGACGCGGTGCGCGAGATCCCAGCCGAGGCTGGCCTCCTCCCGGTCCGTCCGGTTGAAGTCGGGCTCGGCCAGGAAGGTGTCGGGATCGATGTCCACGCCGACGGGCGTGGAATGGGGCGCGTTGCCGTCGCGTTCGTAGTAGTGCGCGAGGAAGGTGACCCGGGTCGCGTCGCTCGGCCGCCAGGTCAGCGCCGGGGCGAAGTAGAGGCGGTCGTCCCTGGTGTGGTCGCCGTCGTTGCTGCCGTCCTGCGCCAGCGCCGTGACGCGGTAGGTCCATTTTCCCGCCGCGTCGATCGGCCGGCCGAAGTCGAGCCCGAACTCCTGATGGTCCGGGCCGACGGCCATCGTGGATTCGCCGAAGGCCTGGTCCTGCGGGCGCTTGGTGATCGCGTTGACGAGGCCGCCCGGCGCGTTCAGGCCGAAGAGCGTCGAGGTCGAGCCCTTGAGCACCTCGATCCGCTGAAGGCCGAAGGGCTCCAGCTTGGGGCCGGTGAAGTTCAGGGTCCGGCTTGGCAGGCCATCGCGATACAGACCCTCGCCCGTCTGGTAGAAGCCCCGGATGCGGAAGTAGTCGTAGCGGTCGTCCGAGCCGTATTCGTCGGTCGTCACGCTGGACGTGTAGGACAGCGCCTGCGTGGTGTCCTCGACGTCGCGCCGCTCCAGCTCGGCCTCGGTGACGACCGAGACGGCGGCGGGCAGGTCGATGAGGGCGGTGTCGGTGCGGCTCCCCGTCGCGGTGCGGGTGGCGACGATGGTGTTGTCGGGGCCGATGGCGCCTTGGCCTTCCTGCTCGTAGCGGACGGTGCCGAGGTCGTAGGGGTCCGCCACCTCCTGCGCGAGAAGCGGCAGCGGCAGGAGGACGCAGGCCGTGCCGAGCAGCGCCCGCAGGCGGGCGGATCGGGACAGGGTCGGGATCGTGCGGGAGAAGACGGTCATGGGCCAATCCGGGCGATGAGGAGGAGGATTGGCTGCCCTCGCGGTGGCTCCCGCGAGGCTCTGGCTTGTGGCGCCCGGCTAGCGACAGGCCCGCCGCTGGTCAAACCTCGCCCATGCCGGACGACGCCGCGCCGTGGCCGAAAGGCCGCACTCGCCGTCGGATCGGGCTTGGCGCCGTCCGGCGGAGCGGCCGGCGGAACGGATCTGCTCGATGATGGTCCCGAGGCGGTCAACGCCTGCCAGCTGTCCGGTCGGTGGGAAGCGGGGCGGAATGATCTTCCGCCAGGAGCGCGGGGACGGCTTCACCGTGATGCGTGCCATCCTGGGACGCGGTTCTCGACTCCCCGAGCCCGACGGGCCGCGCGGGGGGAACCGGCCCACCGGAACGGGGGTTGTCGGCCAGTTTGGCGCGGATGCGCCTGGGCGGAGCGGAGGAAGGCCCGGATGTCGGAGCAAGCCCGGTCGTCGCGGCGGCTGCCGTGACCCTCCCGTTCCCACCCCCTCGGGAGGCCTTCGACCTGCCGTCTCGTGTCGCGGAGTCGCAGGCCGGGCCCGACGGGTTCGCGTCGTTCCTGGAGGAGGACATGGCCCCCGTCATCCTCGCGCTCGACCCGGGCGAGCCCTTCGCCCTGGCGACGCTCCACGGCCGCGAGGGCGGCCCGCGTCCCGTGGGCTCGCAGATGATCGTCACGGCGAGTCGCACCTGGGGCTTCCTGTCGGGCGGGTGCGTGGAGGCCGACCTCGCCACCCATGCGCGGGCGGCGCTGGCCGACGGCCGGGCGCGGCGCCTGACCTATGGCCGGGGCAGCCCCTTCTTCGACATCCGCCTGCCCTGCGGCGGGCGGCTCGACCTGCTGGTGGAGCCAATCCCGGCCGGAGACCCGGCCATGGCGCGGCTCCGAGCCCTGCACGGGCATCGCCGCGCGCTCCGCTACCTGAGCGACGGCGAGCGGCGGCGCTGCGTCGAGGCGGACGCGGATGCCGGGAAAGGCTGGATCGTGGACAAGGCCATCCTGCCGCCGCAGCGCCTCGTGGTGATCGGGAGCGATCCCTTCGCCTTGGCCATCGCGGTCGCGGGCGTCCAGCAGGGATGGGGGGTGACCCTGATCTGTCCGGTTCCTCCCCCGGGCCGGCCGCCAGAGAGCCTGCGCGTCGCGACGGCCCCGCCCGCCGAGGTCCTGGCCGACCTCCGGCCCGACCCCTGGACGGCCATCGCGGTGGCCAGTCACGAGGAGGAGGCCGGCCTTGCGGCGCTTGTGCCCGCCCTGCTCTCGCCCGCTGGATACGTCGGCGTCCTGGGATCGCGGCACCGCCTGGAGCAGCGACGGCGACGGCTGCTCGGGGCGGGCCTGGACGCGGCGGCCCTGGGCCGGCTGCGCGGCCCGATCGGGCTGCCGATCGCGGCCCAGACCCCGCGCGAGATCGCCGTGGCCACCATCGCCGAGATCGTCGCCCTCCGCCCGGGGGCGAGGGCGTGAGCGGCTTCCACGCCCTGCTGCTGGCGGCGGGGGCCGGGACGCGGTTCGGGGGCGGCAAGCTCCTGGCGCCCTGGCGTGGCGAGCCCCTGGTGCGCGCCGCCGCCCGGATCGCCCTGGCCGCCCCGGTGGACCTCTGCATCGCCGTGACGGGCTGCGACGCCGAACGGGTCGAGGCGGCGCTGGCCCCGGTCCGGGGGGATCGCCTGATCCTCGCGCGCTGCCCGGACTGGGGCGACGGGCTTTCGGCCTCGCTCCGGTGCGGCCTTCGGGCGCTGCCCCGCACCAGCCGAGGCGTCGTGGTCTTCCTGGCCGACATGCCCCTGGTCCCGCCCGGGGCCGCCGCCCCGCTGCTGGACGCGCTGGAACGGGGCGCCATCGCCGCCGAGTATCGGCGGGGCGGGCAGCCGGCGCATCCCGTGGCCTTCGCCCGCGACCTTTACCCGGAATTGGCGCTCCTGCGCGGGGACCAGGGCGGGCGGGCCCTCCTGCCGGGCCGGGCAGGCGTCGCGCGGCTGACGACGGGTGAGCCCGGGGCCGTGCTCGACATCGACCGGCGGTCGGACCTGGACGCCCCGGCCCGTTCGGAGCCGCGACGGCTCGCCATGATGAGGGACCGGAGCCTCGCCCGGGCCACGCCGTCCGGGGAACAAGAAGGCGTCGAGCCGCCTTGAGGTCGGATCGCGCGGACCCGGGGCCGGTCCGTGCACGGACATCCAGCGAGGCGGCCGCCTTCCTCCTGCGGAAGGGGCCGTCCAGGGAGGGCGGATATGATGGCAGGCCGGTCACTCGCGATAGGCGGGCGCGCGGATCGGGACCGTCTAGGGGACGCCCCCTCGCCGGCCGCGGCGGCCCCTTCCCAGGCTTGACGAGGAACCACATGCCCTACCTGCGCTACGCCCCCGAGATCGAACGGCCCGAGCCCGACGAGGAGGCGGTCATCGAGGGCATCATCCAGGGAATGATCGGCCAGCTCGGGACGGTGGAGGCGCGCGAGGGCCATGCCGTCCGCGCCAGCCACGCCAAGAGCACGGCCTGCGTCGTGGGCACGATGGAGGTGCCGGACGACCTGCCGGCCGAGCTGGCGCAGGGCCTGTTCGCCCGAGGGAAGACCCACGCGGTCGCGATCCGCTTCGCCCAGGGGCCGGGCGAGACGCTGGGCGACCGGGTGTCCACGCATCGCGGCATGGCGATCAAGGTGTTCGGGGCCGAGGGCGAGCGGCTTCCCGGCCACGACGCGCCCGTGCAGGATTTCGTGCTCTCGACCGGGACCACCTTCCCGTCCGGAACCGCCCGGGGCTTCCTGCGCGACGGCGCGGCCATCAGCGGCTCGGCCGCGCTCCCCGAGGGAGCCAAGAGCGCGGTGTCCTCGCTCGCCCGGAACCTGAACCGGGCGCTCGGGGCGGTCGGGGCCTCCAGCCCGACGGCCGAGTTCTTCGGCCACCCCTACGACCATCCGCTCCGCAACGCCTATTTCAGCCAGGCGCCGCTGCGCTGGGGCGACCACGTCGCCAAGATCGGGGCCTTCCCGGCCTCGGCTCCCCAGGACGCGCTGCGCGACTGGCGGCTCAACCCGCATCAGGACGAGGACGGGTTCCGCACGGCGACCGTGGCCTATTTCCGCGCCCACGACGCGGTCTTCGAGCTGCGCGCCCAGCTCTGGGCCAATGCCGACACCCAGCCGATCGAGGACGCCTCGGTCGAATGGCCCGAGGCCGACAGCCAATATCGCACTGTGGCGACCATCACGCTGCCCCGCCAGGACGCCCATTCCGACGCCCGCGCGCGCTTCTTCGACGAGGCGCTGACCTTCCGGCCGTCCCATTCGCTGGCTGCCCACCGACCGCTGGGCTCGGTCATGCGGGCGCGGCTGCGGGTCTATCCGGCGCTGTCCGAGGTCCGCCACCGCGCCACCGGCGTGGCCGAGGCCCACCCCACCCGCATCGAGGAGATCCCGGCATGAGCCAAGCGGCCCTGAGCCTCAAGGACGACCCCGGCCCGGCGCTCGCCTCGCGGCCCATCGGCACCCTGCCCGTCCGGCTCACCATCAACGGCGAGGACCACGCCCTCGACCTGGAGCCCTGGGTCACGCTGCTCGACCTCCTGCGCGAGCGGCTGCACCTCACGGGGACCAAGAAGGGCTGCGACCACGGGCAATGCGGGTCCTGCACGGTGCTGGTGGACGGCACGCGCCTGAACGCCTGCCTCAAGCTCGCCGTCTCGCTCGACGGGTCCGAGGTCACCACCATCGAGGGGCTGGGCCAGCCGGGGAACCTCCACCCCCTCCAGGCCGCCTTCATCGAGCACGACGCCTTCCAGTGCGGCTACTGCACGCCGGGGCAGATCTGCTCGGCCGTGGGGCTCATCGCCGAGGGGCACGCCCACACCCGCGACGAGGTGCGCGAGCAGATGAGCGGGAACCTGTGCCGCTGCGGGGCCTACACCAACATCGCCGACGCGATCCTCGACGTCATGGGGCAGGAGGGCCGGGAATGATCCGCTTCGACTACGCCCGCCCGGCGGATGTCGCCGAGGCCCTGCGCGACGGCGCGGACGCCCAGGCGGCCTACCTCGCGGGGGGGACCAACCTCGTGGACCTCCTCAAGGAGAACGTCGCGCGCCCGACCCGCGTGGTGGACATCACCCGCCTCCCGCTGTCCGGCATCGCCGAGATCGAGGGCGGCGGCCTGCGCCTCGGGGCTCTCGCGACCAACACCCGGACGGCCTACGACGAACGGGTGCAGGCGGACTATCCCCTGCTCTCCTCCGCGATCCTCGCCGGCGCGACCGCGCAGTTGCGGAACGCGGCCACCAACGGCGGCAACATCAACCAGCGGACGCGCTGCTACTACTTCTACGACGTGGGCACCCCCTGCAACAAGCGCAGCCCCGGCCAGGGCTGCGCGGCCATCGGAGGCGTCACCCGCATCCACGCCATCCTGGGCGCGAGCCACCAGTGCATCGCCACCCACCCGTCGGACATGGCCGTCGGCTTGGCGGCGCTGGAAGCCCAGGTCCGCGTCGCCGGCCCCGGCGGCGAACGGGTCATCCCCTTCGGCGATTACCACCGCCTGCCCGGCGACGAGCCTTGGCGCGACACCACGCTCCAACCGGGCGAGCTGGTGACGGCCATCGACCTCCCGCCCGAGACCTTCCCGACGCACTACACCTACCTCAAGCTGCGCGACCGCCTGTCCTACGCCTTCGCGCTGGTCTCGGTCGCGGTCGCGCTGCGGCTGGAGGCGGGGCGGATCGCCGAGGCGCGGATCGCCCTGGGCGGCGTCGCGCACAAGCCCTGGCGACGGCCCGAGGCCGAGGCGCTGCTCCGGGGCCAGGAACCCGCCCGCGACCTGTTCGGCGCGGCGGCGGACGCGCTCCTCTCGGGGGCCAAGGGCCAGGGCGCCAACGACTTCAAGCTGCCCCTGGCCCGCAAGGCCATCTTGCGCGCGCTGGAGCAGGCCGCCGCTGGAACGCCGCAGTCGCAGACCGACAAGCGCATCGCCTGAAAGGAGCCGACCCCATGCCCGACACGCGCCAGACGCCCATCAAGGTCGGCATCGGCACCCCCCTGAGCCGCGTCGATGGCGTGGACAAGGTGACCGGCCAGGCCCTCTACGCGGCCGAGTATGTCGTGCCGGGGATGCTCCATGGCGTGATCGTCTCGGGTCGCATCGCCAAGGGTCGGATCGCCGTCATCGACGAGGCGGCGGCGCGCGCCGTCCCCGGCGTCGCGGAGGTGCTGACGCACCGCAACCGCCCCCACGTCGCCTGGCGCGACAGCGCGCACAAGGACGAGCTGTCGATCCCCGGCGACCCGTTCGTGGCGCTGCGGGACGACCGCATCCTGTTCAGCGGCCAGCCCGTGGCCCTGGTCCTGGCCGACAGCTTCGAGGCCGCGCGCTTCGCCGCCTCCCTCCTGGACGTCACCTACGAGGAGGAACCCCACAACGTCGATTTCGACCTGTCGCTGGCCGAGAAGACCCTGCCCCTCTGGAAGCGCAAGAGCTTCCACGCCCCCAAGTCGCACGGCGACGCCGACACGGCCTACGCCGAGGCGGACCTGCGCCACGAGGGCGAATACCGCCTCGCGACCGAGCACCACAACCCGATGGAGATGCACGCCTCCACCGTCCACTGGCACGGCGACGGCACCATCACCGTCTATGACAAGTGCCAGGGCGCCCAGGGCGTGCGGGACTTCATCGCGTCGAGCTTCGGGTTCCGCAGCAAGGACGTGCGCGTCGTCAACGCCTACGTGGGCGGCGCCTTCGGATCGGGGCTCCGCCCGCAGTATCAGGTCCAGCTCGCGGTCCTCGCGGCCAAGCACCTGCAACGGTCGGTGCGCGTGGTGATGACGCGGCAGCAGATGTTCACCCACGTCCACCGCCCGCAGGCGATCTACTCCATCAAGCTGGGCGCCGAGCGGACGGGCAAGCTCACCTCCATGATCCACGACGCGACCACCTCCACCTCGCGGTTCGAAAACAACCTGGAGGACGTCGTCACCTGGGGGATGATCAACTACGCCTGCCTCAACATGCGCGGCGAATACACGGTGGCCCCGCGCGACACCTACACGTCCTCGGACATGCGCGCGCCGGGGGCGGCGACCGGCATGACCCTATTCGAGATCGCCATGGACGAGCTGGCCTACAAGGCCAAGGTGGACCCGCTCGAATTCCGGCTCCTCAACTACTCGGACGAGGACGCGATGAACCGGCAGCCCTTCACCTCCAAGGCGCTGCGCGAGGCCTACCGCGAGGGGGCGGCCGCCTTCGGCTGGCAGGGCCGCCCGATCGAGCCCCGCCAGATGCGCGACGGGCGCGAGATGATCGGCTGGGGGGTGGCCACCGGCATCTGGGACGCGCAGTTCTCCAAGACCTCCGCCCGCGCGACGCTGCTGGCCGATGGCCGCCTGGAGGTGGCCTCGGCCACCGCCGACATCGGCACCGGCACCTACACGGTCATGACGCTGGTCGCCGCCGACACGCTGGGGATCGCGCCCGAACGGATAACCAGCCGGCTCGGCGACAGCGACCTGCCCACCGCGCCGGTCGAGGGCGGCTCCTGGGGCGCGGCCTCCACGGGGGCGGCCGTCCAGCTCGCCTGCCGGTCGGTGGCCGAAAGGCTGCTCAAGGCCGCCGCCAAGGTCGAGGGCCAGCCCCTCGCGGCCGCGTCCTCCATCGACGACCTCGTCTTCGCCGACGGACGCATGGCACTTAGGGCCGATCCCGGCCGGTCGGTCGCGATCATCGATGCGATGCAGGCGGCGGGCCTCGACCGGATCGAGGTCGAGGAGACCGCCGCCACCGGGCTGCGCGGCCTCGTGAGCCAGGCGCGCAAGTCGCGCAAGACGCACAGCGCCGTCTTCGCCGAGGTGCGGGTGGACGAGGAGCTGGGCCAGATCCGCGTGACCCGGATCGTCAGCGCCATCGCCGCCGGGCGGATCATCAACCCCAAGACCTCGCGCAGCCAGATCCTGGGCGGCGTGGTCATGGGCATCGGCATGGCGTTGCACGAGGAGACGCTGGCCGACCTGCGGCTCGGCCGCTGGATGAACCACAACTACGCCGAGTATCACATCCCCGCCCATGCCGACATCCACGACATCGAGGTGATCTTCGTGGACGAGCCCGACCCCGAGGTGACGCCGCTGGGCGTCAAGGGCCTGGGCGAGATCGGCATCATCAGCGTCGCCGGCGCGATCGCCAACGCGATCTTCCACGCCACCGGCCAGCGCCATCGCAGCCTGCCGATCACCCTCGACAAGCTGGTGGCCTGAGCCTCGGCCCGGCCGATCCCAAGCGCCTGCTCGGTCCCGGACCCCGACTCTGGCCATCGCCTTGTTCCTGAGCGTCGGCACCACCTTGTGCCGGTCGGCCATGAGCGCGTCATGGGCCGCCTTGGCCACCACGGCCGGATCGTCCTTGCCCTGCGACGCCCCTGCCCGCGTGTCGTCCATGTCGGCGCGGCGGACGATGTGGTTGCCGGTGACGCCGGGCGTCCGCGAAGGGGCCCTGGCGGTGAAAGAACATCGTCCCCATGGGACTCGCGGACCAGTGATCCGGCTGGGATCAAACGGAGTCCAACCCGCATCGGTTACTTGCGGAACCGTGGCGCCTGTGAGCCGGTGCCTTGTCCCTGCTCCCCTCTGCTTCAGTCCAAGGCGGATCGAAGCCTCCGGCAGGATGCTTGGGCAGGATCACGTCAGGCCCGGATAGACGGAAGGTGGGAAACCCTTGTGAGCCGACAGCTTGCTTGATGTCCTCGGCATGGCCGGGAAGGCTGGTGCCGCAGAAGGGACTCGAACCCCCGACCCCATCATTACGAATGACGTGCTCTACCAGCTGAGCTACTGCGGCGACGGGGGCCGTTTAGCACCCGCTCGCGGGAGGGAAAAGCCCTAACTTGAAGTCACGGGGGCCGCGCGGGCCGCATCCGGTTCAGGCTCCGGGGCCGCCGCCGGGGGGGTGCCGTCGCGGACCAGCAGGGGCAGCAGCTCGACGCCGCTGGGCAGGGTCGCCTCGGTCGGGGGCGTCTTCCAGCTCAGGGTGTCGAAGGCGTGGCAGCTGGCGCAGATCGGCGCCCATTGCGGATGGATGCGCCCGCAGTTGTCACAGACCCATTGCGGCCCGCGCGGCGCCGTCAGCGCGCGGGTGAGCCAGCCGCGCACGGTGGCCTCGTCCTCGCCCATCCCGCGCGCGATCGCCGCCATCAGCGTCAGGTTGCGCCCCGTCGGCTGCGTCTCGGGCAGGTCGCCCAGGGCGCGGCGGGCGGCGGCGAAGTCCTCGGCGGCGATCAGCAGCTCGGCCACCAGCATCCGCGTCTCCGGATGCTCGGTCCGGATCGCGGTGAGCGCCTGGAACCGCTTCAGCCGCTCCTGCGGGGTCTCCTCGGGGGCGATCTCGGCGAAGGCGGCGGCGAGGTCGGGATGGGGCTGCGCGTCCCACGCCTTGCGGAGCACCCGCGCGGCATAGCGGGCGTTCCCGGCGGCGATGTAGCCGCGCGCCGCCATCACGGCGGCCGGGATCAGGTCCGGCGACAGGCGGTTCGCCTCGATCGCCGCCTCGCGCGCCTCGATGTCCTTGCTCTCGTCGATCACGTCGGCCGCCTGCGACAGCGCCAGCACGGCGTCCCGCCGCTTGTGCACGTCGCGCGGCAGCGCGCCCGACTTGCGCTGCGCCCCTAGCGTGCGCCGCGCGCCGGCCCAGTCGTGCGATTCGGCCTGGAGCCGCAGGAGCACGTCCTGCGTCTCCCGGTGGCGCGGGTCCAGCTCGAACGCCTTCTCGGCCAGCCGCAGCGCGGTCACGTCGTCCCCCTGCGCGAGCTTCTGGCGCAGCAGCCCCCGGATGCCGGCAAAGCGCGTCCGCTGGTGCCGCGCGAGCACCTTGTAGGTCTCCTCGGCCCGCGCGGCGTCGCCCGACACCTCGGCGGCCTGCGCGATCAGGAGCTGCGTGAGCTCGGGCTTGTCGAGGTAGCGGTTCGCGACCACCGCCCGCGACAGCGCCGCCTTGCCATCGCCCGAGGCCAGCGCCACGGCGGCGTCGGTCAGGGCCTCCAGCCCCTTGCGCTCGCGCCGGCGCGAGAAGTGGTTCGACAGGGCGTTGTTGTCGCCGTTCAGGAAGCGCAGCGCCGCCCCCAGAACGCCCAGGACCTGAAGCACGACCCAGAGCAGCGCCACGAGAAGGATCAGCCCAATGGCGAGCTGGAGGGGGCTCAGGCTGATCTCGTAGCCCGCCATGGCGACCACGGCGCCGCCGCCCTGCTCCATGAGATAGGCCCCGCCGAGGGTCAGGCCGGCGACGACCGCCACGAAGGCAAGCAGCTTGATGAGGGACCGAAGCATGGGCCGGGGCCTTTCGATGCGTGTTCCTGGGAGCCGTCAATCGGCCGGGGTCGGGGGCGCGGCACTCGCCTCGCGCAGCGCGTCGAGGGCGGCGGTCGCGTCGGCGCGGGCGCGGGCCTGGGCGATCCAGCCGTCCATGGCGGCGCGGACGGGCTCGGGCAGGGCCTCCACCTCGCCAAGGGCGACGGACAGGTTCCCCTGGGCAAGCTGCGCCTCGGCGCGCGACAGCACGGCGTCGGGGTCCTGCCCGGCGCGAGGCGTCACGGAGCGGACCGAGAGCTGCTCGCGCAGGAAGCCCACCACGCCCGAGCCGTCCCCGACCAGCCCGTCGTCCCGGGCCACGGACAGGGCGGCGCGCGCCGCCTCGGGAAAGTCGTCCCGCAGCGCGGCGAGGGTCGGGACGCCCTCGGCCGCCCGCGCGGACAGGGCCTCGGGCACCTCGACCCCCGCCGCGCGGAGCTGCCCGAGGGCGGGCTCCAGCGGCTCGCCTGCGTCCAGGGCGGCCTGCGCCGCCGCGAGGGCGGTCGCGGCGCGCGTCCGCGCCTGGGCGGTGGTGGCGCGGGTCTCCAGCTCGGTGGCGGCGGCCGAGGCGGCGCGGGCCTCCTCGACGGCGGCGGCGCTGGCGGACTCGGCGGCGCCCAGCCGGGCGTCGAGGTCGTCCAGCCCGGCGCGAAGCTCCGTCACGGCGGCCTCGGTGCCCGAAAGGCGGGGCTCCAGCGTGGCCAGCACCGCGTCGCGCAGGGCCGAGGCATCGGGGCCGGCGGCGGTGGTGGCCGGCGGCGCGGCTTGAGGCGCGGCGAGGGATCCCAGCGGGGCCTGACCGCCGGTCGGCGCGGCGGGCCGGGCCTCGACGGCGGCGAGGCGCTGCTCCAGCGCGGCGGCCCGGGTCTCGGCGGCCTGCGCCGCCCCGGCGATCTCGGCGCGGAGCGGGGCGAGGTCGATCGGGCCCGCCGATTCGTCCAGGGCGGCGACCTGGGCCTCGACCCGGTCCAGCCGGGCCGCCAGGGCCTCCACGGCGGCTCCGTCGGGCAGGGGCCGTGCCTCCAGGGCGGCGAGGCGGGCCTCCAGTTCGGGGGTCGTCCGCGCGGGCAGCAGGCCCAGCCGGTCCTGGGCGAACCAGGCCGCCCCCGCGCCCAGCACCGCCGCGATCATCCCGCCCAGGAGGAGCGCGCCGAAGCCGCCCCGCCGCCGGGGCGGCGCGACGGAAGCTGGCGCGGCCGACGCCGCCCCGGCGCCCGACCCAGCGCCCGACCCGGCGGCCCGGGGACCGTCCGCGCCCTTGTCCAGGACAGGCGTCGCGACCCGGGAGGCTTCGGCGGCGGCGGACGCCCCGGACGAGGGCCGGGGCCGCCACGGATCGGGCGGGACCGATCCGGACGCGGCCAAGGCCGGTCCGTCGTCCCGGGCGGGCCTGGTCATGCCGTCCGGCACCCCCAGGCTCCCGTCGTCGGGACCGTCGCCGGGATCGTGGCCCGGGCCGCCCAGGCCGTCGCCGTCGCGGCCGATGACGCCGCCCGGCGTCGCCACGACGCCCGCGCCATCCTCCGCCACGTCCGGCCCCACGCCGCCCGTCCCCGCCGCCCGGTCGCCCGGCTGGCCGGGCGCGGCCCTCTCGCCAAGGGGCTCCGCGCGGCCGGCGGATGGCTCCTCCGCGCGTCCCTCCGGAGCGATGTCCGTCCCGTCGTCGAGGCCCGGCTTGCGCGCCATGGTCGTTCCTTCGCTGGGAGCCCTCGGGCCCGATACCGAACCTTACCTAATCCGCTCCGCCCCGCCCCTCAAGCCGGGGCTCGGCCAAGCCAGCCGATCCAGCACCGCCTCCACCATCGCCAGGCCGTCCGGGGCGCGCGCCACGTCCAGGCTCGCGGGCCCGAGCGGCGCGGCGGCGACGGCGACGGCGGGGCTCATCGCCACCACGTGAAGGGGCGCGCGCGACGCCCAGCCTTGCGCGAGCGTGGCGCTGCGCGGCGAGAACAGCGGCAGGACCAGCGGCCGGTCGGCGTCGAGGGCGCGGCGGGCCTCGGGCGTGGGAGGCCGAGCCTCCTGCCGGTAGGCGACCAGCTCGCGCGCCTCAAGGCCCCCGGCGCGGAGCCGGGCGGCCACGTCGCCCCGGGCGTGCTGGCCCCGAAGGTGGAGGATCGGCCCGGCCGGGCGCGCGGCCAGCATCGCGGCGAGAAGGCCCTCCGCGTTGGGCCCCGCCTCGATGGCCCGCAGCCCTCCGGCCCGCGCGACGGCCGCCGTGCGCGGCCCAACGCACCACGCGGGCCGATCGCGCAGGCCCATCTCGACCGCCCGCGCCGCACCGTTCTCCGAGGTGAGGATCAGGGCGGCCGGGTCCTCGCGCAGGACGACCTCGACCGGCCGGATCGCCAAGACCGGGCTGACCAGGGCCGGGATCGGCCCGCCCCAGGCGGCCTCGCAGGCGGCAAGGAATCGGCGCGAGGCCGCCTCCGGCCGCGTCAGGAGCAGGCGCGCGCCCGGCTCGGCCCTGTGATCCATCCGCCGCGTCCTTGCCCGCCCCTCCGCCGGATGATACGCGCCGAGCCCAGCCGAAGGCCAGCCCGCGCGGACGGACGGCCATGGCACGGGAGCCCCATGGACCGACCCCTCACCTTCCTGGGCATCGAGTCGAGCTGCGACGACAGCGCCGCCGCCATCCTGCGCGACGGCCCGGCGGCGGGTCGCGTGCTCGCCTCCGTCGTGCGCGGCCAGGGGGCGCTCCACGCGGCGTTCGGCGGCGTGGTGCCCGAGATCGCCGCCCGCGCCCATGCCGAGGTGCTGGATCATTGCGTCGAGGCGGCGCTGGCGCGGGCCGGGGTGGGCCTGGGCGACCTCGACGGCATCGCGGTGACGGCCGGGCCGGGTCTGATCGGCGGGGTGCTGGCGGGGGTGATGACGGCCAAGGGGCTGGCGGCGGCGACAGGGTTGCCGCTCTGGGGCGTGAACCACCTCGCCGGCCACGCGCTGACCCCGCGCCTGACCGACGACCTCGCGTTCCCCTATCTGCTGCTCCTCGTCTCGGGCGGGCACTGCCAGTTCCTGGTCGTGGAGGGGCCCGACCGCTTCCGCCGCCTCGGCGGCACCATCGACGACGCCCCCGGCGAGGCCTTCGACAAGGTCGCCAGGATCCTCGGCCTGCCCCAGCCCGGCGGCCCCGAGGTGGAGCGCGAGGCCGCGACCGGCAACCCCCGCCGCATCCCCCTGCCCCGCCCGCTCCTGGACCGCGAGGGCTGCGACCTGTCCTTCTCGGGCCTCAAGACGGCGGTGCTCCGCGCCCGCGACTCGCTCATGTCCGCACATGATGGAATCATGTCCGGACATGACGAGATCAAGTCCGGACAGCAGACGCGAGTCCCGTCCGCGCATTTGTCCGGACATTCCGATGGGCAGTTGTCCGGACAATCCGGGCTCCGGGAGAGCGACCGGCGCGACCTCTGCGCCGCGTTCCAGGCCGCCGTCGCCGACATCTTGGCCGAGAAGACGCGGCGGGCGCTGGCCCTCTACCGGGACGCCGCCCCGCTCCGCCCCGCCTTCGCGGTGGCCGGCGGCGTCGCCGCCAATGCGGCGATCCGGTCGCGACTCCAGGCCGTCTGCGCGGCGGAGTCGGTGGAGTTCGTGGCGCCGCCGCTGGCCCTGTGCACCGACAACGCCGCCATGATCGCCTGGGCCGCCCTGGAGCGGGCGCGGGCGGGCCTCGGTCCCGACGCCGCCATCTCCGCGCGTCCGCGCTGGCCCCTCGACCCGTCCGCCGCGCCGATGATCGGGGCCGGCAAGAAGGGCGCCAAGGCGTGAGCCGCATCGCCGTGGCCGGCGCGGGCGCCTTCGGCACGGCCCTGGCGGTCGCCCTGTCCGCGACGCGCGAGGTTGTCCTCTGGGGACGCGACGCCCCGGCCCTGGAGCGGATGGCGCGCGAGCGGGGCAACCCGCGCCTTCCGAACGTGATCCTGCCCGACCTGCTCACGATCACCGGAGACCCGGACGAGGCGTTCGCGCGGGCCGGGACGGTGCTCCTGGCGGTGCCCGCCCAGGCCCTGCGCGGCCTCCTGGCCGAACAAGGGGCGCTGCTCGCGGGCAAGCCCCTGGTGGCCTGCGGCAAGGGCATCGACCTTGAAACGCTCCACGGGCCTAGCGCCGCCATCCGGCAGGCGATCCCCTCGGCCCGCCCGCTGGTCCTGACCGGGCCCAGCTTCGCCGCCGACATCGCCCGGGGCCTGCCCACGGCCCTGACGCTGGCCTGCGCCGATCCGGCGGAAGGGGAGCGCCTTCAGGCGCTGCTGGCGACCCCGGTCCTGCGGCTCTACCGCACCACCGACCTCGTGGGGGCGGAGCTGGGCGGCGCTCTCAAGAACGTCGTCGCCATCGCCTGCGGCGCCTGCATCGGCGGCGGCTTCGGGGAATCGGCGCGCGCCGCCCTGCTGACGCGCGGCTTCGCCGAGATGCAGCGGCTCGCCCTGGCGCTCGGGGCGTTGCCCGAGACGCTCATGGGCCTGTCGGGCCTGGGCGACCTCGTGCTCACCGCGACATCGGACGGCTCGCGCAACTACCGCCACGGCCTGCATCTGGGACGCGGCGAGGCCCTGGAGGAGCGCGTCACCGTGGAGGGCGCGGCCACGGCGCGGGCGGCGGCGCGGCTCGGGCGGCGGCTCGGGCTCGACCTGCCGGTGACCGAGGCCGTGGCGGCTCTGGTGGAAGGGCGAAGCGACGTGGCCACCGTGCTACGGCGGCTCCTCGACCGTCCGCTCCGGGCCGAGTAGGACCGGCGCGGGACAGCGAAGGAACACACGGGATGGCCTATTGGCTCTTCAAGTCCGAGCCGGACGTCTTCGGCTGGGACGATCAAGTCGCCTTGGGCGCAGCGGGCGGCGAATGGCACGGCGTCCGCAACTATCAGGCGCGCAACAACATGCGGGCGATGGTTCCGGGCGATCGGGGCTTCTTCTACCATTCGCAGAAAGGGCGCGAGATCGTCGGCCTCGTGGAGGTCGCCTGCGCCTGCCATCCCGACAGCACGGCCGACGATCCCCGCTGGGACTGCGTGGACGTGCGCGCCCTGCGTCCCCTGGTCCAACCGGTGACGCTGGAACGCATCCGCGCCGAGCCCGCGCTGGCGGACATGGTGCTGGTGCGGAACAGCCGCCTGTCGGTGCAGCCGGTCACGGCCGAGGAATGGCGGATCATCTGCGAGATGGGCGGCATCGAGCCCTGAACGGGGCAGGTCCGGGAAGGTGAACGAAGGGGCCCCGCAGGACGGCGCGGGACCCCTCCTCCTCACCCGCGCTCCCACACGCGACGAAGATCGTGGTCCGAACCGTCCTGGCTCCCGATCTGTCTACCATGATGTCCGGGCCTTCTCCAAACGGAGAACCCCGACAAATCGACGCAAATGCTTGGGACTGGCCTAGCGTCCGGCCCGCCGCGCGGCCCCGAGGACGAGGAGCCCGACCAAGGCCGTGAGCAGGCCCCAGCCGATCCAGGGCCGCTGGCCGACCATGAAGCTTTGCGTGGGATAGGGGAACAGCCCGCTGCCCTGCGCCGCCCAAAGGAGGCCCGAGGCGATCATCAGGACGCCCAGGAGGGCGAGGAACCGGCGCATCGCGGGTCTCCGGAGGGGAACGGCGCCAGACTAGGCCGGGCGCCGCTCCTCCGCCAGCGGGTTCAGTAGCGGTAATGCTCGGGCTTGAAGGGGCCCTCGACGGTCACGCCGATGTAGTCGGCCTGATCCTTCTTGAGCTCGGTGAGCTTGGCCCCGATCTTGCGAAGATGCAGCTTCGCCACCTTCTCGTCGAGCGTCTTGGGCAGGATGTAGACGCCCGGCGCATACTCCTCCGGCTTGGTCCAGAGCTCGATCTGCGCGAGGACCTGGTTCGAGAAGGACGCCGACATCACGAAGCTCGGATGCCCCGTGGCGTTGCCGAGGTTGAGGAGCCGCCCCTCGGACAGGAGGATGATCCGGCTGCCCGAGGGCATCTCGATCATGTCCACCTGTTCCTTGATGTTGGTCCACTTGTGGTTGCGAAGGCTCGCGACCTGGATCTCGTTGTCAAAGTGGCCGATGTTGCCGACGATGGCCATGTCCTTCATCGCGCGCATGTGCTCGATGCGGATCACGTCCTTGTTGCCGGTCGTGGTGATGAAGATGTCGGCCGATCCGACCTCGTCCTCCAGCAGCGTCACCTCGTAGCCGTCCATGGCGGCCTGAAGCGCGCAGATCGGGTCCACCTCGGTCACCTTCACGCGCGCCCCCGCGCCGCGCAGGGACGCCGCCGATCCCTTGCCCACGTCGCCATAGCCGCAGACCACCGCGACCTTGCCGGCCATCATGGTGTCCGTCGCGCGGCGGATGCCATCCACGAGCGACTCCTTGCAGCCGTACTTGTTGTCGAACTTCGACTTGGTGACCGAATCGTTGACGTTGATCGCCGGGAACGGGAGCAGGCCCTTGCGATGGAGGTCGTAGAGGCGCTTCACGCCGGTCGTGGTCTCCTCGGTGACGCCCTTGATCACGTCGCGCTGCCGGGTGAACCAGCCGGGCGTCTCGGCCATCCGCTTGCGGATCTGGGCGAACAGGCAGACCTCCTCGTCCGAGGTCGGCACGGCGATCAGGTCCTCCTCCCCGTTCTCGACCCGCGCGCCGAGCAGGATGTAGAGCGTGGCGTCGCCGCCGTCGTCGAGGATCATGTTGCAGGTCCCTTTGGGGAACTGGAAGATCCGGTCGGTGTAGGTCCAGTACTCCTCCAGCGTCTCGCCCTTGATGGCGAAGACGGGGACGCCCGACTCGGCGATGGCCGCCGCCGCGTGGTCCTGGGTCGAGAAGATGTTGCACGACGCCCAGCGCACCTCGGCCCCGAGCTCGACCAGCGTCTCGATCAGCACGGCGGTCTGGATCGTCATGTGCAGCGAACCCGCGATGCGCGCGCCCTTGAGCGGCTTGGAGGCCCCGAACTCCTCGCGCAGCGCCATGAGGCCCGGCATCTCCGTCTCGGCGATGGCCAGTTCCTTGCGGCCGAAGGCGGCGAGGCCGAGGTCCTTGACGATGTGATCGGCGGGCATGGGCGGCTCTCCTGCGTGCGGCGGGTTCAGCGGCGCGACTTAGCATCGCGGGGGTGAGGCGGCAATCGCTTGGCGAAAAGGCTATGGAATGGCTAGATCGCCCCGTCAGGATGGAGGTGCAGGTGGCCCGGCGCGCATGGCAGCGGATGCTCTCGGGGCGGAGGCTCGACCTGCTCGACCCCACCCCGGTGGACATCGAGGTGGAGGACATCGCCCACGGGCTCGCCTTCGTGGCGCGCTGGAACGGGCAGACGCGGGGGGAATGGCCCTATTCGGTCGCGGAGCACTCGCTGCTGGTGGAGGAGATCTTCGGGGCCACCGCGCCCGATCCCTCGCCGCGCTGGCGCCTCGCGGCGCTGCTGCACGACGCGCCGGAATACGTCATCGGCGACATGATCTCGCCGGTGAAGGCGGTGCTGGGCGAGGGCTACGGCGCGCTCGACGCCCGGCTGGCGCAAGCGGCGCACCTGCGCTTCGGCCTGCCCGCCACGCTCCCGCGCGAGGTGAAGGCCGCGATCAAGCGGGCCGACAAGGTGAGCGCCTGGCTGGAGGCCACGCGGATCGCCGGCTTCTCGGTCGCCGAGGCCGACCGGGTGTTCGGGCGGCCGGTCGAGGGGGTGCTGGCCGGCCTGGAGCTGCGGCTGCGCCCCCCGCTGGAATCGCGCGCCGCCTTCCTGGCGCGGCACGCGGAGCTGATGGGAGGGCTGACCCCTTAGCCTTGGCGCGGCCCGGCCGACTGGCGGCTGTCGCGGCGAAGGGCGGGGCGCGCCGGACCGGAGGCCCGGGCGACGAGGCTGATCACCTCGGCAAGGATCTGAAACATGATGTGGACTCCTGAAACCAACATCGCTCAGATAAGTGGCAATTCCGCAAAGCGCGAGTCAGGAATCCTGACGACCTGTTAGGCCAGCTATGATCCAGCTTCCCTCGCTGACCAGCCTTCGCGCCTTCGAGGCCGCCGCCCGGCTGGGTGGGTTCTCGGCCGCCGCCCGCGAGCTGAACGTCACCCACGCGGCCGTCGCGCAGCAGGTTCGGGGGCTGGAGACGTCCTTGGGCGTGACCTTGCTGGAACGGGCCGGGCGGGGCCTCGCCCTGACATCCGAAGGGGAGCGGCTGGCTGCGGCGCTGGCCGCCGGCTTCGAGACCATCGCGGCCGCCGTGCAGGAGGTGCGTGCGGGCGAGGACGGCCGGCCGCTTCAGGTGACGCTGACCCCCGCCTTCGCCAGCCAATGGCTGGTGCCGCGCCTGGGGCGCTTCTGGGCGCGCCATCCGGAGGTGCCGATCTCCCTGCATCCCGACCGGCAGGTCGTGGATCTGGCCCGGACCGGGATGGATCTCGCCATTCGCCTGGGCGAAGGGCAATGGACAGGACTCGAATCCGAGCTGCTGGTGCCGGCCGCCTACACGGTGGTGGGAGCGCCGTCGCTGCTGGGCGACCGCGACCGGCTCGACCCGCCGCAGATGGCGGCCCTGCCCTGGATCTTCGAGGAAGGCTCGCACGAGGAGCGGGCCTGGCTGCGCCGGATCGGCCTCGACCCGGACGCGCTCCAGGCGACGACGATGCCGACCGAGGAGCTGGCGCTCTCGGCCGCGCGGTCGGGCTATGGGCTGTACGTGGAACTCTTGGCGCTGCTGGGGGACGACCTGGCCTCGGGTCGCCTGCGCGCCGTCCACGCCGCGACCGATCCGCGCTTCGGCTTCTGGATGGTGCGCCGGCCGATGCCGCCGCGACGGGCGCTGCGCCGGTTCATGGCCTGGCTGCGCGCCGAGGCCGGCTAGGGATGTTTCACGTGAAACGGCGCCCCTATTTGGGGCTGCGCTTGGCCAGGATGCGCTGGAGCGTCCGCCGGTGCATCCCCAGCCGCCGGGCCGTTTCCGAGACGTTGCGGTCGCACATCTCGTAGACGCGCTGGATATGCTCCCACCGCACGCGGTCGGCGCTCATCGGGTTCTCGGGCGGGTCCGGGAGGTCCCCCTCGCCCGAGAGGAGCGCGCGCGTCACCTCGGCGGCGTCGGCGGGCTTGGACAGGTAGTCGATGGCGCCGATCTTGACGGCGGCCACCGCGCTGGCGATGGCGCCGTAGCCGGTCAGCACGATCACCCGGGCGTCGTCGCGCACCTCGCGCAGCCGCTCCACCACGTCGAGCCCGTTGCCGTCCCCGAGCCGCAGGTCCACGACGGCGAAGGCCGGCGGCCGGAGCGCGATGGCCGACAGCGCCGCCGCGACGGAGCCCGCCATCTCAACCCGGAACCCGCGCCGCTCCATCGCGCGGCCGAGGCGGCGCAGGAAGGCCTCGTCGTCATCGACCAGCAGGAGCGTGGGGTCGGGACCGAGGTCCAGGGACTCGGACGGATGGTCGGGTGCGGGGAGCGGGCCATCGGGCGACATGGCTCGACAATAGTCGCCGCCGGCCGGTTTTCAATGCGCCACGGGACGAGGCGCCGTCAGGCCGCCGCCCTGGCGAAGCATTCGAGCTTGTCGGCCACATCCTCCGGGGTGGCGTCGCGGCCGACGAAATCGACGAACCCGGCCTCCGGCAGCACGAGATAGCTGAAGGTGGAATGGTCCATCTGGTAATACTCGGGATCGCCGTCCTGCCTGGCGTAGTAGACCCGGTAGGCGCGGGCGGCCTCGGCCACCTGCTCCGCGTCCCCCGTGAGCCCGACCATGCGCGGGTGGAACGCCTGGGCGTAGCTGTCCACGACCTCGGGGGTGTCGCGCTCCGGATCGACCGAGATGAAGACCGGCGTGGCCTCCACGCCCCGCTCGGCCAGGAGATCGACCGCCTGGGCGTTGCGGGCGTTGTCGAGAGGGCACACGTCGGCGCAGGAGGCGAAGCCGAAGTAGACGATGGAGGGAGCCGTGATGACGTCGCGGTCGGTGACGGTTCGCCCCGTCCCATCCACCAGGGTGAACGGCCCGCCGATGTCGCCGCCGGCCACCTGTCCGTCCCGGCAGTCCGCGAAGGCGTCGGACGCGCCTCCCAGCCGTGGCGCCAGGGCCATGCCCGCGACGCCCGCGAGGACCACCGCCCCGGCGGCGAGAGCGAAGGTTCTGGTCCGCATGAGCGTTCCTCCTAGCTGTTCGGAACCTAGATCGGTCTGTCGGCGGAGCGCGGCAATGCGCCCATCCGCCGCAAGGAGGCGTCCCTGCTGAGCCCGGATCCCCTGCCCCGCTGGTCGGCCTCGCCCGATCTCGCCCATCCGCGCGACTGGGTGCCGCTGCGGACGCTGACCGTCCTGCGCTGGCTGGCCATCGGCGGGCAGGTCGCGGCGCTGGTGGCGGCGGACCGCCTGCTGGGCCTCGGCATCGCGACCGGCGCGGCGTCCCTCGCCATCGGAGCCTCGGTACTGGTCAACCTCGTGGCGACCTTCACCGCTCCCCGCACCCGCCGCCTCACGGAGCGGGAGGCGACGCTCCTCCTCACCTTCGACATCCTCCAGCTCGGGCTGCTGCTCGCGCTGACCGGGGGGCTCAACAACCCCTTCGCCGTGCTCCTCCTCGCGCCCGTCACCATCGCCGCCAGCGTCCTCGACCCCCGGACCACGCTGGTCCTGGGCGGCCTCACCGTCACCGTCATCACCGCGATCGGGCCCTGGCACGTGCCCCTGCTGACGCCCGAGGGCCCGCTCGAGACGCCGCGCCTGTTCCTGGGGGGCTTCTGGGTCGCCCTGACGATCGGCGTCGGGTTCCTGGGCCTCTACGCCCGCAGCGTCACCGCCGAGATGACCGCCATGAGCGACGCCCTCGTGGCGACTCAGCTCGCGCTCAGCCGGGCGCAGCGCCTGTCCGATCTCGACGGCGTCGTGGCCGCCGCCGCGCACGAGCTGGGCACCCCCCTCGCCACCATCAAGCTCGTGTCGAGCGAGATGATCGAGGAGATCCGGGACCGGCCCGAGCTGGCGCCCCTGCTGGAGGATGCCCGGCTGCTGCACGCCCAGGCCGACCGCTGCCGCGACATCCTGCGCTCCATGGGCCGCGAGGGGCGGCGCGACCCCTATCTCGACCGCGCCCTGTTCGAGGCCGTCCTGCGCGAGGCGGCCGAGCCGCACCTGTCCCGCGGCAAGGCGGTGGACATCGTGGTGGCCGAAGGCCGCCAGCCCGAGATCCCCCGGCGTCCCGAGATCGTCCACGGCCTGCGGAACCTCGTCCAGAACGCGGTCGATTTCGCGACCGCGCGCGTGGACATCCGCCTCGACTGGAGCCCCGACCGGCTTCGCGTCCGCATCCACGACGACGGCCCGGGCTTCGCGCCCGCCCTCCTCGACCGCATCGGCGACCCCTTCATGCGCGGCCGGTCCCCCGGCCGGCCGCCCTCCCCCGAGGGGGACCGGGCCCGGCCGGGATACGAGGGCATGGGCCTGGGCCTGTTCATCGCCAAGTCGCTGCTGGAGCGCACCGGCGCGCGGCTCGCCTTCGCCAACGACGCCTCGGGCGGCGCCGTGGTCGTCGTGAGCTGGCCGCCCGCCATGCTGGCCGCGCCGCAACCGCAGGACGGCTCCTGATCCGCCAGCGCCCCGTCGGCAGCGCCCGCGCACCATCTCCAGCCGGTTAACCCCTGATTAACCTTTTATCCCCAGGTTATCCCCATCAGCGGGAGCGGGATCGAAGGATGCTGGAGACGCTCGACATCGTCAGATCTGGGGTATTCGCCTTCGCGGCGGCCTCCGCTATCGTCCTCACGCTCGAAGGCTGGAACCGCGTGGCGGCCCGGCGAGGCGCGCGTCCCGCCGGCCGGGCCGTGTTCCTCTTCGAGGGCGGGGAGCTCGTGGACGCCTCGCCGGCCGGCCGTCGCCTCCTGCACGGCACGCGCCGGGCCGAATCCGACCTCGGGCGGCTGCTGTCGATCCTGTCGCGGGGCTTCGGGACCGACCTGGGCCAGCGGCTGGACGCCCTGTCCTCCGCCGGACGCCTGCTCCTCGTCTCGCAGGTGGGCGCCGGCACCCTCGAGGCGGTCGTGGCCGCCGGCCGGCTGCGCCTCACCCTGACGCCCGCCGCCGAGGGTGCCTCGGCCGTCGATCGCCTGTCCCTGGAGGCCGCCGAGGCCGAGCTGGCCCTCCTGCGCGGCTTGGCCGAATCGGCGCCGCAGCCGATCTGGGTCGTCGATGGGTCCGGCCGGCTGTCCTGGGCCAACGCCTCCTATCTCGCCCTCGCGGACAAGGTCCGCTCGCCGGCCGACGATCCGGAGAAGGCGGCGATGGTGCGGGCGCTCTGGCCGCTGATCCCGCTCTTCGAGGTGCCCCAGGACCTCTGGGACGGCCGGTGCCGACAGGCCCGGATGTCGCTCGCGCCGGTCTCGGGGACCGAGGAGCTCTGGTACGACGTCACGAGCATCCGGCGCGGCGAGGGCAGCCTCCATCTGGCCAGCGACGTGGGCGGCCTCGTGATGGCCGACTCCGCGCGCGAGCACGTCGTCCAGACCCTGTCCCGGACCTTCGCCCATCTGCGGACGGGCCTCGCCATCTTCGACCGCGACCGGCGGCTCGTGCTGTTCAATCCGGCGTTGGTCGAGCTCACCGGGCTGCCGGTCGGCTTCCTCAGCAGCCAGCCCCTGGTGCAGGCGGTCCTCGACCGCCTGCGCGACGCCCGGATCCTGCCCGAGCCCCGCGACGGCGCCACGTGGCACGACGCGGTCGCCGCCATCGAGGACGCCGCGACCGAGGGGCAGCTCTCCGAGACCTGGACCCTTCCCGGGGGCCAGACCTACCGCGTCACCGGTCGCCCCCATCCCGACGACGCCCTGGCCTTCCTGTTCGAGGACATCAGCGACGAGGCGGGGCTGACGCGCCGCCAGCGGGACGAGATCGACCTTGGGCACGCCGTGCTGGACGCCATGGACGAGGGCATCGCCGTCTTCGCCCCCTCCGGCGCGCTGAGCTGGACGAACGCGGCCTATGACCGGCTCTGGGGCGGCGCGGGGGACGCCGGCCGCGACCTGCCCGGAGAGGTCGGCCGCTGGGAGCGGGGCTGTCGCCCCTCCGCCGCCTGGGCCGGTCTGCGCCGGCGGGAACGCCCGCACGGCGTCCAGGACGCCTCGATCGTCCACGCCGATGGCCGGGGCCTCGCCCTCCGGATCGTCGCCCTGCCGCGAGGCGGCACGATGGCGAGGTTCCTCCGGCTGGACACGGATGAGCCCGCCCTTGCCGGAGGGGTCGGGACGCTGGTCCCGACCGCGACGGCCCGCGAGGCCGCGCCGATCGGGGCCTGACCGGACGGGCCGGCCACGGTCCGCCCGCGTCCGTCGGGTCGGGGCCGCCCCGGGGCTGGCGGCAGGACGACCGACTGCGTAATCTCGCGTCCATGCTGCTGGCCGGCCCCCTTCATCTTCCGACCGAGGCCGACACGGCCCGCCTTGCCGCGCGTCTCGCGCCCCGGCTGGGCCCCGGGGACACGATCCTGCTGTCGGGTCCGCTCGGCGCGGGCAAGTCGGCCTTCGCGCGGGCCCTGATCCGCGCCCGACTCGACGATCCGGCGGCCGAGGTTCCGTCCCCGACCTTCACCCTGGTCCAGACCTATGGCGAGGGCGGGGACAGCCTCTGGCACGCCGACCTGTATCGCCTGTCCCACCCCGACGAGGTGGCCGAGCTGGGCCTCCTCGCCGCCATGGAGGAGGCGATCTGCCTGATCGAATGGCCCGACCGCCTGGGGCCCTTCACGCCCGTCGGGGCGCTCCGGCTCGACCTGGAGCCCGCCCCGGACGAGGCCCGCCGCGCCACCTTCTCGGGGCCGGCCGGCTGGGCCCCCCGCCTCGGAGGGCTCGATGGCTGACGCGACCCTGGCCGAGACCCCGGAGGCGTTCCTGGCCGGCTCGCCCGCCGCCGGCTGGGTCCGCGCGCCCCTCGCCGGGGACGCCTCGGGGCGTCGCTACGAGCGGCTGACCGGCCCCGGCGGGCGCACGGCGATCCTGATGGACGCCCGCTCCGAGCCCGGCTCGCTCGCCCCCTTCCTGCGGATCGGCGCGCATCTGCGCGCCCTGGGCCTGCGCGCGCCGGAGGTGCTGGCCGAGGGACGCGGGCTTCTCCTGCTCGAAGACCTCGGCCCCCACACCATGGCCGCCTGGCTGACCGGACGGCCGGGCGAATCGCACCTCCTCTACGGCAGCGCCATCGACCTGCTTGCCCGGCTCCAGATCGCACCGCCCCCGGGCGGCCTCATGGCCCTGACGCCCGAGCGGGCCGCCGGGATGATCGCCCCGCTCTGGGAGCATTACGCGCCCATGACGGACTCCCGCCGGATGGCCGACCTGACGTTCCGCCTGCGCGAGGCGCTGGAGCGCCATGCCCCCGACGCCACCGTCCTGTCGCTGCGCGACTACCACGCCGAGAACCTGATCTGGCGGCCCGACCGCGAGGGGACGGACCGCGAGGGGACGGACCGGCTGGGCCTGCTCGACTTCCAGGACGCCGTGCTCGCGCCGCCCGAATACGATCTGGCCTCCCTCCTCCGGGACGCCCGGCGCGACACCGATCCCGCGCTCCGCGCCGCGATGACCCGCCGCTTCGCCGAGGCCACGGGGCGCGACGCGGCCCGGGTCGCCGCCGCCGCCGCCGTCCTGGGGGTGCAGCGCAACCTCCGCATCCTCGGCATCTTCGCCCGCCTCGCCCACGAGCGCGGCAAGCCCGCCTACCTGCGTCTGCTCCCCCGCGTCCACGCCCACCTGCTGGACGACCTCGCCCATCCGGCGCTGGCCCCGCTGGCCGACCTCGCCCGCGCCGCCGTCCCCTCGCCCGGGTCCCTTCCATGAAGCCTCGCGCCGCCATGATCTTCGCGGCGGGTCTCGGCACCCGCATGGGCGCGCTCACGGCCGACCGGCCCAAGCCGCTGATCGAGGTCGGGGGCCGCCCGCTGATCGACCAGGCCCTCGCCCACGCGCGGGACGCGGGGGCCGATCCGGTGGTGGTCAACGTGCATTACCGCGCCGACCAGCTCCGCGCGCACCTCGCCCCCCACGCCGTCCGCATCGCCGACGAGACCGAGCGCCTGCTCGAAACCGGCGGCGGCCTCAGGGCGGCGCTGCCGCTGCTCGGCCCCGGCCCGGTCTGGACCCTCAACAGCGACGCCGCCTGGACCGGCCCGAACCCGCTCCGCGCGCTGGCCGGGGCGTGGCGGCCCGGCATGGAGGCGCTCCTCCTCCTGATCCCCCGGTCGCGCGCCCTGGGCTACGCGGGGGCGGGCGACTTCGATCTCGACGCCACGGGACGGCTCGCGCGCGGGACCGGCTACGTCTACACCGGCGCGCAGATCCTCCGCACCGAAGGGCTGGCCGAGATTCCCGATCCCGTCTTCTCCCTGAACCGCCTCTGGGACCGCGCCGCCGCGCGCGGCCGCCTCCACGGCCTCGTCCACGACGGCCACTGGTGCGACGTGGGCCGGCCCGAGAACCTCGCCCTCGCCGAATCCCTCCTGCGCGAAGGGGCCGCCTGATGTTCGCCTCCCCCGGCCCGCGCCTCTTCGGCCTCCCCCCCGGCACCGACTTCGCGACCGAGATGCTGCGCGGCCTCGCCCAGAGGCTCGACGGCCAGCCGCCCGAAGCCTGGGCGCGCGTCACGGTCTACGTCCCCACCCGCCGGATGCAGCGCCGCCTGCGCGAGGCCTTCGACTCCGGCGCGGCCCGCATGGTGCCGCGCATCCGCCTCGTCAGCGACGTGGCGCTCGACCCCATCGGCGCGGACCTGCCCGCCCCGGTCCCGGCCCTCCGCCGCCGGCTGGAGCTGTCGCAGCTCGTCGCCGCCCTCCTGGCGCAGGAGCCCGGCCTCGCCCCCCGCGCCCGGCTCTTCGATTTGTCCGACAGCCTCGCCGACCTCATGGAGGAGATGCAGGGCGAGGGCGTGCCCCCCTCGGCCATCGCCGCGCTCGGCGTGGAGGACATGTCCGGCCACTGGGAACGCTCGCTGCGCTTCCTGCGAATCCTCGAACCCTGGTTCGAGGCCGAGGGCGCCCCCGACGGCGACGCCCGGATGCGCCGCGTGGTGGAGCGGCTGGAACGCGCCTGGCTCGCCGACCCGCCCGCCGATCCCATCCTCGTCGCCGGGGCCACCGGCTCGCGCGGGGCGACCATGCGGCTCATGGAGGTGGTGGCCCGCCTGCCGCAGGGGGCGGTGGTGCTGCCCGGCTTCGACCCCGACCTGCCCCCGCCCATCTGGGAGCGCCTCGACAGCCCGCTCACCGGCGAGGATCATCCCCAGTTCCTCTACGCGGGCCTGCTGCGCCGCCTGGGCCTCGCGCCCGGCGAGGTGCCCTCCTGGTCCGGCGCCGGGCCCCCCTGCCCGCCCCGCGCGCGGCTCGTCTCCCTGGCGATGCGCCCGCCGCCCGTGACGGACCAGTGGCTCACCGAGGGCCCGAGCCTCGGCGACCTCGCCCCGGCCTGCGGCCGGCTCACGCTGATCGAGGCCCCCTCGCCGCGCCTGGAGGCCGAGGCCATCGCCCTGCGGATGCGCGAGGCCATCGCCGAGGGCCGCACCTGCGCCCTTGTCACGCCCGACCGGACGCTGACCCGCGCCGTCGCCGCCACGCTCGACCGCTGGGGCGTGGCCCCGGACGACAGCGCCGGCGAGCCGCTGCCCCTCTCGCCTCCGGGTCGCCTGCTCCGGCAGGTCGCGGACCTGCGGGGCGCGCGGCCCAGCGGCGAATCGCTGCTGTCGCTGCTCAAGCACCCGCTCTGCCACGCCGGCGGCGACCGGGGGGCGCACCTGCGCCGCACCCACGCGCTGGAGCTGCAACTGCGCCGCAAGGGGCCGCCGCAGCCCGATGCGCGCACGATCCGCGCCTTCGCCGAAGGGCAGGCCGGCCACGATCCGGCGGTCGCGCCCTGGGCCGACTGGCTGGCCGACCTCCTCGACCGGCTCCGCCCGCGCGGGGACCTGCCCCTCGCCGAGCACGTGGCCGACCACCTCGCCCTGGCCGAGGCCGCGACGACCGGCCCCCACGAGGTTCCCCACCCCGCCCTCTGGCAGGAGGCCGCCGGGCGCGAGGCGCGGCGCGTCTGCGAGCAGCTCGTCCGCCACGCCGACGCCGGCGGGCGGCTCTCGCCCCGCGACTACGCCGCCCTCTTCGACGGCGTGCTCGGCACCGCCGAGGTGCGCGACCGCGACCGGGGCCACCCGCAGGCGCTGATCTGGGGTCCGCTGGAGGCGCGGGCGCAGGGGGCCGACCTCGTGATCCTGGGCGGCATGAACGAGGGCGTCTGGCCCCCCGCCGCCGCGACCGATCCCTGGCTGAACCGCCGGATGCGCGGGACCGCCGGCCTGCCCCTGCCCGAAAGGCGCATCGGGCAGGCGGCGCTCGACTATACGCTGGCGCTCGGCGCCCCCGAGGCGTGGATCACCCGCGCGGTCCGCACCGACGAGGCCCCCACCGTCCCCTCCCGCTGGCTGAACCGCCTCCTCAACCTCATGGAGGGCCTGCCCGGGCAGGGCGGCCCCGAGGCCATCGCGGCCATGCGCGCCCGGGGACGCGGCTGGCTGGCCCGCGCCGCCGCCCTGTCGCGCCCGGCGGCCTGCCAGGAGGCCGCCCCGCGCCCCTCGCCGCGCCCGCCGGCGGCGCACCGGCCCCGTCGCATCTCGGTCACCGCCCTCGACCGCCTGCGCCGCGACCCCTATTCCGTCTACGCCGAGACGATCCTGCGGCTTCCCGCGCTCGACCCCCTCACCGCCGAACCCGACGCGCCCCTGCGCGGCACCGTCATGCACAAGGCCCTGGAACGGTTCATCGGAGCGGGCGTCCCTCCCGACGGACCCGAGGCGCTGCCCCGCCTCCTGCAAACCGCGTCCGAGGTGTTCGAGTCCGACTGCGCCTGGCCCGTGATGCGCCGGCTCTGGCTCGCGCACCTCGCCCGGGTCGCGCCGGAGTTCCTGCGGGACGAGATCGGACGACGGGTCAGGGCCACGCCCAGCCTGTTCGAGACCAAGGGCGAGATCGAGGTGCCCGGCCTCGGCATCACGCTGGTGGCCAAGGCCGACCGGATCGACCTGACGCCGGATCGACGGGCGGTGATCCTCGACTACAAGACCGGCCAGGTGCCCACCGAGAAGCAGCAGAAGCTCTTCGCCAAGCAGCTCCTCCTCATGGCGGCCATGGCCGAGCGCGGGGCCTTCGGCGCGCTGGGGGCGATCCGGGTCGCCGAGGCGGCGTTCGTGGGCCTGGGCTCCACGCCCAAGGTGGTCCCCGCGCCCCTCCAGGACGTTTCCCTCGACGAGGTTTGGGACGAGCTGCAGGTCCTCCTCCGCGCCTGGATGGACCCGGCGCGCGGCTTCTCGTCCCGCATGATCGTGGAGCGGGAGGCCGAGGATGGCCCCTATGACCATCTTGCACGCTTCGGCGAATGGGATCACACGACCCCGGTGACGCCCGAGGACATGGTCTGATAGCGTCCTCCCGACGCCCATGACACCGGTGCCCGCGCCCGCATGACCGCCCCCCGCCCGAGTTTCCAGGCCGATCACCCGGCCTCCGAGCGGCAGCGCCAGGCCGCCGACCCGCTGGCCTCGACCTGGCTTTCGGCCAACGCCGGCTCGGGCAAGACGCGCGTGCTCACCGACCGGGTGGCGCGGCTGCTGCTGGCCGGGGTGGACCCGGCCAACATCCTCTGCCTCACCTACACCAAGGCGGCTGCCGCCGAGATGCAGACCCGGCTGTTCAAGCGGCTGGGCGGCTGGGCGATGAAGGAGGACGGCCGCCTCATCGAGGAGCTGCGCGGCCTCGGCCTGACCGAGGGGCTGGAGCCCGTGAACCTCCAGGAGGCGCGGCGGCTCTTCGCGCAGGCGCTGGAAACGCCGGGCGGCCTCAAGATCCAGACGATCCACGCCTTCTGCGCCTCGCTCCTGCGCCGCTTCCCCCTGGAGGCCGAGGTCTCGCCGCAGTTCCGCGAGCTGGACGACCGCGGCATGGCGCTCCTGCGCGCCGAGGTGGCCGAGGAGATGGCCATGGGCCCCCAGGCCCCGCTGGTGGACGCCGTGGCGCGGCACCTGTCGGGCGACGCCTTCGACAGGATGCTGGAGGCCGTCGCCGGCAAGCGCGACGCCTTCTGGCCCTGCCCCGCCGAAGCCGACCTCCGCGCCGTCCTCGACCTGCCCGGGGACGCCTGCGAGGAGTCGCTCCTCGCCTGCATCGAGAGCGCCGAGCGCCGCAAGCTGCTGCGCGACGTGGCCGAGCTCTGCGACGCGGGCGGCGTGAACGACCAGAAGGCCGCCACGGCGCTGCTGGCCGTCTGCGGGCACTCGCCGTTCCGGCTCGACTCCCTGGCCGATCTGGAGAAGCTGTTCCTCTACGGCGAGAGCGCCGAGAAAAGCGGCCCCTTCACCGCCAAGATCGGCGCCTTCCCCACCAAGGCGCTGCGCGGCAAGGCCCCCGACCTGATCGAGAGGCTGGAGGCGCTCATGCGCGACGTGGAGGCCGGGCGCGACCTCCGCCTCTGCCTCCAGGCCCATGCGAGGAACCGCGACCTCCACGCCTTCGCCGCCGCCTTCGTCGAGGCCTACGAGCGCCGCAAGCTCGCGCGCGGGCTCCTCGACTTCGACGACCTCATCGCCCGCGCCCGCCGGCTCCTGACCGACCCGGCGGTGGCGCAATGGGTGCTCTGGCGGCTCGACGGCGGCATCGACCACATCCTCGTGGACGAGGCGCAGGACACCTCGCCCGGCCAATGGGCGGTGATCGAGCGGCTGGCCGAGGAATTCGCCGCCGGCGAGGGCCGCGACCCCCAGCGCCGCCGCACGATCTTCGTCGTGGGCGACCGCAAGCAGTCGATATTCTCCTTCCAGGGCGCGGACGCCGAGGGCTTCGACCGGATGCAGGCGCATTTCCGCGAGAGGCTGGGCCGGATCGGCCAGACGCTCCAGTCCACCGCCCTCGAATACTCCTTCCGCTCCTCCGAGGCGGTGCTGCGCGTCGTGGACGCCACCTTCCGCGACCACGCGGGCCTGGGCGACGAGCCGCCCCGCCACCTCGCCTTCAAGGCCGGGATGCCCGGCCGCGTGGACCTCTGGCCCCCGATCCCCAAGACCGAGAAGGACAAGGACGACCGGCCCTGGACCGCCCCCGTCGATTCGGTGGACCCGGAGGACGCCTCGCAGGTCCTGGCCCGCCGCATAGCCGACGCCGTGCACCGCATGGTCCACCACGACAGCCTGCCCGTGGAGGCCAACGGCGTCTGGATGCGCCGCCCCGTCACGCCCGGCGACGTGATGATCCTGGTGCAGCGGCGCGGCGCGCTCTTCTCCGCCATCATCCGCGAGCTCAAGTCGCGCAACCTCGACGTGGCCGGCGCCGACCGGCTCAAGCTCAAGGGCGAGCTGGCGGTCCGCGACATCGAGGCCGTGCTGCGCGTCCTCGCCCTGCCCGACGATTCCCTGTCCCTCGCCTGCGCGCTCAAGTCGCCGCTCTTCGGCTGGACCGAACGGCAGCTCTACCGCCTCGCCCAGCCCCGGCCCGAGGGCCAGAGCCTCTGGGACGCGCTGCGCCAGGCCGGCCCCTGCGAGGCGCTGGCGATCCTCCACGACCTGCGGGACAAGGCCGACTTCCTGCGGCCCTACGACCTCGTGAACCGCCTGCTCCTGCGCCACGATGGCCGCCGCCGGCTCCTCGCCCGCCTCGGCCCCGAGGCCGAGGACGGCATCGACGCCTTCCTCGCCCAGGCCCTCGCCTACGAGGGCGAGGCCGTGCCCTCGCTGACCGGCTTCCTCGAATGGCGCGGCCAGGACGAGACCGACGTGAAGCGGCAGATGGACGCCGCCGGGGACCGCATCCGGGTGATGACCGTCCACGGCTCCAAGGGACTCGAAGCCCCCATCGTGCTCCTCCCCGACTGCGCCAGCCGCAGGCCGCCCACGCTGTCCCCGCTCTATCCCCTGCCCGGCCGGCGCCACGTCCTCTGGGCCTGCCCGGCGGCCGACATGCCGCGCGTCATGCGCGAACGGAAGGCGGCCCTCCTCGCCGCGCAGGAGGCCGAGCGGCGGCGGCTCCTTTACGTCGCCATGACGCGGGCCGAATCCTGGCTGGTGGTCTGCGCCGCCGGCGACTGCGGCCCCGAAAGCTGGCACGGCACGGTGCGCCAGGGCCTCGCGGCGCTCGAAGCGCCCGAGCATCCCTTCTTCGACGAGCCCGGCGGCCTCCGCTACGGCGGATGGGACCACCTGACCCCCATCCCCCGCCCCGACCGCCAGGACGCGCCGGACCCGACGCCCCCCGTCGATCTCGCGCCCGTGCCGTCCCCGCCGCCGCACGTCCAGGCGCGCGCGCCCTCGGACCTCGGCGGCGCCAAGATCCTCGACGACGAGGACGCCGACCAGGACCCCGAGGCCGTCCGCGCCCGCTCGCTCGCCCGCGGCCACCTGATGCACCTCGCGCTCGAGCACCTGCCCCGCACCTCGCCCGAGGCGGTCCTTTCGCTCCTCGCCGCCACCGAGGAGGCCGCGCTCGCCGGCGACCTGCCCGAGATCGTGGCCGAGGCGCGGGCCCTGATCGCCGCGCCCGGCCTCGCGGAGCTCTTCGGCCCCGGCTCGCTGGCCGAGGTGGAGCTGAGCGCCGAGGTGGAGGGCCTGGGCCGCCTGCACGGCCTCATCGACCGGCTGATCGTGACGCCCGAGGCGGTGACGGCGGTGGACTTCAAGACCAACCGCCTCGTCCCCGACACGCCCGAGCAGGTCCCCGAGGGCATCCTGCGCCAGCTCGGGGCCTACGTGGCGATGCTGGGCGCGCTCTATCCCGGCCGCGAGGCGCGGACGGCCGTGCTCTGGACGCGCGCGGCCCGGCTGATGCCGCTGCCCTCCGCCCTCGTCATGGCGGCCTTGCGCCGGGCGTCCGGCCCGCCGGGGCCGCCTTGACGCCCGGGGGCGCGGTCCATACCTTCCCCCTCCGACCCGTCGCGCCGTCCTCGACGCGACGCCCCTCTCAGGAGTGCCAACATGGCCAGCGTTCCCGTCACCGACGCGACCTTCGGGTCCGAGGTGCTGAATTCCCCCGTTCCCGTGGTCGTGGACTTCTGGGCCGAATGGTGCGGCCCCTGCCGGATGATCGGCCCGGCCCTCGAAGAGTTGTCGGCCCAGTATGGCGACCGCGTGAAGATCGCCAAGGTCAACGTGGACGAGAACCCGAACACCGCCGCCCAGCTCGGCGTGCGGGGCATCCCGGCGCTCTTCGTGTTCAAGGACGGCAAGCCCGTGTCGAACCGCGCCGGCGCCGCGCCCAAGGCCGCGCTCCAGGCCTGGATCGACTCGTCCATCTGATGGCCGGCAGCGATTTTCCCGGCTGGCACGGCACGACGATCCTGGCCGTCCGCAAGGGCGGCCGCGTCGTGGTGGCCGGGGATGGCCAGGTCTCGCTCGGGCAGACCGTCATCAAGGGGACGGCGCGCAAGGTGCGCCGCCTCTCGCCCGGCGGGCACCATGTCGTCGCGGGCTTCGCCGGCTCCACCGCCGACGCCTTCACGCTGCTGGAGCGGCTGGAGGCCAAGCTGGAGGCTTCGCCGGGCCAGCTCGCCCGCGCGGCGGTCGAACTCGCCAAGGACTGGCGCACCGACAAGTATCTCCAGAAGCTGGAGGCCATGCTGATCGTCACCGACGGCAGCGCCCTCCTCGTGGTGACGGGCGCGGGCGACGTGCTGGAGCCCGAGAACGACGTGGCCGCCATCGGCTCGGGCGGCAACTACGCGCTGGCCGCCGCGCGGGCGTTGATGGAGACCGACCTCGATGCCGAGGCCATCGCCCGCAAGGCCATGGCCATCGCGGCCGAGATCTGCGTCTACACCAACGGCAACCTGACGGTCGAGGCGCTGCCCGCCTGACCGCCGCTCCCTTGGCAGGCCCGATCCCCGGTCATACATGGGTCGCGACACCGAAGGACCCCCCATGACCGACCTGACCCCCCGCGAGATCGTCTCCGAGCTCGACCGCTTCATCATCGGCCAGGACGCGGCCAAGCGGGCCGTGGCCGTGGCCCTGCGCTCCCGCTGGCGGCGCAAGCAGCTCGCCCCCGACCTCGCGCAGGAGGTGACGCCCAAGAACATCCTGATGATCGGCCCCACCGGCGTCGGCAAGACCGAGATCAGCCGCCGCCTCGCCCGCCTTGCCAAGGCGCCGTTCCTGAAGGTGGAGGCCACCAAGTTCACCGAGGTCGGCTACGTGGGCCGCGACGTGGAGCAGATCGTTCGCGACCTCCTCGACGCCGCCATCGTCCAGACGCGCGAGACGATGCGCGAGGACGTGCGCGCCCGCGCGCTCCAGGCCGCCGAGGATCGCGTCATCACCGCGCTGGCCGGGGAGGACGCCCGCCCCGGCACCCGCGACGCCTTCCGCCGCAAGCTCAAGAGCGGCGAACTCGATGCCACGGTGATCGAGCTGGAGCTGAACGACACCTCCGGCCCCATGGGCCTGCCGCCGGGGCTCGACCTGCCCGGCAGCCAAGGCATCGCCATGGCGTCCCTGGGCGACCTCTTCGGCAAGGCCTTCCGCCGCACCAGCAAGAAGCGCATGACCGTGGCCGAGAGCTACGAGGTGCTGCTGAACGAGGAGGCCGACAAGCTCCTCGACGACGAGACGGTGACCCGCGCCGCCTTGGAAGCCGTGGAGCAGAACGGCATCGTCTTCCTCGACGAGATCGACAAGGTCTGCGCCCGCGCCGAGACGCGCGGCGCCGACGTCAGCCGCGAGGGCGTGCAGCGCGACCTCCTCCCCCTCATCGAGGGCACCACGGTCTCGACGAAGCACGGCCCGGTCAAGACCGACCACATCCTGTTCATCGCCTCGGGGGCGTTCCACATCGCCAAGCCCTCGGACCTCCTGCCCGAGTTGCAGGGCCGCCTGCCGATCCGGGTGGAGCTCCAGCCCCTCACCGAAGCCGACTTCGTGCGCATCCTGACGGAAACCGAGAACGCCCTGACCCGCCAGTATGCCGGATTGATGGCGACCGAAGGCGTGGAGGTCACGTTCACGGAGGATGGCATCGCCGCCCTGGCCCGCATCGCCGCCGAGGTGAACCGCTCGGTGGAGAACATCGGCGCGCGCCGCCTCTACACGGTGATGGAACGGGTCTTCGAGGACCTGAGCTTCGCCGCGCCCGACCGCGGCGGCGACAGGGTGACCGTGGACGCCGCCTTCGTGGAGCGGCACCTCGGCTCGCTCATGTCCCGCGCCGACCTCGGCCGTTACGTGCTCTGAGCGCGGCGGGGCCCGTCCGTGTCCGGCAGCGCCCTCCAGGGTGCGCCGGGATCGGCCGGGTCGCGCCCGAACCAGGCGCTCTCGGCCACCTCGAAGGCGGGCCGCTCGAAGGCCGCGTAGCGGTCCACCCGCACCAGCCCCGGCTCGATGGTCAGGAGGTTGAGCGTGTTGGGCTCCTGCCGCAGCCGCGTGGACAGGCCGGTGCCCGCCTGCACCAGCAGCACGCCCGGCGCCGCCGTGAGCGGGGCCACGTGCGCGTTGTGCAAATGTCCGGACAATACGATGTCCGCCCCCGCCCCCCGCAACGCCGCCACCCCTTCGGCCGAATGCCGCATCGGGCGCTTGGTCGAGCCATCGGGATGCTCGGGCGGGTGGTGCATGACCACGATGACCGTTTTCTGCGGATTGTCGCGGAACGCCGTCGCGATAGCGCGGAGCTGCGACCGCCCGATCCGGCCCGACTGATGGGCGTAGCGGTTCACGGTGTTGACGCCCAGAACCGTCATCTCCTCGTCCTCGTGGCGCGGCGCGAGGTCCTCGTGGATGAAGCTGCGATAGCGCCCCCAAGGGTCCAGGAGCCGCACCAGCACGTTGTCGAGCGAGACGTCGTGGTTTCCCGGCACCGCCAGCCACGGCGAGCGCAGCCGGTCCAGGAAGGCCGCCGCTTCCACGTATTGCCCCCGTCGGGCCCGCTGCGTGAAGTCGCCCGAGATCGCCACGAGGTCCGGCGCGGTCTCCTCGACCAAGGCGACCAGCGGGTCCACGAGGTCGGGCCGGGTGCGCCCGAAGTGCAGGTCCGACAGGTGGAGGACTCGTCTCATGCCGCCGCCCCGGTCGGCTCCGTCACCTCGCCCGACACGGCCTCGGACGGAGCGAAGACCTCCAGCGCATCGTGCCGCATCCTCAGGCGCAGCGGTGTCCGCATTCGGAACTTCTCGCCGTCGCAGGCGACGGTCAGGTGGCGCGACCGTGTGGCGATGCCTACCTCGCTCGCGCAGAGGAGGTCGAAGTCGCGTCCCTCCCTCATGCTGCGCCGCACGAGACGGAAGGCTTTCTCGAACAGGCCGACCCGCCCGGTGTCGGGTGCCACGAAGACGGCGAACCGCCCGTCCGCCACGCAATCGCTCCCCGCAAGCCCGAAGCTCTCGAGCTGATAGGCCGATCGCGCGACGAACAGCAGCGGCGTCCGCACTCGCCGCTCCTCTCCGTCGGCCTGCACCGTCAGGAAGAGCGGTCGCTGGAACCGCACGAAGGTCTTGGCCGCCGACCAGTGGGCGGCGATGCGGCGGCGGCCCCAACGGGCATAGACGTCCTCGCGCGCGCGCAGGATCGCCGGATAGATGCCCAGGCTGATGTTGTTGAGGAAGACGTGCCCGTTCACCTCGCCCACCGCGTAGGGCCGCGTATGGCCGTCGAGGATGATGCGGGCCGCGCCGGCCGGGTCCTCGGGGATGCCGAGGCCACGCGCGAAGTAGTTGAAGGTGCCTAACGGCAGCACCCCGAAGCGTCGGCCGGAGTCGGCCATGGCCCCGGCCACGGTCATGATCGTGCCGTCGCCGCCCGCCGCCACGACCGCGCCGAAGCCGTCGCGCACCGCCTGCTGGGCCGTGGCCTTGATGTCGTGGCCATTGACGCGTCGCAGCACGGCGTGCGGCCCCAGCACCTCCATGGCGATCCGGATGGCGTCGGCCTCGCGGCTGTTGCGCCCCGAGCCTTGGTTGCAGATCACGCAGATACGGTCGTCGGTGCGGCGGGGAGTCTGGTCTGTCATGAGGTAGGTCCGTGTCTCGGCGCGCGACGCGCTGGGACGCAACGCCGGCGGGCCATCTTGGGTTTCGGATCAGGATCGCAGATAGACGTAGAGCGCTCCCTCTCCCCCGTGCTTCCGGTGCGCGGGAGCGACTTGGAGCACCGCCTCGGCCAACGGCGGCAGGGCGAGCCAGCGCGGCACGTCGTGACGGAGCCGCCCGGCCCGCGCCGGCATGGGCGCGAGGTCCTCGGTGACGCGGCCCTTGCCGGTGATGACCAGCACCAGTCGCTTGCCGCGCGCCCGCGCGCCCAGGATGAAGCCCACCAGCGCCGGATGCGCCTCGGCCAAGGTCAGGCCGTGCAGGTCGATGCGCGCCTCCGGGGCCAGCTTGCCGCGCGTCAGCTTGCCGAACCGCCCCGCGTCCATCCGCAATGGCATCCGCGCCAAGTTCTCTGCCAGCCCCGGCAAGAGGTCGTTCGACCGGCGATGATCGACCATCTGCCCCACCCGGAACGGCGCGGGCTTCGGCGCGGGCGGCGTTCCCCCGGCCGCCTGAACGAACTCCTCCAGCTTCGGCTTCGGCGGCGCGGGAATGGGCTGGCGGGCGTGCAGCGGCACCGCGCTGCCCTTCACGCGCTCCCAGAGCTCGCGGTCCTCGGACGACAGGCGGCGCCTCACGTCGGCCCCGCCTCGCGCGGCCAGAGCACCACCATCCGTCCCCCGTCCCGGATGCGCCCGGCCCGGGCCCCCGCCTCTGGCCCCGTTCCCACGAAGATGTCGGCCCGCCGTGCCCCCTTGATGGCGCTCCCGGTGTCCTGCGCGACCATCAGGCGACGCCAGGGCTCCGCGCCGTCCGTCTCGATCCAGACCGGCGCGCCCAACGGCACATGGGCCGGATCGACGGCCAGCGTCCGTCCCGCCGTGACCGGCCGGCCCAGGGTCCCCAACGGTCCCGCCCCGGGCGGCAGGCCCTCCAGGACGCGGAAGAACACGAAGGAGCCGTTGGCCCGCATGACGTCCGCCCTCTCCCCGGGATGGGCGCGGAGCCAGTCCTTCACCTCCTCGGCCGAGGCGCGGTCCGCCGGCAACGCCCCCCGGGCGATCAGGAGCCGACCGATCGAGACGTAAGGGTGCCCGTTCCCGCCCGCATAGCCCAGCCGGAGCACCCGCCCCTCCGGCAGCCGCACCCGCCCGGAGCCCTGGATCTGCAGGAAGAAGGCGTCCACCGGATCGGACAGCCACGCAATCTCGTGGCCTTGCCCCGCCAGCGCACCCGCCTCGATCTCGGTCCGCGACAGCCACGGGGTTTCGGCCGGCCTGTCCGGCGGCAACGCATAGAGCGGCACGGGACAGCGCGCCGACGCGCGCAGGTCGCCATCCAGCTCGGGCTCGTGATAGCCGGTGAACAGCGCGGGCCCCCCATCCTCGACCAGCACCGGCCGGAAGGCACGCTCGAAGAAGTCGCGCGCCGCCCCGGGTCGCACGTCCCGCGCCAGCCCGGCCGCCCAGGCCCATCCGGGACCGGCCATCAGGTCGCAGGTCGAGCGGAAGACCTCCAGCGCCCCGGCGTGGTCGTCCCCGGCCCAGCCATCCAGGTCGCCGAAGCCGAGCATCGCCCGGCGGGCCGGCCCGGGGCGCATGGCGGCCTCGCCCGGCCCGATCATTCGCTGGTGGCGACCAGGATCCAGTTCGGATCGGACGACCCCATGGTGCGGGCGAAGGCCCAGACGTCCTTCTGCCGCCGGATCTCGGTCGGGGAGCCCTCGACGATCTGCCCCGCCGCGTCGCGCACGACCGAGGTCAGCTCGCCCACGAAGCGCACCGACACCTCGCCCTCGCGGGTGGCCGAGTCGAAGACCGCATCCTTGAGGGCGAGGTCGCTCACGCCCACGAAGGTCGCCTCGACCTTGTATCCGTTGCGATTCCGCTCCTCCACGACCTGGGCGAAGGCGTTGTAGACGTCCGGCGACAGGAAGGGCCGGACCGAGGCGAGGTCGCCCCGCTCGAAGGCCATTAGGATCATCTCGTAGGCGGCGCGAGCGCCTTGCAGGAACTCGCGGACGTTGAACGACGGCTCCGCCGCCTTCATGGCCGTCAGCGCCCGTGCGGCATCCGAATCCTCGGCCACGTGGTCGGTGATGTCGCGGTCGGGCCGCCCCTCGATCACCTCGAACTCGGGCCGGGCGCGGCGGGCCGGGGCCTCGGGCAGCGCCACGGGTGGCTTCTCGAAGCCCTCGCGGCTGCCCAGCACGCTCCGCAGGCGCAGGATGAGGAAGATGGCGATGCCGGCCAAGACGAGAAGCTGGATGATGGGAGAGTTCATGACGTCCTCGTGGCCGGGTGGGGCCAGCGCTAGCGCGGAGGCCTCGGGTCACCTATGTATGCCGCGGGTGGGATCAAGTCCATCGGGCCACAAGGAGCCCCGGACGGCGCGGATCCCGGCGAAACGGAGGCGTTCCTTGGTGCGATTTGTCGTGGCGGCCGTGGTCCTGGCCGAGATCGCGGGATTCGTTCTCGTGGGCCGCGGGCTCGGCGTGTTGCTCACGCTGCTCCTCGTCGTGCTGGCGACCGTGCTGGGCGCGGCGATCCTGCGTCGCGAGGGCGGCGAGAGCATCGCGCGGATGCAGCACGCGCTGCGGACAGGCGGCGACCCCCGGCCCGCGCTGTGGCGCGGCGGCTTCCGGCTCGCGGCGGCGCTCCTGCTCCTCGTCCCGGGCTTCCTGGGCGACATCGTGGCGCTCCTGCTGCTGCTGCCGCCGGTGCAGCGGGTGCTGGCGCGGCGCTTCGCCGTCCAGGGCGCGCGCATCGTCACCGTCCGCTCCGCCCATCCCGGTGAGGAGCCGCCCCGTCCGCCCCAGGACCGCGTCATCGATGCCGACTGGGAGGAGATCCCAGCTCCCAAGCGCCCGACGCACCGTCCCTCGGGCTGGACGCGGCACTGACGGGACCCCGCCATTGAGGCGGGGCGGCGGCGGTGCTAGGGACGGCGGATCGACGACGAACCCCTTGCGATCCCCCGGGAGGACCCATGCAAGACACGCCCGACGCCCCCGAAGGGGCCGCCCCCGCGCCTGTCGCGGCGCCCAAGGTCAGCCAGCGCATCCTCGCGCAGTACATCCGCGACCTCAGCTTCGAGAACGTGCTGGCCCGCAAGGGAGCCACCGGCGACGTCACGCCCGAGATCGCCGTGCAGGTGAGCCTCGACGGCCGCAAGCGCAGCGGCATCGACAACCAGTACGAGGTGACGACCAAGCTCACCGCCACCTCCAAGGGCAAGGCCACGGGCGACGTCCTTTTCGTGGTCGAACTCGAATACGTGGGCGTCTTCCAGATCGAGGGCGTGCCCGAGAACCAGATCCACCCCTATCTCCTGATCGAGTGCCCGCGCATCACCTTCCCGTTCGTGCGGCGCATCGTCTCGGACGTGACCCGGGATGGCGGCTTCCCGCCCCTGAATCTCGAGATGATCGATTTCGTGGCGCTTTACCGCAACGAGATCGCGCGTCGCGTCCAGGCGAACCAGCCCGCCGCCGCCCCGCGCCTGGACGCCTGATCGCGGCTCAGCGCCGCCAGAGCGCCGCGTCCCCCAACCCCGCCACGAACCTTTCGTGCGCCGCCACCTCCTCCTCGGTGATCCGGGGGGGAAGCGGCACGGGACGGGGACGCGGACGCCAGGCGACCGCCTCCTCCACCGCCTGCCGGGCGGCGCGGGCGGGCGGCGCCGGCTCGGCGCCCAGGCCGAAGTCCGGTTGCCGACCGCCGATCAACTCCAGATAGACCTCGGCCAGGATCTGGCTGTCGAGAAGCGCGCCGTGCAGCGTCCGCGCCGAGTTGTCGATCCCGAACCGCCGGCACAGCGCATCGAGAGAGGCCGGCGCGCCCGGGAACTTCCGCCGCGCCATCAGCACCGTGTCGATGGCGCGATCCATCGGCATGGGAGAGTAGCCCAGCCGCCCCAGCTCATGGTTCAAGAATTTCATGTCGAAGGCGGCGTTGTGGATCACCAGCTTCGCGTCGCTCACGAACTCCACGAACTTCGGGCCGATGGCGGCGAACTTGGGTTTGTCGCGCAGGAAGTCGTCGCCCAGGCCGTGCACCGCGAAGGCCTCGGGCGGCATCGGCCGCTCGGGATTGATGTATTCGTGGAAGGTCTGCCCCGTGGGCATATGGTTCCACAGCTCGACCGCCCCGATCTCGACGATGCGGTCGCCAGTCTCGGGCTCGAAGCCCGTGGTCTCGGTGTCGAGCACGATCTCGCGCATGGGAGGCTCCTCTAGGCCGCGCCGTTTCGGATGTCGGACAGGATCTGTCGCACGGCGACGCGGGCGTCCTCAAGGGTCTCGGTCGGCACGACCCAGCGCGCCCGCGCCCGCTTCTCCGCGTCCGGCATCTGCCGCGCGACCAGCATCGCGGCCCCCGCCCGGTCGAGCCCGGGCCGCGCCAGCAGCCGCGCCATCTGCGTCTCCGACCGGGCCGAGGCCACCGCGACCCCGTCGCAATCCGCGTCGATCCCCCGCTCGAACAGCAGCGGCACGTCCAGCACGACGATGTCGCCCTGGGCCACGGCCAGGAACCGCGCCCGGTCCTCGGCCACCAGCGGATGAACGACCGCCTCCAGCCGGGGGAACAGCGACGGATCGCGCTCCAGCGCCTCGCGCAGGGCCGGCCGGCTCACCGCGCCATCGACCACCGCGTCCGGCACCAGCACCGCCACGGGCGCGACTGCCGCCCCCCCCGGCGCATAGAGCGCATGAACCGCCACGTCCGCGTCCCAGACCGCCAGCCCCTCGTCGCGGAACATCGCGGCCGTGGTGGATTTCCCCATGCCGATGGAGCCCGTGAGCCCCAGCACGAAGGCCATCAGGCCATCACCGCCGCGCGCAAGGCGTCGTCCACCTCGGGCCGGACCCCGAACCAGCGCGCGAAGGCCGGCACCGCCTGATGCAGCAGCATCCCGAGCCCGTCCACCGCGACAGCCCCCGCCGCCCTGGCCTCCCGCAAGAGCCGCGTCTCCAGGGGCGCATAGACGAGGTCCATCACCACCTGTCCCTGCCGCAGCCCGTCCAGGGGCACCCGCAGCCCGGGCTTGCCCACCATGCCGAGCGAGGTCGTGTTCACGATCATTCGCCCTTCCTCCACCGCGTTCCCCGCCTGCACCCAATCGAAGACCCGCACCCGTTCGCCGAACTCCCCGGCCAGGGCGTCGGCGTTCTCCCGCGTGCGGTTCGTCAGCAGCACCTCCGGCGCGCCCGCGTCGAGCAGCGCCACGATCACCGCCCGCGCCGCGCCCCCGGCGCCCAGCACCGTCGCTGGCCCCGCGCCGGCGTCCCACTCCGGCGCGCCCTGCCGCAGCGATTCCAGGAACCCCTCGCCATCGGTGTTGTCCGCGAGGATGCGGCCATCCTCGAAGACGAGCAGGTTCGCCGCCCCGATCCGCCGCGCCCGCTCCGTCGCCTCGTCGGCGAGCGCGAGGGCGGCGGCCTTGTGGGGGATCGTCACGTTCACGCCCCGGAACCCCGCCTTGGGCAAGGCGCGCAGCACCTCCGCGAGATCCGCCTCGCCCACGTCCATCGCGACGTAGTCCCCGGCGATCCCGTGCCGGGCGAGCCAGTGGCGGTGAAGCTTGGGGGAACGCGAATGCGTGACAGGGCGTCCGACGACGCCGGCCAGGGGGAAGGAGCTGCTCATGCCGGGATGCTCCCCCGCACCGACAGGAAAGACAAGAGGGGCAGGAGCGGCAGTCCGAGGATGGTGAAGTGGTCGCCCTCGATCCGCGTGAACAGCCGCACTCCCTCGGCCTCCACCTGGTAAGCCCCGACCGAATGGCGCACGGCCTCCCAGTTCCGCCCGAGATAGCCGTCGATCCACTCCTCCGACAGTCGCCCCATGGTCATGCGCGCCTCCGCGACGTGCCGCCAGACCGGCTCCGCGCCGCGATGGATCACCGCCGCCGAATGGAGCCGGTGCGTCCGCCCCATCAGGAACGCCAGTTGCGCGCGCGCCTCCTCCACCGTCGCGGGCTTGGAGAACACGCGTCCCTCGCAGGACAGCACCTGATCGCAGCCGAGCGCCAGCGCCTCGGGCCGCCGCGCGCCCACCCGCGCCGCCTTCATCTCCGCCAGCGCATCCGCGAGGTCGCGCGGGCTCGTCCCTTCGGCCAGCAGCGCCGCCTTCAGCGCCGCCTCGTCCACGCGCGGCACCACGACCTCGAACTCCAGACCCGCCGCGCGCAGCATCGTCGCCCGCGTGGCGGAGCCGGAAGCCAGGATGAGCGGTTCGGACGGCATTGTGGACAACCCTGCGGAGGAACGGGGGACGGAACGCCCGGCACTCTGGACGACTCGGGGACCGGACGGAAGGCCTGTGGGGGACTCGGGGATTCGCGCCCCGAGTCGCCCCGAGTCCCCCACGGGGGATAGGGATAAGTCGGGCCTGTGGACGAATCGGAGTCTTGCCATCGCGGCTCGGCTGGCTTCCGGTAGGAACATCTGCGAAATCAATGGTCTGCTCGACTCCATGTGGCCATTCGGCCCGTCCTGCCTGTTGATTCGGCTGTGGACTCCTTTGGGGAGGACGGGCGGCCCGAGCGCTTGTCCACACTCCAACCGCCATCCACCTCCCCTTTCCCTATCGGGAATCTTAAGAGAAGGTGGGCCGACCCAAAGGCCGCCCGGAATGCTCGACGCCCTTCAACCCCTCTATCCCTGGATCAAGGCCGCCCATGTGATCGCGATGGTCGCGTGGATGGCGGGGATCTTCTACCTGCCGCGCCTTTTCGTGTATCATGTCGAGGGCTTGCGGAAGCAGGGCGTGGTTCGGGGCAGCGACATGGACCTGCTCTTCCAGCATCAGGAAAGGCTGCTCCTCCGCGCGATCATGAACCCCGCCATGGTCGCGACATGGGCGCTCGGCGTCCTGCTGATCGGCTTGGGCGGCTGGTGGTCCTCGGGCTGGCTCTGGGTCAAGCTCGCGGCGGTGGTGGCGCTCACGGGGTTCCACATGTGGCTCGCCGCGCGGCGGCGCGACTTCGTGGAGGGCCGCAACACCCTCAAGGGCCGCAGCTACCGCATCATGAACGAGGTGCCGACGCTGCTCCTTCTCGTCATCGTCGTCATGGTGATCGTGAAGCCGTTCTGAGGGAGGTGGCCATGCTGGTGCGCCTGGCCGAGATCGAGGTCGATCCCGAGAACCTCGAACGATACCTGACCCTGCTGCGCGAGGAGATCGAGGCTTCCGTGGCCAACGAACCGGGCGTGCTCGCCCTCCAGGCCATGGCGCTCCGGGATCGACCGGGCTGCATCCGGCTCCTGGAGGTCTACGCCGACGCCGGGGCCTATGCGGCGCACCTGCTCTCCCCCCACTTCCTCGCCTACAAGGCCGGGGCGGAAGGTCTGGTCCGATCGCTCCGCCTGACCGAGGTCGACCCCGTTCTCCTCCGCGCCCAGGACGGATTCGGCTCGGCCGGCGGGGATCGCGATGAGCCCGGTTGACCGGACGCCGAGAGATGCCTATCTCTGGGGCGCCCTCCCGTCCGGGAACGGCGCCTCACGCGCATACCTCCGCTCCGACCGCCGCCCGACATGGGGCGCGCGCGGTCGCGCCGGACCTTTCAGGACTTCCATGACCCAGGACCGTCTCAACCTCGCCGACCTCAAGGCGCAGAGCCCCAAGGATCTCCTCGCCCTCGCCGAGGAGCTCGAGATCGAGAACGCCTCGACCATGCGGAAGGGCGACATGATGTTCGCCATCCTCAAGGAGCGCGCGGACGAGGAATGGGTCATCGGCGGCGACGGCGTGCTCGAGGTGCTCCAGGACGGCTTCGGCTTCCTGCGCTCGCCCGAGGCGAACTACCTGCCCGGCCCCGACGACATCTACGTCTCCCCGGAGATGATCCGCCAATACTCGCTTCGCACCGGCGACACCGTGTCCGGCGTCATCCAGGAGCCCAACGACAACGAGCGTTACTTCGCCCTGGTCAGCGTGGAGCGCATCAACTTCGAGGAACCCGAGAAGGCCCGCCACAAGGTCGCCTTCGAGAACCTCACCCCCCTCTACCCCGACCAGCGCCTGCAGATGGAGGTCGCGACCGATCCCACGCTCAAGGACCGCTCGGGCCGGATCATCGACCTCGTGGCCCCCATCGGCAAGGGCCAGCGCGGGCTGATCGTCGCGCCGCCGCGCACCGGCAAGACGGTGCTCCTCCAGAACATCGCCCACTCGATCGCCAGCAACCACCCGGAGGTCTACCTGATCGTGCTGCTCATCGACGAGCGGCCCGAGGAGGTGACCGACATGCAGCGCTCCGTGAAGGGCGAGGTCATCTCCTCCACCTTCGACGAGCCCGCGACGCGCCACGTCGCCGTGGCCGAGATGGTGATCGAGAAGGCCAAGCGCCTCGTGGAGCACAAGCGCGACGTGGTGATCCTGCTCGACTCCATCACCCGCCTGGGCCGGGCCTTCAACACCGTCGTCCCCTCCTCGGGCAAGGTGCTGACCGGCGGCGTGGACGCCAACGCCCTGCAACGCCCCAAGCGGTTCTTCGGCGCGGCCCGCAACATCGAGGAAGGTGGCTCGCTGACCATCATCGCCACCGCGCTGATCGACACCGGCAGCCGGATGGACGAGGTGATCTTCGAGGAGTTCAAGGGCACCGGGAACTCCGAGATCGTGCTCGACCGCAAGGTGGCGGACAAGCGCGTGTTCCCGGCGATGGACATCCTCAAGTCCGGCACCCGCAAGGAGGATCTGCTGGTCGAGAAGGCGGACCTCGCCAAGACCTACGTTCTGCGCCGCATCCTGAACCCGATGGGCACCACCGACGCCATCGAGTTCCTGATCTCCAAGCTGAAGCAGACCAAGACCAATTCGGACTTCTTCGACAGCATGAACGCCTGACGCGGGGCGCGCGCCGGGGAACGCCCGAGCCGCGCCTCTCCGCCCTTCTCATCTCGCGGCGCCCGGGACCGTCCCGGGCGCCGTCCCGTTTCCGGTCCCGCCATGAGCCCCGCCCCGCCCGCCTCCGACACGATCTTTGCCCTGGCCACCGCGCCCGGCCGGGCGGGCATCGCCGTCCTGCGCGTTTCCGGCCCCGAGGCCCCGAGGGCCGCCCAAGCCCTTGCCGGCCCCTTGTCCCCGCACGGCCGCAGCCTCCGCACCCTGCGCGACGCCGCCGGAGAGCCGCTCGACCAGGCCCTCGTCCTCACCTTCGCGCCCCAGCGCAGCTTCACCGGCGAGCCCGTCGCCGAACTGCACACCCACGGCGCCCCCGCCGTGACCGCCGCCGTCCTGCGCGCGCTGTCCGCCCTCCCCGGCCTCCGCCCCGCCGAACCCGGCGAATTCACCCGCCGCGCCCTGGAGAACGGCCGCCTCGACCTCGCCCAGGTCGAGGGCCTCGCCGACCTCCTGTCCGCCGAGACCGAGGCGCAGCGTCGCCAGGCCCTGCGCGTCTTCGCCGGCGCGCTCGGGCAACGCGCCGGGGACTGGCGTGCCCGCCTCCTCCGCGCCGTGGCGCTGGTCGAGGCCACCATCGACTTCTCCGACGAGGACGTGCCCGCCGACGTCTGGCCCGAGGTGCTGGACCTGATCGCCACGCTGGAGGAGGAACTGCGCGCCGAGGCCCAGGGCGCGCGGATCGCCGAACGCCTGCGCGACGGCTTCGAGGTCGCCATCATCGGCCCTCCGAACGTCGGCAAGTCCACCCTCCTCAACCGTCTCGCAGGCCGCGAGGCCGCCATCACCTCCGAGATCGCCGGCACCACGCGCGACGTGATCGAGGTCCGCATGGACCTCGCCGGCCTCCCCGTGACGCTCATCGACACCGCCGGCCTCCGCGAGGCGCAAGACCCCATCGAGGCCATCGGCATCGCCCGCGCGCGGGATCGCGCCGCGCGGGCCGACCTCCGCGTCCACCTCCACCTCGCCGGCGAGCCCGCCCCCGACCCCGGCCCCGACGACCTCCCCGTCCTCGCCAAGTCCGACCTCGCGCCCGGACCCGGCCTCGCCATCTCCGCCACGACCGGCGAAGGCCTCGACGCCCTCGTGGCCGAGATCGCCCGCCGCCTCTCCGCCCGCACCGCCGGCCTCGGCGTCGGCCTGCGCGAGCGTCACGCCCGCGCCATGCTCGACGCCGCCGGCCAGCTCGACGAAGCGCGGGCTCTCATCGACATCGGCGCCCCGGTCGAGATCGTGGCCGAAACCCTCCGCCGCGCCCTGCGCCAACTCGACGCCCTTGTGGGGCGGGTCGGGGTGGAGGATATACTCGGCGAGATCTTCGCAAGCTTCTGCATCGGCAAGTGAGGCGGTGTTTCACGTGAAACAGTTCGACGTCATCGTGGTGGGCGGCGGCCATGCGGGCTGCGAGGCGGCGCACGCGTCCGCCCGCGCCGGCGCGCGCACCCTCCTCCTGACGCTCCGGCTGGCCTCCGTCGGCGTGATGTCCTGCAACCCGGCCATCGGGGGATTGGGCAAGGGCCATCTCGTGCGCGAGGTGGACGCCCTCGACGGCATCATGGGCCGGATGGCCGACCGCGCCGGCATCCAGTTCCGCCTCCTCAACCGTTCCAAGGGCCCTGCCGTCCAGGGCCCCCGCACCCAGGCCGACCGCCGCCTCTACCGCGAGGCCGTGCAGGCCGAGCTCGCCGCCTGCCCCAACCTCACGCTGCTGGAAGGCGAGGCCGCCGACCTCCTGGTCGAGAACAACCGCGTCGCCGGCCTCACCCTCGCCGACGGCGCCCGGATCCGCTCTGGAGCCGTGGTCCTGACCACCGGCACCTTCCTTAACGGCGTGATCCATGTCGGCGACCGCTCCCGCCCCGGTGGCCGCGTGGGCGAGCCGCCCTCCAAGGCCCTCGCCGACCGCCTCTACGGCCTGAACCTCCCCATGGGCCGCCTCAAGACCGGCACGCCCCCGCGCCTCGACGGCCGCACCATCTCCTGGGACCGGCTGGAGCGGCAGGAGGCGGATGCCGACCCCGCGATGCTCAGCTTCCTGTCGGACGGCCCCACGGCCCCGCAGATCGCCTGCGGCATCACCCACACCAATGCGCGGACACACGAGATCATCCGCGCCAACCTGTCCCGCTCGGCCATGTATGGCGGCCATATCCAGGGCGTCGGCCCGCGCTACTGCCCCTCCATCGAGGACAAGGTGGTGCGCTTCGCCGACAAGGATTCGCACCAGGTGTTCCTCGAACCCGAAGGGCTCGACGACCCGACCGTCTACCCCAACGGCATCTCCACCTCGCTTCCCGCCGAGGTGCAGGAGGATTACGTCCGCTCCATGGACGGGCTGGAGAACGCCGTCATCACCCAGCCCGGCTACGCCATCGAATACGACTACGTGGACCCGCGCGCGCTCTCGCTCTCGCTGGAGGTCAAGGTCCTGCCCGGCCTCTGGCTCGCCGGCCAGATCAACGGCACCACCGGCTACGAGGAGGCCGCCGCCCAGGGCCTCGTCGCCGGCCTCAACGCCGCCCGCGCGACCCACGACCAGCCCCCGGCCGAGTTCAGCCGCGCCGACTCCTACATCGGCGTCCTGATCGACGACCTGACCACGCGCGGCGTGACCGAGCCCTACCGGATGTTCACCTCGCGGGCCGAGTTCCGCCTGTCTCTCCGCGTGGACAACGCCGACCAGCGCCTCACGGCCAAGGGCCGCGACTGGGGCGTCGTCGGCGACACCCGCTGGCAGGCGTTCTCCGAGAAGATGGACGCGCTCGACGCAGCGCGGGCCGACCTCCGCGCCCGCCGCTTCACCGCCCGCCGGATCGCGGGCGCGGGCCTCAACCTCAACCCCGACGGCGAGACGCGCGACGGCCTCCAGACCCTCGCCCTCACCGACGCGACCTGGGACCACCTCGCCGCGCTCGACCCCGCGCTCCCCCTGCCCGCGCCGAAGGTCCGCGAGCAGCTCAAGCGCGAGGCGCAATACGCCACCTACCTCGACCGGCAGGAGCGGGACATCGCCCAACTCAAGCGCGAGGAATCCACGCGCCTGCCCGCCGACTTCGACTACGCGGCGGTCCCCGGCCTTTCCATCGAGCTGCGCCAGAAGCTCGAACGCGCCCGTCCCGCCTCCCTCCGCCATGCGGCCGAGATCGACGGCATGACGCCCTCGGCCCTCCTCCTCCTCGCCGCGCGGCTCAGGAAGCGCGCGGACGGCCTCGCCGCATGACCGTGACGCGGGACCTCCCCGGACTGGACCTCCCCCCCGCGACGCTGGAGCGGCTGGGGGCCTTCGAGGCTTTGGCCCGTCGCTGGACGGGGAAGATCAACCTCGTCGCCCCCTCCACCGTCCCCGACCTCTGGACGCGCCATATCGCCGACTCCGCCCAACTCTGGCCGCTCGCGCCTAGCGCCGCCGCGACCTGGGCCGATCTCGGCTCGGGCGGCGGCTTCCCTGGCCTCGTCATCGCCATCCTGTCGGGCGACACCGGCCCCAAACTCACGCTGATCGAGAGCGACGGACGCAAATGCGCCTTTCTCCGCACCGCCGCGCGCGAGTTGGGCCTGTCCGTGACCATCCTCGATCAGCGCGTCGAGTCCGCCCCGTCCCAGGCCGCGCAGATCGTCTCCGCCCGCGCCCTCGCCCCGCTCGTCACCTTGCTTCCGCTCGTCGCCCGCCACCTCGCCCCCGGCGGCACCGCGCTCCTCCCCAAGGGCCGCGACTGGGCGGCCGAGATCGACGCCGCCCATGCCGGGGGCTGGACCTTCGACGCCGAGCCCATCCCCAGCACCACCGACCCCACCGCGCGCGTCCTGCGCCTCCAGAACATCGCCCATGGCTGACCCGCGCAAGCTCCCCAAGATCATCGCCGTCGCCAACCAGAAGGGCGGCGTCGGCAAGACCACGACCGCCATCAACCTTGGCGCGGCTCTGGCGCGGCGCGACCGCCGCGTGCTCCTCGTGGACCTCGACCCGCAGGGCAACGCCTCCACCGGCCTGGGCCTCGCGCCCGAGGCGCGCAAGGTCTCCAGCTTCGACCTCCTCCTGGGCGAGGCCACGCCCGAGGAGGCGGCGCACCCGACCGCCAACCCCAACCTCCTCCTGGTGCCCGCCACCTCAGACCTCAGCGGCGCCGATTTGGAGCTGGGCAACCGCCAGGGCCGCACTGGCCTCCTGCGCGGCGCGCTGCGCCAGCCGCTCATGGACGCGCTGCGGCTCGATTACATCCTGATCGACTGCCCGCCCTCGCTGAACGTGCTGACGATCAACGCCCTCGTCGCCGCGCAATCCGTCCTCGTGCCGCTGCAAAGCGAGTTCTTCGCCCTCGAAGGCCTGTCCCAGCTCATGCTGACGATCCGCGAGGTTCGCCAGACCGCCAACCCCTCGCTCCGCATCGAGGGCGTGGCGCTGACCATGGTGGACCGCCGCACCAGCCTCGCCCAGATGGTCGAGGCCGACGCGCGCGAGAACCTGGGTGACCTCGTGTTCCAGACCGTCATCCCCCGCAACGTCCGCCTCTCCGAGGCCCCGTCGCACGCCCAGTCCGTCCTCGATTACGACCCCTCCTCGGCCGGCGCGAACGCCTACCGCGCGCTCGCGGCCGAACTCCTCGCCCGCGAAAGCTGAGACCGCCCATGGCCGAGAAACCCCTCCTGAAACGCGGCCTCGGACGGGGTCTCTCGGCGCTGATGGCCGACCTCGGCACCGACCTCGCCAAGGAGGCCGCGCCCGCTGCGCCTCCACCGCGCAGCCCCGAGCGGCTCATGCCCGTCGAATCGCTGCGCCCCAACCCCGACCAGCCCCGCCGCACCTTCGAGCCCGCCGCGCTGGAGGAGCTGGCCGCCTCGCTCCGAACCAAGGGCGTGATCCAGCCGCTGATCGTCCGTCCCGACCCGCACGAGCCCTCGGCTTGGCAGATCGTCGCCGGCGAGCGGCGCTGGCGCGCGGCCCAGAAGGCGGGCCTGTCGGAGGTTCCGGTGATCGTCCGCAACTACGACGATGCCGAGCTGCTGGAAATCGCGATCATCGAGAACATCCAGCGCGACGACCTCAACCCCATCGACGAGGGCGCGGCCTACCGCAGCCTGATCGACCGCTTCGGCCACAGCCAGGAGCAGGTCGCCACCGCCCTCGGCAAGAGCCGCAGCCACGTCGCCAACCAGATGCGCCTCCTGGGCCTTCCCGCCGAGGTGCAGCGCATGGTCGCCGATCGCACCATCTCCGCCGGCCACGCCCGCCCGCTCATCGGCCATCCCCGCGCCCTCGACCTCGCCCGCCGCATCGCCGAGCGTGGCCTCTCGGCCCGCGACGCCGAGCGCCTCGCCAAGACCGCCCAAGCCGAGAAGCAGAAGCGCGAAAGGACCGAAAAGGACGCCGACACCCGCGCCATCGAGGGCGAGCTGTCGGCGGCGCTCAAGATGGGCGTCCGCATCGACCACGGTGCCGCCGGCGAGGGCGGGCGCGTGACGATCACCTACAGGAACCTCGACCAGCTCGACGACCTGCTGCGGCGGCTCTCGGGCGGCTGAGGTCGAATGGGGCTCTGCCCCCGTCTCCTTCGGAGACTCCCCCGGGATATTTGGAGCCAAAGAAAGGCCAGTTCGGTAGAGCGGGTTTCAGCCCGCTTTCCTGCCGCTCCGCAACGGCGCGAACCTTCTCAAGTCGGAGACCGTCATCCCGTCGGATGAAGTTCCACCCCACCATAGCTCCCGCGCATAGGGTGCGCTTCAGCGCACCAAATGAGGCCTCCGGAACGTGGTGCGCTGAAGCGCACTCTACGGACGCGGATAGGACGAGCTGCGTCCGAATTCCCTACGCCAGCAGGTCCCGCAGCACCGCATTGAGCACAGGCCGCCCAGAAGCGGTTGTCCGCAGCCGCCCGTCCTCGACCACCACCAGCCTCATCCCCGCCAAAGCCTTCGCACGCTGCCCGAGGTCGGGCAGCGCCCACAGCCGCGCCAACTCCACGCCCTCGGCCAACCGCAGCCCCATCATCAGCCGCTCCTCGGCGGCCTCGACCTCGGTCAGCCACTCCCGCCCGCTCTCGCCCGAGCCCTCCCCCTCGACCCGCGCAAGCCAGAGCCCCGGCGCCCGCTCCGTCTCGATCCCCGTCCGCGCGCCGCCCAAGGTCAGCCGTCCATGCGCCCCCGGCCCGACGCCGACCCAATCGCCGCCCCGCCAGTAGACGAGGTTGTGCCGGCTCTCCTGCCCCGGCGCGGCGTGGTTCGACACCTCGTAGGCCGGCAGCCCCGCCGCCTCGGTCAGCCGCTGCGTCACGTCCCACAGGTCCGCCGCCCGGTCCTCGTCCGGCAGGTCGCGCAGCTTCCCGGCCGCGAAGCGGTCTCCGAAGGCCGTCCCCTCCTCGATGGTGAGCTGGTAGAGCGACAGGTGGCCCGCTGCGAGGCGCAGCGCAGCGCCAAGCTCCGCCTCCCAAGCCTCCGGCGTCTGTCCTTGCCGGGCATAGATCAGGTCCAGGCTCACCCTCTCGAACGTGTCCCGCGCGATCCCGAAAGCCGCGACCGCCTCCTCGGCCGAATGCATCCGCCCCAGCGCCCGCAGGTCGCGGTCGTCCAGCGCCTGCACCCCCAGCGACAGCCGGTTCACGCCCGCGTCCCGATAGCCCCGGAACCGCCCCGCCTCGACCGAGGTCGGGTTGGCCTCCATGGTGATCTCGATGTCGTTCGCGAATCCCCAGGCCGCCCGCGCCGCGCCGATCACCGCCGCGACCGTCTCGGGCTCCATCAGCGACGGCGTCCCTCCGCCCAGGAAGATCGACCGCAGCACCCGCCCCGGCACCTCCGTCGCGGCCCGCGCGATCTCCGCCTCGTAGGCCCGCGCCCAGCGCCCCTGGTCGATGCGTTGCGCCACGTGCGAGTTGAAGTCGCAATAAGGGCACTTGGCCGCGCAGAAGGGCCAGTGGACGTAGAGCGCGAAGCCCCCGGCCTCCCAATCCTCCCGCCGGACCTCGGCGACCGGGCGCGTCCCGTCAGCCAAGGCAGGCCGCCTCGAAGGCGCGGATCGACCGGCCCCGGTGGCTGAGCGCGTTCTTCTCGTCGTGGGTCATCTCGGCAAAGGTCCTCGTCTCGCCCTCGGGCACGAAGATGGGGTCGTAGCCGTGCCCCATCACCCCGCGCGGCGGCCAGATCACGCGACCGTTCACCTCGCCACGGAACGACTCCTCGTGCCCGTCCGGCCAGGCCAACACCAGCACGCTGACGAACCGCGCCCGCCAGGGCTCCTCGGCCCCCGCCGCGACCAGCGCCCCGTGGGTCCGCGTCATGGCCCGCAGGAAGTCCCGCCCCCCCGGTCCCTCCGCCCAGTCCGCCGTCCGCACCCCCGGAGCGCCGCCCAGCGCCTCGACCTCAATGCCGCTGTCGTCCGCCAGCGCCGGCAGCCCCAGCGCCTTCGCCGCCGCATGGGCCTTGATCCGGGCGTTGCCGAGGAAGCTGTCCTCCGTCTCCTCCGGCTCGGGCAAGGCGTGATCCTTCAAGGACGTGATCGCGATGCCGCGCGGCGCCAGCAGCTCGCGCATCTCCTCGAGCTTGCCCGCGTTTCCCGTCGCCACCACCAGCGAGGGCTCCGTCAGCCGCCGCATCACGCCACCGCCGCCATCTGCGCCTGCGCCAAGAGCCCGTTCCCCAGCCCCGCGAGGTCCAGCAGCACCGCCATCTGCTCGCGCGAGAAGGTCGCGCCCTCGGCGCTCATCTGCACCTCGATCAGCCGCTCGCCCGTCATCACGACGTTGGCGTCCACGCCCGCCTCGCTGTCCTCGGGATAGTCGAGATCCAGCACCGGCTGGCCCGCGTACATCCCCACCGAGATCGCCGAGACCGGCGCGGCCAGCGGGTCGCGCTGGATCGCCCCAGCCTTCAGCAGCTTGTTCACCGCCAGCCGCAGCGCCACCCAGCCCCCGGTGATCGCCGCGCAGCGCGTGCCGCCGTCGGCCTGGATCACGTCGCAGTCCACGGTGATCTGCCGCTCGCCCAGCGCCACGAGGTCGCACCCGGCCCGCAGGGACCGCCCGATCAGCCGCTGGATCTCCTGCGTCCGGCCCGAGGCGCCGTCGCGCTCGCGCCGCGTCCGCGTGTTGGTGGCGCGCGGCAGCATCCCGTATTCGGCCGTCACCCAGCCCTTGCCGGTGTTCTTGAGGAAGGGCGGCACCCGCTCCTCCAGCGAGGCGGTGCAGAGAACGTGCGTGTGCCCCACACGGATCAGGCAGGACCCCTCGGCGTGGCGGCTGAAGTTGGGCTCGATGGAGAGGGCACGCAGGGCGTCGGTGGCTCGGCCGGAGGGGCGCATGGGAACTCCTGTGGGATGGGATCGGGCCGGTCCCTACAGGAGGCACGGCCCGAGGCCAACCCGGGCGCCGCCTTGTCGCCCTGTCCCCGCGCCCGCCGCCGCGTGCCCGCGTCCGGTTGACGCCCCGGCCGGGGTTGCTTACATACGGCCGCCCCGGACTCCGCAGAGGCCCATGCCCGACCGCTCGCCCGCCATCGAGGAGATGAACGACCGCTCGCGCGAGGTCTTCCGCCGCGTGGTCGAGGCCTATCTGGAATCCGGTCAGCCCGTCGGCTCGCGCAGCCTGACCCGCACGCTCTCCGAGCAGGTCAGCGCCGCCACCATCCGCAACGTCATGCAGGACCTGGAGGAGATGGGTCTCCTCGGCCACCCGCACGTCTCGGCGGGCCGCGTGCCCACCCAGGCGGGCCTGCGCCTCTTCGTGGACGGCCTCCTGGAGGTCGGCCCCATGACCGGCGAGGACCGCGAGCGGCTGGAATCCACCGTTGCCGGCCCCCCCGCCCGGCGCGGCGCCGACGTGACCGACGCGCTCGACCGCGTGGGCGCGGCGCTCTCGGGCCTGACGCGGGGCGCCTCGCTCGTCCTTGCGCCCAAGCGCGACGGCGCGCCCATCCGGCACGTGGAGTTCGTCTCGCTCGGGCCCGACCGCGCCCTCGTGGTCCTCGTCTTCGCCGACGGCCACGTGGAGAACCGCGTCTTCGCGCCGCCGCCCGGCCAGACCCCCTCCTCGCTGCGCGAGGCCGCCAACTTCGTCAACGCGCTGGCCGAGGGCCGCACGCTCTCCGAGCTCCACGCCGCCATCGCCCGCGAGATGGAGACGCGGCGGCAGGAGCTCGACGCCCTCGCCCAGGCGATGGTGCAAAGCGGCTTCGCCACCTGGGCCAGCGAGGACCACGGCGCGCCCGAGCGTCTGATCGTGCGGGGGGCCGGCAACCTCCTCGACAGCCCCGAGGCGCAGGCCGACCTCGACCGCGTCCGCTCCCTCATGGACGACCTCGAACGCAAGAGCGACATCGCCAGCTTCCTCGAGCTGGCCCAGGGCGCCGAGGGCGTCCGCGTCTTCATCGGGAGCGAGAACAAGCTCTTCTCGCTCTCCGGTTCCTCCCTCGTGGTGTCGCCCTACATGAACGCCGACCGGACGATCGTCGGCGCCATCGGCGTCATCGGCCCCACGCGGCTCAACTACGGGCGCATCGTCCCCATCGTGGACTACACGGCGCAGCTCGTGGGCCGCCTCCTCTCCGAACGTTCCTGAAGGGTTTCCCATGTCCGACCAAACCGAACCGATGTCCCTGGACGAGCTCGCCGCCGAGGCGGACGCGGAGGAAAGGGCGCAGGCCGACCTGCTGGCCGAGCTCGACGCCCTGAGGGCCGAGCGGGACGAGCTGAAGGACCGCGTCCTGCGCCAGCTCGCCGAAACCGAGAACATGAGGAAGCGCGCCGAGCGCGACCGCAAGGAGGCCGAGCAGTACGGCGGCTCCAAGCTCGCCCGCGACGTGCTGCCGGTCTACGACAACCTGCGCCGCGCGCTGGACGCCGTGACCGAGGAGCAGCGCGCCCAGAACGCCGCCCTCCTCGAAGGGATCGACCTGACCATGCGCGAGATCGTCAGCGTCTTTTCCAAGCACGGCCTCAGGGTCATCGCGCCCCAGGTCGGCGACCGCTTCGACCCCGCCATCCACGAGGCGATGTTCGAGGCGCCCCTCCCCGGCACCAAGGCAGGCGACATCATCCAGGTCGCGACCGAGGGCTTCATGCTCCATGACCGCCTGCTGCGCCCGGCGCAGGTGGGCGTGTCCTCGATGCCGGCGTCGTAAGGGGGGCTCCGCCCCCCGCGCGTTCCGCGCTCCCCCCGGGATATTTGGAGCCAAAGAAGGGCAGGAGCGCCGGAGAGGCGGTGATCGTGGGGCGGGCTTCAGCCCGCCAGCGACGGCAAGGCCGGGGGCGCTCCAGATGGTCAGGGCGGGCTGAAGCCCGCCCTACGGCCTTGCCTTCGTAGGGTGGGGTTCACCCCAGCACGGCCCCGCCGCCGGACGCCTCACCCTTCCCCCAGCAGCCCCTTCAGCTCGTAGACCAGCGCCAGCGCCTCGCGCGGGGACAGGTCGTCCGCCCGCACCGCGCGCAGCCGCTCCTCCACCGCCGAGGGCTCGCGTGCGGGTTCGGCCTCCACTCCCCGCGCGAAGAGAGGCAGCTCCTCCTCCAGCGTCCGCGGCCCGCCCTCGCGCGCCCGCGCCTCCAGCCCCCGCAGCACCGCCCGTGCCCGTGCCACCACCTTCGGCGGCAGCCCGGCCAGCTTGGCCACCTGCACCCCGTAGCTCCGATCCGCCGCCCCCTCGCGGACCTCGTGGAGGAACACCACCTCCCCCTCCCAGTCCGCCACCGCCACATGGGCGTTCCCCGCGCCCGGCAGGGACGCGGCCAGCGTCGCCAGCTCGTGGTAGTGCGTGGCAAAGATCGCCCGACAGCGGTTCACGCCCTCCAGATGCTCCAGCACCGCCCAGGCGATCGACAGCCCGTCCCAGGTCGCCGTGCCCCGCCCGATCTCGTCCAGCAGGACCAGCGACCGGTCGTCCGCTTGGGTAAGGATCGCCGCCGTCTCGACCATCTCGACCATGAAGGTGGACCGCCCGCGCGCGAGGTCGTCCGAGGCCCCCACACGGCTGAACAGCCGGCTCACCAGCCCCATCTCCAGCCTCTGCGCCGGCACATAGCTCCCCGCCTGCGCCAGCACCGCCAGCAGCGCCGCCTGCCGCAGGTAGGTGCTCTTCCCCCCCATGTTCGGCCCCGTGAGCAGCCGCACCGGCCGTTCCGACAGGTCGCAGTCGTTGGCGACGAAGGCCTTCCCCTCGCGCCGCAGCGCCGCCTCCACCACCGGATGCCGCCCGCCCGTCACCCGGAACGCGCGGCTCCCGTCCAGCACCGGCCGCGTCCACCCCTCCGCCAGTGCCAGGTCCGCCAGCGCCGCCGCCACGTCCACCTCGGCCAGGGCCGCCGCCACCCGCGCCAGCCCCTCCGCCTCGGCCAGCACCGCCCCCCGCAACTCCCCGAAGATGCGCCGCTCGATCGCCAGCGCCTCGCCGGCGGCGTTCAGGAGCCGCGCCTCCGTCTCGCTCAGGGCTTGCGTGGCAAAGCGCACCGCCGATCCCGTCGTCTGCCGATGGTGGAACACCGCATCGAAGGGCGGCCGCTTCAGCTTCTCCGCCTGTGCCGCCGTCACCTCCACCACGTAGCCCAGCGTCCCGTTGTGCCGGATCTTCAGCGAGCCCACCCCCGTCTCGGCCGCATACTCCGCCTGCATCGCGGCGATCACCGCCCGCCCCTCGTCCCGCAGCCGTCGCGCCTCGTCGAGGTCGCCCGCGAACCCTGCCGCCACGAAGCCCCCGTCCCGCGCCAGCGTCGGCGGCGCGGCGACCAGCGCCTCGTCCAGAAGCCCGGCCAGCCCCTCCGGCCCCACCAGCCCCGCCCCGGCCAGAACCCCGGGCAGCGCCTCCGGCCCCAGCAGCCCCGCCACCCGCTCCGCCGCCCGCAGCGCGTCGCGCAAGGCCCCGAGGTCGCGCGGCCCGCCCCGGTCCAGCGCCAGCCGCGACAGCGCCCGGTCCATGTCCGGCGCCCCCCGCAGCGCCTCGCGCACCTCCCGCGTCAGCGAGGGCCGCTCCACCAGCGCCTCGACCGCATCGACCCGCCCGGCGATCACCTCCAGCCGTCGCGACGGCGCCGCGATCCGCGCCTCCAGCAGCCGCGCGCCCCCCGCCGTCACCGTCCGGTCGATGCAGCCCAGAAGCGACCCCGCCCGCCCGCCGCCTAAGGCCCGCGTCAGCTCCAGCGAGGCGCGGGTGGCCGCGTCGATCTCCACCACCTCGCCCTCGCCCTCGCGCACGGGCGGGCTCAGATGCGGCCGAGCCCCCTTCTGCGTGAGGTCGAGGTAGTCCAGCAGCGCCGCCATCGCCGCCACCTCGGGCCGCCCGAACGCCCCCCAGCCGTCCAGCGTCGCCACCCCGAACCAGCCCTGCACCCGCCGCGCGCCCCCGTCGAAGGCCGCGCGCGGCAAGGGCGTCATCGGCACCCCCGCCTCCCGCGCGAGCCCACCGACCTCCCGCTCCAGCTCATCGCAGACCAGCAGCTCGCGAGGGGCCAGACGTGCAAGTTCCGCCCCCAAGCCGCTGATCCCGCAGGGCTTCACCCCGAACGCGCCCGTGGAGATGTCGGCCCAGGCCAGCGCCCCCTCCCCTCCCCTTCCGCCCCAGGCGCACAGGAAGTTCGCCCGCCGCGCCTCCAGCAGCGCCTCCTCGGTCAGCGTCCCGGGCGTCACCAGCCGCACCACGTCGCGCTTCACGACCGACTTCGACCCGCGCTTCTTCGCCTCCGCCGGGTCCTCCAGCTGCTCGGCCACCGCGACCCGGAACCCCTTGCGGATCAGTTGCAGAAGATAGCTGTCCGCCGTCGCCACCGGCACGCCGCACATCGGGATGTCGCGCCCCAGATGCTGCCCCCGCTTGGTCAGCGCGATGTCCAGCGCGGCGGCGGCGGCCTCCGCGTCCTCGAAGAACATCTCGTAGAAGTCGCCCATCCGGTAGAACAGGAGAGCGTCCGGATGCCGCCCCTTGATCTCCAGGAACTGCGCCATCATCGGCGTCGCGGCACCCGTCTCCAGTCCCGTCCCGTCCATGCCCTGCCCCCCGGTGAACCGCGTCCCGCAGGCTAGGCCCTCGCGCGCCCTCGGGCCAGCCCCCGCGCCTCCGGGTTGCGGCCGACGTGGCCGTCGCGCAATCTCCTCCGCAACAGGGGGGAACCGACCATGACACGATCGCGCGTCACGCCCGAGGAGGCGCTGGCCTTCCACCGCGAGCCGCATCCCGGCAAGTGGGAGGTGCAGCCCACCAAGCCCATGACCACCCAGCGCGACCTGTCGCTCGCCTACTCCCCCGGCGTGGCGATCCCCTGCCTCGCCATCCGCGACGACCCCGGCGCGGCCTACGACCTCACGAACAAGGGCAACCTCGTCGCCGTGATCTCCAACGGCACGGCGGTCCTGGGCCTCGGCAACCTCGGCGCGCTGGCCTCCAAGCCGGTGATGGAGGGCAAGTCCGTCCTCTTCAAGCGCTTCGCCGACATCAACAGCATCGACCTCGAACTCGACACCGAGGACGTGGACGCCTTCTGCAACGCCGTGCGCCTCCTCGGCCCCTCCTTCGGCGGCATCAACCTCGAGGACATCAAGGCCCCCGAATGCTTCGTCATCGAGAGCCGCCTCAAGGAGGAGATGGACATCCCCGTCTTCCACGACGACCAGCACGGGACGGCGGTGATCTGCGCGGCGGGGCTCCTCAACGCGCTGCACCTGACGGGCAAGCGCCTCGCCGACTGCCGCATCGTCCTGAACGGCGCGGGCGCGGCGGGGATCGCCTGCATCGAGCTGCTGAAATCCATGGGCGCGCGGCCGGAGAACTGCCTCGTCTGCGACACCAAGGGCGTGATCTACCAAGGCCGCACCGACGGCATGAACCAGTGGAAGTCCGGCCACGCGGTCAAGACCGACCTCCGCACCCTGGAGGACGCCATGCGCGGCGCCGACGTGTTCCTCGGCGTCTCGGCCAAGGGCGCGGTCACGCCCGGGATGGTGGCCTCCATGGCCCGCGACCCGGTGATCTTCGCCATGGCCAATCCCGACCCCGAGATCACGCCCGAGGAGGCCCACGCCGTCCGTCCCGACGCCATCGTGGCCACGGGCCGCTCGGACTACCCCAACCAGGTCAACAACGTCCTGGGCTTTCCCTACCTGTTCCGCGGCGCTCTCGACATCCGCGCCCGCGCCATCAACGACGCCATGAAGATCGCCTGCGCCGAGGCGCTCGCCGCGCTGGCCCGCGAGGAGGTGCCCGACGAGGTGGCGCTCGCCTACGGCAAGAAGCTGGCCTTCGGGCGCGACTACATCATCCCCACCCCCTTCGATCCCCGCCTGATCCACCGCATCCCGCCCGCCGTAGCCGCCGCCGGGATGCGGACCGGCGTCGCCCGCAAGCCGATCCCCGACGCCGAGGCCTACGCCGCCCAGCTCCGCTCCCGCATGGACCCGACGGCCTCGGTGCTGCGCGGCATCCACGCCCGCGCCCGCGCGTCCCAGGCCACCATGATCTTCGCCGAAGGCGACGACCCCCGCGTGCTGCGCGCCGCCGTCAACTACCAGCGCGGCGGCTACGGCCGCGCCCTCGTCGTCGGCCGCTCGGGCGACATCCGCGACAAGCTCACCGCCGAGGGCCTCCCCGAGGCCGTGGACGAGCTGGAAATCGTCAACGCCGCCAACACCCCGCACCTGGAGACCTACAAGACCTTCCTCTACGGCCGCCTCCAGCGGCGCGGCTTCGACCGCGAGGACATCCACCGCCTCGCCGCCCGCGACCGCCACGTCTTCGCGGCGCTCATGCTCGCCCACGGCCACGGCGACGGCATGATCACCGGGGCCACCCGCAAGTCGGCCCACGTCATCGACCAGATCGGCCATGTCTTCGACGTGGACCCGGCCAGCGGCGCGGTCGGCATCACCGCCGTCCTCCACCGGGGCCGCATCGTGCTGATCGGGGACACCCTCGTCCAGGAATGGCCGATGGAGCGCGACCTCGCCCTCATCGCCCGGCGCGGCGCGCAGGTCGCCCGCGACCTCGGCCTCACCCCCCGCGTGGCCTTCCTCAGCTTCTCCACCTTCGGCCACCCGGTCTCCGAGCGCGCGACCAAGATGCACCTCGCCCCCCGCGTCCTCGACGAGGAAGGCGCCGACTTCGAATACGAGGGCGAGATGACCGTGGACGTGGCCCTCAACCCCAAGGCGCAGGAGGCCTACCCCTTCCAGCGCCTCACTGGCCCCGCCAACGTCCTTGTCATGCCCGCCCGCCACTCCGCCTCGATCAGCGTCAAGCTCATGCAGGAGATGGCGGGCGCCACCGTCATCGGCCCCATCCTCGCCGGCGTGGACCGCCCGATCCAGCTCTGCTCGACCGTCTCGACCGCGAGCGACGTGCTCAACATGGCCGTCATGGCCGCCGCGCAGGTGGAGCGCCCGGCATGACCATCTGGAACCTCGGCAGCATCAACGCCGACCACGTCTACGCCCTGCCCCACATCCCCGCACCCGGCGAGACGCTGGCCGCCCGCTCCCTGACCCAAGGCTTGGGTGGCAAGGGAGCAAACATGTCGGTGGCCTGCGCCCGGGCTGGCGGCAAAACAAAGCACATCGGCGCAATCGGCCCCGACGGCGCGTGGATGGCGGACCGCCTGCGCGCCTACGGCGTGGACACCGCCGCGATCCTGACGCTCCCCGGCCCCTCCGGCCACGCGATCATCGCCCTGGACGACCGGGCCGAGAACACGATCATCGTCTTCCCCGGCACCAACCGGCAGATCCCGCCCGCCCACATCGACGCGACGCTGGCGGGCGCGGCCCCCGGCGACCTCTTCCTCACGCAGAACGAGACCAACCACCAGCCCGAGGCCGCCTTCTCCGCCAGGCTGCGCGGCCTCCGCGTGGCCTACGCGGCTGCCCCCTTCGACGCCGGGGCGGTCCGCGCGATCCTCCCCCACGCCGACCTCCTCCTCCTCAACGAGGTGGAGGCCGAGCAGCTCCGGCAGGCCACCGGCCAAGGCCCGGCCGACCTCGGCCTTTCCGACGTGATCGTGACGCTGGGCGCGCGGGGCTCCGTCTGGCTCCAGGGCGGGCAGGAGCACCGCGTCCCCGCCCCCCGCGTGACCCCTGTGGACACCACCGGCGCGGGCGACACCTTCACAGGCTACGTGCTGGCGGGCCTCGACGAAGGCCGCCCCATGCCCGACGCCCTCGCGCTGGCCACCCGCGCGGCCGCCCTCAAGGTCACGCGGCCGGGCGCCGCCGACGCGATCCCCACCCGCGCGGAGGCCGAGGCCTTCCACCCCTGAAACGAAAAGGGGCGGGGAAACCCCCCGCCCGTGACACGTCCCGACCCGGTGTCCGCCCAGAGAGGCCGCCGGGCGTTCGGCGCGGCGACTGTCCCCCGGACAGTCGCCCAATCGCGCCTCACCCCTTCGCCCGCGCGTTCCGCACCGCCACCAGCCGCAGCCGCAGCGCGTTCAGCCGGATGAACCCTTCCGCGTCCTTCTGGTCGTAGGCCCCCGCGTCCTCCTCGAAGGTCACGTGCTTCTCGGAATACAGCGACTGGTCCGACCACCGCGCCACCGTCCGCGCGCTGCCCTTGTAGAGCTTCACCCGCACCGTCCCGCTCACGTGCTCCTGGCTCTTGTCGATCAGCGCCTGAAGCATCTCCCGCTCCGGCGAGAACCAGAATCCGTTGTAGATCAGCTCCGCATAGCGCGGCATGATCGAATCCTTGAGGTGCCCCGCCCCCGCATCCAGCGTGATCTGCTCGATCCCCCGGTGCGCCTCCAGCAGGATGGTCCCGCCGGGCGTCTCGTAGACCCCCCGCGACTTCATCCCCACGAAGCGGTTCTCCACGAGATCGAGCCGCCCGACCCCATGCCGCCCGCCGATCTCGTTCAGCCGCGTCAGGATCGTCGCCGGCGACATCCGCTCGCCGTCGATGGAAACGGCATCGCCCCGCTCGAACCCGATCTCCACCACCTCCGCCTGATCCGGCGCCTCCTCGGGATCGACGGTCCGCTGATAGACGTAAGCCGGCGGTTCCTCGGCCGGATTTTCCAGGACCTTTCCTTCGGAGGACGTATGCAACAGATTGGCATCGACCGAGAACGGCGCTTCGCCCCGCTTGTCCTTGGCAATGGGAATCTGGTTCGCCTCGGCGAACTCCAGCAGCTTCGTCCGCGAGGTCAGGTCCCACAGCCGCCACGGCGCGATCACCTTCAGCGCGGGGTTCAGCGCCGCGACGCCCAGCTCGAACCGCACTTGGTCGTTGCCCTTGCCGGTCGCGCCATGCGCCACGGCATCGGCGCCCGTTTCCGCCGCGATCTCCGCGAGCCGCTTGGCGATCAGCGGCCGCGCGATCGAGGTGCCCAGCAGATACAGCCCCTCATAGAGCGCGTTCGCCCGGAACATCGGGAACACGAAGTCCCGCACGAACTCCTCGCGCAGGTCCTCGATGTGGATGTTCGAGGCCTTGATCCCCAGCAGCTCCGCCTTCGCGCGCGCCGGCTCCAGCTCCTCGCCCTGCCCCAGGTCGGCGGTGAAGGTCACGACCTCGCAGCCGTATTCGGTCTGGAGCCATTTCAGGATGATGGAGGTGTCGAGCCCGCCGGAATAGGCGAGGACGACCTTCTTGGGGGCAGGCGCGGTCATGTGGGGCTCCCTTGGGGCAGTTCGCCGCGCCCCTAGCCCGTTTCGCCCACCCCGGCAAGCGAGCCCCCCGCGTCCACCGTCGAGGGGGGCTCTGCCCCCCGCGCGTTCCGCGCTCCCCCCGGGATACTTGGAGCCAAAGAAGGGCTCCCGCGCGCGTGGCACGGCCCTTCGGGGTGTTGCGCGGATCGCGCCCGACCGTTCGTTGCTGACACTCCGGGTTAACGCTTCCGTGCGACTCTCTCCCTCGCACGACCCCACGCAAGCGGCCCCCGTCCGCACGGCCCGGCGCTCCCCAGGGGCGGAGACGCCGGCACCGACGGCGGGGGGCGGAAAGGAGAGACAAGGACGAAGGGACGCCCATCCGCAAGGAGGGCTCGAACGAACGCGATGGGCCAGGAGCGGCCAGATACCCGGCCAGGGAGGCCGAGGCGCCCCACGGGCGTTCTCCCTCGATGCCACTGAGACCCAGCCCGCTAAATAGCGGCCGGTGCTCCCGCTCGCGCGCCCCTGGTCCCCGCGAGCCGGCGAGTGAACCCGGAGGCTTCGCGGGGATTTAGTCTGTCCGAGACCCCCCTCCTTCTTTGGCTCCAAATATCCCGGGGGGAGCGAAGCGGGGGGCGGAGCCCCCTACGTCATCAGCCGTCGCAGGAACTCCCGCTCCCCGTCGTTCGCCAGCAGCCCCAGAGCCACCCTGGGGCTCGCCCACAGCGCGACGTGCCCCGGCTCCGACGGCTCCCCCAGCCGCCGCACCGGCCGGGCCAGCCAGACCTGGCATACCTTCTCGGCCCAGAGATCGTATTCCGGCATGAAGGCGAAACGCCGGTAGGCCCCCAGCCGCCGCGCCCCCGCGATGCTCCAGCCGGTCTCCTCCCGCACCTCGCGATGCAGCGCCCGGAGCGGCGACTCGCCCGGATCGATCCCGCCGCCCGGCAACTGCACCTCGGGCTCGGGCTCGGCCTGGAAGGTCAGCAGCAGCTCGCCCTCGCGCCACAGGATCGCATAGGCCCCCGGCCGGCGGCGGTAGACCCGCCCCCGCTCCACCGCCCCGCCCCATCGCCGCATCCCGTCCCCCTTCAACACCCGGCCTCGCGGCCCTATATGGACCACCGACCCCCTCCCCGGCCAGTCGCGCCCTCTCCCCCGTTGGAGGCGCCGGCATTCTTCGCTAAGGATTTTCCCATGGATCTCGGAGCCCGCATTGCCTGGGACGATACCGTCCTGCCCTTCCAGCTCGACGCCTCGGACATCCGGGGCCGCGTGGCCCGTCTCGACGGCACGCTGGAAAGGGTGCTGGCCCAGCACGACTATCCCCCCGCCATCGAGGCGCTGGTGGCCGAGACCGCCCTCCTCGCCGCGCTGATCGGGCCGACGGTCAAGCTGCGCTGGAAGCTGTCGCTCCAGATCCGGGGCGACGGCCCGGCCCGCATCATCGCCGCCGACTACTACGCCCCGGAGGCCGACGGCGAGCCCGCGCGCATCCGCGCCTGGGCCAGCTACGACCCCGCCCGGCTCGACCCCGCCGGCGAGGGCTTCGGTCAGATCGGCAAGGGCTACTTCGCGATCCTGATCGACCAGGGCGAGGGGACGACCCCCTACCAGGGCATCACGCCCCTCTCGGGAGGCTCGCTCTCGACCTGCGCCGAAACCTACTTCGCGCAGTCCGAGCAGTTGCCCACCCGCTTCGCCCTGTCCTTCGGCCGCTCCCGCCTTGTGGGGGGGGCCGAGCAGTGGCGCGCGGGCGGCGTGATGATCCAGTCGATGCCCAAGGCCGGCATGGGCGTCGCTGCCGCCGAGGGCTCGGGCGACAACGGCCTCCTCCATCACCGCGACCTCCTCGACGGCGAGGAGGGCGAGAACTGGTCCCGCGCCAACATCCTCCTCGACACCGTGGAGCCGCTGGAACTCGTGGGTCCGCAGGTGCACCCGACCGACCTGCTCGTGCGGCTCTTCCACGAGGACGGGCCGCGCATCTTCCCGGCCCATCCCGTCGCCTTCGGCTGCTCCTGCGGCGAGGACAAGGTGCGCCAGTCCCTGTCGATCTACTCGGCCAAGGACATCCGCCACATGACCACGCCCCAGGGCGTCGTCACCGCCGACTGCCAGTTCTGCGGCGCGCATTACGAGTTCGATCCCACGACCCTCGGCTTCGAGGCCACCTCCCCGGCGGGCGCGGGTGCGTCCGTCTGAGGCCGAGCCCCTGCTGCGCCGGGCGCTGGCGGTCCCCCGGGCCGCCTCGTCCGACTACGACCTCGACCCCGGCCTGCCCCGCCCGGAGGGCCGGGCGCTGCGCCCCGCTGCCGTGCTCCTCGCCGTGGACCTGTCGGGACGCGAGGCGCGGGTGATCCTGACCAAGCGCTCGGCCCACCTGCGCCACCACCCCGGCCAGATCGCCCTGCCCGGCGGCAAGCTGGAGCCGGGCGAGGACGCCCCCGCCGCCGCCCTGCGCGAGGCGCGCGAGGAGATCGGCCTGCCCCCCGGCCAGGCCGAGGTGCTGGGCGCCTACGGCCCCCACGAGACGGTGACCGCCTTCGAGGTCACCGCCGTCCTTGCCCTGGTCCGCCAACCCTTCATCGCCCGCCCCGAGGCTGGCGAGGTGGCCGAGGTCTTCGCCGTGCCCTTGTCGCATCTCGCCTCGCTGGACCGCTACCGGGTCGAGGGCCGCCGCTGGCAGGGCCGCCACCGCCGCTATTGGGTCGCGCCCTGGGGCCCGTATTATGTTTGGGGCGCCACCGCCCGCCTCCTGCGCGAGCTGGCGGCGCGGATGGACGCCGCCCGATCCGAAGGTTCCGCATGACCGACCCGATCCCTGCCGCCCTCCTGTCCGACCCGTCCGCCGCCCGCGTCCTTCGCCTGCTGGGCGAGGGCGGCCACCGCGCCTGGATCGTCGGCGGCGCGGTGCGCGACGCGCTGCTGGGCCGCCCCGTCGGCGACATCGACGTGACCACCGACGCCCCGCCCGAGCGGGTGGCCGAGCTGGCGGGCCAGGCCGGCCTCAAGGCCCTGCCCACCGGCATCGAGCACGGCACCGTCACCCTCCTCGCGCCCCGGCCCGTGGAGGTGACGACCCTGCGCCGCGACGTGGAGACCGACGGCCGTCACGCGACCGTCGCCTTCGGCACCGAGCCGGAGGAGGACGCCCGCCGCCGCGACTTCACCATGAACGCGCTCTACCTCACGGCGGACGGCGCGCTGCTCGACCCGACCGGCGGCCTGCCCGACCTCCACGCCCGCCGCATCCGCTTCGTCGGCGACGCCTCCACCCGCATCCGCGAGGATTACCTGCGCGCCCTGCGCTACTTCCGCTTCCACGCGCAGGTGGGCGACCCCGAGGAAGGGCTCGACCCCGACGCGCTCGATGCCATCGCCCGCAACCTCGACGGCCTCGACACCCTCTCGCGCGAGCGGGTGGGCCACGAGATGCTCCGCCTCCTCGCCACCCCCGACCCCGCGCCCGCCGTCGCCGCCATGCGCGCGACCGGAGCGCTGGCCCGCGTCCTCCCCGGAGCGGGCGACGGCCTGCTCGCCCCGCTCGTCCACATCGAAGGCGAGGCCGGCCTCCCGCCCGACCCCCTGCGCCGCCTCGCAGCCCTGGGCGGCGAGGATGTCCCCGAGGCGCTGCGCCTGTCGCGCCAGCAGGCCAAGCGGCTCGACCGGCTCCTCGACGGCATGGGCACGTTCTCGGCTCCTGGCGAGCTGGGCTACCGGCTGGGCGAGGCGGAGGCGCTCGACGTGCTCGCCCTCCGCGCCGCGCTGTCGAACGCGCACCTCGACCCCGAGGCCGCCCGCCTCGCCCGCCACGGCGCGGGCCAGCGCTTCCCGTTGGCCGCCGCCGACCTCGCGCCCCTTGCGGGTCCCGCTCTCGGCCATCGCCTGCGGGCGCTCGAACGGGCCTGGATCGACTCGGGCTTCGCCCTATCGCCCAAGTCGCTGCGGACCCTCCCCGAGGAACCTGCCTGAAAACCCGGCACCTCCGGTTTCCCCAGCCTCCCGCCCGGCCTATATCCGCCGGGCAACCCCGTTCCCCTGGCCCGCTCCGCCACCGCGCGGCAGCGGCCCCCTTTTGATGATCCCATGTTCCGCTTCTTCGAGAACCTCGTCGATCCCTTCGCGCCGCACACCCCGGTGAACGACCCGCCGCGCCGGCTCTGGCCGTTCCTCAAGGGCTACATGGGTCCGTTCCGGGGCGTGTTCCTCGCCACCGGCCTCTTCGCCGCCGCCGTCGCGGCGGTGGAGCTGTGGCTGATCTCCTGCTCCGGCCGCCTGATCGACACCCTGACCGCCTCCTCGCCGGAGGCGGTCTGGCGCGACCACGGGACCGAGCTGCTGCTCGTCGCCGCCTTCGTGCTGCTCGTGCGGCCCTTGGTGTTCGGGGTGCAGGCGCTCCTGCTCAACAACGCGATCCTGCCGAACTTCGGCACGCTGATCCGCTGGCGCGCGCACGGCCACGTCCTGCGCCAGTCGGTCGGCTGGTTCGAGAACGACTTCGCCGGTCGCATCGCCAACCGCGTCATGCAGGCCCCCCCGGCGGCGGGGGATGCCGTCTACAACGCCTTCGACGCCATCGCCTATGCGATCTCCTACATCGCCGGCGCGGCGGTGCTGCTCTGGACGGCGGACCCGCGCCTGCTGATCCCGCTCGCGCTCTGGGTCATCCCCTACGCCGCGCTAGTGGTCTGGGTCGTGCGCCGCATCGGCCCGGCCTCCGAGGCCTCGTCCAACGCCCGCAGCCAAGTCAACGGCCGGGTGGTGGACGCCTACACCAACATCCATTCCGTGAAGATGTTCGCTCAAGGCGACCGCGAGTTGCACGAGGCCCAGGCCGCCATCGCCGAGACCCGCCGCACCTTCCAGCGCGAGATGCGGCTCTTCACGATCATGGACCTGGTGCTGACGCTGCTGAACGGCCTCCTGATCGTGGGCGTGGTGGGCTGGGCCATCGGGCTCTGGACCGGCGGCCTCGCGAGCGTCGGCATCGTCGCGGCGGCCTCGGCGCTGGTGCTGCGGCTGTCCAACATGTCGGGCTGGATCATGCTGTCGGTGTCCGACTTCTTCCGCTCGCTCGGCACCGTGGCCGAGGGGATGCAGACCATCGCCCAGCCCATCGAGCTCCTCGACGCGCCGGACGCCAGGCCCCTCCGCGTGACCGAGGGCCGGATCGAGATCCGCGACCTATCCCACCACTACGGGAAGGGCGGCGGCGGCCTCGACTGCCTGACCCTGACGGTCGAGCCCGGCCAGAAGGTCGGCCTCGTCGGCCGCTCGGGCGCGGGCAAGTCCACGCTGGTCAAGCTGCTCCTGCGCTTCTACGACGCCGAGAGCGGGTCCATCCGCATCGACGGCCAGGACATCCGCGCGGTGACGCAGGATTCGCTCCGCTCCGCCATCGGCATGGTCCAGCAGGACTCCTCGCTCCTTCACCGCACGGTGCGCGAGAACATCCTCTACGGCCGTCCCGACGCCACCGAGGCCCAGATGATCGGCGCCGCCCATCAGGCCGAGGCGCACGACTTCATCCTCCGCCTCCAGGACGGCGAGGGGAACCGCGGTTACGACGCCAAGGTGGGCGAGCGGGGCGTGAAGCTCTCGGGCGGCCAGCGCCAGCGGATCGCGCTTGCCCGCGTGATCCTCAAGGACGCGCCCCTCCTCATCCTCGACGAGGCGACCTCGGCGCTGGACTCCGAGGTCGAGGCCGCGATCCAGGGCACGCTGGCGACGATGATGGAGGGCAAGACGGTCATCGCCATCGCGCACCGCCTGTCCACCATCGCCCGCATGGACCGCATCGTCGTCCTCGACGACGGCCGCATCGCCGAGGACGGCGCGCACGAGGCGCTGCTGGCCCAAGGCGGCCTTTACGCCCGCTTCTGGAACCGGCAGTCCGGCGGCTTCCTTGACCTGGACGCGGAGCCCGAGCCCGCCCTCACGGAGATCGCCCGATGACCGACGCCGCGGATCACCGCCCCGCCCGCCCGTCCTGGGCCGATCGGTTCTCGCGCCTGATCCCGCCCTTCGACGAAGGCCCGGTGCCGCCGCCGCCCACGACGCTCTGGCGCTTCTTCGCCTGGTGCCTGCGCGGGTCCTTCCCCGTGCTGCTGGTGGCGTCGGTCGTCAGCGTGCTGGCGGGCTCGGCCGAGGTGGTCTCGGCCATGCTGCTCGGCACGGTGATCGACGCCGCCAGCGCGAGCGGCCCCGACGCGCTCTGGAGCGAGCACACGCTCCTCTTCGCGGCCATCGCGGTGTTCCTGATCGTGCTGCGGCCGCTGACCTTCGGCGCCTCGGCGCTGTTCCAGTCGGTGGTGATCGGCCCGTCGCTGAACGTGCTGGTGCTGTCGCGCCTGCACCGCTGGACGCTCGGGCAGGACATCACCTTCTTCGACAACGACTTCGCGGGCCGCATCGCGCAGAAGCAGATGCAGGCGGGCCGGGCGGTCACCGAATCGACGGTGGAGTTCATCAACACCATCGTCTTCGCGCTCTCCTCGGTCATCGCCACGCTGATCCTCGTGGTCGCGGTGGACTGGCGCGTCGGCCTCGCGCTCGGCCTCTGGTTCGTGGGCTACCTCCTCTACATCCGCCGCTACCTCCCCCGCATCCGCAAGCAGGCCGAGGGCCGGGCGGCGGCGCGCGCTGTGGTGACGGGGCAAGTGGTGGACACCATCACCAACATGCGGACCGTCAAGCTCTTCGCCCATGCCGAGGCCGAGGACGAGGCCGCCATCCGTGCCATGGCCCGCTACCGCGACACCACGCTCGACTACGGCACGATCTCCACCAGCTTCCGCTATGGCCTCATGGTCATCGCCGGCATCCTGCCGGTGCTGATGGTCGGCCTGACGCTGCACTTCTGGACGCAAGGAACAGCGACGGCGGGCGACATCGCCGCCACCGGCACCGTCGCCCTGCGGATCGCGCAGATGACCGGCTGGGTCAGCTTCGCCCTCATGGGCCTTTACGCCAACGTGGGCGAAGTCGAGGACGGCATGAACACCCTCGCCCACAACCATTCTCTCGTGGACGCCCCCGACGCCGTGCCCCTGCGGAGCGCCGAAGGCATCCGCTTCGAGCACGTCCATTTCACCTACGGCCGGCAAGGCGAGGAGGACGAGGGCGGGGGCCTGCACGACCTCGAGCTGTTGATCGCCCCGCGCGAGAAGATCGGCCTCGTCGGTGCCTCGGGCGCTGGCAAGTCCACGCTCGTCGCGCTGCTCCTGCGGCTCTACGACGTGGAGCGGGGGCGGATCACCGTCGGCGGCCAGGACATCCGGCACATCACGCAGGAATCGCTCCGCAAGGCCGTCGGCATGGTCACGCAGGAAACGGCCATGTTCAACCGCTCGGCCCGCGACAACATCCGCTACGGCCGCCCCGACGCCACCGACGAGGAGGTGGTCGCCGCGGCCAAGGCGGCCCGCGCCCACGACTTCATCCTGACGCTGGAGGACTTCAAGGGCCGCACCGGTTACGACGCCCACCTGGGCGAACGCGGGGTGAAGCTTTCGGGCGGCCAGAGGCAGCGTATCGCGCTGGCCCGCGCCATGCTCAAGGACGCGCCGATCCTGGTGCTGGACGAGGCCACGTCCGCGCTCGACTCCGAAGTGGAGGCCGAGATCCAGGCCGCGCTGGAGGAGGCCATGGTCGGCAAGACCGTCATCGCCATCGCGCACCGCCTGTCTACCATTGCCAGCATGGACCGGATTGTTGTTATGGACGCCGGAACCATCGTCGAGGAAGGCACGCACGAGGCGCTGCTGGCGCGCGGCGGCCTCTACGCCCGCTACTGGAACCGCCAGTCAGGCGGCTTCCTGACCATGGAGGCCGAGGCGGCCGAATGACCGTGTGCGACGCCCCGCCGACTTGCGCCGGGGACCGCCCTCGCCCATCTAGGCCGCCTTGACCTTCCGGGCCGCTTCATGACCGCAATCCCCGACACCGCCGCACGCGTCGCGACCCTCACGCACCACGGCCAAGGCCGCCTCGCGAACGGCACGCTGATCCCCCGTGTCCTGCCCGGCGAGGAGGTCGCGCCCCGCTCCGACGGGACGTGGCGGATCGTCACGCCCTCGCCCGACCGGGTGGCCGCTCCCTGCCCTCATTTCACCGCCTGCGGCGGCTGTGCCATGCAGCACGCCTCCGACGCCGTCGTGGCGGACTGGAAGGCGGGGATCGTGCGCGGCGCCCTCCAGGGCCAGGGCCTCGCGGGCGAGGTCGCGCGCGTCCTGACCTCCCCGCCCAACAGCCGCCGCCGCGCTCGCCTCGCTGCCCGGCGGCTGAAGAAGGGCGCGCTCCTGGGCTTCCACGCCCGCGCCTCGGACACGGTGATCGACAACCCCCATTGCAAGATACTCACGCCCGGCCTCATGGCGCTGCGCCCCGCGCTCCTCGACCTCGCCCAGATGGCCGCCCCGCGCTCGCGCGAGATCGGGCTCCTGCTCACCGACAGCCCGGCGGGCGCGGATGTCGTCGTGGAGGACGCGCGCGACCTCGACCTCGCGCTCCGCCAGGACGCCGCCGCCTGGGCGGCCCGCGCCGGCGTCGCGCGCGTGACCTGGAACGGAGAGCCCACCTTCCAGCGCGAAGGCCCCTGGCAACCCATGGGTCGCGCCCGCGTCGTCCCGCCGCCCAGCGCCTTCCTCCAGGCCACGCGCGAGGGCGAGGCCGCGCTCGTCGCCCTGGTCCGCGAGGCGACGCGCGGCGCGACCCGCGTGGCCGACCTCTTCGCTGGCGTGGGCACCTTCGCCCTGCCCCTCGCCGAATCGGCCGAGGTTCACGCCGTCGAGGGCGAGGCCGCGATGCTCGACGCGCTCGCGAAGGGCTGGCGCTCCGCGCCGGGCCTCCACCGCGTCACGACCGAGGCCCGCGACCTCTTCCGCCGCCCGCTCGACCCGCTGGACCTGCGCCGCTTCGACGCTGCCGTGATCGACCCGCCGCGCGCCGGGGCCGAGGCGCAGGTCCGCGCGCTGGCCGAGGCGCGGCTGCCCGTCATCGCCTACGTCTCCTGCAACCCGGCGAGCTTCGCCCGCGACGCGAAGACCCTTCTCGCGGCGGGCTACCGGATGGACCCGATCACCGTCGTGGATCAGTTCCGCTGGTCCGCGCACGTGGAGCTGGCGACGCGGTTCACGCTCGGCCGGGATCAAGAATCCCTCGCGGAATCGGGAACGATGACGTAGGATCGTCGGGGAACGGCGTCAGACCGGACAGGCGACAGTGATGATCTCCCGACGAAACCTCCTCCTGGGCGGCACCGCCCTGATTGGCCTCGCAGGCTGCGGCGCGCCCTCCAAGTTCCGCAAGTACAAGGGCCCGCGCGTCACCCGCGTCCTGGTCTACAAGTCCGAGCGCAAGCTCTACCTGATGCATGGGGACAAGGCGCTGCGCGTCTTCGACTTTGAATTGGGCGGCGACCCGGTCGGCCCCAAGATGATGGAAGGCGACGGCAAGACGCCCGAGGGCACCTACCGCATCGATCGCCGCAACCCGAACTCGAGCTACCACCTGTCCATCGGGATTTCCTACCCGAACGAGATGGACAAGGCGCGGGCCGAGGCCATGGGCGTGCGCCCGGGCGGCGACATCTTCATCCACGGCCAGCCCCGGGGGATCGACGGCCGCGCCTACATCGACGGCGACTGGACCGCCGGCTGCATCGCCGTCCCCAACCGCGAGATGGAGGACATCTACGCGATGGTGCCCGATGGAACCCCGATCACCCTGTTCCCGTGACGCGAGGCGCGGGCCGCCGTCAGGTGGCCAGCACCAGCGTCCACCAGATCTTGCCCGAGGGCTCCTGGAACCAGGCCAAGCCCAGCCGGGTCGCCGTGCGGTCGAGAAGCACGGCCCGGGTCGTCGGGTCCTCGGCCCAGGCGGCGAGGGTCTGCAACTCGTCCTCGTAGGTTTCCGAGATCAGCTCCCCCACGAGGCGGCCCTGGTAGCCTACGCGCTGGAGGCGATCCACCGCCGAGGAGCCGTCCGAGCCGAAGTGCCAGGGCCGGTTCTGCACCGCCATGTCGCGGCTGTGGGTGGCGGCGGCGGCGTTCAGCGCCGGGTCGAGCGCCACCGGCGCGGCCCCGGCCGCGGTCCGCAGCGTGTTGAGCGAATCGGCCAGCCGATAGCCGATCTCGGCCTCCATCTCGGGCGTGATTCGATAGACCGTCGGCAGCGGCAGGCCGTCCGGCCCCACCAGCGGCCGGGCCGCGCGCCCGCCTCCGCAGGCCGAAAGCCCCAGCAGGGCCAGTCCCGCCGCCATCATCGCCCTGCGCTGCATCCCGAGAAACCCCTGATCGCTGTCCCAGCGGCTCCTTTAGCCGCGCGCCCCGGGGGTTTCAAACGGGTTCGCCACAGTGGGACGCATCTGACGAGACCTTGAGTTGTGACGCCGCGACAGGGATTGTAACGCTCCGCTCACGAAGACGGCAGAAAAGGGCAGGCAACATGGCCGACGGCAAGGGAATCACTCGCAGGGGCGTGCTGGGCGCGGGCATGGCGATGCTGGGCGCGGGGCTCGCGGCCCCGGCGCTGGCGCAGCAGGCCAACTCCACGGAGATGGAGGCCGAGATCTCCCAATCGACGCGTCACAACATCTCGGCGTTCCGCACCGTGAATTGGCAGGACCACTTCGCCACCACGGCGGGCGGCGTCATCATCTGCGACATCCAGTGCCGCGCGCTGCATTACTGGAGCGCGGACCAGTCGATCTACCGCCTCTACCCGACCTCCGTGCCCGCCACCGACGAGCTGACCCGCCTGGGCGAATGCTCGGTGGTGGACAAGGTCGTCGCGCCGCCGTGGCGTCCCACGCCCTCGATGCGCGAGCGCAACCCCGACTGGCCCGAGTTCGTGGCGGGCGGCGATCCGATGAACCCGCTCGGGCCCTATGCGCTCTACCTGAGCTGGCAGTTCTACCGCATCCACGGCACCCACGACACGCGCAAGATCGGCCGCCGCTCCTCGAACGGCTGCATCGGCCTCTACAACGAGCACATCGCCGAACTGTTCAGCCTCACCAACGTCGGCACGCAGGTGAAGCTGATCTGAGGTCGAGAGAGGGGGGCTTCGCCTCCCCTCGGGATATTTGGGGTCAGAAGAAAGGCCGGGTCTTGGTTTTCGTGCCTTTCCTCGTCTAACTCCGCGACGGGAGGACCGACCATGAGCCACGCCGTCACCATCTGCCCTTCCATCCTCGCCGGCGACTTCGCCGCCCTGGGGGCCGAGTGTCGCGCCCTGGGCGAGGCGGGGGCGGACTGGATCCACGTGGACGTGATGGACGGGCACTTCGTCCCCAACATCACCTTCGGCCCGCAGATGTGCGCGGCGCTGCGGCCCCATGTCACGGGGGTCATGGACGTCCACCTGATGATCGCGCCGGTGGACCCCTACATCGACGCCTTCGCCAAGGCCGGGGCCGACGTCATCACCGCGCATCTGGAGGCCGGGCCGCACGTCCACCGCACGCTCCAGGCCATCCGGGGCGCGGGCTGCAAGGCCGGGCTCGCGATCAACCCCGGCACGGGGATCGAGGCGGTGGGGCACCTGCTCGACGACATCGACCTCCTTTGCGTCATGACCGTGAACCCCGGCTTCGGGGGGCAGTCGCTGATCCCCGCGATGGTGGAGAAGGTCCGCGCCCTGAAGGCCCTGACCGCCGGCCGGCCCATCCGCATCCAGGTGGATGGCGGCGTGACCCTCAGGACCGCTCGCAGCGTCGCGGCGGCCGGGGCGGACCTCCTCGTGGCCGGGTCGGCGGTGCTCCAAGGCGGCCCCGCCGCCTACGCCCGCAACATCGCCGCCCTGCGCGACGCGGCGCTGGGCGTCCTCGTCTAGGGCCGTCTCCCGCTCAGGGCCGGAGATACCCCGCCGCCGTCATCTCCTGCAAGGCGATCCGCTGCGCCATGGCCAGCGCCTCCTCGGGCGTCCGCTCCCCGGTCAGGACGGAGGCGATCACCTCGCCCACGGCATTGCCGAGGCCCTGGAACTCGGGGATGGCCACGAACTGCACGCCGACATAGGGCACCGGCTCCACCGCGGGATCGGACGGATCGGCGGCCAGGATCGACCTTAGGGTGAGCTCCGCGAAGGGCGCGGCGGCGCGGTAGTCGGGGCTCGCATAAAGCGAGGCGCGCGTCCCCGGCGGCGCGGCCGCCCAGCCGTCCCGCTCCGCCACCAGCTCCGTGTACCCCCGCGAGGTGGCCTAGGCGACGAACGCCCGCGCCTCGGGCACCGCGTCCGAGGAGGCGGGCACCGCCAGCGCCCAGGCCCAGAGCCAGCTCGCCCGCCGCCCCAGCCCCGCATCGGGGGCAAGCGCATAGCCCAGCGTCCCGGGCGCGCCCTCCAAGGCCGAGGCCGCCACCGTCGCGTCGATCAGGAGCCCGCAGCGCCCGTCGCGGAACAGGGCCACCGTCTCGTTGAAGCCCCGCGCCTCCGCGCCCGGCGGCCCCAGCGCCAGCAGCTCCAGGTAAAGGTCGAGCGTCGCCCGCCAGGCCGGCCCGTCGAGCTCGGGCCGCCAGGCCTCGTCGAACCACCGCCCGCCCAGCGAATTCGCCATCGCCGTCAGCAGGGCGACGTTCTCGCCCCATCCGGGCTTGCCGCGCAGGCAGATGCCGTAGGGTCCCGCCTCGGGATCGTGGACCGCCCGCGCCACCTTGCGGATGTCGTCCCAGGTCGGCGCCTCGGGCATCGCGACCCCCGCTCGGGCCAGCAGGTCGGCCCGGTGGATCGTCATGGACGACTCCCCGTAGAACGGCACCGCGTAGAGCGTGCCCTCCAGCGACAGCGCCTCGCGGATCGGCGGCAGCAGGTCCTCCACCTCGTAGGCGGCAGGCAGGTCGTCCAGCGGCACGAGCCAGCCCCGCCCGCCCCAGATCGGCACCTCGTAGGTGCCGAGCGTCAGCACGTCGTAGCGGCTGCCGCCCAGCGCGATCTCGGTCCCCACCTGCCGCCGCAGGGTTCCCTCGTCCAGCACCACCCATTCGAGCCGGAGGCCGGGATGTTCGGCCAGGAAGGCCCCGGACAGGGCCTGCATCCGCGCCATGTCCGGGTTGTCCACGGTCGCGATGGTCAGCGTCACCGGCTCCGGCTCCTGCGCCAGGGCGGGACCGGTCAGGCAGGCCAGCGCGGCCAGGAACCGGCGCATCATGGACATGGCTCCTCCCCAGGGCCGGCGTGACCCCGACCTCGGTCCTCGCGTCCGGAGAGCCTAGCGCGGGCGCCCCGCCATCGTCCATGCGCGATTCCGGCCGTGGGGCAGGCCGCGCCGGATCAGATCCAGCCCCCCAGGCTCCGCAGGATCGCCCCCGTAAGCGCGTCCAGATGCGCGGGGTCGTCGTTGAGGCAGGGGATGTAGGTGAACTGTTCCCCGCCCGCGTGCTCGAAGGCCTCGCGGATCTCGCCCTCGATCTCCTCCAGCGTCTCGATGCAGTCGGCCGAGAAGGCGGGCGCGCAGACGGCGAGGCGCTTCACGCCCTCCTCCTTCACCAGCCGCGCCACTTCCTCGACGGTGTAGGGCTTCAGCCATTCCTCGGGGCCGAAGACGCTCTGGAACGTCGTGCGGACCTTGGTCCTGTCCCAGCCCAGCGCCTCGCGCAGCAGGCGCGTCGTCTTCTGGCACTGGCAATGGTAGGGATCGCCCTGCATCAGATACCGCTTCGGCATCCCGTGATACGAGCAGACCAGCAGCTCGGGCTCCCGCTCCGCCGCCGCCCAGCCCCGCCGCACCGAGCCCGCCAGCGCCTCGATATAGGCCGGATCGTCGAAATAGGGGTCCATGACGCGGGCGATGGGCTGCCAGGTTTCGGCCATCAGCGCGCGGAAGAACTGGTCGCAGGCCGTGGCCGAGGTCGCGCCCGCGTATTGGGGATACAGCGGCACGAAGAGGATGCGCTGGCACCCCTCCTCCACCATCCGGTGCAGCACCGCCTGCGTGGAGGGATTGCCGTATCTCATGCAGAACTCGACCCGCACCCCGTCACCGAAGCGCGCCACCAGCCGGTCGCGGAGCCCCTCGGTCTGCGCCTTGGTGATGGTGAGGAGCGGGCTCTCGTTGCGCTCCCTGTCCCAGATCTTGCGGTAGTTGGCCCCCGAGGTGAAGGGCCGCTTGGTCAGGATGATGGTCTGGAGCAGCGGCTGCCACTTCCAGGCCGGGTAGTCGATCACCCGCCTGTCGGACAGGAACTCGCTCAGGTAGCGCCGCATCGACCAGTAGCCGGGATCGTCCGGCGTCCCGAGATTGGCGAGCAGGATGCCGATCCGGGCGGGCTGGACCGCCGGGTGCCCCTCGGGGGCATGGGCGGGGATGGCGGGCGGAAGGGGCGTCAGGGCGTTCATGGTGTCTCCCGAAACAGCGCCCGGCACCTTGCCGGGACCGGGGGGCGGGGGCAAGGGAGGATGCGCCGCAACTCCCTGCCCCGGCTGGATCAATTCGGCTCGACCGGAGGTCCGTCCCCGCGTCGCGCCTCCTCCAGCGCGTCGGACAGGCGGCGGGTGGCCGAGCCGGGCCGCAGCGCCTTGGGCTGGCCCGGCGCGGGGGCCCAGGCCGACAGCGTCACGACCTCGAAATGCGCCACCGCCCGGCCTTCGGCCAGCGGATAGCGTGCCGCCGCGCCCGCGATCACCGCGCGCCGGGTGAAATGGCGCACCCGCCCCTCCAGCGCGTTGGCCTCTCCCATCGCGCGCAGGTCCCGCATGAGAGCGAGCGCGTCGGGATAGCTCACGTCGTAGGGCAGCGAATCGGCCACCGGCAGCGCGAGCCCGACACGGCCCAGCAGGTTCCCCAGGTCGCGGATCTCCCCCATCGGCGCGACGCGCGGGCTCAGCCCGCCTGTCGCCTCGACCTCCGCCTCGGCCAGCGCCGCGCGCAGGTCGGCCAGCGTCGTCCCCCCGAACAGCGTGGCGAGCAGCAGCCCATCGGGCGCGAGCGCGCGGGCGCATTGCACGAGCTGGCCCACCGGGTCGTCGGCCCAGTGCAGGCAAAGGTCATGGATCACGAGGTCATGCGCGCCGGGCCGCAGGTCCAGCACCTCGGCATCTGGCAAAAATGTCGCGCCGGGCAGGCGTTCGGCCCAGACCTGCGGGAAAGGCGTCACCACGGCGGGTGCCGTGAACCGCCTCTTAACCTCGACCAGTCTATCCTGCACCTCGTCGGCGACCGCTTCCCGCAGGAACAAAGCGGAGGCCCGCCGGCGGTGTCGCAGCAATGCGGTCTGGTCGGTGAGCTTGGCCATGCCGCCCATGTAGGGGAGGGAACGAATGTTGCAAAGCGCGCGCGCGACGATGACGGACACGGCGATCGTGCTTCGCCGCGCGGTCTACCCGCCCGCCTGCGTGGCCTGCGGGGCGATGACCGAATCCGAGTTCGCGCTCTGCGGCCCCTGCTGGCGCGAGGCGGGCTTCCTTGCCGGCGCGCTGGTCTGCGACCGCTGCGGAACGCCCCTGCCCGGCCGCGACGTCGCCCTGGTGCTCTGCGACGACTGCCTCCGCCGTCCCCGCGCCTGGAGCCGAGGCCGCGCCGCCCTGCCCTATCGCGGCACCGGCCGGACCCTCGCCCTCGCGCTCAAGCACGGCGACCGGGCCGACCTCGCCCGCCCGCTCGGCGTCTGGCTCGCCGCCGCCGCGCGCCCCCTGCTGACCGGGGATCAGGTCCTCGTCCCCGTGCCCCTGCACTGGGGCCGCCTCCTGCGCCGCCGCTACAACCAGGCCCAGCTCCTCGCGACCGAGGCCGGGCGCGTCCTGAACCGCCCCGTCCTGCCCGACGCGCTGATCCGCCGCCGCTCCACCCGCGCGCTCGGCCATGGCGGGCGGGACGCGCGGTCCCGGGCCATGGCCGACGCCATCGCGCCGCATCCCCGGCGCGGCGCGGCGCTCCGGGGCCGGGCCGTGCTGCTGGTGGACGACGTGATGACCTCCGGCGCGACGATGAACGCCTGCGCCGAGGCCGCGCGGGCCGCAGGCGCGTCGGACGTGCGCGTGCTGGTCCTCACCCGAGCGCTGCTCGAACCCTAGAACACCGATGGCCCAAGCCCTAGCTTGATCCGGAACCCCTTCCAGGAGGCCCACCATGCCGACCGTCGAGATCTACACCTCCCCCACCTGCGGCTACTGTCACGCGGCCAAGCGGCTCCTGACGCAGAAGGGGGTCAGCTTCACCGAGGTGGACGTGGCGCGCGACCCCGCCCGCCGCCCCGAGATGATGCAGCGCGCCAACGGCCGCCGCACCGTGCCGCAGATCTTCATCGACGGCCGCCACGTCGGCGGCTGCGACGACCTTTACGCGCTGGAGGAGTCCGGCAAGCTCGACCCCCTCCTGACCGCGACCTGATCCCCATGCGTGCCGCGCTGATCCAGTTCACCTCCTCGGACGACCCTCAGGACAACCTCGCCCGCCTCCGCCCCCTGATCGCCGAAGGCGCCAGGGACGGCGCGCAGCTCCTCTGCACGCCCGAGGTGACGAACGTCGTGGCCCCCCGCGACCGCCTGCGGGAGGTCGCGACGACCGAGGACGCCGACCCGGTGCTTGCCGGCCTGCGCGAGGAGGCGTCGCGCCACGGCCTCTGGATCGCCGCCGGCTCCCTCGCGATCCGCACGGACGACCCGGACGGCCGCCTCGCCAACCGGTCTTTCCTCCTCGCCCCCGACGGCGCCATCGCCGCGCGCTACGACAAGATCCATATGTTCGACGTGGACGTGTCGGCGACCGAGACATGGCGCGAATCCAAGGGCTTCCGCCCCGGCGACCGCGCGGTGACGGCCGCCCTGCCCTTCGCGACCCTTGGCCTCGCCATCTGCTACGACCTGCGCTTCCCGCACCTGTTCCGCGCGCTGGCCAAGGCCGGCGCGCAGGTCCTCCTGGTCCCCGCCGCCTTCACCCGCCCGACGGGCGAGGCGCATTGGGAAACCCTTCTCCGCGCCCGCGCCATCGAGACGGGGTGCTTCGTCCTCGCCGCCGCCCAAACGGGCGAGCACGCGGGCCGCCGCCTCACCCATGGCCATTCGCTCGCCGTCGCCCCGTGGGGCGAGGTCCTGGCCGACGCGGGGCGCGCCCCCGGCGTGACGCTCGTGGACCTCGACCTCGCGCGGGTGGCCGAGGCCCGGCGGCGCATCCCCGCCCTCCTCCACGACCGCCCGTTCGCCGGGCCCTGATGCGGTCGCTCGGCCTCGCAACCGATCTCCTGGCGCTCTCAGGCCTCGCCTGGATCGAGGAGCATCCCGGCCATGTCGTCATCCGCACGCCCTCGGAGCCCGACTACTGGTCCGGCAACCTCGTGATCCTCCTCGGCCCGCCCGGCCGTCCGGCGGAGGAGATCGCCCTCTTTCGCCACCACGTCCCCGAGGCCCGGCACGTCAGCCTCGCCTGGGACCTCCCCGACCTCGACCCCGGCCCGCTCCGCGCCCTGTGGGAGCCGTTGGGCTTCGCCGTCGAGGTCGGGGATGTTCTGGCCTGCACCGGCCCCCCGCCCCGGCCCGAGCCGCCCACTGGCTATGTTCTCCGCGAGCTTCACGGTGACGCCGACTGGGCCGAGGCCCTGCGCCTTGGCCTTCGGATCGCCGCCGAGGAAGGCTACGACCTTCCGCGCCATGAGACTTATCTGCGCCGCCGCCTCGCCGGGCAGCGCCGGCAGGCCGAGGCCGGACGCGCCCGCTGGTGGGGCGCCTTCGCCGGACCGCGCCTCGCCGCCTCGCTGGGGCTGGTGGAGGGCGACGGCCTCGCCCGCTACCAGGACGTGCACACGGAACCGTCCGACCGCCGCCGGGGGCTCTGCTCCGCGCTGCTCGGCCACGCCGCCCATGCGGCGCTCGGACGCGACCCGTCGATGCGCCTCGTCATCGTCGCCGACGCCGAGGGCGCGCCGGGACGCCTCTACCGCCGCGCGGGCTTCGCCCTGGCCGAACGGACCGTCGGCGTCCTGCGCTCCGGCTACTGAGGCCTGCGCGTCAGTCCCGCACGCTCGTGGTGACGTAGTTCACCGACAGGTCCCGCTCGAACAGGCGCCAGTTCCAGCCCAGCGGGTTGAACACCATCCCCATCCGGTCCACCGGCCGCAGCCCCGCCCCGCGCAGCAGGTCGAACAGCTCGTCGGGCGTGATGAACTTGCGCCAGTCGTGCGTGCCGCGCGGCAGCCAGCGCATCACCCGCTCGGCCCCGACGATCGCCATAGCATAGCTCTTCGCGTTCCGGTTCAGCGTCGAGCAGACGTGCAGCCCCCCCGGAACCAGCAGCGCATGGACCGATCGCAGGTAATCCGCCGGGTCGGCCACGTGCTCGATCACCTCCATGTTCAGCACGATGTCGAACCGCTCGCCCGCCTCGGCCAGCGCCTCGGCCGTCGCGTGGCGGTAGTCGATCGCCAGCCCCGACCGCTCCGCATGGAGCCGCGCGACGGGGATGTTCCGCGCCGCCGCATCCGCGCCCACCACCTCGGCACCCAGCCGCGCCATGGGCTCGCTCAGCAGACCCCCTCCGCAACCGATGTCGAGAAGCCGCAGACCCGAAAAGGGCCTCTCCGCCTGCCGGTCCCGCCCGAAATGCGCCGCAATCCTCGTCACGATGTAATCGAGCCGCACCGGGTTCATCAGGTGGAGCGGCTTGAACTTTCCCTGCGGGTCCCACCATTCGGCGGCCATGCGCTCGAACTTCTCGACCTCCTGGGCGTCGATGCTGCGACCGGACGCCCCCTTCCCTGCCAGGCCGTCAGAACGCATATCCATGTCTCATCCCCTCGCAACCGCGCCACAAGGAATGATATAGCCCGGCCATGGACAAGGTCTCCGCGCCCCTTTCGTCGCGTTTCGCGCCCCATCCCGCCCTTTATCCGGGGCAGGAGCCCTTCGCGACGCACGCGCTCGACGTGGGCGACGGGCATCGGCTCTACGTGGAGGAATGCGGCAACCCCGACGGGTTGCCGGTGGTGGTGCTCCACGGCGGCCCCGGCGGCGGGTGCAGCCCGGCGATGCGGCGCTACTTCGACCCGCGCCTGTTCCGCGTCGTGCTCTTCGACCAGCGCGGCTGCGGCCGGTCCCGCCCCCACGCGAGCGTCGAGGCCAACACCACCTGGCACCTCGTCGCCGACATCGAGCGTATCCGCGAGCACCTGGGCGTGAACGCCTGGGCCTGCGTCTTCGGCGGCTCCTGGGGGGCGACGCTGGCGCTGATCTACGCCCAGGCCCACCCCGAGCGGGTGCGCGGCCTCGTGCTGCGCGGCGTGTTCCTGATGACGCAGGCGGAACTCGACTGGTTCTATGGCGGCGGCGCGGGGGCCTTCTGGCCCGACCTCTGGGACCGCTTCGCCGGCCTCATCCCCGAGGCGGAGCGCGGCGACCTCATCGCCGCCTACCACCGCCGCCTGTTCTCGGGCGACCCGCGCGAGGAGGTCCGCTTCGCCCGCGCCTGGGCCGGGTGGGAGAACGCGCTCGCCTCCATCGACAGCGAGGGGCCGGGCGGCACCCATGCCGCGACCGGGGCGCCGCTCGGCGGCTTCGACGCGCCGGCCGACTACGCCCGCGCCTTCTCGCGCATCGAGAACCACTATTTCGTGAACAACGGCTTCCTGCGGCCCGACCAGGCGATCCTGTCCAACATGCACCGCATCGGCCACATCCCCGGCGCGATCGTGCAGGGCCGCTACGACATGATCTGCCCGCCCTCCTCCGCCTGGGCGCTGGCGCGGCTCTGGCCCGCCGCCCGGCTGGAGATGGTCGCCAAGGCCGGTCACGCCCTGAGCGAGCCCGGCATCACCGCCGCCCTGGTCCGCGCCATGGACGCGCTGGGCGACCGCCTGTCCCCCGTCCGACAGCGGCAGGCCGCCCCGTGACGCCCCGCCGCCCCGCGCGCCCCCTGCGCCGCCTGGACTCCCGCATGAGCCGCCGGGGGCTCCTCGGGGCCGGGGTGCTGGCCGGGGTGCTGGCGGCCAGCGGCGTGCCGCTCCAGGCGCGGACGCGGGGCGGCGCGCTGCGCCTGGGCCTCGCGGGGTCCCTGCCCGGCCGCGACTGGACCCGCGCGCCCGCCGTCCTCGCCCAGGGCGCCGTCTACGAGACTCTCACCGAGATCGGCCCCACCGGCGACCTCCGGGGCGAGCTGGCCGAGGCCTGGGAGGCCGCGCCCGGCGCCCGCGTCTGGCACATCGCGCTCCGCCCCGAGGCCCGCTTCCACGACGGCCGCCCGCTGGGGGCCGAGGACGTGCTGGCCTCCCTCGCCCGCCACCGCGACGGCGTGCTGTCCGGCGTGGAGGAGATCGCCCCCCAAGGCCCCCTCGCCCTGCGGATCACCCTGGCCGAGGGCGATCCCGACTTCCCCCTCCGCCTCGCCGACCCGCGCCTCGTGATCGGGCCGGAGGGGCGGCTCGACGGCACCGGCAGCGGGCTCTACCGGCTGGCCGCGACCTCGCCCGACCGCCTGAGGCCCGACCGCTTGCGGCTCGACCGCGTGGCCGCCCATCCCCGCGACGGCCGCGCCGGCTGGTTCGACGCCATCGAGGCGCGCAGCCTCCCCGACCCCGCCCAACGGCTCGACGCCCTGCTCGCGGGCGAGGTGGACGTGGTGGACCCCCTGCCCCCCGACCTCCTGCGGGTCGCCCAGGAAGCCGGGCTCCTGGCCACCGCCGTTCAGGGCAACCGCCAGCTCCACGCCCGTCTGCCGCCCGACGCCGACCCGGCGCTCGCGGCGGTCCTGCCCCGCGCGCTCGACCGTGCCGCTCTGGCCGAGGCTTGGGGCGGCACGCCCGCCGCCGACCATCCCCTCGGGCCGCTGCACCCGGCGCTCGCCGCCCTGCCCCCGCCCGCCTTCGACCCCGGCGCGGCCGCCGCGCTGGCGGGCCACGCCCCCCTCCTGTCCGCCTGGGGGGGCCGCCCGACCGAGGACGCGACCTTCCGCCTCGCCCTCGCCGGGCCCTGGGGTCCCTTGCGCGACGACCCCGATCTCCGCGCCCACCTCGCCGCCGCCCGCGCGACCGAGGGTGAGGCGCGCGCCGCCCATTACGCCGCCGCCCAGGCGCTCTGCGCCGCCCGCGCGCCGGTCGCGGTGGTGGCGCACATTCCCGCCGTGACTCTCCACTCGCCGGCGCTGGCCCACGACGCTGTGTCCCCGCTCGCCCCTCTCGACGGCGGCCGCATCGCCAAGAGATGGTGGTTCGCCTAAATCCCTTGCAACAGGACGCGGCCTTCCCTATATGCCCTTCAACAGCGGCGTGCCGGCCTCCACCCCCGGCACTCCACCGGCAGACTATCGACGGGCCGCGCGCCCGTCTTTTCGTTTTCAGGACTGCCCTAGACCATGTCTGACCTCATCGCCAAGACCGCCATCGACAAGCGCCTCGCCGAGATCATCGAGCCGGTGGCCGCCGACCTCGGCCTCGAACTCGTGCGCCTCCGGCTCATGAGCGGCCAGCACCCCACGCTGCAGATCATGGCCCAGAAGCCCGACGGCAGCATGGAGGTGGACGACTGCGCCCGCCTGTCCACCGCCGTCTCGGCCGTGCTGGACGTGGAGGACCCGATCACCGAGGCCTACACGCTGGAGGTCTCCAGCCCCGGCATCGACCGCCCGCTGACCCGCCTCAAGGACTTCGACGCCTGGGCTGGCCACGAGGCCAAGCTGGAGCTCTCCGAGGCCGTGGACAACCGCAAGCGGTTCAAGGGCACGCTCCAGGGCACCGAGGGCGACGAGGTTCTCATCGAGATCGAGCAAGGCGAGGAGCATGTGACCATCGGCCTCAAGTTCGACTGGATCGCCGACGCCAAGCTGGTGCTGACCGACGACCTGATCCGCGAGACGCTGCGCGGCCGCCGCGACGCCGGCCAGATCGACGAGGCGCAGTTCGACGCCGTGGAAGAAATCATCGAGGGGGACGACGAAGGCGAGACGCCCGCCCCCACTTCGCAGGAGACCCACTGATGGCCATCACCTCCGCCAACCAGCTCGAGCTGCTGCAAACGGCCGAGGCCGTCGCGCGCGAGAAGATGATCGACCCCGGCCTCGTGGTCGAGGCGATGGAGGAGTCGCTCGCCCGCGCCGCCAAGTCCCGCTACGGCGCCGAGATGGACATTCGCGTGAAGATCGACCGCAAGACCGGCCGCGCCACCTTCACCCGCGTCCGCACCGTGGTCGAGGACGACGGCGTGGAGAACTACCAGGCCCAGCTCACCGTCGAGCAGGCCAGGCAGTTCCTCCCCGAGCCCAAGGTCGGCGACGAGATCATCGACGAGGTCCCCCCCGTGGACCTCGGCCGCATTGCCGCGCAGTCGGCCAAGCAGGTCATCCTCCAGAAGGTCCGCGAGGCCGAGCGCGACCGCCAGTTCGAGGAGTTCAAGGACCGGATCGGCACCATCATCAACGCCACCGTCAAGCGCGAGGAATACGGCAACGTCATCGTGGACGTGGGCGCCGGCGAGGCGATCCTGCGCCGCAACGAGAAGATCGGCCGCGAGGCCTACCGCCCCGGCGATCGCATCCGCGCCTATGTCAAGGACGTGCGCCGCGAGTTGCGCGGGCCCCAGATCTTCCTTAGCCGCACCGCGCCCGAGTTCATGGCCGAGCTGTTCAAGATGGAGGTCCCCGAGATCTACGAGGGCGTCATCGAGATCAAGGCCGTGGCCCGCGATCCCGGCTCGCGCGCCAAGATCGCCGTCATCTCCTACGACAGCTCCATCGATCCGGTGGGCGCCTGCGTGGGGATGCGTGGATCCCGCGTGCAGGCCGTCGTGAACGAGCTTCAGGGCGAAAAGATCGACATCATCCCCTGGAACCAGGACATGCCGACCTTCCTCGTCAACGCGCTCCAGCCGGCCGAGGTGTCCAAGGTCGTGCTCGACGACGAGGCCAACAAGATCGAGGTGGTGGTCCCCGAGGAGCAGCTCTCGCTCGCCATCGGGCGGCGCGGCCAGAACGTGCGGCTGGCCTCCCAGCTCACCGGCCTCGCCATCGACATCCTCACCGAGGAGGAGGAATCCAAGCGCCGGCAGGCCGAGTTCGACGAGCGCACCAAGCTCTTCGTCCTGGCGCTGGATCTGGACGAGTTCTTTGCCCAGCTCCTCGTGGCCGAGGGCTTCCGTACCCTGGAGGAGGTCGCCTACGTCGATCAGGAGGACCTCCTGTCCATCGACGGCGTGGACGAATCCACCGCACAGGAACTCCAGGCCCGCGCCCGCGACCACATCGAGGCCGAGCGCAAGAAGGTGCTCGACCGTGTGCGCGCCTTGGGCGTCGAGGAGACCCTCATCAACTTCCCCGGCCTCACGCCCCCGATGATCGAAGCTCTGGCCCAGGACGGCGTCAAGACGCTGGAGGACTTTGCCACGCTCGCCGACTGGGAGCTGGCTGGCGGCTGGACCGAGCAGGACGGCCAACGCGTCAAGGACACCGGCATCCTCGAGCCCTTCGACCTCGGGCTGGAGGAAGCCCGCGACATGGTGATGTCGGCGCGCGTCGCCTTGGGCTGGGTGGACCCGGACGACATCGAGCAGGATGCCCGAGAGGAGGCGGAGGGGGTCTGACCTCCTCCGGATCGCCGCGATGACGCGAGGCGGAGCCAGACTGGAACGCGAGGAGCCCGAGCGGCGCTGCCTCGTCACCAACGAGACGGGGCCCAAGTCGGGCCTTGTCCGTTTCGTGGTAGGGCCCGACAATGTGGTCGTGCCCGATATTTCCGGAAAACTTCCGGGACGGGGGATGTATGTGACGGCCTCCCGCCCCATATTGGAGCAGGCGAGGAAGGGCCAGTTCGCCCGCGCGGCGAAGGCGCCCGTCAACGTGCCCGAGGGCCTTGCCGACGAGGTCGAGCGTCAGCTCGTCCATCGCGTGGTGGATCTCGTGTCGCTCGCGCGGAAGGCGGGGCTCGCGATTGCGGGCTTCGAGAAAGTGAAGGAGGCCTTGGCCTTGGCGGGCGAAGGCCTCGGCAAGCGGGCCTGGTCCAAGGTGCGCGTCCTGCTCCAGGCCTCCGACGGGTCCGAGCGCGGGAAGGCGAAGCTCTGGACGCCTGAGGGCGCGCGCTACTTCAGCTGCCTCACGAGCGAGGAATTGGGGCAGGCCTTCGGTCGTGGAACCGTGATTCATGCGGCTTTGGCGTCTGGCGCCTTGGCCGACCGTGTTGTAGAGGAGGCCGCGAAACTCCGTGGCCTGAGAGAACTGGATGACGGCGACCGCGCCGCTCCCTGAGGAACAGATACCCTTCATGAACGATACCGGCGACAAGAAACCCCTTGGCCTTCGCGCTCCCGGCGCCCGGCCCGGCAACGTGAAGCAGAGCTTCTCGCATGGCCGGACCAAGAACGTCGTTGTGGAGACCAAGGCCCGCAAGCGCGTGGTCGCGGCGCCGCCGTCGGCCAGCCCCGCGCCGGCCGGAACGGCCACGCGGGCGAGCGCCATCTTGGGCGATCCCTCCAAGCGGCCCGCCGGCATCTCAGACGCCGAGCTTGAGCGTCGCATGAAGGCCCTGGCGGCCGCCCGCGCCCGCGAGGCCGAGGATGCCGCGCGCCGCGCCATTGAGGATGCGGCCCGCGAGGAGGAGCGCGCCCGCAAGCGCGCCGAGATCGAGGCCCGCGAACGCGAGGAGCGCGAACGCGAGGAGGCCGCCCGCGCCGCCGCCGCCGAAGAGGAGCGTAAGCGACTCATCGCCGAACGCAAGGCCGCCGCGCAGGCCTCGGCCGCCGCGCCGTCCCGCGCCCCTGTCCAGCCCGGCCCGCCGCCCTCCGAGGAGGATCGTCGCGCCGCGCTCCAAGCCCGCAAGCCGGACCGCGAGAAGGGTGACGCCCGCGGCCCCGCCAAGGAGGTCAAGGCCAAGCCCACCCGCGAGACCGAGGAGCGGCGGGGCGGCAAGCTCACGCTCACGCAGGCTCTCGATGGCGGCGACCGCCAGCGTTCCATGGCCGCGATGCGCCGCAAGCAGGAGCGGGCGCGTGCCAAGGCCATGGGCGGGCACGACCCGCGCGAGAAGGTGGTGCGCGACGTGCAGCTTCCCGAGGCGATCACGGTGGCCGAACTGGCCAACCGGATGGCCGAGCGCGTGGCCGACGTCATCAAGGCCCTGATGCGGAACGGCATCATGGCAACGCAGAACCAGACGCTGGATGCCGACACGGCCGAGCTCATCATCGACGAGTTCGGGCACCGCGTCGTGCGCGTCTCGGACGCGGACGTGGAGCAGGCGATCGACACCGTCATCGACAAGGACGAGGACCTCAAGTCGCGTCCGCCCATCGTGACCATCATGGGTCACGTGGACCACGGCAAGACCTCGCTCCTGGACGCGATCCGCCACGCCAACGTCGTGGCGGGCGAGGCCGGGGGCATCACCCAGCACATCGGCGCCTATCAGGTGAAGACAGAGTCCGGGGCCGTGCTGAGCTTCCTCGACACGCCCGGCCACGCTGCCTTCACGTCCATGCGCGCCCGGGGCGCGCAGGTGACGGACATCGTGGTGCTGGTGGTGGCCGCTGACGACTCGGTGATGCCGCAGACCATTGAGGCCATCAACCACGCCAAGGCCGCCAAGGTCCCGATGATCGTGGCGATCAACAAGATCGACAAGTACGAGGCCGATCCGCAGAAGGTCCGCACGGAGCTTCTGCAGCACGAGGTCGTAGTCGAGGCGATGTCGGGCGATGTGCAGGATGTGGAGGTGTCAGCCAAGACGGGGCAGGGGCTCGACAACCTTCTCGAAGCCATCGCGCTTCAGGCCGAAATCCTGGAGCTCAAGGCCAACCCGAGCCGCCCTGCCATGGGCGCGGTGATCGAGGCCAAGCTCGACGTGGGCCGCGGCCCCGTGGCAACGGTGCTCGTGCAGAACGGCACGCTTCGCAAGGGCGACATCTTCGTCGTCGGCGAGAAGTGGGGCAAGGTCCGCGCCCTTATCAACGACAAGGGCGAGACCGTCACCGAGGCCGGCCCGTCGGTTCCCGTGGAGGTCCTGGGCCTCGACGGGACGCCGCAGGCCGGGGACGTGCTGAACGTCGTCGAGACCGAGCAGCAGGCCCGCGAGATCGCCGACTACCGCGAGAAGGTCACGCGCGACAAGCGCGCGGCGGCGGGCGCGGCGACGACGCTGGAGCAGCTCATGGCGCGCGCCAAGGCCGACAAGAGCGTGGCCGAGCTGCCGGTTGTGGTGAAGGCGGACGTCCAAGGCTCGACCGAGGCGATCGTGCAGGCGCTGGAGAAGGTCGGCAACGACGAAGTGCGCGTGCGTGTGCTACATTCGGGCGTGGGCGCCATCACCGAGTCCGACATCGGTTTGGCCGAGGCGTCCAAGGCGCCGGTCATCGGCTTCAACGTTCGGGCCAACGCCCCGGCGCGGGCCTCTGCCAACCAAAAGGGCGTGGAGATCCGCTACTATTCGATCATCTACGACCTGATGGATGACATCAAGGCGGCGGCATCGGGCCTGCTCAAGGACGAGGTGCGCGAGCGCTTCATCGGCTACGCCCGCATTCTCGAAGTCTTCAAGGTCTCGGGCGTGGGCAAGGTCGCGGGTTGTCTCGTCACCGAAGGCGTGGCGCGCAAGTCGGCTGGCGTGCGGCTCCTGCGCGACAACGTCGTGATCCACGAGGGCACGCTCAAGACGCTCCAGCGGTTCAAGGATCAGGTCAACGAAGTCCAGTCCGGCCAGGAATGCGGCATGGCCTTCGAGAACTACGACGACGTCCGCCAAGGCGACATCATCGAGATCTTCGAGCGCGAGACGGTCGAGCGTACGCTCTGACCGTCATCGCCAGCCCAGTCAAAATAACGGAGGAGCTGACATCTCGTCGGCTCCTCCGCTTCGTTTATGCATCTGGTCAGGAAACTTGGCCGGACGGCGGGGCAGGGCCCTTTATGGAACCAGGCCACCCATGGGCTGGGAGCGTGTGATGAGCCGTGTCTGCCCTGAGTTCCGCGCACATGGAGCCACGTCGCGGAGTGCGGGAGCACCGACTGGTCCCTGTCCCTTGGACCTTGACACTGGAGCGGCAAACCGTGGTCGGTCGCCGCAGCCAGAATTTCACTGCAAACGTCAGGCCACCCGGGCGAGTGGGCGCTCGACAGGGAAGCCTTTGTAGACCTTCTCGTCGACCCGGATGATGACACGGCCATCGTCCAACTGGCGGACGAGGATGCCCTGCACCGACATGCAGCTCCCGATCTGGATTGTACGAAGCATCTGATTCCTCCCCTGCAAGCTCTCGTCATAAAAGTGCCACAGCAATAGTTAATAAACCATTTAAAGCGAGCAAGAACTCATCAAGTTGTAGAGATTTTCAGAGCCAGTCCCGCAGGATCGGGATCAGTGGGATATCGGCGGGCGGCATCGGGTAGCTTTGCAGCTTGTTCGGCTTTGCCCAAGCCAAGGTTTGACCTTCCCGGGGCTGCGGCGTGCCTTGCCAGCGCCGACAGGCGAAGAGCGGCATCAGGAGGTGGAAGCGCTCGTAGGCGTGGCTCGCGAAGGTCAGGGGGGCGAGGCAGGAGGCGTGGGTGTCGATGCCCAGCTCCTCGTGCAACTCGCGGATCAGGGCGGCTTCGGGGGTCTCGCCGGGCTCGACCTTGCCGCCGGGGAATTCCCAGAGGCCGGCCATGGACTTGCCCTCGGGGCGCTGGGCCAGGAGGATGCGGCCGTCGGCGTCGATGAGCGCGACGGCCGCCACAAGGAGGAGCGGCCGGGGGTCGGTCACGAGCGGTAGTCAGCGTTGATGTCGATGTAGCCGTGGGTCAGGTCGCAGGTCCAGACGGTCGCCGCGCCGTCGCCGAGGCCGAGGTCCACGCCGATCTCCAGTTCCTGCCGCTTCATGTAGGCCGAGGCGGCCTCCTCGGAGTAGTCGGGGGCCCGGAAGCCGTCGAGGGCCACGACGATGTCGCCGAAGCGGATCGACAGGCGGTCGCGGTCGGCCTGGGCCCCGGACTTGCCCACCGCCATGACGATGCGGCCCCAGTTGGCGTCCTCGCCCGCGATGGCGGTCTTGACCAGGGGGGAGTTGGCGATGGCCATGGCGGTGCGGTGGGCGTCGGGTTCGGAGGCGGCGCCGGTGACGCGGACCTGCACGAGCTTGGTCGCGCCCTCGCCGTCGCGGACGACCTGGAGGGCGAGGTCGAGGAACACGGATTCCAGCGCCCGCGCGAAATCGGGCTGGCCGGAGGCGTCCACGCCCGAGGCCCCGGTCGCCGCCACGAGCAGCGTGTCCGAGGTGGAGGTGTCGCTGTCCACGGTGATGCGGTTGAAGCTGCGGTCGCAGGCGGCGGAGGTGAGGGCCTGAAGCTCCTCCCGGCCGATGCGGGCGTCGGTGAAGACATAGACCAGCATCGTCGCCATGTCGGGCGCGATCATGCCCGAGCCCTTGGCGATCCCGGCGATCCGCACCGTGCCGCCGGGCAGGTCGAGCTCGGCCGAGGCGCCCTTGGGGAAGGTGTCGGTGGTCATGATGGCGCGCGCCGCCGCCTCAATGCCGTCGGGGGCCAGCGCGTCGCGCAGGGCGGGCACGGCGTCGGCGATGCGCTGCCAGGGCAGGGGCTCGCCGATGACGCCGGTGGAGGAGGTGAAGATGCGCGACGGCGGGAGGTCGAGCGCGGCAGCGGCGGCTGTGCAGATGCCGTGCACCGCCTCCTCGCCCAAGCGGCCTGTGAAGGCGTTGGAGTTGCCGGAATTGACGAGGAAGGCAGCTCGGCCGCCCTCGGAATGTGCCAGTTTGCTTTGCCCGTCGCGCACGGGGGCCGAGCGGGTGGCCGAGCGGGTAAAGGTGCCGGCGACGGTGGCCTCCTCTATGACGGCGAGCATCACGTCGGTGCGGCCCTTGTAGCGGACGCCGGCGGCGGCGGATGCGAAACGGACCCCCCCGATGATGGGGAGGTCCGGGAAGCGGGCGGGCGCCAGAGGCGAGACCTTGGACGCCAACTCAGTCGTCCAGGAGGGTCGCGTCGTTCAGCACAGCGGGGTCGAATTGGCCGGGCGCAGGCCGCGTGACCTCGGCCTGTCCTTCGAGCTCGGTCAGGCGGGCCTGCACGGCCTCCTGCTGGAGCTGGCCCTCGATCTCGCCGCGCACCTCGTCGAGGGTGGGGGGCGTCGTCGGGCGGGTGTCGTTGAGGCGGATGACGTGCCAGCCGAACTGGGACTGGACGGGGGCGGAAAGGGCGCCCTTCTCCAGGCCGGCGACGGCCTGCTCGAACTCGGGCACCATCATGCCGGCGGTGAACCAGCCGAGCGCGCCGCCCTGGGCACCCGAGCCGGTGTCGGTCGAAAGCTCGGTGGCGACGGCCTCGAAGGCCTCGCCGGCGGTGATGCGCTCGATGGCGGCGTTGGCCTCCTCCTCGGTGACGACGAGGATGTGGGAGGCGTCCCATTCCGTGCCGGGCTCGGCGCTGGCGTATTGGGCGTCGTATGCGGCCTGCACCGCCTCGTCGCTGACGGCGCCCGTGGCGATGTCGCCGATCACCTCGTTGGCGAGGAGCGAGCGGCGCTGGTTCTGGAGCGCGATCTCGGTGGCGGCGGAGGGGGTCGTGACGGTCTCGGCCAGGAGCTCCTGCTGGATGAGCTGATCGGTCACGCCGGAGAAGATCACGTCGGGCGGGAGCTGCTGGTATTGCGGCGGGAGCTGGCGCACGGCGACGAGAAGCTGGCCGAGGGTGATGTCGGTGCCGTTCACGGTGGCGACCACGGTGTCGCGCGTCACGTCCTGGGCGGGGGTCGCAGTTTCGGCCGTCACAGAGCCTTCGACCGGCGTGTCGGTCGCGGGAGCCTCGGGGGCGGGCGCTTCCGTCGTCGCCTCCTGCGCGGTAGCTGGCAAGGCCAAGGCCAGGGCCAGCACCGAGGCGGTCTGGAGGAGCGTGAGCTGTTTCAGCATGGAACGAAGCCTTGATCGGGCGGCCCGCCGGGCCGCGTTGACAGCGCGACAGCCCCCCCTTATGTCCGCGAACATCCCGAGGGGGCACACCGGCCCCCATCTAGGCCGGGCGTGCGCGGGCCACAAGGAACCTCCTCTCAATTTGGCGGGAGTCCCGGTCCAGCCCGGAGGGCGCGGACAGAGGACGAGGACGACGATCATGGGTTTGGGCACGCTCGCGCGGAGCATCTTCGGCACCCCGAACGACCGCAAGGTCAAGTCGGTTCGTCCGCTCGTCCAGGCCATCAACGCCCGCGAGGCCGAGGTCAAGGCGCTGAGCGACCAGGGCCTGAAGGACGCGACCGCCGCGCTGCGCGAGCGGGCGCGGGGGGCCGAGGACCTCGACCGGTTGCTGCCGGAGTGCTTCGCCCTCGTGCGCGAGGCGGCGTGGCGCGCGCTGGGGCTGCGGGCCTTCGACGTGCAGCTCGTCGGCGGCATCTTCCTTCATCAGGGCAACATCGCCGAGATGAAGACCGGGGAGGGCAAGACCTTGGTCGCGACCTTCCCGGCGACGCTGAACGCGCTCGCTGGCAAGGGCGTTCATGTGGTGACGGTGAACGACTATTTGGCACGCCGCGACGCGGAATGGATGGGCAAGGTCTACGGGATGCTGGGCCTGACGACCGGGGTCGTGGTGCCCCAGCAGCCCGAGCCCGAGAAGCGCCTAGCCTATCAGGCCGACATCACCTACGCGACCAACAACGAGCTGGGCTTCGACTATCTCCGCGACAACATGAAGTCGGACCTTGGGCAGATGACCCAGCGCGGCCACAACTACGCCATCGTGGACGAGGTGGACTCGATCCTCATCGACGAGGCGCGCACGCCTCTCATCATCTCGGGGCCGTCGCAGGACCGCTCGGACCTTTATATCCGCATGGACAAGCTGATCCCGCTGCTGCCCGAGAGCGGATATTCGGTGGACGAGAAGACGCGCAACGTCACCTTCACGGACGAAGGCAACGACGTCTTGGAGGAGAAGCTGCGCGAAGCGGGGCTGCTGCCCGAGACGCAGAGCCTCTACGATCCCGAGTCCACGACGCTGGTCCACCACGTCAATCAGGCGTTGCGGGCGCACAAGCTGTTCCAGCGTGACAAGGATTACATCGTCCGCGACGGCAAGGTGGTGCTGATCGACGAGTTCACCGGCCGCATGATGATCGGTCGTCGCCTGTCGGACGGCCTGCACCAGGCTATCGAGGCCAAGGAAGGCGTGAAGATCGAGCCTGAGAACGTCACGCTCGCCTCCGTGACATTCCAGAACTACTTCCGGTTGTATAGTAAGCTGGCCGGGATGACCGGCACCGGCCTGACCGAAGCTGACGAGTTCCGGGAGATCTATGGGTTGGGCGTCGTGGAGATCCCAACGAACCGTCCCGTCGCCCGCAAGGACGAGCATGACGCTGTCTACCGCACCGCGCGCGAGAAGTACGAGGCCATCGTCAAGGCCATCCGCGAGGCGCACGAGCGGGGGCAACCGATCCTGGTCGGCACGACATCCATCGAGAAATCCGAGATGCTGTCGGGCATGCTGCGGAAGGATGGCATCCCCCACAACGTCCTGAACGCCCGCGAGCACGAGCGCGAGGCGCAGATCGTAGCCGAGGCCGGGCAGCCGGGCGCCGTGACCATCGCGACCAACATGGCGGGGCGGGGCACCGACATCCAGCTTGGCGGCAACGTCGAGATGAAGGTTCTGGAGGCGCTGGCGGCCGATCCCGAGGCGCACCCCGACGAGGTGCGCGCCCGCATCGAGGCCGAGCACGCCGCCGACAAGGAGCGGGTGAAGCAGGCTGGTGGACTTTACGTGCTGGCCACCGAGCGGCACGAGTCGCGTCGCATCGACAACCAGCTCCGTGGCCGATCGGGCCGTCAGGGCGACCCGGGGCGGTCGAGCTTCTTTCTCTCGCTCGAGGACGACCTGATGCGGATCTTCGGATCCGAGCGGCTGGACAAGGTGCTGTCCACTCTGGGGATGAAGGAAGGCGAAGCCATCGTCCACCCTTGGGTGAACAAGTCTCTGGAGCGCGCGCAGGCCAAGGTCGAGGGGCGCAACTTCGACATCCGCAAGCAGCTTCTCAAGTTCGACGACGTGATGAACGATCAGCGCAAGGTGATCTTCGCCCAACGCCGGGAGATCATGGAATCCAGGGACATTGGCGAGATCGTCGCCGACATGCGGCATCAGGTCGTCGCGGATCTCATGGACGACTTCATGCCGCCGCGCTCCTATCCGGAGCAGTGGCAGGCCGAGGCGCTCTACGAGTCGGTCAAGCTGAAGCTCGGTCAGGATCTGCCCATCCTGCAGTGGGCGGCCGAGGAAGGGGTGGATCAGGACAAGATCCGCGAACGTATCGTCGAAGCTACGGACAAGGCAATGGCCGAGAAGGAGGCCGCCTTCGGTCCCGAGACGATGCGAAGCATCGAAAAGCAGGTCCTGCTGCAAACCATCGACGCCAAGTGGCGGGATCACCTGCTGCGGCTGGAGCACCTCCGCTCGGTCGTGGGCTTCCGGGGCTACGCCCAGCGCGACCCCCTGAACGAATACAAGACCGAAAGCTTCCAATTGTTCGAGAAGCTGCTCGACGGCTTGCGCGAGGAGGTGACGCAGAAGCTTTCCGCCCTCCGCCCCATCACGCCCGAGGAAAGCCAGGCCATGATGCAGAACCTGCTCGCGCAGCGGCGGGCTCAGGCGGCCGCGCAAGCTGACTCCGCATCGGCGGGGCAGGGGGGGAGTGTGGCCAACGCGATTCGGGTCGGGACGCCTGCCTTGGTGACGGCGGGTACGGAGAACGGGGCTCTGCAGCCGCAGCCGGACGTGGGCCTCGTTCGCCCTGGGTTCGATGTCGAGGATCCGTCGACATGGGGTAATCCCTCGCGCAACGATCCGTGTCCCTGTGGCTCGGGGCAGAAGTTCAAGCATTGTCATGGGGCGTTTTGAGGAACCCGCAGGACAGGCAGCACGGTCTGGACGTTTCACGTGAAACGTCGGACTCCGCGATGCGGGCCGGCTTCACGAGGGTGATCTGAGAGGATCCTAACTCGGCGGCACTTGCCGTCCTCCGCCTTGGCAGACGGCAAAACAAGACCGCAGAATTGAGGGGCGTCTTTCAAGTCCAATCTCGGGCTCATGCCGTGGCGACATTTTTCGGCCTTGGCATGATTCGATCTGAAACGCAGTAGGGACTCTGCCCTTCGTCCCTGCGGGCCTCACCCCGTGATATTTCAAGCCGAAGAAGGCCGGATGCACCCAACGGGGTGCGCTGGAGTCCTTGCCAGACATGGAGAAGCGGTTGCCGATGTGACGCCGTCGCCTGTGGTCTTACAGGTACCCTTCCGCCCGGAAGCTCAGTTCCCGCTCTCGCCCGATGATGAGATGGTCATGCAGCGAGAGGCCCAACGCCTGCGCCGCTGCCTCGACCTGCGCGGTCATGTCGATGTCGGCTTGGCTGGGCGTGGGATCGCCCGACGGATGGTTGTGGACGAGGATCAGGGCCGAGGCGTTCAACTCCAGAGCCCGCTTGACCACCTCGCGCGGGTAGACCGGAACATGGTCCACGGTGCCGCGCGCCTGCTCCTCGTCGGCGATCAGCACGTTCTTGCGGTCGAGGAACAGGACGCGAAACTGTTCCTGCTCCCGATGCGCCATGACCGTGTGGCAGTAGTCGAGAAGCTGGGCCCAGCTTGAGACCACGTGCCGCCGCAGCACCTTGGCCCGTGCCATCCGATGCGCCGCCGCCTCGATGATCTTCAACTCGGTCGCTACCGCCTGTCCCACCCCCTCGATTTGGAGAAGGCGGGGCAGGGGGGCTGACAGCACCGAGGCCACGTCCCCGAACGTCTCCAGGAGCCGCCGCGCCAGCGGCTTCACATCCTGTCGTGGGATCGCGCGAAACAGCACCAATTCCAGAAGCTCATAGTCCGGCAGCGCCGCCGCGCCCCCATCGAGGAACCGTTGCCGCAGCCGTGCCCTGTGGTCGGCGATGTAGGATGGGAGCTTGCTGCCGGACAGCGGGACAGGCAAAGCCTCGTCCCCGTCCAACGGGAAAAGCGCGAGTGAATCGGACAGGCCAGGCGGCTTGGTCATGCCCCCAATGATGCCTGCGAATAATTAAGATCCGGTGAAGGACAGCCTCGGAAACGATATGAAGCGGCGGCCGGGGCCAGTCCCGGACCACCGCTCTCCGCCTTCGATGACGATCGGGGGGCCCTACCGGGCATCCCGCCCCGAAGAAGGGACAGTTCAGCCCTTCATCGAGTCCCAGAAGCCCTTAACAGCCGAGAAGAACCCGGCGCTCTGAGGATTGTTCTTCTGCTCCGAGAGCTTGTCGAACTCGCGGAGCAACTCCTTCTGACGGGAAGTCAGGTTCACCGGAGTTTCGACCGCAAGCTCGATGAACATATCGCCCACGTCCTTGGTCCGCAGGACGGGCATTCCCTTGCCGCGCAGCCGCATCTGGCGACCCGCCTGCGAGCCCTCGGGGATGCGGACGCGGGCGCGGCCGCCGTCGATGGTCGGCACCTCGATGTCGCCGCCCAGGGCCGCCGTCGCCATCGACACTGGCACCCGGCAGTGCAGGTCCGCGCCGTCGCGCACGAAGATCGCGTGCTCCTTGACCTCGACGAAGATGTAGAGGTCGCCCGTGGGGCCGCCGCGCATCCCCGCCTCGCCCTCGCCGGCGAGCCGGATGCGCGTGCCCGTCTCCACCCCGGCGGGGATGTTGACGGAGAGCGTCTTCTCCTTCTCCACGCGGCCGGCGCCGTGGCAGGCCTTGCAGGGGTTCTTGATCGTCTGGCCCAGGCCGTTGCAGGTCGGGCAGGTGCGTTCGACGGTGAAGAAGCCCTGCTGCGCCCGCACCTTGCCGATGCCGGAACAGGTGGGGCAGGTCTGCGGCTCGGACCCACCCTCGGCGCCTGTGCCCTTGCACACGCCGCAGGTGACGGCGGTGGGGACCTGGATCGTTTTTTGCAGGCCCTGGTGGGCCTCCTCCAGAGAGATGCGCAGATTGTAGCGCAGGTCGTTCCCCCGCGCCGCCGCCCGCGCCCGGCCTTGCGCCCCGCGCGCGCCCATGATGTCGCCGAAGAGGTCGTCGAACACGTCCGAGAACGCGCTGGCGAAATCGCCGTTGGGCCGGAACCCGCCCGCGCCGCCCGGCCGCGCGCCGCCCATGCCGCCGTCAAAGGCCGCGTGGCCGAAGCGGTCGTAGGCCGCCTTCTTCTGCTCGTCCTTCAGGACCTCGTAGGCCTCGTTCACGTCCTTGAACTTGGCCTCGGCCTGCGGGTCGTCGGCGTTGCGGTCGGGGTGCAATTCCTTGGCCTTGGCCCGGTAGGCCTTCTTGATCTCCTCGGCCGAAGCGCCGCGGGTCACGCCCAGGGTCTCGTAGTAGTCGCGTTTCGCCATCACTCACATCCTCCGGCCCCTGAAACGAAAGCGGCCGGCCCGTGGCGGGCCGGCCCTTCCCCGATCAGGGGCCCCGCCCTCAGCGGCCCCGCTTGTCCTCGCCCAGGTCCTCGAAGTCGGCGTCCACGACGCCGTCCTCGTCCTGGCCCCGGTTCGCCGGGCCGTCATCGCCATCCGGCCCCTCGGCGGCCTGCGCCTTGTAGATCGCCTCGCCCAGCCGCATCGCGGCCTCGGTCACGTTCTGGATGCCCGAACGGATCTTGCCGACGTTGTCACCCTCGAGCTCGTCCTTGAGGGCGGCGACCGCCAGCTCGATCGCCTCGACCGTGGAGGGATCGACCTTGGAGCCATGCTCCTTGAGCGATTTCTCGGTCGAGTGGACAAGCGATTCGGCCTGGTTCCGGGCCTCGATCAGCTCACGCCGCTTCTTGTCGGATTCGGCGTTGGCCTCGGCGTCCTTCACCATCCGCTCAATGTCGGCGTCGGACAGGCCGCCCGAGGCCTGGATGGTGATCTTCTGCTCCTTGCCGGTGCCCTTGTCCTTGGCCGAGACCGACACGATGCCGTTGGCGTCGATGTCGAAGGTCACCTCGATCTGCGGCATCCCACGCGGGGCTGGCGGGATGTTCTCCAGGTTGAACTGGCCCAGCATCTTGTTGTCGGCCGCCATCTCGCGCTCGCCCTGGAAGACGCGGATCGTCACGGCGTTCTGGTTGTCCTCGGCCGTGGAGAAGATCTGCGACTTCTTGGTCGGGATCGTGGTGTTGCGGTCGATGAGGCGGGTGAACACGCCACCCAGCGTCTCGATGCCGAGGCTCAGCGGGGTCACGTCCAGAAGGACCACGTCCTTCACGTCGCCCTGGAGCACGCCCGCCTGGATCGCCGCGCCTAGCGCCACCACCTCGTCGGGGTTGACGCCCTTGTGCGGCTCCTTGCCGAAGAACTTGGTCACTTCCTCGACGACCTTGGGCATCCGCGTCATGCCGCCCACCAGCACCACCTCGTCGATGTCGCCCGTAGTCACGCCGGCGTCCTTGAGGGCCGCCTTGCACGGGTCCATCGACTTCTTGATGAGGTCGGCCACGAGGCTTTCCAGCTTGGCCCGCGTCAGCTTCATGACGAGGTGCAGCGGCTGGCCGTTGGCCATGGAGATGAAGGGCTGGTTGATCTCGGTCTGCGAGGTCGAGGACAGCTCGATCTTGGCCTTCTCGGCGGCCTCCTTGAGCCGTTGCAGCGCCATCTTGTCCTTGGTCAGATCGACGCCATGCTCCTTGCGGAACTCCTCGGCAAGGTAGTTCACGATCCGCATGTCGAAGTCCTCGCCGCCGAGGAACGTGTCCCCGTTGGTGGACTTCACCTCGAAGAGGCCGTCGTCGATTTCGAGGATGGTCACGTCGAAGGTGCCGCCGCCGAGGTCGTAGACCGCGATCGTCCGCGTTTCCTTCTTGTCGAGCCCGTAGGCCAGCGCGGCGGCCGTCGGCTCGTTGATGATGCGCAGCACCTCAAGGCCCGCGATCCTGCCGGCGTCCTTGGTCGCCTGCCGCTGGGCGTCGTTGAAGTAAGCGGGCACGGTGATGACGGCTTGCGTCACCTCTTCGCCGAGGTAGGATTCGGCGGTTTCCTTCATCTTCTGGAGAATGATGGCCGAGATCTGCGAGGGCGAATACCTTTGGCCGCGCGATTCGACCCAGGCGTCGCCGTTGCCGCCGTCCACGATCTTGTAAGGGACGAGCTTCTTGTCCTTCTCCACCTCGGCGTCCGTCGTGCGGCGGCCGATCAGGCGCTTGACGGCGAAGATGGTGTTCTCGCTGTTGGTGACGGCCTGCCGCTTGGCAGGCTGGCCGACGAGCCGCTCGCTGTCGGTGAAGGCGACGATCGACGGGGTCGTGCGCGCGCCTTCCGAGTTCTCGATGACGCGGGGCTGCGAGCCGTCCATGATCGCCACGCAGGAGTTGGTCGTGCCGAGGTCGATCCCGATCACTTTGGCCATGGTCAAATCCCTTTCAGGCGGTTTGAGCGTGGGGGCCCTGACGCATGAGGCACCCCCATATGGTTGATGGGTGTTGCGGGCGGGGCGGCCCCGCCGCGGACGCACGGTATATAAGGAGGGGGTCCAAGCCGCGCAACCACGCCCGGCCGGCCCCCTGCAACGAATTTGAGCGGGTGTCCGCGAAACCCCGCGACGAAGGGAGCCGCATGGCGATGATCGATGTCCGAGGGGTGGAGATCCGGGCGGGCGTCCTGTCCCGCCCGGAGCAGGAGGCGATGCTGCGCGACGTGCTGGCGGTGCAGGCCGCCGCGCCTCCGTTCCATCCCGTCACCCGCTGGGGGAAGGCCATGTCGGTGGCCATGACCTCGGCCGGGCGGTTCGGCTGGGTGTCGGACCGGAGGGGCTATCGCTACGAGCCGCGCCACCCGTCGGGCGTTCCCTGGCCGCCGATCCCGGACTCGGTGCTGGCGGTCTGGCGGGCCGTCGCGCCGGGGATGCGCGAGCCGGAGTGCTGCCTCGTCAACCTTTACCGCGCGGGCGCGCGGATGGGGTTGCACCAGGACCGGGACGAGGCGGATCTCTCGCAGCCCGTCGTGTCGATCTCGCTCGGCGACGAGGCGCTGTTCCGGGTGGGGAACCTGGAGCGGGGCGGGACGACCGAGTCCGTCTGGCTCCGGTCGGGCGACGTGGCGGTGATCGGCGGGGCGGCGCGCCTGATCCACCACGGCATCGACCGGGTGCGCGACGGCTCCTCGGACCTGATCCCCAGCGGCGGGCGGATCAACCTGACGCTGCGGGTGGTGACGTGAGGCACGCGGGGAAACTCGCCGAGCCGCCCGTGGGATGGGAACGCCCGCCGCGCTGCCGGGTTGCCCGCACGGATGGACCCACAACCCGAGGAACCCGATGGACCAGAACCAGACCGCCGGCGGCGATCAGGGCGACCAGCGCAGCCAATCCCTCCAGCGTCGCTACCAGGTGCGCGAGGTCACGCAATACCAGGCCTCCTGGGTCGAGCAGGGCCGGGGCGAGGACGGCAAGTTCACCCTCCAGCTCATCCTCGACAACGGGGTGGAGGAATACATCCTCGAACCCACCGAGGACGACATCGACGTGATTCTCAAGCTCCTGGGGCAGAGCAAGCACACGATGTTCGACATGGAGCGCAAGGTGCTGATGTTCTCGAACCTCAAGGCCTGAGCGCGGCCCGCGCGGGGGGCGTCCGCGCCCCTCGCTCCCTCAGGGCGGGGCCAGCGTGCAGCAGCCTTCCAGCACCGGCCCGTCCCGATCCCAGACCAGCGCCGTCAGCCCATAGGGTCGGTCGCTCATCCCGTCCGAGCAGGCGGCGCGCACCACCGTCAGGTCGCGCGTCGCGCCGTCGTCGTCGAAGGCCAGCACGAAGCCCGAGAATCCCGTCCCCCGTCCGATCTCGCGCAGCGCCCGCTCCCCCTCGGGCGTGGAGAAGGTTGCGCCCTCCGCCGTGACGGTCAGGTTCCAGAAGGGCTCGGTTCCCAGGCAGGCCAGCGGCACGGGCACGGCGCGCGGGTCGGCGGGCTCCTCGGCCAGGAAGCGGCGGGCCACCCAGCCCTCGCCCTCGGGCCGGCCAATCCGCGCCCAGGTTCCGTCGGGCGACAGGCCCAGCATCTCTACCCCTGTCGCGTCGGGGGGCAGCGTCGCCAGCACCTCCGCCCCGGCCGAGGGCGCGGCACGGACATTGAGCGCATCCCCCGCGGCCACGCCCGTCACGGCGGCGCGGGCCGGAAAGGGTTCGGCCGCGGCCGGCCCTGCCAGCGCGAGGGTCGTGGCGCAGAGAAGGGCACGGGGCAGGGGCATGGCGCGTCTCCGAACGGATCGCCCCATTGCACCACGCCCGACCCCCGCCCGGCAAGCTCCGGCTTGCCCATCCCCCTCCGCCACCTCATAACGGCCGGCATTCCCGAGGCAGCGGGACGGGAGGGACCCCCTTGGACTTCGACCATCTCTGCGAGACCCTGCGTCGCCTCGCCCTCGCGGCGGGCGAGGCCATCATGGAGATCTACGAGGCCCCGGACCTGGGCGTGACGCTCAAGGCCGACGCCTCGCCGGTCACCGCCGCCGACCTCGCCGCCGACCGGATCATCTCGGAGGGGCTGCGCGCCGCCTTCCCCGACGTGCCGCTGGTGACCGAGGAGCAGGCGGACACCCACACGGCGCTAGCCGGCGACTTCCTGATCGTGGACCCGCTCGACGGCACCAAGGAGTTCGTGCAGCGGCGCGGCGACTTCACGGTCAACATCGCCTTCGTCCGCGACGGCATCCCCGTGCGCGGCGTCGTCTACGCGCCCGCGCAGGGGCGGATGTTCTACACCAACGCCGTCGGTGATTCGGTCGAGGAGGACGGCACACGCGACCCTACCCGCGTCGGCGTCTCGCTCCCCATCCGGGTCTCCGAGCCCGACAACCGCGCCCTCCGCGTCGTCGCCTCGAAAAGCCACCGCGACGCCGCGACCGACGCCTACATCGCCCGCTACGAGGTCGCCGACTTCCGCAGCGCCGGAAGCTCGCTGAAGTTCTGCCTCGTGGCCTCCGGCGAGGCCGACCTGTATCCGCGCCTTGGCCGCACGATGGAGTGGGACACGGCAGCGGGCCACGCCGTGCTCCTGGGCGCGGGGGGGCGCGTCGTGCGCTTCGACACCCACGCGCCGCTCGGCTACGGCAAGCCCGGCTACGAGAACCCCTTCTTCATCGCCCATGCGCCGGGCGTCGCACTGAAGCACCCCTGATGTCCACGCTCCTCGTCATCCCCGCCCGCCACGCCTCCTCCCGCTACCCCGGCAAGCCGCTCGTCCCCCTGCGGGGCGCCACCGGCGAGGCAAAGAGCCTCCTGCGCCGTTCCTGGGAGGCCGCCCGGGCCGTGCGCGGCATCGATCGCGTGGTGGTCGCCACCGACGACGAGCGCATCCGCGCCCATGCCCTGTCCTTCGGGGCCGAGGTCGCCATGACCTCCGACCGCCACCTCAACGGCACCGAACGCTGCGCCGAGGCGCTGGCCCAGGCCGGAGCGGGCTTCGACCTCGTGGTGAACCTCCAGGGCGACGCGCCGCTCACGCCGCCCTGGTTCGTCGAGGCGCTGGTCGAGGGGCTGCGCACCCGGCCCGAGATGCAGGTCGCCACCCCCGTCCTGCGGATGGAAGGGGCGGCGCTCGCGGGGTTCCTGGAGGACCGGCGCGCGGGCCGCGTCGGCGGCACCACGGCGGTCTTCGGAGCGGAGGGCCGGGCGCTCTACTTCTCCAAGGAGGTGATTCCCTACACCGGCCGTCCCTACGCCGGGCACGAGGCCACGCCCGTCTTCCACCACGTCGGCGTCTACGCCTACCGGCCCGACGCACTCGCAGCCTACGGGGCCTGGGAGCCGGGGCCGCTGGAGATTTTGGAGGGATTGGAACAACTTCGTTTCCTGGAACGCGACTGGCCGGTGCTTTGCGTCGAGGTGGAGGCGAGAGGGCGGCAGTTTTGGGAGCTCAACAACCCGTCCGACGTGCCACGTCTCGAAGGGATGATGGCCGAAATGGGGCTTCCCTGACCGAAGGTCGCAGGCAGGGATAAGCCGCCCTGCATCTCGCGCCGCGATGCGGCGTATTTGCCTCGTCTAGGAGGCGTGCTAAGTTCAGGCAGCAACCAAGGCGAGCAAAAGGGATCGTGATGCAGCGCAAGGTGACCAAGGCGGTCTTCCCGGTCGCGGGAATGGGAACCCGGTTCCTGCCCGCCACCAAGTCCGTCCCCAAGGAGATCATGACGCTGGTCGATCGGCCGCTGATCCAATACGCGATCGACGAGGCGCGGGCTGCCGGCATCACCGAGTTCATCTTCGTCACCGCCCGTGGCAAGAACGCGCTCGAAGACTACTTCGACTGCGCCCCCGAGCTGGAGTCGAAGCTGGAGCGTGACGGCAAGCACGAGCTTCTGGAGGTCCTGCGGTCCACCTACATGGACTCCGGCGCCATCGCCTACATCCGTCAGCACAAGGCGCTGGGCCTGGGCCACGCCGTGAACTGCGCCAAGCGCCTCATCGGCGACGAGCCCTTCGCGGTCATCCTCCCCGACGACGTGATCGCGGCGGAAAAGCCCTGCCTCCAGCAGATGGTCGAGGCCCACGCCGAGACCGGCGGCTCGGTCGTCGCCGCCATGGAGGTGGCCCCGTCGCGCGCCTCCTCCTACGGCGTGCTCGACATCCGCGAGGACATGGGCTCGATGGTCTCGGTCAAGGGCATGGTCGAGAAGCCCAAGGCCGGCACCGCGCCGTCGAACCTCGCCGTGATCGGCCGCTACATCCTGGCGCCCGAGGTGATGGCCAACCTCGATCGCATCACGCCGTCGGCGGGCGGGGAGCTTCAGCTCACCGACGCCATCGCCATGGAGATCACCGAGGGGCGGCCCGTCTATGGCTACCGCTTCCGGGGCGAGCGCTTCGATTGCGGCTCCAAGGCCGGGTTCCTCCAGGCGACCGTGGCCTTCGGCCTGGCGCGCGAGGATCTCTGCGACGAGTTCTCGAGCTACCTCCAGCAGATCGTCTCCATGCGCGAGGCCGCGCAGTAAGCTGCAGGCCCTGACGACCCGATCACGGCCGCGTCCCGACCCGGGGCGCGGCCGTTTCCTTGTGGCCGCCGTCACCGGGGGCTCCGCCCCCCGCGCCTCCGGCGCTCCCCCCGGGATATTTGGAGCCAAAGAAGGGCCGTCGCCTTTCGGCAACCCGCTCCCCGATCTGGAACGGGCCGAGGTCGCATCCCGCCGCTGCCCGGTCGTGTTCGCGGGCGCGGCGTCTGGTTCCCTGCGGTCTTCTCGCCTAGCAATGCGGGCGCGTTCCGACCCGTTTCCCTTCCCGAGGCCCGAATGAACCGATACGTCCTGACCGTCCAATGCGTCTCGCGGCGCGGCATCGTCGCCGCCGTCTCGTCCTTCCTCGCCGAACAGGGATGCAACATCACCGACGCCTCGCAGTTCGACGACGAGGTGACGGGCCAGTTCTTCGCCCGCATCACCTTCCGCGCCGAGACGGGGGCACCGCTCGACGCGCTGCGGACGGGCTTCGGCCCGGTGGGCGAGGCCTTCGGCATGACCTGGGCCATCCACGACGGCGCGCATCGGATGAAGACGCTGCTGATGGTGTCGAACTTCGGCCATTGCCTCAACGACTTGCTGTATCGCTGGCGCATCGGCGCGCTGCCGGTGGACATCGTGGGCGTCGTCTCGAACCACCTCACCTATCAGAAGGTCGTCGTGAACCACGACCTGCCCTTCCACCACATCCGCGTCACCAGGGAGAACAAGCCCGAGGCCGAGGCGCGGCTCCTCTCCCTCGTGGAGGAGACCGGGGCCGAGCTGGTGGTGCTGGCCCGCTACATGCAGGTGCTGTCGGATGCCTTCTGCCAGCGCATGTCGGGGCGGATCATCAACATCCACCATTCCTTCCTGCCTTCCTTCAAGGGCGCGAACCCCTACAAGCAGGCCTACGAACGCGGCGTGAAGCTGATCGGCGCAACGGCGCACTACGTCACCGCCGACCTCGACGAAGGCCCGATCATCGAGCAGGACACCGTGCGGATCACTCACGCGCAATCGTCCGAGGACTATGTCTCGCTCGGCCGCGACGTGGAGGCGCAGGTCCTGTCCCGGGCGGTCCACGCCCATATCCACAACCGCGTGTTCCTGAACGGCAACAAGACCGTGGTCTTCCCCGCGAGCCCCGGCAGCTACGCGTCCGAGCGGATGGGCTGAGCATCGGCCATTTCGCGCCCAGGGATCGGTGGGCCGCAACTCCCGATTGACAGGCGAGCCCTCGCGGGTGCTGCCTTCCCGGCAAGGGTGACGCTAGGTCACCGAGCTGGGAGGAGGACCGCGATGCGCCGGATATCCACGTGGCGGACGAGCGGCCTTGCCCTGCTCCTTGCGGGCGGGCTTCTGCCCGCCGTCGCCCAGGCTACGACGCTGCGGATCGAGTCCACGGTGATGACCGGCCTCGCCAATCCGCGCGGCCTCGCTCTCGGCCCCGACGGCGCTCTCTACGTGGCCGAGGCGGGCACGGGCGGCGACCTCGGGACCGTCGTCGTCTCCAGCGGCACGACGGCGGGCTACGGCCTGTCCGGCGGGATCAGCCGCTTCAGCGGCGGCGTGCAGGAGAGGGTGGCCTCGGGCCTGCCCTCGCTTGCCGGCGAGGGCGGGGTAGAGGGCGTCGGGCCGCAGGACATCGCCTTCGACGCGGCGGGCACGCTCCATGCGGTGGTCGGTCTCGGCGCCGACCCAGCGGTGCGGTCCGGCGCTCTCGGAGGCCTGCCAGGGGCCGACCTCCTGGGCACGCTGGTCGCCATCGAGGGCGGGACGCCCCAACTGGTCGCCGACCTCGCGGGCTTCGAGGCCGCCGAGGACCCCGACGGCGCGGGGCCGGACAGCAACCCCTTTGGCCTCGTGGCGCAGGGGGGCGGCTTCCTCGTCACCGACGCCGGCGGCAACAGCGTGCTGACCGTGGACGGCACCGACGCGATCACCGACCTCGTCGTGCTGCCGCCCGCGCCCAACCCCTTGCCCTTTGGGCCGCCCGTCTACCAGGCGGTGCCTACCGGCGCGGCGCTGACCCCGGCGGGCGATCTCGTGTTCGGCCAGCTCACCGGCTTTCCGTTCCCACCGGGCGCGGCGCAGGTCTTCGGGCTCTCGGGCGGGACGCTCTCGGTTCTGGCGACCGGCTTCACCAACCTGATCGACGTGGCCGCTGGGGAGGACGGGACGCTGTATGCGCTGGAACTCGACAGCGACAGCCTGCTCGGGCCGGGGACCACCGGCTCGCTCTACGCCATCGACGCGGACGGGGCGGCGTCGCTGCTCCTCGCCGGACTCTCCAGCCCGACCGGCCTCGCGGTGGGCACGGCCGGCGACATCTTCGTGACGGTGGACGGCTTCTCGGCCACGGCGGGCCGCGTGGTGCGGCTCGCCCCGGTGCCGCTGCCCGCCGCGTTGCCGCTCCTTTTGGGCGCGCTGGGGCTGCTGGCCGCCCTGCGCCTTCGCCCGGGGGCCGCCGTCTAGCGTCGGCCTGTTTTTGCGGCGAACCGTTCGCCTGTCGCCCGTTCGTTGTGCGCCACGGAACTCCGCGCCGCCCTGGGTGTCGCCGGGCTTCCCCTTCGCCCGACTGGCGCGGCAGGAACCGACAGCACCGGCGAGACAGCCGGCAGGGCAGGGGAGTCCGCCATGTTCCACCGCATCGCCGCCGTCGCGGCCACCATCGTCCTGGGCCAGGGGGTCGCGGCGCAGACCGCGCTGCCCTTTGCGCTCGACTGGAAGTTCGAGGGGCCCGCCGCGCCCTACTTCCTCGCCATCGACAATGGCCACTTCGCCGAGGCCGGGCTGGACGTGGAGATCACCGAGGGCAACGGCTCGCTCGACGCGATTCCCAAGATCGCGACCGGGGCCTATCCGGTGGGCTTCGCCGACATCAACTCGCTGATGCGCTTCCTCGACCAGAACCCCGGCGCGCCGGTGACCGCCGTGATGATGATCTACGACAAGCCCGCCTTTGCCGTGGTGGGCCGCAAGTCGCTGGGCGTCTCGGAACCCGCCGACCTGATCGGCAAGACCCTCGGCGCGCCGCCGCCCGACGGGGCCTGGGCGCAGTTCCCCATCTTCGCCGCCGCCAACGGCCTCGACATGAGCCAGATCACCGTCGAGCCCGTGGGCTTCCCCGTGCGCGAGCCGATGCTGGCCGATGGGCAGGTGCAGGCGATCACCGGCTTCTCCTTCACTTCCTCCCTCAACGCGCAGCGGCTGGGCGTGCCGGCCGACGACCTGTCGGTGATGCTCATGGCCGATCATGGCGTGGCGCTTTACGGCAACGCGATCCTCGTCAACACCGACTGGGCCGAGGCCAACCCCGCGCTGCTGACCGGCTTCCTGGGCGCGGTGGCCGAAGGGTGGCGCGATGCCATCGCCGACCCCGCTGCCGCCACGCAGGCGCTCCTCGTCCGCAACCCGGCCGCCGACCCGGCGCTGGAGCAGCAGCGGCTGCAACTCGCCATCGACGCCAACGTCCTCACCCCTTGGGTGCAGGAGAACGGCCTCGGCAACGTCGATCCCGCCCGCATGGCCGAGGCGATCGAGCAGACGAAATCGGTCTACACCTTCACGACCGAGCCCGAGGCGGCGACCTTCTTCGATCCCGCCTACCTGCCCACCGACGGCAGCCTGATGCTGCAATGACCCGGACGCGGGGTCGCCCGTCGCGACCCCGCCTCCCCTGGGGGCGACCATGAACCTGATCGACATCAAGGGCGTCAGCCACGCCTACCGCACGCCCTCGGGCCCCCTCCCGGTCCTCGCCGGGCTCGACCTCGGCGTGCCCGCCGGCACTTTCGCCGCCGTGGTGGGGCCCTCGGGTTGCGGCAAGTCCACGCTGACGCGCCTCGTCGCCGGCCTGATGATCCCCGACACGGGCGAGGTGCGCCTCCACGGCGAACGGGTTCGCTCGCCGCGCAAGACGGTGGGCATGGCCTTCCAGAACCCCGTCCTCCTCGAATGGCGCACGATCCTCGACAACGTCATCCTGCCGCTGGAGATCGTCGCCCCCCGCACCTCGCGCGCCAGCCGCGTCGCCCGCGCCGAGGAGCTGCTGGCCCTCGTTGGCCTCTCCGGCTTCGAGGGCAAGAAGCCCTCCGAACTCTCCGGCGGGATGCGCCAGCGCGCTTCGCTCTGCCGCTCCATCGTCCACAAGCCCGAGGTGCTCATCATGGACGAGCCCTTCGGCGCGCTCGACAACTTCACGCGCGAGGACCTCTGGCAGACCATGCGCGACCTGCGCGCCAAGGAGCCCTTCACCTGCGTCCTCATCACCCACGACCTGCGCGAATCGGTGTTCCTGGGCGATCAGGTCATCGTCCTGTCGGGCCGCCCGGCGCGGACGCAGCGGGTCATGCCGGTGGACCTGCCCGCCGACCGCACCATCGACATCCTCTATGAGCCCAGGGCCGTCGCCATGCTCCACGACCTGCGCGACGAGATCCGCATCGCCCAGGGACGGGAGGGCGCCCACTGATGCTCCGCCGCATCGGCGTTCCCGTCGCCGCGATCCTCGCCTTCCTCCTGCTGTGGGAGGCCATCGTCCGCCTCAACGGCTGGCCCAACTACGTCATGGCCTCGCCCTCGGACCTGCCGGCGGCCTATGCCCGCTTCTGGAGCCTGTTCCTGCTCGGCGGCTGGCAGACGCTCTGGCGCACGGTGGCGGGGCTCGGCCTTGCCGTGGCCTTCGGCACGCTGCTCGGCATGGCGATGGGCTTCTCCCGGCTCGCCCGCGACGCGCTCTATCCGCTGCTGGTGGGCTTCAACGCGATCCCCAAGGCGACGCTGGTCCCGGTGCTGTCGCTGCTGTTCATCGGCCAGCACGACTTCAACACCGTGATGATGGCCTTCCTCATCTCCTTCTTCCCGATCGCCGTCTCGGTCGGCATCGGCCTCTCGACGCTCGAGCCCGAATACCGCGACATCCTCCGCGCGCTCGGCGCCTCGCGCGTCACGATCTTCCGCAAGATCGCGCTCCCCAAGACGCTGCCCGAGTTCTTCGGGGCGCTGAAGGTCGCGGTCACGCTGGCCTTCATCGGCACCAACCTCGTGGAGATCGTCTCTCCGCACGGACGGGGCCTCGGCGCGCTGTTCCAGTCGGGGGCGACGAACGGCGACTATCCCCTCATGTTCGCCGTCCTCATCGCCCTCGCCGCTCTGGGCATCCTGCTCTACTACGCGGTCGTGTTCCTCGAACGGACCTTCGCCGGCTGGGCCGAGCGCGAGGCGACCTGAGCGGCCGCTACCAGAGCCGTGGTCGCGACACCCCGGCGCGCTCCTTGCCGCCGCTGCGGCGGGCGAGCGCGTCCAGAAGCACCTGGAACCGATCCTCGTCCGGGCCGCCCGCCTCGGGCAGGGGATAGGCGCGGCGCAGGCCCGGCCGGATCAGCGCGTCCAGCCCGGCGGCCGGGTGAAGGTCGGGGTCGGGGATCTCGTGGCGGGCCATGGGGCTCCTCCGGTGGGCTGCGGCGGCCTCGTCCCCCGGAGATCGGGGAAACCCAAGCGGCCCGGTGTCGTGGAAAGAACCCCCGAGACCCCGGTTCGGTTCGCCCGAATCCGGTTCGACCAAGGTCGGGCGCGACGAATCCGCCACAGGGCCGGCGGCCGGGGTGGCGAGGAGGGCCGGAGGGGACGATGATTCGGGCAGATGCGACATATCGGAACCTCCGGGGCTGATGGCTGGCGGGATGGGTCCACCTTCGCAGCAGGAGGTGAAGGAACAGTTACCGGCGCGAAGGGCGCGGTTGCCTGTTGCCGAAACGCCACAAGCGGCGAGCCGGGGGAACCCAACTACCGGAGCAGGGCGGGCGGACGGCCCGCCGTGCGGCCGATCCCGCGCCGGAGGAGGACGCCTAGCTCCCCGGCGTGGCCTCGGCCACCGCCGCGCGGCGGGCGTTGGGCCAGATGGCCCGCACCGCCGGAACCTCGGCGAGCCGGCGCAGCTCGGGCCCGCTCGCGCGGACCACGAAGGCGCGGGCGGAGCGGAGGTAACGCTCGGCCGCGTGGCCCAGGGCGGCCTCGACGGCCTCGCGGATGGGGTGCAGGTCGGCGGCGGGCAAGCCCCCAGTCTCGGGCCCTGTCCCGAATCCGGCCTCGGGCGCGACGCGCAGGGCGGGGCGGCCGGGGGCGGACGGCCGGGCGACCTCCAGCCGGGCGGGGGGCAGGGCGATCTCGACCAGCACGACATGGATGGCGGGGTCGGCGGCGGCGGCGTCGCGGCGCAGCGCCTCGGATCGGATCTTGTCCAGGGTCCCGTTCGGATCGGCCATCGGGTCGCGCGACTCCCTTGCCTCCTGCCGATATAGGGCAGGCGGCGGGACAAGTCCCGCGTCCCGTGCGGGGCGGGGCGGGGCAGGACGGGGCAGGACGGGGCGGGGCAGGGCGGGGCAGGACGGGGCGTCCCGTCCGGCCGGATCGCTACAGCCCCAGCCCGCGCGCCGCGCCGATGGCGCGCAGCACGTCGAGCCGGCCGAAGCCGAAGCGGTGGTCCTGCCCGGCCTCGCCGCCCTCCTCGGCCGAGCCGGTCAGGAGATCCTGGAGCAGGAAGGCCCGTTCGGCCGGCTCCACGCGGTCGCGGATGCCGGTCGCCGACAGGAGCAGCGCCACGGCGCCCGCGACGTGCGGCGCCGCCATGGAGGTGCCGTTGAGCCGCTCCCACCCGCCGCCCGGCACCGCCGACCGGACCGCCACGCCCGGCGCGGACAGGTCGGGCTTGGAATAGGCGAGCGGCAGCATCTCGGGCGGGAGATGCGGCGAGGCGCGGATCACCTGCGTCCGCCCGCCCGAGAAGCCGGCGGGCCGCCCGTCGCGTCCGAAGGCCCCCACGGCGAAGGCGAGGTAGTCGTTCCCCGGCGAGCCGGTGGTCTGGTGCCCCTCGTTGCCGATGGCCGTCACCACGGGGACGCCCAGGCGCAGGGCGGCCAGGAGCGCGCTCGTGTAGGTCGAGGGCGTCTCGGGGCCCCAGGTCGGCCCGCCCAGCGACAGGTTGAGCACGTCCACCCCCTGGTCGAGCGCCCAGTCGATCCCCGCGAGCACCTGCGCGTCGGTGCCGCCCCGCGCGCCGTCCAGCACCAGCGCCGCCGCGATCTCGGCCTCGGGGGCGACGCCGATCCAGCCGCCGCCGGCGTCGCCGCCGACCATGATCCCGGCGCAATGCGTCCCGTGCCGGTCGCTGTCGTGCGGGCGCGAGCCGGGGACGGGCGCCCCCTCGGCGTCGAACTCGGCCCAGGCGGCGATCTTGCCGCGCAGGTCGGGGTGGTCGGGATCGACGCCGGTGTCGAGAAGGCCGATGCGGACGCCTTTTCCGCGCGCCCCGAAGGCCCCCCAGGCCCCCAGCGCACCCACGGCGCGCAGGCCCCAGGCGCCGATCCCGTCGTCGTCCCCGCCCGGGGCGGGGCGGGCGGCGACATGGGGCGGCAGGGGCAGGCGGCGGTTGGGGAACACGCCCTCCAGCCGGTCGGCGAGGTCGTCGCGGGGCAGGGCCATGAGGTCCGCCTCCGCCAGCCGCAGGAGCAGGGCGTCGGCGGCCCAGAAGGCGCGGGGCTTCCCGGCGGCGTGGCGCACGAGGTCCGAGCGCAGGACGGGGCCGAGCGCGGCGAGGCGGGCGGCGCGCAGCGCAGGGAGCGGCGGCCGGGCGGGGTCGGGGAGGCGGTCGGGGCGCGGGCCGGCGAGGGCGGGCTGGAGCGCCCGCGCCGGTTCGCGGACGGGGATCGCGACGGGCGGGGCTATGGGCAGGAGGTCGCGCGGCGAGGCGGCCAGCGCCCGCAGCCGCAGCGATTCGGCGGCGCGGCGATGCAGCGCGCCCTCGGCCCCCGGCGGCGGCGCGGCCTGGAGGATCACCTCGCGCAGCGGCCCGTGCCCCCGATCGAGGATCGCCTCGACTTGGTGGCGCAGCGTCCGGCGCCGATCCTCGCGCGATGTTGCCATTTTGTTCTCCCGATCGGATCGCGCCGTTCCCCGAGGGGCCGGCGCGTGTTCCAGTTTAGTTCACCTTACGGCGAGATCAAAGGAGAACGATGCCCGTGGAGCGCGAATGGCGGCGGCCCTGCGGGGCACGCCGCCGAGGCGGTTCGTCGCTTAGGCGAGGCGGGCGGCCTCGCGCGCGATCTCGGGGATCCGGCTGCGGTGCAGGTCGAGGTCGGCGAGCTCGCGGTCGGACAGCGCCTCAAGCTCGGCCAGCGTCTCGCGGTAGGCGCGGCGGCGGGCGCGATGCTCGGTCCAGGCGGCGCGGAGGTCGGTCAGGCGCTGGGCCAGCGAGGGGGCGGCGGAGGTCGGGTGGAAGGTCGCGAAGGCCATGGGTCTCTCCCGGTTCATCTGGCGCCTCGCGGATCGAGGTGCCTTGCGGATCGTCGTGGGCGCGACTGTTTGCGCTCACGGGATGCATATCGGGCCGGAGGGGCCTTGGCGCAACCGGGGGTTCAGAAGGGCCGCCATGCGCGGGACGCATCGGTCGGCGCGGCCTCGCCGGAGCGTGGCTGCGGGCTATGTGAGGGGGAAGCGCCCGGTGGCCGAGCCTTCGGGGCCGACCGGCGTCCGCATTCCCAGAAAAGGACCTCCCATGGCTCGCCGCACGTCCGACCTCATCGATTCGACCCTCGACGCGCTGTTCCGCCACGAGGCCTCCCAGGCGCGGCCGGCGGCGGCGAGCCAGGGGGCCGAGCCGGGGTTCCGCCCGCCGCCGAGCCGCTCGGAGGCCAAGGCCGACGAGACCACGCGCGCGGTGCGGGCGATGACCGAGGCGGCGGCCGAGACGCGGGCGGTGGCGACGGCGCGGCTGCGCGAGGCGCGCAAGGCCAAGGAGGCCCAGGCCCGCGCCGAGGCCGAGGCGGCGGCCGCGCTGGCCCCGGCCAAGGCCCCGCGCAAGCGCAAGGCCAAGGCGACCTGAGCGGGGGCGCTCAGCGCCCGAACTTGCCCCGCAGCGCGTCCGCGAAGGCGTTGCCGGCCTTGGCGTCCTTGGGCCCCGCCTGCGACGGCCCGCGCGACGGCGTCCGGTCCTTGGCCGGGCCGCGCTCGCGCGCCTGGTCGCGGGCGTCGGCGCTGTCCTTCCGCATGGTGAGGCCGATGCGCTTCCGCGCCACGTCCACCTCGACCACGCGGACCTGCACCACGTCGCCGGCCTTCACCACCTCGTGCGGGTCCTTCACGAAGCGGTCGGCGAGCTGGCTCACGTGCACGAGCCCGTCCTGGTGCACGCCCACGTCCACGAAGGCCCCGAAGGCCGCGACGTTGGTGACGGTCCCTTCCAGCAGCATCCCCGGCTTCAGGTCGCCGATGTCACGGACGCCCTCCGCGAAGGTCGCGGTGCGGAAGGACGGGCGGGGGTCGCGGCCCGGCTTCTCCAGCTCGGCCAGGATGTCCCTGACGGTCGGCAGGCCGAACCTCTCGTCCGCGAAGGCGCGGGGGTCGAGCCCCCGCAGCGGCGCGGGGTCGGCCATCAGCGCGCGGATGTCGCGGCCGCAGGCCTTCACGATCCGGCGGACCACGTCGTAGGCCTCGGGGTGGACGGCGGAGGCGTCCAGCGGCTCGGCCCCGTCGGGGATGCGAAGGAACCCCGCCGCCTGCTCGAAGGCCTTGGGGCCGAGGCGGGACACCTTCAGCAGCTCGCGCCGGCTGCGGAACGGCCCGTTGGCGTCGCGGTGGGCGACGATGGCGGCGGCCAGCGACGGCCCCAGGCCCGACACGCGCGCCAGCAGCGGCGCGGAGGCGGTGTTGAGGTCCACCCCCACCGCGTTCACCGCGTCCTCGACCACGCCATCCAGCGAGCGGCCCAGTCGTCCCTGGTCCACGTCGTGCTGGTATTGGCCCACGCCGATGGACTTGGGCTCGATCTTCACGAGTTCCGCCAGCGGGTCCTGCAACCGCCGCGCGATGGACACCGCCCCGCGCAGCGACACGTCGAGGCCCGGGAATTCCCGCGCCGCCAGCTCCGAGGCCGAGTAGACCGAGGCCCCGGCCTCGCTCACGATGGCCTTCACCGGCTTTTCCGGGCCGGGCAGCAGCGCCAGGAGGTCCGCGACCATCCGCTCCGTCTCGCGGCTGGCGGTGCCGTTGCCGATGGCGATCAGCTCCACCCGGTGCGCGACGAGGAGCTGCGCGATCCGCGCCTGCGCCCCGCGCAGGTCGTTCCTGGGCTGGAAGGGATACACGGTGTCCGTCGCCAGCACCTTGCCCGTCCCGTCCACCACCGCGACCTTGACCCCCGTGCGGATGCCGGGGTCGAGCCCCATGGTCGCCCGTCCCCCCGCCGGCGCGGCGAGCAGCAGGTCCTTGAGGTTGCGGGCGAAGACGCGGATCGCCTCCTCCTCGGCCTTTTCCCGCAACTCCACCATCAGGTCGAGCGTGAGGGAGCCGCGCAGCTTGATGCGCCAGGCCCAGGCCGCCGCCTCGCGCAGCCAGCGGTCGCCGGGGCCGGGGCCTGCCGCCTCCAGGGCGCGGGCGCACATCCGCTCGGAGGGGCTGTCGCCGCGCGGCGCCTCCTCGTCCACCTCCAGGTCGAGCGCCAGCACCCCCTCGTTGCGCCCCCGCAGCATGGCGAGGACGCGGTGCGAGGGCGCGGCGCCCAGCGGCTCGGAATGGGCGAAGTAGTCCGAGAACTTGGCCCCCTCGGCCTCCTTGCCCGCCACCACCCGGGCCGCCAGCCGCCCCACCTGCTTCATGTGCGCCCGCAGCCGCCCCAGCAGCTCGGCGTTCTCGGCCAGCCCCTCGGCCAGGATGTCCCGCGCGCCCTCCAGCGCGGCCTTGGTGTCCGGCACGGCCTCCGACCGGAAGCCCCCGGCCAGCCCCGCCGGATCGGCGCGGCGGTCGGCGAGGATCGCCTCCAGCAGCGGCCCGAGCCCGTTCTCCCGCGCGATCATCGCCTTGGTGCGCCGCTTGGGCTTGAAGGGGAGATAGATGTCCTCCAGCTCGGCCTTGGTCGCCGCCTGCCCCAGCGCGCGGGCGAGGTCGTCGGTCATCTTCCCCTGCTCGGTGATCGACCCCACGATGGCCGCCCGCCGCGATTCCAGCTCGCGCAGGTAGCCCAGCCGCTCGGCCAGGGTCCGAAGCTGGGTGTCGTCCAGGCCGCCCGTCGCCTCCTTGCGGTAGCGGGCGACGAAGGGCACCGTCGCGCCCCCGTCCAGGAGCGCGATGGCCGCCGCCACCTGCGGGGCCCCCGCGCCGATCTCGGCGGCGATGAGGTGCGGGATGCGGCGGGCGGCGTCGGGGGTCATGGGGCGTCCTGCGGGCTGGAACGGTTGGGCGCGGCATAGCCCCCGGCGGGCGTTTGGCCAAGGGCCGGGGGCGGCGACCCCCCCGGCCGGCCAAGGCTGGCCGATCAAGCCCGCGTCACCAGGGCGTCCCGTCCTTGCGCGTGAAGCCCCAGCGCCCGTCCGGCCCCAGCACGGCCCGCAGGTCGTCGCGCGGGTAGCTTCCCTCGTCGCCGGGGCTGCGGTCGCCCACCTCCAGATACAGCACGTCCCGTTCGGTCCGGTTGACGAGCTGGTGCGCCACGCCCCCGGCCGGGAACCCCGCGCACATCCCCGGCCCGAGCGCGACCTCGCCCTTGTCGGTGACGAGCGTGGGCGCGCCGTCGAGGATGTAGACGAACTCGTCCTGCCGGCTGTGGCGGTGCAGCAGCGCCGATTCGCCGCCGGGCGACAGCCGTGTGAGGTTCACGCCGAAGTTGGTCAGCCCGAACAGGTCGCCCAGCGGGCGCTTCTCGCGGCCCGCCATGCGGCTCGCGAAGGGCTCGGGGTAGTTGGAGCGCCGGGCGCGCGGGGCGGCCTCGGCGGCGCGGAGGGCGAGGGGGCGGGACGGGGGCTGGTCCATGGCGAATCTCCGGGGGCGGCCCCGGCCGGGCGGGGCCCGCGCCGAGCCTACACGCGATGGGCCTGCACGCGACGGGCCCGGATCGTGGCCCGGATCGTGGCCCGGACCGTGGCCCGGAACGGGGCACGGCCCCGCCGGCCCGGAGCCTTGGCAGATCTTGGCCGAAGGGTGGCGAAATCGGGGCGTTGCGTCACAATGTCAGATGAACCCGCCGCCCGCCAAGCTATAGACTAAAGTATAGGCTTTTTCGGTCCGGGTCCGGTTCCCATGCTGCTCCATCTCCACAATCCCACCTCCGAGGCGCATCTCGAGGATCTCCGCGACCGGATCGCCGGCGCGCTGCCGCCGCTGGCGTCCGACCGCGACCGGTTGCGGGTCGAGCGGCTGGTCGAGGTGGTGCGGGCGATGGACGAGGGCCACCTCACCCCCCGTCAGGCCGCCGAGGCCTTCGCGCGCGACCGCCTGCCGGGCTTCTGCCTCGATCGCTGGCTGGCCGACATGGTGGACGAGGGCGTCTACGTGGAGCGGTCGCCCGCCCGGCGCGCGGCCTGAGCCCTAGCGCCGCGCCAGGAGGTCCGCGACCGCCGTCCCCAGGTCGGCGCGGCGGAAGGGCTTGGCGAGGCGCGGCAGGTCGGGCGCGATGCCGTCCACGCCGGCATAGCCGCTGATGACCAGCACCGGCAGGCCGGGACGCCGCGCCCGCAGCAGCCGCGCGAGGTCCGTGCCGTGCATCCCCGGCATCAGGTGGTCGGTGATGACCAGATCGGGCGCGAGCCCCCCGTCCAGCCGGTCCAGCGCCTCCCCCGCCGAGGCCGCCTCCACCACGCCGAAGCCCAGCTCGGCCAGCAGGGCCGCCGTGCTCGCGCGCACGAGGTCCTCGTCGTCCACGAGCAGGACCGTGCCGCCGGCGGGCGCCCGCTCCCCCTCGGGCGGCGGGCCGGGACGGTCGGCCGCGCCCTGCTCGGTCGCGGGCAGCCACAGCTCGGCGGTGGTGCCCCGGCCCGGCGCGCTGAGGATGCGGAGCGCCCCGCCGAGCTGCGCCGCGAGGCCGTGCACCATCGACAGCCCCAGCCCCGTGCCCTGGCCCAGCGCCTTGGTCGAGAAGAACGGCTCCACCGCCCGCGCCAGCGTCGCCTCGTCCATGCCGGTGCCGGTGTCGGCCACCGACAGCCGGAGGTAGCGGCCCGGCGGCAGGCCCGTGGCGTGCCCGGGCCCCACCGCCTCGCCGTCCGCCGACAGCCGCAGCGTGCCGCCCTCGGGCATGGCGTCGCGGGCGTTCACCGCGAGGTTGAGGATCGCCATCTCCACCTGGTTGGCGTCGGCCAGCGCCGGGGGCAGGCCGGGGGCGACCGCGACCTCGACCTCGACGCGGGGGCCGGTCGTGCTCCGCACCAGGTCGGCCATCCCCTCGACCAGCGCGCCCAGGTCCACCGCCGTCGGCTGGAGCGGCTGGCGGCGCGCGAAGGCCAGGAGGCGCTGCACCAGCGTCCGCGCCCGCTCGGCCGACTGCGCCGCCCCGGCGATCAGCCGCCGCTCGCGCGGCTCGCCCAGCCCCTGGCGCTGGAGGCGGTCCAGCACCGCCAGGATCGGCGTCAGCAGGTTGTTGAAGTCGTGCGCGACCCCGCCGGTGAGCTGGCCCATCGCGTCCATCTTCTGCGCCTGCCGGAGCTGCTCCTCGGCCTCGACCTGGGCGGTGATGTCGCGGGCGCTGCCGATCAGGCGCGTGACCCGGCCGGCCCGGTCCCGGACCGGGACCAGCACCGTGTCCCAGTGCCGCCGCCCCGCCGGCAGGGCCAGCACCTCGCGGTAGCTGGTGGGCCGGCCCAGCGCGACGGCGCGGCGGTAGTTCGCGGCGACCGCCCGCGCGACCTCCGGGGGGAGCTGCTCCTCGACCCGCCGGCCGCGCAGAGGCCGCACGTCGAGCCCCGTGGCGGCCTGGTGCGCCGGGTTCAGCTCCTCGATGGTGAAGCCGCCGTCGGGCTGCGCGCCGATCACGAACAGCGCCTCGGCGGTGTTCTCGAAGTAGGCGCGATACAGCGCGTCCGCCTCGCGCCGGGCCGCCTCGGCCGCGTCGAGCCGCGCCTGCCGCTCCCGCTCGGCGGTGATGTCGCGGCCCGTGGCGTAGGTCGCGTCGCCGCCCTGGGCCGCCGTCCACGAGATCCAGCGGAGCGAGCCGTCCTTGTGGCGGTAGCGGTTCACGACCCGGGGCTGGCCGCCATGGGCCGCGAGGCCGGCGGCCGCGGCCGTCGCCGCGTGGTCCTCGGGGACGACGAACTCGGTGACGTGGCGGCCGACCATCTCCTCGGGCGCGTAGCCCAGGATCGTCGTCCAGGCCGGGTTCACCCGCCGCAGCACGCCGTCGAAGCCGATCACCAGCATCAGGTCGGGCGAGGTCGCCCACATCCGGTCCCGCTCGGCGACCGCCTGAGCGACGCGCGCCTCCAGCGTCTCGTTGGCCTGCCGCAGCGCCGCCACCGCCCGCGCCCGCTCCACGGCCGTCCGGGTGCGCCCGGCCACCTCACGGATCAGATCCAGGTCCTCGGGCGACCAGTCGCGCGGGCGGGCGTCGTTGGCGAACAGGAGCGCCACGAGCCGGCCCCGCTCCAGGACGGGGACGTTGACGACGGCGCGCACGTCCACCGCCGCCAGCGCGGCCGTGGCCTCCGGCCCGCCGGTGCGGGGGTCATGGCCTGTGTCGGGGATGACCGTGGGCTCGCCCCGCTTGAGATCCTCGACGATGGACCCGTAGTCCCGCAGGCGATGGACGCCCGCCAGCGTCGCCACCCCCGGCGCCGTCCAGTCGCGCTCGACCCGCAGCGTCTCGGCCTCGTGGTCCATCGTGCCGTAGCCCACCCGGCCCACGCCCAGCGCGCGCCCCAGCTCCTCGGCGGCGGCGAAGGCGATGGCGGCCGGCTCCTCCAGGTCGCGCAGCCGGTCGGCGATGCGCGCCAGCGCCGCGCGCCGCGCCTCGGCCGCCTTGCGCGCGGTGATGTCGAGCACGACCTCGAAGGCCGTGCCGTCGGGCAGCAGCTTCGCCGCGAACAGCGCCCACCAGCGGCTCCCGTCCGGGCGCAGGTATTCCTTCTCGTAGGGCGTGGTCCGCCCGGTGGCCGTCAGCTCGGCCCAGGCGCGCTCCGAATCGGCCATCCACTCGGGCGGGGTGAGCTCCTGCCACCTCAGCCGCCCCGCCTCCAGATCCGCGCGCCCGTGGCCGGCCATCCGCAGGAAGGCGTCGTTGGCATCGACCAGCCGCCCCTCCGCGTCGATGTAGATCGCGCCCACCGTCTCGATGTCGAGCGCGGCGCGCAGCCGCGCCTCGCTCGCCCGGAGCCGCGCCTCTCCCTCGTGCTCGGCCGTGCGGTCGCGGAACATCTTGATGTAGCCGCGGCCCGGCCCGTCCGCGCGCATCATCAGCCCCGAGCCCCAGAAGCGGGTGCCGTCCTTGCGGAGATGCCAGCGCTCGTTGACGGCCCGGCCTTCGCTCAGGGCGCGCGCCATCTCGCGGTCGGGGTCGCCCTTGGCGCGGTCCTCGGGCGTGAAGAACATCGCGCCCGGCCGGCCCAGCGCCTCGGCCTCCGTGTAGCCCATCAGCCGCTCGGCCCCGGTGTTCCAGCTCGTGATGAGGCCCTTCTCGTCCTGCGTGATGATGGCGAAGTCGTCCGCCCCCTCGACGATCCGGCGGTAGCGCTCCTCGCTGGCCTCCAGCGCGGCCTTGGCGCGGGCCTGCTCGGTCACGTCGTGCCCCTGCACGAGGATGCCCTCCACGGTCCCGTCGGCCGCGCGGACGGGCTCGTAGATGAAGTCCAGCACCCGCTCCCCCTCGGGGGCGTCGGCGCTCGGGCGGAGGCGGATCGCGCGGCTCCGCGCCACGTGCCGCTCGCCCGTGGCATAGACCCGGTCGAGCAGCTCGTAGAAGCCCTGGTCCACGATGTCGGGCAGCGCCTCGCGCACCGGCTTGCCCAGGATGTCCGCGCGCTCGACCAGCCGCAGATAGGCCTCGTTCGCCACCTCGAAGACGTGCCGGGGGCCCCGCAGCACGCACATGAAGGTCGGCGACTTGTCGAAGAGGGCGGCGAAGTCCAGGTCGGGGCGGTTCAAGGGACGGCTTTCGTTCGGGGTCGGCACGGTCGGCTTGAGGAAGCCTAGCCGGGCCGGGCGGAAGGCGACCCCGCGCGCCCGGCCCGCCTTCGGTCAGGCTCGGGCCGCGAGGTTGCGCGGCCCGCCCTCGGTCGGGTGTCAGGCCGCGAGGTTGCGCGGCCCGCCCTCGGTCAGGATCGTGTGCAGCGTCGCCGGGTCGCTGTTGGCGCGCAGCTTGGAGCAGATCGCCGCGTCCCGCAGGGTCCGCGACACCAGCGCCAGGGCCTTGAGGTGCTCCACCCCCGAGCCCGAGGGCGCGAGGAGGCAGAACACCAGGTCCACCGGCTGGCGGTCCACGGCGTCGAAGTCGAGCGGCCGTTCGAGCCGCAGGAACAGCCCGCGCACCCGGTCCACCCCCGGCAGACGCGCGTGCGGCAGGGCCACGCCACGCCCCACGCCGGTCGGCCCCAGCGCCTCGCGGTCGAGAAGCGACTCGTTCACCCGCGCCGGATCGAGCCCCCAGCAGCCGTGCGCCATCTCCGCGAGGTCCTGGAGGAGGCGTCGCTTGCTGGGCGAGGTGGCCATGACCTTCACGCCGTCGGGCCGGAGGATTTCCGCCAGTTGCATCGCTCGTCCGTCAGCCCTGGGCAGAGGAGCCGCCGGATTCGACGCGGGGGTCGATCCAGCCGATGTTGCCGTCCTCGCGCCGGTAGACGACGTTGATCGCGCCGCCCTTCTCGTTGCGGAACACGAGCACCGGGGCGTGCTGGAGGTCCATCTGGAGGACCGCCTCGGCCACCGACAGCGACGGCACGCGCAGCTCGGTCTCGGCGATGATGGTCGGCCCGGCGTCGCCGTTGACCGACTCGTCGTGGTGGTCCTCGTCGTCCTCCACGTCCTCGTCGAAGGGTGCCAGCACGAACGATCCGGCGGGCACGGTGTCCACCGGGTTCGGCCGCTCCTTGTGGTGGTCCTTCAGCCGGCGCTTGTGGCGGCGGAGCTGCTTGGCCATCCGCTCGCGCGCGGCCTCGAAGGCGGCATAGCAGTCGGCGCCCATGCCGTTCGCCTGCGCCACGAGCCCGGTGGACAGGTGGACGAAGACCTCGCAGGCCAGCCCGAAGCCATCGCGCGAGAAGGTCACGGTCGCGTCCGTGGGCCGCCCGGCGTACTTGGCCGTGGACTCGGTCAGCGCCTGGTTCACGTGCGCCTGGAGCGACTCCCCGATATCGATGTCCTTGCCGCTGACTCGGATGCGCATGTCATCTCCTCGGTTCTGCCCGGCGGCCCTGGGGGGCGGCCGGTGGGTGGTGCCCGGCGGGACGCGGGCCATGGCCGCCCCCGCCCGCCGGGCCGTCGATGCGGGCCTTCGCCCCTCCGGGCGCTGGCGTCAAGGTCATGGCGGGCGCCGCCCGCCGACGAGGCCGAGCCCCGCCGGCCGGCCGGCCTCCGGCGAGGCCCCGAAGCCCTGCCCGAAGCCCTGCCCGAAGCTCTGGCCCAGGTAGACGCGGCGCACGGCCTCGTCGCGGACCACCTCGGCGGCGGTGCCGGACATCAGGACGCGCCCGTCGTGCAGGATGTAGGCCCGATCCACCAGGCCCAGGGTCTCGCGCACGTTGTGATCGGTGATGAGCACGCCGATGCCACGCCCCTTCAGCCCCTCGACCAGGCCCCGGATGTCGCCCACGGCGATCGGGTCCACGCCCGCGAAGGGCTCGTCCAGAAGCACATAGGAAGGCCGCGCCGCGAGGCAACGCGCGATCTCCACCCGCCGCCGCTCCCCTCCCGACAGCGCGAGCGCGGGCGCGCGCCGCAGATGGGCGATGCCGAACTCGGACAGCAGCTCCTCCAGCCGCCCGCGCCGCGCCTCGCGCCGCTCGGCCAACTCCAGGATGGCGAGGATGTTGTCCTCGACCGTCAGGCCGCGGAAGATCGACATCTCCTGCGGGAGGTAGCCCAGCCCCAGCCGCGCGCGGCGATACATCGGCAGGCCGGTCACGTCCTGCCCGTCGATGACCACCTGCCCGCCCTCGGGCGCGACCAGCCCGGCGATGGCATAGAAGCAGGTCGTCTTGCCCGACCCGTTCGGCCCCAGCAGCGCCACCACCTCGCCCGGCGCGAGGTCCAGGCTCACGTCGCGGATCACCGGCCGGCGGCGATAGCTCTTGCGGAGGGAGCGCACCGACAGGCCGGTGCGGGCGGCGGGCTCGGGACTCATGGCGGGGGCCCCCCCAGCACGGTCCGCACCCGCCCCTCCATCCGCGCCGTCCCGGCGTCGAGGTCCACCACCAGCCGCTCCCCCGACACCGCGCTTTGCCCCTGCGTCAGCAGCACGTCCCCCGTCAGGATCAGCGTCCGCGCCGTCAGGTCGTAGTCCGCCCCCTCGGCCTCGGCGGCCTCGTCCGGCGTGGCCAGCGTCACCCCGCCGGACGCGAGCAGCCGCGCGATGGCCCCCGTCGCCGCGTCGTAGAACACCTCGACCGTTCCCGCCGACAGCCGCAGCCCGCCCTGCCCGATCACCACGTCGCCGGTGAAGGTCGCCGCCCCCGTCGCCTGGTCCACGCTCAGGCTGTCCGCCGTCACCTCGACCGGCGCGGCGGGGTCGGTGGCGAAGCTGCCGCCCAGCGACACCCCCTGCGCGACGGCCCCCCCGGGGATCAGGAGCGCGAGGACAAGGACGCGCAAGCGGAACATCAGGGACCCTCGGCAGTGACCTGGGGATGATATAGCAGCCGCACGCCGCCGTCGAACAGCAGCCGCGCGGCCCCCGCGCCGTCGCCCGCCTCCAGCGCCAGCCACCCCGCCTCGATCGCGCCGAAGGGCGCGGTCCCCGTCACCGGCCCGGTGATGGCGGTCCCGGTGGACAGGTCCGCCGTCACCTCCGGCGTCTCGACCGCCGTGGCCGGGCTCGCCTCCACCCGCACGCCGCCCGCCAGCCGCAGCCGCCGCGCCGGCCCGTCCACCTCGCCCGTCCCGGCGGTCAGCGTCGCGGTCCCGCCCCCCGGCGTCCGGGTCTCCAGCCGGGGCGCGGCGACGGCGTACACGTCCTCCCGCCCCGGCAGCGGCGTCAGCCGGTCGGCCGAGAGCGTCACGGTCGTCCCGTCCGGCGCGACCCCCGACAGGCGCGGCCGGTCGATGCGCGGCTCGCGCGCGATCTCCTCCAGCCGGGCGAAGGGGATGCTGTCCGGCCCCGCCGGCGCGCGCGCCAGCAGGAACATCGTGGACAGGAGCGCCAGCGCCGCCAGCGGCAGCAGCACCTTGGCCCAGGCGATGGCGCGGCTGCGGCGGCGGAAGGGGATGCGGAAGCCGGGCTCGGCCATCGCCGTCACCCCAGCCCCGCCCGCAGGCAGTCGTGGACATGGAGCACCCCCGCCACCCGCCCCGGCTCGGCCGGGTCCACCACGAACAGGCAGGTGACGCGGCGGGCGTTCATCAGCGCCACCGCCTCCTCGGCCAGCGCGTCCGGCGCGACGGTCAAGGGCCTGCGCGTCATCACCTCGCCCGCCGTCCGGTCCAGCAGCCCCGCCATGTGCCGCCGCAGGTCGCCGTCCGTGACGATCCCGACCAGCCGCCCGCCCGCGTCCGTCACGCCCACCACGCCGAACCCCTTGCGGCTCATCTCCAGCAACGCCTCGCCCATCGGGGCGCCCTCCGCCACCAGCGGCACGGCCGCGCCTCCGTGCATCAGCGCCGCCACCCGCGTCAGCCGCGCCCCCAGCCGCCCGCCGGGGTGGAAGCCGCGGAAGTCCTCGGGCGTGAAGGCCCGCGCCTCCATCAGCGCGATGGCCAGCGCGTCCCCCAGCGCCAGCATCATCGCCGTCGATGTCGTGGGCACCACCCCGATCCCGCAGGCCTCCGGCACCGCCGGCAGCAGCAGCGCCACGTCCGACCGCCGCAGCAGCGACGACCCGGCCCGCCCCGCCACCCCGATCAGCGGAATCCCGAACCGCCGCGTGTGCGCCACGAGGTCCGCCAGCTCCGGCGTCTCCCCCGAATTGGACAGCACCAGCACCACGTCGCCGCGCATCATCATGCCGAGGTCGCCGTGCGAGGCCTCCGCCGGATGCACGAACTGCGCCGGCGTGCCCGTCGAGGCCAGCGTCGCGGCGATCTTGCGCCCGACGTGCCCCGACTTGCCCATGCCCGACACGACGACCCGGCCCCGCGCGCCCAGGATCGTCTCGACCGCCGTCTCGAACCCGTCCCCCAGCCCCTCGGCCAGCGCGTCCAGCGCCCGCGCCTCCTCGCGGATCACGCGAAGGGCGGTGGCGCGGGCGCGGGGCGGGTCAATGGGCAAAGATGTCCACCTCGGGCCACCCGGCCAGGTCGAGCCGCGCCCGCGTCGGCAGGAACTCGAAGCAGGCCCGCGCGATCTCCGTCCGCCCCTCGCGCGCCAGCAGCACGTCGAGAGCGTCCCGCAGCCGGTGCAGGTGCAGCACGTCCGACGCGGCATAGTCGAGCTGCGCCGGCGACAGCGCCTCCGCGCCCCAGTCCGACTGCTGCTGCTGCTTGGAGATGTCCACGCCCAGCAGGTCCTGGAGCAGGTATTTCAGCCCGTGCCGGTCGGTGAAGGTCCGCACCAGCTTGGACGCGATCTTGGTGCAATAGACCGGCCGCGTCTGCGTCCCGAACGTGTGCTCCAGCACGGCGATGTCGAACCGCCCGAAATGGAACAGCTTCAGCACCTCCGGGTCGGCCAGCATCCGGCACAGGTTCGGCGCCTCCGTCTGCCCCGGCGCGACCTGCACGAGGTGGCAGTTCCCGTCGCCCCCCGACATCTGCACGAGGCAGAGCCGGTCGCGGCCGGGGATCAGGCCCATCGTCTCGCAGTCGATGGCGACCACGGGGCCGAGATCGAGTCCGTCGGGCAGGTCGCCCTGGTAGAGGTGGTTCGCCATGGCCGTCTCGCGTCTGGGGCAGGGTGGCCTCCAGCTATGCGGGCGAAGGGCGCGGGTCAATGCGGGGGCCACGCGGGGCCCGGGGGCGAACGGCCCTCGTCCGAGACCCCGTCCAGGGCCCTGCCGCCACGCCCGTTGGCCGAACCGCCGCCGCCCTCGCCGGACTCCCCCGCCGATTGAATCGAATTGAGCGGAGACGCCATGGACTCGCAAAGGTTGCGCCACGTTTTCGCCGCGATCCGGCCGGATATTCACCACGAGCCGGACAGGACGCCGGCCTGACATATTCGGAGTTGGAACAGACCAGATGGACCATGATGCTCGTGCGGACAGCAGGGCGGCGGCCCTGCATCCGCCGGCATCCCGACGCCTCGCGCGCCGGCTCTCCCCGCGCGCGCCCACCTTCCGGGCGCCCGCCTTCCGCGCGCCCGTGTTGCGCGTCCCCGGGGCGGCGCGCGCCCTCGCTCGCGCCCTCGCTCGCGCCCTCGCGCTGGCGCTTCCCCTCGCCGGGCTCCTCGCGGCCCGGCCCGCCCCGGCGCAGGCGCAGAACGTCAACTGGGTCGTCAACCTCGACGACACCGGCTCGGACCCGATGCCCGCCGGCGGCACCGTCGCCTACGCCCTGCGGGTGGAGAACGGGGGCTTCGATCCCGCCCCCGCGACCACCGTCACCCTCGCCGTGCCTTCCGGCGCGACGCTGACCGCCGCCTCCGGCGCGATCGCCGGCTGCGCGCCGCGTCCCGCCACCGGCCCGGCGCAGGTCACCTGCACCGTCCCCGCGCTTCCCGCCGGCGGCGCGGCCTCCGCCGCCCTCTCCGTGCGGGCGACGGCCTCGGGCATGATCGTCCTCGGCGCCTCCGTGCCCGCGACCGGCGACATCGACCCCGCCGACAACACGGAAAGCGAGGGAACCACCATCACCCCGGGCGCGGACCTCGCGCTCGCGCTCGCCGCGCCCGCCTCCGTGCGCGCCGGCGGCCGGGCCGCCATCGTGCTGACCGCCACCAACGCCGGTCCCGGCGCGGCGACCGCGCCCCGCATCGCCTTCACCGTCCCCACGGGCCTCGTCCGCCTGGGCCTGCCCACCGGCTGCGCGCTGTCGGGGACCACCGTCACCTGCTCCGCCGCCAGCCTCGCCCCCGGCGCGCAGATGGCCTTCACCGTCACCGGGCAGGCGGCGGTGGCCGGCGGCTCGACCCTCGCCCTCGCCGCCGCGACGGCGCTGGCCTCGCCCACCGACCCCGTGCCGGGCAACGACACCGCGACGCGGACCCTTTCCGTCACCGCCGGCAGCGACCTCGCCCTGACCAAGGCGCGGACCCCGGCCTCGCGCATCTACGTGGACGACGCCGCGACCTTCACGCTGACGCCCACCTACACGGGCGACGCGCCCCAGGCCGTGACCGTCACCGACACCGTCCCCGCGAGCTACCGGATCGATTCGGTCACCGCGCCCGGCTGGACCTGCGCCACCCAGGGCCAGGCCGTGACCTGCGCGCGCGCGGCCGTCACCGGCGCGGGGCAGGACCGCCCGCTCGGCCCCATCGTCCTCGGCGTCACCGCGCTGGCGGCGGGCTCGCCCGTCAACGCCGCCTCCATCGCCGCCCAGGCCCCCGCCGACCCGGACGCCACCAACAACGCGGCCAGCGACGGCGGTCCCGCCATCGCCGCCCGCTACATCGACCTCGTGGCCCGCAAGTCGGGGCCGAGCCCCGCCCTCGTGGTCGTCGGCAACCGCTACGACTTCCGCCTCGGCGCCTCCAACGCCGGCAACATGGGCCTCGTCGGCACCGTCGAGGTCGCGGACGACCTCCCCGCCGGCATGACCGCCACCGGCTACGCCGGCGCCGGCTGGACCTGCCTCCCCGCCGCCCCCGTCGCCGGCCCCGCCCGGATCACCTGCGCGCGCGCCTACGCCTCGGCGGGTCCGCTCGCCGCCGGGGCCGCCACCCCCGACGCCACCATCCGGGTCGAGATCACGGGCACCGGCCCCCTGACCAACGCGGCGACCGTCCACAGCCCCGACGCGGCCCCGCCCGACCTCCTCCCCGGCAACGACGCGGCGGCGGCGACCGTGACCGGCAGCCTCGTCCCGGCCACCGCCGACCTGCGGGTGATCAAGACCGCCCGCGCCGCCAGCGTCGCCGCCGGCGACCCGCTGGCCTTCGACATCGAGATCGTCAACGACGGCCCGCAGCCCGCCACGGCGGTCACCCTGACGGACCAGCTCGACGGCCTGATGAACGGCGGCACGGGGGCGACCGGCGCGGGCCTCGTGTCCATCGACACGAGCCGGGCCCCCGGCCTGTCCTGCGGCTCCGCCGCGACCTCGCCCACCGGGCGGCGGCTGACCTGCACGGCGGCCAGCCTCCCCGCCTGCCAGCCGGGCGTCGATTGCCCCGTCGTCGCCGTGACCGTCCGGCCCGGCGGCAACGCCTCCGCGCGGACCAACGCGGCCTCCGTCCTCTCGGACCAGGTGGCCGACCCCGACCTCGCCAACAACGAGGGGCAGGCCGCCCACGCGGTGACCGCCCGCGCCGACGTGACCGTGACCCTGGCCGCCGCGCCCGCCTCGGCCACCGCCGGGCAGGGCCTCGCCTACACCCTGACCGCCATCAACCAGCCCAACGGCCTCAGCGACGCGCAGGCCGTGTCGGTCACGCAAAGCCTGCCGCCCGGCGTCGTGCTGCTGTCGGTCACCCCGTCCTGCGCCTCGGGCCCCGCCGTGGGAGAGCTGATCTCCCCTGCCTCCGCGCCCCTCGCCTGCGACCTCGGCCCCCTCGCCAACGGCGCGCAGCGGGCGGTGACCGTGGTCGTCCGGCCCACCGACGCCACCGCCTCCACCACCCTGACGAGCGTGGCCACCGTCGCCACCTCCACGCCCGAGACGGACACCGGCAACAACGCCGCCACCCGCGCCACCCCGGTCGCGCCGCCGGTCGTCGATCTCCAGGTCAACCAGTCCGACACCGTCGATCCCGTCACCATGGACGACGCCACCACCTACACCGTCATCCTCCGCAACAACGGCCCCTCCGCCGCCGAGGACGCGCGCCTGACCGACCAGCTCCCCGCGACGCGGCTTGCCTTCCAGTCCGTCGCCGCCCCCGGCGACGCCACCTGCACCGCGCCCGCCGTGGGCGCCCTCGGCGGGGTCCTGACCTGCGCCGTCCCCCTCCTCCCCGCCGGGGAAAGCCGCACGGTCGCCGTGACCCTCCGCGCCGTCGCCAAGGGCGTCGCCGCCAATACCGCCACCGCCTCCTCCTTCGAGACGCGGACCTGGGCCGACGCCAACCCCGCCAACAACCAGGCGGTCGAGAACACCACCATCCGCACCCGCGCCGACATCCGCGTGACGGAGAAGCGGGCCTCGCCCGCCACCGTCAGCCTCCGCGACGACTTCGACTGGCTGGTGACGCTCGACAACCGCCAGGCCCCCGGCCTGAGCGAGGCCGACAACGTCACCCTGACCGACACCCTGCCCGCCGGGATGCGCCTCACCGGGCCGCCGGTCGTGCAGTCCTCCTCCGACCCCGCCCTCGCGGCGGGGACCACCTGCACCGGCGCGGCCGGGGCCACCGCCTTCACGTGCAGCCTCGGCACGGTCCCGCCCGGGGCCAGCCTCGTGCTGCGCGTCCCCGCCGAGGTCGTGGAGGTCGCCGCCCGGCCGCAGGCCTTCGCCAACACGGCATCGGCCACCACCTCCTCCTACGACGCGGACGGGACGAACAACGCCGCCACCGGCACGGTGACGGTCGGCTCCTCGTCGCTCGCCGGGACGGCCTTCCGCGACTTCGACCGCCAGGGCGACCTCGACGCCGGCACCGACACCGGCCTCGCCGGCCTGACCATCACCCTGGAGGGGCAGAGCCACGACGGCCAGCCTATCTCCCGCGCGACGACCACCGCCGCCGACGGCGGCTACGCCTTCCCCTTCCTGCCCGCCGGAACCTACGCCATCGCGGGCGGCCCGTCCGGCGAGGCCCATCTCGCCCCCGGCGCGGCGATCCCCGGCTCGACCGGCGGCACCCCGGCCCCGGGCGGCGCGCGGCTGGAGGGGATCCAGCTCCCCGCCAGCGCCGTCTCGACCGGCAACGACTTCACGCGCCACCCGCAGCCGCGCCTCGGCCTTGCCAAGGCGGTGCAGGCCGGTCCCGCGCCGAACGGCGACGGCTCCTACGACGTGACCTTCCGCCTCCAGCTCCGCAACCTCGGGGCCGAGCCGCTGCGGAACGTCGCCGTCACCGACGCCCTCGCCGGGCCCGCCCCCGCCTTCGGGGGCCTCGCGCCCGGATCGGGCCCCCTGCCGGCGGGCGGCTACCGCCTCCTCGCGGCCCCCGGCGGGACCTGCGCGGGTCTGAACCCCGGCTTCGACGGCCAGGGCGACGCGACGCTCGCGGCGGGGCTGGCCCTCGCGCCCGGCGCGGCCTGCGCCATCGACCTCGCGATCCGGGTGCAGCCCGCCGCGCCCCTGCCCGCCGCGCTCCTGTCCGGCTACCGCAACCAGGCCCAGGCCACGGGCGAGGGGGCGCTCTCCGCCGCCACCCCGACGACCGAGCCCTTGCTTCAGGACCTGTCCGACGACGGGACCGCGCCCGACCCCAACGGCAACGGCCGCGCCGACGACGCGGGCGAGGACGACCCCACGCCCGTCCTCCTGCCCGCCGCCGCGCCCGCCATCGCCCTCGTCAAGACGATCGACCCCGTCCCCCCCGCGCCTCTGGCGGTCGGCGACACCCTCGCCTACGCCCTGACGGTCACCAACACCGGCAACGTCGCCCTGACCGGGATCGCCGTCGCCGACCCCAACGCCACCGTGACCGGCGGCCCCGTCCCGCTCCTGCGGCCTGGCGAGGCATCGACCGCCTTCGTCGCCACCCATGTCGTGACCGAGCAGGACCTCGCCCTCGGCGCGATCGTCAACCAGGCCACCGCCACCGGCACCTGGGCCGCCTCGGGCGGCGCGCCGGCGGTCGCCGACCCGTCCGGCGCGACCGTGGCCGACGATGTGCCGACGGTCTGGACGCTCGGCCCGGCCCTGGGCCTCGTCGCCGTCAAGTCGGTGCTGGCCCTGGAGGACGCGACGGGCGACGGCATGATCGGGGCGGGCGACCGGGTGCGCTACCGTCTCGCGCTGACCAACGCCGGCCGGCTGACGCTGGGCGGCTTCGTGGTGACCGACCCGAACGCCGCCCTGGTCGGGACGCCGCCCGCCGCGCTCGCCCCCGGCGCGACCGACACGAGCCTCGAGGCGCTGCACGTCCTCACGCAGGCCGAGGTGGACCGGGGCTGGCTCGACGCCCAGGCCGAGGTTCACGCCCGCGCCGTCGCGGCCGGCACCGGGGCGATCCTCCTCGACGCCAACGGGTTACCGCTGGAAGTGGCGGACCTGTCCGACGCCGGCACCGACCCCCTGCGCGCAGCCGTCGCCGCCCCCGCCACCACGGAGACCGAGGGCGGCGCGGGCGGCCCCGGCAACGGCGACCCGGGCGACGACCCGACGCCCCTGCGGCTGGGCCAGGTGGCCGAGCTGGAGCTGGTGAAGTCCTTCACCGGCTTCCGGGACATCAACGGCAGCGGCGTCACCGACGCGGGCGACCGTGCGGGCTATGCCTTCGCGCTGCGGAACCGGGGCAATGTCGCGCTCCGGGTCACGCTGGCCGATCCGGGCGCGGACGAGGTGGCGGCGCCCCCCCTGCTGCTCGCCCCCGGCGAGATCGTCCCGCAGGCGGGCACCGCCTGGCGGGCGCTGGGCCCGCGCGACATCGCCCGCGCCTGGGTCGAGAACCGGGCCACCGCCACCGCCGAGGCCCTGGACGACGCCGGCGCGCCGCTCCTGGCCGGCGGCGCGGCGCTGGTGGTCGAGGACCTGTCCGACACCGGCACCGACCCCGAGGGCGCGACCCTGCCGGACCCGGCGGCCCTGGACTCCCCCGACGCCTCGGGCGCCACCGACGGCGATCCCGGCAGCGACCCGACCGTCGTCCGGGTGCCGCGCGACGTGGCGCTGTCCCTCGTCAAGTCGGTGACGGGGGTGGAGGACCTGAACGGCAACGGCCGGACCGACCCGGGCGACCGCGTGACCTACGGCTTTCACGTCGCCAACCCCGGCAACCTGCGGGTGGCCGGGATCACCCTGGCCGACCCGGGGGCCGAGGTCGCGGGCGGCCCCCTGGATCTCGACCCGGGCATGGGCGACGCGACCGCCTTCACCGCGACCCGGCTCCTCACGCAGGAGGACATGGATCGCGGCTGGCTCGCCAACAGCGCCACCGTCACCGGCACGGCGCAGGGCCCCGACGGCCCCGCCCTGGGCCCCGATGGCGCGCCGCTTTCCGTCAGCGACCAGTCCGACGCGGGCACCGGCCCCGACCTCGCCCCCGTGCCCGAGCCCGAGGGGCGGGAGACTCCCGACGGCGCGGGCGCGACCGACGGCGACCCCGCGAACGACCCGACCGTGCTCGCGCTCGCGCGGCATCCGGCGGTGACGCTCGTCAAGACGGCGGACGTCTCGGCCTTGGGCGATCCGGCGCGGGCGGGCGACCCGATCCGCTACGCCTTCACCGTCACCAACACGGGCGACGTGACGCTCCGGGACGTGACCCTGACCGACCGCCTCGTGGGGGTGGACCTGCGCGGCGGCCCCATCCCGGCCCTCGCCCCGGGGGAGAGCGACTCCACCACCTTCACCGCCACCTACCGCCTGACCGAGGCCGACCTCGACGCCGGCCGGGTGGAGAACCAGGCCCTCGTCGTCGCCCTCTTCGGCCCCGACGCCGAAGAGGTCGTGCAGGACGAATCCGGCCAAGGCCCCGACGACGACGAGGCGACGCGCGTGACCTTCGCCACCGGCACGCCGGGCGGGCTCACCCTCGCCAAGACGGCCGACCGGGAGGAGGCGCGCGTCGGCGACCTCGTGGGCTACGCGATCACCCTCGCCAATCCCCGGCGCGGCCTCGCCGCCACCGCCGCCATCGTGGACGACCTGCCCGAGGGGTTCCTCCCCCAGCGGGACTCGGTCGAGATCGGGGGGCGGGCCGCCGCCGCCCGGATCGACGGCCGGCGCGTCGTCGTGCCCGGCCTCGACGTCCCGCCCGGCGAAAGCGTGACGATCACCCTGCGCGCGCTCGTCACCGCCGAGGCGCGCCCGGGCGGGCACGTCAACCGCGCCCAGGCCGTCGCCGCCGACGGCGAGCCCCTGACCGCCGTGGCGGAAGCCACCGTCCGCGTCGTGGCCGAGGCGGTGTTCGACTGCGCCACCGTGATCGGGCACGTCTTCGACGACCGCGACCAGGACGGCCACATGCGCGGCGTGGACGAGGGGGGCCTGCCCGGCGTCCGCCTCGTGGCCCCGGACGGGCTGGCGGTGAACGCCGACGCCCAGGGCCGCTTCAGCCTGCCCTGCGCCGCGCTCCCGCCCCAGCGCGGCGCCAACGTCCAGCTCCGCCTCGATGAACGGACGCTGCCCACCGGCTACCGCGTCACCACCGAGAACCCGCGCGTCGTGCGCGTCACGCCCGGCATGGTGACGCGGATGAACTTCGGGGCCGCCCTGCCGCGACTGGTGCGGATCGACGTCGCCGCGCGCGCCTTCCACGGCCTCGATCCCCGGCCCGAGCTGCTGCGGGCGCTCGACGCCCTGGTGGCCCGGATCGCCGACCAGCCCTCGGTGCTGCGGATCGCCTACCGGGCCGAGGGCGAGGACTCCGCCCTCGTGCGCGGGCGGATCGCCGCCGTCGCGGCCGCGCTGCGCGCCCGCTGGCCCGTGAACGGTCGCCACGATCCGGTCATCGAGGCGACGGCGCTGGGCTCCGCCCGCGTCGGCGGGCGGTGAGCGTCGCCATGGCCCCCTTCCGCTCCCCTTCGACGATCGGCCGCCCCGCGGGCCTTGCCGCCATGGCCGCGCTCTGCGGCCTGCTGCCCGCGCTCGCGCTGGCCGATCCGTCCGGCGGGTCCTGCGCCCCTGCCGGACCCTGCGCGGCCTCTGCGTCGCCGGATCCCGCCCCCGAGGTGGGCCTCGGCTTCTCCATCTCCATCGAGGGCGCGACCCCGGAGGGGGAGCCGGTGCGGCAGGTCATCGCCGGCGACCCGGCCCCTCCGGTTCCGCCCGAACCGGCCGGACCCGACCCGCTCCCGCCCGATCTGACAGCGGACCTCGGCCTGTCCGAGCCGGCCACTCCCGACGACCTCGCGCGGGCGGCGGATCGGCGGCTCGCGGCGGCGGATGTCCAGCTCCGCTTCGACGGTCTGGGCGTGCGGCCCCGGCTCGACGTCGCCGCCGCCGGGTCGGCCGACGGGACGGTGACCTTCCGGGCCTCCTCCAACTACCCCGCCTGGATCAAGCGGGCCGAGATCCTCATCCGCCAGAGGGGCCGGCCCGGCCGGGTGATCGCCGAAATTCCCATTGCCCCCAACGGCGAGGCGACCTGGACCATGCCCCCGGCCGGGCCCGCGCGCCTCGACTACGTGCTGCGCGTCTACGACGGCGCGGGCCGCCATGACGAGACGGTCGTGCGTCCCCTGGAACCGGGAGTCGCCGGGACCGACCCTTCCCTCCCCGGCGAGGGGGAGGGCCGCATCGCCCGGCGCGGCATCCCCCTCCGGGGCGGCGCCGTCACCCTGAGCGGCGAGGGCCTGCCCCCCGGCACGACCGTCACCGCCCTGGGCGGGCCCGTGCCGGTGGACCCCTCGGGCCGCTTCGTCGTGCAGCGCGTCCTTCCGCCGGGCGACCACGAGATCGCCGTGACCCTGGCCTCGCCCGGCCGGCCGGCCCGCACCATCGCCCGCACGGTGACCATCCCCCGGGCCGAGTGGTTCGCGACCGGCATCGCCGACGTGACCCTGGGCCGCGGCGTGGCCGAGGGCGGCGGGCCGGGCACCGGGCGGCTCGCCGCCTTCGCGGACGGCTGGCTGGCGGACGGCACCCGCGTCACCGCCTCGGCGGACACGGGCGAGGGCGACCTCGACGGCCTGCTGCGCCGCGTCGGCCGCAAGGACCCCGACGCCATCCTGCGCGGGATCGAGCCCGACGAGGTCTTCGCCGTCACCGGCGACGACTCCGCGACCGAAGAGCTCGCCCCCAGCCGCGACGGGCTGTATCTCCGGGTCGAGAACGGGCCGAGCCATCTGATGCATGGCGATTTCCAGCCGCTCTCGGACCCGGGCCTCTCGGCGCGGACCGACCGGACGCTGACGGGGATCGAGGGGAGCCACGGCTCGCGCGCCGTCACCCGCCACGGGGAGGAGCGGCTCCGCCTGTCCGCCTTCGCCGCCCGGCCCGACACCCTGAGCCAGCGCGACGTGCTGCGCGGCACCGGCGGCAGCGCCTATGTCCTGGGCCGGCAGGACATCGAGGACGGGACCGAGGTCCTGACGGTGGAGCTGCGCGATCCCGTCTCGGGCCGGCTGGTCGAATCGCGCCGCCTCGTGGCCGGGACCGACTACCGCATCGAATACCTTCAGGGCGTGGTCCTCCTGGCCGAGCCGCTGGCCCCCTCCGCGTCCCGGCCGGGGCTGGTGTCGGACGCACCGGGGGGCGATCTCGTGGTGAACCTCGTCGCGCGATACGAATACGTCCCCACGAACGGGGAGGTCGGCGGGCTGGCCGCCGGGGCGCGCGCCGAGGCCTGGGTCACCGACGGCCTGCGCTTGGGCGCCTCGGCGCTCTCCGACGACAGCGGGCTCGCGGCGCAACGCCTGCTCGGGCTCGACCTCCTCCTCCGGCGCAGCGACGAGACCTGGGCCGCCCTCGACTGGGCGCGGAGCGAGGGGCCGGGCTTCGGCTCCACCCTGTCGGTGAACGGCGGCCTGCGGAGCGAGGAGATGCCCTCGGCAGGGCGGGTGGGACTAGGGGCGCAATCCATCCGCCTGGAGGGTCGCGCCGACCTCGCGGAGATCGGGCTGACCGGGCACGTCGAGGGGTTCCTGGACCGCAAGGAGGCCGGGTTCTCCTCGCCCGACCAGGAGGTCGCGGCGGATCAGGTCGCCGCCGGGATCGGCGGAACAATCGCGTTGCGCGACGGACTGGGCGTCACCTTCGGGGCGGAGCGCTTCGATGCCGCCACGGGCGAGGCGCGACGCGACGTCCGGCTGGGGCTTGCGGCGGAGATGCGGCCCCGCCTCGCCCTCGACGCCGAGGTGCTCCGCACCGAGCGGGCGGACCCCGACGACGCCGACGGCACCGGCCGCCGCACCGACATCGCCGCGCGCCTGACCTGGATCCCCGACGCAGCCACGAGCTACGCCCTCTTCGCGCAGGCCACATTGGGTCGGCGGGGGCTGCCGTCCAACGACCGGCTGGGCCTGGGCCTGACGCGCCGCCTGACCGACGCCCTCGCGGTCGAGGGCGAGGTGTCGGGCGGCTCGGCCGGTCCCGCCGCCGCCGCGCGGATCGCCTACGAGCCGAGCCCGGGAACCCGCTACAGCCTGGGCTACAGGACCGACCCGGCGCAGGCCGACGGGACCGGCCTCGTGCTCGGAATGGAACGCCCGCTGGGCCCCCGCCTGACCGCCCGCGCCGAGACGGCCTGGGGCGTCCGAGGCGACGATCCCTCCGTCCTGCAGAGCTACGGCGTGACCTTCGCCCCCGACGAGACCTGGGCGATCGAGGGGGGCCTGCTCCGGGGCCGGTCGGTGGAGGCCGGCGGGACCGAGCTGCGGCGGACGGGCGTCTCCCTGAGCCTCCGCCGCACCCTTGGGGAGGAGCTGCGCGCCTCCCTGCGGGCCGAGCTGCGCCGCGAGACCTCGGACGGGCCGATGGCCGATGACCGGACCACATGGTTGCTCGCGGGGTCCTACGACCGCCGGACCAGCCCGGACTGGCGGCTGCTCGCCGACCTCGACCTGCTGTTCTCCGACGCCGACGAAGGCTCGTTCCTCGACGGCCGATACGCGGAGGCGCGGCTGGGCTACGCCTTTCGCCCGGCCGACCACGACCGGATCAACGCACTGTTCAGCTACACCTTCCTGTATGACATGCCCGGCCCCGATCAGGTCAACGTGGACGGCGACGCCGAGGGCGACCGGCAGCGCAGCCACATCCTGAATGCCATCGTCACCTGCGAACTGGGCCCGCGCTGGACGCTTTCGGCCAAATACGGCTTCCGCCGCCGCGAGCAGGCGTCGCGCGCGGGCGGCGGTTACGACCTCTCGACCGCGCATCTGGCCGCCGTCCGGCTCGACTACCATCTGGTGCACGACTGGGACCTGATGGCCGAGATGCGCGCCATGATCCTGCCGGGAGCCCGCGCCACCGACCGGGGCGCGGTGCTGGGCCTCTACCGGCATGTCGGCCGCAACATCCGCCTGGGAGTGGGCTATGAATGGGGCCGGGTGTCGGACGACCTGCGCCGCATCGAGGGCGACCGCGAGGGGTTCTTCGTCAACATCACCGCGTCGTTCTGACCTTCGGCGGTCCGCGCACGGGCCAAGAATCAGGCCGATGCTCGCCCGGATCGCCCACGGCCGAGAGGCGCGAGCGGGCCTTCAGGCGGCGGCGCGCAGGCCTTCGCGCGCTGGGCGGAGCCAGCTCGGGTCGTCCGCCGTCGCGGGGGGATAGGCGATCCAGAGGGGCGAGCTCGTCCGGCGGCCGGGAACCAGGCGCGCGATCTGCGGGCGCCGGCCCGTCTCCTCCACGGCCTGACGGTAGGCGGGCAGGACCGTGCTCTCGAAGAAGGCGGCGGTCTGGCTGTCCGCCACGAAATCCTCGAGCAGCACGAGGCCGCCCGTGAGCATCTTGAAGAACTCGCGATAATAGGCCGCCGGGCCGGCGGCCTGGGTCGCGACGACCTGGCCCATGTCGATCACGCGCGGTGCCTCGGGCCCCAGGACCTGCAGGAGCTTGCGGTGGTGATAGGCGATCAGCCCCTCGCCGGTGGCGGTCTCGATCTCCTCCAGGCGGCGGCCCTCGCAGGCGGCGGGGTCCAGGATCTTCTGGCGGCGCAGGATCGGCTGGCCGTTGCGGCTCCGCCCCAGGACGATGGGCAGGGTCGCCAAGGCGCGCTTGGTCGGGTTGTGCACGGTGAAGCGGTCGGCCCGATGCTCGATCACCAGGGGATGGAAGCCGTTGCGGCGGGCCAGCCGGACGAAGCGGAGCATCTCGTAGTTCGGCGTGGCGACCTGCCGGGCCAGCACGGCGATGGGCCGGGCCAGCGCGCTGCCGAGGGCCTGAGCGCAGACGCCCTTGGGGGCCCGCGCCACGGGACGGGGCCTGACCTCGTCCAGCCCGACATAGATGTCCCTGTCCAGTTCCGTGCACCAAGACATGTCTGCTCGACCTCCTTGCTTCTGGCTGCGCGCGGCCCGCGCGGCCACGATCGCCCGGCCGGAAGCCGGCGCGGGCGCGATTGGGGGAAGGCGACGGGACCCGGTAGGACCCCGCGCCATGCGACGCGTTGGAAGCCGCGGACGCCCCTGTCGGAGGCGAAGCCGGGCCTTAAGCTGCGCCCGCCGTCAGGAAAGCGACAGGCGGGCGGAGCCGGGGCCGAGACCCCGATCCGCCGACGCGCGGCGGGTCGGGGGCGAATCCCGGCTCATGGACGATCTGAAGACAGATTACAGGAAAGTAGTTAACGCTGAGTAAAGCACGACCCCGGGAAGGCCGGACTTGCCCGGCTTGATCGTAGCATTCGATTAAAATGCCAGGATTCGCGACGGAGGCATTCGCCCGGCTTGATCGTCGGACCTGCCGGGAGTGGCGTCTTCGGCGAAGGGCGAAGGGCGAAGGGCGAAGGGCGAAGGGCGAAGGGCGAAGGGCGAAGGGCGAAGGGCGAAGGGCGAAGGGCGAAGGGCGAAGGGCGGGTCGCGGGAGGGCGGACCGGCCGGGAAGCGTCAGGCGGCATGGTCGCCGGCGGCCGGCCGGAGCGCCGACGATTCGGCAGTGGGCGGTGGGCGATGACCGTGCCGGGTCGCGGGCGGGCGAGCGGGCGGACAGGCCACAACGGCGGCGGCAGTCACGGTCGGCCAACCGGAGCGCCGACAGATCGGCGAGGGGCGAAGGTAGGAGCGACGGCCGCTCCGGGTGCGGGAGGCCGGATCGTTCGGGTCGCGTCAGGCGGCGGCGCGGTCGCTGGCGGTGAGCCGGAGCGCCGACAGCTCGGAGACGGGCATCGGGCGGCCGAGGTGGAAGCCCTGGACGAGGTCGCAGCCGAGCTCGGCCAGCAGGCGCAGGTCGTCCTCGGACTCCACGCCCTCGCAGACCACCTCCAGGTCGAGGCCATGGGCCATCTGGATCATGGTCCGCAGGAGGGCATGCCGCTTGGGCGAGTGCCGCACCTCCGAGACGAAGGAGCGGTCGATCTTGAGGGTGTCGAAGCTGAGCTGGTCGAGATAGGCGACGGAGGAGTAGCCCGTCCCGAAATCGTCGAGCGCGACGCCGAACCCAGCGGCCCGCAGTTCGTGGAGGTGGCGGGCCGCCTGGGCGGGATCGCGGACGAGGACCGATTCGGTCAGCTCCACCTGGATGCGGGCGGGATCGATGGACCGCGCCCGCAGGTCGGCCACGAGGTCGGCGATGAAGTCGGGCGCGAGGAGCTGAAGCGACGAGATGTTGACGCTGACCCGCAGGCCGGCATCCGCCGCGAGGTCGTCGCGGACCCGGCCCAGGATGATCCGGCCGAGGTCGATCACGAGGCCCGCCTTCTCGGCCAGGGCGATGAAGCGATCGGGCGGAACCTCGCCATGCTCGGCCGAGGTCCAGCGCGCCAAGGCCTCGGCGCGGCGGAACCGGCCGTCGATGCCCAGGATCGGCTGGTAGGCAACCGAGAACTCCTCGGGGCGGGCGGCCAGCGCGGTCCGCAGCGCCCGCTCCAGCACGAGGGCGTTGCGGACCCCTTCCTCGATCAGGGCGCCGAAGGCCACGGGCGCCCGCCCGCCCAGGCGCTTGCCCTCGTACATGGCGAGGTCGGCCTGCCGGACCAGATCCGCGCCGCGCATGGCGTCGCCGTCCTGGACGGCGTAGCCGATCGCGGCGCTCACGCGCAGTTGGTGGCCCAGCACCTCGAAGGGGTCGTCGAAGCTTCGGGCGATGGCCTCGGCCAGCGCGGCGATCCGCTCCCTGGCCTCGGGGCCCGTCACCATCAGCACGAACTCGTCGCCCGAGATCCGCGCGAGCAGGGCGCCCGGCCCCAGGAGGAGGGCGATGCGACGGGCCAGGGAGACGATCACCGCGTCGCCCGCCGCGTGGCCCAGGCTGTCGTTGACCCCCTTGAAGCCGTTGAGATCGAGGAACAGGATCGCCCGTTCGCCCGTGCGGGCGGGGAGGGCCAGCGCCTCCTGGAAGGCGGCCCGGTTGGGCAGGCCCGTCAGGGGGTCGCGCCGCGCCGCGGTCGAGGCCCGCTGCTCGGCCGCCACGAGGTCCGACGCGCTCCTCCGCAGCAGGCGCATGGCGAGGATCGCGAGCAGGGCGGTCGCCACCGCCACGAGCGAGAGCGGGACGAGCAGCCGGTCCAGCATGGCCGTCCCGGGGCGCGGCACGTCCCAGGTGATGTGGCCGACGGGCGTCCCATCGACCCCGGGCAGGGTCACGGAGGGCCGATCCGGGGCGGGCCGGCGGACCACCTCCAGCCCGGTGAGGGCGATGGCGTCGGCGATGCCGGCGACCAGGCCCCTGTCGATGCGGATGCCCATGACGAGCTGGCCGACCTGACGCTTCGCCTCGGGGAAGAGGGGGGCGTTCTCCACCGGCTCGAAGTGCGAGGCGCCGAGCACGAACAGCCCGCCGTTGCGCCACGCGAAGAACTCCGTGCCGCCGAAGGTGCCGGGCCGGGCGCCGGCCAGTTGCCGGTCCACCGCCGCCCGCGTCGCGGGGGGCAGGATGCCGGGCTGCCCGGACTTGTCGCCGCCGGTCTCCCAGCCGATGTCGATGTCGGAGGGCCCGCCCCAGATGGCGGCGAGCTGCACCGCCTCGCCCATGAGGGCCGAGGAGCCGATGTTGTCGAAGAGCCAGGCCGCGTCGCCGTCGAGGATCGCCCGGTGGGCCGCGTCCCACTTGGCGTAGTCGATGGTGATGACCCGGGCCTGGGAGAGGAGGTGGTCCCGGGCGACGCGGGCCTGCGTCTCGGATTGGGTGAGCGCCTGCCGGTCGAGCGCCTGCGCCATCCAGAGGATCGAGGCGACCGTCGTCGTCGCGAAGATCAACATCGCGACGCCGGTCACGCTGGCGATCAAACTGGGCAGCCTGTGCATCGTCGCCATCTTCCCCAGCCGCCATGCGCGCCGCCCCGGCCGGGGTGGGCCGGGAGGATGTCCATGAATCGCCCGGCCCGCCAAGACGCGGACCATCGTCCCTGTCGATCATGGCAGGGATTCGTCAATAAATCGTTAACGTCAGGGCCATGCCGGCGGGGTCGCCGCGCCGCGCGCCCCGTCGGCTCCGGCCGTGCCCCGGTCCGCCGGCCTTGCGTTCCCGGCCGGGGGCACGGCGGCGGAGCCCTCGGCCCGGTCGCGATGCAGGGACGCGCGCCCCAGGAGCATCAGCGTCACCGGCGTGGTGAGCATGACGAAGACGCCGATCAGCAGCTCCTGGAGCACGGGCCGGCCTTCGAGCCAGGAGAAGAGCAGGACCGAGGCCAGCACGATCCCCGCCGTCCCCCAGCTCGTGCCCAGGGTCGGGGCGTGGAGCCGGTCGTAGAAGCTCTGGAGCCGCGCGAGGCCGAATGCGCCCAGCAGGGTCAGGCCGCTGCCCAGCACGAGCAGGAGCGCCGCCGGGAGGGCCACCCAGAGCGGCACGGCGTCGAGATGGGTCATTCGATCACCTCGCCCCGCAGCAGGAACTTGGCCAGGGCCACGGTGGCGACGAAGCCGGTGACGCCGATGACGCAGGCGGCCTCGAAGAAGAACAAGCTGCCCGAGCGCAGGCCCGTCACGAGGAACAGGAGCATCCCCGTGACGTAGAAGGTGTCGAGCCCGAGGACGCGGTCCTGCGCGCGGGGGCCGCGCAGGATGGTGAGGACGGCGAGCCCGCCGGCGAGGCCGAGGGCGACCTGCGCGAAGCCGAGGGCGAGGGCGAGGATCGTCCCGCTCATTCGAAGATCTCCATGAGCAGCGATTCGTAGCGGGTCTGGATGAGGTCGCGCCACTGCGATTCGTCCACGAGGTCGAAGACGTGGAGGAGCAGCACCCCGGTTTCGGCGTCGTATTCGAGCCAGGCGGTGCCCGGGGTCGCGGTGACGATGATCGCGAGGACGGCCAGGGCCGAGGGGTCGCGCAGCCGCAGGGGCACCCGCAGGAAGCCCGAGCGCCGCCGGCCGTGGCGGCCGTCGGTGAGGATCAGCCAGGCGACCGCCGCGTTCGACCGCAGGATGTCCCAGGCGACGAGGCCGAGGAGCCGGGGGATCGCGGAGGCCCGGCGCAGGCGCGGCCGGGCCGGGCGGAGCCGGGCCATCGCCCAGCCGGCGACGAGGGCGACGAGCGCCCCGAGCACGAGCTGGCCCAGGGAGACGCGGGTCAGCGCCAGCCACATGAGGAGGAGCAGGGCCGACAGGAGCGGATGCGGGACGAGGCGGCTCATGGCTGGTCCTCGGCGCGGGGGGCGAGGAGGATCTCCTCGGTCTGCTGCGGCATCGCGAGGAGGGCGGCGGCGGTCGCCTGCATGTGGCGCTGGACGGGTTCGGCCCCCATCGTCAGCAGGACGAGGACGGCGAGCAGGCCCGCCACCGGGCCGACCTCGAGCAGCCAGGCGCGGGGCGGCGGCTCCTCGGAGGTCCAGAAGACGCGGATGCCGACGCGCATCAGACCGATCAGGGCGGCGAGCCCGGACAGCAGCAGGAGGATCATGAAGGCCCAGGCGAGGCTGGGGGGCAGCCGCAGCCCCTCCGCGTCGAGGAGCGCCGACAGGATGGCGAGCTTGCCCAGGAAGCCCGGCAGCGGCGGCAGCCCGGCGAGGACCAGCGCGGACCCCGCGAAGCAGAGGCCGAGGGCGGCCAGCGCGCCGGGCATGGGCGGGCCCTGGGGCTCGGCCGCCTCGTCCTCGGTGTCGGTGGGGTCGTCGTCGGAGGTGGGGAGCGGGGCCACGGCGACGCCGTCCTGGTCGCGGCCGAGCGGCCCGACGAGGAGGAACAGCGCGCTGCAGGCGAGCGTGGAGGCCACGAGGTAGTGCAGCCCTCCGGCGAGGACGCCTCCCCCCGCCCCGGCCAGCGCGAAGCCGGTGACCGCGAGGCTGGTGCCCGAGGAGACCAGCACGAGGTTCCCGGCCATGTGCGCCAGGGTCCGCGACCCCAGGACCCCCAGAGCGCCCATGCCGATGGTCGCCAGGCCGCCCATGGCCAGCACCTCGGAGCCGAAGCCGGCCGAGGCGCCCGCCCCCGTCCCGAAGAGCAGCGTGGACAGGCGAAGCACCGCGTAGACCCCGACCTTGGTCAGGATGGCGAACATCGCCGCCACCGGCGGGGCGGCCGCCGCGTAGGCGGCGGGGAGCCAGAACGACAGCGGCCAAGCGCCCGCCTTGACGAGGAAGGCCAGCGCCAGGAAGGCCGCGCCGAGGTGGAGGAGGAGGCGGTCGGCCTCGGCCAGCCCGGGGACCAGCCGGGACAGGTGGGCCATGTTCAGCGTCCCGGTCACGCCGTAGACTAGGCTGATCCCGATCAGGAACATCAGCGACGCCGTGAGGTTGACCGCGATGTAGCGCAGCCCGGCGCGCACGCGCGGCAGCCCCGAGCCGTGCAGGAGCAGGCCGTAGGAGGCCGCGAGCAGCACCTCGAAGAAGACGAAGAGGTTGAACAGGTCGCCCGTCAGGAAGGCCCCGTTCAGCCCCATCAGCAGGAACTGGAAAAGCGGCTGGAAGAACTGGCCCTGCCGCTGCCAGCCGGCGGCGGCCTGGATCAGCGCCGGGATCGCGAGCACCGCCACCAGCGCCAGCATCGCGGCCGACAGCCGGTCGTGGACGAGCAGGATGCCGAAGGGCGCGGGCCAGTCGCCGAGGAGGTAGGTGCCCGGCTCTCCCCGCGCGGCCCGTCCCAGGAGCGCGACCGCCACGGCGAGAAGGGCCAGCGCCGAGGCGAGGCCCAGCGCCGTCCGCGTCCCCCGCCGCCGGTCGCCGCCGAGGAGGAGCATCAGCGCCCCCGCGAAGAACGGGATCAGGATGGGCGCAACGAGGAGGTGGTCCGCCGCCGACGTCATGGGGACCGCTCCCGGCCGTCCACGTGGTCGGTCCCCGTGAGCCCGCGCGACGCGATCATCACCACGAGGAACAGCGCCGTCGTGGCGAAGCCGATGACGATGGCGGTGAGGACCAGCGCCTGCGGCACCGGGTCGGCGTAGGCGTCGGGGTTCACGAAGCCGCCCCGGGGCATGATCGCCGGGGCGCCCACGCTCAGGCCGCCCATCGAGAAGATGAACAGGTTCACCGCGTAGGACAGCAGGCACAGGCCCACGATCACCTGGAAGCTGCGCGGCCTCAGCAGGAGCCACACGCCCGAGGCCGCCAGGAGGCCGATCGCCGCCGAGAGCACCGCCTCCATCAGGTTCCTCCCGGCGGGGGCGGGGCCTCGCCGTCGCGGGGCCGGGCGCGGCCGGCCCGCAGCGACTGGTGCGCGATGGCGACGAGCATGAGCAGCGTGGCCCCCAGCACCAGGGCGAAGACCCCGAAGTCGAAGATCAGCGCCGTGGCGGCCGGCACCTGCCCGATCAGGGGCAGGGTGACGTATTGGGCATGGGCCGTCAGGAACGGGTAGCCGAACAGCCAGGAGCCCACCCCGGTCCCCCCGGCGATCAGCAGGCCCGCCCCCATCCAGCGCACCGGCAGCACGGTCAGGCGCCCCTCGACCCAGCGGACGTCATGGCCGAGATACTGGAGCAGGAAGGCGATGGCGAGCGTGACCCCCGCCGCGAAGCCGCCGCCGGGCAGGTCGTGGCCGCGCAGGAACAGGTAGGCCGCGAAGACGATGGTCACAGGGAACATCCATCGCATGATGACCGAGGGCACGAGCATGGTGTCCGCCAGCGGCCGGGCGGTGGGCGCGAGCTGCTCGGCCGGGCGGTCGGCGCTCTCGGCGGCGGGGCGGAAGCGGCGGAGGAGGGCGAAGACCGACAGGCCGACGATGGCGAGGACGGTGATCTCGCCGAAGGTGTCGAAGGCGCGGAAGTCCACGAGTATGACGTTGACGACGTTGGTGCCCCCGCCTTCCTCGTAGGCGTTGCGGAGGAACCAGTCGCCCACGGTGGGTCCGCCCGGCGGCCGTGTCATCACCAGGAACGAGGTGGCGGCGAGGCCCGACCCGAAGGCCACGGCGATCACGAGGTCGCGGGCGCGGCGGACCCGCGCCGCCCGGAGCCGGTCGCCGGGGATCTCGGCCAGCCGCCTGGGCAGCCAGCGCAGGCCGAGGAGGAGGAGGACGGTGGTGACGACCTCCACGAGGAGCTGCGTCACCGCGAGGTCGGGGGCCGAGAACCAGGCGAAGGTCAGGCAGGTGACGAGGCCCGTCCCGCCCAGGAGCACCAGGGCCGCGAAGCGATGATACTTGGCCAGGAGCGCCGCGCCCACGGCGCAGGCCCCTCCGGCCGTCCACATCAGGGCGAAGCCCGCGTTGACCCGCGCCGGATCGGCCGGCGCCGCCACGCGGGCCGCCGCCCAGAGGATCGGCGCCATGGCGACGATGGCCAGGAGCACGATCAGCACGAGCTGGGGCTGGAGGCGGCTCGACGAGAGCAGGGCCCGCGCCGCGCGCGGCCCGTCCCAGGCGAGCCCCAGGAGCAGCCGGTCGAAGACGCGCCGCGCCTGGATGCGGTGGAGGAGGGGCGGCCCCTCGGGGCCCGCCGCGATGGGGCGCGCGAAGGCGAAGAACAGCAGCGTGCCCAAGGCCATGGCGAGCAGGCTCATCGCCAGGGGCGCGTTCCAGCCGTGCCAGACGGCGATGCTGTAGTATGGGGTCTCCGGCCCCAGGACCGCCCGCGCCGCCATGTTCAGGGCCGGCCCCAGCGTCGCCCCCGGCAGCACCCCCACCACGAGGCAGAGGAGCACCAGCAGCTCCACCGGGCGGCGCATCCAGCGCACCGGCTCGTGCGGCTGCCGGGGCAGGTCCTGGGCGGGCGGGCCGAAGAACACGCTGACGATGAATCGCAGCGAATAGGCCACCGACAGGACGCCGGCCAGGGTGGCGAAGTAGGGCAGGGAGTCGTCCAGCCACGTCCCGTTGTGCCAGTCCACCGCCTCGGCGAAGAACATCTCCTTCGAGATGAAGCCGTTGAGGAGCGGCACCCCCGCCATGGCGGCGGCGGCGACGATGGCCAGCGTCCCCGTCACCGGCATGAGCCGCATGAGCCCGCTCAGCCGCCGCATGTCGCGGGTGCCGGTCTCGTGGTCGATGATGCCGGCGGCCATGAACAGGGACGCCTTGAACACCGCGTGGTTGCAGATGTGGAAGATCGCGGCGAGGATCGCCCCGTCGCTCCCGATGCCCGCCAGCGCGGTGATGAGGCCCAGGTGGCTGATGGTCGAATAGGCCAGGAGCCCCTTCAGGTCGTGCCGGAACAGCGCGATGAGCGAACCCAGGACCAGCGTCGCCATCCCCGTGCCGGTGACGAGAAAGAACCAGGCCTGCGTCTCGCCCAGCGCGGGCGAGAAGCGCACGAGCAGGTAGACCCCCGCCTTGACCATGGTGGCCGAGTGCAGGAAGGCCGAGACCGGCGTCGGCGCGGCCATGGCGTTGGGCAGCCAGAAGTGGAAGGGCACCTGCGCCGACTTGGTGAAGGCCCCGATCAGGAACAGCGTCAGCGCCGGGCCGTAGAGCGGATGCGCCCGGATCGCGGGGCCCGAGGCGAGGATGCGGTCGAGATCGTGGCTCCCCGCGATATGGCCGAGGAGGAGCATCGCGAGCAGGAGGCACAACCCCCCGCCAGCGGTGACGATGAGCGACACGCGCGCGCCGTCGCGGGCGGCAGGGCTGCCGTGCCAGTAGCCGATCAGCAGGAAGGAGGCGAGGCTGGTCAGCTCCCAGAACACGACGAGGATCAGGACGTTGCCCGCCGTCAGCACCCCCAGCATCGCCCCCGTGAAGGCGAGGAGCAGCGCGTAGAGGCGCGGCACCGGGTCGGCGCGGTCCATGTAGTAGCGCGCGTAGACCGCCACGAGGAGGCCGATCCCCAGCACCAGAGTCGCGAAGAGCCACGAGAAGCCGTCGATCCGCAGCGAGAGGTCGAGCCCGAGCGAGGGCACCCAGGGCACGACCGCGCGCGCCGGCTCCCCCGCCATGACGCCGGGGAGCATCGCCCCCAGCAGCCCGAGCCCCGCCAGCATCGTCCCGCCCGCGAGCCACGCCGCCGCGCCACGCGCCGCGACCGGCAGCGCCGCCGCGACGAGCGCGCCCGCGAAGGGCAGGAGGACGAGGAGAAGGGCCAGCGTCGGTTCTGTCATGCGAGGAACTCCCCCTGTCCTAGCGCGCGTCAGCCCGGCTCGCCAGTCTCCGGCGACCGATGGGCGCGCTTTCCCGAGGGAAGGCCACTCGAAGCGGAACGCGTGACGATCCTCACGCGACGGCGGGCGTCGCCAGCGTCCTGCCCTTTCTGCGATCGCCCCTCCGGGCGGCCGCACAGCCGCTCCTGGCGTACCTTGGCCGGCTTGCCCTGCCATAGGACGACGTGTTGTGATACTGCCCGAAGCCCGCCGCTGGCGCTGTGCGACGCGGGGCTGGCCTTGTTGCGTCCCGCCCTGGGCACGCTTTGCGCGGTCATCCCGATGGCGCTCCTGGCGGGGCAGCGCAAGGCCTTCAACCCTGCGCGCGCCATCGGCGGGCCCGTGGCCCTTGCCGTGATGGTCTGGGTCATGGCCGCCATCGTGGCGCTTACCCGGCCCATCCCGGCGCTCCTCCTGATCATGGGCCTGCTGTTCTTCGGGGCTTTCTACGTCACCCGGCGCACCGGCAGCGCTGTCGGTATGCTGATCCTGATCGCCGGCGTGATGATGCCGATCGTGGGCATGAAGGATCCCTCGCTGCTCATGGTCTTGCGCGACGGCTTTCTGCTGGCCTGCCTCGTGGCGGGCATCGCCATCCCGCTGCTCTACCTGCTCCTCCCAGCCGCCACGCGCGAGCGGCACGAGGACGCACCCCGTCCCGCCCCCGGACACCATGGGGCGGGATCGCTGATCCGGGCCGTGGTGCTGCTGGCCCTGTGCTTCTGGCTCTACGCGGTGCTGCCCGTGTCCGACCTCATCCTGGCCATCGCCGCGGTCTTTCCGCTGATCTTCCCGACCCGGGACGAGGCCTTCGCCAAGGCCGCCGAGCGCAGCCTCGCCACGCTCTACGGGGCGGCTGCCGCGCTGGCCGTGCTGGCGGCGCTGAGCCTGTCGGCGCACTTCGCCACGCTGCTGTGCCTGGTGTTCCTCACGACCTACCTCTTCGGCGAGGCCATGATCTCCGGCCGGCGCTCGGCTTCCGTCTATCCGTTCGCCGCGTCGAGCGCGCTGGGACTGGTCGCGACGGCGCTGACCACCGGCTCGCCCGGCGCGGCCCTCGTGGGCCGGATCGTGCTGACGCTCGCGGGGGCGCTGGGAGCGGCCCTTCTCGTGGCGCACCTCGACTGGCTGTTCCTGACGCCGGTCCGGCACGCGGACGATCACAGCCCGCACCCGGCGATCCAGCGTCGCCGAAGAGGGCAGGAGATCGTTTGAGCGCCGCTGGGCCGCTGGGTCGGCCGATGCACGAGCGGCTTTCCTGGAACGCGGCAGGCGTCTCCTGGGACTGGGCGAAGGCCGCCCCAGGCGACCCTTTGCGGGTTTGAGGCTACATGCTCAGGGCCCGGTCGCCCCTTCGGTGGGCAAGGCCGCCAGGAAGCGGGTCACGCTCTCGGCCACCCGCGCTGTGGCCTCTGGATCGAAGCCGAGGTGCTGAGCACGGCGTGGATGCGCTGGTCGAAGCCGTGGTCGGCCCCCGGCAGGATGCGGACCCGGACCGGGGTGCCCGTGCTCACGATGGTGTCCGCGCCCGCGAGCACCTTGAGAACCGGAAGCATGGGGTCCATCGCAGCCCTCCGTGTCGCGGGGTTGAGCGGCCCGCAGCAGGGGTACAGAAGGATGGTGCCGGACAGGCGGCCGACGGCGGTTTGGCGCGGCTCGGACCAGGCGGTCAGCCCGGGCGGCGGCGTCTCCCGGCTCAGGCGGTCGACGAGCTCCATTGCCGTCCAAGCTCCGTGCGACGCGCCGAGCCGCACCACGCGCCCGCCGTCCAGCCCTTACATGCCGTCACCTCACTCCCCGCCTTCCCTCCATGCAGCCCGTGTCGAGCGTCGGTCCGCAGCGCTCCATGAGCCGGTCGAGCGCCGCCTCGTCCCAGCCGTCGGGCTCACTGATCGCGACCCATCCCCGGACGTGCTCGTCGGCCGTGGCGAGGTAGGAGTGCTGCACGGCCACGGTGGCCACGTCGCCGCCGTGGAGGAACTCATGACGTCGTGGGAGCCTGGATCGAGCCAGCCCGTGCCCGTGGGGATGGCGAGCACCAGCAGCGCACGGTCCCAGGCGCGCACACGGTCCATCTCGGCCAGTGCCGCCGCCGTGCGGCCCTCGGCGGTGTCGGCCTGCTCGCGGCCGACATGGATGCGGAGCAGCTGGAGCGCCTCGCGCCCGGTGAAGGCCGCGATGCCGGCAGCATCGGGCCTTGAGGCCTCGTCGGCCAGACCGAAGAGCACGCGCACGACCCCGTGCTCGGTCACGACACAAAGGAGGAGTGCGGCGACCACGAGGCCCAGGAGGTTGGCCGCGCGCGGCGACAGGACGTGCCCCAACGTCTGCGCGGTCCTGCGCGCGAGGCTTCGGACCAGCCGGGCGAGCAGCAGCACAGATCCGAACACGACGCTCGCGATGCCGAGGCTCAAGGGCAGGTGGCCCTGCGTGACCTCCTCCATGCCCACCGTGCTCCGGACCGAGGTCTGCCAACGCACGACGTTGGCGGCGCACCAGACCAGGAGCGCAAGCGCGACGACCGCGATCACGGCGTGGACGGCCCGAGCCGCCGCGCCGCGCCGCATCGGCAGATCGAAGGCGCGCCAGAACCCATGGACCAAGCGCCGAGCCCGTGGCCTGCGAGGAGCGACAGCCCGCCTGGAACGCCTTGCAGCACCGGCGGGCGGGGCACCAGCGAAGGGGTCAGGGAGGAGGCCAGGAACGTGAGGCCTAGGCACAAGGGCCAGAGTTGTGCTGGGCCAAGGAAGTGACGGCCGTCACGTTCTCTGGTCGCATGCCCCCGCCCATTGCTTGCGCCAGAAGTTGGCCCGAGGCGGCGCGATCGCTCGGGGCCCCATGAGCGGGCAGGGGACCACAGCCGAGATGACGAGATGGAGGGCGCCGTGGAGCGACGCTGCACCTCGCGACCCAGATGCGGCGGCTGGATAGAAAACAAAACCAGCAGCGCGCCATTCGTGACCTGTCGACCGCTCGCTCGCCGCAGTCCGATCAGCGGCTTGGGCCTCCAGCTTGGCCCAGGTCCCAGGGACAAGAAGACGCATCCGGGGTTCACTGGCCTGGGCCTCCCGGCCTCCAGGCCTCGCCCGTCACGCTGAGTCGCGCCCTCCTCGTCCGTCAGGTGCCGCCGCCACTCCGAGCCTTGCCAGAACCGGTCGTCGATCCCGTGCAGAAGCTCGCCCGTCCAGGTTACGGCCGCGTCGCGGGCCTGCTCGGGTTCCTTCAGGTCGCGTCGGGCCTCGTCGCGCTTGGCTCAACGAGGCTGGTGGACGAGTTCAGCCTTGAGCTTGTGGCTCGTGACTGTCCTGCCGCTTGCGCGATAGGCGCCCCGCACCGCTCGTAACCGGCCCCCTGAGCCCCCATATGTGTCCTACCCCTGGAGTAATCCTTCGGGGGAACATGGAAGGCTCCTCGCATGGACGCCAACAAGCTCGGACTCAGCGTCATCCTCGCTCAGGACGAACTCGACCAAGTTCGGGCCGGATATGCTGCGGATTACGACATGGCGCGCGCGCGTCAGGTTGCGGCCACGGCTCGCAGGACTGCCGAAAGCGAGAGCCTGAACAGGATCCAGCCCGGCACCAGCGAACGGACTCAGGCCCGGTGGCACGACGAAGGGGGCGGGCCCGCGGACGAGCAGGTCAGCCCGTTGGCGTGCAATTCAGCACGCTCCTGAGCGGCCGTTGCGCAGGGGCGTCCCACGGTGGTTCCCGAGCACGGGTGAGGGAGGCCCCCGGTGGAGACCCGCGCGTCGAGCGGGTTCAGCTTTTTCCGTCGGCTCCGCGTCAAGCACGCGACGCAGTCCAAGCGAAGCACGGCCACCCCTCGAAGATCGTCCGCAAGGCCCTCCTCCTTGGGTGCATGGAGGGCCCTTTGGCGCAGCCACAAGACCAGACGAAGCAGATCCCCGCTAAATCGACTTTCATCAACAGGAGAACAACCCATGGCCAAGGGTCAGAAGCGCTCGAACAAGGAAGTCAAGAAGCCCAAGCAGAAGAAGGTCGCCCCGGCCGCGCCTGCCACGTTCGAGAAAGGCTTGTCGGGCGCAGGTGCCCCGCCGAAGAAGAGCGACCGCCAGTGATGGCTCTGGGCGCGGTACATCCGTAAGGCGATCAACCGTGACGACGTTCGTGCCATGTCGGGGCCAACTGGCCTTGTAGTCGGAAACGGGCGGGGAGGCTGCCGGATCCGTCAAGGGGCTCCTTGCATGGTTTCGGCGTCGCCGACGGGCCGGTGCAGGCATCGCGTCGACACCCGAGTCGACCTGCCATGGAGCTTGGCCGGCGTGACGGACGACCCCATGATTCCGACGGATACGTCATCACGGTCGAGAGACTCTTTTCCGATCGTTCCGGGCTGCTTGCTTGAGCCCAGAAGGAGTGAAACAGGAACAACCGTCGCCGCGAGGTGCGCCGTCCCATCCCGTGCAGGCCTCCGCGCCCGGCGCAACTGGTCGGGCGCGCTTCATCTCGGGTGCCCGCGGGTCTGGGTCGAGCATCAGCCGTGCCCCTGACCCGTCCAGCTAGACGTCGTAACCGCTGGTTCCCCGCCGGACTGCCTGCATCAGGGTGAACACCGCGCCAGAGAAGTTGGCCGGCTGCTTCGCCCCGTCTCGATGGGCGCGCGCCGCCTCCAGCACGAGGGCCTTCACCCGTGCCAGGGACTGTCTTTCCGACTTCGACCGATGGGAGGCGGACGCTGACAGCGCCTCCACGGTGCGCAGGCGCAACTCGAGCGCATCGAAGGCGTCCTGCGTCGTGGCCCTGCGATGAGCGTCCCGCAGGCCCTCAAGCTCCTCAAGCAAGCGCTGCTTCATCCGTTCCTTCCTTGCATCGGCCCAGTTCGCCTTGATGAGCCGCCCAGGCTCGGGCGGCCCTGACCAACGCACGCCTCCAGTGGCCGCAACGAGCCGGCAGGTACCCGAACGATCGCGACCACGGCGAACCTCCGACTCTTCGCCCCTGCCATGTCAAGCGGCGTCGAGATCCAGACCTTGGATGCAGGCCTGCGCGAGATCGCGGTTGGGCGCGTCCGCGCCAGGCACCGTGGCCCAGCCGGCAGCCTTGACGGCGTCCCGGCGCTGGTAGGTGGTGGCCTCCGTGCTGGTCGCCAGCTTGGTCGTCCTCTCCGGATCGTCCTGCGGGATCTGCAGGCAGATGGGCACCAGGGCCGAGATGACCGCGTCGTGCGCCAGATCGGCCGCCATCCCGTCGGCGCCTCCACCCGTCATCCAGCCGCCCCAGGAAAATCCCAGCGCCATCACCGCGACCGCGCCGATCGCCGCGCCGAAGACTCCAGGCTTGAGCCATTCAGAAGTCGTCATGACCTTTCCTCCAGGGGAGAAAGCGCCGCTTCGCTCGGCTCCGCCTTGTCGGCTGGAGCGCGGTCGCGAACCAAAGCCGCTTCCAGGTCCCTGGGGTCGATGGGGCGCATCTCGGCGGAGCCCCTGCCGCTCGCCTCCCTGCCGATCAGCAGAAAGGTTCCAGTCCGGCGGTACGCCTCGAAGCTGAGCCCTTGCAGGAGCTCCTCGTCCAATTCGACCTGGTACTCACCGGCCGGAAGTTCGTCCTCATAGCCCGCGATGCGGAACGGATGGACGAAGGTGACCGGTCGTCGTGTCGTGCGCGAGCTCATCGCCCTACCTCCAGAACGCCGACACCCGGAACAGGCGCGACGGTTCAGAACGGACTTCTTGAGGGGAACCTTCCACCGGATCGGTCCGACAGGATTCGGTCCGATGCTGCGGTTGTCCAAAAAGAGATGGTGATTGGGGTGACCATTTTCAATCGCCCGATTAGGAAAACTTTCCCAATATATTCTAATTATCATGCCTTCTGTTTCAAAGACCGATTGGTCTGGTTTTGGCTCGGAGGCGTGCTGCTCGGGTCGTTGACGCCAGCCGGGGTCCGCGCGGCCGGCTTGCCCCCTTCAGGCCCGGCTTCCATGGGTCTCGGCCTGGGCCTTGGTGAACTCGGCCCCGAAGAGCAGGATGAGCGACGAACAGCAGATCCACAGCATGATGCTGATGATCGGCGCGGCCGCCCCGTGGGCCGAGGTCACGTCGTTGATCGAGGGCTGGCTGGCACCTGGGACTCGCATGATGGCACGCACCCTGGATACGGGTGGGTTGGCCCTGGCGCCGGTCCACCAACAGGCCACCTCCAGCGCGCGCCGACTGGGGGGGCGGCAGAGCCTACTCCTGAAGCCCCTGAAGGGTTCTTGAACCCAGTCATCGGGGGGCTCAAGTCCGTCCGCTGCGGGTCCGACCGATCAGACGGCGTGACGGCCTTGGCGCCGCAACTTGCCATCCCCTCACTCGGATGCTCCAGCGCGGCAGTTGCCGCGACATCCGCGTTCCATCCAAGCCGAGCGGCCGCATCGAAGAATTCAGGCTGCGACTTGCCTTGCAGGATGGTTGGTCCCACGACCTCGTAATAGAGCCTGCGAACTCCATCTACATAGGTGCCCGCGCGGTAGTCCCGCACGAGGAATGGGGAACCCTTCCATGGGTGCCAGCACACCGTCCATCAGCCTCGGTATCGCCTGCTCCGAGATCGACAGGGCTCGCGCCCGCTGGGCGCATCAGGCGGCTCGAAGATGCGTCGCGAACCTTGATTGGGAGCCGGGGCCTCCCCATGCGCCCGAGGCCAGTCCTGTGGAAGCCCAAGCCCGCCGGCTCGGCTGAAGACGCGGACCAGGAACGTCCTTCTCTGAACCTCCCGGTCTGCGCGGCGCCATCCGGTGCAGTGGTCCTAGACATTCGCCACGGCGACGAGGTGATTCCCCCGGCAGCCGACGCCCTGCAGCCAAGAAGTAGACCGGACATGACCCATGTGTTGCCACACTGGATGCGGAGCGGAGCCCACAAGGTGAGGACTGCGACCAAGCCGGGTTTGGCTCCCTATCCGCTCCTGATCCTCGTCGTGCTCTTGGTCCTGGGTGGTCCTTGGTAAGAGGCTCTCGAAGAAGCTCAGGGCCGGGTCGTTCCATGAACAACGGATGCGAGTCCAGGGGCTCTCACCCGATCACCAACATCCGTCTTCCTCAAGGCCCGCTCGCAGTGCCATACAGGCGTATGCGCGGATCAGCGACCCTGCGGGCCATGTCGAGATCGGACCGGTCGGCACAATGAGCACCGGAGCCTCGCCTCCGATTGAGGCAGCCTCCAACGGGACACGCCTCACGGTGACCCTGACGGGGGACGCCACCGTGCTCGGGGCGACAGCCCTGCACGCGGCGCTCGCTTCGGTGCCGCTGGATCGTGACGTCCAGGTCGACCTTGCGGCGGCGGCGCGGATCGACACGGCCGGGGCCTGGGCGCTGGCCATGCTGCGCCGCCGGCTCGAGCAGGCGGGACGCGGGATGACGGTCACGGGCGCCGGAGAGACGACGCTGGCCTTCCTCGGCACGGTCGATGCCGCCATCCCCGAAGGCGAGCGCCCGCCAGAGCCGCGCCTTGGGCTGGCAGATCGGCTGGAACATCTGGGGCGGGCCGTCGCGGGTAGCGTGGGGTTCCTGCTGGCGCTGACCGGGTATCTGGGGCTGTTCCTCGCACGGCTGGCCCGCTCGGCGCTGCACCCGCGCCAGTTCCGTCTGACCTCCCTGGTCCACCACTGCCAGGAGGTGGGGCTGAAGGCGGTGCCGATCGTCGCGGTCATGGCCTTCCTGATCGGGGTGGTGCTTGCCTTCCAAGGAGCGGCGCAGCTTCGGCAGTTCGGCGCGGAAATCTTCGTGGTCGACCTGATCGCGATCTCGATCCTGCGGGAGCTGGGCATCCTGCTCACCGCGATCATCGTCGCGGGCCGGACCGCCTCGGCCTACACCGCGGCCATCGGCTCCATGAGGATGCGCGAGGAGCTCGACGCCATGCGGACGCTCGGGCTCGATCCGGCCGACGTGCTCTTCGTGCCGAGGATCCTCGCCCTGCTGCTGATGCTCCCGATCCTGGGGCTGGTGGCGAACGTGGCGGGCCTTCTGGGCGGCGCGCTGATGGCCTGGACCCAGCTCGGCATCTCGCCTGCCATGTTCCAGACCCGGCTCGTGGAGGGCACGGGCATGAGCCATGTGCTCGTCGGCATGATCAAGGCGCCGGTCTTTGCCCTGATCATCGGGGTGGTGGGCTGCCACGCCGGCATGCAGGTGGAGCGCGACACCGAGTCGCTCGGGCGGATGACTTCGAACGCCGTCGTCACGGCGATCTTCGCCGTGATCCTGACGGACGCGGTGTTCTCCATCTTCTTCGCGCAGGTGGGCCTGTGACGCAGGTCGCTCCCGCCAGCCTCCAGCCCGAGCTGGTGATCGGCTTGCGCGGCCTGCGCAACCAGTTCGGCAGCCATGTCGTTCACGACAACCTCGACCTCGATGTGCGCCGGGGCGAGATCCTGGGGGTGGTCGGCGGGTCGGGCACGGGCAAGTCGGTCCTGCTGCGCTCCATCGTCGGCCTCCAGCGCCCCGCGGCCGGGACGGTCACGGTGCTGGGCACCGACGTGCTCTCGGCCAGCGAGGAGGAGCGCAAGGCCCTGGAGGCGCGCTGGGGCGTGATGTTCCAGGACGGCGCGCTGTTCTCGTCGCTCACCGTGCGGGAGAACGTCGAGGTGCCGCTGAGAGCGGTCCCGGGCCTCGACCCTGCGGTCAGGGTCGCCCTGGCGGACCTCAAGGTCGCGATGGCGGGGCTGCCTCCCCTGGCGGGGGACAAGTATCCTTCCGAGCTCTCGGGCGGAATGCGCAAGCGGGCCGGGCTCGCGCGGGCCCTCGCGCTCGACCCGGAGATCGTGTTCCTCGACGAACCCACGGCCGGGCTCGACCCGATCGGCGCCTCGGCCTTCGACGCGCTGATCCTCCGCCTCAGCCGCTCCATGGGGCTGACGGTGTTCCTGGTGACGCACGACCTCGACACGCTTCATGCCGTCTGCGACAGGGTGGCGGTCCTCGCGGAGAAGAAGGTGCTGGTCACCGGCACCATGCGTGAGATGCTGGACGTCGATCACCCCTGGGTCCGCGAGTACTTCCACGGCCCCCGCGCGCGGGCGGCCTTGGGCGCCGCCCCCATTGCACAGGACTGAGCCGCCATGGAGACCCGCGCCAACTACGTCCTGATCGGCGCCTTCACCTTGGCCGGGATCCTGGGACTGCTGGGCTTCCTGCTGTGGTTCGCACGGGTCGAGCTCGACCGGCAGTTCGCCTATTACGACATCTCCTTCCCCTCCGTGTCGGGGCTCGGCACCGCCTCGGACGTGCGCTTCAGCGGGCTGCCAGTGGGACAGGTCGTCGACGTGCGACTGTCGCCCGAGGGCGACGGCACCGTGCGTGTCCGCATCGAGGTCGGGGCCGACACGCCCGTGCGGACCGACAGCATCGCCACCATCGAATCGCAGGGCGTCACCGGCGTCTCCTTCGTGGGCCTCAGCGCCGGGACGCCCGGGGCCGCGCGGCTGGAGCCCGGACCCGACGGCGAGATCCCCAGGATCCAGGCCGGGCAGTCGGTCCTTCAGACGCTGTCGGAGGACGCACCCGCGCTCCTCAAGGAGTCCCTCGACGTGGTTCGGGAGCTCAACGCCGTCCTTGGCGGAGAGAACCGCGGCCGCGTGGACCGCATCCTGATGAACATCGAGGGCGCCTCGAGCGACTTCGCGCAGTCGCTCGCGGACTTCTCGGCCGTCGCAGGCTCCGTCTCCGAGTTCGCGGTGCAGATCGACAGCTTCAATGCCACCCTCGCCGACCTGACCGACGCAATGACGGGCGTTCTGGCGACGGCGGATGGAACGCTGGAGTCCATCGGGACTCTGGCGGAGGAGGCGCAGACCATCCTGTCGGCTGGCAACGTCGCCCTGGCCGAGATCCAGGGCACGGCGGCCGAGGCCAGGCGCTATGTCGCGGAGGACCTGACAGGAGCGACCGCCGATGTGCGGCTCGCGGTTGGGGACCTGCGTCGCGAGATGGCAGGGCTGAGCCAGGAGGCGTCGACCATGATCGACGGCTTCGGCGCCACGGGAGCCGCCGCCACCGCGCGGCTGAACGAGGCGCAAGGGACCATCGAGGCGGCCAACGCCGCGATCGGCCGTCTGGATGCGACGCTGACTGCGGTGGAGCGCGCCGCCACGAGCGTCGATGCCCTGGTGACCGGCGAGGGCACCAGCCTCGTGGTCGAGGCCCGGACGGCGCTGGCCTCGGCCCGAGTGACCCTGGATGCCGTGGGCGCGGTGGCGCGGACGGACCTGCCGGCCGTCGTGGCCGACATCCGAAGCGCGACCGCAACCGTCGCTGCGGTCGCGGGAGAGGTCGGGGCCGACCTTCGCAGCGCCGGCGACCGGATCGAGGGCCTGGGCGCCGGAGCGGAGACGGCGTTGGCGCAAGTCACCCAGACCTTCGCCAACGCCAACGCGACGCTGACCGCCATCGACACCGCGCTGGCGACGGGGAACCGGGCCCTGGCTGCGGCCGAGCGCGCCTTCACCGGCGCCGACCGGGTCATGAACGAGGACGTGGCGGGCATTGCCCAGGAGCTTCGGGCATCCCTGGCAGGTCTCAACGCGGCCATCGCGCAGGTCTCGGCGGACCTGCCGGGGGTCACCGCCGATCTTCGAGCGGCAAGCACGGCCGCCCAGTCGTCCTTCGAGGAGCTTGAGCGTGTCGTGGGCGCGTCGGGGGGGTCCGTCGAGAGGTTCACGGCCACAGCGCTGCCCGCCTACGCCAGCCTGGCCGCGGAGACACGGGCGCTGATCGACAATCTCGACGGTCTCGTCACCCAGATCGGCCGCGATCCGGCACGGTTCCTCCTCAACCAGCAATCCCCGGAGTTCCAACGATGAGGCCTATGTCGCTGACCTTGACCGCCCGCCTGGCTCGGTGGGGCGCCGCACTGATGGTGGCCGGCCTCATGGCGGGGTGCTCGGCGCTCTCCGCTGTCCAGAATGCGACAACGACGCTCGAAGTCTACGAGCTCCGCGCTGCCGCAGGAGGCCCGGTGGCCCGCGGCGCCCCTCGGCCCGTGGCCCTGATCGTGGAGCTGCCGACCACCAGCGGGGCGCTGGACACCGACCGCATCATGATCCGCCCCGGCCCGCTTCAGGCCCAGTATCTGCCGGACGTGCGCTGGAGCGAGACCGCGCCCGTGATGGTGCAGCGGCTCATGCTGCGCAGCATCGAGGACACGCAGGGCTTCCGCTATGTCGGGCGCCGGCCAATCGGTCCCGGCGGGGACTACGCGCTCATCAGCGAGCTCACGGACTTCCAGGCGGAAGCCTTGGCTCCCGGGGGCGCGGTGGTCACCTTGCGCCTGACCGCCCGCCTCGTCCGCGAGGAGGATGTGGAGATCGTTGCAAGCCGCACCTTCACAGCCACCGCGGCCGTGGCCTCGACCGGGACGCCGGCCCTGGTGGACGGGTTCGACCGCGCCTCGCGGCTGCTGATGAACGAGATCGCGGAATGGACGCTCGACGCACTCGACGTGGGCTTCGCCCGGACAAGCGTGGCCGGGGATGCAGAGCTGGCTCGGGAGATCTGAACAGGGGCGTTGAGTGGATCATCCGCGCGGCCTCGGCGTGAGGACCGGGGGCGAGGAGAGACCATGACGGGACGGCCGCGCCGGAACCGTGGTCCGGCCTTCGAGGCGAAGGTGGCGCTTCCGGCCGTCACGGGCGAGGGGGCGCTGGCCGAACTGGCCCGGCAGCCCGACGTTCGTCCCAACCAGATCACGCAGCGTCGGGAGGGCGCTCCGGCCGTGGACGTGACGACGCTGCACGCGAAGCTCGGTGAGCGGACGCGCGACACCGATTCCCTGGCCGGCGCGCTTGGGCCAAGGCGGGTCCGTTGCCGAGCGCAAGCGACGATCGACCGGGACCGGGGGCTGGGCGTCAGCGGACAGGCGAAGGCGCTCGGGATCGGCTGGGGCAGCGTCCACCGCGTTCTTCGCTGGGCGGGCGGACGCCCGACCGGCCCCATCTCAACCAGCCGACGCCCATCCCGGCAGCGGTAGGACCAGGCCGGAGATCCACTCGGAAACAGCCCGGAAGCCGTTCAGGCAGACCGACCCACCTCAGGTGACGAAGCAGCGCGGCACGGGGCGTCCGTCCTGCCCCCGAACCCTTGGCGGAAGAGGGCAGTTCCTCCCGCTCTTCCGAGCGCGGGGCCATCCGTCGGCCAGCCAAGCGGCCGAATGACACGATGTGAACATCTTGCGTTAAAGACAGCTTCGCCATCCGGCTTAGGTGTGCAACATCGCCGGCTCAGTTCTGGCCCCTCGGCGACTGAGAGACGCGCCCGCGCTCCCGCCCCAACCGCGTGGAGACGCCGAATGAACACGTCCCATCCCCTGTTGGCGAAGTTCGAGCGCTCGCTCACCCTCACCGGGGCCGAGCGGGACGCGATCAACGTCCTTCCGGTCCGGCTGGAGGTGGTCAAGGCCGATCAGGCCATCCTGCGCGAGGGCGACCGGCCCAAGCGCTCCTTCCTGCTGGTGGAGGGGCTCGCCTGCAACTCGAAGGTGGGCCCCAACGGCAAGCGCCAGATCCTGGCGTTCCACCTGCCCGAGGACATGCCGGATCTGGCCAGCCTGTATCTGGACCTGCGGGACAGCGACACCTGGGCCATGACCAACTGCACGCTGGCCTTCGTGAGCCACCGCGACCTCGACCGCTTCTGCGACGAGCAGCGCCGGCTTTCCAAGTTCCTCTGGCGTGACACCCTGATCAATGCCTCCGTGCATCGCGAGTGGACGGTGAACGTGGGGCTGCGCGAGGGCCTCGCCCGCATGGCGCACCTCTTCTGCGAGCTCATGCTGCGGATGCGGGCCCTCGGCCGCGCCAAGGACGGAACCTGCGACCTGGCCCTCACGCAAGCGGACCTGGCCGAGGCCACGGGCCTGTCGCAGGTCCACACCAACCGGGTGATCCAGGAGCTGCGGCGGCTGGAGCTGATCTCGTTCGCACGTGGCCAGCTCACCGTCCACGACTGGGACGGGCTCGTGGAGACCGCGGACTTCCGGGCCGACTATCTCCACCTGCCGCCCGTCGACCGGCCCGAGAGCGCGCCGGGAGCGCGGCGCGCCTGAGGCTCGGGGGCCGCTCCGCCGCCTGGAGGGCGCCTGCGGTGCCGCTGACGCGGAGATCGCAGACGAGCCCGCCCTGCTCGTCGGTCACGTGCATCCGCCAGTCCGCGTCGGCCCAGAACCGGGCGCCCAGGTCCCGCAGCAGCGCGCCCGAGGCGCTCACCGCCTCGGCGCGCGCCTCGGCCGGGCCGGCGCAGACGGTCCCGTGTCGTCGGGCCAGTCCTGGCCATCCTGAACATGGAAGAAGCAACGGGGCATGGCTGGTCCTTCACCGCGGATCGGTGAACATCAGGGACGCCCTGCCATTGGCCGAAGCCACCCAAAGGTAGCCCGTGCCGGGTTCCGGGTCCACGAACGTTCCCGTGCGACGGCCTGATGGCCAAGGCTTGGGCCAGGGGTTGGGCCAGGGCTTGGGCCAGGGTCCGGGCTCGGCCCCAGGGACGCCGCAGGCTGCCCGGCTCACCACCCTGCGGCAGCCGGATCGCCCGCCAGCGCCAGCGGCTTCTCGGCCCGGGGCACGTCGGCGAAGGCCTTGGGGACCATGCAGGCGTCGTAGCCCGTGGCGAAGACGAAGGGCACGCCCCGGGCCCGCAGGACATCGGCCACGGGGTAGACCGTCTCAGGCCCCAGCCCGATGTCGAGAACGGCCATGTGCGGGTCGAGGCCGGACTCCAGCAGGGCGAGCGCCCCGGCCACGCAGGCCACCGGCCCCAGCACCTCCACCCCGCAGGACAGGAGTTGCTCGCACAGGTCCTGGGCCACGACATAGTCGTCCTCCACGACCAGGACGCGACGGCCCCGGAGGGAGGCATTGCGGGACATTCCGGTCAGCAGGTCGTGCAGCGACATCCGGGCCTCCATCGTGCAGCGGATGCCGCTTCATGCGCGGCGCGGGCGCGCGAAGATATAACACGTGATGGTTGAGATCGGGACCGGCACGAGCGGGAACAGGGGGCCTCCCACGACGCGAGGTTCGGACGAGGATCGCGGGCTTGAACCCGTCGGCCCGGGGCAGTCTGGACAAGGTCTCGTGCCGTGCGAAAGTCAGGTGCGTCGGTTGGGGGATCTTGGTGAGCAACGAACGCGCCTTGGGGCAGCGCGGTCGTGATTGACGGGTGTGGCGCGGGATCGGCTTCGGGACAGTCCGGGGCCCCCTTCCGGGCGAGAGCCCTGGCCGCTTGATCCCCGGGCGGCTGGGCCCCCCGCGCCCGGCCGAGCAGGGCGCGGGCCGCTCCCCCCGGGCCATCCGTCCGAGGACGATCCCAGGGTCCGGGACCGCCGGTCGCGTTCGGCGAAAGGTCAGATCCTGATCGTTCCTCGGGTCAAGGCCGTCGATTTTCTGGGCTTTCGTACAAACGGGCCGCCGGAAACGCCGCCTCCCGTGGAGGCCGCCCCGCTCATCTGGAAGCGTCGAATCGTCTCACAGCAGGAGGGAGTCGATGCGACTTCAGGCATTCATCGGCGCGGCGTCGCTCGCGCTGGCCGCCCCGGCCATGGCGCAGGACGCGGAGTTCGTCCCCGAAACCGTCAGCGTCCAGGAGCGGATCGCGCCCGGCGCGAACGTCTTCGTCATGGACCAGAACTGGAGCGGGGCCTCCAAGATCAACGTCCTGGGCGCCGACGACCTGAGCATGAAGGGCAACCTGAGCGTGGGCCGCGAAGGGCAGATGCTGCTCTCGGCCGACGGGGCCACGCTCTACACGACCTCGGGCTACGCCAGGCGCATCACCTACGGCGAGATGGAGGCCGTGGTGCACGAGTTCGACGTGGCGACCCTGACGCACCGGCGCGAGTTCACGATCTCCAACAAGCGCGCCATGGTGGAATCGCAGCCCGCGCTCCTCGGCTTCGCCGACGGCGAGCGGTTCCTGCTCGTGCAGAACGCCACGCCGGCCACCTCGATCGCCGTGGTGGACCTCGCCCGGGGCGAGCAGATCGCCGAGATCCCGACCCCCGGCTGCTGGGGCGCCCTGGCGACCCAGGGGCGCGGCTTCCTGACGCTCTGCGGCGACGGCACGGTCCAGGCCTTCGCCTTCGAGCCCGACGGCAGCTTCGGCGAGCCCGTGAGGTCGGCCGCGCCGATCTTCGACCCCGACGCCGACGCGCTCTTCACCAACCCGGCCCGCGTGGGCGCCGACTTCGTGTTCGCCTCCTTCGGCGGGAACCTCCTGCGGGTCGCGATGGTGGACGGCGTGCCGACGCTGGTGGACAGCTTCTCGATCACCGAGGGCGTGGAGGGCGACTGGGCCCCCGGCGGCTCGGAGGTCATCGCCTACCACGCGCCCAGCGGCACCGCCTTCGTCCTGATGCACTCCGGGGCCGAGGAGGGCAGCCACAAGGACGGGGCCGAGGAGATCTGGGCCGTGGACCTCGACGCCAAGGCGGTGCTCTACCGCTCGCCCGCGCATCACGAGAACTCCATCGCGGCGGGGCAGGGCGAGACGCCCGTCCTCTTCGCCGTGGGCGAATCCAGCACGCTGACCCGCTACGAGGTGGACCCCGAGGCCCGCTTCGCCGCCAAGCCCGCCGGCGAGGCCGAGAAGATGGGCGGCTTCCCCGCGCTCGTCCTGACGAGCCAGTGATGGCGGCCGGGATGTCCGCCCTGATCGGGGGGGCGCTGACCGTGGCGCTGTCGCTCCTGTTCCTGCGCGCGGCCTGGCACAAGGCGCAGGCCTTCGCCGAGACCACGGGCTTCGTCGCGGGCTACGGCCTCGTGCCGCCCGGGCGCGAGGCCCCGGTCCTGCGCGCCCTGATCGCCGCCGAGGGGGCCACGGTCCTCCTCCTGGCGCTGCCGGCCACCCGCCCGCTGGGCGGGCTCGGGGCGGCGGCGCTCCTGCTGGGCTACGCGGCCGCCATGGCGCTGGCCCTGCGCGCCGGCCGCGCCCGGATCGAATGCGGCTGCGGGGGCGCCCCGCAGGTCGTCTCGCCCGCGCTGGTCGGGCGCAACCTCCTGCTGGCCGCCGCCGGGGTCGCGGTCGCGCTCCTGCCCGGCCAGCCCATGGGCGGGGCGCCCGGCGCCGCCGCCGCCATCGCCGCCGGGGTCACCCTCTGGTGCCTCCACGGCACGGCCGAGCGGCTCTTCGCCAACGCCGGCCACATCCGACTCGCCCAGGACCAAAGGTGACCCCATGCAAGCCCTGACCTTCGCCGTCGTCGCCCTCTGGGCCGTCGTCCTCCTGCTCGTCGCGGCGATCTTCGCGCTGGCCCGGCAGGTCGGCGTCCTGCTCGAACGGGTGCAGCCCGTCGGCGCCATGATCGCCGACAAGGGGCCCGAGATCGGCACGCAGGTGCCCGCGCTCGCCCTCCCCAACCTGAACGGCCCCGGCCTCGTGCTGGGCCGGGCCGGCGGGCGCAGCCAGCTCGTATTCTTCCTGTCCACCTCCTGCCCGATCTGCAAGGCGCTGGTGCCGGCGCTGCGCTCGGCCGCGCGGGCCGAGGGCGACTGGCTCGACGTGGTGCTGGCCTCGGACGGCAAGCCCGAGCCGCACCGGGAGATGATCCGCCGCGAGCGGCTTCAGGACTTCCCCTACACGCTCTCGGCCGAGCTGGGGATGACCTTCAAGGTGGCCAAGCTTCCCTTCGCCATCCTGATCGACGGCGCCGGGCGCGTCCGCGCCAAGGGCCTCGTCAACACCCGCGAGCAGCTCGAAAGCCTGTTCCACGCCGCCGAGCTGGGCCGCCCCTCCATCCAGAGCCTCGCGGCGGACCCGCCGGGCCTGCCGGCCTGATCCCCCTCACGAAAGGAGCCAACATGACCGAACTGATCGACCGCCTGCTCAAGCGCCTGGACCGCACCGTCGAGACGAGAGCCCGCCGCTCGGCCCGGACGCACGGCCGACGCAGCTTCATGGCCAGGGCCGGCGCGGCGCTGGTGGGCGTCGCCATCTCGCCGGTGCTGCCCTTCGACCGCCGCGCCCGCGCCCAGGAGGCCGGCGAGGACGCCTGCGAGTACTGGAAGCACTGCGCGCTCGACGGCAACCTCTGCTCCACCTCGGGCGGCTCGCTGACCTCCTGCCCGCCGGGCTCCGAGGCCTCGGCGGTGTCCTGGGTGGGGACGTGCCGCAACCCGGAGGACGACAAGGACTACCTCGTCTCCTACAACGACTGCTGCGGCAAGGCCGGGGTCTCCAGCGCCACGTTCTGCTACACCAGCCAGGGCGAAAGGCCCGGCTACCGCATGGGCCTCTACAACGACATCAACTGGTGCATGGCGAACGCGAACACCGGCTACCACTGCACGGTGTCGGTCGTGGTCGGGCTGGCCGATGCCTAGGGCCCTGCTCCTGGGCCTCGTGGCCATGGCGGGATCTCCCGCCCTGGCCGACGGCGCGTCGCTCTTCGCCGGGACCTGCGGGGCCTGCCATGGCGAGGCCGGGGTCGGCATCCCCGGCCTCGCGCCGCCGCTCCACAACGCCGAGCTCTGGGCGGCCCTGGGCGAGAGGGCGCCCGCCTACATCGCCGGCGTGGTGGCGAACGGGCTCTCGGGCCGGCTGACGGTGGCGGGGCAGGACTACGTGGGCCTCGTCATGCCGCCGCAGGCCCACCTGGGCGCGGAGGAGCTGGCCGAGATGGCGACCTATGTGCTGGCCGACCTGAACGGCACCGGGCAGGCGGTCACGCCCGCCCAGATCGAGGCCGCGCGGGCCGAGCGCTCCAGCCACGCCGACCTCCGCGCGCTGCGGGAGGCCCGGTGATGCGGCGGCCGCGGTTCGCGACCCCCCTCTCCGCCGTCGCGCTGGCGGCGGCCGTGGCCGGCGCGCAGGCCAGGGCGGAGGAGGGGGCTCCGCCCGAGCGCACGGCCGCCGCCAACTACATCCTGCGCTGCGCCGGGTGCCACGGCCTGAGCGGCGAGGGCACGGTTGTCGGCGGCGTGCCGACCTTCCTCGGATCGGTCTCGGCCCTCGCCGCCGACGACCGGGGACGGACCTACATGGCGAACGTGCCCGGCGTGCTCTCGGCCAGCCTCGGCGACGCCGAGATCGCCGCCGTCTTCAACTACGTGCTGGAGCGATGGGGCGACGGGGGTCCGGTCCCCCCCTTCACCGCCGGCGAGGTGGCGGCGCGGCAGGCCGAGGCGGTCGGCGACATCGTGGCCTTCCGCCGCGACCTGGCGGAACGCCTCCGCCACGCCGGCGTGACCCTCGCCGACTATCCCTGGCCCTGATGGCCTCCGGTCGGGCGGCGGCAGGGGTTAACGCCGCGGTCACGAATCGCGCAACACCACCGTTCGTTGCTGTCGGAGACCGTTAACCCCGCTCTGGCATCCTTCTCGCGACGCCCACGAATCGCGCCGCCCAGGAAAGGAGGACCGCCATGCCCACCACCGCCCACGCCCACGCCGCCGACCATGCCGCCGACCATGCCGCCCCCAACCCGGCCTCCCGCCCCGAGGCCCCGGGCGGCCCGGCCCGGCCCGCCGAGGGCTTCGCCGTCCCGCGCCGCGACCCGGCGGACGCGCCCCCCCGCGAGGCCCGCGCCCCGTCAGGCCGGGAAACGGTGCTCCGTGCCGTCCTGCGGGCTGGCCCAGACCTCCGAGCCGGGGGCGAGCGTGGTCTCGCCGGCGGCGCGGGCCACCAGATCGCCCAGTTGCGGCACGTCGAGGTGAATGATCGCGTCCGCCCCCAGCCTCTCGACATGGCGCACCCGGCCATGCCAGCGGCCCCGCTCGGGCGAGAGCAGGACGTGCTCGGGCCGGATCCCGTAGACGCGGGCGCCCATGGCCCGGGCCGCCTCGCCCTCGTAGAGGTTCATCCTCGGGCTCCCCAGGAAGCCCGCGACGAAGGGCGTCGCCGGATGGCGGTACAGGTCCATCGGCGCGCCGGTCTGCTCGATCCGCCCGCCGTTCAGCACGACGATCCGGTCGGCCATGGTCATGGCCTCCACCTGGTCGTGCGTCACGTAGATCATGGTGGCGTCGAGCCGCCCGTGCAGCTCGGCCAACTCCAGCCGCATCTCGGCGCGCAAGCTGGCGTCGAGGTTCGACAGGGGCTCGTCGAACAGGAACACCTTGGGGTCGCGCACGATGGCCCGCCCGATCGCCACCCGCTGCCGCTGGCCGCCCGACAGCGCCTTGGGCTTGCGGTCGAGCAGGTGCGAGAGCTGGAGGATGTCGGCGGCGTGGCGGACCCTGTCCTCGATCTCGGCCTTGGGACGCTTGGCGAGGCTGAGGCCGAAGCCGATGTTCTGCGCCACCGTCATGTGCGGATAGAGCGCGTAGTTCTGGAACACCATGGCGATGCCGCGCCGCGACGGCTCGGCATCGGTCACGTCGCGCCCGCCGATCAGGACCTGCCCGTCCGTCACCTCCTCCAGCCCCGCGATCATCCGCAGCAGCGTGGACTTCCCGCAGCCCGACGGGCCGACGAACACGCAGAAGTCGCCGGACGGCACGCGGAGGTCCACGCCCTTGATGACCTCGACCGCGCCGAAGGACTTGCGGACGGCCCTGAGCTGCACTTCGGCCATGTGTCACCCCTTGACGGCGCCCGCGGTCATGCCCGCGACGATCTGTCGGTTGAAGAAGACGAAGACGACCAGCGGCGGGATCGTCACCAGCAGCACGTTCATGAACAGGAGGTTCATCTGCGAGCTGAACTGGCTCTGGAAGTTGAAGAGCGTGAGCTGCACCGTCACGTTCTCGCGCCCCGGCAGGTAGTAGAGCGGGTTCGTGAAGTCGTTGAAGATGCCGATGGACTGCACGACGATGTTGGTGACGGTCACCGGCCAGAGCAGCGGCAGCACGACCTTGAAGAAGACTTGCAACGGCTTCGCGCCGTCGATGATCGCCGCCTCGTCCAGCTCGCGCGGGATCGTGGCGATGAAGGCGCGGTAGAGAAGCACCGAGAAGGACAGGTTGTAGGCCACCTCGATCAGGATCATCCCGTGGATGGTCTTGAACAGGCCCAGCGCCTGCAGCACCCAGATCGTCGGCACCACGGCGGGCGGGATCATCAGCCCGGCGAGCACCGCCCCCATCACCACGCCGTTCACCCGCGACCGCCGCCGCTGGAGCACGTAGCCCACCATCGAGGCGAAGATCACCAGGAGCGTGACCGATCCCACCGTGATGATCGTGGAGTTCAGGTAGGCCAGCAGGAGCATGTAGTCGCGCTCCTGGACCACCTCCACGAGGTTCTCCCAGGCCTGCCATTCGGTGGGCCAGGCGAAGTCGAGCCGGCTCGCCTCGCGACGGGTCTTCACCGCCTGGAGCGCGATGAACAGGAAGGGGATCACGAACACCACGAGGGCCGCCAGCAGGGCGAGGCCTCCCGTGAGGGCGGGCCGCCACCGGGCCCGGCGGCGCGGGCGGGCGGGCGGAGCCGTGGCGACGGATCGGGACAGGACGGTCACAGCTCCACCTCGCGTCGGTTGAACCACCAGGTCAGCGGCAGGACGATGCAGGCGATGAGCCCGAACAGGATCACGTTCCCCGCCGTGGCGAGCCCATAGAAGCCCGCCTGATACTGCTTGTAGATCACGCTCGCGATCACGTCCGAGGAGAAGCCGGGCCCGCCCCCCGTCATGGCCCAGATCAGCTCGAAGTAGCGCAGGCCCGAGATCAGCGACAGCGTGACGACCGTGATGGTCGCGGGTCGGACCAGCGGCACCGTCACGCGCCGGAACTGCTGCCAGCGCGTCGCGCCGTCGATGCGCGCGGCCTCGTAGTAGTCCTGGGGGATCGACACGAGCCCCGCCATGAAGATCACCGTGGCGAGGCCCACGCCCTTCCACACGTCCACCAGCGCCACCGACACCAGCGCCAGCGACGGATTGGTCAGCCAGTGCGGCCCATCGATGCCGATGCCTTCCAGCGCGACGTTGATGACGCCGCGCGTCGGGTGCATCATCGCCTCGAAGGCGAAGCCCACCCCGATGGTCGAGACGAGGACCGGAAAGAACACCAGCGTCCGCAGCGTCCCCCGGAACCAGATGCGCCCGGTCAGCAGCACGGCGAGGGCCAGCCCCAGCACGGTCTTGAGCCCGCTCGTCAGCGTCCCATAGATCAGCGTGTTCACCACGCCCTGCACGAGGAAGGGCTCGCGGAAGAACTGGCGGAAGTTGCCGAGCCCGATGAACTCGGCCTCGAACAGGTTCCAGCGGGTCAGGCTGAACCAGAACGAGGCCAGCGTCGGCACGATGAACAGCGCGCCGTAGACGACGGCCGCCGGCAGGAAGAACCAGGTCGGATAGGGCGAGCGGCGGGCGCGGCGTTCCGTCATGGATGAGATCCCGCAAGGAGGCGAAAGGCCGGCCGAGGTCCTGCGGCCCCGGCGGCGGAAAGGACGGCGCGGCCCCGGCCCCCGGGACCGCGCGGGGGCTCACCAGCCCTCCAGCCCGAGCTGCTGCGCCTGCTTCTGCACGTCCTGGTCATAGAGCGCCGCCGCTTCGGCCGCCGAGCGGATGCCCGAGCCGACCTCCACGGTGATCTGCTCCAGCGCGGGACCCTTGATGGGGCTCAAGAACTCCAGCGCCGGCGCAGTGCGGCCCTCCTCGAAGTAGGGCAACATGTCCTGGACGAGGCGCGGCACGTCGGCCGGCAACTCGCAGCCCTCGATCAGAAGCGGCCCCGTGGCGCCGATGGTGTCGAGGATCACCTGGCAGGCGTCCTGGCTCGCCGCGAAGTTGGCGAAGTCCTTGGCAACCTCCGTGTTCTCCCCGCCCTTGGGCACGTAGATGCCATCCAGGTACCAGACGGTGAGACCGTTCGGCGCGCCCTCCGGCCCCGGCTGGGCGAAGAAGCCCACGTCATTGATTGACTCGGGATAGTTCTGCTGGATCCCGCCCAGGCCGAAGGTCAGCATCGGATAATGCGCGGCCTCGCCCTCGGCCACCATCCGCAGCCCGTCGTCGAAGGTCGCGGCGCCGAAGTCCTCGTTCCACCAGCCCTTCTCGAACCCTTCCTGCAGGTGCTCGAAGCCCCGCATCGCCGCGGGCGTGTCGGCGTATTTCGCCTCGTTCGCGGTGTAGCGATCCGCGAAGTCCGGCACCTCCGCCTGCACGTTGAAGTAGTCGGCCAGCACGAAGAGCTGCGAGGTCCAGGTCTCGCCGTAGGTCTGCGCGACCGGGACGTATCCGGCCGCCTTGATCGCCTCGTTGTTGGCGGCGAACTGCTCCCAGGTGGTCGGGACCTCCAGCCCCAGTTCCTCGTAGATTGGCACGTTGTAGAAGATGCCCCCGCCCATGGCCGCCCGCGCCGGCACGCCGTAGACCCGTCCGTCCGTGCCGGTCACGACCTCCTTGAAGCCGTCCAGCACGCCCGCCATGTTGGGCAGGTCGTCCAGGGGCTCCAGCGTCTCGGTCGGGTTCAGCGCCTGGAACAGGGAGCCCGCATTGTAAAGGAACACGTCCGCCATCTCGCCTGTGGCGAGGCGCGTCTTGATGAGGTTGTCCCCTTCCGCGCCGCCCGGCCGCTGCTCGACCTCGATCGAGACCTCGGGATGCTGCTCCATGTAGGCGGCGGCCAGCGCCTCGGCGACGGCCACGGTGTCGGGGCTGTTGTCCACGAGGTAGATCAGCTCCACCTCCTGCGCCCAGGCCCCTCCGGCCAAGGCCATCAGAGCGGCGGCCAGCGCGGCGCTCGGGATCGGTCTCGTCATGATGTCTCCTCCGTTGGTCTCGTGTCGCGCGGGTTGGCCCCGCTTCGCCGTCAGGAAATGGTGAACCCGATTTCGTGCGTGCCAGGGCCGAGCGTCAACGGCCCCGTCCGCGCCACGCCGCCCAGCGTCACCTGCCCACGCCCCCGGGGCTCGAACACTGCCTCGCAGCCCTCGGGCAGCGTCACACGGTAGGCCACGCGTCGGCCATCGAGCCGCCACTCCGCCGCGACCTCGCCCCGGGGGCTCTGGTGCCGCGCCGCCGCGTGGCCCAGCGCCGGGATCACCACGGGATCGAGCTCCAGCCGCGCGAAGCCCGGCCCGTCCTCGCTCCGCCGCAGGCCCGCCACCCCCTCGAAGAGCCACTGGCACACCGCGCCATAGGCGTAGTGGTTGTAGCTGTTCATGCCCGGGTTGAAGAGCGTCCCGTCCGGGGCGATGGCGTCCCACCGCTCCCAGATCGTCGTGGCCCCCATCCTCACCTGATAAAGCCAGCCCGGGATGCGCTCGTTGAGGAATACCTTCCCCGCGAGGTCGTGCATCCCGCACTTCGTGAGCGCCGGCAGCAGCGCGGGCGTGCCGATGAAGCCCGTTCCGATCCGGCCATCCGTCTCCTCCACCACCCGCCGGAAGTGCCGCGCGGCATCCTCGCGATGCGCCTCGGGCACGAGGTCGTGGAGGAGCGACAGGGCATAGGAGGTCTGGTCGCCGTAGGCGATCCGCCCCGCCGGCGTGATGAACTCCCGCGCGAAGGCCGCCTTGATCGCGCCGGCGCAGGCTGCCAGCCGCTCGGCCTCCGCCTCCTCGCCGAGCAGCCGGGCGATGCGGGCCACGAGGTCGGTCGAGATGAAATGATAGATCGTCGCCGCCGCGTCGTCGCCGATGGTGTTCGCGGCCTTCTGGTTGTCCTTCTGCCCCGGCTGCGCCTGCGGCTGGAGCCAGTCGCCGAAGGTGAAGCCCTTGCCCCCCCAGACCGGGTTCGGGGTGATGACCGGCCCGTCCGAGATCGACCACAGGTAGTCGAGCCACTTCCGCATCGCGCCGAAGCACTCGCGCAGCACGTCGGCGTCGCCGTAATGCAGGTAAAGTTGCCATGGAATGATGACGATGGCGTCGCCCCAGCCGGTCGAGCCCGCCCAGTCGCCACGCCCTGGGACGGGATGCAGGCGCGTGGGGTCTGGCGAGAAGTGCGGGATGCCGCCGTCCGGCCTCTGGTCGGCCATCACGTCGCGCAGGTATTTCCGCAGGATCGCGTGGCTGTCCGCCAGCCAGCAGGCCGTGCCCGCGAAGACCTGCGCGTCCCCGGTCCAGCCCAGCCGCTCGTCGCGCTGCGGGCAGTCGGTCGGCACCTCGATGAAGTTCGCGCGCTGCGACCAGACGGTGTTCAGCACCAGCCGGTTCACCAGCGGATGCCCGCACTCGAAGGTTCCCGCCTGCTCGGGCACCGAGGAGATGGGCACGCTCTCGATGGCAGTGACGCGGGCGTTCCCCGTCACCGTCACCTTGGCGTAGCGATAGCCCATGAAGGTGAACATCGGCGCGTAGGTTTCCGGCCCGTCCCCCTTCAGCACGTAATCCACCGCCCCCCGCGCGCTGCGGTAGTTGGCGTTGTCCCATTGCCGATTCGGGCCAAGCTGCTCGGAATGCTCCACCAGCACCTGGGCCCCGGCCTCGCCCTCGACCGTGAAGCGGACGAAGCCGCCGACGTTCTGGCCGAAGTCGTGGACGGTCGCGCCGCCGTCCTCCCAGCGGTCCACCGCGGCCAGCGCGGGAAGCTCCCGCACGGCCGGGGCCTCGTGCGGCACGAGGAGCCCCGTGTCGAAGGGCAGCGCCTCGACGCCGTGCGTCGCCTGCGGATCGACCCGGGCGTCCACGCTCTCGCCGTAGTAGATGCCGCTCCGGCGGATGGGCAGGAGGCCGCTGCGCCAAGTGTCGTCCGTCCTGAGGACCACCTCGCCCGCCGCCTCGATCTCGGCGATGGCGCCGATGCGGTCGCCCCAGCAGTTCAGGATCGGCCGTTCGTGCCCCCACATCATCTGCGACCGCCACCAGCCGTCGCCCAGCCAGATCTCCAGCCGGTTCGCGCCTGGCCGGAGGAGGTGCCCCACGGCATGGTCCTGGAAGGCGATGCGGTCATCGTAGCAGGTCCAGCCCGGCGTCAGCAGGTCCGTGCCCACCCGCTCCCCGTTCAGGAACGCGCGGTAGAGCCCCTGCGCCGAGATCCGCAGCCGCCCCTCGGCGGGCACCGTGTCCAGCGTGAACTCCCCGGCCACGAAGGAGGCCGGCGTGCCGACTCCCCCATCCGACAGGGGCGCGATCATCGTGCCGATCCAGGCGCGGGCATCCGCTCGCGCCTGGGGCTGCGTCGCCGAGTCCTTCATGGTGCCTCCTCCCGCGCCGGACGCCCCCTCCCGGGATCCAGGCGCGTATACCGTTATACGTGGATCGTTGCACAGGGCGGGCCCGGTTAGCAATGGAAATCGTTCTACGGTTCTGGCACGGTTGGCCACGATCACAGGAAGGAGGCAGGATGTCGCCGAGGGACACGACCGAGGAGTCACGGCGCGCGACAATCCGGACCGTCGCCGAGGACGCCGGGGTTTCCGTGGCGGCCGTGTCCAAGGTGCTTCGCGACGCCTATGGCGTGAGCGACGCGCTCCGCGCCCGGGTGAACGCCTCCATCGCCAAGCTGGGCTACCGCCCGTCCAAGGCGGCGCAGGGCCTGCGCGGGCGCAGCACCACCGTCGGCGTGCTCCTCGTGGAGATTGCCAACCCCTTCCTGCCGGCGGTGATCGACGGCATCCAGGACACGCTCGCCCCTTCGCACTTCCGCGCGATGATCGGCGTGGGCCGGGCGCAGACGCACCTGGAGACCGAGCTGATCGAGTCGATGATCGACCACGGCATGGCCGGGGTGATCCTCGTGGCCCCGCTCCTCCCCCGGGAGGTTGTGGCGCGCTACGCGCAGAAGATCCCGACCGTGCTGATCGCCTACCATGCGCCGGACGCCGCGCCGTTCGACACGGTCAACTCCGACGACCGCAGGGGCGGCGCGCTGGCCGCGCAAGCGTTGATCGACCGGGGTCACCGCGACATCGGCTTCCTGGCGCATCACGGCGCCGGGGGACGCAAGCCCTCCGTCGTGCGCGAGCGCGAGGCCGGCTACGCCGAGGCGCTGACGCGGGCCGGGCTCGCGCCCCGGGTCTTCGACCTGACCGCCCCGCCCGAGGGGCGCCCGGCCGAGCTGGTGGCCTTCCTCGCCCGCCCCGACCGCCCGCGCGCCGTGGTCTGCTGGAGCGACCTCGACGGCCTTCCCCTCCGCGCCCTGGCGGCCCAGGCCGGGCTGCGCGTGCCCGGCGACCTCGCGCTCGTGGCTTATGACAACAGCCCGATGGCGGCTTCGCCCGCCTTCGATCTCGCCAGCATCGACCAGCACGGGCGCGAGCTCGGCCGGCAGGCGGCGGACGTGCTTCTCGCCCGCCTCGGCGGCCGGAGCGAGGCCCGGCACCTCCTGGTCGAGCCGCATCTGGTGGTCAGGTCCAGCATCTGACCGGTCCGACGGATCCGGTGTCATGGCAGGCAGTGAGGCGACGGGCCTTCGCGCCGTGCGCCTCCGCGCCGGGAACCCGGCCCCCGGCCGGCCCGTTCCAACCCCTGCGGCGCAGGCCGCGCGCTGGCCCGGAGGCCCCATGACGGAAACCCTGTCGAGCGACATCCCCATCGACATCGAGGCCGCGGTGGCTCGGTCCCTGCGCCGGGCCTGCGACGCGGAGCTGACGCTCGCCACGGCCGAAAGCTGCACGGGCGGGCTCCTCGCGTCGCTGCTGACGGACGTGGAGGGCTGCTCGCACGCCTTCGAACGGGGGTTCGTCGTCTACACCGAGGCGGCCAAGACCGAGCTTCTCGGCGTGCCACCGGAGATGCTGGAGGCGCACACGGCGGTCTCCGAGCCGGTCGCCCGTGCCATGGCCGAGGGGGCGCTGGCGCAGTCGCGGGCCGACATCGTGCTTGCCGTAACCGGCTACGCCGGGCCGACGGAGGAGGGCGAGGAAGGCCTCGTGCATTTCGCCTGCGCCCGGCGCGGTCGCGCTACCATCCACTGCGAGGCGCATTATGGTGCGGTCGGGCGCGGCGCCGTGCGGATCGAATGCCTTCGCACCGCCCTGGAAATGATCGAGGAGAGGCTGGATTGAACGACCGCACGGGACCCGAGCACTTCTTGGCCCTGCACCGGCATGGCTTCGTCCGGGTCGCGACCAGCACGCCGCGCGTGCGTCCTGCCGACGTGGGGTTCAACCGCGACGCCATCCTGACGGAAGCGCGGCGGGCGCACGAGGCGGGTGTCGATCTGGTGGTCTTTCCAGAGCTCTGCGTCTCGTCCTACGCCATCGACGACCTGCATATGCAGGCGGCGCTGCTGGACGCGGTGGAGGGGGCGGTCGCGGTCCTCGTCGAGGCGAGCCGCGAGTTGTCGCCCGTCCTGCTGATCGGCGCGGCGCTGCGGCACGAGGGGCGGCTCTACAATTGCGCGGTCGTGGTGGCACGCGGGGCGATCCTGGGGGTTGTGCCGAAGTCCTTCCTGCCCAACTACCGCGAATACTACGAGAAACGGTGGTTCGCGCATGGCCGCGACGTGCGGGGGCAGGCGATCCGCGTCGCAGGCCGCGAGGTGCCGTTCGGCGTGGACCTCCTCTTCGAAGCGGCAGACCTGCCGGGCTTCGTCCTGCACGTGGAGATCTGCGAGGACTACTGGGCGACGATCCCGCCCTCGTCCGAAGCCGCGCTGGCGGGGGCCACGATCCTCGCCAACCTGTCGGCCTCCAACATCGTCATCGGCAAGGCCGACGACCGGCACCTCCTCTGCCGGTCCCAGTCGATGCGGGCGCTCGCCGCCTACGCCTACTCCGCCGCCGGGCCGGGAGAGAGCACGACCGACCTCGCCTGGGACGGGCAGGGGGCGATCTACGAGCTGGGCGACCTGGTGGCCGAGTCCGAGAGGTTCCCGCTGGAACCCACGCTCTGCCTCGCCGACATCGACACGCAACGCATCCTGAACGAACGGCTGCGGACCGGCACCTATGCGGATTCCGCCGAGAGGGCGCGGCGGAGCGGGCCGGGCTTCCGCCGCGTCGCTTTCGAGCATCGGCCGCATTTCCGCGACGTGGGGCTGATCCGGCCTGTCCGGCGCTTTCCCTACGTTCCCAACCGCGAGAGCCATCTCGACCTCGACTGCTACGAGGCCTTCAACATCCAGGTCGAGGGCCTGCGCCGCCGCTTCGAGGCGACGAGCGGCACGACCATGGTCATCGGCGTGTCGGGCGGGCTCGACTCGACCCACGCGCTGATCGTCGCGGCCAAGGTCTGCGACCGGCTGGGACTGCCGCGCTCCACGATCCTCGGCTTCACCATGCCGGGCTTCGCGACTGGCGAGGCGACCAAGGGCAACGCCTGGAGGCTGATGCGCGCGCTGGGCGTCACGGCCGCCGAGATCGACATCCGGCCCGCCGCCCGGCAGATGCTGGAGGACATGGGCCATCCCTTCGCGACGGGCGAGCCCGCCTACGACATCACCTTCGAGAACGTGCAGGCGGGGTTGCGGACCGACTACCTGTTCCGCCTCGCCAACCAGCGGAATGGCTTCGTCATCGGCACCGGCGACCTGTCCGAGCTGGCGCTGGGCTGGTGCACCTACGGCGTCGGCGACCAGATGAGCCATTACGCCGTCAACTCGGGCGTGCCCAAGACGCTGATCCAGTATCTCATCCGCTGGGCGGTGCGGTCGAACCAGTTCGACCCCGAGACGGACGCCGTGCTGGAGGCGATCCTGGGCACCACCATCTCGCCCGAGCTGATCCCCGCCGACGACGAGAGGGGAATGCAGAGCACCGAGGACAAGATCGGCCCCTACGAGCTGCACGACTTCTTCCTGTTCCACGTCATGCGCTACGGCCTGCCGCCGTCGAAGGTGGCGTTCCTGTGCTGGCACGCGTGGCGCGACGCGGGCGCGGGCCGCTGGCCGCACGGGTTCCCCGAAGAGGCCAAGCGGCAATACGACCTCACCACCATCCGCAGGTGGATGGAATCCTTCCTCTGGCGCTTCTTCACCACCAGCCAGTTCAAACGGTCGGCGCTGCCCAATGGTCCCAAGGTCTCGGCGGGTGGGTCTCTCTCACCCCGGGGCGACTGGCGCGCGCCCTCGGATTCTGTCGCGACGGTCTGGCTAGAGGAGCTACGCCGCTCCGTGCCGGAGACCTGAACGGTGGCCGAGGATGACCTCCCCGAAGACAGCAAGCTCACTCGGACCAAGCGGCTCTGGGCCGAGGCGGGCAAGTTCCTCACCGGCCGGGCCGCCCGGCCCGAGCAGGAGCGCCTGCCGCCCGGCCAGCACCTCGTCCGCGACTGGCCGGTGCTGGACCTGGGGCAGCACCCGAACGTGCCGCTCGCGACGTGGCGGCTCGACGTGGTGGGATTGGTCGAAATGCCCCTGTCGTTGGACTGGGCGCAGTTCCAAGCGCTGCCGCAGACGGAGCTTCGGACCGACATCCACTGCGTCACCACCTGGTCGCGCTACGACAACGACTGGCGGGGCGTGCGGGTGCGCGACCTGCTCGACGTGGCGCGGCCCGTGGAAGCGGCGCGGTTCGTCCTGCTCCACGCCTCCGACGGCTATACGACCAACCTCCCCTTGGAGGACTTCGCCGCCCCCGACGCCATCCTCGCGACCCACTGGCAGGGCCAGCCGCTGACGCGCGAGCATGGCGGGCCGATGCGGGCCGTGGTGCCGCACCTCTACTTCTGGAAGAGCGCCAAGTGGCTGTCGCGCATCGAGCTGATCGGCGCCGACCGCGCCGGCTTCTGGGAGCGCAACGGCTATCACATGTATGGCGACCCCTGGCGCGAGCAGCGCTACAGCGAGGATTGACCCCTAGCGGGGCGCGCGCAGGGTGTCGCCCCGCTCCAGAGTGGGGGTGAGCTCGATCCGCTCTCCGCCGGGCAGGGACGGATCGGCGTTCCGCGCGGCGACGATGGCGGCAGCGCGGCGGCCGATCTCGCGGCGGCAGGCGTCCATGGTGGCGAGCCGCCGGGGCAGTCCGTCCAGCAGCTCGATCCGGTTGAACCCCGCCAGACCGATCCGCTCGGGGATTGCGACGCCCTGCTCCAAAAGCCAGAGCAGGCCGCCCGCGCCGATCATATCATTGGAATAATACAAAAAGTCGAGATCCGGGCTCCGCGCCAGGATCGCCTGCGTCATCTCGCGGCCCTTGAGCAGCGCCGACCCGCCTTCGTAGAACTCCTGATCCTCGATGTGCAGCCCCGCCTCCCCGAGCCGGGCGCGGAACCCCTCCATCCGCTTCCGCGCGCGGAAATCGAGCGGCATCTTGGTCCCCAGCACCCCGATCCGCCGGTAGCCCAAAGCCAGGATCGCCTCGGCCATCTCGCGGCCCGCGCGGGCGTGGGAGATGCCGACGGCGGCGTCGATCGCCTCGCCGTCCACGTCCATGATCTCCACGACCGGCACGCCTGCCCGCTCCAGCATGGCGCGCGAGGCGGCGGAATGCTCCAGCCCCGCCACGATCACGCCCGAGGGGCGCCAGGACAGCATCTCGAAGAGAACCTTCTCCTCCCGCTCGGGCAGGTAGTCGGTGACGCCCACGACCGGCTGGAGCCCGGTGTCGCCCAGCTCCTCCGAGATGCCGCGCAGCACCTCGGGAAAGACCATGTTGGCGAAGCTGGGGATCACCACCGCCACCAGATTGACGCGGCTGGAGGCCAGCGCCCCGGCGATGCGGTTGGGGACGTAGCCCAGCCGGCTCGCCGCTTCGCGGACGCGGGCGCGGGTGGCCTCGCTCACGTCGCCCATGCCGCGGAGCACGCGGCTCACCGTCATCTCGGATACGCCCGAGGCTTCGGACACGTCGCGCAGCGTGAGCGGGCGCTTGGGGCTCTTGGACAATGGGACGGCTCCGAACGGGATCGTTCCTTCCTTATGCCGCGCCCACCCGTGATGTCCAACCCCGGCCATGGCCGTTGACCCGGAGCCCCCGGGCGGGCATGACGGCGGCGGGGCCCCGTAGCTCAGGGGATAGAGCGGCCGCCTCCTAAGCGGCAGGTCGATGGTTCGAATCCATCCGGGGTCACCACCATTCCTTGTGGGACATCAGCCGCGCGGTCCTCCGCGTCGAAGGGCCAAGCGGACCGGGGGTGTCTGCGTCCGACCGTTCCACGTGCCGCACCTCGAAGCGGAGGCATGCCGCCTTGCCCCGAGGCGTCCACGCCTCTAGCCTCGGCCTGGCGCGTCCTTGCAAGGGGAAAGGGGCAGCCATGTCGCAGCACATCGTTCCCGCGCCCGCCGAGGCCGGGCTCCCGCCCGAGGAGGCAGGCGAGGCCCGGATCCACCAGATTCTCGACGGAACCCTGGCCTTCGCCGCGCGGCTCACGGCCGAAGGGCGGCTTCGGGACGTGAGCCGGAACGCCCTGGAGGCGGGAGGGGTCGCGCGCGCCGAGGTGCTGGGCCTGCCCTTCTGGGACACCCCCTGGTGGTCCCACGATCCCGCCGAGCAGGCGCGGCTCCGAACCGCCATCGACGACGCGCGCGCGGGCCGGATCTCGCGCTACGACGCGGTGGTGCGGATCCAGGGCGACGGGCGGCTGCACATCGCCTTCCAACTCGCGCCCCTCACCGACCGGCAGGGGCGGGTGACGGAGTTGCTGGCCTCGGCCTTCGACGTGACCGACCGGGTGCGGGCGCAGAGGCGGCTGGAGGACACGGTCCACGAGATGGGCCACCGCATCAAGAACCTGCTCGCGACGGTGCGCGCCATGGCGACCATGACCCGGCGCTCGTCCGGGCCCGAGGCGGCCTTCGGCGACTTCCTCGCGCGGCTCGACGCCCTGGTGGCCGCCCACGACGCCCTGAACGAGAGCGTCTCGGCCGAAGGGTTCTTCGGCCAGATCGTCCGGCGGCTGATGTCGCCCTATCTCGACGGGCCCGAGCCGCGCATCCGGGTGGCCGGCCCTCGGCTCCGGCTCGCGCGGGACCCGGCCAAGATGCTGGGGCTCTGCATCTACGAGCTGGCGACCAACGCCATGAAGCATGGCGCGCTGTCGGAGCCTGGCGGGCGCGTCGCCATCGGGCTGAGCGCGCCGGGCGCCGACGGCGCCGTGTCCTTCACCTGGGAGGAGAGCGGCGGCCCCGCCGCCCTGCCGCCCGGACGCAAGGGCTACGGCACCGACTTCGTGACCCTGTCGCTCCAAGCCGTGTTCGGCGGCGTCGTCCGGCGCGACTATGGCCCCGAAGGTCTTCGGATCGCCGTGGAGGGGCCGGCGCCCGGCCTCTTCCTGCCGCCCGGGGATGACGAGGCCTGTTAATCTTGCGTTAAGATCGTTCGGGACTCGGGCGATACCGGACGATAATCGAAGGACGACGCCCACGACCGGGCGACGTCCGGGAGACCCATGTGAATCCGATCCGCGCCGCCACCCTCGACCAGATGACGGAATTCGCCCTGGAGGGGCTGCTGGCCGGCGATGGACGGCGGAAAATCCTCCTGGTGCGCGAGATGGCCGAGCGATGGCCCTCCGAATCCGCCCTGGCCATCGCCTTCGCCGTGGCGTCGGCCGCCGAATCCATCAGGGATGCCAGCGCGGACGGCGATCCCGGACCGGCTGTGCCGATGGGCCATCGCCTCGCCGCGCTGGTGGCGGCGGATGTCCACGCGCTCCAGGGGATGGGGCTCGTGCCGTCGCAGGCGCGGGATCTCCTGCATTTCTGGCGACGGGTCGATCCGCTGTTCCTGCGGCCGACCTGAGCCTCAGACCATGCGGATCGCCGACTTGTCCACGGCCAGCGTGTAGCCTTTGCGGGCGATGTTCCGCACCAGCAGCTCGCTCACCATCTGGTTGCCCAGCGTGTCGCGCAATCGCTTGATCCGCGTCGCCCCCGCCGCCTCGTCGCATTGCGACGGGTCGCGGCCCGAGATCACCCCTTCGATCTGCGCCCCCGACAGCACCTCGTCATCCATCCGCGCCTCGGCCAGCACGGCCAGCGTCTCGATGGCGGCGTCGGTCAGCTTGAATTCGAAGTTGTTGAGATAGACGGTGTTCGCCTCGCGCGAGATGAGGAGCGAGTTCACCTCGATCCCCTTCCGCTCGATCTGGCCCATGCGGCGGTTCAGCGCCACCAGCATCACGAGGAAGGCCATCGCCGCGATCATCATGGCGGTGGCGAAGATCAGCAGCACGAAGATGATCGTGCGATAAGAGGTCAGCACCTCGCCGAAGATGGTGCCCGACCGGGCCAGCACCTCAAGGAGCCGCAGATCGCGCTGGGCGGTGAAGTCCACCTCCACGAACAGCCGTTCCACCCGCGCGTTGAAGGCGTTGGCGTCGGGCAGGTTGACGAACAGCAGGACGGCCGCCCCCAGCAGGATCGCCACGATGGCAGCGACGCCCCAGGCCACCGCGCGGCTGCCCCAAAGGCGCGCCACGCCGGAGGTGACCTCAGTAGCGGAGGAAGTATTCGCCAGCGCTTTCACGTCTCTGCTCCAGGCCTGCCTCGCCAAAGGTAGAGATCACCTCGAGGAGTTGCCAGTCGTCGGCGGCGAGGCGCGGCCGAAGCTCCCGTTCCGCCTCGCGGGGGGAGCAGTCGCCGCGGATCTCGGCCACGCCGTATTGCAGCTCCAGGGGGTTGTCCCGCGAGGCTTTGTAGTCGGCGAAGCAGGGCTCCTGCGCCCGGGCGGAGCAGGCAAGCGCCAAGGCCGCCAAAAGCGTGAGGGCAGGGACCTTCATGGCGGAAACCTGCTCGAACCGGGTCTGCTATTCAATAACCCGGTCCTAAACTCCCTGTCGCCGACCGCCTTGGGGCTGGGGATTAGGCCGGGACATTGAATGACGGGAGCGGGAGGCCGAGGTGGGGATCGTGGCCCAGCCGCGCCTCCTGCGGGGCCGGCCATGGCGGAGGCCCCCACATGGGGTCGCCCGTCCCTTCCGGCGCGAACCCGTCGCCCCAGTCGGCGCGCGTCGGATCGAGGAGGGGGGCCCACCACGGGTCCCCCTTCGCTTCCCTCGTCGAATCGGCGCGACGTGCGTCCCCAGCGCGCGGGCGTCGACGGCCGGGAGGAGCCTTCCCCTCGGGGCTCCTCCCGGCCGGTCCTTCCGCCGCTTGCCGCGGACGGGCCGGGGCGGTCAGATGGGGCCATGCGAATCGATCCCGACTTTCAGCACGAGGAGGCGCTCCGGGCGCGCGGCTGCCTCCGCGTCGCCGGGATCGACGAGGTCGGGCGCGGCCCCCTCGCCGGGCCGGTGGTCGCGGCGGCGGTGATCCTCGACCCCGCGCGCATCCCGCCCGGCCTGCACGACAGCAAGCAGATGACCCCCCGCACGCGGGAAAGGGCGGCGCTGGCCATCCGCGATTCGGCCTGGGTCGGCATCGGCGAGGCGTCGGTGGAGGAGATCGAGGCACACAACATCCTGCGGGCCACGCACCTTGCCATGTGCCGCGCGCTCCGGGACCTGGGCCGCCCCGTGGACCATGCGCTGGTGGACGGCCGGCAGGTCCCTCCGAATCTCGGATGCCCCGCCACGGGCCTCGTGCGGGGGGACTCCCGCTCCTTGTCCATCGCCGCCGCATCCATCGTCGCCAAGGTGTGGCGCGACGGGATCATGCGGGCGCTGGCGCAACAGCATCCCGGCTACGGCTGGGAGACCAACATGGGATATGGATCGAAAAGCCACATGGCGGCGCTGCAGGCGCTGGGGCCGACCCCATGGCATAGGCGCACCTTCGCCCCGGTCCACAAGGTCTTGTGGCAAGCGGAAAAGGTAAGTTCCTGATCACATTTTCAGCGTGACAGTCCGCCGCGCTGCCCACAACTTATCCCCAGACAGAGCGGGACAACCCGCCGGTTCATGAGGCAGTGAATGGCAGAAACGGCAGTGGCAGGGCGCCTGAGTGGCGCTCTGAACAGGATCCTTGCGGGCGATTGCATCGAGACGATGCGGCGCCTCCCGGACTCGAGCGTGGACCTTGTCTTCGCCGATCCCCCCTACAACCTCCAGCTCAAGGGGGACTTGCACCGGCCCGACAACAGCCGCGTGAATGGCGTGGACGACGCCTGGGACCGCTTCGGCAGCTTCGGCGACTACGACCGCTTCACCCGGGACTGGCTGCGCGAGGCGCGGCGCGTGCTCAAGCCGCATGGCGCGATCTGGGTGATCGGCTCCTACCACAACATCTTCCGCCTGGGGGCCGAGCTTCAGAACCAGGGCTACTGGATCCTGAACGACGTGGTCTGGCGCAAGTCGAACCCCATGCCGAACTTCCGGGGCAAGCGCCTGACCAACGCCCACGAGACGCTGATCTGGGCCTCCAAGGCCGAGGCATCGAAATACACCTTCAACTACGACGCCCTGAAGGCGCTCAACGAAGGCGTGCAGATGCGGTCGGACTGGGTGCTGCCGATCTGCACCGGGCACGAGCGGCTGAAGGGTGACGACGGGGCCAAGGCGCATCCGACCCAGAAGCCCGAATCGCTCCTGCACCGGGTGATCCTCGCCACCACCAACCCGGGTGACGTGATCCTCGACCCCTTCTTCGGCACCGGCACCACGGGCGCGGTCGCCAAGCGCCTCGGCCGCGACTTCATCGGGATCGAGCGGGAGGAGTCCTACCGCAAGGCCGCCGAGGCGCGCATCAGCCAGATCCGCCGCCTCGACAGCGCCGCGCTGGAGACGACTTCCTCCAAGAAGGCCGAGCCGCGCGTCGCCTTCGGCGTGCTGGTGGAGCGGGGGATGCTCCGTCCGGGCGAGGAGCTGTGGTCCCTGGGCGGCCGCCACAAGGCCAAGGTCCGCGCCGATGGCACGCTGGTCGGGCAGGATGTGAAGGGCTCGATCCATCAGGTCGGAGCCCACCTCGAAGGGGCGCCCTCCTGCAATGGCTGGACCTACTGGCATTTCAAGCGGGATGGTGGCTATGTGCCCATCGACGTCCTGCGCCAGCAGGTTCGCGCCGAGATGGTCCAGCACCACTAGGCCCCGAGATTCGGCCCACCCCACGCCGGGGTGGGCCACGTTGTCCGCCGGAGCCGGCGAGCGCCCTCATGCGCCCGGCTCCCACCTGAGGCCCTGCCGTTGGCTCGCTACCCGGCAGGGCCCTTTTTCCTTATCGCCCCGGTGTGGCTTTCGATCAACGCTGGCGGAAGCATTTCGGTTTCCTGGGCCGGGACAGATGGTTCCCCGTCCGCGATCAATGGCGAGGTCCGGGCCACATCCAGCACCCGCCGCATGGCCGTCGGCAGGTCGCCGGCCCGGAACGCCTCCACGGCGACGAATGTCCCCCGCGCGGGCTCCGCGTCCAGAGGCAGCCGCGCCACCAGTACCCGCAGCGCCAGCCCGAAATGGCTGAACCCGTGCCGCGCCTCCCCGTTCAGCACCACCCAGTCGCCGGGCACCGGCGGCGGGGCCTCCTCCTCGCCCCGGTCCCAGGCCGAGCCGGGCCAGCCCAGCATCCCTCCGAGCATCCGGTCCTCGCCCCGCGTCTCCAGCAGCCAGGCCCCGTCCTCGCGCCGCCCGACATAGGCCACGCCGCGCCGCTGGGGCACGGCCTTCCTGGGCGGCTTCACCGGCCGCTCCGCCTGCACCCCCCGTGCGCGGGCCAGGCAGGGCTCGCGCCAGGGACAGATGCCGCAGGCGGGGGAACGTGGCGTGCAGATCGTGGATCCCAGGTCCATGACCGCCTGCGCGTAATCACCGGGCCGGTCGGCGGGGGTGAGGGCGTCGGTCCTCTCGCGGATCTCGGCGCGGGCGGCAGGCAGGGGGGTGGCGATGTCGAAGACGCGGGCCATCACCCGCTCAATGTTGCCGTCCACCACCGCCGCCCGCTCGCCGAAGGCGATCGCCGCCACCGCCGCCGCCGTGTAGGGGCCGACTCCGGGCAGGGCCAGCAGCCCCGCCTCGGTTCGGGGGAAGCCGCCGCGCGCCGCCACCGTCCGCGCGCAGGCCAGGAGGTTCCGGGCGCGGGCGTAGTAGCCGAGGCCCGCCCATTCGGCCATGACCTCGGCGTCCGGGGCCGCCGCCAGCGCCTCGACCGTCGGCCAGCGCGCCGTGAACCGTTCGTAGTAGCCCTTCACCGCCGCCACCGTGGTCTGCTGGAGCATGACCTCGGACAGCCACACGCGATACGGGTCCGGCGTGGCGTCCGACCCCGGCGGCACCCGCCAGGGCAGGCGGCGGGCGTGGCGGTCGTACCAGTCGAGAAGGTCGGTCGTTGGGGTCTCGGGCATTCTCTGGGTCCGGGGTCTGTCGCGGCGGGTCCCGATCGACTATCATCGATGGGGTCACAGGAAAGATCATGTCGTGAGCCGCCACGGTCGTTTCACCCCCGCCGCCGACCTTCTCCGCCAAAAGATCCGCGAGCTGGGCGAGGCACGGGGATTCTCCACCACCCGGCTCCTGACCCACTGGCCCGAGATCGTGGGCGAGTCCGTCGCCGCCATCGCCCGCCCGCTGGAGGTGCGCCACTCGCGCGGCAAGAAGCCCGAGGAGGGCGCGACGCTGACCATTCTCGCGCTCGGCGCCGCCGCGCTGCGGCTGGAGATGGAGAAGGAGCGCCTGCGCGAGCGGGTGAACGCCTGCTACGGCTACAACGCGATCACGAAGATCCGAATCAAGCAGGCGGGGCCTGAGTCCTTCGTCTCCGACGAACCTCCGGCCCCCGTCCGGCCCTCCCCCGTGCCCCAAGGCACGATCCAGCCTCTTGCCAATGGCGTGAGCGACTCGGAATTGAGGCTTGCGCTCGCGGCGCTCGCCGCCAATGTCCTGTCGAGGTCCCGGCCCTGACGGGACGCCCCCATCCTGAGGCCTGACCATGCTGAGACCCGCTCTGACCGCCGCCCTGACCGCCGCCCTCATCCTTGGCGGCGCGGGCCTCGCGACCACCGCCTCGGCCCAGGCCACGGGCGACGCCGCGACCGCCACGGAGACGGCTCCGGTCACCATCCCCGACATGGCCCAGGGCGCCGAGGACGCGCCGGTGACCATCGTCGAATACGGTTCCTTCACCTGCCCGCACTGCGCCGACTTCCACGCCGACCAGTACCAGCAGCTCAAGCGCGACTACATCGACACCGGCAAGGTGCGCTTCGTCTTCCGCGAGGTCTACTTCGACCGTTTCGGGCTCTGGGCCTCGATGATCGCCCGCTGCGGCGGCGAGATGCGGTTCTTCGGCATCAGCGACCTCCTGTATGACCAGCAGCGCGATTGGATCGGCGACCAGCAGCCGCAGACCATCGCCGACAACCTCCGTCGCCTGGGCCTCTCCGCCGGCCTCGACGAGGCGACGCTCGACGCCTGCCTCAAGGACGAGGCGACGGCCGAGGCGCTGGTCGCCTGGTATCAGGAGAACGCCGCGCGTGACGGGATCGAGTCCACGCCGACCTTCCTCATCAACGGCGAGAAGCACTCGAACATGGCCTATGACGACCTGAAGGCCATCGTGGACGCGGAGATCGCCGAAGCCGCGCAGTGACGACCCAAGGTCCCCCGCTCGCGGGCCTGCGCGTCCTCGAACTCGCCCGCATCCTGGCCGGTCCCTGGGCCGGCCAGCTCCTCGCCGATCTGGGCGCGACCGTGGTGAAGGTGGAATCCCCCGAGGGCGACGACACCCGCCGCTGGGGGCCGCCCTTCATCGACCGCGACGGCGAGAGCGCGGCGGCCTACTTCCACGCTTGCAACCGGGGCAAGCGATCGGTCGTGGCCGACTTCGCGACCGAGGAGGGGCGGGCCATCGTCCGACGCCTCGCGACCGAGGCGGACGTGGTGATCGAGAACTTCAAGCTCGGCGGCCTCGACCGCTTTGGGCTGGGCTACGAGAAGTTGACAGCTGTCAACTCTCGCCTCGTGTGGTGCTCGATCACCGGCTTCGGGCAGGACGGGCCTTACGCCCATCGGGCGGGCTACGACTATATCGTGCAGGGGATGTCGGGTCTCATGTCCATCACCGGCGAGCCCGACCGCGAGCCGCAGAAGGTCGGCGTCGCCGTCACCGACATCCTCACCGGAGTCTATGCGACGACGGCGATCCTGGCGGCGATCCACCAAAGGGCCACGACCGGCAAGGGCCAGCGGATCGACATGGCGCTCCTCGATGTGGCGACGGCGGTCACGGCGAACCAGGCGATGAACTACCTCGCCAGCGGCGTGGCCCCCCGGCGGATGGGGAACGCGCATCCCAACATCGTGCCCTATCAGGTCTTCGCCTGCGCCGACGGCCACGCCATCGTCGCCGTGGGCAACGACGCGCAGTTCCGGCGGCTTTGCGCCCTGCTCGGGCTGGAGGCGCTCGGGACGCATCCCGACTACGCGACCAACCCCCATCGGCTCGCGCATCGCGACGCGCTGGTGCCGGTCCTCCAGGAAGCCGTGCTGCGCCTGACGCGCGACGATCTCCTCGCGGCCTGCGAGGCGCAGGGCGTTCCCGCCGGGCCGATCAACGACATGGCCGACGTCTTCGCCGACCCGCAGGTGGTGGCGCGGCGGCTGCGGATCGAGCCGGGCGGCGTGCCCGGCGTCCGCTCGCCCATCGTGTTGTCCGATGCGCCCCTGTCGCTCGACCGGCCCTCGCCCCGGCTGGGCGAGCATCAGGGCGACCTGTCCGATCCCTGGGCCTGAAGCCCCAGCCGGTCCAGCGCCGCGTCGATCGGCCCCCAGTCCTCCAGCTCCAGCCGCACCGGCAGCGTCAGCACCCGCGCCCGCAGGGCCGGAGGCAGGCGGGCCGCGTCCTTCTCGGTCGTCACGAGCTGCGCCCCCAGCCGCGCGGCGTCCGCGAGGAGCCGCTGCGCCAGCGCCGGGCCGAGCGGCTGGTGGTCGTCGAAGGCGCGCGTGGCGACCAGCTCGGCCCCGAGGCCCCGGAGCGTGGCGAAGAACCGCTCCGGCTGGCCGATCCCCGCGAAGGCCACGGCGCGCAGCCCCGCCCAGGGCATCCCGGTCGGCAGGGGCCGCAGCTCGCCCCGCAGGAGCGGGAGGCCGCTCAGCGCCGGACCCCATCGGCGCACGAAATCGTCCTGCGCGGCGGCGTCGCCGATGGCGAGGACGGCATCGGCCCGCGACAGGCCCGCCGCCACCCCCTCGCGCAGCGGCCCGGCCGGGATCGGCCGCCCGTTGCCCCAGCCGCGCGCGGCGTCCACCACGACCAGCGACAGGTCCTTGGCCACGCCCGGGTTCTGGAACCCGTCGTCGAGCAGCACGGCCCCGGCCCCCGCCGCCTCGGCGGCGCGGACCCCGGCGGCGCGGTCCTTGGCCACCCAGACCGGCGCGAAGGCCGACAGGAGCAGCGGCTCGTCCCCGACCTCCCCGGCCCCATGCCCCGGCCCCACCCGCACCGGCCCGGCGAGCCGCCCGCCATGGCCGCGCGAGACGACGTGCACCGCCACGCCACGCCCCGAGAGTCGCATCGCCAACGCCATCGTCGTCGGCGTCTTGCCCGAGCCGCCCGCGTCGAGGTTGCCCACGCAGATCACCGGCCCACTCGACCGATGGGGGACGCCGCGCGCCAGCCGCCGCGCCGTCGCCCCGGCATAGAGCGCGCCCAGTGGCGCCAGCAGGCGGGCCGGCCAGCCGCCGCGCGGGTCATACCACCAGGGCGGCGCGCGCATCAGGCCCCGGCCGGGGCGGCGAGGCGGGGCGTGGGGGCGGCACGCCCGGGCTGTCGGGCGCGGGCCAGGGTCTCGCGGATCAGGTCGGCCACGCGGTTCGCGACCTCGGCCCCCTGCGTCGCCACGTCCCAGCCCGCATGGGCCATCGCCGCCACCCGGTCGGGGGCGAGCAGCCCCTCGACCGCGCGGCCCAGCTCGACCCCGTTGCGGACCACCCGCGCCGCCCCCGCCGTGTCGAGCCGCTCCCAGGACTCGCCATGGGGCGCGGTCTCGGGGCCATGGAGCAGCGCCGCGCCCAGGGCCGCCGCCTCGAAGGGCGCGCGCCCGCCCGGGCCGCCGGGCAGGGTGCCACCCAGGTAGGCCAGGGGCGCCAGCCGCAGCCAAAGCCCCATCTCGGCCGGCCCGTCGGCCAGGAAGACCTGCGTCGCCTCCTCCGGCTCCTCGCCCTCGGCCCGGTCGGCCACCCGCAGCCCCGCCTCGGCCAGGGCCCGGCCCAGGGCCTCGGCTTCCTCGGACAGGCGGGGGGCCAGGATCAGCAGGAGGCGGTGCGCGCTGCGGCTGGCGAGGCGATAGGCGGCGATCACCGCCGGAAGCTCGGCCAGCGGCAGGTCGCCCGCCAGCCACACGGGCCGCGCGCCGATGGTCTGGGCGAGATCGCGCCGCTCCCTCTCGTTGCAGGGGAGGACCGGGGCGGGGGCGTCCAGGGGGCCCGCCAGCTCGATCCGCTCGCCGGGAAGGCCGGCGCGGGCCAGCCGCTCGGCCGCGGTATCGCCCGACACCAGCGCCCGGTCGAACAGCGGGGCCACCCCGCGCGCCAGCCCCGGCCAGCCCGCGCCGGACGCCAGAAGGCGTGGCTGCGGCGCGCCATCCACCAGGAGGCGAGGCCCACTCATCCGCGCGATCAGCCCCGGCCGCAGGCTCCCCCCGGCCCAGAGCAGCAGGTCGGGCCGCCAATGGTCGAGGAAGGCCTTCGCCGTCCCGCCCCGCTCGGGCGGCGCGGGCCGCAGGATCGCGGCACCGGAGGACGCGGGCATCTCGATGCCCGGTGGGATCGTCGCCAGCACCGCCATCTCGGGCTCCAGCCGCTCGGCCAGGGCGAGGAGGGCGGGCAGGCGGGCCGCCTCCTCGGTATGAATCCAGAGCAGCGGCCCCTCGGGACGCTCGGGCTCGGCCTCGGGGCGGCCGCCGGCGGCCAGGGCCGACAGGGCGAGGTAGGCGCCCAGGGCGAGGGACCCGCTCATCGCTCCCGGCTCAGCTCCCCAGCTCCTCGGTCGGGGAGGTGGCGGTCTCCTCGTCCCGGAGGCGGTGGATATGGGCGATGTAGTAGCGCATGTGGGCGTTGTCCACGGTGCGCTGCGCCTCGGCCTTCCAGGCCTGGTGGGCGGAGGCGTAGTCGGGGAACATCCCCACGAGGTGGATCTTGTCCACGTCGCGGAACACGTTCTTCGTGGGATCGACGAGCTCGCCTCCGAAGACGAGGTGCAGGCGCTGGGTCATGGGCGTTCCTTCTGCGGGCGCGCCGCACCCTAACCCCCTCGCTCCTACCGTCAAGTTAACGCCGATCAGGCCCCCGCGAGAGTCATGCCCTCGACCAGCAGCGACGGGACCACCCGCGTCAGGTGCGCCCGCGCGTCGTTCGCCGGCACGATCCGGCGCAGCATGTCGCGCAGGTTGCCGGCAACCGTGCATTCGTTGACGGGATAGGCGATCTCCCCGCCCTCGACCCAGAAGCCCGAGGCCCCGCGCGAGTAGTCGCCGGTGTTCGGGTTGATGGTCGAGCCGATCAGCGAGGTCACGAGGAGCCCCGTCCCCATCCCGCGCAGCAGATCCTCGCGCGTGGCCTCGCCCGGCGTGAGGGCGACCGAGGTGACCGAGGGGCTGGGCGTGCCGCCGGGGCTGCGGACGGCGTTGGCGGTGCTGTCCAGCCCCAGGCGGCGGGCCGAGGCGAGGTCGAGGGTCCAGGTCAGGAGCCGCCCGTCCTCCACGATGGCCCGCGCCCGCGTCGGCAGCCCCTCGGCGTCCCAGAGACGGGAGGAGAACACGCGCGGGCGGTGCGGGTCCTCCAGGAGCGACAGGCCGTCGGGCAGGACCGGCTGCCCCAGCGCGTCGCGCAGGAACGAGGAGCCGCGCGCGACGGAGGCGCCGTTGATGGCCGAGAGCAGGTGCCCGATCAGCGAGGAGGCGACCCGTTCGTCGTAGAGGATCGGGAAGGTGCCGGTCCGGGGCTTGCGCGACCCCTCGCGAGCGGCCGCGCGCATCCCGGCGGTGCGGCCGATCTCCTCGGGGCTCCGCAGGTCGGCGAAGGCCACCCGCGAGTCCCAGTCGTAGTCCCGCTCCATCCCCGTGCCGGTGCCGCTGATCGCGCCGCAGGAGATGCCGTGCTCGCTCCGGGCGTAGCCGCCGGCGAAGCCGTTGGTGCCGGCGAGAAAGATCTCCTGCCGCGACCAGCCGGCCGAGGCCGAGACGGTCTGCGTCACGCCGGGGACGGCCAGCGCCGCCGCCTCGGCCGCGCGGGCGCGGGCCTCCAGGGCGGCGGGCTCGGGGTCGTCCGAGGGGTCCTCCAGCTCCAGCCGGGCCATGTCGCGGTCGCCCGCCAGCTGCGACGGGTCGGCGAGGCCGGCGGCGGGGTCCTCGGGCGCCTCGCGGGCCATGGCGACGGCACGCTCGGCCATCGCCGCGAAGGTGGCGTCGCGGCGGTCGGAGGAGGAGACCACCGCCTGCCGCCGGCCGATCAGGACGCGCAGGCCGAGGTCGATGCCCTCGGCGCGCTGCGCCTCCTCCAGCCGGCCCCCGCGCACGTCCACCGAGACCTGCGTGCCCTGCACCACCAGCGCGTCCGCCGCCTCGGCCCCGGCCTTGCGGGCCTCGTCGAGAAGGCGGGCGGTGAGGTCCTGAAGCGATGCCATGGCGCGTCCCCTGCTGCTCCCGCCCGAACTAGGCGGAGCGGCGGGGCGGGGCAAGCGCGATCCCGGGGCAGTCACTGGAGCCGCTGGCCGTTGGCGAGGAGCTGGCCGTCGGGCGTGGCCTCGATCCGGGTGACGAGCTGGTCCGGGCCCACGCTGCGGGCGAGCATCCCCAGCATCATGCGGGGGCCCATCACCTGGTCCGCCGGCAGGAGGCCCAGCGCCACCAGGTCGTCGAGGAGGCCGTTCACGCCGTTCAGTCGCAGGTCCAGAGTCCCTGTCGGGCGGGGGAAGCCCGGGAAGGTGGTCAGGTCCGCGTTGTCGAAGGTGAAGTCGCCCGTGCCGGTGACCCGCGCGCCGCCGAAGGACAGGTCCAGGTCGTTCAGCGTGGCCGATTCGACCTGCGCGGGCATCTCGGCGGCCTCCACCGCCTCGGCCTGGGACGGGTCCATCAGGTCGAAGAGCATCGTCGCCGTGCCGGTCAGGTCCACCTTCAGCGTCGCCAGGTCGCGGGGCAGGAGGCCCTGGGGATCGAAGAGGCCCCACGCCTCTTCGTTGAGCGCGAGGTCGGCGAGGTTCAGGCCCAGCGCCCAGGGGGCGGGGGTCGAGGTCCGGGACAGCGGCATCTCGAAGTTGAAGCCGTATTGCGCCAGCGTCGCCTGGACCGGGATCGGCAGGGCGGCGCCCGTCACGTCGAGGGCGACGCCGGTGGCCTGGCCGCTGTAGGCCACGGCGTCCTTGTCGGCGCGGACCGACATCCGGCCGGAGCGGGTGGTGAGGCTGCCGCTGGTCGGGCCCGAGGCGTCGGTCGATTCGAGGATGTAGCGGCCGGGGCCGGTGGCGTAGCCGCCCTCGATGGCGAAGCCGTCCATCATGACCCGTTCGGGGTCGGCCACGTCGAGCGGCATCGTCACGCGGGCCTGCGTCGTCACGGCGTCCACCTGGCCCGAGAGCATCACCTGCGAGCCGTCCTCGGGGCTGGGGATGTCCATCAGCAGGTCCAGGCTGGCGGCGCGGAGGTCGTAGACCACCTCGCGCAGCGCGGCGGTGGTCGAGGTGTAGGTGCCCGACAGGTCGTTGAGGGCGAGGAGCCCCTCGGCCGCGACCGCGACGCCGTCCCGGGTCAGGCGGTCGAGCTCGAGCGCGTAGCGGGCGGCGGCGAGGTCGTAGGCCAGCGCGCCGGGGGCGCCCGAGACGGTCATCGTCAGGCCGGTCTGGCGCAGGGCCAGCGCGATCTCGGAGGCGGGGGAGCCCGTCGCGGCGTCGGCGGGGGTGGTGACGAGGAGGGGATACTCCTCGGACATGGTGACGGCCACGGTGCCGTCGCCGTTGTCGGTGAACACCAGTTCCGCCAGGGTGCCGGTGACGGTGGTCCCGTCCTCGGCGGTGGAGGCGAAGCCGATGTCGGTCACGGTCAGCGCGTCGCCCGACCGGGATTCGCCGCCGATGGTCACGGCGCCTTCGCCGACGACGCCGAGCTGCGCCTTCCAGTCGTCCCAGACCTGCTGGGCCGTCACGTCGGCGAGCGCGGGCCCGGACAGGGCCGCGAGGAGGACGGTGGCCGAAACGGCCGGGGCGAGGCGGAACGCGATCATCCAAGGGCTCCCTGTCGAATTGTTGTGGCATCCCTCGCCCGTCGGGGGGCGAAGGGTCAAGGTCGGGTTTTCCGTCCCCCGGCCCGAGGCGGGACGGAGGCGGTGGGTCGTCGTTGGGACGGACCCTAGCCGAGCTTCGTTAACATCCCATGAAAATCCGGCGGGGGACCGGTAAAATTGATGGAAGCTGGTCGTGATCGGCTCGCGCAGGGGTTGCGCGCGGTCCGGACCTGAGCAGGTTCGGACTTGATCCCGTCAAGTCCGGACCTGATCCGGCCTTGTCCGGACCTGATCCTAGCGCCGCCCGCGCCCCTTGGGCACGCGCGAGAGGAAGTGCGGCGGGCGCCGGACCACCCAGTCCACGAAGCGCGACAGGCGGGGGTGGGCGCGCAGGGCCTCGGGGGTGGCGTAGTCGCGCGCCAGCTCCGCCTCGCTCAGCGTCGCGTGGATCTCCTTGTGGCAGAGGTGGTGGAGGAGGACGGTGGGGCCGCCCTTGCCGCCCTTGAGCTTGGGGACGAGGTGATGGAGGCTTTTCGGCGCGTCCGCCGGGATCGGCCGGGCGCAGAGCGCGCAGAGGGGATCGGCGGCGGCCTCGTCCGCCCCAAGCGGGGGCGGCCCCGGATCGGGGGCGTCGTTCGCGCGGCGGCGGGTCTGACGGGATCGGCCCATGGGGGACAGATCGGGCGGCGACGGCGGTCCGGCAAGGCCGTTGCGCGGCGACGTGATGGGCGGCCCGGCTTGCGGAGCGGGCCCGGGGCTGGCACCGCTGGACCCGACCCCGCCGAAGGACGCCCCCGCCGTGACGCCAACCGACCCTCCCGCCCTCGACCTGCCCGGCATCTGGCCCGGCGCGCTGGTCGTGGGTGGCGGTCCCGCCGGGCTGGCGGCGGCCGAGGTGCTGGCGGGGGCGGGGTGGCCGGTGCTGGTGGCCGAGGCCATGCCGTCGCCGGCGCGCAAGCTGCTGATGGCGGGGAAGTCGGGGCTCAACATCACCAAGGCGGAAGGTCCGGCGGCGTTCCGCGCGGCCTACGACGCCGGGGCGGGCGTGCCGCCGGCGCTGGGGGCGGCGCTGGACGCCTTCGGGCCGGGGGAGGTGGTGGCGTGGATGCGGGGGCTGGGGCAGGAGGCCGTGACCGGATCGACCGGGCGGGTGTTCCCGGTGGCCTGGAAGGCCTCGCCGTTGCTGCGGGCCTGGCTGGCGCGGCTGGGCGCGGGCGGCGTGGAGATGCGGACGCGCTGGCGTTGGGAGGGGTTCGCAGGTGACGCCTCGCAGTTCCTGACGCCCGAGGGGCCGCGCCTCGTGCGCGCCGGCGCGACGGTGCTGGCGATGGGCGGGGCGAGCTGGCGGCGGCTGGGCTCGGACGGGGCCTGGGCGGCGCATCTGGCGGGCGCGCATCCGGGGAGCGTGGCCCCCTTCGCGCCAGCGAACGTGGGGCTGGTGGTGGACTGGTCGCCGCACATGGCCCGCCACTTCGGCGAGCCGGTCAAGGGCGCGGCCTGGAGCGCGGGGGGGCTGGCGTCGCGCGGGGAGGTCGTCGTCTCGGCGCGCGGGCTGGAGGGCGGGGGGCTGTATCCGCTGTCGCGTCCGCTGCGCGAGGGGGCGGCGCTGCGGGTGGACCTGTTCCCGGACCTGCCGGAGGAGGCGCTGCGGCGACGGCTCGGGGCGGCGGGGAAGGAGAGCCTCGCCAACCGGCTTCGGAAGCGGCTGGGGCTGGAGGGGGCGCGGGCGGCGCTGGCGCAGGAATGGGGGCGGCCCTGGCCCGCCGACCTCGCGCCGCTGCTGAAGGCGCTGCCCGCGCGGCACGGGGGGGTGCGCCCGCTGGACGAGGCGATCTCCACGGCCGGGGGGCTGCGGTTCGGGGGGCTGACGGAGGGGCTGATGCTGCGGGACCGGCCGGGGGTCTTCGCGGCGGGCGAGATGCTGGACTGGGAGGCGCCGACGGGGGGCTACCTGCTGACCGCCTGCCTCGCCACCGGGCGGGCGGCGGGACGGGCGGCGGCGGACTGGCTGGGGCGGGCGGGGGCCGGGTGACGCCCGCCCGCGCCCGCCCCCGCCCGCGCCGGATCTCCGGGGGCGGCCCCCGGAGGGTCGCGGCTGGCCGCGGCGGGGCCTTGCGGGCGGGGCGGTCCCGGCCGGCCGGGCGCGCGAGGCCCGGCGCGGCCGGGGGGGAACCTTGCCGAACCCCGCGCCGGACGCCTTTCCAAGCCCCCCGGCTTCGGATTAGGTGGCGCCACCACGTCGAGGAGACCCCGCCATGGCCCTTTCCCACCGGCTCGGCACGGCCAGCGCCCTCGCGCTCGCGCTCGCGACGCCGGCCATCCCGCAGGACCGCGCGGTGACCTACACCTTCTTCGGCACGCCGGGCCTGCTGGAGATGCCCACGGCCCTGAGCGCCGACGAGGGGGAGATCGCGGGGACCGTGGGGTATTTCGGCGGGCAGCTCCGCAACTCCTTCACCTTCCAGGTGACGCGGCGGCTGTCGGGGACGTTCCGGTATTCGGGCATCCCCGACTACACGATCAGCGAGGACGACCCCTACTGGGACCGCAGCTTCGACCTGCGCTTCCGCTTCAACGACGAGGGGCGCCTCGCCCCCTCGGTGGCGGTGGGATTGCAGGACTTCCTGGGGACGGGGGTCTATTCGGGCGAATACCTCGTCGCCACCAAGACGGTGGGCGACGCCTTCCGCGTGACGGCGGGCCTGGGCTGGGGGCGCTTCGCCACGAACGGGGGCTTCGACAACCCGCTGGGCCTGGTGGGCGGGCGCTTCGAGGAGCGGCCCGACACCTTCGTGAGCGGCGACGAGGGGGGCGTGCCGGGGGCCGAGGCGTTCTTCCGGGGCGACGCGGCGGTGTTCGGCGGCGTCGAATGGGCGCCGAACCCCCGGTGGATCCTCAAGGCCGAGTATTCGTCGGACGAGGGCTACCTGGACCAGACGGGCGAGCCGCTGTTCGACGTGAACTCGCCGCTGAACTTCGGCGCGGCCTGGCGGCCGTTGCCGGGCGTGCAGCTCCAGCTCGCCTATCTCTATGGCTCGCAGCTCGGCTTCTCGGCGAACTTCACGGTGAACCCGAACGACCGGCCCTTCGGGTCGGGGCTCGACCCCGCGCCGCAGCCGGTGGAGGTGCGGGCCGAGGCGGTGCGCGCCGCCCGGAGCTGGGACCGCGCCGCCCTGCCCGAGGCCGCGATCCGCGACCGGCTGCGGCAGGCGCTGCGGGTCGAGGGGGTGGAGCTGCTGGCGGTGGAGCTGGGGGACCGGACGGCCCGGCTGCGCTATGTCAACACGCGGTATCGGGCCGAGGCGCAGGCGATGGGGCGCGTCCTCCGCATCCTGACGGCCGAGCTGCCCGCGTCGATCGAGACGATCACCCTGGAGCCGGTGCAGAACGGGCTGCCGCTGTCGGCGGCGACCTTTGCGCGGTCGGACATCGAGGGGCTGGAGAACGAGGTCGGCGGCACCGCCGCGAGCCTCCAGCGCCTGGACCTGGAGGGGGCCGGGCCGCCCCGGGGCCTCGTGCCGGTGCCGCCGGCGGTGGAGCGGTTCACCTGGGGGGTCGCGCCCTACGTGGGCGTGTCGCTCTTCGATCCCAACGATCCGTTCCAGCTCAGCTTCGGGGTGGAGGCCTCGGCGGCCTACCGCATCGGGCCGAACCTGATCCTGTCGGGGGCGATCCGGCAGAAGATCGCGGGGAACGACGACGAGGAGGCGGAGCGCGAGCCGCTCGGCGGGGTGCCGGTGGTGCGCCGCAACTCGGGGCTTTACGGCGACGGCGGCGGGCCGGTGCTCCAGGACCTGACGCTGTCCTACTACGGGCGGCTCGGGCCGGACCTCTACAGCCGCGCGACGGTGGGCTACCTGGAGCGGATGTATGGCGGCGTTTCGGCCGAGGTGCTCTGGAAGCCGGTGGAGTCCCGCCTGGGCGTGGGGCTGGAGGTCAACCACGTCGTCCAGCGCGGCTATGACCAGCTCTTCGACTTCCGCGACTACGAGGTGACGACCGGGCACCTGTCGGCCTACTACGACTTCGGCGGCGGCTTCCAGGGCGAGGTGGACGCCGGGCGCTTCCTGGCGGGGGACTGGGGCGCGACCTTCGCCCTCGACCGCGAGTTCGAGAACGGCTGGAGCGTGGGGGGCTACTTCACCCTGACCGACATCCCCTTCGAGGACTTCGGCGAAGGGTCCTTCGACAAGGGCATCCGCATCAACATCCCGCTCGACTTCGTGCTGGGCCAGCCCACGCGGCGGCAGGTGGGGACGACGATCCGCTCGCTCAACCGCGACGGGGGCTCGCGGGTCTCGGTCGAGGGGCGGCTCTACGAGATCGTGCGGCAGGGCCATTACGGCGAGCTTGAGGACTCATGGGGGCGGTTCTGGAGATGAGGCGAGGATTGTTGGCGGGGCTGGCCCTTCTCGGGCTGGCGGCCTGCGCGCGGGACGAGGCGCCGGCCCCGGAGGGGGGCGTGGGCGAGGTGCAGGCCCGCGCGCTGGCGGTGGTCGATCAGGTGCGCGGCGTGTTCCGGGGCATCGGCAGCGACACCACGGTGAGCGCCCCGCGCGAGATCCCCGGCGGCTTCACGCCCCAGGCCATCGCCGCCGAGCCCGGGGCCTACCGGCTGGTGCAGATCAACGCGCTGGGGGTGCAGGAGCCCGCCCGCGTGATCGAGACCAACGGCGACGAGGTGACGATCGCGCTCCAGTCCGGGCCGACGGCGGCCTTCGACGACGGCATCCTGGTGTCCACGCACGGCTTCGGCGACGACCTCGTGACCATCGATTCGGCCGGCGTGCGGGAGGCGATGCGGGCCGGTGGCGGGCCGGTGACGCGGCGCATGGAGATGCTGGACGCCCAGGACCGGGTGACGACCACGTCCTTCGCCTGCGCCATCGCGCCGGCGGGCCAGGAGGTGGTGGACCTCGGCCTGCGGCAGGCCTCGCTGCGCCGATTCGACGAGCGTTGCCAGAGCCCGGCGCTGATCTTCAGCAACATCTACTGGCTCGACGACGCCGGGAACGTGGTGTCCTCGCGGCAGTACGTGTCGCCCACTGTTGCATATTTGCGCAGCGGCCGACTCTGAATCGCGCGAGTCGCGGAAAGGCGGGCGCAAGTTCCTTGAGGCGCGGAAACAATCAAGCTATCTCCTGCTCAAAGACTTGTTACCAACCCGGAGTAGAGACATGCGCCTCACCAAAGCCCTCCTTGCCAGCGCCCTCGCGGCCACCCTGGCGAGCCAAGCCGTCGCCGGTGGCTTCGCCCCCGTCGTCGCCGAGCCCGAGCCCGTCGTGGTCGTCGAGCCCGAAGCGCCGCGCTCCACCTGGGGCCTGCTGCTGCCGCTCGCCCTCCTGGGCGGCCTGGTCGCCATCGCCGTCGCCGCCGACGAGGATGACGACGACGAGACCGACACCACCGAGTGATCCGAACGGCGTCGGCAGTTTCGCCACACTGTTGCTGATCCAGACAAGGCAGGCCGGATGGCCTGCCTTGTTTTCGTTCACGACGGGGTGCAAACATCGAGAGGACGGCGCACGCCGTGCCTATCCCAAAAGGAGCAGTCCCATGAAGCACCTCAAGTCCCTCGTCCTGGCGGCCGCCGTGGCCACCGTGGCGAACCAGGCCGTCGCCGGCGGCTTCGCCCCCGTCGTCGCCGAGCCCGCCCCCGTTGCCCCCGTCGAGATCGTCGAGCCGGCCGCGCCGCGTTCGACCTGGGGCCTGCTGCTCCCGCTCGCGCTGCTGGGCGGCCTGGTGGCCATCGCCGTCGCCGCCGACGAGGATGACGACGACGAGACCGACACCACCGAGTAAGCGGACGCCCGGCGTCCCGGACCTGCGCCGCCCGCCGGCGCAGGTCCGTCCCTAGCCGGCCAGCCGCATCAGCGCCCGTTCGAGCAGGGCGCGATCCGGCAGCGACCCGGAGGAGCGCAGCGCGAGGTCGAGATCGACCAGCGCCCGCAGCGCGTCCTCGATCCTCTCCCGCTTCCATGATTCGGCCGCGCGCGCCAGCGCCTGCCGCCGGGGCCCGCCCACCGGGGGCCGCAGCGCCCCAAGGCCCGACTGCACGCCGCCCGGATCGCTCGCCACCGCGAGCAGCGCCCGGAAATGCCGCAGCGCCTGGATGGTGATGGCGACCGGCCCCAGCCCCTGCGCCGCCAGCCGCGCCAGCAGCGGCCCCACGCGGTCGCGCCGCCCGTCCGTCACCGCCGCGAGGAGGTCGTCCACCTCCGCCTCCTCGGACTGCGGGGCGAGGGCGGCGACGGTGGATTCGGCGAGCGGCCCCTCGGCGTCGAGTTGGTGGAGCGACAGACGCTCGATCAGCCCGCGCAGGTCGCCGGGGGGGAGGGTCTGGCCAAGGGCGACGAGGCGCTGCCGCGCCTCGGCGTCGATGCGGGAGAGCCCGGCCTCGCGCAGCAGGTCCAGCACCTCGCCCTCGGTCGGCGGGTCGTCGTAGAGGGTGATCGCCGCCACCCTGGGCCGCGTCTCGAAGAGCCTGCGGAGCGCGCCCTTGGCGGCGAGCGCGCCGCCGGTGACGACGAGGCGGGCGTCCTGCGGCGTCCAGGCGTCCAGCGCGGCGAGGAGCGCCGGGGCGAGGCCGTCCGTCGCCTCCTCGACCAGCACGGCGCGGGGGCCGGGGAAGAAGCCCACGGCCTTGATCGCGTCGGTGGCGAGCGAAGGGTCGCGGCGCAGGTCGGCCCCGGCGATGCGTTCGAGGCGCATCTCGGATTCGCCCTGCGGGCCGATGAGGGCAGCGATGAGGTCGGCCCGCGCCTGCGCGACGCGGGCGCCGTCTTCGCCGGTGATGAGGACGCCGGCGGTGGCGGGGTCGGGCTTCTTCAGGAAGGCCTTGGCGTCGCGGGTGGACAGCTTCACGGCAGCGTCCCGGGGGGGAGCAGGAGGAGGCGGGTCGCGATCTCGTCGGCCAGCAGGATCATCAGGCGTTCGCGGGCGTCGGATTCGGCGGCGCGGCCGGCGACGAGGGGGCCGGTGGCGGAATATCCGGTGAAGGCGGTGGCCTCGCCCTCGGCCAGCGTGGCGGGGCCGGCGGTGAGCCGCCAGGGGGCGCGGCCGAGGAGGTTGTAGCGGGTGATCGCGCCGGCCGGGGTGACGGCGGCGGAGTCGCGCTCCACCTCGGGCGTGACGGTCAGGGTGGCGACAGGGGTGGGGGCGCGGCCGAGCCGGTCCTCCAGCCGGGCGCGGAGGCGGTAGCCGTCGGGCGTGTCGGGGGTGGCGACGGCGACGCGGTCGCGCAGCGCCGTGCCGGGGCCGTCCGGCGCGTAGGCGGGCGCGAAGCCGCAGGCCGCCAGCGCCAGGGGCGCGAGCAGCAGGAGGCGGCGGCCCCGGTCAGGTTCCCGGTCAGGCGACGACATTGACGATGCGGCCGGGGACGACGATGACCTTCCTGGGGGCCGCGCCCTCCAACGCCCGCGCCACGGCCTCCAGCGCGAGGCGCTCGATCTCGGCCACGGCGGTGTCGCGGGGGACGGAGATCTCGCCCCGGCGCTTGCCGTTGACCTGGATGGGGAGGGTGATGCTGTCCTCGACCAGCATCGCGGGGTCGGCCACCGGCCAGGGGGCCTGCGCGCAGAGGCCGTCGCCGCCGAGGGCCTGCCACAGCTCCTCGGACAGGTGGGGCGTCATCGGGGCCATGAGCTGGACCAGGGTGCGGGCGGCGCGGCGCCTGGCCTCGGCCCCGGCGTCGGATTTCGCCAGCGTGGTGGTGAAGCCGTAGAGCTTGGCGATGGCGGCGTTGAAGCCGAAGCTCTCGATGGCTTGGCTGACCTCGTGGATGGCCTTGTGGCGGGCGCGTTCGAGGGGGGCGTCGGCGTCGGTCGGGGGGGCGTCGGCCTGGGCGGCCTCGTGGGCGAGGCGCCAGACGCGGGCGAGGTGCTTGTAGGCGGCCTCGGCCCCGGCGGCGGTCCATTCGACGTCCCGCTCGGGCGGGGAGTCGGAAAGGACGAACCAGCGGGCGGTGTCGGCGCCGAAGGTGGCGACGATGCCCACGGGGTCCACGACGTTCTTCTTGGACTTGGACATCTTGGCGGAGGGGATGACCTCCACGGCCTCGCCCGTGGCCTTGAGGAAAACCCCATCGACCCGGCGCTCTACATCTTCCGGGAAGTGATACACGGGCCGTCGCCCACTATAAGCTTGCGAACCATCATGGCTCACATTGCCGTCCTGTAGGAGCGGCGCATAGGTCTGGTAGATCTCGTGCGTGACCATGCCCTGGGTGAAGAGCGCGTCGAAGGGCTCGGCCGCCGTGGCGGGGAGGTGGCCGGTCTGGACCATCGCGCGGGCGAAGAAGCGGGAGTAGAGGAGGTGCAGGATCGCGTGCTCGATGCCGCCGATGTATTGATCGACGTTCATCCAGTAGGCGGCCTCGGCGGGGTCGGTCGGCGTCGCGGCGTGGGGCGCGGTGAAGCGGGCGTAATACCAGCTTGAGTCGACGAAGGTGTCCATCGTGTCGGTCTCGCGACGCGCCTCCTGCCCGCAGGATGGGCAGGGGACGCGGCCCCAGGTCGGATGGCGGTCGAGCGGGTTGCCGGGGCGGTCGAAGGTCACGTCGTCGGGGAGGCGGACGGGGAGCTGGTCGCGCGGGACGGGGACCGCGCCGCAGGCGGGGCAGTGGATCACCGGGATCGGGCAGCCCCAGTAGCGCTGGCGGGACAGGAGCCAGTCGCGCAGGCGGTAGCGGGTGACGCCCCGGCCCCAGCCTTGGGCCTCCGCGATGGCGATGGCGGCCTCGACGGCCTGCTCGGAGGTCTGGGTTTCGTCACCGGCGAAGAGCTTCACGTAGCGCACGGGCTCGGACTTCGGGGGGGTGAAGGCGTCGGCGCCGTCCTCGGGGCGGACGTGATCGCCCCCGGTGGGGACGAAGGTCGAGACGACGGGCAGCCGATACTTGCGGGCGAAGTCGAGGTCGCGCCCGTCATGCGCGGGGCAGCCGAAGATCGCGCCGGTGCCGTAGTCCATCAGGATGAAGTTGGCGATCCAGACCGGCAGCTCCCAGGACGGGTCGAGCGGGTGGCGGACGCGCAGGCCGGTGTCGATGCCGGTCTTTTCCGCCGTCTCGATGGCCTCCTCGGTGGTGCCGCCCTTGCGGGCCTCCTCGCAGTAGGCGGCGACATCGGGGCTGTCGGCGGCGAGGGCCCTGGCGAGGGGGTGGTCGGGGGAGACGGCGACGAAGCTCGCGCCCAGCAGCGTGTCGGGGCGGGTGGTGTAGACGGGAATGGCGTCGAAGCCCGGCGCGGGCGTGGTCAGCGGGAAGGACAGCTCCAGGCCGCGGCTCCGGCCGATCCAGTTGGCCTGCATCAGCTTCACCTTGGCGGGCCAGTCCTCCAGCCCGTCGAGCGCGTCGAGCAGGTCGCCCGCCATGTCGGAGATCTTGAAGAACCACTGGGTCAGCTCGCGCCGCTCCACCTCCGCGCCCGAGCGCCAGCCCTTGCCGTCCACGACCTGCTCGTTGGCGAGGACCGTCATCTCGACCGGGTCCCAGTTCACGACCGCCGCGCGGCGCGTCACCAGGCCGGCGTTCAGCATGTCCAGGAACAGCGCCTGCTGCTGGCCGTAGTATTCGGGGTCGCAGGTCGCGAACTCGCGGTCCCAGTCGATGGAGAAGCCGAGCGGCTTCATCTGGCCGCGCATGTCGGCGATGTTCTGGTAGGTCCAGTCCTTGGGATGCCCTCCGCTCGCCATCGCGGCGTTCTCGGCCGGCAGGCCGAAGGCGTCCCAGCCCATCGGGTGCAGGACCGCGTGGCCGGTGGCGCGGCGGTGGCGGGCCACCACGTCGCCCATCGTGTAGTTGCGGACATGGCCCATGTGGATGCGCCCCGAGGGATAGGGGAACATCTCAAGGACGTAGTATTTCGGCTTGGACGGGTCCGCCTTGGCGCGGAACGCCCCCGCCTTCTCCCATTCCTCCTGCCAGCGGGCCTCGATCTCGGGGGCGGCGTAGGGGCGGGACATGGGCGGACCTCTGGGCTTCGGGGACGGGTCCGGTCATGGCCGAGCGGGGGGGCCTTGTCCAGAGCGCGACGCGCCCCGCGCCGGGGAGGGCGGAGCGGCGAGGCCCGGAAACGAAGAAGGGCGGTCCCGAAGGACCGCCCCCTTGTCGCACCGATCCTTAGCTGGGATCAGAACTGGAAGTTCACGGCGACGGTGGTGCCGGCTTCGTATTCGCGGGCGCCTTCCTCGTCTTCGTCGGCGTAGGAGGCGATCAGGCGCGAGCCGTTGCCGAGGTCGTACTCGACGCCGACGTAGCCGCCATCTTCCTGCACGTAGCCGGCATACAGCTCGATGCCCGCGCCGGAGTCGAAGCCGACTTCGAGGCCGTAGTTGGTGTTCTCGTCGTCGTCGTCACCGTCATTTTCGAAGTCGGTGTCGAGTTCGGCGTCGTCGATGTCGTTGTCGTCGTCTTCCAGCGAGTAGAAGGCGGAGACGGTGAGCGGGCCGGAGGCGTAGTCGGCCGACACGCCGTAGCCGTTCTCGACGTCATCGAAGCCGCCGTCGAACAGGCCGGCTTCGTTCTTCTCGATCACGTAGAACGCGCCGAGGGTGACGGGGCCGACCGGGTAGGAGGCCTCGAAGCCGAGCGAGGAGTCCTCGTCGGTGTTGTTCTGGGCGTAGGCGACCTGCACGTCGGCGCCGGCGAAGGTCGAGCCGACCGAGACGCCGAACACTTCATCGACCGAGAAGTCGTCGTTGCCGGCTTCGGGATCGTAGTCGCCCGTCGATCCGTCCGAGGCTTCGGACTCTTCCTGGTAGGCGAGCGCGTAGGTGAAGCGGGCGATCGAGCCGCGGGCGCCGAGGGCGAACTGGTCGAGGTTGTCCTCGTCCGGGGTGTTGTTGTCCTCGTCGGCGACGACGGCCGAGAGCGAGGCGTCGATGCCGCGGAAGATGGTGTCGCCGCGCAGCACGGTCTCGCCGTCGGCCTCGGAGAAGTCGTCGGCGCGCATGTCGCCGGCCGAGTCCCACTTGGATTCGGCGGCGAAGGTGATGTCGCCGAAGAACAGGCCGCCATTCTCGGTGGTCAGCGAGAGGAGGAAGTCGTCATCGACGTCCACGGAGGAGCCGTCGCCGCCCGCGCCGGCGTCCGCGTCCTCGTCCACCACGTTCAGCGTGAAGCTGGCGGCGGCGGTGAGGCCGTTGTTGATCTCTTGCGTCAGCGTGACGCCGAGGTTCACTTCCCAGAAGAAGCCGTCGTCGGGCGTCCCGTCCGAGTTCAGGTCGCGCGGCTCGATGCCGTTGTCTTCGTTGAAGCCCAGGGTGGCGTCACCGCCGAAGGTGACATCGGCGGCCGCCGCGCCCGCGAAGGCGAGGATCGAGGCCGAAGCCAGCAGGATGCGTTTCATGGTTTCCCTCGTGTTTGCATTCCCGAGAATGCCAGTCCGACTAGCATTGCGATGTGTTTGCGCCCTCGGGGGGCCACATTCAACAGTCTCGGGGGCGTGAGGGAGGGCTGCCACAAAATTGATGCAGACGGGCCACACAGGGGCGGGCCGAACCGGCGTCGTATAGTGGCGGTCCCCGTCGAACGCCAGCTAGGACGTGGGGGCGGCCTGCCCAGGGGCATGACGGAGGGGGACGTGACATGGAGCCGACAGGCATCGGGGCGATCCGGGCGCGGCTGCGGGCCGCCGAGGCGGCGGCGGGGCGCGCGGCGGGGGCGGTGACGCTGATCGCCGTGTCCAAGGTCCAGCCCGAGGCGCGGGTGCGCGCCGTGCTGGCGGCGGGCCAGCGCGTGTTCGGCGAGAACCGGGTGCAGGAGGCGCAGGGGCGGTGGGAGCCGCTGCGCGCGGAGGGGGCGGCGGTGGAGCTGCACCTGATCGGGCCCTTGCAGACCAACAAGGCGCGGGCGGCGGCCGGGCTGTTCGACGCCATCCACACGGTGGACCGCGAGCGGCTGGCCGAGGCGCTGGCGCGGCTGGCGCAGGAGCGGGGGGCGTCGCCGGGGGTCTTCGTGCAGGTGAACACGGGCCGCGAGCCGCAGAAGGCGGGGTGCGACCCGGAGGGGGCCGACGCGCTGGTGGCGCGGGTGCGGGCGCTGGGACTGCCGCTGCGGGGCCTCATGTGCATCCCGCCCGAGGGGGAGGACCCGGTGCCCCACTTCCGGCTGCTGCGCGGGATGGCGGAACGGAACGGGCTGGACGGGCTGTCGATGGGGATGAGCGGCGACTTCGAGGCGGCGGTGGCCGAGGGGGCGACCCATGTGCGGGTGGGCTCGGCGATCTTCGGGGCGCGGGGCGGCTGAACGCGCCGGGGCTCTGCCCCGGACCCCGGGATATTTGGAGCCAAAGAAGGGCCTAGCGCACCACCAGCCTTGAGCGGGGCGCAAGGCGGCGGGCGATCCACAGGAGGTCGCGGGGGCGGAGCGCGATGCAGCCGGCCGTGGGGGCACCTAGGCGGCGCCAGCGGTGGACGAAGATCGCGGAGCCTCGGCCGGGGAGGGCGGGGGACAGGTTCCAGTCGGTGAGGAGCACGAGGTCGTAGAGCGGGTCGGCGCGGCGGAGGCGCTCGTGGGAGGGGGCGTGGGGGGCGCGGACCTTGGAGTTGTAGGCCGGGTCGGCGGGGTCGTCGGACCAGAGGTCGCGCGGGCGGATCGGGAGGGCGCTGCGCGTGGGTTTGCGCAGGCGGTCGGGGCGGTAGAGAACCCCGGCGAGGCCGTGGGCGCCGCGCGGGGTGCAGCCGTCGCCCTCGCGCTTGTCGTCCGTGAGGCCCTGGCGCCCGCGCGTGCAGGGGAACAGGCGGCCCCGGAAGCGGAGCCCGCGCGGGGTCACCACGAGGTCGTCGGGCGTGACCCTCACAGCAGATGCCCGGACTTGGCGGCCTTGGTCGCCAGATACGCCGCGTTCAGGTCGTTGAGGCCGACGCGCAGCGGCACCCGTTCGGCGACGCGCACGCCCGCCTCCTCCATCCGCCGCACCTTGCGCGGGTTGTTGGTGAGGAGCCGCACCGCGTCGAAGCCGAGCGCCTTGAGGACCTGCGCGCCGACGCGGAAGTCGCGCTCGTCGTCCTCGAAGCCGAGGCGGTGGTTGGCCTCGACGGTATCGAAGCCCTGGTCCTGCAAGCTGTAGGCGCGCATCTTGTTGGCGAGGCCGATGCCCCGGCCTTCCTGGTCGAGATACAGGAGCACGCCCGCGCCGTCGGCCGCCATGCGGTCGAGCGCGGCGTGGAGCTGGGGGCCGCAGTCGCACTTGAGCGAGCCCAGCAGGTCGCCGGTGAAGCAGGCGGAATGAAGCCGCGCCAGCACGGGGGCGTCGCGCGGGGGGGAGCCGATCTCGACCGCGACGTGCTCGGAGTCGTCGAGGGGGGAGCGGAAGACGTGGACGCGGCCGGCCTGCGACACGGCGAGGGGGACGCGGGCGGAGACCACCTCGGAGAGGGGGGCGAGCGTGTCGGCCAGCGCCAGCGCCGCCGGGAGCCGGGCGACCCCCTCGGGCGGGGGGGCGTCGTGGGCCACGAGGAGGGCGGCGGGGAGGAGGCGCGCGGCCTTGGCCAGCCGCAGCGCCGCGCGGGCCAGCGCGGGCGGGGGGCCGTCGGCGTCGCGGAAGGACTGGAACGGCCCCTTCATGGGGCGGGCCAGGTCCTCGGCGGGGTCGGCGGTGGCGCGCAGCCAGCCCAGGTCGGCGTCCCCCGGCACCCGCAGCCGGGCGAGGTCGCCGTCGTAGGCGCGGGCGCGCAGCGTCCCGGCCCGGCGGGCGGTCAGGGCCAGCGCCACCTCGCCCAGGTCGCGCAAGCCCCGGAGCCGCGGCGCGCTCGCCGTCTCGGCCGCCAGCGCCAGGGCCGCGCCGTCCGGCCCGGCGAGCCACACCGGCAGCCCCATCCGCAGGTCGGAGCGGGCGCGGGCCAGCCGCTCGGCGTCGCTGAGGGCGAACGGGGGGGCGAGGGGGTCGGTCATGCCTTCCTGTAGCGCGCGGGCGGGCGGATTGAAACATTCCCGCCCCCGGCGACACATGGGCGTGAGAAATCCTACGAAGCCGTTGGTTTTCCGGCGCTTCCTCCCCATCTCCGACCCGTGATCGCAACGGAGGGCCCGATGGCGCAGCTCAAGAAGATCCTTCTCGTGGACGACGACGACGACCTGCGCGAGGCCCTGTCCGAGCAGCTCGTGATGACCGAGGACTTCGACGTGTTCGAGGCCGGGTCGGGCGCCGACGCGCTGACCAAGACCAAGGCGGGGCTCTTCGACCTCGTGATCCTCGACGTGGGCCTGCCCGACACCGACGGGCGCGAGCTGGCGCGGGTGATGCGCAAGCAGGGCGTGAAATGCCCGATCGTGATGCTGACGGGCCACGATTCGGACAGCGACACCATCCTCGGGCTCGACGCCGGGGCGAACGACTACGTGACCAAGCCCTTCAAGTTCCCCGTCCTGCTGGCCCGCCTGCGCGCCCAGCTCCGGACCCACGAGCAGAGCGAGGACGCGATCTTCCAGCTCGGCCCCTACACCTTCCGGCCCTCGCAGAAGCTCCTGCTCACCGAGGACGACAAGAAGGTGCGGCTCACCGAGAAGGAGACCAACATCCTGAAGTACCTGTATCGCGCGCAGGACGAGGTGGTGCCGCGCGACGTGCTGCTGCACGAGGTCTGGGGCTACAACGCGGGCGTGACGACCCACACGCTGGAGACTCACATCTACCGCCTGCGCCAGAAGATCGAGCCCGACCCCACCAGCCCCGGCCTGCTGCGGACGGAATCGGGCGGCTACCGGCTGGTCGCCTGACCGCTCACTTTTTCCGAAGCGGGCCGGGAACAACCCTGGGGCGTGACGGGTTCTCCCTGCGACCCCCGATGGCGGGGCAAGGCCATCATCCCTCCCTGTTGGACTTGGCCCGGGCTTCGGCTCGGGCCTTTTTTCCGCGCCGCGGAAATTTTCGCGCGCCGGGCTTGCCGGCCCGGTGCAATCCCGCGGCGGCGTGCGTATATTCCTGCCCGAGGGACGCATGGCGCGTCCCCCGATGGGGTCCGCGACCCCTACATAGGTCCAAGGATGCGTTCGACCCGCCTGGCTTCCGCCCTCCTCCTGTCCGCCCTGGCCGTCCCGGCCCTGGCCCAGCCCGCCCTGGCGCAGGACGTGAGCTTCCAGCTCGTCAACAACAGCGGCCTCACGCTGATGGAGTTCCACGCCACCCCCGCCATCGGCGGCGCGGAGAGCGACGACCTCCTCGTGGCCAGCGTCATGGCCCCGGGCGAGGCCGGATCGGTCACCATCCCCGGCAGCGCCGAGTCCTGCGACCAGGACCTCCGCTTCGTCTTCGAGGACGGCTCCGAGATGGTGGACCGCCTGAACGTCTGCGCCACGCCCAGCTACACGCTGAACCCGGCCTGACCCCGCGCCTGGCCCTGGCTCTGGCCGCGCATCCCTGGGGGCCGCGCGGCCGCCAGGGCGGGTCGTCGCGACCTCCGCATCCGCTGTTTCCCGCCTGACGGCCCCGGCGGCGGTCGGATCATCCCAAGGGGAGGGGCCGCCGGGTTCCCCCCGGCGGCCCGCGCCGCTATCAGGGGCCGCGCCCGCCGGAGAGCCCCATGCCCCTGACCCTCGCCACCTGGAACATCAACTCGGTCCGCCTGCGGGAGGGGCTGGTCGCCCGCCTGCTGCGGGAGGAGGCCCCCGACATCCTCTGCCTCCAGGAATGCAAGAGCCCGGCCGAGAAGATCCCCGTCGCGGCCTTCGCGGCGCTGGGCTATCCCCATGTCGTGATGCGGGGGCAGAAGGGCTACAACGGCGTCGCCATCTTCTCCAGGCGCCCGCTGGAGGACGCGGGGTCGGTGGACTTCGCGGGCCTCGGCCACGCCCGCCACGTCGCGGCGCGGCTGGACTGCGGGGCGGTGATCCACAACGTCTATGTGCCGGCCGGGGGCGACGTGCCCGACCGCGAGCAGAACGAGAAGTTCGGGCAGAAGCTCGATTTCCTCACGCATCTGCGGGACCACTTCCGGGCGGACCGCCCCGCCCGCGCGATCCTCGTGGGCGACCTCAACGTGGCGCCCATGGAGGACGACGTGTGGTCGCACAAGCAGATGCTCCGGGTCGTGAGCCACACGCCCGTCGAGGTGGAGCACTTCGAGGAGGCGCGCGAGGCCGGGGGATGGGTGGACGTGACGCGGCTCGACCGGCCCATGGGCAAGCTCTATTCCTGGTGGTCCTACCGCGCGCCGGACTGGGACGCGGCGGACAAGGGGCGCCGGCTCGACCATGTGTGGGCGTCGCGGGACATCGTGGGGGCGACGCATGGCAGCCGCGTCCTGCGCGACGCGCGCGGCTGGGACGGGCCCTCGGACCACGTGCCGGTGCTGGCGAGCTTCGACCTGTAGGATCTTAGCGGTCGCGCAACGCCCGTTGCTGTCAGGCTTCGTTCATCCCTTCGTGCGAATCTCCCTCGTGCGGGCCGTGACTCCCTTAAGGACGGACGGCCCGTCGCCGGTTCCCGTCAGAGCCGCCGCACCGCCTCGGCCACCGCCCGCCCCAGCGCCCCGTGCGCCTCGGGCTCCAGGTGGATGCCGTCGGCGGGGCTGACCGCGATGACGGTGCCGGCGTCCAGGAACCCCGCGCCACGGGCCTCGGCCAGCGCCATCAGGAGGGACGGAAGATGAAGGGACGTCTCGCGCGCGCCGGTGAACTCGGAGGCGATGGGGCCCTGCTCCAGCACCGGGGGCGGGCAGATCAGCAGGATGCGGAAGCCGCCGTGGCGGTCCTGCATCTCGGGGGAGTTGGCGATGTCGAGGAGGGCGGCGATCCCGGCTGCGATGCGCGGGGCGTCGGCGCCGAAGCGGGTCTTGGTGTCGTTGGTGCCGAGCATGATGGTGAGCGCGTCGATGGGGCCGTGGCTTTGCAGCGCGATCTTGAGGCCGTCGCGCCCGTCCATGTGCGCGCCCATCACGGGGTCGGGGAACTGCGCGGTGCGGCCGGGCAGGCCCTCCTCCACCACGTCCCACTCCGGGGCCAGAAGGGCCGCCGCCACGCCCGGCCAGCGCGTCGCGGCGTCGAGGCGGCGGTAGGCCTCGCCCCGTTGCAGGATCGGCGGGGTGCCGTGGGTGTTGCTGTCGCCGAAGCAGAGAAGCGTGCGGGTCATGGGGCCGTGGTCCTCCCGAGGTCGGGGGCCACGCTAGGGGGCCGGCGGGGGCCGGTCAAACCGCCCCTTCCCCTTCCGGGCCGGTGGGCACATATAACCCCGGAACTCACGAGGAGGGACATCATGGCGCAAGCGGCCGAGACGCTGGACATCATCGACGGCACCGACGCGGGCTTCATGGCCGAGGTGATCGAGGCCTCGCGCGAGGTTCCCGTCATCGTCGATTTCTGGGCGACGTGGTGCGGGCCGTGCAAGCAGCTCACCCCGGCGCTGGAGGCCGCCGTGCGGAAGCAGGCCGGCAAGGTGCGGCTGGTGAAGATCGACGTGGACAAGAACCCGGCCTTCGCGGGCCAGCTTCGGGTGCAGTCGATCCCGACGGTCTATGGCTTCTGGCAGGGGCAGCCGGTGGACGGCTTCCAGGGCGCGCTCCCGGCGTCCCAGGTGGAGCAGTTCGTCCAGAAGCTCGCGGCGCTGGCGGGCGACGGCGGGCTGGCCGAGGCCATCGAGGCGGCCGAGCAGATGCTGGAGGAGGGCGCGGCGGTGGACGCCGCCCAGACCTTCGCCGCCATCCTCCAGGAGGAGCCCGAGAACCCCCGTGCCTATGCGGGGCTCGTGCGGGCGATGATCCTCGCGGGCGATCTCGACCAGGCGGAGGCGATCCTGAACGGCGCGCCCGCCAGCATCTCGGGCAAGTCCGAGCTGGAGGCCGTGCGCGCCCGGATCGCGCTGGCGCGGCAGGCCGCCAAGGCGGGCCCGGTCGAGGAGCTGCGCGCGCGGGTGGAGGCGGACCCGTCCGACCATCAGGCGCGGTTCGACCTCGCCACGGCGCTCCACGCGGAGGGGGAGGTGCAGGAGGCGGTGGACCAGCTGCTGGAGATCTTCCGGCGCGACCGGGAATGGAACGAGGGCGCGGCCAAGGCGCAGCTCTTCCAGATCTTCGACGCGCTGCCGCCCAAGGACCCGATCGCGCTGTCGGGTCGGCGGAAACTGTCCTCCCTCATCTTTGCCTGATGCCCGCGCGTCCTAGATCGCGGGTCATGCCCCTGTCCGCTGAGCTTCCCGAGACCATCGCGATCTTCCCGCTCCCGGGCGCGCTGCTCCTGCCGCGGGCGCGGCTGCCGCTCCATATCTTCGAGCCGCGCTACCTCGCGATGATCGACGACACGCTCAAGACCCCGGCGCGGCTGATCGGGATGATCCAGCCCTTCGAGAATGCGTCGGGCGCGGACCGGCTGCATTCCATCGGCTGCGCGGGGCGGGTCACCGCCTTCTCGGAGACGGAGGACGGGCGCTACATGGTCACGCTGTCGGGCGTGTCGCGGTTCCGGGTGCTGCGCGAGGTCGAGGGCTTCACGCCCTACCGCCGCTGCGAGGTGTCGTGGAGCGGCTTCGAGCGCGACCGGGGCGCGGTCGAGAAGGACGCGGGGCTGGACCGGGGACCGTTCATCGACCTCCTCAACCGCTTCTTCCAGAACCAGGGGCTGTCCACCGACTGGGACGCCGTGCGCGACGCCGAGGACGAGCTGCTCATCAACTCGCTGTCGATGCTGTGCCCATTCCCGCCCGAGGACAAGCAGGCGCTGCTGGAGGCGCCGACGCTGCCGACCCGCCGGGAGACGCTGATCACGCTGATCGAGTTCTCGCTTCATGGCGGCGAGACCGGAGAGATGATGCAATGAACGACCCCACCGATTCGATGAGCGAGGAGCCCCGCGCGCCCGGGTTCGACCCCCGGATGCTGGAGGCGCTGGTGTGCCCGCAGACGCACGGCGTCCTCCTCTACGACGCCGAGCGGCAGGAGCTGGTCTCGCGCGCGGCGCATCTGGCCTACCCGATCCGGGACGGCATCCCGATCATGCTGGCCTCGGAGGCGCGGGGGCTGGACTGACGAAGGGGGGCTTTGCCCCCCGTCGCGCGTCGCGCGACTCCCCCCAGGATACTTGGAGCCAAAGAAGGCGGGCTCAGCTTCGCATCAGGCTTGGCAGGTCGCCGGTCAGGCCCGCCGCCTCGCGGATGAAGGCGCGGCGCAGGGGGGGCAGGCGGTTCACGAGGCCGAGGCCGAGGTCGCGGGCCAGCCGTAGCGGGCGCGAGTCGTTCGAGAACAGGCGGTTGAAGCCGTCCGTCGCGAAGGCCAGCGTCGCCGTGTCGAAGCGCCGCCAGCGGGCGTAGCGGCCGAGCACGGGGGCCGATCCGATGTCCTCGCCCCGCGCGCGCGCCTCGGCCAGCACGTCGGCCAGCGCCGCCACGTCCTTGAGGCCGGCGTTGAGGCCCTGGCCCGCGATGGGGTGCATCCCGTGGGCGGCGTCGCCCACCAGCGCGAGGCGCGGGCCGGTGAAGTGCCGCGCCAGCGTCAGGCCGAGGGGATAGGCGAAGCGCGGGCCGTCGAGCGCGAGCGCGCCGAGGAAGCTGCCGAAGACCGGGCGCAGCGCCGCCAGGAACGTCGCGTCGTCCATCGCCATGAGCGCGCGGGCGCGGTCGTCCGTCTCGCTCCAGACGATCGAGGAGCGGTTGCCGGTCAGCGGCAGGATCGCCAGGGGCCCGGAGGGCAGGAAGAGCTGGAAGGCGGTGCCCCGGTGGGGCTTGTCGTGGGCGACGGTGCAGGTGACGGCGGTCTGGCCGTAGCCCCATTTCATCCGGGCGATGCCGGCGCGGCGGGCGGTGCCGCTCTCGCGGCCGTCGGCGCCGACGAGGAGGCGGCCGGCGAGGGTCCGGCCGTCGGCGAGGGTCACGGAGGCCGAGGAGGCGTCGGTCTCCTGCGCCACCACGGTCGTGCCATGGTACGTGGCGATGCGGGGCTCCTGCGCCAGGGCGGCGTCGAGCGCGGCCCGCAGGTGCCGGTCCTCGACCATGTGGCCCATCGGCCCTTCCTCGATCTCCGCGTGGTCGAAGGCGAGGTGGAGAGGGGAGGGGGCCTCGCCGGGGCGGCCGTCCGCGACCTTGATGGACAGCATCGGCTGGGCGTGGTTGGCGAGGCGGGACCAGACGCCGAGGTTGGCCAGCAGCCGGCGCGAGGCCAGCGCCAGCGCGTAGGACCGGCCGTCGATCCGCGCGCCCGGATCGGCCGGCGGGCGGGCGTCGATCAGCGCCACCGTCAGCCCCGCCTGCGCGAGGGCCAGCGCCAGGGCCGGTCCCGCGAGGCCACCCCCGACGATCAGGGCGTCATGGGAGGGCGGGAGGGGGTTCGGGGTCTGTGTCATGGCCGGTGATATGGCGCGGTCGCCGGGGGTTGTCACGGGGGAGGCGCCCGGGAGGGCTTGGAGCCGGCGGCCGGGTCGGGAACAATGCGCCGGAACGCGAAGGGGCAGGGGACGGGCATGGAGTGGGGCACGATCACGGCGGACGACCTGGGCCGCGCCATCGCGGCGGGGCGCGCGGACCCGCTGGAGGGGACGGAGGCGCTGCTCGACGCCATCGCGCGGCATCCGTTCCGCGACCGCATCTATGCGCGCGCGACGCCGGAGCGGGCGCGGGCCGAGGCGCGAGCGGCGCGGGACCGGGCACGGGCCGGGCTGCGGCGCGGACCGCTCGACGGGGTGCCGCTGTCGTGGAAGGACCTGTTCGACTCCGCGGGCGTCGCGACCGAGGCGGGGACGCCGCTCCTGGCCGGGCGGGTTCCGGCGGGGGACTCGGCGGTGCTGCGGGCGGCGACGCTGGCGGGGACGGTCTGCCTCGGCAAGACCCACATGACCGAGTTCGCCTTCTCGGGACTCGGGCTCAATCCGGGGACGGCGACGCCGCCCAACCGGCACGACCCCGACCGGCTGGCCGGGGGATCGTCCTCGGGGGCGGCGGCCTCGCTGGCCTACGGGCTGGCGGTGGGGGCGGTGGGGTCGGACACCGGCGGGTCGGTGCGGCTGCCGGCGGCCTGGAACGACCTGGTGGGGTTCAAGCCCGCGCAGGGGGCGCTGCCCTTGGAGGGGGTGGTGCCGCTCTGCCCGTCCTTCGACACGGTGGGGCCGCTGGCGCGGAGCGTGGAGGACGCCGCGCTGATCTGGGAGGCGCTGGGCGGGCCGCGCGTGGACCTGTCGGGGGCGGGGCTGACGGGCGCGCGGATCGCCGTCCTTCGCACGGTGGTCGGCGACGGCCTGGAGGACGCGCCCGCCCGCGCGCTGGCCGAGGGGGTGGAGGCGCTGGGCCGGGCCGGCGCGACGGTGGAGGAACTGGACCTGCCCGACCTCCCCCGCGCCTACGAGCTGGGGGCGGTGCTTTATGCCGCCGAGGCCTGGGCCTCCTGGCGGGCCGTCGTGGCGCCCGCGCCGGATCGGGTCTTTCCGCCCGTCCTGGCCCGCCTGTCGGCGGGGCGCGAGGTGCTGGCGGCCGACTACCTCGACGGCATGGCCGAGCTGGGCCGCATCCGGGCGCGGGCCTGGGCGGCGATCGCGCCCTTCGACGCGATCCTCTGCGCCACGGCCCCCATCCTGCCGCCGCGCGCCGACGCGATGGCGGCGGACCACGAGCTGTTCCGCGCGACCAACCTCATGGCCTTGCGGAACACGCGGATGGCGAATCTGCTGGGGCTCGCCTCCATCTCCATCCCCTCGGCGCAACCCTCCTGCGGGCTGATGCTGAGCGCGCGGCCGGGCCACGAGGGGCAGGTGTTAAGATTGGCGCAGGCGGCGTTAAGGATCACGGCCTAAATGACACAGCGCCCTTCGCTCGCCCCGCCGTGGCCCGTCCGGATTTCTGGACAGGAGGCCGGGGGAGCCGGTAGGCTGGCCCCAAGCCGGAGCGTGGATGACTCCGGGGTATGAGGCGGTTGATGGCGGCTCCCGTGCGGTTCGCGAACCTACCGGACTATGCGTTTCCGCGCCTGCGGAGGCTGCTCGACGGGCACGCGCCCGGCGGCGAGCCCATTGCCATGTCCATCGGGGAGCCCACCCATCCCATGCCGCCCTTCGTGGGCGAGGTGATCGCGGCGAACCTCCAGGGCTTCGCCACCTATCCGCCCAACGAGGGCACGCCCGAGCTGCTGGACGCGATCTCGGGGTGGCTGGGGCTGCGGTATGACGTGGCGGTCGGGCCGGAGCGGCTGCTGGCGCTCAACGGCACGCGCGAGGGGCTCTACAACGTCGCCATGGCGCTGTGCCCGGAGGAGAAGGCCGGGGGGCGGCCGGTCGTGCTGATCCCGAACCCGTTCTATCAGGTCTACATGGTGGCGGCGCTGTCGGTCGGGGCCGAGCCGGTCTTCGTTCCCGCGACGGCCGAGAGCGGGCACCTGCCGGATTATGCCTCGCTCCCGCCCGCCATGCTGGACCGGGTGGCGATGGCCTATGTCTGCTCGCCCGCCAACCCGCAGGGGGCGGTGGCGGATCGGGCCTACTGGACGACGCTGCTGCGACTGGCCGAGAGGCACGATTTCCGGATCCTCGCCGACGAGTGCTATTCCGAGGTCTATCGCGAGGCCCCGCCCGACGGGGCGCTGGCCGCCGCCAAGGCGCTAGGCGCGGACCCGGAGCGGGTGATCGCGTTCCATTCCCTGTCCAAGCGGTCGAACCTCGCCGGGCTGCGGTCGGGCTTCGCGGCGGGCGGCCCCGAGGCGATTGCCCGGATGCGCCAACTTCGGTCCTACGCGGGGGCGCCGCTGCCGCTGCCCTTGCAGCGCGTGGCCGAGCGGGCCTGGGCGGACGAGGGGCACGTCGCCGCCTCCCGCGCGCTGTATCAAGAGAAGTATCGCATCGCCGACGAGGTGCTGGGCGACGTGCCGGGCTACGAGCCGCCGCGGGCCGGGTTCTTCCTGTGGCTGCCGGTCGAAGACGGCGAGGACGCGGCGCTGCGGCTCTGGCGCGAGGCCGGGGTGCGGGTGCTGCCGGGGGCCTACCTCGCCAAGGACGCAGGCGCCGGCAACTCCGGCCAAGGCTACATCCGCGTCGCCCTGGTGGCCGGCGCATCCGACGTGCGGCGGGGCCTCGGGCTCCTCCGCGACGTGCTTTACCGATAGGAAGGAGGCGAGATGGCCTATCAGACACGCGACCGCGCGCCCCTTCTCGACAGCCAGACCCAGGCCGCCCTGGAGAAGCGCGGCAAGGAGCTGGTGGGGCTGGCCCTCCTTGGCGCGGGGCTCCTCGCGACGGTGATGCTGGCGACCTACTCGCCGGACGATCCGAACTGGCTGCTGGCCTCGGACGCGCCGACGCGGAACTGGCTGGGGCGCTTCGGGGCGTCCATCGCGCATCCCCTCATGATGATCGTCGGCCGCGCCTCCTGGGGCCTGCCGCTGGTGCTGCTGGCCTGGGGGCTGCGGCTGGCGACCCACCGCGCCGAGGAGCGGGCGCGGGCGGTGTTCGCGCCGATCTTCGTGGCCGTGCTGGCCGCCGCGCTGGCCGCGCTGCCGGCCGGGGCCGGGTGGACGCAGAGCTACGGGCAGGGCGGGCTCTTCGGCGACACGGCGCTGGGGCTGCTGCTGACGGTGCTGCCGCTGGGGACCTTCCTCGTGTCGCTGCTCGTGGTCGGGGGGGCGGGGCTGCTCGGGCTGTTCGTGACGGGCGTCACCAAGGCCGAGATCCGGCTGGCCCGCCAGCGCGTCGCGCTGGGGCTGGTGCTGGGCTACGCCTGGGCGCTGCGGACGGGGGCGAGGGCGCTGCTCCTGGCGCTCGACGCCTACGAGGCCGGGTCGGTCCGCGCGCGCGCCCTCATGGCCGAGCAATCGGCGCGCGCCGCCGACGCCCGCGCCCGGCGCGCCGAGATCCGGGCCGAGACCCGGGCCGAGCAGGAGCGCATCGCGCGCGAGCGGGCCGCCACGACCGAGCGGCTGATGCCGGGCGAGCTGCGGCCCACGGCGATCCTGCGGCCCGAGCCCGCTCCGCTCGCGCCGCGCCGGATCGTCATGCCGCCGCTGCTGGGGGAGATCCGGTCCGACGACGGGCTGATCGACGAGGACGAGGAGGCGTTCTGGCGCACCGATCCCGGCCCCGCCGCGATCCCGCCCGCGCCGGTCTTCCTGACCTCGCCCGCCCCCGACCACATGCCCGTCCCCGCCGCCTCGGCCCTGTCGCTGGCGCCGAGCTTCCTGGCCGGCCTGCTCCGCCGCGCCCGGGGCGAGCCCGAGCCGGTCCGGGCCGAGGACGCCCCCGACGATCGCATCCGCGCCCGCATCGGCGACGCGATCCGCGCCCGCAGCCAGGGCCAGCCCTCCGAACCGCTGGAGCCCGAGGTGGACGACGTCGCGCCCGCCCCACGCCGCCTCGCGCCGCCCGTCGAAAGGTCCGTGGCGGAGACCCCGGTCCTGGCCGAGCCGGCGATGCGCGCTCCGGTGCCGGATCTGGCCTCGGATCTGGCCCCGGATCTGGCCTCGGATATGTTCATGCCGGGAGAGCCCGAAGCCTTCGAGGAGGACGAGCCCGAGGACGAGTTCCTCGCCGCTCCCCTCCCCTCCACGCGGCCCGTGACGGCCCCGGCTCCCAGGGCCCCCGCTCCCAGGGCCTCGGCCCCTCGCCCCGCGCCCCGGCTGCCCGACCCTGTCGCCTATGCCGCGCCGCCCTTGGACCTCCTCACCGACCCGTCCGAGGTCCAGCGCCACCATCTCGCGGATTCGGTGCTGTCCGAGAACGCCCGCGCGCTGGAGCGGGTGCTCGACGATTTCGGCGTGAAAGGGGAGATCACCTCGGTCCGTCCCGGCCCGGTCGTCACCATGTACGAGCTGGAGCCCGCGCCGGGCCTCAAGGCCAGCCGCGTGATCGGCCTCGCCGACGACATCGCGCGCAACATGAGCGCGCTCTCGGCCCGCGTCTCGACGGTGCCGGGCCGCAACGTCATCGGCATCGAGCTGCCCAACGACCGGCGCGAGAAGGTGGTGCTGCGCGAGATCCTGGCCTCCCACGCCTTCGACGACGCGCAGGCGCGGCTGCCGCTGGCGCTCGGCAAGGACATCGGCGGCGAGCCGGTGGTCGCCAACCTCGCCAAGATGCCACACCTGCTGATCGCGGGGACCACCGGCTCGGGCAAGTCGGTCGCGATCAACACGATGATCCTGTCGCTCCTCTACAAGCTCTCGCCCGAGGAATGCCGGCTCATCATGATCGACCCCAAGATGCTGGAGCTGTCCGTCTATGATGGCATCCCGCACCTGCTGTCGCCCGTCGTCACCGACCCCAAGAAGGCGGTCGTCGCCCTGAAATGGGTGGTGGGCGAGATGGAGGACCGCTACCGCAAGATGTCCAAGATGGGCGTCCGCAACATCGAGGGCTACAACGGCCGCGTCCGCGACGCGCTGGAGCGGGGCGAGATGTTCTCGCGCACCGTGCAGACCGGCTTCGACGACGAGACGGGCGACCCGATCTTCGAGACCGACGAGTTCATGCCCGAGATCCTGCCCTTCATCGTCGTCATCGTGGACGAGATGGCGGACCTGATGATGGTCGCCGGCAAGGAGATCGAGGCCTGCATCCAGCGCCTCGCGCAGATGGCGCGGGCGAGCGGAATCCACCTCATCATGGCGACGCAGCGCCCGTCGGTGGACGTCATCACCGGCACGATCAAGGCGAACTTCCCGACCCGGATCTCCTTCCAGGTCACGTCCAAGATCGACTCGCGCACCATCCTCGGGGAGCAGGGGGCCGAGCAGCTCCTGGGCCAGGGCGACATGCTCTACATGGCGGGCGGCGGGCGGATCACCCGCATCCACGGGCCGTTCTGCTCGGACGAGGAGGTCGAGGAGATCGTGACCTACCTCAAGGCCTTCGGCCCGCCCGACTACGTGGGATCGGTGCTCGAGGAGCCGCCCGAGGAGGGCGAGGCCGGAAGCGCGGTCCCCACGGGGAGCGAGACGGAGGACGCGCTCTACGACATGGCGGTGCAGATCGTGGCGCGCGACCGCAAGTGCTCCACCAGCTACATCCAGCGCAAGCTCGCCATCGGCTACAACAAGGCCGCGCGCCTCGTGGAGCAGATGGAGGAGGAGGGCGTGGTGACGCCCGCGAACCACGTCGGCAAGCGCGAGATCCTGGTCCCGGAGCCGCACTGAGGCCGGGGCCGGACCGCCCCTACCCTGTCGTCGGGGGGCCCCTGCTCATCAACTTGGCCCAAATACGCACTCCGACCGTGCCACCCACGCCGGCCTAGCCGATCCGGGGTCCGTCACCGTATCGCGATGCGATGTTATCGCCTGTCGCTCGGGACCGCGTCAGGACTGCCCTATATGTTCCGGCGATTCCCGAACCCCAAAAGGACGACCCCTGCATGATCCGCCGCCTCGCCCTTGCCGCCCTGGTCGCGCTCGCCCCCGTCGCGGCGGCGGCGCAGCAGCTCTCTCTGGGGGAGATCTCGGCCTACCTGAACTCGGTCCAGACGGCGCAGGCGGGGTTCACGCAGGTCAACGCCGACGGCAGCATCTCCACGGGGACGCTCTACATCAAACGGCCGGGCCGCATCCGGTTCGAGTATGCCCCGCCCGACCGGTCGCTGGTCCTGGCCGGGGGCGGGCAGGTCGCGGTCTTCGACGCCGCCTCGAACGAGGGGCCGCAGCGGTTCCCGCTGGCGGAGACGCCGCTGTCCATCATTCTCGCGGACGACGTGGACCTGGGCCGGGCGGGCATGGTGACGGGCCACGCCTCGGACGGCACCACGACGACGATCACCGCGCAGGACCCGCAGCATCCCGACCGGGGCTCGATCCAGCTCGTGTTCACCGCGAACCCGGTGGAGTTGCGGCAATGGGTGGTGACCGACGGGGGCGGCACGCCGACGACCGTCGTGCTCAATGACCTGCGGACCGGGGTCGGCATCGGCGACCGCGCCTTCAACATCCAGGCCGAGATGTCCGCCCGGGGCCAATGATCGGGGGCCAGTGATCGGGAGCGAGTGATCGGTAGCTCCTCGGGGCCGCCGCGAAAAAAGGCCCCGGCATGGGGAGCTACTGGTTCCCTTCCTCGGGGGATAGGTCACGCAAATCAGGCATGATCCGTCTGCATATCGAAACCGTGAAGGCACCCGCCTGAGAGGTCAGGCGGGTGCTCTCATTCCGATGGTTCCATGCGGGGCCAGAGCGCCAGCTAGCGCTCCGGGTCAACGACGCACGGATGGCCGGCTGTCATGAGGGCCACCGGAATCATCTGCAACGACTCATGTGTCGTGGTGATCCTGAAGCCCTGCTGAAAGGCAGCCAGCGTCGGATGCCGCTGTGGCAACTTGCCTTCTGGAGAGTGCGCAGGTGAACCTGGGCGGCGCGATCCTGGACGAGGCCGGTGCCCTCTTGCTCCGCCGGCAGGGAGGAGCAGGGCGTGTAGTCGATGAGGGTGCCGCGCGTTCTCGCCGCTCGGGCCGGCGAGACTACGGGCAAAGACGATCTCACCGCCGCGGGCCAGCCGCATCTCATCTGTGGGCCCTGTCACCGAGCATCGGTGCCGCGGCTGGACCGGTGAGGGTGTTCGACCCGGGCTTCCAGCTTCACTGCCGTGGGGGACCTTGGCGCGCGGCCAGCGCGTCTGCCTCGGCCTCTGTCACCGGGAGCCCCGCGATCTCCGCGGCCTTGACCCAGGGCGCGTAGGCGGGGTCGGCGCGCAGGTCGCCGATCCACCACCAGTCGCTGAGGTTGCTGAACCTCGTCAGCTCCCGCAGGCGGTCGAACAGGCGCCGCGCCTCCCCGGCGTCGCCCGACAGCGCCTCGGCCGCGGCAATGGTGATGTCGGCCGAACCCTCCGGTGCCTCCCCGCCCGCGCGGAGAGCGAGGTCGGTCTCGCCCTGGAACAGCGCGGCCTGGGCCAGCCAGATGTTGTACCAGCTCGGGTGACCGGGGTTGAGCGCCACCGCCCTCTCGGCCCAGTCGAGCGGCGCCCGGCCGCGGTCCGCGAAGAAGTAGCACCCGGCCGCCACCGCCAGCACGTCGGGGTTGGTGGGCGCAAGCGCGACCGCGCGCTCCGCATAGGACCAGGCCTCGTCGCGCCGCCCGTCGCAGACGCGCAGGCAAGCGAGGCGCAGGAGGCCGTTCGGATCGTCCGGGGCGAGCGCCACAGCCCGCTTGGCCAGTGCGTAGGACTCGTCGATCATCGCCTTCGCCTCCGCTTCGGGGACGAAGTCCACCTGGAACATGAGGGTGATGGACAGCGCCACCATGGCCTGCGCGAAGTCGGGGTCGAGCGCCAGCGCCCGGCGGAACAGGGGCACCGCTTCCGCGAAGCCCTCCTGGGTGAACTCGTGCTTCGCCTCCACCCCGCGCAGGTGGAGCTCGTAGACCTCCAGGCTCTCCGTCGGCCGCCCCTTCGCAGCCCCGCGCCCGGCCTCGGGAAGGGCGGCCTCGGCCTCCAGCCGGTAGCCGTCCCGCGCCACCGTCACCAGCACCCCGCGCGCCGAGCCCAGCGCGCGCCGGATCTCGGTCACGCATTGCGTGAGGCTGTCATCGGTCACGGCGATGTCGCCCCAGACTTCCGCGAAGAGCTCCGCCTTGGAGACGTTGCGCCCCCGCCGCGCGGCCAGGGCGCGCAGCACGGCCGCCGTCTGGCGCCGCAAGGTCGTCACCGTCCCGTCCGGCGCGCGGACGCGGTTGGTGGCGAAGTCGGCCTCCGCCCCGCCCAAGCGCAGCCGGTCCTCCGATTTCGGGATAACTTCGGCCTTGTTTCGGGACGGATCGGCGGTGGCGAACCCAGGACTCCGTTGCCGCCCCCAAGCGGCGAACCGATCGGACCACAGCAGGCGCAGCATCCCCGTCGCCCTCACTCGTGTCACTGGCCTTCAGTCTACCACGACAGAGCCCGGCGACGAAGCGGGGCGGCAGGGGTCGCCGGCCGGGTCGATCCCACCTCGATGGAGACCACCATGCCCAAGACAATCCCGATCCTCCTCGCCGCCCTCCTGGCCGCCTCCGCCGCCCCGGCGCAGGAAGCCGCCCCCGGCGCCCAGGAGTTCGAGATATCCTATAGCAACACCACGTTCGAGCTGTCGCGCATGGACATGGGCAACGGCCAGTGGGCCTTCCTGGCCGAGAGCTTCCTCCCTCTCCATGCGGCAACCGAGGGGCCGCTCGCCGGGCTCGGCGGCCACTGCCTCTACACAGGTGTCGCCCGGGAAGGGATCGGGGCCGTCCAGGCGTCGGGGACCTGCATCTTCCAGGACGCCGGGGGCGACCAGCTCTGGTTGGGTTGGGACGGGCTCTACGACGGCACCAGCGACTTCGCCGGCCAGGGAAGCTGGACCGGCGGCACCGGCCGGTTCGAGGGCGACTCGGGCGAGACCTCCTTCGCGCTGACCTGGGTCGCCTCGCCCCGAGAAGGGGTGAACCAGCTCACCGGCATCCGGCGCGGCACCCTGGTCCTCCCCGCGAGCTGACCACCCACCACGATGCGCGACGGTGGCAGGAGCCCTGGATCAACGTGCGGGTTCAGGCTGACGCACTCCGTGCGGCGGGACATACGCCTTTGCTTCTGAAGCAGAGACGGAGGTTTTGCTTGGCAGGCCTGAACGTTCCGGACCAGTGGTGTCAGCATCCCGTCTTGGCGGCTCCAGGCTGCCTGATCAGCTTCGCGCCAATCAAGAAGCATGAATCCTTGCCAGATCGACGAAGTTCACGCCCGGTGTCAGGGCCTGGACGCGCTCGACCTGCCGCCGCGCCAGTTCCACCTCGCCCATGAGAGCGTAAGTTGCAGCGAGGCGCACCTTCTGGCGCGCGCTCCGGCTCAGCAGCCGGGCGGCCTCCGCGCGCGAGGGGAAGCTGGTGGGGTCATGGGTGGCTCCTTCAGGGGTCGCTGCGACATGGGCCGGAATCCAAGAGGCAGGGAACGGGGCCTCAGCAAAGGGAGTAGACGCGGGCCCAGAAGTTGCGGTTGGGGATCGGGTCGGTCGTGTGCGTCTGGCGCAGGTAGCGGCCGCCCAGGAGATAGGCCTCCTCCTCGCCGTGGCTTGGGCAGGGCCAGGTGTCGGCGGTCCCGGTCTGCCATTGGACGTGGTGGATCAGCTCGTGAAGGACGATCTCGCGGAAGAGGGGGTTCTCGGTGGGATCCTCCCAGTATTCCGCGTCGGCGACGTGCTCGGGCGCGAGGACGTAGAGGGTGCCATGCACGCCGTCCTCGGCGGAGTAGAGGGCGAGGAGGCGGTCGTCCACGCCGTCCTCGGGGAGGAGCTGGGGGGCGGCGGAGCAGAATTCGAGCGTCAGGTCCTCGGGCGAGAGCTCCACGAGGGTGGAGCGGGGGATGTCGGCCACGTCGTAGGCGGTGTTCTGGCCGATCCAGGCGAGCAGGGCGTCGAGGAGCGGGTCCATGAGGGCCTCCTTTGGACGGATGGGCGAGATGCTCGACCGCGTTGGAGGTTGCGTCCCGAAGGTCTGGCGATGTCGACGTGGGCGGCTCCGCTCATCCGGGCCCCTCGCCCGAGGGCCAGCCGCTCAGCAGGGGCGGTGCGACCTCGCGCAGGAGCTTCAGTTCCATCGCGCGGGCGAAGTCGCAGTGATCCCGGGCGAGGATGGCGAAGGCGCCGGGGCCGTGCAGGACCTCGGCCTCGAACCAGGCGCGGAGATCCTCGGTGGTGGGGCCCCCGAAGGTGGGGATGCTGCCCGTCTCCTCCTTGGCCCCGCCGATGACGAGGGCATTCACCGTGACCCCGTCGAGGGCATGGCTGGCATAGGCCGTGGATGGCGCGATCCCGGCGTTGCTCTCGTCGTCGCCCGAGACGTCCACGATGCGCCCGGCAGTCCGGGGCGGCATCGAGGGCCGCTGCCGCGTGGACCAAGGCGACGCCGACCGCGGTGGAAGTGGAAGGGTACCGGTCCGAGAGTCGGGCCGGCGCGGCGACCGCGGCCGCGACGCGGAGGAGGTCGCCCTCATCGTCGATCATCTGCCAGCCTGGCAGGACGGCCTGCTGCCAGCCGGGGTCCGACCACTCGAAGACATAGAGGGCCACGGGCGCGCCGGAGAGGAAGGCCCGCCGGACCGAGGGCGCGAGCAGGGCCTGGGCGAGCCCCTCGCGCTGGAGGCGGTCCTCGGCCAGGTCCACCGAGCCCGACACGTCGAGCGCGAGGACCAAGGCCAGGCGGCGGTCCGGGGTTGCCGGGGCGGAGGCGGGGGTCGTCCAGTCGGTCGGGGCCAGGGCCTCGGCCGTGAGGGGGTCAAGGAGGGCGTCGAGAAGGAGGACCATGGGCGTCTCTCAGGGGGATGATCGGAGCCAGCGTCCGGGATGGGGGTTCGATCCCGAAGGGCCGACGAGACCGCTCCGACGTCGGGCGCGGACGGCGACGCGGCGTGCGGACGCTCCGGCCGGCCCGCGCGGCGCATGGAGGGCTCAGGTGCTGCGGCCCGCCGGCATGCTCCGGCAGCTCCAGCGTTGGACCACCCAGCCCGGATGCTCGCTCTGCCACTGGGCGAGCTGCGGCTGGGCTCCCATCATGCAGGTCATCACCGACAGGTCGGCGAACTGCATGGCCTTGTCTTCGCAGATCTCCGGCTCCGCGCTCAGGCAGGCCAGGAAAGCCAACTCGATCATGATGCGCAACTCCCAGTGGGGGCGAAGATGCAAGACGCAGGGCTCCGCGTTGCGGTGGATGCCGGCCACGCGTGAGATCGCGCCCGGTGACCTCTCGATGGACGGGACAGTCTGAGCCGACGGCCGTCCTGTTGCAGGTCCCATGCAGCCACGGGACTTGGCGCCCCCTTTAGCTCGTGGGCGCCAGCCCCACCCACACGCGGCCGCTGGCACCGTCGTCGACCGGCATCTCGGACGGCTGGGCGGCGTAACCCGGCGGCGGCCGGACCTGCATGAGGTCGGGGGCGAGACCGATCCCGGTCTCGACCGTGACGTCCACCGTCAGGCCGGTCGAGGTCAGGGTCGTGCGCACGACGGCGGGACCGCCGACGCGGGAACCCTGGCCCGTGGTGACGAGCGTGTTGTCGAACTCCACCACGGCGAGGCAGGGGAGGTCGCAAGGCTCCAGGGACACCGCCGAGGGCGTGGAGCCCGCGACGGGGACGCCCCAGGCAGACTGGGTGACGTCTTGGGCCGACACCAGAGCGGGCCAGAGGATGAGGAGAAGGACAGCGCGCATGGGTGCTCCTGAGCAGGGATGGGTTCATTGGAGGACGCGTGTCTCAGCGCGCGCGGGTCATGGTCAGCCAGTCGACCGCCCCCCAGGCGGCACGTGCGGCCTGGCCCGGCGCCGCCTCCCGGCTCAGGCCGATGTCGTCGAGCAGGTGGTCGTCGTACCCGGCCAGCCTCGCCAGTTGCCGCTGGAGCGCCCGGTCCTCGGCGCGGAGCGCGAGGCAGCCGGCGAGCCTGGCGAGCAGGCCGGCGCGACGCGGGCGGAGCGGGGCGGTGGAGGGGATGTGAAACTCGGACATGAAGATACTCCACAGGCGGGATGCAGGGCGGTGGACATGAGGGGACGCCCGACCGGAGGAGAGGGACGCTTCCTCGGTCCAGGGGATCAGCTCCCGGCCAGGGTCAGGGTGCCACGGTTGATGCCCATGCCCTGGTACACCCCCGTGCGGAGCGAGCCCGAGAAGGACGTGTCGTAGTCCACCTCGCCCGAGGCGCCTTCGAAGCGCCCGGTGCCGCCGATGAAGGTGCCGTGGCCCCGGAAAGGAGCGCCGTTGCCCTCGCCCTCGATGCGCTTCCAGAGCTGGTCGCCCTTCGCGTCCACATAGACGCAGGTGCCGCTGTTGCGCTCGGCCGAGGTCGCGAGGACGGCCACCCCGATGACCATGCAGCGCCCGGCGAGGCCGGCGAGCGGGCCTTCGGCGGCGGACAGCACCACGTAGATGTCGGCCATGTAGGCCTCCTGGCCGTCGCCCATGGGCAGGGTCGGGGCGGCGTCCACGGTGCTCCAGGTGAAGGGCGCCTCCACCTCCTGGGGCGCGGCCTCCTGGGCGAGCGCGCCGGTAGCGGCGAGGAGGAGGGCGGCGGTGAGGGTGGTCTTGAGCATGGGGGTCTCCCGAGGGTTGGCGTCCCGGTCCGGGGCGGCGCCCGCCGCCGTTGCCCTTTGGCGCGAGCCTGCCGCGTGGTAAGCTCCGCGCGGCGGAGTCGTGAGGGAGACGAGCGATGGGGTTGCAGCTGCCCTGGTCCGATCGGTTCGCCGCGTCGTGGCGGCGAGGCAAGGCTGCGCCCGCCGGGGCGTCCCTGTCCCGAGGGAGTCCTGAAGCCGAGCCGAAATCGCCTGAAATCCTGCACGTGGGCGGCGCCGAGGCCGACCTTTCGACCAACCGCGTCCGCGCGCCCGACGGCACGGTGACCACCTTGCGCCGCCAGTCGGCCCAGGTGCTCCGCGTCCTGGCCGAGCGGCGGGAGCGCAACGTCTCCAAGGATGCGCTCTTCGAGGAGGTCTGGCGCGGCGTCGCCGTGACCGACGACAGCCTCTTCCAATGCGTGGGGGAGATCCGGCGGGCGCTGGGATCGGCGCGCCCTGCCCTCGTGACGGTGGCACGGGACGGCTATCGGCTGGAGGCGGAGGGCGCCGGAACTCCCGTCGCGGTTGCCCCCACGCCGGCGCGGTCCTGGCTCGCGGCGGCTCTCCTGGGGGTCGCCGTCTTGGGGACGGCGGCGGCGCTGGCCCTGCGCGAGGGGCCGGAGGCGACGGCGGCCGCGGTCTTCGATGGGCCCGTGGTGGCGGTGCTGCCGGTGCGGAACCTGTCGGGCGGGGAGCGCTGGGACGTTCTGGCGCGCGGGCTCAGCGAGGACATCACCGCCGATCTCGCGCAGAACGGCTGGCTTTATGTGCTGGCGGGCGCGACGACCGAGGCCTACGCCGACTCCGCGCCGGAGGAGATCGCTGGGGCGCTGGGCGTGGACCATGTCGTCTCGGCGACTGTCCAGGCCGAGGGCGGGCGTGTGAGCCTCGTGGCTTCGCTGGTCCAGGCCGACACGGGCCGGCAGGTGTGGTCGCGGCGGTGGGAGGGGGCCGAGGGCGATCTCCTGGGCTTCCAGCGCACCGCCGCCGAGGAGCTGACGGGAGAGCTGGCCTCGACCTGGAGCGGCGCGCTCGCCAACTCGGCACGGGCCCGGGCGCGGGGCCGGGACACGGACGACCTCAGCGCCTACGAGCTGGCGCAATTGGGCGTGGAGGCGTTCAACGCCGCCGATCCGCAGGCGGTGGAGGCGAGCGTCGCGCTTTTCGAGAAGGCCGTCGCGCGCGACCCGAACTTCGGCGATGCCTGGGCCTGGTTGGCCTATGCCCACATCTATCGTTTCTGGCCCGACACGCCGCCCGAGGAAACGCAGCGCTATTGGAAGCTGAGCGACGCGGCTGCGCTCGAAGCCTTGCGCGTCTCGCCGGACCTGCCCAAGCCGCTGATCTCGGCCGCCTACGTGTTCGAGCGGCGCGGCGACGACGCCACCGCGCAGCGGATGATCCGCCGCGCCGTCGCGGTTGCGCCCAACAACGCCGACATGCTGGCCTACGCGGCCAATCGCGCCCTGCACCAGCCGGACCTCGCCCCCGAGATGCTGGGCTGGATCGAGCACGCGATGCGGCTCAACCCCGAGCGACCCGCCTGGTACGAGTTCGGCCTCGGCGCGACGCTGTTCGCCTTGGGCCGCCATGACGAGGCTGCCGACGCGTTCCTGGGGTTGCCAGACTTAGTGGACAGCCACGCCCTCGCGGCCGCCTCGCTGGCGCTGGCGGGGCGCAGGGCGCAGGGAGGAGGCGGGGGCGAGCTACGCCCGCGCCGCCGCGATGCCCGGCTTCACCATCGAATGGGGGCTCGACGCGCAGGACAGCGCGCCGGAGATGCGGCTGAAGCTGGAGGAGGGCCTGCGGCTCGCGCAAGAGGCGGCCCGGACGACCTCCCCGTGAGTTGGGAGGCATCCATGACCATCGCGCCCCATGACCTGCTTACCTTCTGGTTCGACGAGGTCGGCTGGTTCGGTTGGAACGATAGTCTGGATCGCGCCATCCGCGCCCGCTTCGCGTCGGTCTGGAACGCCGCCAGGGACGGCGGGCTCCCCTCCTGGGCCACTGAGCCCTCCGGAGCGCTGGCTCTGGCGATCCTCCTCGACCAGTTCCCGCGCAGCATGCTCCGGGGCAGCTCGCGCGCCTTTGCCTCGGACCCGCAGGCCCGTGCCGTGGCCGAGAAAGCACTGGAGAGCGGCTGGGACCTGGCGGTCTCCGAACGCGAGCGGATGTTCTTCTACCTGCCCCTTGGGCACTCCGAGAGCCTTGCCGATCAGGACCGGGCGCTTCGCCTCGTCGAGGAGCGGATGCCGGATCTCGGGCGCATGTACCTCCCGCACGTGCGGGCGCACCGTGGGGTGATCCGGCGGTTCGGCCGCTTCCCCATGCGCAACGACGCGTTGGGACGGCAGAGCACTCCCGAAGAGAAGGCGTTCCTCAACGGCGGCGGCTACGAACAACTGGTCATCGAGATGGAGACTCAATCCGCTTGAGCCTGTCCAGGCCGACATCGGAGATGACGCCCTGCCGCTCGGGTCGGCCGGTCGCGCTTCAAGCTGACTGCGGATGCTTTCTCGAACTCGCGGAAGAAGGGCAGCAGGTTCTCGATGATCTCGGATCGTCCTCGCTGCGTCGTTCGGTAGGCAGACGGGACGGTGAGCCATCGAGGTCGGCGCGCCCGCGACACGGAACAGAGGGCTTCCAGCACGACCCATGCCGATCGCCCCGAGCCGACCTACGCAAGCTTCCGCTGAAGGGTGGCGAGTTGGCGATCCGCGTAGCGGAGCGACCGCCGATCGAGCTTCCGGTTCTCGAACGTGTTCCAGACCGGGGTGCCCCAGTAGAGCCAGGGCCGATAGAGAACGCGGTGGAGGGAGGGCACGATCAACCGCCCGGTCCTGCCGTGCTTGACCTCCTGGATGCCCAGGCGCATGGCCGGCGTCCGATAGAGCGGGCGCGCGACGGGCTTCTTCCTGAACGCCACGACCTTGTCCGTCCTCGGCACCCGCTTCAGGATCTCGCCCTCTGGCATCTCCGCGGCCCTGCCGTTCTCAAGCCAGGGCGCCATGTATTGGCGCGGCTCGAACCAGTTGTCGTAGACCCGGAAGATGTTGAGCATCGCGATCAGCACTCGGGGGTTGAAGGCGGCGCCCTTGATGGAGCTCGGGCCGGACCGCGCAAATTTACCACCCGAGCGTCCTGTCAGGCTCACGCGCTCCCGGACGGAGTTGAAGAAGGTCGAGACCGGCTGGAACGTGGCCGACCAGACATGATGGGCCACCGCCGCCCGGGTGTCCGGGTTGGTGATGTCCTGGTCGAAGGCCAGGGCCTTGAGCTCCTGCCGCCGGGCGGAGCGCATGAGAGGAAAGCCCACGATCTTGTTCGTCTCGCCCGCGGTCTGGAGGGGCGAGCGCAGCCAGATCATCGGCATGAACGGCTGCTGGAAGTTGGAGCTCTGCACGGGACAGGCGGTCCCGAACCGGTCGCGCAGGACTGCCGTCTCCATCTTTGCGGCGTTGAAGGCCCGGAGGCGCTCCCCGTTGGTCATGGCCGCCTCGGCCACCGGATCGGCATTCCGCAACGCCTGGATGAACCGCTTCAGGTCGGCCTTGTAGGCCGGGACCCTGCTTTCCATCTCCGGCTTCGGGACCTCCTTGTCGAAGGTCATGGCGATCCAGCGGAAGCGGTCCGCCTGGATCTCGTCCCGGAACACATGGGGCAGGAGGCTCGGCAGAATGCCGTCCTGCTCGGTCACGAGCGTGAACGCACCTGCCGGGAGCTGCTCCCGAAGGGCGATGAAGTGGGCCGCCTTCGTGTAGGTGTCGCGCGTCGTGATCCCGCTGAAGGGCGTCCGGTGGTCGCGCTCGGACTCATGGACGTTGAAGTAGAGCTCGTGTGTCAGGCGACATGGAAAACTGACCCCCTGACGACATGAGGAACTGGCCCCCTTTCGTCAGAAGGAGGTCACATGGACGGGACGGGATCGCAGG